>NZ_QSUU01000009.1 GCF_003439125.1 Collinsella sp. OM04-5 | reverse complement strand
GATCGCCTTCCCTCCCCGCTCACGGCTCCGCAGGGTCGCGTTGAGGGAAGGCGATCCGGCCTCCCGCCCTGCGCTCCGGCTTCGGGTCGTCGCGTGCTCGTTACTGAAAAGCTGATTAGAAGTTTGTGTGCCGCCCCTTTTGGGGCGGCACGTTTTTGTGTGGGGTCCCTGTCTTCACAATTTTCGTCAAGTTTTTGGTTAGATTTTGGTCAGTTGGCGTAAGAGTGGAAGGCCAAAAGATTGCTGGCGAAAAAAGCTCAGAGAAAGTGCTGGTAGGGGAGTTGTTGGGCTTTTCGACGGCTTTTGAGCAAAAGAAACTTTGTGGCTATTGCCGGCGATTGCGTTGTCGCGGTCATGGCGGTGCGGGATGCTGGTCGTAAGCATCGAATGCTCCGATTTTGGAGGCCAGCATGGATCTGTTTCTTGAGACTCCGCAGCAACAAGCTGAGCGCATGCTGCGTCAGCAGCAACGACTCATGGAGATGCAAATGCAAGGGGCGGCAGCCCAGCCCTTTGCGCAAAATGTCGTGCCCGCTGCTGTACCTGCAGCTGTGCCCGGGTGTGACTCGGCGCCAGAGGCCTATTCCGTACAGCAGGATTCATATGCGCAGGAGCTCGCGTTCGATAAACGTCGTGCGCGTCACCGTCTCTGGGCCCAGCGCCTGCGTACGCTGGCGATGATCGTGCTGATCCCGATGGGGCTCGCGACAATCTTCTTGGCCTCATATGCCCTCACGTGCATCCTCAACGGCGCCTCGCCCAATGAGGTACTTCAGCACTTGGCAGCTCTTGGTCAGCGCTTGGGGGATGTCGCAGCAACCATCCGCGCCAGCTGGGAGAGCTAGCGGACCAGCACCCATAGCGCAAAGGTAACTTGTCTGCGCTCGATTGGACATGAACTGCGTTTGACAGGGTAAGATTGATCGCGGCTTTGATTGGTGCTCGATTGGGTTTGTTGGGCGGAGTTTATGTCTGCTATTGATATTGTGCTTGTTGTGATTGCCTTGGTGGCGGTGGGGGTTGCTGTGGCTTGCGCCCTGCAGCTTAAAGGTCTTCGTGCCGAGCTGCGGGAGCGTGGCGACAGCGACGCCGAGACGCTCGCGGCGCTCGAGCAGGCCAACAGTACACTCGATACCCTCAACGTCGCGTTGGCCGAAACCCGACGCACCGCAAACGCCATCGCACAGCAGCAGACGACCGACGCCGCCGTGGAGCAGCAGCGCTACCTGACCATCGCGCGTGAGTTCTCGCAGGCGGGCGACCGTATGGATGACCTGCGCCGCGAGACGACCCAACAGCTCGGCGCCAACCGCGAGGGCATCGAGCAGCGCCTAGACAAGGTGCGCGAGACGGTCGATGCCCAGCTGGGCGCCATCCGCAAGGACAACAACGTGCAGCTCGATCAGATGCGCGCGACGGTGGACGAGAAACTCTCCCGCACGCTCAACGACCGTCTGTCGGCATCGTTTAAGCAGGTGAGCGACCAGCTCGAGGCCGTGTATAAGGGCCTGGGCGATATGCAATCTATCGCCACCGGCGTGGGCGACCTTAAACGCGTGCTGGGCAATGTCAAGGCGCGTGGCATTTTGGGCGAGGTGCAGCTGGGCGCGATCCTGGCGGACATCCTTACGCCCGACCAGTATCTGGAAAACGTCGCCACCAAGCCCGGCGCCTCGGAGCGCGTTGAGTTTGCCGTCAAGCTGCCGGTAGACGAGGGAGACCCCGTGCTGCTGCCAATCGACTCCAAATTCCCGGGCGATGCGTATGAGCATCTGCTCGACGCCCAGGAGTCGGGCGACGCGGAGGCCGTCGCCGCCGCGCGCAAGACGCTCGACACCATGGTGAAGCGCGAGGCAAAGGACATCTGCGAAAAGTACCTGAGCGTGCCCGCGACCACCAACTTTGGCATTCTGTTCGTTCCGTTTGAGGGCCTGTACGCCGAGGTCGTCACGCGCCCTGGGCTTATCGAGACCCTGGGCCGCGACTATCACGTCAACGTTGCCGGCCCCAGCACCATGGCGGCCATCCTCAACAGCCTGCAGATGAGCTACCAGACGTTTAGGCTGCAAAAGCGCACCGACGACGTGCTACGCGTGCTTTCCGCCGTCAAGGCCGAACTACCGCGCTATCAGGCGGCGCTGCGCCGCGCCCAGCAGCAGATCGAGACCGCGGGCAAAACGGTCGAGGGCATCATCACCACGCGCACCAACGTCATGGAGCGCAAACTCAAGGACATCGACGCGCTGGAAGACGCGCGGGAGGCCGACGCGATTTTGGGCTTGGAGTCCGCAGACCTGCCCGCAGACCAAAAAGACGAGGACTAGCTGCATCTGACGGCGGGGCGCCGGCGCAAGCACGGCGCGGGCGCTTTTCGCATCGCGCTTGCCTGAAGTGCGCTTTAGTGTGCAACAATGGCGTTTCGCCCTATCAGATGCGAAAGGAAGCCCATGTCTCAGAGAAGCACCAGCCCGCTCAAACGCTCAACCGTGCGCCGCACGCTGCAGCGTTTTTGGGATGTCACGCGCACGCAGCCGCTGATCGTCTTTCTCTCGGTGTTCTCGTCGGCGGGCTACATCTTTTTGCTCACGTTTGCCAACACCTACGTTATGGCCCTCATCGTCGATCGTGTCCAAGCCGGCCCCGTAGCGGGCGACCAGGTGTTTGAGGTCTTCGGTCCCTACATTTTGGCGCTCGTGCTCGTCAACCTGGTGGGCCAGATCCTCTCCAAGCTGCAGGACTACACCGTCTACAAGCTCGAGATCGCAGGCAACTATCACCTGGCGCGCCTGTGCTTCGACACGCTCTCCAATCAATCCATGACATTCCACACCAGCCGCTTTGGCGGATCGCTTGTGAGCCAGACGAGCCGTTTTATGAGCGGCTACACGGGTCTGGTCGACGTGACGGTGTATTCGCTCATTCCTACCATCACCTCGGTTGTCTGCACGGTGACGGCGCTCGCTCCGGTGGTGCCCACATTTACCGTGATCCTGGTGGGCATCATGGTCGTCTACATCGCGTTTGTCTGGCTTATGTACAAGCGCATCATGCCGCTTTCGGCCGCGACGTCCGCCGCACAAAACAAGCTCTCGGGTGTGCTGTCCGACGCGGTCACGAACATCTTGGCCGTCAAGACCTGCGGGCGAGAGGACTTTGAACGCGATCTGTTCGACACCGCCGATCGTGCCGCGCGCGATGCCGAAACGGTCTCGATGCACGCCATGATGCAGCGCAACTTTACGACCTCGGGCCTTATCGTCATCACCATGGCCGTGGTGAGTGTGTTCGTGGCGGGCGGCAACGCGTGGTTTGGCATCTCGGCCGGCTCGCTCGTCATGATCTTTACCTACACCTATAACCTCACCATGCGCCTGAACTACGTGAGTTCCATGATGCAGCGCATTAACCGTGCTTTGGGCGATGCGGTCGAGATGACGCGCGTGCTGGATGAGCCACGTTTGGTGGCAGACGACCCGGACGCCCCTGAGCTCAAAGTGACCGAAGGTGCGATTGATTTTGAGCACCTGAGCTTTGCATATCGTGACGCCGCGGCGGGCGAGAACGTGTTCGACGACCTGACGCTTCACGTGGCGGCGGGCCAGCGCGTGGGCCTGGTGGGTAAATCGGGCTCGGGCAAGTCGACGCTTACCAAGCTGTTGCTGCGCTTGGACGATGTGCAGGGCGGCCGCGTGCTCGTGGACGGCCAGAACGTCTCGCGCTGTACGCAGCAGAGCCTTCGCCGCCAGGTTGCCTACGTGCCGCAGGAGGCGCTGCTGTTTCACCGCTCCATTCGCGAAAACATTGCCTACGGTCGTCCCAACGCCACTGATGAGCAGATTCGTGAGGCGGCGCGCCTGGCCAATGCCCTGGAGTTTATCGACCGCTTGCCCCGTGGCTTTGACACCATGGTGGGCGAGCGTGGCGTTAAGCTCTCGGGCGGCCAGCGTCAGCGTGTGGCTATCGCCCGCGCCATCCTAACCGACGCGCCGATTCTGGTGCTCGATGAGGCGACCTCTGCCCTCGACAGCGAGTCCGAGGCGCTGGTGCAGGAGGCGCTCGAAAACCTGATGCGTGGACGTACCTCCATTGTGGTGGCGCACCGCCTGTCCACCGTGGCGGCGCTCGATCGCATTGTGGTGCTGGCGGATGGCGAGATCGTCGAGGACGGCACGCATGTGCAGCTCGTCGAGGCGGGCGGCGAGTACGCGAGCCTGTGGAGTCGTCAGACCGGCGCATTCTTGGAGGCGTAAGCGTCTCGGACGTGGGACAATTGTGCCTATCAGTTTATTGTGCCGTTGAGCCGAGGAGTCGTTATGCCACGCGAGACCAATGCCGCCAAGCGCGAGCGCGCCATCGAGGTGTGTGAGCGCCTCAACCGTCGCTATGGCCCGGTCGAGTGCTTTTTGGACCACGAGAATCCCTTCCGCCTGCTGATCGCGGTGCTGCTTTCGGCGCAAACGACCGATGCGCAGGTCAACAAGGTGACGCCGCGGCTGTTTGCCCAGTGGCCCACGCCCGAGGCCATGGCCGGGGCGAGCGTGGCTGACGTGGCGGACACCATCAGGTCACTCGGCTTCTACAAGAGCAAAGCCAAGCATGCCGTCGAGGCCGCGCAGATGATCGTCGCCGACTATGGCGGCGAGGTGCCGGCCGACATGAAGGAGCTTGTAAAGCTGCCGGGCGTGGGACGCAAGACGGCGAACATCGTGCTCAACGTGGGGTATGGCATCGTGGAGGGCATTGCGGTGGACACGCACGTCAACCGCATTGCGCACCGCCTGATGTTGAGTCCCAAGACGCATGCCAAGGAGCCGCTCAAGACCGAGCAGGATCTGCTCAAGATTTTGCCGCACGAGTATTGGGAGTCGGTCAACCATCAGTGGATTACCTTTGGTCGCGAGATCTGCGACGCCCGCAAACCCAAGTGCAGCGAGTGTCCGCTGGCAGATTTGTGCCCCAGCGTGCGCGTGACGGGGTAGGGCGGAACGCATCTTCGTCTGGCGTTTTTTGCGGGGCCGGGTTTGCCCTTGAGCCGGAGTTCTCTCCATGCGCTACCATGACAGACAATGTATTTGACGTACGACCCGCCGAGCTTGCCCCGGCGGGCTTTTGGCGTTGCGATGCCGGAGGAACAGCATGCTCATTCACCGTATAGCCGCGCAGCTCTACACTGCCGAGGCGCTGCAGACCGTCGAGGCCGGGCTCGATGCTGGCGAGGACGTGACGCTGGCCGTGTCTCAGTCGGGTCGCACGCTTATGGCTGCCGCCCAGTTTGCGCGCCGTCCGCGCCCCACGGTCTACATTGTGAGCGGCGAGGACGCGGCCGATCGTGCCGCCCGCAGCCTTGCCGCCTATGTGGGGCTGGCGCACGTGTGCCGCTTCCCCGAGCGCAAGGACTATCCGTGGCGCGAGCAGGCGCCCGACGACGCCGTGGTGGCGCAGCGCTGCGAGGCGCTCGGGCGCATCGTGCGCGGCGACAACTGCATTATGGTCGCCTCGGCCCGCGCACTGCTGCGCTGCGTGCCGCCGGTCGAGAGCCGCTACTGGGAGTCCACGACCTTTGCGGTGGGCGAGGAGATCCCTTTTGACGAGGTGCCGCAGCGCCTGGTGGGCATGGGCTACACCAATGCCGGCGCCGCCGATGCACCCGGCCTGTTCCGCGTGCACGGTGACACCGTCGAGGTGTTTCCCGCACAGGAAAAGGCGCCCGTGCGCATTGAGTTCTTTGGCGACGAGATCGACCGCATCCGCCGCATGGTGAGTTCCACGGGCCAGACCATCGGCAACGAGGACAGCATCGAGATCTTCCCCTGTCGCGAGCTCGCACTCACCGACGACGCCGTCCACAACATGCATGTGGCGCTCTATCGTGCCAGCCAGGACGACAGCAAACTGGCGGCGCTGCTCGAGATGGTGGATGCGCGCATCGTCACGCCCGAGCTCGATCGCTTTTTGCCGGTGATGTACGGCCAGACCGTGAGCCCGCTGGCGCACGTGAGCGGCAAGGCGCTCGTGGTGCTGTCCGAGCCGCGCTCGCTGTTCGACGATTGCCTGCGTGCCTACGAGGATATCGAGGCGCGTGCCGGCGAGGCGGGGATTGACCGACTGGATGGCCTGTATGTACGTGCCCAGCAGCTCGACTTTGGTGCTCAGCAGCGCCTGAACTACGTGAGCCTGATTCGTGCCGGCGGTGCGGTGACGGCAGAGCTCAAGATTGAGCAGCCGGCCATTGCGGGCTCGGACAATCGCTTTATGACGCGCATTCAGGAAGTCGTGGGCAAGCGCTATGCCTGCGTATTTGCCATCCCTGACCGCGGTGCGCGCGAGTCGATGGAGCTCACCTTTGGCGACGAGGGCATTACCTTTGAGGAGTCGTTGACGGCCGCGCCCGAAAACGCCGGCGTTATTGGCGAGCGCGTACGCGTGGCAACGGCGGATTCTGCCGACCGTGCCGCACGCCAGGAGGCCCATGCTTCCATTCACGAGCGTAAGGCCGACGCGCTCAACGCCCGCTCGCTCGAGGCGGGCGCGGCCCAGGCTGCCGCCGGTGCCGCCGTGCCCACCATCTCGCGCGGACGCGTGACCTTTGTGGATGCCGCCCTGCCGCAGGGCGTGGTGGTGCCCGATGCCAACCTGGCCGTGTTCTCAATCGCCGACCTCAACGCCCGCATGGACGCCAACCGCGCGCGCAGCCGCCGCAAGGTGGACATTACGCAGATCACGTTCCCGTTTAAGCCGGGCGACTACGTGGTGCACGCCACTCACGGCATCGCGCTCTTTAGCGAGATCGCGCGCCAGGAAGTGGGCGGCAAGGAGCGTGACTACTTTTTGCTGGAATATGCCGACGGCGACAAGCTCTACGTGCCGCTGGAGCAGGTCGACCGCATTACGCGTTATGTTGGCCCCGACGGTGACAAGCCACGCCTGACCAGGCTTAACACCGCCGACTGGACGCGTGCCACCAATAAGGCGCGCAAGAACGCCAAAAAGCTGGCGTTTGACCTGGTCGATCTGTATACGCGCCGCTCTTCGATTACCGGTATCGCCTGCCCACCCGACACGCCCGAGCAGATCGAGATGGAGGAGAGCTTCCCCTACGACGAGACGCGCGACCAGCTGGAGGCTATCGCCGACATAAAGGCCGACATGGAAGCACCCAAGCCCATGGACCGCCTGCTGTGCGGCGACGTGGGTTTCGGCAAGACCGAGGTCGCCCTGCGCGCGGCGTTTAAGTGCGTGGACTCCGGCCGCCAAGTCATGGTGCTCTGCCCCACGACCATTCTGGCCCAGCAGCACTACGAGACGTTCTTTGAGCGCTTTGCCCCGTTTGGCCTCGAGGTCGAAGTGCTCAGCCGCTTCCGCGCCCCGGCGCAGCAAAAGCGCGCGCTCAAGGCGTTTGCCGAGGGCACGATCGACGTGCTGATCGGCACGCACCGCCTGCTTTCTGCCGACGTGAACCCCAAGAACCTGGGCATGGTGATCATCGACGAAGAGCAGCGCTTTGGTGTGCAGCACAAGGAGCAGCTCAAGAACCTGCGCGAGCAGATTGACGTGCTCACGCTTTCGGCAACGCCGATTCCGCGAACCATGCAGATGGCCACGAGCGGCGTGCGCGACATGAGCCTGATCACCACGCCGCCGACCGGGCGCCGCCCCGTGATCGTGCACGTGGGAGAGTACGATCCCGACGTGGTGAGCGCGGCGATTCGCCTGGAGGTGGGCCGCGGCGGCCAGGTGTATTACGTGTCCAACCGCGTCAAGACCATCGACGACGCCGTGGCGCGCGTGCACGAGGCCGCGCCCGAGGCGCGCGTGGGCGTGGCGCACGGCAAGATGAGCCCGCGCGAGGTCGAGGACGTGATGATCGAGTTCGCGACCAAGAAGATTGACGTGCTCATCGCCACGACCATCGTGGAGAGCGGTATCGACAACGCGACCGCCAACACGCTCATCATCGAGGACTCGCAGCGCCTGGGTCTGGCACAGCTCTACCAGCTCAAGGGCCGCGTGGGCCGCTCAGCCACGCAGGCATACGCGTACTTTATGTTCCCAGGCGAGCTGCCGCTTACCGAGGAGGCCACGGCACGCCTGACCGCGCTTTCCGAGTTCCAGGACCTGGGCAGCGGCATGCGCATCGCCATGCGCGACCTGGAGATCCGCGGCGCCGGTTCGCTTATGGGTGCCGAACAGCACGGTAACCTGTCGAGCGTGGGCTTCGACCTGTTTACGCAGATGCTGGGACAGGCCGTGGCCGAGGCGCGCGGCGATGACGATGCCGGCGTGGAGGCGGCGAGCGTGGGCATCAACCTGCCGGCCGATTACTTCTTGTCCGAGGAGTACATGCCGGCGGTGGATCAGCGCGTGCTCGTGTACCGCAAACTTGCGGCGGCCGAGGACCTGGAGAGCATCGATGAGGTGCAGGAGGAGACCGAGGCCGCGCACGGTGAGCTGCCGTTGGCGGGGCTCAACCTGTTCAACCGCGCGCGCATCCGTATCCGCGGCGAGCGCCTGGGACTCGAGAGCGTCACACTCAGTGGCGGCCGCATCACGTTTTTGGGCGTCGACGTGCCCAAGAAGGTGGCTTTTGAACTAAAGACCCGCTATGGCGCGGTGAACTTTCCCAAGAGTCGCAAGCTCTCCGTGCCCTACAAGGCGGGCGCCGGCGCGGGCAGCGGCCTGGGTCGCGGCCTCGATGCCAACGACGGCACCGGCCCGGTGGCGGCTGCGCTCATGCTGCTGCAGCAGCTGGGCGCGAGCGACGATGACTAACGGGTCGACGCTGCAAACGCCCCATTTGGGCAATCTGGTTCCATCGAAAGGAAAGCATGTTCGGGTACATCTATAAGAAAGACGCCGCTGCTATCGCGGTTATCCTTGCCCTCTGCCTGGGCGTGGGCAGTTTCTTCGATTATCAGATTTCGAGCGCGCTGTTCAACATCGGCAGCATGTACGGTCGCTTTGTCGAGGCGGCCGGCGAGCTACCGTTTGAGCTGACGGCGAGCATCGCGGGCGTTATGCTCGTGCGAGCGGTGCGCCCCGATTCCAAGGCAAGCAAGTGGCTCGCCGCGCTGGGCATTCTCATTAACGTGGGCCTGCTCGGCTACGAGATTGTCGGATCGCAGCGTGTCGGCGGCAAACTCATCGCGTTTCAGCTGGTGCTGACGTTTGTGCTGGTCATCGCTGCCAACCTCATCGCCTACCGTCTCACACGCGACACCGATCCCGACGAGCTCACGCGCTGGGCGTTGATGGTGCTTGCCGTGTGGGTCGCTCAGGCCATTATCCTCAACGTGATCGTCAAGCCGCTGTGGTCGCGCCCGCGCATGCGCGTGATCGAGGTCACGCCGGGGCTCAATTTTCAGCCGTGGTGGGTAATCGGCAATCCCGATAAGTGGAGCTATATTGCCGCCGGCGTGATCAAGGACGGCTTTAAGTCGTTCGCGAGCGGGCACACCGCGCACGCGGCGATCGGCCTTATGCTCGCCGGGCTTCCCGCGGCGGCCTTTAAGGAAAGGCCGTCGCGCCGCCGCGTGGTCTTTTGGGCTGCCGCTGTGGTTGCGGCGTTCGTCGCTTTTGGCCGCATCGTGATCGGAGCGCACTTTTTGAGTGACGTGAGCTGCGGCTTTGCCCTGGTGCTGGCACTTGAGTGTCTTGCCGCGCGCATTGCCTATCCCAACGGCGTACAATAGCCCCGTTTGAATCATCTGGCCGATACCCGGTAAGAGAGGATTGCCATGCTCGCGTTTAACAACGACTATTCCCACGGCGCCCATCCGGCGGTGCTGCAGGCGCTCGTCGACACCAATATGGAGCCGCAGCCCGGCTACGGCACCGATGCGCACACCGAGCGTGCCAAGCACCTTATTCGCGAGGCCTGTCAGGCCCCCGATGCCGACGTGTTTTTTCTGGTGGGCGGCACGCAGGCCAACGCGACGGTGATCGACATGCTGCTCGCGCCGTACGAGGGCGTCGTTGCCGCCGAGACCGGCCACGTCGCCTGTCACGAGGCGGGCGCCATCGAGTTTGGCGGCCACAAGGTGCTCACCATCCCTGGCTACGAGGGCAAGATGCATGCCGAGGACCTCGAGAATTATATCCAGGTGTTCTACGAAAACGAGAGCTACGAGCACACGGTGTTTCCGGGCGCGGTGTACGTGAGCCTGTCGACTGAGTACGGCACGCTGTACTCCAAGGCCGAGCTCGCGGCGATTCACGCGGTGTGCCAGAAGCGCGAGATTCCGCTGTTTGTGGATGGCGCCCGACTGGCCTATGCGCTGGCAGCCGACGAGTGCGACCTCACTCTGCCCGAGCTGGCACAGCTGTGCGACGTGTTCTACATCGGCGGCACCAAGTGCGGCGCTCTGTGCGGCGAGGCCGTGGTGTTTTGCGGCATGCACGCTCCGGCGCATCCCATTCCGCGCATTAAGCAGCACGGTGCGTTGCTGGCCAAGGGCCGCCTGACGGGCGTGCAGTTTGAGGCACTCTTTACCGATGGCCTGTATTTTGAGATTGGTCGCCAGGCGATCGAAACCGCGCAGGCGCTTCGTCGCGTGCTGCACGAGCGCGGCTACCAGTTCTTCTTGGAGACGCCCACAAACCAGCAGTTTGTGATTCTGCCCAACGAGGACATGGCGCGCATTCGCGAGCATGCCGCGATCGAGTATTGGGAAAAGTACGACGAGACCCACACCGTGGTGCGCTTTTGCACCAGCTGGGCCACGACGCAGGAGGACATCGACGCGCTGGCGGCTGTCCTGTAGCTTGATGTAATGACGAGGGGCCGCCCTACGCCTGGGTTTGGCGCAGGGCGGCCTTTGCTTTTGTGGGGGAGGGGCTGTATGCCCGAGATGTCCGAGCCGACAATTCGCCTGGCGACGCCCGATGATGCACCGGAATTGCTTGCCATCTATGAGCCGTATGTGCTTAAGACGGCGATTACCTGTGAATACGAGGTGCCGAGCGTCGAGGAATTTGCCGGGCGCATCGAGCGTACGCTCGAGCGCTATCCGTATTTGGTGATGGAGCTCGACGGGCGTCCGGTGGGCTATGCCTATGTGAGCGCGCTCAACAGCCGCGAGGCGTACGACTGGTCGGTCGAGACGTCGATCTACCTGGCACGCGATGTGCGCCACGGCGGGCTGGGCCGCAGGCTGCACGACGCGCTCAAGCAATGCTTGGTCGCGATGGGCATCACCAGCATGTGCGCGCTCATCGCCGTGCCGCACGATAAGGACGACGAGTACCTGACGCACAACAGCCAGGATTTCCATGACCACATGGGATACCGCCTGGTGGGCGCCTTCGATCGCTGCGCGCAAAAGTTCGGCCGCTGGTACGACATGTGTTGGATGGAGCTGGTCCTGGCCGAGCGCACGCCCAACCAGCCCAAACCAACCTGGTTCCCCGATCTCCTCAAACCTACCATTTAGGGACAGGTTTATTTTGGCAGGTTTTATCTGGGCAAACGTTGCAAGCCGCTGCGAAGGATGCGGATACCTTCGCGGCGGCTTTTGTTTTGGGTGTGTATGACCAAGGCGATTGACCTGCGGATATAATAAAACCCCAGATAAAACCTACCAAAATAAACCTGTCCCTTTTTGGCCGGTTAGCCGATGGGCTCGGTGTATTTGGCGCGGTCGGTTCGTTGGATGCGCTTGGAGACATGGAGCGGGCGGCCGTCGGTGTCGTAGACGTAGTCGGTGATAAGGATCAATGCCTGCCCGCGCTCAACGTTGAGCAAAAACGCCTCGTTTTGCGAGGCGTAGCACACCTCAAAGGTCTTGTGTCCCTGGGCCGGTGCGCGATGGAACTCCTGGCGCAGCGTGGCGTAGAGCGATCCGTTGATATCGCGATCGATGAGCGCCTCAAAGCTTGGCGGAAGATAGGTGGTCTCCAGGCACAGCGGGGCGTCGTCCAGATAGCGCAGGCGGACAAGCTTGACGAGCTTGCTGCCCACGGCGGCATCGAAAAACTTGGCCACGCTACCCGTTGCCTTGGCAAAGCCCGAGTCCACCGTGCGCGTGGTGGGCTTCATGCCCTGGCCCTGGATCTGCGCTGTGTAGCTCGAAAACACCAGGTTGTTCTCGTGGAGCGCTGGCGTGTCGGCCACAAAGGCGCCGCGTCCGCGCTCGGTGCGAACCAGGCCCTCGTCAACAAGAACCTTAAGGGCATGGCGCACGGTGCTGCGCGACAGACCCGATTCGTCCATGAGTTCCATCTCGGACGGCAGTTTGTCTCCGCGCGCGTAGGTGCCGGCGGCGATGCGGTCGCGCAGCATGCCCGCCAAGCGCTCGTATTGGGCCAGTTTCTTTTTAGACGAAGCATTCATGCGACCAACCTGTATCTAACCTGTATGCTTACTGAACCAAGCATGTATCCAACATGACAACAAAACCGCTGATAATGGATTGCCGAAAACTTTACCAGCAAAATATCTAAGACAAATATAGCATACAACTAGTCGACATAGCCAAAACATATATGTAACTTGTATGCCATCGAGAGCATCAAACGAGAAGAAAGGCTGATGCACGATGACTACTCAGGAACAGGTTAAGGATGTCGTCTCTCAGGTTTTGGCTGACAAGGCAGACAAGGGCGGCATCAAGCGCGTCGTGTGGATTGGCGCCGGCGGATCCAACGGCGGCAACTATCCTGCCCAGTACTTTATGGAGCACGAGGCCACGCAGGTCGTGAGCTCCAGCTACACCAGCAACGAGTTCGTGCACGCCACCCCGGCCTACGTTAACGAGAACACCCTGGCCGTCGTCGTGTCCATGCGCGGCACCAAGGAGACCATCGTCGCCGCCCAGGTCGCCAAGGATCACGGCGCCAGCACCATCGCCATCTATGTCGACGAGTCCGGCCTCACCGAAGTCTGCGACTACAAGATCCAGTATGACAGCCTGGCCGTCGATGAGTCCTGCATGGGCCGCACCAACTCCGCCGTCGTGACCATGATCGCCATGGAGCTTACGCAGCAGACCGAGGGCTATGCCGAGTACGAGACCGCTATGGCCGCTTTCGACTTGGTCGACCCCATCTATCGAAAGGCCGTCGAGTACACCCGTCCGCTTGCTGCCAAGTGGGCCGAGCAGAATGCCGACAAGCCCTGCATCAACGTGATGGCTCAGGGTCCGCTCTTTGGTGCCGCCTACGTCTTTAGCATCTGCAACGTGCAGGAGATGCTGCAGATCGACTCCTGCACCATCAACACCTGCGACTTCTTCCACGGCCCCTTCGAGATTCTGGACAAGCGTACCTCGCTGTTCCAGCTCATCAGCGTCGGCCGCAGCCGCTGCAACGACGAGCGCGGCATCCGTTTTGTCAATCAGTACGGTGGCGAGCGCGTCTATCAGCTCGACGCCAAGGAGCTCGGCCTCAACGACATCAAGGACAGCGTGAGCGAGTACTTCAACCACCTGATCTTTGCCCCGATCCTCAACAACGTGTACATGCGTGCACTCTCTGCCGTTACCCACAAGGACTACATGACGCGCCGCTACATGTGGAAGCTGGACTACTAGTTACGCCGTTCTACCGAACGGCGTAACGGCTCGACGCTGCGCGCCCGGCATTTGGCCAATCTGCCGTTCAATTTCAAAGGCGCGACCAGAAGGTCAGCGCCTTTTCATTTCACGGCACCTTGGCTCAAATGACGGGCGCTCGCTGACGTTGCCAAAACGTCGGCGTCGTCGTGTTTGTTAAGGGGTTGGTGCATTGGGGACAGGTTCATATGCACCAAGTTGGTGCATATGAACCTGTCCTCTTTGCACTAATGGGTTGTAGCGGAAAAGCAGATTTTCCCGTTTGGCGATTTGTGCCTTGAAAAATGTATATAACGACTATAACGTAGTGTGAAACATATTGGAAACAATACCGAGGAGGCTGCGTTGAAGAAAAGCAATCTGGGCTATGTGCTGGTGCTGATCGCCGCGCTTATGTGGGGCAGCATCGGAATCTTTGTAAACGGCATCTCGGCCATGGGCGTTACGTCCCAGAGTATGGCTGCCTTTCGCTTGTTGTCGGGTGCCGTCTTAATGGCTCCGGTCTTGGCATTCATGGGTTGCCAGGGAGGTGCTCGTGAGGGAAAGGCATCGGGTCCCCTGGCACTGTTCAAGGCAAGTCCTAAAGAGCTTGTTCCTTGTGCGCTTCTTGGCATTATCGGCCTCGCCACCGCTAACACGCTTTATTACGAGTGCATGGGCGAGGTGGGCATGTCCACGGCCTCGGTGCTGCTCTACACCTCGCCGGTGTTTGGCGTCATGCTCGGCCGCGTACTTTATCGCGAGGATGTGACTCCCAACAAGCTCGTTGCCATCGCTTTTAACATCGGTGGCTGTGTACTTGCAGTGACCGATGGCGACCTTTCCGGTTTTCATTTTTCGGTTTGGGGCGTCACGTCGGGCGTGATTGCGGGCTTTTGTGGCGCGTCGCTCGCGGTGTTTAGCCGGATAGCAACCAAGACGGTCCACCCGCTGGCTGTCACGTTTTGGGGCCTTGTTTTTGGCGGTGCGGTTATGGCGGCTATCGCGGCTCCATGGCCAGATGTCGCCGCGGCAATGTCGCCACAGCTGCTGCTGCTGTTCCTTGGCTTTGGACTCATCCCCACAGCCGTGGCCTATGTCTTATATATGCAGGGTCTGTCCATGGGGCTCGAGACGTCGAAAGTTCCCGTCGTAATGTCATTCGAGACGGTCGTCACCGTGCTGCTGGGCATTGGTGTCTACGCCGAGCCCGCCGGTGCGATCAAGGTTCTGGGCATCGTTTTGGTGCTCGCGTCCATCGTGATCATGAACACCGACTTTTCCAAGCTGCACAACAGTGTGTTTGTCGGCCATGTCATTGAGAGCATGACCTTTAAGCCCAACGCGTGGTGGACGGAGAAATCGCAGGACATGGATCTGTTCCGCGAGCGCACGGGCATTACGCTGGAGCCCACTGTGCAGGAAAGCCCCTGGTACTTCGTGCGATAGGGGATTGCGCGCAGGGTCCGACTTGGGGTTATCCCGCCAGTGCCGGCCTGCCCAGCCCCAACGTTTCAAGTACGTTAAACCCGTCAACGGTCGATTTTCACCCGCGAACGGTCTTTATACTAATTAGCAATATCCGCAACGTATAAGACGTTATAATGACCATAACGAAAAGGAGGAGGCAAGATGAATCAGATCATTCTCGCATCTCATGGCGGCCTGGCCGCAGGCGCCAAAGACACGCTCGAGATGGTTCTCGGCGACGTGTCGAACGTCCACGTCGTGTCGCTTGCTCGTGACGACAAGGAGCCCATCACCAATAAGGTGGACGCCATGATCGCCACGTTCAACGCGGACGACACCGTCTATGTGCTGACCGATATGCTCGGCAGCTCGGTTAACAACAGCATGGTCGAGCTTTCCAAGAACGGCACGAAGTTCACGGTTGTCAGCGGTTTCAACATCCCGCTGGCGCTCACGCTCGCTATGAGCCCCGTCCCCGTCAAGGGCGCCGAGCTCGCGGCCCTCATCAACGAGGCCCGCACCGGTCTGACCAACCCCAACGCACCGGTCGAGGTCGCCGCGGCTCCCGCCAAGAAGGCCAAGGCGTCCCGTCACAGCTCCGGTCCCGCCAAGATTGTCCTCGCGCGTCTTGACTACCGTCTGCTGCACGGCCAGGTCGTCTTTACCTGGACCACCAAGGTCCAGGCCGAGCGCATCATCGTCGTCGACAACGCTGCCGCCAACGATGACATCAAGAAGGGCGCTCTTAAGCTGGCCAAGCCCCAGGGCGTGCGCCTGAACGTCTTCACCGTCGAGCGTGCCCTCGCCAAGATGGACAAGCTCAACACCCTCGGCGAGCGCGTCATGTTCGTCTTTGGCAACACTGCCGAGATGCTGCAGTTCTGCCAGGGCTACAAACTCGACGCCATCAACCTAGGCGCCACCGCCAACCACGACGGTGCCGATCAGGTCGGCGGTAAGGACAGCTCCGTCTTCCTCGACGCCACCCAGAAGGCCGACGTCAACCAGCTGCTCGACATGGGCATCAAGCTCTATGTCCAGCAGACCCCTACGTATCAGAGCGTCGACATCGACGCCAAGCTGTAATCAACCAGGCTTTTGCCTGACTGAAAGGAGAAGGGTATGAATACGTTCATCAGTGCGGTGCTCGTCGGCCTCGTCGGCGTGTTCTGCATGTGGGACTCCCGCCTGCTCGGTCGTCTTAACTTCGAGCAGCCCCTCGTTGGCGCTACGCTCGTCGGTCTGCTGCTGGGCGATGTGCCCACCGGCCTTGCCGTCGGTGCCGCCGTCGAGCTCGTGTCCATGGGCCTGGTGCAGGTCGGCGCTGCCGTTCCGCCCGATATGGTCCTGGGCGGCATCGTGGCCGCTGCCTTCGCATGCCTGACCGATGCTTCCGCCGAGACCGCCATGACGATCGCCATCCCGGTCGCCGTCCTGGGTCAGCTCCTCGGCATTGTCTTCCGTTCCATCATCGCCGCCCTCACCCATGTGGCCGATAGCGCGATCGATAACGGAAAGTTCAAGACCGCCTACCGTATGCACATCTGCGCCGGCTCCGGTCTGTACGCCATCATGTACTTCCTGCCGATCTTCCTCGCCGTCTTTGTTGGCACCGACCTGGTTCAGGCCATCGTCAACATGGTTCCCGAGTGGCTGTCCACTGGTCTTAACGTTTCGACCAAGATCATGACCGCCTACGGCTTGGCCCTGCTGCTCACCATGATGATCAAGAAGGGTATGACTCCGTTCCTGTTCATCGGTTTCCTGCTCGCCGCTTATCTCAACCTGTCCGTCATCGCGGTCGCTCTGATCGGTGTGTGCCTGGCTGTCGTCTTCATGGGCTTCAAGTTCAACGGTTCCCATGCAGCCGCCGGTGTCGATTCCGACTACGATCCGCTCGAAGACGACGAAGACTAAGGAGGAACACACTATGGCAACCGCAACCAAGGACGTGTCCCTGAACAAGAAGGTCAGCCAGTTCTTCTGGCGCTCCTGGGCCATCCAGGCCTCTTGGAACTACGAGCGTCAGATGAACATGGGCTTCCTCTACGGCATGGTTCCCACGCTCGATCGCCTCTATCCGGACGAGTCCGACCCCAAGCAGCTCGCTGCTAAGAAAGAGGCTTACCACCGTCACATGGCGTTCTACAACTGCACCCCGCAGACGAGCGCTTTCATCCTGGGCCTCGCCGCCTCCATGGAGGAGGAGTACGCCAAGGATCCCGAGAACTTCAACCCCGATTCGATTAACGCGGTCAAGACCTCTCTTATGGGCCCGCTTTCCGGCATCGGTGACTCCTTCTTCCAGGGCACCATCCGCGTTATCGCCTTTGGCCTGGGCGTTCAGCTGGCTCAACAGGGCTCCATCATGGGCCCGATCCTGGCCATGCTCATCTCCATCGTCCCCGCCGTGCTGATCACTTGGTTCGCAGCCAAGATGGGCTATCAGGGCGGCCACGAGTACCTGAGCAAGCTTCAGGGCGGCGACCTCATGGAGAAGCTCATGTATGTCTGCGGCATCGTGGGTCTTATGTCCGTGGGCGGCATGATCGCTACGCTGATCGGCGCCACCACCCCGCTGCAGTTCGCTGACGGCACCGTTGTGATCCAGGACATCCTGGACGGCATGATGCCCCAGATGATCTCCCTTGGCCTCACCGGCCTTATGTACTGGCTCATCAAGAAGAACGTCAACACCGGTTGGCTTCTCGTGATCGCCATCGTGGGCGGCATCGCCCTCTCCGCGGCCGGCATCCTGGCCTAGTCGCGACCAAGCGTCTAACCGCTTTCCCCCGGGGGCCTGCCTGACATCCCATACCCCAGGCAGGCTCCCATCCCCAAAATGTGACAAAGGAGCGGTTCCTTTGTCACATCCTCAACGGGCCGGCGACTCGGTCCAAATCACGGTAACCCTGCGTGCGCCCGGCAATGTGGCGCCGCAAAAATTGAAAGGAATGTGTCAGATGTACGAGATCGACCTTAACCTCCCTAAGCAGATCGTCGCTGACGTCCTGTCCAACCACGAGATCCACAGCGTCGCCTTCGTCGGCTGCGGTGCTTCCATGTCCGACCTGTACCCCGCCAAGTACTTCCTGGCCAACAACACGGACAAGCTGAACGTTCAGATCTTCACCGCTAACGAGTTCAACTACGACACGCCTTCCTGGGTCAACGAGCACACCTTCGTGATCACCTGCTCCCTCGGTGGCTCCACGCCCGAGACCGTCGAGGCTAACAAGACCGCCAAGAAGCACAACTGCCCGGTCGTCTCCCTCACCAACAAGGCTGGCTCCGCTCTGACCGTCGACGCCGACTACGTCATCGTTCACGGCTTCCACGCCAACTTCGCTGCCAAGTGCGAGAAGCCCGGCTATGCCATCGCTCTTGCTCTCGAGATCCTTCAGCAGACCGAGGGCTATGACAAGTACGACGACATGATCACCGGCCTCACCAACGTCTTCGAGCTCTGCGAGAACGCCGCTCAGTCCGCCAAGGGTCTTGCCAAGCAGTTCGCCCAGGACTTCAAGGACGACAAGATGATCTACTTCATGGCCTCCGGTGCCTCCGAGAAGATGGCTTATTCTCACGCCGCCTTCCTGTTCACCGAGATGCAGTGGATCGATGCCGCCGCCTACAACACCGGTGAGTACTTCCACGGCCCGTTCGAGGTTTCCACCGAGGGTAAGCCCTACGTCTTCTTCATGTCCGACGGTGCCACCCGTCCGATGGACGCCCGCGCCCTCACCTTCCTTAAGCGCATGGGCGCCAAGGTCGCTCTGATCGACTCCAAGGACTACGGTCTGGCCGACGCCGTGCCGGCAAGCGTCGTCACCTACTTCAACCCGCTGCTGCACCTCGCCGTTATGCGCGAGTACGGCAACCAGATCGCCGAGGCCCGTCAGCACCCGCTGACCATGCGTCGCTACATGTGGAAGCTTTCCTACTAATCACAAGTAAGTAGACCTTACAGGTTGATTGAGAGGGGATGGGGTTTGCGCCCCGTCCCCTTTTTTGCTCTGGGGAGGGCGCGCCCGTCGCGCCGCAAAACCCCAGATAAAACCTACCAAAATAAACCTGTCCCTTTTTGGCGGGTGGGAGGAGATGCGTATGATCAAGGCAGTGCTGTTTGATATGGACGGCGTGCTGGTCGATACCGAGTGGTTCTACAACCGTCGCCGCGTGGCGTTTATGGAGGAAAAGGGGTTCCACTTTGACGAGATCCCCGATCTTTCGGGGTCTAACGAGCCTGCCATCTGGAAGTCGCTGGTGCCCGACGATGTTGAGCTGCGCGAGCGCTTGCGCGTTGAGTACAAGCAGGTCTACAGCCCGGTTCACCCTGTTCCGTATGCCGAGCTGCTCAACGAGCAGGCGGAGCCGGTGATGCGCGAGCTGCACGAGCGCGGCGTCAAGTGTGCCATCGCGAGCTCGTCCTATCGCGAGCTCATTGACGAGCTGGTGGAGATTGCCGGTATCACCGACGTGCTGGACTACACCATCAGCGGTCACGAGTGCAGTGCATTTAAGCCCGACCCCGAGATCTACCTGCGTGCCATGGAGGCACTGGGGGTGGAGCCTACCGAGTGCCTGGTTATCGAGGACTCGCCTTTGGGCATCGAGGCCGGCAAGCGCTCCGGCGCGCGCGTCCTGGCACTGCGTCCGCACGAGGGCGTTAACCTGGACCAAACGGGAGCCGACGCCGTCATCGACAACCTCGCCGACATTCTGACCGCTTTGTAGCGTCAATTCGCCGCAAGAAGTGCGGATTCACACGTCTCTTGCGGTGGATTGGCTCATTTTGGCTTTGATTTAGATCCGTTTGGCTTCGACTCGGACTAAGTGAGTAGACTTTTTGGCACATGCCGAGCACAAAGCGTATCTGCCTTAGTAAAACCGCAGGTCGGAGAGGTGGCTGTTTTGAGTGCGCTTGGTAGATCGCGAAAAGTCTACTCACTTAGAATTTGGCTCTTTGGTTGGGGAGCTGCTGGCTCGTTTTGGTTGTCGAGAGAGGGTGAATTGAAGCGCCCTCTCGCGCTCCATGCTACAATCGCCGGCATGCCCCACAATTACATCTGCCTTCGAAAGGAGCCTACGTGGCGAACGCCATCGATCAGCTCACGGACCGCGTGCTCGTGCTCGGCCGTCTCACCATCGTCCGCCGCGCCATTACTGCCGTGGCGGTCACCATCTCCGCCGTTCTCCAGACATTTCTGATTCAGGCGTTCATTCGCCCCGCCGACCTGCTTCCGAGCGGCCTCACCGGCGTCGCGGTCCTGCTCGATCGCGTCACCTCGCTCGGCGGCGTTCACATCGACATCTCGCTCGGCATGCTCGCGCTCAACATCCCCGTGGCGCTCCTGTGCTGGAGCGGCATTAGCAAGCGCTTCGTCATCTTCTCGATGATGCAGGTCATGCTCTCGTCGCTGTTCCTCAACGTCTTTCACTTCGCGCCGTTTTTGGGCGACAAGATCATGCTCATCATTTTTGGTGGCGTGGTCTCGGGTCTGGGCGCTGCCATCGCGCTTAAGTCCGGCGCATCCACCGGCGGCACCGACTTTATCGCGCTGTGGGTTTCCAACCACACGGGCAAGACCATCTGGGGCGTTATCTTTGGTTTCAACTGCTTTATCCTGGCGATCTTTGGCTTTATGTTTGGCTGGGACAACGCGGCGTACTCCATCGTGTTCCAGTTTATTTCGACCAAGACCATCGACAGCTTCTATCGTCGCTACGATCGCGTGACGCTGCAGATCACGACGCGCAAGGCCGACGAGGTCATGACCGCCTATGTTGACCATTTTCAGCATGGCATTAGCTGTGCCGAGGTCATTGGCGGATACAGCCGCGAGAAGATGTACCTGCTGCATGCCGTTGTCTCGACCTACGAGAGCCAGGACATTATCAAGCTGGTGTGCGACATTGATCCCGGCGCCGTGATCAATGTGTTCCATACGCTCAACTTTGTGGGCGGCTGGTGGGGCGGTCATGTCGACGAGCCCATGCCCACGGCCGTGCCCGATCCCGACAAGCCCGCGCGCATGGCCAGCAGGCAGGCGCGCCTCATCGATCAGGACAGCCTGCAACAGGACGACGGCAGGTAAGGATTTGCTGTATGCGGTGTATCGTTTTATCATTATGAGGTAACATGAAACTAGACGTTATATACGTATTAGTTATTTCAATATTTCGATAAGAGTGATTAGATATGCCTGCACCCAAAAATGCACCGCTTTACCAGCAGATTTACGACGAGATCAAGGATGCGATCGAGAAAGGTGTTTATGCACCCAAGGAGCGTATTCCGTCCGAGCTCGAGCTAGCCGAGCAGTACGAGGTGAGCCGAATTACGGTGCGTCGCGCCGTCGAGGAGCTGTGCTCCGATGGCTACCTGGTTAAGCAGCAGGGCCGTGGCACCTTTGTTTCCACGCCGCACATCAATCGCCAATTTCACGCCTCGACGCTGCAGACGTTTACCGCGCTGTGTGCCGGCAACGGCATGAAGGCCGGTGCGCACGTAATCGATCGCCAGATTGTGCCGGCGCGCCAAAACGAGATGGAGTTCTTTGGCCTGCAGAAGGATGCGCTGCTGCTGCACATCAAGCGCGTGCGTACTGCCGACGGCGAGCCCATCTTTGAAGAGAACATCTTTGTGCCGTTTGACGCCTACCGTGAGCTGTTGACGGCCGATCTTGAGGACAAGTCGATTTTTGCCGAGGTCGAGCGTGTTGGCGGAACGCCGATTGTCTCGGTTGGTTACCGTACGGTCGAAGCCGTTCGCGCCAACGCCGAGCAGGCGGCTGAGCTGGGCATTGCTCCGCACGATCCGCTGCTCAACCTGCGCGCCGGCTTTATCGGACCCAATGGCGAGCCGGTCCTGATGGGTAAGCAGTACTACGTGGGATCGCGCTACGTTATGGTCATGTAGCTCTAGTTGCGCGGTTTTCCAAACCGCGCAACGGGCCGACGCTGCGCCCTTGGTTCCGCCGTTCTAGCGAACGGCGGACCGGTCGACGCTGCAAACGCCCCTAAGCGGCAATCTGACGTTCAATCGTCGGTCGCGTACCGAAGTACGCTTCCCTCCTCTTTCACGTCACCTTGCTCGCTTAGGGGCGTTTTCGCTGACTTATGCTCAACCTGAGACGTTTCCACGCCTGTCAAGAGCTTAGCCGTTGGGGACGTTCTTAAACGACTAGTCATTCAAGAACGTCCCCAATGACTACCCGCAGAATGAGCGTGGCTGACAGCCGTACGGCAGCGGTCCGCGTGGCGGCGTATAATCGGCGGCAGATGACTTGGACGTTAGGAAACCATGACCGATAGCATGCAGCAGATGGCGCTCGACACGCTCGGCGCCTATTTTGGCTACACCTCGTTTCGCCCGGGGCAGGACCGCATGGTCGATGCGATCCTTGCCGGCCGCGACGCGCTGGGCGTTATGCCCACGGGCGCCGGCAAGTCCATTTGCTACCAGGTGCCTGCGCTCATGCTGCCCGGCATCACCTTTGTGGTGAGTCCGCTGCTGTCGCTTATGGAGGACCAGACCCGCGCACTGCTTGCGGCGGGCGCGCGCCCCAGCTATCTCAACTCCAGCCTTACGCCGGCTCAGCAAAATACCGTGCGCAAGCGGGCGCGCGAGGGTCGCTACCAGCTTATGTATGTGGCACCTGAGCGCCTGCTCGAGCCGCGTTTTCTGGCCTTTGCGCAGGAAGCTGCGGCCGAAGGCGGCATCGGCGTTCCGCTCGTGGCCATTGACGAGGCCCACTGTGTGAGCCAATGGGGTCAGGATTTCCGCCCCGCCTACCTGCAGATTCGCGAGTTTATCGATTCCCTGCCGCAGCGCCCCATCGTGGCGGCCTTTACCGCTACAGCGACTGAGCGCGTGCGTGCGGACATTCAGCAGATGCTCGGCCTGCAAAACCCGGCGACGGTGGTGACGGGCTTCGATCGCAAGAACCTCTACTTTGGCTGCGAGGAGATGGGCGACAAGGCTAAGACCGCGTGGGTGCGCGACTATGTGATCGCGCATTCGAGCGAGAGCGGCATCGTGTATTGCTCGACTCGCAAGACGGTTGATGCGCTGGCAGGAGAGCTTGCTGAGGCGTTGGGTCCCAGCGGCATTCGCGTTGGCCGCTACCATGCCGGCATGGGTAATGACGCCCGCCGCCAAAGCCAGCGCGCCTTTATCGACGACGATATTCAGGTGATGGTTGCCACCAACGCCTTTGGCATGGGCATCGACAAGCCCAACGTGCGCTACGTCATCCATAACAACGTGCCCGAGAGCATCGAGGCCTACTACCAGGAGGCGGGCCGCGCCGGCCGCGATGGCGATCCGGCCAGCTGCCACCTGCTGTGGAACGGCAACGATTTTCGCATGCGCCGCTTTTTGATCGACCGCGGCGATGCGGCCGACGAGACGCTCGACGACGAGCAGCGCGCGTGGGCGCTCCAGAACCGATATCGCCTGCTCAGTCAGATGGAAGGCTATTGCAACACCACCGGCTGCCTACGCGAATACATGCTGCGCTACTTTGGCGACGAGGCCGCGGCCGAGCATACGGCCGTGGGCGGCGCCGCCGCGGATGAGGCCGAGGGCTGTGGCAACTGCAGCAACTGCCTCACGCAGTTCGAGGTCGAGGACGTCACCGGTATGGCTCGCGCCGCCGTGCGCTATGTGGCCACGCGCCCCATGCGCTTTGGCAAGTCGCTCATCGCCGATGTGCTTCACGGCGGCAACACCGAGCGCATTCGCCAGATGCATCTGGACGAGGACCGCGGCTATGGTGGGCTGTCGAGCGAATCGGTCGGCCGCATCAAGGACATCATCGGCCAGCTGTGCGGCCGCGGTTATTTGGCCACCTCGCAGGGGCAGTACCCGGTCGTGGGCCTGGGTCCGCGTGCCGGCGAGGTCGAGGACGAGGCGTTTGCCTTTACCGTTAAGCGTCGCGCGTCCAAGCGCAAGGCCTCGGCCCGTGCTCGCCGTGCGGTGGATCTGCTGCGCGAGGAGGCCGAGCTGGATCAGCGCCCGCGCGTGGGCGACGATGCCGAGCTGTTCGAGCGCCTGCGTACCCTGCGCAAGGAGATCTCGACCGAGCTCGAGATGGCGCCGTACATGGTCTTTTCCGACAAGGCCCTGCGCGGCCTGTGCCGCCTGCGCCCGCAAACGCGCGACGAGCTGATTCAGGTCAACGGCATCGGCGAGAAAAAGGCCGATGCCTTTGGCGAGCAGTTTATGGCGGCGATTGAAGAGTTTGAGTCCGAGCATGCGCGGGATGGAGCGTAACGATGGCAACCGACGATAAAACCGACCGCGCTGGCGTATCCGCCGTACCGCTGTACCAGCAGGTCATGGACGACCTGAAGGGCGAGATCGCGCGCGGCGTGTATGCGGCCGGCTCGCGCATTCCTTCCGAGATGGAGCTCGCGAAGTCTTACGGCGTGGGGCGCATCACCGTGCGCCGCGCCATCGAGGAGCTGTCGCGCGCGGGGTATCTCAACCGCCAACAGGGGAGGGGCACTTTTGTGTGCGCTCCCAAGCTCAAGCGCAAGATTCGCCAGAAGGGTGACGTTCAGAGCTTTTCCGAGGGTTGCGCTGCCAACGACATGGTTGCCGGAGCGCGCCTGGTGTCGCGCACGGTGGTCGCGGCGACGCGCGAGGACGCGGCGTTCTTTGGCGTGGAGCCCGGCTGCGAGCTCATCGTAGTCGAGCGCGTGCGCACGGCAGATGGCGTGCCCGTCATGCTCGAGAACAACTCTTTTGTGCTGGCCGACCATCCCTACCTGCAGACGCTTGCCGACGAGGACCTTGCCGATAACTCGATCTTTGCACTCGTTGCCGAGCATTCGGGCCGCGCGCCGCTCAAGTCCGACCCCTGCACCGTGGAGATTGCGCTGGCGGATGCCCAGGCGGCCCCGCTGCTGGAGGTGCCGGTCGGCGAGCCGCTCTTCTATATGGAGGCGTACTTTACCGATGCGGACGGGCGGCCCCTGCTGCTCGGGCGCCAAAAGATCGTGGGCTCGCGCTACGTGTTCGACATCTAACGTCCATAGATAGAACAACATAGAACAAATTTGCTGAAATGACTTCACGGGCACCTGCTTGCATGCTATAAATAGAACAACATAGAACGACTGCAGGTACGAGCTGCCGTCGTCCAAAGCCGCCACACAAGGAGGAGCGTCACCGTGAACGCACACGATCTGATTCAGGAAATCATCGAGCGCAAGGGCAAGGTCGAGAATGTCTTTTGGATCGCCTGCGGCGGTTCGATGATCGACCTCATGCCGGCTAACGAACTGCTCAAGCGCGAGGCCACCACGTTTACCTCGACGGTCTACACAGCGCGCGAGTTTTGCCTGATGGCCCCCAAGAGCCTAGGGCCGAAGTCACTCGTCATCGCCTGCAGCCACAGCGGCAATACGCAGGAGGTCGTCGACGGTTGCGAGATGGCGCTGGCAGCCGGCGCCGAGGTCGTGGCCATGACAGACTGCGAGGGCTCCAAGATTGATAACGGCAAGTGGACCACCTGGGTCTACCCTTGGGGCGAGGGCGTGTCGCAGGCCGAGGTGCCGCAGGGCATCGGCGCTCTGATCGCCGCCGAACTGCTCCACCAGCAGGAGGGTTACGAGGCGCTCGCCGATATGTACGCCGGCCTTAAGCAGATGGATGCGCTGTTGCCCGCTGCCCGCGAGAAGGTTAATGCCGAGCTGGGCGATCGCTTTGCCGAGCTCTGCCAGCAGCACGAGTTCTTCTACATCCTGGGATCCGGCCCCAACTTTAGCCAGACCTACGCCATGGCCATCTGCTCGCTCATGGAGATGCAGTGGCAGCACTGCTGCTACATCCACTCCGGCGAGTACTTCCACGGCCCGTTCGAAGCCACCGAGCCCGGCGTGTTCTACTTTGTACAGCTCGGATCGGGCGAGTGTCGCCCCATGGAGGAGCGGGCGCTCGCATTCCTCAACACGCATACCGATACGGTCATGGTGCTCGATGCGCTCGAGTACGGCGTGGGTGAGGTGCCCGCCAGCGTGCGTTCGTTCCTAGAGCCGATCTTCTTCTACGCGATGAGCCGCGAGCTGCGCGCCGCTCGCGGCAAGGTGTTCGACCACAGCCCCGAGGTTCGTCGCTACATGGGCATCGAGCAGTACTAAGTAGCTGGGAAAGCAATCTTTTACGACGGGGCCTTCACCAAACGAGGGTCCCGTTTGCGTCGCGGCACCCCGTCCCAGCTGTCTGATAACGAAGTCAAATACTTTCCCCAGAAGTGAACGACCTATTTTGGACCCCTGAAGCATCCGCACTTTTTGGCGCCAAAACCGCAGGAAAATCTCGATGAAACCGCAGGAAATAGCAGCTGAAAAGTGTCGATGCTTCGGGGGTCCGATTTTGCTCGCTCACTTTGCGGGAAAAGTATTAGACCTGAATCTGCGAGCGTGTCGCGTGAGCCAAAAAAGCGGGCCGTGCCGGGGATTTCCGGCACGGCCCGCCCTGCATTGCGTCCGTTATGAGCGAGTTGCCGCGTCAACCGGCGAACTACTTTGCGTCGTAGGCCTCGGCATCCCACCAGTCGAGCTGGGCGATGTTGTCGCGAATGTGCTGGCAGCTCTTGTGGAAGCCCTCGAGCTCGTGCTCGGAAAGGTCGAGCGTGTAGACCTCCTCGACGCCCTCGGCGCCGATCACGCACGGCAGGGAGGTGAAGATGCCCTCCTCGCCATACTGGCCGGTCATGAGCGTGGAGGCCGAAAGCACGGCATGCTCGTTGTGCAGCACGGCGGCGCAGACACGCGCAGCGGAGTTGGCGACGGCGTACTCGGTGCACTGCTTGCCCTGGTAGGTCACATAGCCGCCCTTGCGCGCGAGCTCCTCGACCTCCATGTGGTCAAAGGCGTACTTGTCGGGGTTTTCGGCCTGAAGCTCGTTGAGGCTCTTGCCGGCGATGGTTGCGGCCTTAAAGGCGGCCAGCTGGCTAAAGCCATGCTCGCCGATCATGTAGGCGTCGATGGACTTGGGGCTCACACCGACCTTCTTGGAGATCTCGGTGCGCAGGCGGGCGGAGTCCAGACCGCAGCCCGAGCCGATGATCTTCTTGGGATCGTAGCCGGTC
The DNA here is from genome assembly GCF_003439125.1 of Collinsella sp. OM04-5. GTDB lineage: Bacteria > Actinomycetota > Coriobacteriia > Coriobacteriales > Coriobacteriaceae > Collinsella. The sequence goes on along the minus strand of NZ_QSUU01000009.1, from coordinate 79,281 downwards.
AGGTGCCACAGCTCGGTGCACACGACGTCGCAGGGGTTGGAGATGCTCACGAAGATGCCGTCGAAGCCGGCGTCGACGATGCGCTTGGCAAAGGAGCGGGCGGCGTCGGTGGTAAAGAACAGCTCGCCGTCGCGGTTGCCAGCGGCCAGCGCGACCTTACCGGCGGCGTTGACGATGACGTCGCAGCAGGCCAGCTCCTCGTAGTGGTCGTAGCAGTTGACGATCTTGGTGTTGTACGGGACAAACGAAAGGGAGTCGCGCAGGTCCTGGACCTCGGACGTCACCTTGGCCTCGTTGATATCGCACAGGTACAGCTCGTCGGCAATGCCCTGCATGAGCAGGCTGTTGGCGACATGTGCTCCTACGTGGCCCTGGCCGACCACACCGATCTTACGCGTCTGGTACATATATGTATCCTTTCGGCCGAGTTTTTCGCGTCGAACCATTGTAGCGTCCTGCTACCACTTTGCTAGGATAAAGCGCCGCAGATTTTTGGGACATGCCTTAATCTCTACTTTTGGGGTGATTTGGGCCGCTGACGGCATCGCTGGGCGATGTGCTCGCGCGGATAGGGCTGCTCGTTGTACCATAGCTGCAACTGACTCGTAAGGAGCATCCATGCCCATTCGCATTCCCGACGCCCTCCCTGCCGCCGCGCAGCTCGAGAGCGAGAACATCTTTGTCATGACCGAGTACCGCGCGCTGCACCAGGACATCCGTCCGCTGCGCGTGCTCATCCTCAACCTCATGCCCACCAAGATCGCCACCGAGACGCAGATCATGCGCAAGCTCTCCAACACGCCGCTGCAGGTGGAGGTGGACCTGCTGCGCACCAAAACGCACGAGGCCACGCACGTGAGCGCCGGCCACCTGGAGACGTTTTACCGCACGTTCGACGACATCCGCGACATCCACTACGACGGCCTGATCATCACGGGCGCGCCGGTGGAGCAGATGCCGTTCGAGGAGGTCGACTACTGGCCCGAGCTCTGCCAGATCATGGATTGGTCCACCACGCACGTGCACTCTACGTTGCATATTTGTTGGGGCGCACAGGCCGGCTTGTATCATCATTACGGTATTCAGAAATACGACCTGCCGGCAAAGGCGAGCGGCGTGTTCGAGCATTATCTGGTGAAGCCGCAAAGCCCGCTGGTCCGCGGCTTCGATGACCGTTTCTATGCCGTGCATTCGCGCAACACCGATGTGCGTCGCGAGGACGTGGAGGCCGAGCCGCAGCTTGAAGTCGTGGCCGTGTCCGACGAGGTAGGCCTGTACATTGTCAAGTCGACCGACAGCCGTCGCTTCTTTGTTTTTGGCCATCCCGAGTACGATACCGACACGTTGCGTCTGGAGTACGAGCGCGACGTTAAGCGCGGCCTCAACCCTCAGGTGCCGGCGCATTACTTCCCGAACGACGACCCCACCGCCGAGCCGCGTAACGTCTGGCGCAGCCAGGCTCAGCTGTTCTACACCAATTGGCTCAACTACTACGTCTACCAGACCACACCCTACGACCTGGCCCGCGCCGGCGAGGAGCACTAGGCTACGGCTGCTGCTGTGCCGGCGGCGTGACGAGCGTGGATAATCTCCCACTTTTGGCTTGAAACTAGGCTCAAAACGGGAGATTATCCACGCTCATTTTTTAGGCATGTAGATGCCGATGGCTCGGCTAAGCGACGGTGCGTGCAGAGGCAAAGTCGCATTTGGCGTAGTCTTGAATCTCGACGGGTTTTTCTTTCTGATAATCCGATGGACCAAGGCCTCAAAATGTGGAGACAGGGACCTCTCGACAACCGCCCTACCTGCAGATATAAGACATCAGCCTAAAACGTCCAAAACCGTCAAGCATTTGGTCAGCGCCTGGACGGTATTTGGTCAGACTTCGCATGAAACCGTCTGGTACGTTTGTGCCGTTCCAAGATTTGGGAGGCGACATGGGAAACATGACGGCGAATCAAAGGCTTGCAAGTCACATTAAAGCATGCGAACAGCAGATGAGCTGCGTGTACGCGCGCACGGCGGCGGAGGCAAAGCAGATTCAGCGGCGGGCGGAGGCGGGAAGTCTCGAAGCGGTCATGCCGGGGCTGTATGCGCGTCCGGAATACTGGTCCGAGCTCAAGTTTCGGCAGCGTTATCTGCATCGGGTGCGGGCGCTTGCGCAAAAGCACCCCGACTGGACATTTTGCTCCTATACGGCGGCTGTTATCTATGGCCTTTCGGTTTCGCATGCCAATTTGACGCACATCCATATCGCCGCGATGCCGGCCCAATCGACGACGCCGGGCTCTCAGGTCATTCGTCATCGCTATGCTCGTCAAACACGGGCCACCCAGATGGATATCGCCGTAACCGATATCGATCAAACGATTACGGATTGCTTGGTCGATGCATCGTTTGTCGAGGGACTGATCATCGCGGATTCGGCGCTCCATGAGCAACTTTTGTCGAAGGAGCATCTCGTTGAGACTGTCGACAAGCTTGGCCTGAATCGTCGCGGTGTTGTGACGGCGCGCAGGGTTGCACGATGTGCCGATGGGCTGTCGGAAAGTGGCGGCGAGTCCAAGGCGCGTGCCCTGATGATCGAGCGCGGCTGGCAGACGCCGGAGTTGCAAGTTGAGCTGTTCGACCCGGTTGAGCCGGGACGACCGTATCGCGTCGACTACTTGTGGCGCGTGGGCGACCGGCTGATTATCGGGGAGTTCGACGGATTTGTTAAAAGCGAGAAGGCAGCGGAGGAGGGCAAGCTCGCGAAGACGCAGTTCGATGAGCGCCAGCGCGAGTCGAGGCTTTCGCTGCTTGATAACTGCAAGATCGTGCGCTTGTGCTGGGATGATCTAAGGGATCCGACAAAGTTCGATCGCAAGCTCAAGGTCGCCGGCGTGCCGCGTGCGTGCTGAGGCAGTTGCAGAGCGTTTGGCTGCACAAGCGTGGAAAATCGGACGGACGAGCGTGGATTTTCGGACGCTTGTTGAATGAGCGTGGATAATCTCCCGTTTTTAGCTCGTAAGGGGGCTCAAAGTGGGAGATTTTCCACGCTCATCTTGCGGGTGCGATACAGCGGCGGCTAGGCGCTGACGATGTGGGACAGCGGCAGGTCGTGCGCATCGGTGGGAACGTGGTCGACGCGTTGCTCGTCAAAGGCGATGCCGACGACCTGGCATGTTGCCGAAAGCGTGGGCAGGTAGCGGTCGTAACAGCCGCCGCCGTAGCCCAGGCGCGCGCCGGTGCGGTCGAAAGCCACGAGCGGCACGATAATCATGTCGAGGGCCTTGGCGGGCACGATGGGGAAGTGGCCGCTGTCGACGTCCGTGGCTGCGAAGGCCCGCGTAGGGTGGGCGATAAACGGGGCCTCGGACGCATCGCCGGCAGAGACTGCCCGCATGCACATGCGCTGGCCGCATGCGGCGGCGTCGCTTGCCGAGAGCATGCACGGATAGGCCACGCGCCAGCCGCGTTTGGCGGCCGCAGCGACAAACGCGGCTGGGTCGACCTCGGAACCCATCGCAGCATAGACAGCAACGGTGTGTGGCGCCGCGGCATCCAAGCGATCCAACAGCTCAACAAGCCGCGCGCATACAACAGCAGACTTCGCTGCCCGAACATCCAAATCAATAGCATCGCGCCGGGCAATCACCGCCCGCCGCAGCTCAGCTTTATCCATCCCAGCCTCATCTCCCAAATCTACCAAAAAGGGACAGGTTTATTTTGGCAGCTTTTATCTGGGCAAACGCGATATGAGCAGTAAAGCCACCGCAAATATGCCTGCGAACTGCGCCCTTTGTGGTTGTTTGGGCCTAGGCGTTAATGCTATAACGCCGCAGCAATTGCTTCAGTCACAAACTTATTGAGTGACTCACCCTTCTTTGCCGCCGCCAGCGCCGCTTGCTTGTGGAGCTCAGAGCCCGTTCTTACGTTGAACGACCCCTTAAAAGCCCGCTCGGGTTCCTTGCCCTTCTCGGCGCAAAACTCAAGGTAATCGTCGACGGCGTCGTGGAAGCATTGCTCCACTTCTTTAACCGTAGAGCCTTCAAATACGATTGCGTCCCTAATGCCGGTGACCATACCTGTTAGCACATGCTGTTCGACATCGAACTCAACGGGGGCGAAATAGCCCTTGTATGCCAAAACGTTACTCATGACTACCTCCGACATCTTGCAGAAATCGAACGATGTTTCGAATAGTCCCTGCTGTCAATTCGCCAGATGGATGTGGCGCGTGCATTACGAACATCCTGCCATCTGATGGCCTGTAGAAGCGAACGCGCGATCCGGATGTCTTGCCTTTGTTGTCCATTTCAAAGCCATATGAAGCCATGACTTTTAAAAAATCGGTATACCGATACGTCGAAGGGCAGCTAAGCAGTTGGGCGATGAGTTTATCGGGCCGAGTCATCCCGCCTCACATTCTGCAACTATATCCTAGTTGCAATTTAGGTCCGATGCAAGCATCTCTACTATAGAACATGTGTACGTATGAACAAGTGTTCGAACCACCACAAAGGCACCTGTAAACTGCGCCCCTTTGCGGCGGTTTGGGCTGAATGTTGCGCAACAAGGGCTGCGGCTTTGGGTGTACCTTCATCGTAGAAGGAATGAATCGAAAGGAGCCCGCCATGTTTTGTCGCTCGTGTGGCACGCCGCTTGTCGACGACGTCCTCTTTTGCCCCGTATGCGGTGCGCCCGTAGCACCTGACCAGGTCGCGGCCACGCAGCAACCCCAGCCTGCTGCGCCCGCTCCTGGGCAATACGTGCCCGTGCAGCAGCCCGCGCGGCGCAAGCGTTCCAAGAAGCCCCTCATCGCCCTTGCCGCGGTGCTTGCCGTGGCGGCGGGTGTCGGCGGGGGAGCGCTGTTCTACTTCACCCAGATCGCGACCACGCCTATCGACGAGAAAACCTTCCCGGACAGCGGCATGCGTGCGCTTGTCTCGACCAAGTACGACACTAACGGTGACGGCCGCATCTCGCGCGACGAGGCCAAGGCGGTGACGTCGGTCGAGCTGGACGGCGTCGCGTCGACGCAGGGCCTGGGCAAGGTGTTCCCCAACGTTACCAGTGTGGAATACGGTGGGGATAAACTCGTCAACCTGGACCTTTCGGGCTGCGGAGACCTTAAAACCGTCGAGCTTAACTCGGCGAGTAACGTCACCGTCGTTAACCTGGACGGTTGCGACAACATCGAGAAGCTTGACCTTTCAAATGCCGGGGAGCTCAAAAACGTTGATCTTTCGGGTAAAAAGAAGCTCGCCACACTGGCACTGCCGCAGGATACGAAGGTCAGCGGCATTAAGGACACACAGCTTGACGAACTGTGGCTGCCGGTGTCCTACGAAGGCACCGATAAATCGGACCAGTACGGCGATATCTACGAGATCGAGCGCGATGAAAACGGCTACGTCACGGGCTTCACGTCTGCCGTCAAGCAAGGTGGCGGCGTAAGCTACAGCGTCGAGCACGATGAGTCGCATCGTATCTCGGAGATTGAGGAAGATCTGGCGGGCAGTTACGTGAACGTCAACACGTTTACGTACGACGCCGACGGTAACGTCACGCGCATCGACTGCGATGCCGACATGAGCGATTCGTCGAGCACCACGACGTTTACCTACGACGCGGACGGAAACCTGATCAACAAGACGACCCATGCGGGTTACGGCGAGAGCGCGAGCACGTATGTCTACCAGGACGGCAACATGGTGACCAACACCGATACCAGCCCGGCCAATCCTCGGACGGTCGTGTATTCGTACGGATACGACAAGGATCGCGTGACGTCCTTTACGCTGGACTGTCAGGGCGACACCGTGGGCACCAGGTGGACGATCACCGCGGGCTACGAGTATGACAAGGACGGCAACATTTCGCGTATCTCGCCTGTGGCCTATGACTCGCACGGCAACGATTACGGCTCGCTGAACTCGTATGCCGCGGTGGATTATTCGTACAGCGACGGAAAGCTCGACAGGATCGATTCCGAGCGCGGCGGCTATGCGGAGTTCTATTACGACGACCACGGCAACCTGACGTCGGTCGACGAGTATGCCGGCCGCGGTTCGGATGCCGAGTTTGAGTTTGAGCACGAGGTCGAGTACCAGCGCTACTTCTGCAACAAGCACGAGAAGAACAAGCCGGAGGAGTGGATTCGTCTGGATGCAGAGTACGACGTCGACCAGGGTAGCTGGAACAACGACTCCGATTATGGTCGTGAGCGCTTTGCAACCATGTACGAGCTCAATCCGTTAGAGGCCTGGCTGAACCCGTTTATCAAGTAGCGGCCCACTCGCAAACCACCCAAAGGGACAGACACCTTTGGGTGGTTTTTGCTGAAGGGCGGGTGTCTGCGGCGGTTTATCTCGATCTGTAACAGTAACTCGGCATAAATGGGCCTAGCTGTTACAGATTGAGACAAAGAGCCAGCGCCATTCGGAAACGTCTCGATCTGTAACATCTGGAGCCGATATTGCCGCCTAGCTGTTACAGATCGAGACAAAACTGGTGGGACGGTCTGAGCTGGCCCGCCCAAGCGGCGGAAAAAGAAAAGGTAGATTTTAGGCATGTCCCAAAAATCTACCTTTGTGGTTAGCCCAGCAGGTCGACGACGTTAAAGCCGGCGTTGCTCTTGGCGATGACGTCGCGGCCGCCAAAGACGCAGGTGGGCGACGCGGCTGCGATGCGCGTCACGTCGGCGCCGAGCGAGCGCAGCTCACCGGGTGTGGCGGCGAGCATCTGGGCGCGGCGCTCCTCGCGGGCATGCGGATCGAGTCCAGCCAGGTAGGTCGTGTTGCGGCGCTTGGTGAGCGCGTACGGCTTCACGGGCGCGTCCATGCCGCTCACGCAGCTCACGATAAAGCCCTCAAAGGCGGCCTCGTCGGGCTCAAAGCTGCCGAGCCATGCACCGGCGCGTTCCACGCGCTCAATCGAAGGATCGACCGCCGGGTCGCGGTAGGTGTAGAACGCCGCCTGACGCTCGCCGGCCGCGCGGAATCCGCAGCCGTACGCACCGCCCTTCACACGGATTTCGTTCCACAGGTAGTCGTAGGAGAGCGCGTTGGCGGCAACCGCCCAAGCGCCCGTCACGTTGATGCCCAGGCGACGCGGGTCGCACGCGCTTGCCGCAAAGCAGATGTCGCTGGGGATAACGAAAGCCTCGCGACGGTCGCGCGGCTCCGGTACCACGAGCGTGCCGCTGCCAGCGCCGTCGCCGGCGCCAAGCCCCAGGTCGCCCGCGGCATCCCAGTACGCGTCAAAGTCCTCATCGCTGCCGGTAAAGCTTGCCATGCAGCCATCGGCCACAAAGATGCGGCCTGCCAGCTCGGCAAGCTTGGCGCGCAGGTCGTCCAGTCGCTCGTCAAAGTGCTCGAGCAGATCGCGCAGGAACAGATAGAAGTCCACGCCCGAAAGCTGCTCGCGAACCACGGCCGAAGGCGAGCTGTAGCTCATCGCGCGACCCAGCGCCGCCGAGTGTCCGTTGTTGATAAAGCCCTGCTCAAGCCCAATGCGAATCTGCGTGAGTACGTCGCGCACGCGGTCGGCGTCGGCATCGAGCAACAGCGTGCTCGACCACACCTCGCGCGGCAGGCTCGCCAGCGCGTCGATCTTTTCGGACAGGGCGCCGGCGCTCACCAGCAGGTAAGGACGCACGCCGTCCACGTCGGGCTGCGTCATGACTTCGGTTGTAAAGCTCAAAAAGCCCAGCTTGCCGGCGAGCAGGTTGTCGAGCTCCTCGGCCGAATGCTCGCTCGTGGGCAGCTGCTTAAGCAGGCGGCAGAGCAGCGTCACATAGGGCAGGTCCTCAAATGCGACGCAGCTCAGGTCGAAGTACTGCATGGCGTAGGCCAGGCGGTTGGTGGGGATGCCGTGGCGCAGGCAGGGGATGGGCGCGGTCGTGTCCACAACGAGCGGCGGCTCGGGGCGCGCCGCGCCAATGTCGGATACACGCAGACGCGGTAGCGTGGCCTTGTCCTCGGGCGTGTCCTCGGCCTCCTGCGCGGCACGCAGCACGGCCGTGCGCTCGACCACGTCCGCCAGCTCGGCATCGGTCATGGCGTCGCGCTTGGCTGCCAGCTCGGCAGCTTCGGCGCCCTCCGAACCCTCAGCGGCGTCCACCGGAACCAGCTCGACCAGCGCCATGTGGTCGTTCTCCAGCACCAGCTCGCGCAGCAGGTCCTCAAAGTAGCTACCGTCCAGCTCGCCGCGCAGCTCCTTGTACACCGGGCCATACTTGAGTGCCAGCGTCGCGGCGTCGTCATCGTAGAGCCACGTGCTCAGCGCGTCGCACGCAATGGCTACGCCGTCGGCGATGCCGTAGTCGCGCTGGCGCAGGTCGTACTCGTTGCTGCTGATGATAGCTTCCAGGCGCTCGCGCGGAACGCCGTGCTCACACAGGTCGCGGCAGGCGTCCTGGAACACGCGGCGCAGCTCGCGTGCCACACCGGGCTGCGCGTTTTGCAGCATGATGAGCTCGTAGGGCTGCAGGCTCTCGGCCGCGGTGTAGCTCGCCACGTTGCCGCCCAGGCCGGCGGCAAGAATGGCCTTCTTAACCGGTGCTTCGTTGGAGCCCAGCAGCGCCTCGAACAAGATGTCCGCCGCGATCGTGCGCTTGCGGTCGAGCGCGCTGCCCAGCACCAGACCCAGGCCCACCAAGGCGTTCTCGGGCGTGGTGGCCATCTCGACGCGCTTATACTCGCAGGTCACAGGCTCCTGCACGTCCAGCGGATTGGGTGCCAGCGTGGACGGGTCCTCGCCGGCGGCAACGGCAGCGTCCATGCGGCGGCTCGCAGCGCTCGGCTGCGACAGATAACGCTCGTCCAAAAACGCCAGCGCGCGGTCCACATCTAGGTCGCCGTAGAGCGTTATATAAGAGTTGGAAGGATTGTAGTGGCGCGCGTGCGTATCCAGGAACTGCTCGTAGGTGAGCGCGGGAATCGCGCGCGGGTCGCCGCCGCTCTCATGCGCATAGGCGGTATCGGGATAGAGCGCGGCGTTGACGGCGTCGTCCAGCACGCTCATGGGGTCGGACAGCGCGCCCTTCATCTCGTTGAACACCACGCCGTTATAGCGCAGCGTCCCTTCGCGTAGATTTTTAGGACATGCCTCAAAATCTACCTCGCCAGCGTCGCCTTCGCCGCCGTTGCTATCGGCGCCCTCCGGCAGGTCCAGCTCGTAGTGCCAGCCCTCCTGCTCAAAAATGGTGGGCTTGGTATAGATGGCCGGGTTGAACACCGCGTCCAGGTACACGTCCATCAGGTTGTACAGATCCCGCTCGTTGGTGGTGGCAACGGGGTAGATGGTCTTGTCGGGGTAGGTCATGGCGTTGAGGAACGTCTGCATGGAGCTCTTGATCAGATCGACAAACGGCTCCTTGACGGGGAACTTGGTCGATCCGCACAGCACCGAGTGCTCAAGAATATGGAACACGCCGGTGGAATCGGCCGGCGGCGTCTTAAAGCCAATGGCAAAGGCCTTGTTTTCGTCGTCGCACGCTAGGTGCAGCAGGCGAGCGCCCGAGGCGGTGTGGCGCAGCACGTAAGCGTCTGCGTCGAGCTCGGGCACGGTCTCGCGGCGTTCGACGGTAAAGCCGTGGCAGGTGGTTCCGGGCACCAGCAGCGCGGCGGCAGCGGCGCGCGGGTCGGTTGAGGTGGTGGGCATATGCAGTCTCCTTTGACGCCCCAGCGGGGGCGAATCGAGTCGAATCCCCGAGAGTATACCCATATGGGGCCGCGGCTCTGCATCGAACTGAAGACGATGTGGGTGGACTAGCCTAACTGGGTTGACGGCGAATGCCGCGGGTAGCCGCTGCATCCCGCTAAAGTGAAATAACACCCCGTTTACCGAATCATTTAGGAAATATATGGACTCCTAAAAAGTTCTAATACAATATAAGTCATCTATCTATAAACTGCTGATTTCTTGTAAAGGTATGGTTGATATGGTTGAGGCAAATAGCGTTATCCCCCTGTACAAACAGATTGTTCGTGCGCTTTCTGATTCAATCGCCAACGGCACGTACCGCCCGGGAGATAAGCTTCCGACCGAGGCGGAGCTTATCGAGCAATTTGGCGTGAGCCGAATAACGGTTCGCTCCGCAATTAAAGAAATGGAAGATGCTGGGCTTGTTGAGAGGGCCCGCGGCAAGGGCACGTTCGTTTCGTCGGACACGCAGATGTATGCCGCGGACGACCGTGAGAGCTTTACCCATTCGTGCCAGCTTGCGGGCAAACAGGCGTCTACCAGGGTTCTCGAAATGGGCTGGGACTTCCCAAGTCTGCGAGACGCGAAGTTCCTGGGCGTAGACGATACCCAAAAGGTATTGCGTAGCCGTCGTCTGCGCCTTGTGGATGGCAAGCCCACGATGCTGGAAACCAATAGCTATTCCGCTGCGCTTTCTTTTTTGGAGCATGAGTCCCTCGATGATTCGCTGATGGCGGTACTCGATCGCCAGGGGATCAAGATGGGTCCCAACACGCGTACGCTCGAGGTCTGCTATGCGAGCGAGCTCGAGGCGGCATACCTTAATGTGGAGCTGGACTCTTCGCTGCTTCTGTTTGTCGATAGACGTTATGCTCCAAGTGGCGAGCCGCTTTTCATCTCCCGTCAGGTGTACTGCACCGAGCGACTGAAGTTCTATTTGTAAATTAGAGATAGATTGGTCGATTTACCGACCAATTGTTACCGTTCGCGGATTTGGAAAATAGACACACCACGTAGGGTAGATTGCTAATATACTTTGTTATGACAATATAGTACGTCCTATTGGTATTGGAGAACTATGAATAAGATATTGCTAGCGAGTCATGGTTATCTCGCCCAAGGCATGAAAAGCTCTCTGGAGATTCTGATGGGCACCAACGACCGAATCGAGTGCCTGTGCGCCTATGTCGATGACGATTCAAGGGATGTCGCGGCGTTGATTGATGCATGGATGGAGACGAGGGGCCCTGCCGACTCTTGGTTTGTCGTGACTGACATCTTTGGCGGCTCTGTAAACAACGAATTCATTCAGAGGCAGACCGACGGATCGTTTACGTTAATCGCTGGAATGAACTTGCCGCTGCTGGTGGAAATGGTTACACAGCTGGACTCCCTGGATGCGGACAAGGCCAAAGCCGCGGTCGAGGGATCGCGTTCGTTTATTCAGCTTTGCGAGGCGGCGGACATGCTTGCCGGCGCCGAGGAAGAAGAGTTCTAGTTAGTTCTGGTTCGAGCCCTAGCTAGGGGCCACACCTGTCATTCCCTTTATCACGTGCGGAGATGATAACGATGATTAAGCTTACGAGAGTTGATTACCGACTGATTCACGGCCAAGTTGCCATGTCCTGGACTCACGCTTTGGATGTAGATTGCATCTTGCTTGCCAGCGATGCTGTGGCAAAAGACGACATGAGGAAGGCGGCCTTGAGGCTCGCCCGCCCCAACGGCGTTAAACTCGTCATCAAGGATGTTGACGCTGCTATCGAGGCGCTCAACAGCGGCGTTACCGACAAGTATTCGCTGTTTATCATCACTGAGACGATTGAAGATGTCTATCGTCTCGCTAAGGGTTGCAAAGACATCAAAGAGATCAATCTGGGCGGAACCCGAAAGACCCCTGAGACCACGCTTCATCCGACCCCTGCGATCTTTGCGACCGAGAAAGATGCCGAGCATATCCAAGAGCTCCTGGGCGATGGCGTGGCCATCGAAATCCGTCAGGTCCCCAATGACGCTAAGGTGTTTGCCAAGGACGTTCTCTAGCCGGAAACACGTTGATGCTCGGCATTTATTGAACCAATGCTCTATGCCTATGCCCGTCGATCATTTGATCGGCGGGCTTTTTATTAAAGAAAAATCAAAAAAATCTGAAATAGTTCTTGCATAGTTAGTTATATAAAGTATTATAACGTCATGGGATGAATGAAGGGTTCATCCAAGTGAGTTAGGAGTAAGGGATGTTCAATTTCGATGAGCCTCGTTACGAGAAGGTTGTGAGCGATGCCCTCGCTCTCCGTCCTCAGATTGAGGCTGCCGTGGACAAGGTCTGCGAGCAGGGTTATTCCAACATCTTCTTCATCGGCTGCGGCGGCACCTGGGCCCACACGCTCCCGATGAAGTATTGGGTCGAGACCACCACGGCCGACGTCGACGTCCACTGCGAGATCGCCGCTGAGTTCCTCGCATGCCCGCCCAAGACCTTCAACAAGGACTCGGTCTGCGTCTTCTCCACCCGTACCGGCACCACCCCCGAGATCATTGAGGCTGCCAAGTTCTGCCAGGAGCAGGGCGCCCGCACGCTGATGTATGTCTCCAACGACAACACCCCGGCCACCGAGTACGCCGATTACAAGTTCTTCAGCTTCGCCGAGGACGACGTTCTGTGCGAGGCCATCTACACCTACCAGATCACGCTGATCGCCCGCTTCCTCAAGAACGCCGGCGCCTTCCCCAAGTACGACACCTTCATGGAAGAGTTCGGCAACATCGCTCCGTACCTCATCAAGGCCAAGGACGCTCAGGACGAGCGCTGCGCCGCCATGGCCGAGGACTTCAAGGACACCGATTACCACATGGTGATTGGCTCCGGCATGCTCTGGGGTGAGGCCTACGACTACGCCATGTGCATCCTCGAGGAGATGCAGTGGATCAAGACCAAGTCCATCCACGCCGCCGAGTTCTTCCACGGCACCATCGAGCTGTGCGAGGAAGGCACGAGCCTCATCATGCTCTACGGCGAGGACGACACCCGTAAGCTCATGGACCGCGTGGACAACTTCACTCACATGCTCGCCGACGAGAAGGGCGTCAACGTCCGCGTGAACAAGTTTGACACCGCCGAGGTCGAGCTGCCGTTCAGCGACCCCGAGTTCCGCAAGATCGTCTCCCCGATGGTCACCTACACCATCACCGAGCGTCTGAGCTGCCATCTCGAGCACGTCCGTAACCACCCGCTCACCACGCGTCGTTACTATCACCAGATGAACTACTAATCCTCTCAAATTGCTGCGGTTGTCTGCAGGCGAGCTGCGCAGAATGCCTCGCCTGCAGACCTGTTTCTGGGGTTGATCGAAATGGTTGTCCAGTATCTTCTAGTTGCACTGGTCGCATTTATTGCGTCCATGGACGAGCAATTATTTGGCATTACGATGCTTGGTCGTCCGCTGTTTACGAGCCTGTTTGTCGGCTTGATCCTTGGCGATGTCCAGCAGGGCGTTATCGTCGGCGCGGCTTTGGAATCCATGTTCATGGGCGCCATCATGGTCGGCGCGGCGGTTCCTCCCGAGGTCTATGCCTCCGGCGTGCTTGGCTGCGCGTTTGCCGTCATTACGGGTACGGGCACGGCAACTGCCGTCGCGCTCGCCCTTCCCGTCTCCGTCTTCCTTCAGGTGTGGCGCAACTTCTGCTACGCCGTTCCGGGTGCCTTTGCCTGCAAGAAGATTGAGACCGCTCTGGCAAATCGCGATCTTGCCAAGGCGAATCTGTACCATCTGACTATCGTGCCGCTGTCGATTGGCATTCCGTCTGCACTGCTGGTGTTTGGCTCGCTGTTCTTTGGTGCCGACCTTATCAACAATGCGCTCAACGCGATTCCGCAGTTTGTGATGGACGGCCTCAACGTTGCGTCCGGCGTCATGGTCTGCATCGGCTTCGCTCTTCTTATCAGGACCATGGGCGATAACAAGCTCCTTCCCTGGCTGTTCCTGGGCTTCATTATGGTCATCTACCTCAAGATGGACGTGGTCGGCGTCGCCGCAGCTGCCATTTGCGTCGCGCTGCTCCTGGCCTTCCGCGAGGGCTCGTTCGGTCCGCAGACGGTTGCTGCAGATGAAGAGGAGGACTTCTAATGGCTATCCAGAACACCGACCTCAAAGAGGCCAAGAAGGACGCGATTATGACTCCCGATATGTATCGGAGCATGTTCCTTCGGCAGTTTACGAGCCAGTGCTCGCAGTCGTACGACAAGATGATGGCAATGGGCTTCATGTACACCATTCAGAAGCCCCTGCGAAAGATCTATCCCAACGACGACGATTACTATGCGGCGCTCGATCGCCATACCGAGTTCTTTAACATCACGCCTCATGTGCTTCCGTTTGTAGCCGGCCTAACGGTTTCGATGGAAGAGCAGGCGGCTGCCGATAAGAACTTCGACACGTCCTCGATTAACGCCATGAAGGTCGGCCTCATGGGACCGCTTTCCGGCATCGGCGATTCGTTCTACTGGGGTACGTTCCGCGTGGTTGCCGCCGGTATTGGTATTGGCATCGCTTCGACGGGCAACCCGCTCGGCCCCATCGTGTACGCGCTCATCTACTCCGTGATTAACTTTGCAACGCGTATCGTCGCCGCCCATCTGGGTTACGACTTGGGAACCAAGTTTTTGCAGCAGTCCGAAGAGAGCAACCTTATGTCTCGCATGACGCATGCTGCCGGTGTCCTCGGAATGACCGTTATCGGCGCCATGATTGCGGCACAGGTCTCGCTGTCCACGGCTTTGACCTTTGACGTGGGTGGTTCGGAGATTGTCCTGCAGGATCTGTTCGATTCGATCTTCCCCGGTCTGCTGCCCTTGCTGGCAACGTTCGCTTGCGTTGCCCTCTATAAAAAGGGCGTCAAGACCATTTGGATCATCTTGGGCATCTTCGCAATCTGCATCATCGGAACGGGCTTGGGAGTGTTCGCGGCGGCGTAATGTTGACTGCTATGCTCGCGCGTTGGATAACTAACTGACCGTTTGAAAACGGGGCTCGGCGTAAGGCCGGCCCCGTTTTTTGTTTGAGGGATTTTCCAACCGTCCAATAGTCCAGGCCCATGCATCACTCACGTATCTCTCATCTCTCATTCGTCACTAATACGAGAGATAACTGAAAGACGAGAGATAAATATGAGAGATAACTGAGCAGCAAAGAGACAGGCAATCATGGTATTATCTCAATACCGATTGTTCTACCAGCAAAAACATGTTTATATGAAACAGATGGCAGACATCTTATCTTTTATCTCTCACTCATTTCTAATATGAGAGATAACAGAAAGATGAGAGATAATTACGAGAGATAACTGAGAGACGCAGGAAATCTATTCGCGGCATTCTTCGCAGAACCGAGCGAAAGGACGTGCAGATGAACGAAAACGAACTGACCGGTCTGCTCGAGTCTTTAAGGCGCATGGGCTCGGACGATCTTAACGTCGAGGTCAAGGAGAGCGCCACGACGCTTTCCCGCGACGTATGGGAAACAGTCAGCGCTTTCGCAAACACCGCCGGCGGCATCATCGTACTCGGAGTGAGCGAGCGCGCGGGTTTTGTTCCAGTTGCAAACTTTGAGACCGAGAAAGTGCTCAACCAATTCGTGGCGGGCATGGGCGATGCCGGCGGTCGCGGAAAGCTGGCCAATCCGCCCAAATACACCATTGAGCGCGTGGAGCTTCGGGGTACCGTTGTTCTCGTTATCACGATTGAGGAGCTCGACCCGTCTAGCAAGCCTTGCTATGTCATAGAGCGGGGCGCTCAAGGTGGCAGCTACAAACGCATCGATGACAAAGATGTCCCGCTTTCGTCGACCGAGGTGCTCGCGTTGGCGTCATACGGTCGAGCGACTCCGAGCGATCGCGACGCGGTGGCGGGCGCGGGCGCGGACGATCTCGACGAGACGCTGGTCGACCGTACGATAGATCGGGCTTTCTCGTTGACGCCCCGGGCAATGCGCGGCGCGCCGGACAAACAAACGAAGCTGGAGCGCCTAAATTTCCTTGATTCCCAGGGCAATGTCACCAAGGCTGGACTCCTAGTTGCGGGCACCTACCCTCAGCAGTTTTATCCCAAGCTCTTTATCGACATGGCTGTCTATGCGGGGACCCGGAAAGGCACGGCGGGGTCGCTGAGGTTCATGGACCGCACAATCTGTGAGGGAACGTTGGGCGAGATGATCTCGGATGCTGTCGCGGCCGTCGCCAAGAATTTGCGGCGAACCTCGACCGTCCAAGGCGTCTCGCGTGTCGACTCGCTAGAGATTCCCGAGGAGGTTCTGCGCGAGGCAATCGCCAACGCCGTAATCCATCGAGAATACGGGGATCGGTTCTGTGGACAATCGATTGCCGTCGACGTCTTTGACGATCGTGTCGAGGTGACGAATCCTGGCGGCCTTTACGGGGGAAAGACTCGCGAGAACTTGTTTGACGGCAGCTCCCGATGCCGTAATGCAACGCTCGTGAAACTCATGTCGATTGTTCCACTGCCGGATGGCGCAGGCTCGCCGGCTGAGGGAAATGGCTCGGGCATCCCGATGATGATCGATGCTATGCGCGCGCATGGTCTGGCCGAGCCCCTGTTCTGCCCCGGATTCGATCGGTTCAAGGTCGTACTTTACCGTTCAAAGATCGAGCCGGTCGATCATGGCGGGGACTTGATTATGACGGCACTCAGGCGCTACGGCGAATTGGGGACGCGCGAACTGGCGGAGCGCACGGGACTCACGGTTTCCCAGGTTAGGGTACGCGTCAATGCACTCATTGCACAGGGTGAGCTTGAGCCGACGGCGCCGTCGACAAGCCGCAACCGCAAATATCGACTGTCAGAGCGCGTGGAATAAATGCGTTAGTGGACGAGGCGACCCATTAATCGACCCTCGATTGGCGCCCACTAAGGTAAAGCGGTTGTTGCTCAGTCGACGGTGATGCTGAAGACTCGGCTTACGCCGGCATGGCCCCGAACTCGTCCATCAAGAACAGCCTAAGAACCAGCTTGATGACATATCCCGGTTTGACTTCAGCCGTGCCAAAGACGCTGCGCTCGGCGAGCTCGCTGCAGTATGCATAGATGTCGCGGATAAGGTCCGCGCCCGAAAGCGTAAACATGTAGCCTGCGTCCGAAAGCGCATTGGGTGCGGCGGGCAACTTGGCCATGTGGCAGAACGTTTGCAGGTCGGGCGCCATAACATTCTGGTAGTCGAGGTGGCCGCTGGCATCCCGTGCGGCAAGTTCCAATTGGCGCACAAAATTCAGCGCCGCCGCTAACACAAAGCTCGGCGTAGGCGCATTGACGTCCTGAGTGGTCGCCACAAGCCTGCCTGCCGCCTGCGTGACAAGCCAGGCGACCTCGCGTTGGCAACGCACGGCCTTGCGCGTAACCGGCTTGATGGACGAAGAAGAAACGCTCCCCTTAGGCGAATTCGAAGCAGCCATAGGGCCCCCCATGAACGACCCGGTCCAACAAGCCCGGATGAAACACGTGCTACATCAGTATACAGGGAAGTGGGGTAGCGGGGTACAAGCGCGCCAGCGGCAAACCGAGAGCATCAACAATGTGCCTCCGCTCTATTTGGACGATGGTACGTGGGTCATTAAGTACTCGGTTCAAGCGCCGGGTACCGTTGGTTTTCGAGACCAGAATTACAACCGTAAAATGCTCAACTGCATGGAATGTGACGTCCCAGTCGGAGTCATATTTGCAACCGAGGTGGGCTATAAGGTGCTCGGCCTTGCGTTTGTTGAGCGGTTCGAGCCCGAAAACGGATGGTTTGTTCTGCACGGTCCTGTTCATAAAGGCGGACCGGACCCTCGTTTTGCGCCCGACATGAGTTATCTGAAGCACATACCCGTCGATATTGAGTTTGCCGGACAGGGTGCGACCGACGATGAAATTTGGCTTTGGCGGTCTTTTACGATCGTGCTGTTTGATCGGATCGCGTGGCGATGCAATCTCGCACACGCCTGCCGGTGCATGCTCTTCCTGATTTGTATAGCGAGAGGGGAGCGAACGTGAGCTGGCGAGGCGATATTGCGATGGGGAAGTACGGAAAACTGCCGTGCGCCCTTATAGACAACAAAATGTTTCCGAGCGTAGAAGTTGATTGCGGGTCGTTTGTCGTCGCCTGTCCTTGCTGCGGCTCGCAAATACCGTGCCTCGACATTCGGTTCATCGATGCGTGCGACAGACTTAGCGACGAAGTGAGAAAACGGACAGGCGTTCATATGCCGGTGTATCAGGAGAAATGCCCTGTTTGTGGCCTCGATATCGTGTACGACGCCGGCGACGAGGGATAGGTGATGCGGAGGAGCTGGCTGTGAAGGCATCTCTGTCCCTATAAATAAATCCCCTCACCGAGCTGCTTGTGGAACTTGGCGTGATGGTCGCGTGCCCAGGTAAAGAGCGCCTGGTCAAAGTCGGTGCGCGTGGCCGGGACGCCAAAGACGCCGGCAACTTCGACGCGTACAAACTCCAGTGCCGGCAGCTTGTTGATGGCAGTGAGGGCAAACGGGGACGAGGGCTCCTCGAACAGATAGCGGCTGCCTTGCAGCGCGTCGCAAATGGTGCACGTGTTGCCGAGCGACGGGGCTTTGGAGGCTCGCGCGCCTACGGGCTTGTAGCCGCAGCGCTTATGAAGGTAGTCGCGGATCTCGCCCGGCACGCAGCCAAGAGCGGGCACGATGGCGAGTGCGTTGGCGTTGGCCGTGTCGATGGCAATGTGCCCGGCTTCGTTGGGCGCGTGCGCGATGGCGATGCTCTCGTCGTTATCGGTTCGATAGGGAATGCCGAAGGCCGCGACCGAGGTCTCTTTGTGACACTTCCAGCACTCGCGCTTGCCCAGTACTAGATATATATACGGCGCTGAGGGGTCGGATCGGTCAACACCGGGCAGCCACTCGGCAAAGGGCTCGGGGTTGACGCCGCTGGGTACATACCAGATCTTCTTGGTCCGGTCCCATTTGGCGCCCAGTGCTTTGGCTTCTTCTTTGTGCGAAAAGGGGACATCGAGCTCGGTGCGCATGGCGGCTCCTTGGTGCTGCAGGTGCGAGTGGCTCAAGGATACCGCAGGGCGCAGACATCGCGGCGTTTTGTTGAGAAGTTGCGGCGCGGACTGCTTGGTTACGCCGTTAGATAAATTGGCAAGTAGATGGTCGGCTTTTGACCAGTTGGGCGGTTGGAGCAGCTTGCGGCGCAGTTTTGTGCCTGGCTATTGTTGATGTTGGGGTATTGAATATATTTGGCTGCCATTCGTCAGGTGAATTGTTGTTACGTTGCGATGACGGTTGGAACTGCCAGCGGATTTAGCGACAAAAAACAAAACAGCCCAGAGGACATAGCCTCTGAGCTGCGAACATTTGGTGGGCGTTAGAAGATTTGAACTTCTGACCTCTTCCGTGTCAGGGAAGCGCTCTCCCCCTGAGCTAAACGCCCGATCAAGGGTGCGCAAGCGCGCAAGGGATAATATAACGGAGCCTGAACTCGGTGGCAAGAACATTTTTAAAAATCGCTTACATTGTGGAATTCGGGGGCTTTGTCATATCCATTTCAAAAGAGCCTGCTGCCGCGATTTGACTGTCGCATAATGCAAGGCCATTGCGGTATCGAGCTATGGAAAGACGTCTGCGGAATTGTCCTACCGATAAGCGGACAAGCCTCCAGCTGGTGCCTTCGCCGTGGTAAGGTAAGCCGAATTGTTTCCAGGCTGCTTCGAGGGAATGGAATGAGCAAAGAGCGTGTCGAGCAGGTCGAAGGCGCAGGGGCTTCGGTGCCGATGACCGATATATCGAACATTGATGTGCCCGAGGGCACCGATGAGCTCAGCCGTAGCACCCGCCGCGCTTGGCGCGAGCGCCTGAACAGCGCTTCGACGCGCAAGATGATCACGGGCGTCTTGGCTACGCTGGTGGGCGGTTCGTTTTGGGGCTTCTCGGGCACCAGCGCGAGCTTTCTGTTCGATACCTACCACGTCGACACCTTGTGGCTTATGAGCGTGCGTCAGATTCTCGCCGGTCTACTCTTTATGGCCGTGGTTGTTACGCGCGACCGCGAGCGCCTGATTAAGCTCTGGACCACACCCGCCGATCGCAAGCAGCTGCTGCTCTTTACCGCCTTTGGTCTGCTGTTCAACCAGTTTTGTTATCTTTCGGCCGTGCGCCTGACCAATGCCGGAACCGCGACGGTGCTCCAATGCCTGCAACTGGTCATCATTATGGGCTACACCTGCGTGATCGACCATCGCATGCCTCGCGTGCGTGAGGCCGTTGGCATTGGGTTGGCCCTGGGCGGCACCTTTTTAATCGCTACCGGCGGCGACCCTACCAGTCTGAGCATATCGCCGCTTGGCCTGGTCGCAGGCCTTATGTGTGCGGTCAGCGCCACGTGTATGGCGGTGATTCCCGCCAAGATCCTGCCCGAATACGGCAGCCCCATCGTCACGGGCTCGGCAATGCTCACGGCGGGCGTGGTCTCGTGCGTCTTCGTGCAGCCTTGGGCGCATATGCCGGCACTCGACGCTGCCGGCGTCGAGGCGCTCGCGGTATTCGTGGTTATCGGCTCGTTTTTTGCTTACATGCTCTATATGCAGGGCGTTAAGGACATCGGCTCGGTGCGCGCGAGCCTCCTTGGAACCATGGAGCCGGTTTCGGCCACCATCACCAGCGCCCTTATGTTGGGAACGGTGTTTTTGCCCACCGACCTGGCGGGCTTTGCCATGATTATCGCGATGGTGTTTTTGACGGTGTAGCTGGCGCCGCCGCCAAGACAGAAAAGGTGCTGTGCCACATTTTCGCCAATTGATGTCCGTGTCTGGAGTTTAGCTGTCGATGCCCAAAATGCCATAAACTAGTAACGTTATGGACTTTTTCATTGCGACTCAATTGCGAGGATTTCTTTATGGCTGGTAATCACTTTAAGGGCAGCGATAACGGCCGTCCTGCAGTTCCGCCGCGTCCGAACGGGGCTGGTAAGGCCGGCACGCCGGGCGGCGCTGGACAGGGCGGTTCCAGTAAGCGCGTGTCCCCGGGCGAGACGGCGATGTTTACCGCTCTGTACGAGCAGTCTCAAAAGGCGAAAAAGACCGGCCGTGCAAGAGGGAATGTCTTTGCGGGCGGTGCAACCTCCGCGTCGCAGCCGAGCGGGGCTCCTTCGGTACCTGCGAACAACGCAGGTGCTGCCAACGCCGCAAATGCCGCCGGCAACGTTAATGCCGGCAAGGCCGCCAACAATACTCCCTCTGCCGGTGGCGCGGGGCTTACGGGTAACCTTGGCACGATTTACACCGGTGCCTCCGAGACTGGCACGTTCGCCCGCCTGGATGATAGCGGTGCCGAGTTTGCGGGCTCGGGTTCCAAGGAAGATTATTACGATTTTGGCTTGAACTACGGTAGCGACGCTTCGTCGAGTTCGACCTCTGACGGTCTGGTCCGTCATCGCCATCGCAAGGGCGAACGCAAAAAGCGTCACACCGGCGCCATTATTGCCGCTGTAGTCGCGGTGCTTCTCGTTGCGCTTGGCGCAAGCGGCTTTATGCTGCTTAACTCGGCAAAGACCGTAAAGAGTGAAGCGAAGGAGGCCGTCGAGATTGTCGGTGGCCTTAAGGACAAGGTCACGTCGGGCGATTTTTCGACGCTGCCTGACGACGCGAAGAAGATTGATGGGCTTTGCGACAGCATGAAGGCGGAGACCTCGAGCCCGCTGTGGACGGCGGCTTCGTTTATCCCGGTGTATGGCAGCGACATCAATGCGGCCCGCACCATGATCGACGCCCTGTCCGATGTCTCGAGCAATGCGCTGGTTCCCATGGCCGATAACCTTTCGCAGGCCACGCCCGGCAAGCTGTTTCAGGACGGCATGATTAACGTGTCCGCGCTGCAGGCGGTCGCCGATTCGCTTTCCAGCAGCTCGAAGGTGTTCAAGAGCGCCAACGAGAAGATCCAGGGCATTGGCGATACTCATATTTCCCAGGTGACCGAGCTGGTCGATAAGGCCAAGGACGGCTTTGCCACCCTCAACGGCGCGGTTGACGCGGCGGAGAAGGTCGCCCCCGTCCTTCCGCAGATGCTCGGCGCCAACGGCCAGACGCGCAACTACCTTGTGTACGCCATGAACAACGTCGAGATTCGTGCCTGCGGCGGCTTTGGCGGTTCGCAGGGCCTGATTTCGGTCACCGACGGCCAGATGTCGATTGGCGAGTTTGTTCCCCGCATTGGACTCAGCGAGGATGAGGCAGTCGAGAGCGTCGACGAAGAGGATGAGGCGCTGTTCGGCAACCACAGTAACCTGTACAACTCGGGCAATACCTATTCGCCTGATTGGCCCCGCAACTCGCAGCGTGTTGCCGCACTGTGGAAGTCCCAGTATGGGCAGGACGTTGATGGCGTCGTCGGCATCGATCCGGTGTTCTTGCAGTACCTGCTGGGCCTTGTCGGTAATGTCTCGCTGCCCGATGGTACGGTCGTCGACGGTACCAACGCGGCGAAGGTTCTCATGCACGATGTGTATTGGAACTATCCGGTCGAGGAATCGGACGGCATCTTTGCATCTGTTGCCAGCGCCGCTTTCGACAAGATCCTTGGCGGTATCGGCGATGTCGATGTTACGAAGCTTGTCAGCGCCGTTGAGCGCGGTGCCGAAGAGGGTCGCCTGATCGCGTGGATGAAAAACGATGACGAGCAGAACGCTATCAAGGAGATGAACATCGACGCCTCGCTGCCCGATCCGGATGACCCGAGTGAAGATCCCGTTGCTGGTGTCTACTTTAACAACCTGAGCTTCTCCAAGCTCGACTGGTACCTGAACGCCGATACGCAGATTGGCCAGGGCGTCAAGAACGGTGACGGCACGTGCTCATATCGCATCACCGTTACCCTGACGAACATCATGACGCAGGAGGAGGCGGGCAAGCTGCCCGACTACGTCGCGGCGAGCGCGCTCGATGCAGCGCGCGACGACGAGCGCCTGAATGTCTCGTTGTTTGCACCGACGGGCGGCAACATCAGTGACCTTACGGTTGAGGGGACCCAGTTTGGGCTAGGTCCCGCAACTTGGCATGGAATTCCCTTCTATTCGGGAACCGTTGACCTGCATGCGGGCGAGACGACAATGATCACGTATACGCTGACCACGTCGGCTGAGGCGGGGGACAAGCCGCTTGCGCTGCGTCAGACTCCTACGTGCCAGGCGGCTCGCGACAGCGCTTCGGCATAGGGTTTTTCTGGTAGCCCAGATAATCGAGTACCATTTTGGGGCGGACAGGCAATCTGTTCGCCCCTGTTTTGTAAGGAGAGCGCATGAAGTACTTTGGCAC
Source organism: Collinsella sp. OM04-5 (assembly GCF_003439125.1). Taxonomy (GTDB): domain Bacteria; phylum Actinomycetota; class Coriobacteriia; order Coriobacteriales; family Coriobacteriaceae; genus Collinsella. The sequence continues at coordinate 56,257 of NZ_QSUU01000009.1, read as the reverse complement.
CGATGGCTTTCGCGGCGAGGCCAACGTTGGGCTGACGGTAGAGCACGCTTATAAGATCGGCCGCTTTGTGGGCTGGTATTACGGCGCCAACCGCGGGGCCAAGGCGCGCGTGATCGTGGGCAAGGACACGCGTCGCTCGAGCTATATGTTCGAGGCGGCGCTGGTGAGTGGCCTAGTCGCGAGCGGTGCGGACGCCTACATGCTGCACGTGATCCCCACGCCGGGCGTGGCGCATCAGACCGTGGAGGGCTGCTTCGATTGCGGCATCATGATCAGTGCGAGCCACAACCCGTTTTGCGATAACGGCATTAAGCTCGTCAACAGCGACGGCTTTAAGATGGACGAGGACGTACTGGAGCTCATCGAGGATTACATCGATGGCAAGAGCGAGGTGCCGCTGGCCACGGGCAACCACATCGGCGCCACGGTGGACTACATGCAGGGCCGCAACCGCTACATTGCCTCGCTCATCGCCAGCGCGAACTTTTCGCTGCAGGGCGTCAAGATCGGCATCGACTGCGCCAACGGCTCGGCGTCCTCGGTGGCCAAGCCGGTGTTCGACGCGCTGGGCGCCGACGTGCGCGTGATCAATGCCGCGCCTGATGGTTTTAACATCAACGTCGACTGCGGCTCCACGCATATGGAGCGTCTGCAGCGCCACGTGGTGGAGCAGGGCTTGGACGTGGGCTTTGCCTATGACGGCGATGCCGACCGCTGCCTGGCCGTGGACGAGCGCGGCCGCGTGGTCGATGGCGACCAGATCCTGTACGTGTGCGGCGTGTACCTGAACAAGCACGGTCGCCTTTCGGGCGGTACCGTGGTTCCGACGATTGCCAGCAACTTTGGCCTGATCAAGTCGTTGGAGCTTGCCGGCCTAAGTGCCGTGACCAGCGGTGTGGGCGACCGCCACGTGTATGCCAAGATGCGCGAGGGCGGTTACAGCCTGGGCGGCGAGCAGACGGGCCATACGATCTTTGGCGATATCGAGCGCACGGGCGACGGCATTATGACCTCGCTGCGCGTGATGGAAGTGATCCGCGCCGAGCGCGAGACGCTCTCGCAGCTCACGGCTCCGTGCAAGCTGCTACCGCAGGCGCAGGTGGCCGTGCGCGTGGCGGACAAGGACGCCGCGCTCGAGAACATGGGCGTGCAGAACGCCATCGCCGAGGCCGAGGCTGCGCTGGCAGGCGAGGGCCGCGTGCTCGTACGCAAGAGCGGAACCGAGTCGGTTATCCGCGTGCTGGCCGAGGCGCCCGACCAAGCATCCGCCGATGCCGCCATGAAGCGCATCGCCAACGCACTCGAGGCTCTGTAGTTACGCGGTTTTACCAAACCGCGTAACTGCTCGACGCTGCAAACGCCCCTAAGCGGCAATCTGACGTTCAATTTCAAGGGCGCGACCAGAAGGTCAGCGCCCTTTCATTTCACGTCACCTTGCTCGCTTAGGGTCGTTTTCGCTGACGTTGCCAAGACATTGGCGTCAACATAGTTGGCGTTGGCGATGGCGTGCTGGTCAATCCTTACAGCTCGTACAGTGTGGTGAACTTGTCCTGCAGGTAGCTGCAGTAGTAGCGGGCGTCAAAGGCCATGCCGCAGGCGCCCTTGATGAGTTCCGGCGCGTCTTTGGCGCGGCCCCACTGCCAAATGTGCTCGCCCAGCCAGGCGCGGACGGGCGCCAGATCGCCGCTCGCGCAGGCACCGGTAAGGTCGACGCCGTCGCGGCACATGGCCGGCACAAACATGGCATCGTAGGCGCTACCCAGCGCATACGTGGGGAAGTAGCCAAACGAACCGCCGCTCCAATGCGTATCCTGCAGGCAGCCGTGCGTGTCGTCGGGAACGGGAATGCCCAGGTACTCGTCCATAAAGCGGTTCCAAAGCGCGGGGATGTCCTTGGCCGCAGCCTCGCCGGCAAACAGCATACGCTCAATCTGGTAGCGCACCATAATATGCAGCGGATAGGTGAGCTCGTCGGCCTCGGTGCGGATCAACGACGGCTGCGCGATGTTCACGGCGCGGTAGAGCGTGTCTTCGTCGACGTCGCCGTAGACCTCGGGCGCGTGACGACGCAGCACCTCGAGCAGCGGGCCCATAAAGGCGCGGCTGCGACCCACGGTGTTCTCGAAAAAGCGGCTCTGGCTCTCGTGGATGCCCATGGAGGTGCCGCCCTCCAGGCAGGTGCGCGCGTAGGCGGGATTGACGCCCAGCTCGTACATGGTGTGCCCCGCCTCGTGGATGATGCTGTAGACGTTGGAGATGCAGTCGTCCTCGTAGATGTGCGTCGCGATGCGCGCATCACCCACGGCAAAGCCCTCGCTAAACGGATGCTCGGTAAAGGCAAGCGTGGTGTCGTCCAGGTCCAGGCCGACAAGCTTCATAAGGTCGAAGCTCATGGCGCGCTGGGCAGCCTCGGGCACGTGGGCGTGCAAAAAGTCGGCAGCCGGCTGCTGGCCGCGCTCGCCGATGGCGTGCACGAGCGGCACGACCGTGGCCTTGACCTCGTCGCAAAACGCGTCGAAGCTCTTGGCGGAAAGGCCGCGCTCGTACTGGTCGAGCCAAACGTCGTATGGATCGCGCTTGGGGTCCATGAGCTCGGCCTGATGCTTAAGTTGGGCGACGATTCTATCCACATAGGTCTCAAAGCTCGCCCAGTCGTTGGCTGCCTTGGCCTTGCGCCACACGGCGTCCGCCTCGCAGGTGAGCCTGGTCCAGGCCTCGGCTTCTTCGGTGGGGATGGCACTGGCCTCACGTTGATCGCGGCCGAGCACACGGATCTCGTCGAGCAGCTGAGGGTCGTCGATTTTGCCGCCGGCGACGGTCTCGCGCGCTAACGAGCGTACGAGCTCAACGGACTTCTCGCTGGTCAGCAGCTTGTGATGCTCGCCGGCAAGCGTGCCCATGGCGTCGGCACGCGCTGCTGCGCCGTTGGCGGGGGCAATGGTCGCGCCGTCAAACTCGGCAATCTTGAGCAGGTACTCACGAGTCCACAGCTTGCCTTCGAGCTTGCGGAATTTTTTGACGGCCTTATCGACCTTCATGCCTTTGGATGTCTTGCCCGCTGCAGGCTCGGCCTTCTTATCGAGTTTCTTTCCCATACCATATCCTTGATCTCGTGAGCCGAGCGCTTCGGGTGGGCGCGCGGCCAGTTTGCACAGCTACCTGCCTTGTACCCAGTGCGAACAAAACGGAACGCGGCGATGCACACGCAGAATGTGTTATCCTATAGCCCAATGCGTTGACGGAGAGGGTTTTGCCCGCCGCGTCGCCGGCAAGAGAGGGAAGGTCATGGGCTGCGAGCCTTCCTGCGGTGACAAGGGCCAAGCGTTCACTCCCGAGCAGCGACCTCAACGGGCACGCGGCCAGCGGCGGCGAAGCCCCAGTAGGGAAGCCGTGAGCCTCGCGACAAGGGGCACAGAGTGGGCGCGGCGGGCCAGACATCCGCCGGGTCAAACAAGGTGGTACCGCGGAATTCAACCGTCCTTGGGCAATGCACATGCCCGAGGGCGGTTTTTTTGTTACCGAACCGGGCCGCACATCCGCAGCTCCGGGTGGCTCCAGCCGCCGCGGCAAGTGGATGCGCGAGAGACGAAAGGGAAGACATGAGTCTGATTGATGATCTGGTCAAACTCGAGGAAGAGGCCAAGGAGCTCGTCGCAGGCGCCGATGACGCCGCCAAGCTCGAGGCTGCGCGTGTTGAGCTGCTCGGTCGCAAGGGTCGTATCACCGGCTTGATGCGCATGATGGGCAAGCTCGCCCCCGAGGATCGTCCCGTGATGGGCAAGCGCGCCAACGAGATGCGCCAGCTGATCGAGGGCATGCTCGACGAGCGAAACACCGAGATGAAGGCCGCCGCCCTCAAGCGCGCACTCGAGCACGACGCCGTCGACATCACGCTGCCGGGCATCCGTCCGCAGATCGGCCACCAGCACCTGATCAAGCAAATCATCGAGGAGGCCGAGGACATCTTCTGCGGCATCGGCTACACCGTCGAGTCCGGCCCCATGGTCGACACCTCTTACTACAACTTCACCGCGCTCAACGCTCCCATGGATCACCCGAGCCGCTCGGCCCGCGATACCTTCTACGTGGTCGACAACAACCCCGGCAGCGTCGCGCACCCCGAGGCTCACGCCCACGGCGAGTCCGACGTGCTGCTGCGCACCCAGACTTCGGGCGTGCAGATCCACACTATGGAGTCGCAGAAGCCGCCCATCTACATGATCTGCCCGGGCACCGTCTACCGTCCCGACACGGCCGATGCCTGCCACCTGCCGCAGTTCAACCAGATCGAGGGCCTGGTCGTCGACGAGGGCATCACCTTTGGCGACCTGAAGGGCACGCTCGACTACTTTGTTAAGTGCATGTTTGGCGAGGATCGCAAGACGCGTTACCGCCCGCACTTCTTCCCCTTCACCGAGCCCAGCTGCGAGGTGGACGTGAGCTGCCACGTGTGCGGCGGCAAGGGCTGCAACTTCTGCAAGCACAGCGGCTGGATCGAGATCTTGGGCTGCGGCATGGTCGACCCCAACGTCCTGATCAACTGCGGCATCGATCCCGAGAAGTACACCGGCTTCGCCTTTGGCATTGGCGCCGAGCGCGTCGCGGCCCTGCGCTACGACCTGCCGGACCTCAGAACGCTCATGACGGGCGATATGCGCTTCCTGAACCAATTTTAGGCTTGCCCAGGCACCCCATCTTGGCGTTCAAACCGTCGCTCGCGTACCTTTAGTACGCGTCGCTCCTCTTTCACGCCAACCTGGGGCACCTGGACAACCCTAAGGCGAACGTCTTCATTTGATATTTCCTCCCTATGCGGAGATTAAGAACTAGGAGAGCTACATGCGCGTTTCTTACGACTGGCTCAAGACCATGATCGATATTCCGGAGGATCCCAAGACCCTTTCGGACGAATATATCCGTACCGGCACCGAGGTCGAGGCGATCGACACCGTGGGCGAGTCCTTCGACCACGTGGTGACCGCCAAGGTGCTCACCAAGACCCCGCACCCCGATAGCGACCACATGTATGTGTGCTCGGTCGATGTGGGCGACAAGAACCTCGATGCCGACGGCAATCCCGCTCCGCTGCAGATCGTCTGCGGCGCGCAGAACTTCGAGGCCGGCGACCACATCGTCACGGCCATGATCGGCGCTGTCCTGCCCGGCGACGTCAAGATCAAGAAGAGCAAGCTTCGCGGCGTCGTGTCCATGGGCATGAACTGCTCTGCGCGCGAGCTCGGCCTGGGTGGCGACCACTCCGGCATCATGATTCTGCCCGAGGACACGCCCTGCGGTATGCCGTTTGCCGAGTACGTGGGCTCGAGTGATACTGTGCTCGACTGCGAGATCACGCCCAACCGTCCCGATTGCCTGTCCATGATCGGCATGGCCCGCGAGACCGGTGCCATTTTCGACCGCGATTTCCACGTGGAGCTGCCCGCCATCAAGGCGGAGACTGGCCGCGCGACCGACGACGAGCTTTCCGTCGAGATTGCCGACGAGGGCCTGTGCGACCGCTATGTCGCCCGCATCGTGCGCAACGTGAAGGTCGGCCCGTCGCCCGACTGGATGGTCAAGCGCCTTAACGCCCTGGGCGTGCGTCCGCACAACAACATCGTCGACATCACCAACTACGTGATGATGCTCACCGGTCAGCCGCTGCACGCCTTTGACCTGGACACCTTTGCCGAGCGCGATGGCCACCGTCGCGTGGTGGTTCGCGCCGCCCAGCAGGATGAGAAATTCACGACGCTCGATGGCGAAGAGCGCGTGCTCGACGCCGGCATGGGCCTTATCACCGACGGCGAGCGCCCCGTGGCGTTGGCCGGCGTTATGGGCGGCATGGATTCCGAGATCGAGGACGACACCGTCGACGTGATGGTCGAGAGCGCTTGCTTCAACGCCGGTCGCACCTCGCACACCAGCCGCGATCTGTCGCTGATCTCCGACGCCTCCATTCGCTTTGAGCGCCAGGTTGACGAGACTGGCTGCGTGGATGTCGCCAACGTTACCTGCGCGCTCATCGAGGAGATCGCCGGCGGCGAGGTTGCTCCCGGCTATGTCGATGTTTTCCCCGCGCCCAAGACCATCGACAGCATCAAGCTGCGCCTGGCCCGCGTGCATGCCATCTGCGGTGCCGACATCGAGCCCGATTTTATCGAGCGTTCGCTTACCCGTCTGGGCTGCACCGTCGAGCGCGACGGCGAGGACTTTATGGTTACCCCGCCGAGCTTCCGTCCCGACCTGCCGCGCGAGATTGACCTGATCGAGGAGGTCCTGCGCCTATGGGGCATGGGCCGTGTGACGGCGACCATCCCGGCTGCCAAGAACCACATCGGCGGCCTGACTCGCGAGCAGAAGCTCACCCGCAAGGTCGGCGAGATCCTGCGCGCCTGCGGCCTCAACGAGACCACGACCTTTGGCTTTGCCGCCCCGGGCGACCTGGAGAAGATCGGCATGCCCACCGAGGGTCGCGGCTGCCCCGTGGTGCTCATGAACCCGCTGGTGGCCGAGCAGACCGAGATGCGTCGTTCGCTGCTGCCGGGCCTGCTGCAGTCCGTGGCCTACAACGAGGCGCACGGTACGCCCAACGTGCACCTGTACGAGGTCGGCAGCCTGTTCCACGGTCGCGAGAACGCCAGCCTGCCCAAGGAGACCAAGTCCGTCGCGGGTGTGCTCTCGGGCCAGTGGAGCGAGCAGTCTTGGAACATGAAGTACCGTAAACTGCGTTTCTTCTTTGGCAAGGGTATCGTCGAGGAGCTGCTCGCCCAGCTGCGCATCGAGAAGGTTCGCTTCCGTCCCGTCGAGGGCGAGGGCTATGCCTTTTTGCAGCCGGGTCGTGCGGCCGAGGTTCTGTCCGGCGGCACCGTGCTGGGTTGGGTCGGCGAGATCCACCCCGAGGCGCGCGAGGCCTGCGGCATCGACGAGGTTGTCGTTGCCTTTGAGCTTGACCTGGACAAGCTGATCAAGGGCGCCCGCAACCAGGAGAACTACCGCGAGTTCTCGCAGTACCCGGCCGTTGAGCACGACCTTGCCATTGTGGTCGACAATGCCGTGACCTGCGAGGATCTTGAGCGCCGTATTACCAGCGCCGGCGGCAAGCTGCTCGAGGGCGTGCGCCTGTTCGATGTCTACCGCGATCCGGTTCGTATCGGCAAGGGCAAGAAGTCCATGGCCTTTGCGCTCACGTATCGCTCGGACGACCACACGCTTACTGGCGAAGAGGTCGAGAAGGCGCACCAGAAGATCGTCACCAAGGTGTGCAAGGGCGTAAACGGCGAAGTCCGCTCGTAATCTTTGCTGTTCGGAACCCGCCCCCTGCGGGGTTTTCACGGCAACGTCCTCGCCACTTCGCGGCTGCGGGATGTTGCCTTAGAAAACCCCTCTCGGGGGCGGGTTCCTGCGTTAACCTTGTTGCGAGCGGATCGCACCTTCTTCCGGGTGACCGGAAAGTTGGGAGTGCATGGGCCCTTTATTGGGCGGTGCGTGGACCTGGGCTAATAACGCACGTATTGCAAGGGCGTGCTGCGTTGTGGGCGGTGCGCCTTTTTGTTAGTATGCAGAGTCGGTGTTACGGATTGTTGGAAACGTAACACACAACGTTCTGATTGAGAGGGCTCATGCATATTCCCGATAATTATCTGTCCCCGCAGACCGATGCCGTTATGGCGGTGGCGATGGTGCCCGTATGGGTTCACTGCATCAAAAAGGTGCGCGCCACGCTCGATCGCGAGCATATGGCGTTCCTGGGCATCTGCGCCGCATTCTCCTTCTTGCTCATGATGTTCAACGTTCCGCTGCCCGGCGGTACCACTGGTCACGCCGTCGGCGGCGCACTCATCGCGCTGCTGCTGGGCCCCGAGGCCGCGGCTATCGCTGTCTCGGTCGCTCTGGCGCTGCAGGCGCTGCTGTTTGGCGACGGCGGCGTTCTGTCGTTTGGCGCCAACTGCTTTAACATGGCCTTTGTGCTGCCGTTTGTCGCTGCTATCGTGTTCCGTGCGCTCAACAGCCGTCTGCACGACAAGAGCTGGGGCACCTCGGTTTCTGCCATCGTGAGCGGTTGGGTCGGCCTGTGCCTGGCGGCCCTGTGCGCGGCAATCGAGTTTGGTATTCAGCCGATGCTCTTCACCAACGCTTCGGGCGCCCCTCTGTACTGCCCCTTCCCGCTGTCCGTGGCTATTCCGGCCATGTTGATCCCGCATATGCTGGTTGCCGGCGTGATCGAGGGCGTGGCGACGGCCGCCATCTACGGCTTCATTAAGAAGACGGCGCCGAGCATTATCGTCGGGCCCGAGGCCGTCGATGGCCAGCTTGCTGCCGAGGGCGCTGTTGCCAAGAAGACCTCGCTGGTCCCCACGCTCATCCTGGTTGCCGTGCTCGTCGTGGCCACGCCGCTGGGCCTGCTGGCCACGGGTGACGCCTGGGGTGAGTGGGACGCCGAGGGCGCCGCGACCGCCGTTCAGGAGGCTGGCGACGACGGCCTGCAGGCTTCGGTCGGTCTCGATACCCCGACCTTTGCCGACGCCCTGCCCACGGGTGATTACCTGCAGGCCTATTCCGAGGAGCAGGGCCTTGGCTTTGCCGGCCAGGCTGCCATGTATATCCTTTCCGGCGTGATTGGCGTGGCGGTGCTCACCATCGCATTCCGTCTGGTCTCGCTTACGGTCAAGGAAAGCGGTGCTCATGGCAATAGCCGAGCTGCCTAGCTGGCTTGCGACCGAGGAGCGTTACGAGCCCACGGGGGCTCGGCATCGCGGGATGCAAAAGAACGTCCTGCACCTGACGAGCCTGCTTGAGCGGGTTCGCCTGGGTGGAGGTGCGCACGAGGGCGGGTCGATGGTCGACCGCGCCCTTTCTTGCGTTTCGGCTCCGGTGCGCCTGGTGGGGATGTTCGTCTGCGTCCTGTGCGTGTGTCTGACGCAGAGCCCGCTGTACCTCATGTTGATGGCGGCTATCGCGCTGGCGCTCGTTGCCGTGCGCCCCGTACGCGGGCTGCGTGCGACCTTTGTACCGGCGCTCGGCGCCACGGGGCTTGCGGTGGTTCTGGCACTGCCTGCCCTGCTGCTGGGCGCGTCTGCCACGGGCGCCATGCTCAAGATCGCGCTCAAGACCTTCATTAATGTGTCGCTGGTGCTGGGCGTTTCATGGACGCTTACTTGGAGCCGCATGTCTGCGGCGCTCAAAATGCTGCACCTGCCCGACGAGGTCATCTTTACTTTCGATATGGCGCTCAAGCATATCGAGGTGCTGGGACGCACGGCGCACGATCTGTGCGAATCGGTCATGCTGCGCAGCGTGGGTCGTGCGCCTACGGGTTTTTCGCGCACCGACTCGCTGGCGGGTATCATGGGCATGACGTTTATCAAGGCGATGGAATGCAGCCGCGCGATGGACGAGGCCATGCTTTGCCGCGGCTTTGCCGGCGTGTATCCGGCGCCTGCACGCGCCGGGTTTGACTGGCGCGATGCCGTTTACGCGGCCGTTGTGGCGTTGCTCGTCGTGTTGTGCGCGGTGTTGTAGCGCGGACGGTCGAACTGTCGATGTGAGTAGGGAAGGGCGGCGTTTTGGCAAACGATACGAATAACGCGATGGGTGCGAGCGGTGCTGCCGGCGCCGAGGTCACGCCGCTCATCGAGTTTCGCGACGTGGTGTTTTCCTATGCGGGTCATACGGTGGTCGACGGCGTTTCATTGCGGGTGAACCGTGGGGAGCTCGTTGCTCTGCTTGGTCCCAACGGCTGCGGCAAGACGACGATTATGCGCCTTATTAACGGCCTTGAACTCGCGGACGCAGGGGCATACCTGTTTGACGGGCACGTGATCGATGCGGCGTTTCTAAAGGATTCCGCGGCCGCTCATCGTTTTCATCAGCGCGTGGGCTTTGTGTTCCAGAATGCCGATGCGCAGCTCTTTTGCGCCACAGTCGGCGAGGAGGTCGCGTTTGGTCCCGCGCAGATGGGACTGCCGGCAGACGAGCTCGAGCGCCGCGTGCGCGATGCCATGGGGCTGTTCCAGGTTGCCGATCTTGCCGACGCCTCGCCTTATCAGCTCTCGGGCGGGCAAAAGAAGCGTGTGGCGCTGGCGGCCGTCGTGTCGATGAACCCGGATATCTTGGTCCTCGACGAGCCTACCAATGGGCTCGACGAGGACTCATGCGACATCGTGGTCAACTTTCTACTGGCCTATGTTGCTGCCGGCAAGACGGTCTTGATGAGCACGCATCATCAAGATTTGGTGCGGCGCCTGGGTGCCCGCGCCATCTATATCGATCGATATCACCATGTGGTCGAGGCGCCCGTGCCGTCGTATGGAACCGAAAGCGGTGCTGCGGAATAGTTGCTGCGTAGGGTATGTATGGCCGCCTGTGCGACTCTGCCGTGATGGTATAGTTAACCAGGTTTTATGGGGGTGGCTATGCCAAGTTGGAACATTCATATCGCTCAAACGGAGCGCTTGCTGGCGCGTGCTGGCGTGCTTGCCGATAGCGTTCGTGACCGCAATGCCTTCTTGTTTGGCTGCGTGGTTCCGGATATCTTCGTGGGCTATATGGTCCCTGGTATCGCTGATCCCATTCCGTATCGCATTACGCACTTTGCAAACCCCGAGCCTATCCCTAAGCCGCGCGAGCACGAGTTCTGGGATACCTATGTGGCGCCGCTGCTCAAAGGGGCGTCTGTTGGTACGCCGGCTGCCGCGACCTCGATCGCCGAGGAGCGCGAGCGACTCAATCGGGTGCATTATCCCCAACGCTACAAGGACGCCGAGCCGGTTGCCGGTCCCGGTGCTAGCGAGCTTTCGCTCGCGCCCGGTGACGTGGCGCAGTCGCTGCTCGATTTGACGCTGGGCGTCTGGTCGCATCTGGTGGCGGATACCGTATGGAATACGCGCGTGAATCAGTACCTGGAGGCGCACGGCGGCAAGCCGTGCGAGGAATTCCGCATTAAAAAGCAAGGCGACTTTGACTGGTTTGGCAAGACGCTCGGCATCGTTTCGATTCCGCGCGCGACCAATCGCCTGTATACTGCGGCGACGCGTTTTGGGCAGTATCCCATCCATAAGGAGTATGTGCTCAAGACCATCGGCGTTATGCACGAGATTGTGCGCGAAAACCCCGGTGAGCCCGATCATCCGCCATACCGCTTGCTAACTGAGGAGTTTTTCGATGCAACGTTTACCGAGGTCATCGAGCTGACCGAGGTGGGCTTTGCGACTCGCGTTGCCGCTTCTGACGTCCCCGCAGTCCCTCTGATCACTAGCTGCTAGCTGGCCGGCTTGACGGCGAACAGCTCATCCCAATCGACCAATAGCTCCCGCCGTAGGGCATCTTCGGTGGTGCGTTCCTGATCGGTCTTTGGGATGTAGGGGAGCCCTGCCTTTTTATGGATGAGTTCGGCGATGTTGTTAAAGCTCTTCGTGTCTTTGATTTGCTCATAGGTTATCTGGATAACGTCATAGCCCATGCTTGTGAGGGCGGTGGTGCGCTCGGCATCGGAGAGACTTGCGGCTTCGCCATCGTGGGCGGAGCGGCCTTGGCATTCCAAGATGACGCCCATGCTGTCGGTGTTGCTCTCGATGAGGATATCGGCGTAGCAGCAGGTTTTGTCATACAGTGAACGCGCGGCGTCGCTGAGTGGGATGCGCACGTTGTTTGCGATGTTGATGCCCATGCCGCCCTCGTTGCGGGGGAGCGAGACAAGCATAGAGGTCTGTACTTCGAAGGGCGAGGCGGTCTGCCCCGTCATGTGCTCGGCCGCCCAGCGCAGTTGTTTAACGCCGCGCAGGCCTGCAGCCTGCTTGGCGAACGCGGCGATATCCGCCGCGCTGAGGAGCGGCGGGCGCTTCCACAAATTGGTGTCATTGCCCTTGGTGTCGACAACTCGCTCCCAACCGCAGTTGGGTGGAATGAGCTTAAGCGAAATGGCTTCATCGAGTTGTTGTTGCGTTCGCTCGCAGGGCGTAAACACTGCAAAGGAGCCGCACATCTCGTAGCAAGCCATGAGTAACTGGTTGCGTGAGACCTGCGTAGCAAGGCTGAGCAGCGTAAACTCGGGCGACGTGACATCAAATCCATGTTCAGTTTGCCTAAACGACCCGGGAGGCGGCTCTTGGGTCAGGAGGTGCGATTTAAACAGGCTTCGCGACCCGGATTGTGCTCGAGTGAATACAAGCCTGTGAAGCGGTGCATGAAGCAGGTCTTTTACAACTGCATGACTTCCGAGGCCGCAACATCTGCGATCCATATTGCCAAGGCTAATGGCGGGGTAAAGCCCTAATACCTGCGGCGGGATACGGTGATAGTAAAAAGCGGATTGACCGCATAGCGTCAGGTCCATGATATCCTCCTGGTCGAAATGTGCTTTTGGACCGTGCGATGCCAGCGTCAATTCGGAAGTATGCGGCAAAATCTGAACCCTGTGAGCAGACCTGGCTTTTGAGGCCAGTTTATCAGGCATTTTGTTGCGAAAAAACGGGGTGTGCTCGGAGGTCTCAGAATTTGCCGCATACTTCCGAAAACGCGGTCGATCTGGCTCTTGCTAAAACGATTTAGCAGCGTCGGGTAAGGTGTGGTTTCGCCATCGGGCGAACACTTTTAGCGCTTGGGACTTTATTTTTGGGCCTCGAAAGGTGGATTTCGCGCTTTTGGTAAAGAAATGGGTGCGTGTTTTGCCGTGTGCCGGCATTGACACAGAAAAAGGGCCCGGAAGGCGAAGCCTTCCGGGCCCTTTGCAATGCAAATGTGCTTGCAAGTGCGTTTTAGCGCACCTGGGCGACGTAAGCGACGTTGGTCGAGGAGACCTTGTCCTCGAGCTGGACGCTCATGCGGGGATCGCCGGCGGTGGCGACGGTCAGGTCGCCGGCCTCGACGTAGCCGAGCTCCTTAGCGGTCTCGATCGCCTTGACGATCGTGCCGTTGACGGTGCCCTGGGTAATCTCGGCCTGGTGCGGGATAACGCCCCAGTACATGATCATCTGCTGGACGGCCCACTCGTGGCGGGAGAACGCGCAGATCGGCATATTGGGACGGAAGTGCGAGATCAGGCGAGCGGTACGACCGGTGGTCGTCGGCACGGTGATGCACTTGGCGCCAACGGTGGTAGCCATGTTCACAGCGGACATACCCACAACGTTGTTGACGACGCGGGTGCCGTGAGCATCGGCCGGAACCTCGAGCGGAGCGTGAGCCGGGAGGTACTTCTCGGTCTCGAGAGCAATGCTGGCCTGCATCTTGACGGCCTCAACCGGGTACTTACCGGCAGCGGACTCGCCGGAAAGCATAACGGCGTCGGTGCCGTCGTAGATGGCGTTAGCAACGTCGGCAACCTCGGCGCGCGTCGGGCGCGGGTTCTGCTGCATGGAGTCGAGCATCTGCGTAGCGGTGATAACGGGCTTGTAGGCCGCGTTGCACTTGGCGATGATCTCCTTCTGGATGTGGGGAACGAGCTCGGGCTTGATCTCGATGCCCAGGTCGCCACGGGCGACCATGATGCCGTCGGAAGCCTCGAGGATCTCGTCGAAGTTCTCGACGCCCAGGGCGCACTCGATCTTCGGGAAAATCGTCACGTGCTCGCCGCCGTTCTCGCGGCAAAGCTCGCGGATGCCGCGGACGGACTCGCCGTCACGGATGAAGGAAGCGGCGATGTAGTCGATGTTCTCGGTCAGGCCAAAGAGAATGTCCTGACGATCGCGCTCGGTGATGGCGGGCAGCGAGATGTTGACGTTGGGCATGTTGACGCCCTTGCGCTCGCCGATCAGGCCGTCGTTCTTGACGACGCAGGTCATGTCCTGACCGTCGACGGACTCGACCTCAAGGGCAACCAGGCCGTCGTCGATCAGGATGAGGGAGCCCTTCTCGACCTCGGAGGGCAGAGCCAGGTAGTCGAGGGAGATGTGCTCAGCGGTGCCGTGGAAATCCTCGGACGTGGGCTGAGCGGTGACGACGATCTTGTCGCCGGTCTTGACGGCAACCTTCTTGCCGTCGACCAGAAGGCCGGTGCGGACCTCGGGGCCCTTGGTGTCGAGCAGGATGCCGACGGGCATACCGAGCTCCTTGGAAATACGACGGACGCGCTCGATGCGACCGTGGTGCTCGTCGTAAGAGCCGTGCGAGAAGTTAAAACGGGCGACGTTCATGCCCGCCTTGATCATCTCGCGGATGGTCTCGTCGCTATCGCAGGCGGGACCCATGGTGCATACAATCTTAGTGCGCTTGTACATTCAGACCTCCATCTGACATCGTCTTGCGCTGATAGATAAACCATAAGAAATAAAACCGTGTTGATTATAACGAAATGCCGACCGAATACCCCATAAAATCGACCGTATGCCGAATTAGAAGTTCATTTTTTGCGGAATAAACGGTATATGAAAAAACTTTACCAACCGCTCCAACCGCTGCTATCTGGGCGATATTTCAGTTTGACGATGTGCCGAAGAAAAAACGTTTTATCAATGTTGAGCATCACACGGTCTGCACCGTTGCGTGCGGACCATATTTCCAAACCGATTGTTTTGGCTAGACGCGTCGCTTTGGGGTACCATAGCTCCACTATCAACTGCCGCTCAGCACGGCAGCCTTGATGAGCCCTTGCCCTTCTCCTGGGAATTATGATCGGGCATCAATCTGCTGAGTGGCCCGAATCCCAGGAGGGGACTCTATATGCAAAAGGAATACCTGTCCGCCGCGGCGGAGGTGCTCAGCGACCAAGGTGTCGATGAGAACCTCGGCCTGAGCAACGACGAGGCGTCTTCGCGCCTCGCCAAGACAGGCCCTAACAAGCTCGAGGAAGCTGAGAAGACGCCGCTGTGGAAGCGTTTCTTTGAACAGATGGCTGACCCTATGGTCATCATGCTGATCGTTGCCGCCGTCATCAGTGCGCTCACGGGCATGGTCAAGGGCGAGCCCGACTTTGCCGATGTTGCCATCATCATGTTCGTCGTTATCGTCAACTCGGTGCTGGGCGTGGTCCAGGAAGCCAAGAGCGAGGAGGCCCTCGAGGCCCTGCAGGAGATGAGTGCGGCGCAGTCCAAGGTGCTGCGCGACGGCAAGCTCGTGCACCTGCCGAGCGCCGAGCTCGTGCCTGGCGATGTGATCATGCTCGAGGCGGGCGACTCCGTCCCGGCCGACTGCCGCGTGCTCGAGAGCGCTACGATGAAGATCGAAGAGGCCGCGCTCACCGGCGAGTCCGTGCCCGTAGAGAAGCACGCCAACGTGATCGAGCTCGCTGCGGGCACCGATGACGTGCCGCTCGGCGACCGTAAGAACATGTGCTATATGGGCTCCACCGTCGTGTACGGCCGCGGTCGCGCCGTCGTGGTCGGCACCGGCATGAACACCGAGATGGGCAAGATCGCCGGCGCCCTGGCCGAGGCCAAGGAAGAGCTCACGCCGCTGCAGGTGAAGCTCGCCGAGCTCAGCCGCATCCTCACCATCATGGTTATCGTCATCTGCGTCGTCATCTTTGGCGTTGATATCATCCGCCACGGCGTGGGCAACGTTCTTACCGACCCGACTGCCCTGCTCGACACCTTTATGGTTGCCGTCTCGCTCGCCGTCGCCGCCATCCCCGAGGGCCTGGTTGCCGTCGTGACCATCGTCCTTTCGCTTGGCGTGACCAAGATGGCCAAGCGCCAGGCGATTATCCGCAAGCTCTCTGCTGTCGAGACCCTTGGCTGCACACAGACCATCTGCTCCGACAAGACCGGTACCCTTACCCAGAATAAGATGACCGTCGTCAAGCACGAGCTCGCTGCGCCCAAGGAGAAGTTCCTGGCCGGCATGGCGCTGTGCTCCGATGCTCAGTGGGACGAGGAGCTGGGCGAGGCCGTGGGTGAGCCGACTGAGTGTGCGCTCGTCAACGATGCCGGCAAGGCTGGCCTCACCGGCCTGACTGCCGAGCATCCGCGCGTGGGCGAGGCCCCGTTTGACTCGGGCCGCAAGATGATGTCCGTGGTCGTCGAGACCTTGGATGGCGAGTACGAGCAGTACACCAAGGGCGCGCCCGACGTGGTGATCGGCCTGTGCACCCATATCTACGAGGGCGATAAGGTCGTCCCCCTGACCGAGGAGCGTCGCGCCGAGCTCGTGGCCGCCAACAAGGCCATGGCCGACGAGGCCCTGCGCGTGCTGGCGCTGGCAAGCCACACCTACACCGAGGTCCCGGCCGACTGCAGCCCCGCCGCGCTCGAGCATGACCTGGTCTTCTGCGGCCTGTCCGGCATGATTGACCCGGTCCGTCCCGAGGTGGCCGACGCCATCCGCGAGGCGCACGACGCCGGCATCCGCACCGTCATGATCACGGGCGACCACATCGACACCGCCGTGGCCATCGCCAAGCAGCTGGGTATCGTCGCCGATCGCAGCCAGGCCATCACGGGCGCCGACCTCGACCGCATGAGCGACGAGGAACTCGACGCGCACATCGAGGACTACGGCGTGTACGCCCGCGTCCAGCCCGAGCACAAGACCCGCATCGTCGAGGCTTGGAAGTCGCGCGACCAGATCGTGGCCATGACGGGCGACGGCGTCAACGACGCTCCGTCCATCAAGCGCGCCGACATCGGCGTGGGCATGGGCATCACCGGTACCGATGTCACCAAGAACGTCGCCGACATGGTGCTCGCCGACGACAACTTTGCCACCATCATCGGTGCCTGCGAAGAGGGCCGTCGCATCTACGACAACATTCGCAAGGTCATCCAGTTCCTGCTTTCGGCCAACCTTGCCGAGGTCTTCTCGGTGTTTATCGCCACGCTCATCGGCTTTACCATCTTCCAGCCGGTGCAGCTGCTGTGGGTGAACCTGGTTACCGACTGCTTCCCTGCGCTCGCGCTGGGCATGGAGGACGCCGAGGGCGACATCATGAAGCGCAAGCCGCGCAACGCCAAGGATGGTGTCTTTGCCGGACATATGGGTCTGGACTGCGTGGTCCAGGGCCTAATCATCACCGTGCTGGTGCTGGCGAGCTTCTTTGTGGGCGTGTACTTTGACATGGGCTACATCCACATCGCCGATATGATCGCCGGCAATGCCGACGAGGAAGGCGTGATGATGGCGTTCATCACGCTCAACATGGTCGAGATTTTCCACTGCTTCAATATGCGCAGCCGTCGTGCGTCGCTGTTCACCATGAAGAAGCAGAACAAGTGGCTGTGGGCTTCCGCCGCTCTGGCACTGGTGCTGACGGTGATCGTGACCGTGCAGCCGACGCTTGCCGAGATGTTCTTTGGCCCTGTGACGCTTGAGCTCAAGGGCGTTCTTGCCGCGCTGGGCCTGGCCTTCCTGATCATCCCGTTGATGGAGATCTACAAGGCGATCATGCGCGCGGTGGAGAAAGAGTAACGTACCTGTCCGGGCCCGCCCGCCTGCGGGGTTTCTTCTTCGCTGGTCCTCGCGCTTCGCGCTGCGGGATCACTCAGAAGAAACCCCTCCCGGCGGGCGGGCCTTCGGATAACCTCTCGGGACCGTAAGCTGAGGGAAAGTGTGTGAGTCGGTCGAGCATTTGCTCGACCGACTCTTTTTTGTGGGAAAATACCTGCTCAGTTGTGATTTATGGTGCTGGGAGGCGCTTGTGGGCAAGGCTAAGGCTAAAGCGAAGAAAAAGACGACGGGGGCGCGGGCTAAGCGCGATCGTCGTCGGAAGCTTGCGACCGAGGCTCCCGCATCTGCTGAGGAGCTGCTGGCAAGCGTGCCGGGACTCGACGCGCTGCAGGACGTTCCGGCGTTTGATGACCTGCCAGTCGATGAAGCCCAGCAGACTGCCTTTGATGATTTCTGCGCACATGCCGAGGAGCCCGAGCAGATGCAGCTTGGCGCCGTGGTGCGCTTGGATCGCGGGTTTCCGCTGGTGGCTACTGCCGACGACACCTTTCGTGCCGAGCATGCCGTGGGGTTTGCCAAGTCGCGCGGCGAGGACGAGGTCCTGCTGCCCGCCGTGGGCGACCGCGTGGCGGTGCGCCGCGCTCCCGGGCACGATATGGGCGTGATTGAGTGCGTGCTGCCGCGCCATACGAGCTTTGAACGTTGGCGCGGCCGTGCCCGCGGAGAGCGCCAGGTGCTCTGCTCCAACGTGGATAGCGTGCTAATCGTGCAGGCGCTCGGTGCTGGCGAGGTGCTGCTCGACCGCGTGGCGCGCTCGCTAGTGTTGGCGCTCGACTGCGATGCCGAGCCGGTGGTGGTGCTCACCAAAGCTGACCGCTGCGATGCCGAGGAGCTCGAGCGCGATCTGGACCGCGTGCGCCGCCTGGTGGGTCCGGACGTGCGCGTAATCGTGACGTCCTCTGCCGAGGGCCGCGGCCTGGACGAGGTCCGTTCCTGCGTGCCTGCTGGGAGCTGCGCCATGATTCTGGGCGAGTCGGGTGCCGGCAAGTCGACGCTGCTCAATGCACTGCTGGGCCACGATACGTTGGCGACCGGCGGTGTGCGCGAACGCGACGACCAAGGCCGTCACACTACCGTTGCGCGCGTGATGGTGGCGCTGCCGGGCGACGCCGGCGTGATCGCCGATGCCCCGGGCCTGCGCAGCCTGCCGCTCGTGGGGCATGAGCGGGGTCTGGCGCGTGCCTTCCCCGAGATCGTCGAGGCGTCGCGTGCGTGCCGGTTTGGCGATTGCACGCACACTCACGAGCCGGGTTGCGCCGTTCGCGAGGCCGAAGATGCTGGACAGATCGACAGTCTGCGTTTGGAGACGTTCCAAAATCTAGCGTCATCCATGCGCGTGAGTGCCCAAATGCTCGACCCCGATGTCCATCTGTAATTGATTTTTCCTATGACAGCCGTCTTCCAACTGTTCGGGAGGCGGCTTTTTTTCTGCCAAAGCGCCTCGAAATATGCGTTTTGCCGACGTTCTGACCAAAACCTTGCCACGAGCTTGACGGGCTGGTCAGCTTTTGGTCAGCAATTGGTTTGACACGTAAAACCAAGATTGCGATTGCGCCGCTTTGCGCTCTGGTCGCCCAGACAATGGTGGTACGGGCATTTGCCCGGCACTGCCATGAGAGGAGCGGCCGTGAACAAGAGCAAGCGCATCGCCATCAGTCTGGTCGCGGGCGTGCTCGCTGCTCTGCTATGCATGGTTTACGGCTCGTCGATCCGCTCGCAAGCTGAACGGGTCCAGGCTGAGACCTTGGCCAAGTACGGTGGCGATCGCGTCGAGGTATGCGTCGCGGCGCGCGATATCGATGTGGGCGAGACCCTCGATGAGACCAATGTCATAACCCAGGAATGGCTGGCGAGTCTGCTGCCGCGTGATGCGGCGACCGAGCTGCGTCAGGTGCGCGGCGACGTGACGACCTCGCGCATTCCCAAAAACGCCGTGATTTGCAATGTCTACACCAAGGCCGAGAGCCACAAGCTCGAGGTGCCTAAGGGCAAGGTTGCCGTTTCGGTGGCGGTCGATGCCGAGCACTCAGTCGGCGGCGCCACGGGCGTGGGCAGCTATGTGGACGTGTACGTGCAAAAAGATGGCGTGACCGATCGTTTGTGCGGCGCGTACGTGATCGATACCAGCGAAGATGCCGGCACCACACGTGAGGGCAAGATCGAATGGGTGACGCTGGCGGCTGACCCCGAAGACGTCAAGGAACTGCTGGGCGCCTCGGGCAAGGGAACGGTCAGCTTGACGATTCCCGCCACGGCGCGCGGCAAAAAGAGCGGAGGCGACGAGTGATGAAGGCGATCTGGCTTGCGTGCTGCGCGTGCGGCGATTACGGGCTGTTGCAGCGGGAAGTCGAGGGCCGTGATGCGGGTGCACAGGTGCTTCGCGTGGGTGACCTGGACGGGCTGGTTTCCATGGCGCGGGCGTTTCCGTCGCGCCGCGGGGCTGCCATCATCGCGGCGTCTCTGTTTGATACCGAAGATGTGCGCAAGACTGTTGCGCGCCTGACGGCCGAAGGTCGCGTGAGTCGCGTGGTCGTGTTGATAGAAGCGCTCGATCCGTCGGATATCGAGGGGCTGTTTCGCGCGGGGGCGACCGAGGTCATCGCTGCGCACAGTATATGCGGCAACGGGCGCGCGGGCGAGGGAGCGGTTGATTCCGATCGGCGCATGACGATTGAGCCCGATGCTTTTGTTGATAGGGAACCCGGGGCGCCTCGCGCTACAAGAGGCCCGCGTGTTGATGATTATGGAAAAGCGGAAGCCGAGCATGGTCGGCGCCCCCGGAACCCCCTTGTATACGATGACGCTGGAGGGCCGGCGCAGCATGCTGGCGACTCCCCGGCTGTAGATATGGGATACGTGCACGGCGTGAATCTGGCGGATGAACTCGACGAAGTTGAGGGCTTTGCCGGGTGTGGCGAGTTGTCGCTGATGCAGCATGAGCAGATTGCGCAGAACGAGCCTGCCTCGCAGACCGAACAGGCTGCCATGCCGGCTTGGACGCAGCGTGTGGTTGCGGCGGGGGAGACGGGGACGCTGTCACCGACGCCCGCCCCGCCGCCTCCGATGCCGCCGGCAGACGCTGCCGCTTCGCCGCATCGAGCTTCGGTCATCTGCGCCATTTCGGGTTCGGGCGGTTGCGGCAAGTCGACGATCGTTGCCACCATGGCACACACATCGTCGCTGTTGGGCTTGCGTGCCGCCGTGCTCGACCTGGACCTGATGTTTGGAAACCTTTACGACTTGTTAGGCGTCGATGCCCCGCGCGATATGGCGACACTTATCGAGCCGTCGGCGGCGGGCGCGCTCACCGAGCCGGATATCGTAGCCACATCGATGCGCGTGGCGCCGGGCGTTACGCTTTGGGGTCCCGTTGCGGCTCCCGAGCAAGCCGAGCTCATGGCACGTCCGGTGGAGCTACTGCTTGATGTTCTGCGTCGCGAATCCGACGTGGTCTTTATCGATACCTCGGTCTTTTGGGGCGACGCCGTGGCGGCTGCGGTGGCAGCGAGCGACCGTTGCCTGGTCGTTGGCGATGCGGCGGTGTCGTCCGCGACATCGGCGTCGCGCGTCATTGAACTGGCAAGTCGAGTAGGTGTGCCGCGCACGCGCATGAGCGCCGTGTTCAACCGGTTCGGTGCGCGCGGGGCAGACGAGGACGTCGCCATGCGCTTTGAGATTGCCTGTGCGTTGAGCTCCAAGATTCGTATCGCCGATGGCGGGCAGGATCTCGCCGCGCTCATGGCGTTTGGGCGCGCTGACGAGGCAGTGGGGCAGACCAGCGTTTTTGCGACCAGCGTGCGCGAGGCCACGCGCGAGATGCTCGTGGAACTGGGGTGCGCCGTCGGCCCTTGGAGCGATATGGTCGCCGACCGTGCAACGCGTACCGAACGCCCGCGTATCCGCCTTCCCTGGTTGCGCGAGGGTGATCAGCGATGAGCCTGCAAACGAGGATTAAGGCTGCCGGCGCTGCAGCGGCGGCAGCGCCTGTAGATGCGGGGCGTCGCCGCGCGGTGAAACGACGCACCAAGCGCGCCGTGATGGACCGCATGGGTTACGACGAAGTGGCGCGTATCAGCGCCTATATCGACCCGGCACTTGCCCGCTCGGAATTGCGTCCTGCGGTGGAGGCGGCGCTCAATGTTGAGGAGCCGACCGATCTCGCGACGCCCGAGCGCGAAACCATCATCGACGAGATTTTGGATGACGTGGTGGGCTTGGGGCCGTTGCAGCCGCTCATCGAGGACGACACCGTTACCGAGATCATGATCAACGGCTGCCGCTCGGCTTTCTTTGAACGCGGCGGCGTCTTGTACCCCATCGAGCATGCGTTTGAGGATGATGAACAGATCCGTGTGCTTATCGACCGCATCATCTCGCCACTTGGCCGCCGTATCGACGAGCGCAGCCCCATCGTCAACGCCCGCCTCAAAACGGGTTATCGCGTCAACGCGGTGATTCCGCCTGTGGCGATTGACGGACCGATTCTCACCATCCGAAAGTTCTCGGACCGTATCTGCTCGCTGGACGAGCTTGTGGGGCTGGGGTCGCTGCCGCTTTGGTATGCGCAGCTGCTGTCGTGCGCGGTGTCGCTGCGACAGGACCTGGCGGTTGCGGGAGGCACGGGATCTGGTAAGACCACCCTGCTCAACGCGTTGTCATGTGAGATTTCCACCGGCGAGCGCATCGTGACGATCGAGGACTCTGCCGAGCTCAAGTTTGCGCATCATCCGCACGTGGTGCGCCTAGAGGCGCGCGAGGCTTCAATTGAGGGTGAAGGCGCGGTGACGATCCGCGACCTGGTAACTAATGCCCTGCGCATGCGCCCCGACCGCATCGTGGTGGGCGAGGTGCGCGGTGCCGAGTGCTGCGACATGTTGCAGGCCATGAACACGGGCCACGACGGGTCGCTCACCACACTTCATGCGGGTTCAGAACAGGAGACCGTGGTGCGTCTGACGTTGCTTGCACGTTATGGCATCGATCTGCCGAGCGAGCTCATCGAGGAGCAGATTGCCATGGCGCTCGACGGCATCGTGATGTCCGAGCGCCACGCCGATGGCAGGCGTTTCGTCTCCTCGTATTCGGGGGTGCGACGCGCCGCATCGGGTGGCGTAGAGCTCGAGCGCTATGTGACGTTCGATGCCGCCGAGCGCACCTGGACGCTTGACCGCGAGCCGCCGTTTATCGCAGAAGGCCTGCGGTCGGGGACGCTCACACAAGAGGAGGTGGACGAATGGAGATCACTGTGCCCCTCGTCGTAGGGGGCTTGGCAGGGCTTTCTGTCGCGACGGCGTGCGGGGCGGAACCTCGTGTGCCGCAGGTACCGCTGGCGGAGCTGGCACGTCAGGCGCTCGAGATGGTGGCAGAGAAGCTGCCGCGTGAGCTGGTGGAAAACGATCTGCTGAAAAAGATCGCCCGTTCGTGGCCATCGCTGGCTCCGGCGCATCGCCTTGGCCTCGTGATCGAAGATGCTTCGGGACGTTTGGCGTTTCTGCTGCTATCGAGCGGTGTCTGCTGCGTTTTACTAACGATGGTGTCGTTATCGCCCCTCGGATTTGCCTTGGGACTTGTTGCTCCGTTTGCCGTTGGTGCCGCTCGGGATGGCTTTGAGAGCCGGCGCGAGCAACACGATGCAGAAGAGGCAATGCCCGAGGCGTTTACCGCACTTTCCATGTCGCTTGCCTCGGGACATTCGCTGGCCCAGGGCATGCGCTTTGTGGGCGCTCATGCGCAAGAGCCAGTGCATACCGAGTTTTTGCGGGTGGCGGCGGCGATCGATTGCGGCATCTCGGCGACCGACGCGCTCGATGACTTGCTCGTGCGTATCGACGCCCCCGGTCTTTCGCTTGTGACCTTGGCGCTTAAGGTGTCTCAGCGCACCGGCGCTCCGCTTGCCGACTTACTGTCCGAGGCGTCGAGCATGGTGGGGGAGCGCATTGAGCTCAAGCGCCGCCTGGATGTTAAGACGTCGCAGGCTCGCATGTCTGCGCATATGGTCGCGGCGATGCCGGCGGGCATGTGCGCGGTGTTGGCGCTGCTTTCGGCAGATTTTCGTCGCGGTCTTGCGACGCCTGCCGGCGCGGGCGCTGTGGTGCTGGGTCTTGCCCTCAACGCCGTTGCCCTGGTGGTTATCCGGCGCATTATGCGGGTGGAGCTATGAGCGCCCCGGTTGCAGTTGCGGCTTGCCTGTGCGCCCTGAGTGTATTTGTCGCGACGGGTTTGGATCGGGCGGATGCACGCAAGATCGCAGGGGCCTGCATGCGCGAGGCGGTGCTGGTCGCTGCCGCGGGTCGCTCGGTGGTCGATGCTCTGACCGCGCGAGTGAAGGGCGCGGTTGGAGCGGGCGGCCCGGCGCGAGTGTCGCTCGGCGAAGTGTCCGAGATGATCGATGTTGTGCGCTTGGGTCTTTCGGCCGGTCTTTCGTTTGATGCGGCGCTTGAGATTTTCTGCGCCAACCGCCGGTCAGTGCTGGCTCTTCGCCTTGAGCGCGCCTGCATGGCGTGGCAGGTGGGCGTGGGCACGCGTGAGGACGAGTTGTTGGCCGCCGCGCGCGACCTGGACGTGCGAGCGCTCGAGACCTTTGCCATCACGGTGGGGCAGGCGCTCGCCCTGGGTGCCCCACTTGCCGAGACGCTGGCCGCTCAAAGTCGCGAGATCCGTGCGGCTCATCGCGCCGCGGTCGAGCGCGAGATCGAGCGTGCGCCCGTCAAGCTGTTGATTCCCACCGGCACGCTCATCTTGCCGGCGTTGCTTCTGTCCATATTGGGCCCGCTGCTGGGAGCAGGCGGGATGATGTAGGGAGGAATACATGAACACGATGGTCGAAGTTGCTGACAAGGCTTGGAGCTGGGCTTTTTGCCGGGCGATTCACACTCGCCAGCATGCCAAGGAGCTGTTGCAGGAGGAGAGCGCGCAGGGTACCACCGAGTACGCCATTTTAGTGGGCGTACTTGTGGTGATCGCGATTATTGCCATCGTTGCATTTAAAGGCAAGGTTAAAGAGCTATGGGATGCGATCAGCGAGGGCATCAACAGCCTGTAGAGGGCGAGCGCCCCATCGGGGTGCTGCTGGTGTTTGCTTGCCTGACCGTGGCGATAGCGGTGGTGCTTTGGGGGCTTAACGCCGCGCGGCAGCAGCGTCCTGGGACCGCCTCCGATTTGGGCTCAGATTCGGCGGTGGCGTCTCAAAAAGATGAGATGCGAGATGCGGACGATTCGGATGTCGCTGTCACGGCGCAAACCTTTCTGCGGACGCTCGACAAGCGGTCTGACACTGTGACGGATTCGCCTGAGGGCAACGCGATTGCGGTCCGGCTTGCATGGTCCGAGGACCGACCGATGACCGAAGCGGCGGCGGATATGCTGCGTGCCTATCGCGAGGTACCCACGGCACAACTTGCTCTGAGCGGCTATCTCGACATCAAGGGCAACGTGTGGGGCGCTATCGTGCGTGACGGACGCGGCTGGGTCGATATGGTGACGGTTGCTGCGGATACTGGCGATGCTTCGTGTCGTCTGCGCGCCGTGCGCCTGGTCCCGCAAACAATAAGCTCAAAGGAGGGGTCGTGAAATGCATGGCGTTCTGCGTGAGGAGGTTGCCCAAGCGACTGTGGAATACGCCATCGTCACGGTGGCGCTGTTATCGATCGTGCTGGCGATTGCGGGACTTTGGCGTGCTGGCACCGATGGGCGCTTGGCGGCGCTGGTTGAGCGGGCGGCATCCCATGGCGTTGCCTCGATGTCGGTTATCGACGCCGCTGCGGGCGCTAAGGACATCGCGTTGTATTGATATCGCGTGCGAGGACCGGGCGCAGTCTACGGTCGAGGCCGCTTTTTTGCTGCCGACGTTTCTGACGCTCATCCTTCTCGCACTGCAACCGGTGTGCCTGCTCTATACGCGCGCGGTCATGGAGTCTGCCGCCGCCGAGACCGCGCGGCTCATGACCACGACGACGGCGGAGGACGACGATCTTAAGGAGTTCACCCGCCGCCGGCTTGCCGCAGTGCCCAACGTTTCGATTTTTCATGTCGGCGGGCCGCTGTCGTGGGATATCGAGCTTGGCCGGGCCGGTGCGGGTGGCGTCTCGTCCGTGTCCGTTTCCGGCGAGGTCAAGCCGTTGCCCGTGATCGGTGCGTTTGCGCAGGCTATGGGTGGTACCGCCGAGGGCGGCTACGTTGAGCTCAAGGTCGATGTCTCGTATCAATCGCGTCCCGAATGGCTGGAGGGAGATTATGATTCGTGGATTGCTACATGGGATTAAGCGTTTCTGGTCTAGACGCGTTTTGACGCGCCGTCCGAGTTGCCATTGCAAGCGAGGTGGCTTTATGGGTCGAGCCGGTGTCGATCTGTTTATCGAAGACGGTGCCTATACCACGCTTTCTTCTGCCGCGGTCATCCTAGTGGTGCTCACATTGTTGTTTTCGTCGACCGCGGCGATATGGAGCATGTCGCGTGCCGGGGACACCCAGGTGGCGGCTGATAGCGGCGCGCTGGCGGGTGCCAACGTGGTGTCGTCCTATCACACGGCTGCCACGGTGGTTGATGCGAGTATCTTGAGTCTGGGGCTGGCGGGGTTTGCCACGATCGGGACGGGCCTGGTCGCCATCCTCATCCCGGGTGCCGAGCCGGTTGCCGGCAATATGGTCGACACCGGGATCGAGATCATTAAAACGCGCAACAAGTTTGCCAAAAGCGCATCGGAAGGCTTACAGAAAATCGAGACGGCTCTGCCGTATCTGATCGCCGCGCGTGCCACGCAGGCGGTGTCGGCGCAGGATACCGATAGTGTGACCTATACCGGTACGGCGCTTGCCGTGCCCAGGACATCCGAGTCGGACTTCGCTGCGCTCAAAGGGTCAGAGATCTCGACCGATACCATTAAAGACACATCAGATGATTTAGAGCGTGCGGCCGAGGAGCTGCGGAAGGCTTCTGAGGACACGGCGAAGGCTAAAGAGCGTGCTTGGCTGGCGGATTGTGGTGGGTCTGACAAGGGCTCGGTCGGCAGCTGTTCTTGCATGTGGGAGCGCGCGAAAAGCCTAACGGATCTCTCCGGTGTTCAAAATCCGCATTACTCATCGAGCGTTACGTGGGAGCCCCAAGTTGCCCTTGATCGCGCGAAGGACTACTACCATTGGCGTCTGACAAATGAGAAGCCCCACGGCTCGAGTGTCGAGATGAAGGCAGAGTCTGCGGCGCGTAAGGCGTTTTATACCTATGCGAGCGCGGAGGTCGATCGGGCACATATAACCGAGAACGGAGACAGGGTTTCCTCTTATATTCCGCTGCTGCCGCGCAACTCTGATGAGGTTCGGGCGACGGAACTCTATACCGATGCGGTGTGGCCGACGAGCGTGAACGATGACAAGGCGTATCTGCATTACGGGACGACCTGCCCTAACTATAAGAAAGGGACGCCGAGCGGATTTGCTTCGGTTGCCGATTACGATGGACAGGATAAATGCAGCAAATGCCATTTTGGCGTTTTGTCGCTTGGTGCTGTTGCGGCGCCTTCAACCTCTATCGAAAACGGCTTTGAGTATCACTTTGACAAGTTTAAAGACGCCCTGGAGGACTACGTCGACTGTCGCAACAAGGAGCTCGAGATCGAGCGTCAGACCGAGGACGAAGCCGACCGTGCGGGCAATGCGTTCGATACCGCCATCAAAGAACTTTCCGGTGAGCGTTCGCGTATCGCCCCACCTGGCCGCAACGGCGTAGTCGCCTTTGCAGTTTCGGGTGATATTACCAGCCCCGATCAACTTAACTCTTCGTTTAACACGGCGGTTGAGCTTGGCAGTCGCGGTGCCATCTCTGCCGCGGTGCTGGCGCCCGATGAGGCGACGGCGCAAAACAACGTGCTTTCGCGATTTTTCTCGACATTGAAGGAACGCTCGGGTGGCGTTGCCGGCGTACTCGACGGCGTCATGGATGTCTGGGGGCGGCTGCTTGTGGGATACGGAGACATCCAAGGTTCGGCCGACGAACTTATGGACGAGATGATTAAAGGCCTAGGAGGGGGCAGCGGCGCGTTGGGCTCCATTGCATCGTGGCTCGGCGATACCGTTTCGGCGTCCGTGGCGGCGCTGGGTTTGGAACCGTGCGACTTGCGCCTGCGAAAGCCGGTGCTGACTGATTCCGCCAACGTCATTAAGAGCCCGGGGTCTGACATTGCTGGTCTCTCTCAAGCGCAAGACAAACTGCGAAGTATTCCGTTGGGCGTGACCGATCCCAAGGCGCTTTGCGAGGCGTTGGAATATCAAGTCGAACGCACCATCAGCGGTACGGTGTTCACGCTTGCGGAGATTCCTCTGCCCGGCGGCGGCTCCATCCCGCTCACCGTCGATGTCGCCACGCTGGTTGGCGCTCTGGGCGGTGGGTCGTAATGAGTATCCGCATGCGTCTGCGCGAGGAGCGCGCCCAAGCGACGGTGGAGATAGCAGTGGTTACGCCCGTTTTGCTGGTGCTGGCACTCATCGTATACAACGTCATGATCTTTGCCAGCGCTGTCGCGCGCTTCGACCGCGTGGTGCCCGACATCGTGTTGGCGCACGCCGTGGCGCCGAGCGGGGAGGGCGACGAAAGCTCTGTCGATGCCTCGGCGACGGTCCGGACTCAAATTCTGAATGCCATGGAAGGCTATGACTTGCAGATCGAAGTGTCGAGCGAGCAAGGCGCGGAGGCATCGGATGGTGGCCTGCTCTCCCTATCCGGTACGTTTAGGACCTACACCTGCACCATGCACTATGAGCCGTGGCCGACTTCTCTCAGCATCGCTGGCGTTCCGCTGGGGGCGCCGACAACGTTGTCGCACGAGCGCGCGGTGACGGTCGATCCATGGCGTCCGGGGGTGGTCATGTGACCGCGGTCTCGTCCTACATCGCCTACGCGCGGGCACTCAATAGGCTGGGCTGGACGCCGGCCGAGTTTGCGGTGGCGGAGTCGTTTGCCGTGCGCCTGCGCGGCATGCTGGGACGGTGTCCGGTTGCCGCCAACGGTCTGCCGCTCGTCATGGCATTTCCACGCTGCTCTTCGGTCCATACGTGTTTTATGGCCTATCCCATCGATATCGCCTTTATCGATGCACGTGGCTATGTCCTCGTATGCTACGAAAACGTACGTCCCTGGCGTATGTGCTCCTGCCCCGGCGCCTGGGCCGTACTAGAGCGTCCTTCAATCATTGTTTCGACCCCTGCTCTCCAACGCGTGCCGGCTTAAGAATTGGCGACAGCGGACTTTCGTCATACGAAATTGGGTAAGATGGAGGAGAAGATGCATGGATGTTGAGATCCATCCCAACGCTAAAAAGCACCTGACGGAAAAGCAGGTGCTTAGCGCTTGGCTTGCGGTTACTGAGTGCATTCGTCGCGAGCCGAAGGACGAGCCGCCGAGATGGCTTGCGATTGGATGGCTCCCAGACGGACGAAGCGTGGAGCTTGTCGCGGTCGAGCTTGTCCGTGGGGGCTTATCATTCATGCCTTGTCTCCAGTCCAGAAGAAATTTTGGCAGGAGATTGAACGGGCTCGGCAAAGGGGTCGATGATGGGCAAGACGTATACGGCCGCTAATGGTCAGGTTGTAACGGATGAAATGATTGACGCGTGGTGCGAGTCGTACGAGCGCGGAGAGTTTCCGGATGGCGAACACACCGTTGGTGGGATCGTGCATGGACGGCCCCCACTCTCAGGTGAGGGGACGGCAACGCTGTCGGTCAAGATTCCTCTGGGAATGAAGGAGGCCATTCGTCGACGGGCGGCTGCCGAGGGGATGACGCCAAGTGAGTTTGCCCGTGCGGCTCTGAGCGAAAAACTTCTTGCTGCCGGCTGATGCCTCTGACGTGCCGATTTAAAGAACCGAGGCTGTGCTCAAAAACTTTTTTGAAATTCTCGGTTGACCGGAACGCGTCCTTGGTTATACTAATCAAGCCTTGAAACAAGGCACACCTCAAATGGCTGGGTAGCTCAGTTGGTAGAGCAGAGGACTGAAAATCCTCGTGTCAGGGGTTCGATTCCCTTCCCCGCCACCTTGAATTGACTAGGACCTCTGCAAAGGGGTCCTTTTCTTTTATGTAGCCCTCGCACGGAATCGAACCCCGTGAGGGCGCGGAGCTGAGTAAACGCGTAAGCGTTTGCCAGCGCAGCTCGCAAGGCGCGTAAGCGCCGCAGCGGTCCGTCCGCGCAGCGCGCGGACGCGATTCCCTTCCCCGCCACCTTGAATTGACTAGGACCTCTGCAAAGGGGTCCTTTTCTTTTATGTAGGGTTCTGCGGAAACTGCGTCCCAGAATAAGGGCTCAGAACGGGACACACTTTCCGGTGCCTGCCTCCGGCGCGCGTACACACCTCGTCGCACCATTCCGAGTCCGTCTGCTCCCAGACATTCCTCCCACTTTCGCGTCACTTTGCAGACCGTTCGGTCGCCTGTCCGCACACGCGGGTATACTCAAAACGATACTTATCCTACGCAATACGATGCGGGTTCGACCTGCATGATCCGAAGGGGGCAGTGATGGAGAGGATACTCGGCGTTAATCTCTCTGGCTGGTTTATTCCCGAGCCTTGGGTGACCCCGTCGCTGTACGCGGCGACCGGTGCATCCAACGCGGCTGAGCTACAGGAGGCCAT
The DNA here is from genome assembly GCF_003439125.1 of Collinsella sp. OM04-5. Classification (GTDB taxonomy): domain Bacteria; phylum Actinomycetota; class Coriobacteriia; order Coriobacteriales; family Coriobacteriaceae; genus Collinsella. The sequence continues at coordinate 26,260 of NZ_QSUU01000009.1, read as the reverse complement.
GGGTACCGCCGCCTATAACGAGCGCATGCGCCGCCATTACGAGACGTTTGTGAGCGAGGACGATTTTCGCCGCATGGCGCAGATCGGTCTCAATGCCGTGCGTCTGCCGGTGCCCTGGTATGCCTTTGGCTCACAGGAGTCCGATGCCTCCTACATATCGGTTGTCGATTACATCGACCGCGCAATTGAGTGGGCTGCCAAGTACGACATCCGCGTGCTGCTCGATCTGGCAACCGTGCCCGGTGGCCAGGGCGATTCCAACGATTCGCCCACCACGCCGGAGGCTGTTGCCGAGTGGCATTCGTCCACCAACGGCCGTCATGTCGCACTCGACGTGCTCGAGCGCTTGGCCGATCGCTATGGCGAGGCCGAGAGCCTGCTGGGCATTGAGCTGCTGGACACGCCGCAGATGAGCGTTCGCAAGAGCCTCTTCACCATGACGGATGGCATTCCTGCTCACTACCTGCGCAATTTCTATCGCGATGCCTACGAGCTCGTCCGTTCGTATATGCCCGAGGATAAGATCGTCGTCTTCTCGTCGTCGGGGCATCCCAGCGAGTGGAAGCATTTTATGCGCGGCGCCAAGTACAAGAACGTCTACATGGACCTTCACCTGTACCATTACCGCGACGAGTATGCGCTCGACATCACGAGCCCTCGCGGGCTGACGACGGCGATTTCGCGTAACAAGCGCGAGCTTAAAGAAGCGATTTCGACTGGGTTCCCCGTGCTGGTGGGCGAATGGTCGGGCGCGGCGATCTTTGCCAACTCGTCGGTTACGCCCGAGGGCCGCAATGCCTACGAGCGCGTGTTTATCGCCAACCAGCTGGCTTCGTTTGCGCCGGCTGCCGGTTGGTTCTTCCAAACGTGGAAGACCGAGAAGCGCATTGCAGCATGGGACGCCCGCGCGGCGCTCGGTACGCTCGAGCGCGGCATGATTGAATAGGTTGATATGACGCAAAACAGCGCCCATACGGGCAAACTCTATGTGGTCGGCACGCCCATCGGCAACCTGGGCGACCTGTCCCCGCGCGTTGGTGAGGCCTTTGCCGCTGCTGATGCCATCTGCTGCGAAGACACGCGTGTGACGTCAAAGCTACTGATGCACCTGGGCATTTCCAAGCCGCTTGTCCGTTGCGACGAGAATGTGATCGCCAGCCGCGCCGCCGGCCTGGTCGACCGTCTGCTGGCGGGGGAGACCCTCGCTTTTGCCTCGGACGCCGGCATGCCGAGCGTGTCCGATCCCGGCCAGGCGCTGGTCGAGGCGGCGCGTGAGGCCGATGTGCCCGTCGAAGTTATTCCCGGGCCCTCTGCTTGCGTCACGGCGCTTGTTTCGTCCGGCATTCCCTGCGAGCATTTTTTCTTCGAGGGCTTTTTGGGCCGAAAGCACGGCGACCGTGTGCGCCGTTTGCAGCGCCTTGCCGTGGTGCCCGGCGCACTCATCTTCTACGAGTCTCCACATCGCATCGTGGCGACGCTCGAGGCCGTGGCGGAGGTCTTTCCCCAGCGTGAGGTTGCCGTCTGCCGCGAACTCACCAAGCTGCACGAGGAGGTCTTGCGCGGGCCCGCTGACCAGCTTGCCGAGGAGCTGCGTGCTCGCGGCGAGGTAAAGGGCGAGATTGCGCTGGTCATCGCGCCACCGAGCGAGGATGAGGAGGCCGGTATCGTGCCGGTCGGCGCCACGGCAGCGGATCCCGACGAGGCCCTGCGCGAGGATATCCGCGCCGCGCTCGAGGAGGGGGAGCCCGCGTCTGCGGTGGCCAAGCGCCTGTCTCAGAAGTATTCGCGCCGCAAGCGCGATGTCTATGCCATGGTGCTCGATATGCAATAGATGGAGGATATCCAGCCCTTGCGCTAGAATCATCCTCTGTATGCAACGTTTTTCTGGAGGACAAACCCCATGGATCAAAGCAAGCCTTCGTTCTTTATCACGACGCCCATCTACTACGTCAACGCCGATCCGCACCTGGGCACGGCTTATTCCACCATCATCGCCGACGTTCAGGCTCGCTATCGCCGTTCCGCCGGCTATAACGTCAAGTTCCTGACCGGCATGGACGAGCACGGCGAGAAGGTCGCCGAGGCCGCAGCCAAGCATGGCATGACGCCGCAGGAGTGGACCGATAGCCAGGCCCCGCACTTCAAGGAGCTTTGGAGCAAGCTCGAGATTTCCAACGACGACTTCATCCGCACCACCGAGCCGCGCCAGCATCATGCCGTGCAGTACCTGTGGGAGCGCATGAAGGAGTCCGGTTACCTGTATAAGGGCAGCTACGACGGTTGGTATTGCGTGCCTGACGAGACCTACTTCACTGATACGCAGGTCCAGAAGGGCGACGAGGAGTACGGCAGCGTCGGCCAGCATCTATGCCCCGACTGCCACCGTCCGCTTGAGCGCGTCCAGGAGGAGTCCTACTTCTTTAAGCTTTCCGCCTTCCAGGACAAGCTTCTCAAGCTCTATGACGAGCACCCCGACTTTGTCGAGCCTGCGTTCCGCATGAACGAGGTTCGCAGCTTTGTCGAGGGCGGCCTCAACGACCTTTCCGTGAGTCGCACGAGCTTTGACTGGGGCATCCAGGTTCCGTTTGACGAGGGCCATGTGACCTATGTATGGTTTGACGCGCTGCTCAACTATATGACGGCCGTCGGCTACGGTGTCGACACCGACGAGGCGCGTGCCGAGCTGGCCTATCGCTGGCCCGCGCAGTTCCACATCGTGGGTAAGGACATCATCCGCTTCCACTGCGTCATTTGGCCCGCCATGCTCATGGCCATCGGCGAGGCCCTGCCCGAGCACGTCTTTGCCCACGGCTTCCTGACCGTGCGCAATGCCGAGACCGGCAAGGCCGAGAAGATGTCCAAGAGCCGCGGTAACGCCATCGCTCCGCAGGACGTTATCGACATGCTGGGCGTCGAGGGCTATCGCTACTACTTTATGACCGACGTCGTTCCCGGTACCGACGGCGCTATCAGCTTCGATCGCATGGAGCAGGTCTACAACGCCGACCTGGCCAACAGCTGGGGCAACCTTATCTCGCGTTCGCTCAACATGAGCGGCAAGTACTTTGACGGTTGCGCGCCCGCCAAGCCCGCATCGTTCGATGCGTTCGACAACCCGCTGGCAAAGATCGCCGATGGCCTGGTCGACCGCTACATGGCCAAGATGGACGTGCTCGATTACGGCGGAGCCAAGGACGAGGTTATGGAGCTCATCCACGCCGCCAACCACTACATCGAGGACTCCGAGCCTTGGGCGCTTGCCAAGGATGAGGCTAAGGCTGACGAGCTGGCATTTGTGATCTACAACCTGCTCGAGGCCATCCGCATTGCCGCTCACCTGCTGATGCCGCTCATGCCTCAGACCTCTGCCGAAGCCCTGCGCCGCCTGTCCTGCGAGGACGAGGCCGCGAGCGACGACCTCAAGGGCATTTGCGCTTGGGGCCTGCTTGCCGGTGGTCAGCCCGTCGAGAAGGGTGAGCCGCTGTTCCCGCGTCTGGGCTAAGACGCCGCGCGCCATATCGGCAATTTGCTGTTTAGATGTAAGGGCATGGCCGCAACGGTCCATGCCCTTTTGTTTCAAGACGCCGCCATCATGCTAAGGAGGCAACTATGACAACTTCGCCTTTGGCAAACCCCACGGCAACAAGGGAGCTGCTGGAGGAGTTTGGCCTTGCGACCAAGCATCGCCTGGGCCAGAACTTCCTGATCGACAACCATGTAATTGAGCGCATTTGCGAGCTTTCCGAGCTCACGGGCGATGAGCGCGTGCTCGAGGTTGGCCCGGGCGTTGGTACGCTCACGCTCGCGCTGCTGCAGGAGGCGGCGTGCGTCACGTCGATCGAGGCCGATCCCGAACTCGAACCGGTGCTCGATGCCCATGCCGCCGACTATGCCAACTTCCGCTTTATCATGGGCGACGCGCTCAAGGTGACGACGGGGCAGATTGAGCAGGCTGCAGGCGGTGAGCCGACGGTATTTGTCGCGAACCTGCCCTATAACGTGGCGGCGACGATCATCCTGCAGTTCTTCCAGACGATGCCCGCGCTCAAGCGTGCCGTGGTCATGGTTCAAAAGGAGGTTGCCGATCGCATTGCCGCGGTGCCGGGTAACAAGACCTATGGCGGCTACACGGCAAAGCTCGGCCTGTATGCGCAGGTTACGGGTCGCTTTGAGGTGCCGCCACGTTGCTTTATGCCGGCACCGCACGTGGACTCGGCCGTCGTGCGTATCGACCGTGTTGACGGCGTGGCGCCCGAAGGACTCGATCGCGAGTTTGTGGCCCGCGTGATTGATGCTGCATTTGCTCAGCGCCGCAAGACCATCCGCAATTCCATGAGCGCCAACGGCTTTGCCAAGGACGTGCTCGACGCCGCCTTTGAGGCTTGCGGTATCGCACCCACCACGCGCGCAGAAACGCTTGATGTTGCCGACTTTATCCGCCTGGCTCAGGAGCTCATCCATGATGCCTAATGCCGAACGCGTGACGTTTACCAAGAAAAAGAAGACGGTTGCTTGTCCCGTGCCCTTGGCACCGCTTGCTGACACGCATGCGCATCTGCTTTCGTTTTGGGGGAAAGAAGTGCCCGAGACGCTCGTGCGCGCCAAAGCCGCGGGCGTCGACCTGTTGGTGACGATGCTCGACCCCATCGCCGACAAGCGCAGCGTGACGGACTATAGCGACTGGCTCGTGCGCGAAATTCTGCCGATGCGGGATATTCCGCAGATCAAGTATCTCGCTGGCGTTCACCCCTATGGCGCGCCGGATTATACCGATGACATTCACGCGCAGGTTGTTGCTGCGCTCGATGACCCTTTGTGCGCCGGTATCGGCGAGATCGGTCTGGACTACCACACGGATTACGACGACGACATCGCGCCGGCGCCCCACAGTGTGCAGATTGATTGCATGGCGCGTCAGCTCGAAGTTGCCGTGCGCCGCAATGTGCCGGTGGAGCTGCACCTGCGGCACGAGGACTCGGATGGGGAGCGCACCTCGCATATGGATGCGTACAACGTGCTGCGCGAGGTGGGTGTGCCTCAGGCCGGTTGCGTGCTGCACTGCTTTGGCGAGGACCGCGCCACGATGGAGCGCTTTGTGGAGCTGGGCTGCTATATCGCCTATGGTGGTGCGGCCACCTTTAAGCGCAACGATGACGTGCGCGAGGCATTTGCGGCGACCCCGCTCGACCGCATTTTGTTCGAGACGGATTGCCCGTATATGGCGCCGGAGCCCATTCGCGGTCTTGAATGCGAGCCAGCAATGATCTCCATTACGGCAAACGCGCTGGTTAACGACCGTGTCGATCGCACTGGTGAGGACGCCGAAACAATCGCGCATGCCGCTTGGGAAAATGCCTGCAAACTTTTTCAAAAATAGTTCTTGCGTTCGCGGTGGCGCTCCGTTATTCTAATTCCTGCACGCGGGCGTGGCGGAATTGGCAGACGCGTACGGTTCAGGTCCGTATGGGGGCAACCCCATGAAGGTTCAAGTCCTTTCGCCCGCACCATTGATTGAAAGAGCTCCCAGCAATGGGGGCTTTTTTGTTATGTGCCCATCGCAGGGACTTGAACCTGTGAAGGAGCGAGCGTCAAGAAAACGCGGAGCGTTTTTAGCGAGCTGGCGAGTCCGCCGGCAGGCGGGCGAAGCCGGTGCGGATCCGCGAAGCGGATACGCGGACGTCCTTTCGCCCGCACCATTGATTGAAAGAGCTCCCAGCAATGGGAGCTTTTTTGTTATGCACGATCTCCTTGGACGGGTATCCTAGTACCAACGTGTGCCTATCAGAGGAGAGACCATGCTATTTTCCGGTATCATCGCCGCCCTTACCAGCCTTTTGATTCCCATCATCATCCTGTTGTTGCTGCTCCCCAACGCCTGCTACGTCGTTGAGCAGCAGCACGCTGTGATCATCGAGCGCTTGGGTAAGTTCAATCGTATCGTCAACGCGGGCTTCCACGTGAAGGTGCCCGTGATTGACCGCAAGGCCGCCACGGTGAGTCTGCGCACCATGAAAAATGGTTTTGGCATCGACGTTAAGACCCAGGACAACGTGACCATTGGCCTTGAGGTCTCCGCTCAGTACCACGTGAGCTATGACATGGGCGCCGGCCCGGCAGATTCGGGCATCTACAAGAGCTACTATATGCTGCAGGAGCCCGTCGACCAGATGCGCGACTTCATCACCGACGCCCTGCGCTCCTCCATCCCCGTCTACACACTCGATGAGGTCTTTGCCAAGAAGGATGACATCGCCAAGGATGTCAACGCTACCGTTTCCGAGCAGATGGCCGCCTACGGCTTCACCCTCGTGTCGACGCTCATCACCAAAATCGCACTGCCGACCGAGGTTGAGAACTCCATGAACGACATCAACGCTGCCCAGCGCAAGCGCGCTGCCGCGCAGGAGCTCGCCGAGGCCGACCGCATCAAGCGCGTCACCGAGGCGACCGCCGAGGCCGAGGCTATGGAAAAGGCGGGCGAGGGCATCGCCAACCAGCGCAAGGCCATCGCGCTGGGTATCAAAGATTCGCTCGAGATCATCCAGGAGACGGGTGTCGGCAATGACGAGGCCAACCAACTGTTCATGTTTACGCAGTGGTCCGAGATGATGACGGAGTTCGCTCGCACGGGTAAAACCTCGACGGTCGTGCTGCCGAGCGACTTTTCGCAGTCGGCTTCGATGTTCGAGCAGATGCTGGCCGCCGGCAAAGTTCAAAACGATTCGAAGGAGTAGACGCGCGTGAAATACACCGTCGTTTGCGTCGGTAAGCTCAAGGAGCGCTTTTGGAAGGACGCGTGCGCTGAGTACACCAAGCGCCTAGGTGCCTATGCCAAGGTGGATATCCGCGAGGTGCCCGATATCGACCCGGCTAAGGCGGGCGGCGTGGATGCCGCGCGCGACAAGGAGGGGGCGGCGATTCTTGCCGCCTTGCCATCTCGAGCGCATGTGATCCTGCTGGCTATCGAGGGCAAGGAGCGCTCGAGCGAGGAGTTTTCGGCGAGGCTCGACGATCTTATGCTGCGAGGCAGCAGCGACATTGCCTTTGTAATCGGCGGTTCGGACGGCGTGAGCGATGACGTGCGCGCACGAGCCGACGAGATGCTCAGCTTTGGACGCATTACCTTGCCGCATAACCTGGCGCGTGTGGTGCTGCTGGAGCAGATTTACCGTGCCTGCAAGATCAGTCGTGGCGAGCCGTATCACAAATAGGTCGGCAATACGAAACAATGGCGTGGGACAATACCTTTCGTTTTGAGGAATGTGTCTGAAAGGACTATGCGATATGAAGATTGGATTTGTCGGTTTTGGCAATATGGCGAGCGCTATGGCCGATGGCTGGATCGCTGCCGGTGTAGCTGCGAGCGACATGTGCGCCTGCGCGGGTCGCTACGACGCACTGGTTGAGCGCTGTGAGGCGCGCGGGATGGCCGCTTGCCACGATGCCGCCGAGGTTGTCGCCGCATCCGATATCGTGGTCGCTGCGGTCAAGCCGTACATGATCGAGAAGGTATTCGCCCCGCTCAAGGATGCTCTTGCCAAAAAGGTCGTTCTGTCGGTTGCCTGGACCTGGGACAGTGCCAAGTGGGAGCAGGTCCTGCCGGACGTCGCGCATATCTCGACGGTGCCCAACACGCCGGTTTCAGTGGGTGAGGGCGTCATCGCCTGCGAGAAGGCTTCGACGCTCAATGACGAGCGGCGCGCTGTGGTGCTCGATCTACTTGGCAAGCTTGGCACGGTGGTTGAGCTCGACACGAGCCTGCTGTTCGTGGGCGGCACGGTGGGTGGTTGCGCTCCGGCATTTGTCGCTATGGCAATCGAGGCCCTGGGCGATGCGGCGGTCAAGCACGGTATCCCGCGTGCGGATGCTTATCGCATTGTGAGCCAGATGGTGCTGGGTACGGCAAAGCTGCAGCTTGCAACTGGCCAGCATCCTGCGGCGATGAAGGATGCCGTATGCTCGCCCGGTGGTGCCACCATCAAGGGCGTCGTTGCGCTCGAGGACGCCGGCATGCGCAGCGCCCTGGTCAAGGCAATCGACGCAACCCTCCAGTAAAACCGACCAAAAAAGGGACAGTTTATTTTGGCAGGTTTTTCCTGCGGTTTTGTCCTTTTAGCGAAAAGCGCCCCGCAACTGGCTCAATTCCAGTTGCGGGGCGCTTGCGTTCGCCCGGATAAAACCGACCAAAATAAACCTGTCCCTTTTTGGCGGGTTAGTCCCAGAAGCTGTCTTCTTCGTCCTCGGATTTGGGGCCGCGGTCGACATACATCTTATGGGTGCGCTTCTCCATTACAAAGGCAAGAATCGCAAACAGCAGGATGCCGCCGGCGAAAAGGATGGCAAAACCGGTGCGGGTGCCAAACAAAAAGGAAAAAACTGCGTCCATTGGGTGCCTTCTTGCGTAGTTGAGTTGGGTCGTAAACGTTCATAAGTATATACTTGCCCATACATGTACAAGGTTGCAACCTAAATGGAATGTATATCGCCGGAGGATCTAATGCTTGATATCAAGTTTGTTCGCGAGAACCCTGATGCCATCGATGTCGCCATGGCTAACCGCCAGACGTCTTGGGATCGCGAGAAGTTCTTTGAGCTCGACGACGAGCGTCGTGCCGTCATCACCGAGGTTGAGGAACTTCAAGCCACGCGCAATGCCGAGTCCAAGAAGATCGGCGCCCTGATGAAGGAGGGCAAGAAGGACGAGGCCGAGGCCGCCAAGGAGGCCGTGCGCGCCGTCAACGAGAAGATTGACGGTCTGGCCGAGCGCCGCACCGCCCTCGAGCAGGAGCAGTACGACTTCATGGCTCACCTGCCCAACATTCCTTGCGAGGCCACGCCGTACGGCAAGGACGAGGACGAGAACATCGAGCGCCGTCGTTGGGGCACCCCGCGCGAGTTCGACTTCGACTTTAAGCCGCACTGGGATCTGGGCACCGACCTCGACATCCTTGACTTCGAGCGCGGCAACAAGCTCTCCGGCAGCCGCTTCACCGTTCTCGGTGGCGCCGGCGCCCGTCTTGAGCGCGCCCTCATCAACTTCTTCCTCGATACGCACACCAGCCGTGGTTTTAAGGAGTGGTGGCCGCCCATCGTCGTCAAGCGTCAGACCATGTTCGGCACGGGCCAGCTGCCCAAGTTCGAGGACGACGCCTATCACGTCTCGGGCGACAACTTCCTGATCCCCACCGCCGAGGTCGTGCTCACCAACCTGCACGCCGGTGAGGTCCTCGACGCCGATACCCTGCCGCGCCGCTACACCGCCTTCACCCCCTGCTTCCGCGAGGAGGCCGGCTCCGCTGGTCGCGATACCCGCGGCATCATTCGCCAGCACGAGTTCGACAAGGTCGAGATGGTCAAGTTTGCCAAGCCGGAGGAGTCCGACAAGGAGCTCGAGAGCATGACCGCCGAGGCCGAGTTCCTGCTGCAGCAGCTGGGTCTTCCGTATCGCGTGATTAGCCTGTGCACCGGCGACCTGGGCTTCTCTGCCCGTCAGACCTACGACGTCGAGGTCTGGCTGCCGAGCTACAACGCCTACAAGGAGATCAGCTCCTGCTCCAACTGCGGTGACTTCCAGGCCCGTCGCGCCAACATCAAGTATCGCGACCCCGAGAACTTCAAGGGTTCGCGCTATCTGCACACCCTCAACGGTTCCGGTCTGCCGGCTGGCCGTACCATGGCAGCCATTCTGGAGAACTACCAGAACGCTGACGGCACCATCACGATCCCCGAGGTTCTGCGTCCCTACATGGGCGGCCTCGAGAAGATCGAGCCGGTCGCGTAGATTGGCTGCATAAGCGATTTGCTAGGGCACTCCTTTTTGGGGTGCCCTTTTTGTGTGCGGCCATACCATGCTGTGCGGACAGCTCAATAGAAAACACACGAACAACTGTTCTGTATACAGCCATCTACCTGCTATGCTTTTGCTAAATAAGAGCGAGAGAAAGGGGACGCGATGGAGCTGTTTGATGATCGGGTGGTTTTGTTTGAGAGCGACGAGGGCGGGGAGTACCTGCTTGTGACGTGTGAGCCGTCTGGCATGGGTGGCCTGGTGGTTCGACAGACGAGCGAGGGTCCGTTGACCCAATGGTGCTACGAGGAGTCGCCGCATGTGGTTGAGACGTTTGTGGCGCACGAGGGGCTTGTGGCCCTGGAGCATTTCTATGGGGTCCGGACATCTAACCAGGTTGCTCGCATGTTGAGTATCTCGTTTGCCGATTATGATTGTGCCCAGCGGGTGAGATCGCTCCTCAGGGAACTTGATGCTAAGTTTGACGTGATCGAAAAGCCAATCGATCGTACGGGGAACGACGGTATATGCGGAGCAGCATGACAAAACTGCGTTCCAAAAAAAGTTTGAGATTGTGCTTGACTCCAATAAGCTAAAGTGGTTTTATATGTTTTGCGCTGCGGCGTTACCTCAGCTGGATAGAGGGTCTGACTACGAATCAGAACGTCATAGGTTCGAATCCTATACGCCGCACCAATTGAAATTGAAAGCCTCCGGCAACGGGGGCTTTTCTTTTATGCCGCCACCGCATGGATTCGAACCTCGGTCGAGGCGCGAGCGTGAAGCGGACGCGGAGCGTCCGTAGCGAGCGGGCGAGCACGCCGGCAGGCGGGCGAAGCCGGCGCGGATCCGCGGAGCGGATGCGCGGAATCCTATACGCCGCACCAACTGAACTTTAAAGCCTCCGGCAACGGGGGCTTTTCTTTTATGGCAACACCGCATGGATTCGAACCTCGGTCGAGGCACGAACAACTTAATTATCACTCCGTAAAATTTTTTCTAATTGTCGCTTGACCCATCGGGGGCTCGCGTGCATAATAATCCGTGCGTTGCGGCGTTACCTCAGCTGGATAGAGGGTCTGACTACGAATCAGAACGTCATAGGTTCGAATCCTATACGCCGCACCAATTGACTTTAAAGCTCCCGGCGACGGGGGCTTTTCTTATATCGCGATGCGTCGAAGATCGCGCCAAGCCCTCCAAATGATTAAAAATCAAATTCGATAACTTTTTTTGAAAAAATGCTTGACCATTATTCAGTCCCTGTGCATAATAATCAACAAGTTGCGGCGTTACCTCAGCTGGATAGAGGGTCTGACTACGAATCAGAACGTCATAGGTTCGAATCCTATACGCCGCACCATTTGAGATTAAAGCTCCCGGCAACGGGGGCTTTTCTTTTACGTAAACACCGCATTGATTCGAACCTCGGTCGAGGCGCGGGCGTAAAGAAAACGCGGAGCGTTTTTAGCCCGCGGGCGAGCACGCCGGCAGGCGGGCGAAGCCGGTGCGGATCCGCGCAGCGGATGCGCGGAATCCTATACGCCGCACCATTTGAGATTAAAGCTCCCGGCAACGGGGGCTTTTCTTTTACGCCAGCTTGAGTGCTTTCGTCCAAAGGGACGATTTCCTGTCGACTCGTGTAAGATTCCGAGTAGATGTCGCGACTTATTCGCGACCGCTCCTTCTCAAGCGACCGATCAGGGTGATATTTCGTGGCAGAGCGTCCGACATACAAGCTCAGGTTTCTCGATCCCAAGAAGCGCTTTCCGGCGATGTCCGAGCAGCCTGCGGGACGCTCATATGGCGTGGTCTGGAAACTCTTTGGCGAGGATCAGCATGAATCTTGTTATGTCGTCGAATTCGTTGGCAAAAGCCATGTGTCGCTTTTGGGCTACGTAAGCGTTTCGGGTGAGGTGTACAAGGTGGACCGCCCCGTTAGCGAGGCTCCGCTGCCCAACGATCCCGACATGGAACTGGTCCTTGACGAGTCGGACTCCGGTATTGGTGAGATTATGGTGAGGGGAGCAAACGGCACGATGCGCGCGTGCGCGCGAACCGTCGGCTCTCCCGAAGGCCCCATGCGCGAACAGTCCGATCACGAGACATGGAATTCGACCCGCTCCCTTCCTTACGGTGAGTTCATGGCATCGATGTTCCTGCGCTACGTGATATTCGCTGACTCCGAAAATACCATTGCGAGCACGGCGGACGCCGACGGACTCGACGAGGGTATGCAAAACGTTGTCGACAAGATCAAGCTCGTAAAGTTGCCCGAGCCGGTCGAGGTGTTTTTGGGCTTTAACACGGCACCGCTCCCTGACGCTATCGAGACGCTGCTCTACCGCGTTGACCATGCCGAGAATCCGAGCGGTATCGAGCGCTATGCCGCCGCCCTTATGAGTGAAATTGACTTGCCCCGCTTGCGCACCATCGCCGCTAAGTCCGAGATGAGCCTGGCTCGCATCGATCGCTCAAAGCTTTTCTATCTCAATTTTGATCGCAGCCTGCTGGACCAGGACGAGATTGACATGCTGCTTGCCATCGAGTGCCGTCTTAACCGTCTCTCCGGCATCCTTGAGCACATCGGGGCCGGATTGGTCCCTGCGGCATCCTCGCCGAGCCTTGAGGGCTGCGCGCTCTTTGATGCGTGGCATATCGCCAAGACGACCAACGATGTTCCCCGACTGCTCGATACGGCCTCGAGCGATAACCCGTGGGGCAAACCGGGTACGGTGGCTTGCCAGCCGGGCGGTGAGTGGGATGTGCGTACCCGCTTCGCGCGTATTGTCGAGGCACTTAACGTGGTCACGCGGCTCGACTATACCTATCGGGCAAACGTTGCCGAGGGGATCATGCTCGTTCGGTTTGGGCAGTCTGTCGTTGATGCCATGCCGCAACGTGAATACGACGCTCAAGATGACGCCTGGCGCGAGTTGGACGAGGACGCGCGTGCGATCTGGGCCGCGGAGCACGATGCGCGCGTGGCACTCACGCTTGCAGCAGCGTGTTTTGCCGCGGGCACCTGCATCACGCGCTGCTATGTGCAGATTGCTGCTCCCGGCAGTGAGCAGGGCGAGCGCGTTGTCGCAACGTATTTCTTTGGGCGCGCGGCCTATCTGGCCGATTGCGTGCCTGTCGTCAAGGATCTTGAGAGCATGGACATGGACGATATGCCGTGCAAGCGTGTACTTGAGGCGTATGAGTCAACCGCTCCGGAGACGATTGAGCCTGCGGAGGTTCATGCTCGTCCGCGTGATGACCATCGCACGCTGCCGCCGGCGCTGCGCGATCTGCTGCTTGCCGATACGGCTGACGAGTTGGAGGTCATGGAAGAGGACGACGACCCATACGTGGCCCGTGTTGTTGAATTGCGCGAGCAGGCAAAAGTCGACCGTACAGGTGCTTTTGAAGGCTTTTCCCGTCTTGTCGAGGAGTTGGAGGCTAAGTGCGCCGTCGCCGAGCTTTTGGCGACAGGTCCGGTTCAAACGCAGTTTTGCGATAACCAGCTGGTGCGCATGGTGCTACCGGTGTTGGAAGAAGACCGCTCTGTGCGAATCCTTCGTGCGCCCGATGCGCTGTACTTTGCCCAGCACGAGATCTGCAGTTTTTACGCCGAGCAAGAGGACTTTGAACAAGCACTGCCCGAGGTGCGCCATCTTTACGATCTGGCGCGCTCGTCCATGCAGTCGCACTTTGCGCTCATCAACGTGCTCGCGCGTCTGGAGCGCTTTGACGAGATTATCGAGGTGGCGCGCCACGGCCTACGTATTGCCAGCGATCGTTCTGCAATCGGCTACCTGTTCTATCGCTTGGCGTTTGCCTATTGGAATTGCGATCAGCTCGACCTGGCGCTGGCTTGTTACCGTCTGGTGCCGCGCGGCGAGGAGTCGGGCAGCAGCGCGCTGGAAGAAATGCAGGGCCTTATGAACGAGATGGGTGTCAGCGAGCCTCCGACGTTCGAGGAAGCGGTCGAGACCATCCGCAGGGCTGGACTCGAATTGCCGCCCGTGCCCGCGGTGGCCAACCAGCTTGCGGATGCCGCCGTGCAGCTGGTCGATAACGGCTTCTTTTTCCTGGCGCGCGGTTGCATCTTCCAAATGTGGCGTACCATGGGCAACGACGAGCTCGGCTCCCTCAACCGCTCGCTGGGGTAGGGGCGAAAACTGCAAGGAGGAAAGGCCGCCGGGCAATTAGAAAATTCCCTCTTGCCCAACTTCGACTGTTTGGTTACTATAGAACGGCTGTTACGGAGAGCTGACCGAGAGGCCGAAGGTGCTCGCCTGCTAAGCGAGTATGCCCCAAAAGGGCATCTGGGGTTCGAATCCCCAGCTCTCCGCCAGTATGACTTGAAAGAAGGGTCCCATTTGGGGCCCTTTTTTGTGCGGAGAAAGGAGGCTGGGGATTCGAACCCTCAAAAAAAGAGGCATCCTTTCGGACGCCTCCTTTCAGTGGACTTATTATTCTTGCGCCCTACACCTCGGGCGCCTTGGCGACGGTCTCGCTTTCTGCCGTGAGTGGGCGGTTGTCGATGCGACGGCCCAAGCGATCGAGCTTCACGAGTAGCCATTCAATGGGATTCGGCCCTGCGCCTTCCTCGTCGGCAACTAGGTCCATGACGGCGATCTTGGTGCCGTCCTGCTTGAGCGTGACGCTGCCCACCTTGTCGCCCACATGCACCGTGCCCGAAAGATCGTCGTAGCTAACCTTTTCGGTCACCTCGCCGGCAAGGGAAAACACGGTCGCTTGCGCCGTAGGATCGGCGAGTGTGGCGTCGATCGTCTTATCCGTCCAGTCGGTTTGGCCAATGCGCGCCATAAGCGGGTTGCCGTTGGCGGTCTTTTCCTGTGTGTTGGCGATTGCGACCGTCACCTTGTGACCGTAGTACCAATTGGCAAGGGTTGCGGTATCGGTAAAGCGCTGGTCGGTGGTGGTGGAGTTCAAAACGACGGTGTAGATCTCGTCGCCGTCGCGGTTGTAGGCGCTCGTAAAGCAATAGCCCGCGTCGTCGGTGGTGCCGGTCTTGCCACCGATGTTGCCATCTTGGCCCAGCAAATAGTTATGCGTGTCCATGGAATGCGAATGGTCGGTGCCGTCGGCGCCCGTGACCTCGATCCAGGAATCCTCGCTCGCTACGACCTCGCGGATCGTGTCGTTTTTCATGGCCTCCTGCATCATCAGCGCTACGTCGTGTGCGGTTGAGTGCATATCGCCAGCCCACTCATCAAAGTCCAGACCATGCGGGTTTTCAAAAAGCGTACCGGTGCAGCCGAGCTTCTTAGCGCGCTCGTTCATGGCCTTCACAAAGGTTGCCTCGGCGTCTTTGGTCTTAGGGTCGATCTTCTTGCCCACATATTCGGCGAGCACGATGGCGGCGTCGTTGCCCGAGGGAATCATCAGGCCGCGCAGTGCCTGCTCCACGGTAAGCTCGTCACCTTCGAGCAAGCCGGCGGTCGAATTACCCACGGTGGCTGCGGCGTTGCTCACCGTGACCTTCTCGTCCATCTTGCAATTCTCGACGGTTAGGATTGCGGTCATGACCTTGGTGATCGAGGCGATTTTGACCTGCTCATCGGCGCCGCGCCCGTAGTAGACGGTGCCGTCTTTGCCCATGACGAGCGCATTGGTCGCATCGATATCGGGCAGATTATCGGCCGTGATGCCGCGCGCATCGGCGGTTTTGCCGCAGACATTGTCGGTCGTGAGCACTTGGGCGCCGGCGACGGTGGGCACGCCAGCGGCAAGGGCGATAGCGCAGACAAAGCCGGCGGCAAGCTGGGCTGAGCGCTTTGCAAAAGAGGTGAGGGACTTCACAGATTTCGCTTTCGACGGGATGGTCTCTTCTGGAACTAGAGTATATCGTTTGCCGGTGTCGGCAATCATCGCGTGCGTGCGTGGCCCACATCCGCGCCCGAACGGGCACAAGGGTGCTTAAGGCCGACTTAATCACCCACGCTTGTTGTGTGTGGCATGCGCCCCCTCGGGCATAATGGAGCGCGAGAGGAGCACGCATGAACGAGCACATTTTGGTAGTTGATGACGAGAAGGCCATCGCCGACCTAGTTGGCATCTACCTTACAAAAGAAGGCTTTGACGTACAGGTCGCCTATAGCGGGGCCGATGCTGCCAAGGCAATCTTGGAGCAAGAGTTCGATCTGGCGCTGCTGGATGTCATGCTGCCCGATATCGATGGCTTTGAGCTGTTGCGTACGATCCGTTCCAGCCATACCTATCCCGTGATCATGCTGACGGCGCGCGATGCCCAGCAAGACAAGATCGAGGGCCTTTCGCTTGGCGCAGACGATTATGTGGTCAAGCCGTTCCGTCCGCTGGAGCTCATTGCACGCGTTCATGCTCAGCTTCGTCGTTATACCAGCTACGGCAGCCGCGCACAGGCGGCCGAGTCGCCGATCATCCAGCTCGACGGCCTCGAGATCAACCGCGACGCCCGCTCTGTGACGGTGGACGGTGCGCCGGTGCGCCTTACGCCCATCGAGTATTCCATCTTGCTGTATCTGGTCGAGCATCGTGGTAGCGTGGTGCCCGTGGAGGACCTGTTCCGCGCGGTGTGGAACGAGGACTTTATGCCCGGCTCCAACAATACGGTTATGGTGCACATTCGCCATCTGCGCGAAAAGATCGGCGACGATGCCCAGAAGCCGCGCTTTATCAAAAACGTCTGGGGCGTCGGCTACATAATCGAATAACGCCTTTGATGGTGGGGGAGTAGATATGACAAAAGACGATAGGCGGGCATTCGAGGTACCCGATCGACTCTTTGAATACGTAAGGGCGGTCGTTGACAACCGTGCGTTAGCGACGGTGCTGCTCTTTTTGCTGAGTCTGCTGCTCATCGGCATTGACAATATCGTTGGCATCCTGGCAGTTCTACTCATTGGCTTTTTGCTGATTGATCGATTCGAAATCGTTCGCCGCTGTGTGGTGATCGGCGGCGCCGCGTGGACAATTACGTTGGCGATCGGGTCCATGGCGCTTGGCGGTATTGGCGAGCCCGTATTCTTTGACGCCGGCTTTGTGTTCAACATGCTTGGATTTGTGCTGGCGCTTGCCGTGTGCGTCCTGTTCTTCTGCGGACGCGCCCTGTACTACCAGGGTTACGAGCAGGGCGAGCTGCACGCCGACCGCGTGATTGCCGCCCGCATTCAGGACCGTCTGATCGATAACCCCGACACATGGGACAACATTGACGGCGACTTCCTCGAGGTCGAGGGCGCGCTCAACCGGGCGCGCGATTGCGAGCGTAGGGTTCAACAAGCCCTGCGTGACGAATCCCACCGCAAAGATGACCTGGTGACGTACCTGGCGCACGACCTGCGCACGCCGCTCGCCAGCGTGGTGGGCTACCTTTCGCTCTTGCAGGAGGCCCCCGATTTGCCGCTTGAGCAGCGCACGCGTTTTACGGGCGTGGCGCTCGACAAGGCGCACCGGCTCGATGCGCTCATCGAAGAGTTCTTCGATATCACGCGCTTTGACTTCCACGATATCGTGCTCACGCGCGGCTATGTTGATCTGGGGTTGCTGCTGGCTCAGGTGGCTGACGAGTTCTATCCCATCCTCAACGAGCAGCATAAGGAAGCCCAAGTTGATATTCGCGAGGACCTGACGGTGCTCGTGGATGGCGACAAGATGGCCCGCGTGTTCAACAACATCATGAAAAACGCCGTCGCCTATAGCTATGAGGGTTCGACTATCACGATTGAGGCCAGGCGCCAAGACGATGGCGGCGTGCGCGTGCGCTTTATCAATCAGGGCGATCCTATCCCTGCGGCTAAGCTCAAGGTGATCTTTGAGAAGTTCTATCGCCTGGATGCGGCGCGTGCGACCAATCGCGGTGGTGCCGGTTTGGGCCTTGCTATTGCCAAGGAGATCATCGCGGCACACGGCGGTACCGTTGCATGTGAATCGACGCCCGAACACACGATATTCACCATCGGGCTGCCCGCCGCATAGCTAGCGTGCCCTTACAAACACTTGACAATGTGCTCACGTGCGTATGAGCCGCGATTCCTACTATCGATACTGCTGAATTGATATCGATATGGAGGTGTGCGGTATGAAGGCTGCTGCGGCTGTGGAGCCCACGGAGCTTGAAGAACTCATGGAAGCGCAGGCCGAGGCCGCGCATGAGCGCGAGGTTGGGGATGCGACTCGCCCCACGGCAGAGGATCTTGCCGCCTCGCCGACGCGCATCGATGTCGAGGGCCTCGACCTGTTCTATGGCGACCACCATGCGCTCAAGGACGTGAATATCAAGATCCGCGACAAGCAGATCACCTCGTTCATCGGGCCTTCGGGCTGCGGAAAGTCCACGTTGCTGCGCTGCTTTAACCGCATGAACGACGGCATCAAGGATTGCCGCATCGAGGGCAAGATCGCGCTCGATGGTCAAGATATCCTGGGCGATTACGACATCTGCCGTTTGCGCCAGCGCGTGGGCATGGTGTTCCAGCGCCCCAACCCGTTTCCCATGAGCATCTACGACAACGTCGCCTACGGTCCGCGCGGTATGGGTGTGCGCGACCGCGTCATGCTCGATGAGCTGGTCGAGGACTCCCTTCGTCGCGCTGCGCTATGGGATGAGGTCAAGGACAAGCTCATGGAGTCGGGCCTGGGTCTTTCGGGTGGACAGCAGCAGCGCCTGTGCATCGCCCGCGCACTTGCCGTGCAGCCCGACATTCTGCTGATGGACGAGCCGACCTCGGCACTCGACCCTGTGTCGACGTTGGTGGTGGAGCAGCTGGCCTGCGAGCTCAAGGAGACCTGCACGCTGGTGGTCGTGACGCACAACATGCAGCAGGCCGCGCGTATTTCCGATTCGGTTGCGTTCTTTTTGCTGGGTGAGCTGGTGGAGCACGCGCCCACCGCGCAACTCTTCAAGAATCCGTCCGATCCGCGCACCGCGGATTATTTGACGGGGCGTTTTGGCTGACGCTGTCTTTTGCAGGTGCCTTTAGGGTTAAGATGCGGTCATATCGGCCGCAAAGGGGTTCAACATGATCTATTACGTCGAGGACGATGACAACATCAGGGATTTGACAGTCTACGCGCTGCGCAAGCAGGGAATCGAGGCCGAGGGCTTTTCGTGCGATGGCGAGTTTAAAGCTGCCGTGGCGCGACGGGTGCCCGATGCTGTGCTGCTCGATATCATGCTGCCCGACACCGATGGCTTGGCGATTATGCGTCGCCTGCGTGCCGATCGCCTGACGGCGACGGTGCCCATCATGATGCTTACCGCCAAGGACACCGAACTCGACAAGGTGATGGCGCTCGATGGCGGTGCCGACGATTACCTGACTAAGCCGTTTTCGCTCATGGAGCTTGCGAGCCGTTGCCGCGCACTGCTGCGTCGCGGCGGCATGGTCAAGCAGGCGAGCGATGTGCTCAGCGTGGGCGATATCGTACTTTCGCCCAGCCACCGCGAAGTGACTGTTGCCGGTGAACCGCTCAAGCTCACGCTGCGCGAATTCGACCTGCTCGAGTACCTCATGCGCAAACCTGGCGTGGTCTTTACCCGCGAGTCGCTGCTGCAGAGCGTATGGGGCTGGGACTTCGACGGCGGTTCGCGCACCGTCGACGTACATGTGCAGACGCTCCGCCAAAAGCTCGGCGAGCATGCGAGCGCCATAGAGACCGTGCGCGGCGTGGGCTATCGTCTGGCCGAGCCTTCGGCCGGTGATGGTGCCGAAGGTGACGACACCGCGTCCACTGCATCGGAGGAGTAACCCGTGGTCTTCGCCCCCCAGGGAAAACAAACGTTGTCGCACCGCGTTTTTGTGACGATCTTTGTTTGCGCCATGGCGGTTATCGTGGCGTTTACGGTGCTGGGTGCGTTCTTTGTGCAAAACACCTTGGCGGATGCCACGAGTGCCAATCTGGCGCAGGAAACCGAGCTCATTGCTGCCGCCCTCGACGAGCAGCAGGAGCCCATCCCGTTCTTGCGTAGCCTCGATCGCGAGGACTTACGCATCACGCTGATTAACAAGGATGGATCGGTTGCCTACGACAACGAGGCGTCGCCTTCCGCACTGCCCAACCATGGTGATCGCCCCGAGGTCATCGAGGCCTTTGAGAGTGGTTTGGGTTCCGCGGAGCGCGCAAGCTCTACGCTCGACGAGATTATGCTGTATCGCGCCGTCACCCTTGATAACGGCCAGGTCGTTCGCTTGGCGCAGGCCCAGCCTGGCGTTGCGGCGATTTTGCTGTCGATGCTGGCGCCGATGCTGCTTATCGCAGCAGCGGGTGCAGTACTCTCGTTTTTTATGGCGCGCCGTGAGTCCCGTGCCATCATCGCGCCGTTACAAGAGGTGGATTTGGATCACCCACGCCGTAGCTATGAGCACGCCTATGCCGAGATGGTTCCCATGCTTGAGCGCATCGAGTCGCAGCGCCAGGAACTCAAGCGCCAAATGGCGGTGCTAGCGGACAACGACCGTATGCGCCGCGAGTTCACGGCGAATATCACCCATGAGCTCAAGACGCCGCTTACGGCGATTTCGGGCTATGCCGAGCTCATCGCAAATGGCATGGTCGAGGGCGAGGACGACCTGCGCAACTTTGGCGGTCGCATCTATCGTGAGGCGGGCCGCTTGGCAGCGCTTGTCAACGACATCCTTACGCTGTCTAACTTGGACGAGGCCGAACGTGCGACTGAAGGCGAGACAGTGCCCATTGGTTCCACGGAGCCTATTGAGCTCTCGCGTGCGATCTACGCGGTTGAGCAGCGTCTTGAACAGGTCGCCCGTCAAGCGAATGTGACGATAAGTCATGAGACCAAGCCTGTGGTCATCGAAGGCGTGTCGCGCTTGATCGACGAGCTCATCTATAATCTGGCAAGCAACGCCATCCGCTACAATCGACCCGGCGGTACGGTTACGTTGCAGTGCGGCACCAACGACGAAGACCATCCGTTCCTCGCTGTCGCCGACACGGGAATCGGTATCGCGCCTGAAGAACAGGGCAAGGTATTTGAGCGGTTCTATCGCGTGGACAAGAGTAGGTCCAAGGCACGCGGCGGAACCGGCCTGGGGCTTGCCATTGTCAAGCATGCGGCCCTGTATCATCACGCCACGCTCGATCTGTCGAGTGAGTTGGGCGTGGGAACCACCATTACGGTGACGTTTCCCATACAGCAGGACGAGCCATTCGCATAGCGATACAACATAGATATTGATGTAGACGCCGCATTTGACTTTCGGGTGCGGCGTTGTTGCGCAATTTTACGATTGCTTCCGACATTTTTACAGGAGAGCCTGTTTCTTATGTATAGAGTTTGGTCTCGGTAAAAAGATGCGATAACATACGGACAGTTTTGTCAATCCGAACTGGGGAAATGAAAGGCAAGCTGCATGACCCTTCTCGAACTGTTCCAGCTGCTGAAGAAGCACCTCAAGCTGGTCATCACCCTTCCGGTGGTCTGCGCGATCGCCATGGGCATCGTGTCCTTCGTTGCGATGGACAACACCTATACCGCGACGACGAGCATGTACATTCTCGCCAAGACCGACGATAGCGGTCAGATGAGCTACAACGATCTCTCGGCGAGCCAGATGCTTTCCAACGATATCGCCACGCTGCTGGATAGCGATAGCGTTAAGAGCGGCGCCGCCAAAGAACTGGGCCTTACCGATCTGGATGACTACAAGGTGTCTGTTTCCTCCGAGACCACCACGCGTGTCATTACGCTTTCGGTTACCGGCACCGATGCCAAGGAGACGGCTGAGGTCGCAAAGGCCATTGCCAGCTCGGTGAGTACGGTCGCTCAGAACGTCGGCGCTGCCCAGAGCATCAACGTTATCGACGAGGCTAAGACCCCCGAAGCCCCCAGCGGCCCCAAGCGCACGCTGTATATTGCCGTCGCGTTCCTCGCCGGTATCTTTATCGCAGTTGCCTATGTCGTTTTGGCAGACATGCTCAATACCCGCATCCGCGGTGCCGAAGAGGCAGAAGAGCTCCTGGGTATTCCCGTTGTTGGCCGAATTCCGGCTATGAAAGGTGGTAAATAGGCATGGCTAAGGCAAAGAACACCGATAAGCTCGTTGTGCAGAATGCCGCCAAGACCCTTCTGGCCAACATCCGCTTTGCGAGCGTGGATGACCCCATTCGCACCATCACCGTTACCTCCTCGATTCCCAACGAGGGCAAGTCTACGGTTTCCATTAACCTTGCTCAGGCAATCGCCACGAGCGGCAAGAGTGTCCTGCTGGTCGAGGCTGATATGCGTCGCAGGTCCCTTGCCGATATGCTCGGCGTCCGCTCCCGCGGCGGACTCTATGCAGTCCTGTCCGAGCAGGTTTCTATCGACCAGGCGATTGTCGAGACGGGTCAGAAGAACTTCTACTTCCTCGATGCCGAGCCGCACATTCCCAATCCTGCCGACATCATCGTCTCCCATCGCTTTGCCAAGCTGGTAAAGGCACTGTCCGCCAAGTTCCAGTACGTCATCTTCGATGCTCCCCCGGTCGGCACCTTCATCGATGCTGCCGAGATTGCCAGCCTGACCGACGGCGCGCTGTTCGTGGTGCGCGAGAACTTTACCAAGCGCGAAGAGGCGCTCAACGCCATCGGTCAGCTTAAGAAGTCCGAGAAGGTCAAGCTCATCGGTACCGTCATGAATTACTGTGAGACCGAGACCAGCGAGTACTACTATTCTTACTACACCAAGGACGGTAAGAAGGTTAAGAAGGGCTCCGACAATCAGGGGACTTCCAAAAAGGGCATCTTCACCAACCGAGCAAACGTTTAGTTGATTAAGGCTGACCTATGCGTGACATTCATTGCCATATCTTGCCGGGTGTAGACGACGGCGCCGCCGATCTCGATGAGAGCTTGGCGATGCTCGAGGCTGCCAAGCGGGCCGGTGTAACCAGAATCGTTTGCACTCCTCACTGCCGTGATCCCTATTTTGATTACGACAAGATGTGGGATGCCTTTGAGCTGCTGCGTGATAACGCTGACGGTTTTCCGCTCCAGATGGGCTTCGAGGTCAACCATCGAAAGCTCGTTGAGCTTGGTATCGATGCCGCGGAGCACCTGCATTTCGATGGGACCAACGAGTTTCTGCTCGAGCTTTCGACGCATGCCGATGCGTATGCGTTTAGAGAGTACGAGAACACGATTTACGATTTGCAGTGCCGTGGCTACCAGGTGATCATCGCTCATCCTGAGCGCTATCGTGCGGTTCAAAAGGATGTAAGCGTGGCGGAGCGCCTGGTCGATATGGGCTGCAAGCTGCAAGCTTCGGCGGACTTTATTGCCGGCGGTCGCTTTGGTCGCGAGAAAAAGCCGGCACAGCGCCTGTTCGATCAGAACCTGTACAGCTTCATCGCGAGCGATGCCCATAACGTGGGTCATTACGATTGCCTGGCGAAGGCTCGCGCGAAGTTTAGCGTGCGCGGAGCTCATTTTCGCTAAAATCTGTCCCTAACGTTCGCATTGAATGAAAGGGCAGCATGGATATCCAACTTAAGACGGGATGCTTTGATGACGCGGCGTTGGTGCGCCGCGTCGTTTTTATGGACGAGCAGGGCTACGAGAATGAGTTCGACGCTATCGACGAGGATCCGAACTGCATTCATGTGACGCTCTATGTAGACGGCGAGCTTGCCGGTTGCTCGCGCGTGTTTCCCGAAGAGCTTGAGCGCGCGGCTGACGCAGGGGCTCCGGTGTCGCCGGCGTGCGACTTGGACGAAGGCGTCGCGGCGGGGGAGACCTACATTATGGGGCGCGTGGCTGTGCTGCCGAGCATGCGCCGTCGCGGTCTGGCGAGCAAGATTGTCGAGGCCAGTGATACGTGCGCGCGTGATGCCGGCGCCAAGCTCATTAAGCTGCATGCGCAGGAATACGTGCTGCCGCTCTATGCCAAGGCGGGCTACACGCAGATTGCCCCGGTGGACTACGAAGACGAGGGCCAGCCCCATGCTTGGATGGCCAAGCGCGTAGATGGCAGATAGGGACGTTCCTTTCCTGCCGGCAGTCGGGGACACTCCTTGGCAATTGGCGTATCAGAGCGTTTGGACATACAGTTTTTCGATTCCGTATGTATATATGCGCGCTAATGGGTTATAAAATCTAAGTCTGGACATAGCAGGTCTGCGATGCGGCTCGGGCAACCGGGCCGTTTTTGCGGACGGGGGTAGCGCGAAAGGACTGCACATGCGTCAATTTAAGACCGAGAGCAAAAAACTGCTCGACCTCATGATCAACTCCATCTACACCAATAAGGAAATCTTCCTGCGCGAGCTTATCTCTAATGCGAGTGACGCCGTCGACAAGCTCAACTTTAAGAGCCTGCAGGACCCGAGTGTCAAGCTCGACCAGGGCGACCTGGCTATTCGCGTCTCTTTTGATAAAGACGCCCGCACCATTACCATCTCGGATAACGGCATTGGCATGACCGCCGAGGAGCTCGAGCGCAATCTGGGCACCATCGCCCATTCCGGCTCCGAGGAGTTTAAGACCGAGAACGCCGAGCAACAGGGCTCCGATGTCGACATCATCGGCCAGTTTGGCGTGGGCTTCTACTCCGCCTTTATGGTCGCCAGCCACGTGAAGGTCGTCAGCCGCGCTTATGGCGAGGACACCGCCCACGTTTGGGAGTCCGACGGTCTTGAGGGCTACACCATCGAGGATGGCGAGCGTGCTGAGCACGGTACCGATGTCATCCTGACGCTGCGCGAGAACGAGAAGCTCGACGCCGACGGCGAGGCCGAGACCTACGATCGCTTCCTGACCGAGTGGGGCCTCAAGAGCCTGATTCAGCAGTACAGCAACTATGTGCGCTACCCGATTCAGATGATGGTGAGCAAGAGCCGCCAGAAACCCAAGCCCGAGGACGCCGGCGACGACTACAAGCCCGAGTACGAGGACTATCAGGAGCTCGAGACCATCAACTCCATGACGCCGATTTGGAAAAAGCGCAGCTCCGACGTTGAGCAGAAGGATTACAACGAGTTCTACAAGTCCACGTTCCACGACTTTGACGATCCCGCGCGCACTATCAGCTTCCATGCCGAGGGTACGCTTGAGTACGATGCGCTGCTGTTTGTGCCGGGCCGCGCCCCGTTCGATCTGTACAGCAAGGACTACGAGAAGGGCCTGGCGCTCTACAGCTCCAACGTGCTGATTATGGAGAAGTGCGACGACCTGCTGCCCGACTACTACAACTTTGTCCGCGGCGTCGTGGATTCTGCCGACGTGTCGCTCAACATCTCGCGTGAGACGCTGCAGCAGAACCGTCAGCTCAAGGCCATCGCCAAGCGCGTGGAGAAGAAGATTACCGCCGATCTTGAGGATATGCGCGACAACGACCGCGAGGCCTACGAGAAGTTCTTTGAGAACTTTGGCCGCGGTCTTAAGTACGGCATCTACTCGAGCTATGGCATGAAGGCCGATGAGCTCGCCGACCTGCTACTGTTCTGGTCTGCCAAGGAGCAGAAGATGATTACCCTGGCCGAGTATGCCAAGGGCATGCCCGGGGATCAGAAGGCCATCTACTACGCCGCCGGCGACTCGCGTGAGCGCTTGGCCAAGATGCCCGTGGTAAAGGGTGTGCTCGACCGCGGCTATGACGTGCTGTTGCTGACGCAGGATGTGGATGAGTTCACGTTCCAGGCTATGCGTGAGTACGTTGCCGCCGATATGCCTAAGATCTACGAGGACGACGCCGCCCGCGAGGCTGCCGAGAAGGCCGTTGCCGACGGTGCCGAGCCCGAGGTCGAGGATCGTCACCTGGAGCTCAAGAACGTCGCGACTGGCGATCTTGATCTGGCGACCGAGGACGAGAAGAAGGAGGCCGAGGACGCCACCAAGGAAAACGAGGACCTCTTTAGCGCTATGAGGGAGGCGCTCGGTGACAAGGTCGAGAAAGTTGCCGTCTCCGCGCGCCTGACCGATGCCCCCGCTTGCATCACCACCGAGGGTCCGCTTTCGCTCGAGATGGAGAAGGTGCTCCAGAAGGGACCCGAGGGCGCGCCCGACGGCATGCCCAAGAGCCAGCGCGTGCTCGAGCTCAACGCCAAGCACCCGGTCTTTGACAAGCTTGTCGCTGCCCAGAAGGCAGGTGACGCCGACAAGATCAAGCAGTACTCCGGCCTGCTCTACGATCAGGCCCTGCTGGTCGAGGGTATCCTCCCCGAGGACCCCGTTGCCTTCGCGGCGGCTGTCTGCGAGCTGATGTAGTTAAGTAGTTACGCCTTTGGTTCCGCCGTTCTAACGAACGGCAGACCGGTCGACGCTGCAAACGCCCCTAAGCGGCAATCTGACGTTCAATCGTCGGTCGCGTACCGAAGTACGCTTCCCTCCTCTTTCACGTCACCTTGCTCGCTTAGGGGCGTTTTCGCTGACTTATGCTCAACCGGCGACGCTTTCGTGGCCCTAAGTAGTCATCGGGGACGTTCTTGTTTGACTAGTCGTTTAAGAACGTCCATTACAGTCGAAATTGTCAGCCCGGGACCG
>NZ_QSUU01000008.1:8748-130202 GCF_003439125.1 Collinsella sp. OM04-5 | reverse complement strand
GCGGGGGCTCCTGTCGTTTCCGTGCCCCTGGATTGGGTCATAGTGTCTGTCGTTGCCAAAACACCGGCATTTCTTTGGTTGTCAAGAGGATGCCGCTCTAGCGGGTTTTCGCTGTCCGCGCCAAAACATCGGCGTCGCCTTTGTTGGCACTTGGGGACGTTCCTTATGTGCCGGCACCTGGGGACAGTCCTTGTAATCGTTGGGGAGTGGTTACTTGCTCGCGAACAGCCAGATCAAGATGATCACGAGAACTACGGCAACGATGCAGACGATGGCGCCGGTGAATTTGATGCGTGAGTCGCGGGTACGCTCGCGCACCGCGTCCTCGGTGGCCTCGAGCTGGGCGACTTCTCGCTCGGTCTCGGTGTGTTCGGCTTTGTCTCGGGCCAAGGATCCTGCAAGCGACTCAGTGATCTCTGGGTGGTCGTGCACCTCGGTCGCCTGTTCGATGATCGACTGCGCATGTGCGGCATCTGTTTGGGCGTTGGCGATGGTCTGCTCCTGGTCGCGGCGTGCCTTGTCCTCGGCAGCGATCTTCTCGCGCAGTTCGCGCTGACGAGTCTCGGCGGCGGTCTTCGCCGTCTGCAGCTCGTCGCGCGCGGCATCGGCTTCGGTCGTCACGGCTTGGTGCGCGCGTTTTGCGCCGGCGATAGGGGCTTGAGCCTGCTCGACGGCCTGCTCGGCTGCGGCAAGCGAGTGCTCAAGGTCGGCGGTGATGCGCGGGACATCTTCTTCGGCTTTACGCAGGGCATCTGCCGTGTCGGAAATCTGCATCGAGAGCTCGCTGGTGCGCACCGTATAGTTGGCGGGATTTGCCGAGGGATTGCGTTGCAGCTCGGCATACTCATGACGCAGCGTCTCGAGCTGGGCGCGCGTGGCGTCGACGGTTTGTTGTGCGGCGGCAATGCCGGCGTCTCGCTCTGCCTTCACCTTGTCGCGGATGCGCTTGGAATCCTCAAGACGTCGAACGAGGCGGTTGCCGGTCTCGCGTGAGCTCGCCTCGCGGGCCTCCACGGCGTCGAGCGCGGCCTTCAGGCGGAGCTCAGTCGCGTCATCCTCTGTCTTCATTTGTTCGAGCTGACCCTTGAGCTCTGTCGCTTTGGAGGTGTGGGCATCACGGTCAATCTCGGCGGCCGCTGCAGTCTTTTGGGCCGTGGCAATCGCCTGGCGCTGGTCGGCGACGATCTGGTCGTAGCGGCCTGCGATATCCTGGCGCGTCTCGAGTTCCTCGGCCTGATCGGCAATGCGCTGCTCAAGTTCGGCCAGGTGGGCGCGGGCATCGGCAAGTGCCTTTTTCGCGGCGTTCATCTCGCGCATGGCCGAGGCGCCCTGGGCGATAAAGGTACCCACGGCGTTCGCAGTGTTCGAGACAGCGGTCCCCAGATCGCGGCTCGCGGCGGAGGAGTGCGGGGCGGTCGGGCGAGCGGTGTCGGCAGCGTCCGCATCGGCAGCCTGCGGCACGGCGATATTGCCGGTACCGCCCTCGATTACAGAAAAGCCTGCTGCGTGCGGGTCGACCGCATCGGCGCCAATCGTGGGATGCTCGAGCTGCAGAAACGAGGGCATGGTGCTGCCCTGGTCGGCAACCGGAGTCTCGCCGGGTACGAAGGTCGAGGCTGCCTCGGCGGCCTCCTCTTCCTCGGCGTCAACGTCAGCGTCGGCCACGGCGTCTTTCATCGCTTTGACGGCATCCATCATGGAGTCCATGACGGCGTCGAGCTCTTCTTCCGAAGAAACCTCGATAGGGCCCGCAGCTTGCGGAGCAGCATCCTGTACGGGGTGGTCGTCCTGAGCGGGCGCATCGTCGTTTTGCTCGCCTGCATCTTCGGCGCCGGGGGTTTCCGCCGTAGCGCTTTCGTCTAAGATGGGGTCGTCGAGGCCAATATCATCGCAGGTCACAGCATCAGCATCTGCAGTGACGTCTGCGGAATCATCAATATGCTGTTGAGTCTGGGGGTCCAGCTCGTCTGTCATAGGCATGTGCTCCTCATCGTTGTTTGTCACCCTATGATAAAGTCTCGCGCCGACATCCCGCGCGCTGCAGCAAAGTTTCAAAACGTGTTCGATGGCTCGCGTCGATAGCAAAAACTCGGCCACTTTATCCAGTTTGTACTTGACAATCCCTTCGCCGAAAGACGTTATGCCGTTCGCCTGCCGAGGCCTTTTCTTTTCACTTGAACCCGTTAAAGTTGCATTTCAGCTTTTGTCGCGTTTATTTGGATGCGCGCAGTCGGCGGGTGCGCCCGTCGCGATTTGAAAGGACTTTATATGGGACTTTTCACTGGTAAGACCGTGATCGTCACCGGCGGTGGCAAGGCCACGCTCAAGGACGGCTCCGCTGGCTCCATCGGCTACGGTATCGATATCGCTTTTGCCAAGGAGGGCGCAAACCTCGTCATTACCGGCCGCAACGTTGCCAAGCTCGAGGCTGCCAAGGAATCCCTCGAGGCCGAGTACGGCGTCAAGGTTCTGCCTGTTCAGGCCGATGTCTCGGCTGGTCAGGACAACGAGGCCGTCGTCCAGAACGTCATCGACAAGGCTATTGAGGAGTTCGGCCGCATCGACGCCGTCGTCAACAACGCTCAGGCCAGCGCCTCGGGCGTGACCATTGCCGATCACACCATGGATCAGTTTAACCTGGCCATTTACTCTGGCCTGTATGCCACCTACCTGTACATGCAGAAGGCCTATCCGCACCTGAAGGAGACCAAGGGCTCCGTGGTCAACTTTGCTTCGGGCGCCGGCCTGTTTGGCAACTACGGCCAGTGCAGCTATGCCGCCGCCAAGGAAGGCATCCGTGGTCTGACTCGCGTTGCCGCCAACGAGTGGGGCAAGGACGGCATCAACGTCAATATCGTTTGCCCGCTTGCTTGGACCGCCGCGCTCGAGAACTTCCAGGATGCCTATCCCGAGGCGTTCAAGGCCAACGTCCACATGCCGCCGGCAGGCCACTACGGCGACGTCGAGAAGGAAATCGGCCGCGTTGTCGTTCAGCTCTGCGGTCCCGACTTTAAGTATATGAACGGCGAGACCGTCACCCTCGAGGGTGGCATGGGCCAGCGTCCTTAGGGGTTCCGCCGTTCTACCGAACGGCGGACCGGCCGACGCTGCGCGGTCACCAGAGCGACAACTTGTCATTCAAAGAGGGCGGCATGACCAGAAGGTCTATGCCGCCCTCTTTTCATGCCAATTTGTTCGCCCTGGCGACCGCTCGCTGATGTTGTCAGAGCATCGGCGTTACCAGAGCATCGGCGTTGTCGGCAGTTGGGGACAGTCCCTAAGTGCCGGCAGATTGGGACACTCCTTTGCAAGATGGCGCTGAAGGCTGTCCCCAACGTCTAGTCGTTTAAGAACGTCCCCAACGACTAGCGCGGGAACCTGATCCTAATGCACTAGTTTCTGTCGAGTCGGTGCTTCTTGCGGGTTGCCCGTATAATGGTTTGCGTATGAACCGCAACCAAGGAGTTCCAGTTTATGGACCAGAACCTTTTTAAATTCGACCTGATCGCCGAGGACCCTACGACGCACGCGCGTGCCGGCGTGTTGCACACCCCGCACGGTGACATCGAGACGCCGATCTTTATGCCCGTGGGCACCAAGGCAAACGTCAAGGGTATTCCCACCGAGACCGTCAAGCAGCTCGGCGCCCAGATCGTGCTTGCCAACACCTATCACCTGTCCATGCGCCCCGGCGAGGACACCATCGCCGAGCTGGGCGGACTGCATAAGTTCATGAACTGGCACGGCCCCATCCTCACCGACTCGGGCGGATTCCAGGTCTTTAGCCATAACGACGCCGTCAAGCTCACCGACGAGGGCGTGCGCTTTATCGTCAACGACTACGACGGTCGCCACGTGTTCTGGACGCCCGAGGACAACATGGAAATCGCCATGAAGCTCGGTTCCGACATTTGCATGCAGCTCGACCAGTGCCCCGGCTATCCTGCCACGCGTGCCTATGTCGAGCGCGCCGTGGAGCTGTCGAGTATGTGGGCCGAGCGCTGCTACAAGGCTCATACCCGTGATGACCAGGCACTTTTTGGCATCGTTCAGGGTGGCATGCATCTGGATCTGCGCCTGCGATCGCTGCGCCACCTGGAGGAGTGCGGCGACTTCCCCGGTTACGGCATCGGCGGCTACTCGGTGGGCGAGGACCACGAGACCATGTTCGAGACACTGGCGCCGCTGGTTTCCGAGTATATGCCTAAGCACAAGCCGCGCTACCTCATGGGCGTCGGCAACCCTACCACGCTCGTGCGCGGCGTTGGCGTGGGCATCGACATGTTCGACTGCGTGCTGCCGACGCGCACCGGCCGCATGGGTACGGCGTTCTCCAGTGAAGGTCGCCTTAACTTCCGCAACGCGCGCTTTGCGCACGACGACGGCCCCATCGATCCCACCTGCACCTGCCCGGTGTGCACGGGCGGCTACAGCCGCGCGCTCATCCGTCACATGGTCACGCAGAAGGAGATGCTCGGCGGTATTCTGCTGTCGATGCACAACATCTATTACCTGCTCAACCTTATGCAGCGTGCCCGTCAGGCCATTATCGAGGGCCGCTACGGCGCGTTTGTGAGCGACTGGATGAACAGCCCTGCGGCGGTGGACTACTAAGAGCGGCGCGGGCGCTTGCAGAGCGCGGGCAATGGCAAGGGGCGAGCACCGGCCGGTCATCACGTTCGCTAACACCGTCTGCGCGACCGATGACCGATAGCTTGCAAGCACTTGATGCATCGTGGGTACCATCCCGAATAGTTGATGTTCGGGCGGGTGTTTGGCGCATGGCGTCGACCCCGCCCGTTTTTCTTTTTCTCGATAGGAGTACCCATGATTAAGAACGAGAATGTCGAGGGCGAGCCAGCCTACGACGAGACGTACCGCCGCGGCCCCGTGGTCATGCGCGGCCCCATGATTCCCAAGGACAATACCTACGCCAACCTGCTGGCGCCCGAGGACTCGACCGACTGGCTGCATGCTGATCCGTGGCGCGTGCTGCGCATCCAGGCAGAGTTTGTCGATGGTTTTGGCGCGCTTGCCGAGCTTGGTCCTGCGGTGACCATCTTCGGTAGCGCCCGCACGCCCAAGACCGATCCGCTCTACAAGGCGGCGCGTACCGTCGGGCGCAAGATCGCGCAACGTGGCGTGGCGGTCATCACCGGCGGCGGCCCCGGCATCATGGAAGCGGCCAACAGGGGAGCGGCGAGTGTCAACGGCAAGTCGGTCGGCTTGGGTATCGAGCTGCCGCACGAGCACGGGCTCAACAAATACGTGAACCTTGGCATGGACTTCCGTTACTTCTTTGTGCGCAAGACCATGTTCGTCAAATACAGCTCGGGCGCCATCGTGTTTCCTGGTGGCTTTGGTACGCTCGACGAGATGTTCGAGGTGCTCACGCTGGTACAGACGCACAAGGTCAAGCGCATGCCGCTCGTTTTGGTGGGAACCGAGTACTGGCAGGGCCTGTTCGACTGGCTCAACGGCCCGGTGATGGACGCCGGTATGATTAGCCCGCTCGATCCGGAGCTGGTGCACATCGCCGACGACCTCAACGAGGCCGTTGACATTGCCCTGAGCGGGCTGATGTAGGGTGCTGTGACTGTTGTTATAGCAATGTGAACGGCATACTGATGCTATTTAACATCAGACTGCCATCGAAATTGGGTATACTGATGCAAAAGACGAGGCGAGGAGGTCGCGTATGTCTACTGCAACGGTTAAGCCTACGACGGTTCGCATCGAAGAGGGGCTCAAGGAACAGGCGACTGAGTTCTTGGATACGGTTGGTCTGAGTCTCAATTCGTATCTCAACCTTGCTGTTCGGCAGCTGGTAAATCAACGAAAGATTCCTTTTGAGATCGTAGGAAGGGCGGAGGTGCCCAACGAGGCAACGAGGCGTGCCATGGTGATCGCCGAAGCTCATGAGTTGGGGATTCTGCCGGACGACAGCCCGTCATTCAATAACGCTGATGAGCTTATATCATTCCTCGATGAGGACTAGCGATGTTTGAGATTAAGGTCGAGGCTCAGTTTAAGGCGGATTACAAACGGACGATGCGCATCCATCCGCAGCTAAAAACCGAGTTTAAGGCGGCAGTCGCAGAGCTTGCGGCTCACGGCTCGCTTCCCGCGGAATATGGTGCCCACGAGCTTTCAAACCCGGGCGGCAACTACAACGGCCACATCGATTTCCATCTATCCGATGGCTTGGTCGATGTGGTCGTTCTCTACTTGCCGCATAAGACTAATCCTGTGATCCGGCTGGTCAGAATGGGCTCGCATGAGGAACTATTCCAGGGCCCGCAGGGCTGATTGCTCGCTTATGATTCGCGGGGGAATAGGGATTGATTCGCGGCCGATTGGCCAAAAATGGCCCCTATTCCACCGTAACTGTTGGAGACGTCCCGTTCGTGGCTGCGACCTCCGGTTCTCCTCTTCGCTGGATTTCGCTTAAAAGTTCGGCTGCAACTTCGCTGCTTTTGAAACGGATGCTGCAGTCCTCTTTCTTAGGAAAGGCCAGTAATGGAATGGTTCCGTACCAGACGGTTTCCTCGTCAATTACTGACGCGCACAGGCGCCCTTCGGCTTTGATGGAATAGTCGACGTTCATCTCGGTAAAAATCGCTTTCACGTCATTGTGCGGAGTCGAGGCAATTGAAATCTCAAGGGCAATCCCACGGGCGGCGGCGCCTGTGAGTACGGCAGCGAGCTTTGCGAGGCATGCAGCGGATGCGTAGGGCGCGGCAATAAAAATGCTTTTCGTTGCGCGCGCGATGTCATCCGCTAAGGCCTCCACGGCCCTTGCCGGCCTAACGAGGATGTTTTGATCGGCCCGTTTGTTGTCATTTGCTGCAAAGACTTCATATCCTAGCTTTGCGTAGGTCTTGAGTCTCTTCTGGTACATACGCGCGAGCATGGGTATCGACAAATCAACATAGTCGAATATCTCAACCCGCTGCTTGCCCTCGTGACTTCTATGTAGTCTGCCTGCCTGCTGCGTTATGCTGCCGTCCCAAGATATCGGTGTGGCAATGAGCAGAGTGTCAAGGTAAGACAGGTCGAAACCCTCGCTCAGAAGGCCTTCGGTTGCGATGATAATTCGATGCTCATGCTCGAAGCCGGGAAGGCTGTTCAGTATTGCCTTTCTTTCTTTGGCGTCGATTTCTCCGGTTAAGAGTATAGGTTCGTGTCCGCGGCTTTGAAGCAGCCTACATAGCTCTTCGGCATGTTTTTTCCTTTTGGATAGCACAAGCGGATGTCGACCGTTTGACGCGGTCTCGAGGGCATCGTCGACAATTGCTTCGTTTCTCGCTGTGTGCGCACACAGGAGATCGAGAACTTGATTAAAGGACGCCCCTGGTTCGTAGGCGGGTAGTCGAACTCCGGTAAAACGCGGCCTAACAACGCGCTGAATTCCCTGTTGGATTGCTTGCGTTTTTGGATCAATGGCATGGCGAAGCGGGCCGCAGAGCATTGAGAGTGCTCGCGTGAGTCCGTCCGAGCGTTCGGGCGTCGCGGAAAGGCCGTATACATATTTGGCTGGAGCGGACTTGAGGACGAGCTCAAGCTGTGGTGCGGCTGCATGGTGACATTCATCACAGATGATGAGGCCGTAATCACGAACGAACTCCTTGGCTATTGGTTCTTCGGTCTGGGGGTCCTTGCTGGACAAAGACTGGAATGAAGCAACGTCGATGAGATGGCTTATGGCGGTTTTGCCTCCTCCGATTTGACCAATGAGCGGAGGCTGCCTTTTGCTGATTCGTCCTTTTGGGGTTCGGACGGGCTCTCTGTTGTCCGTGATGTCGAGAAATCGTTCGAGCTGGGTTTTCCATTGGGCAATGAGCGCAGTCTTGGGAACGATGACGAGCGCTGGAAGACCGATGGCAGCAATAAGATAGGCTCCAATGACGGTTTTCCCGAAACCCGTCGGTGCAGACATGATCCCGTCTTCATGGCCGAGCATTTGTTCAGCGGCAATTTGCTGTTCAGGGCGAAGAGTCCCTTTAAATGTCATTACAATTGGATTTCCAGACTGGCGCTTGTCTGAATAGTGGGCAGCAACGCCGGCTTCTTGAAGCAGCCGCTCAAGCTGAGTCTTGCAGCCTCTGGGAATCGCGACGCAGCCGTCTCTAAGTTCGCTGAGGTCTATGTACCGCGGTTTGCCGAATACCGATTGATGCATAGATTGCGCGCGGAAGAATTCTGGGTTGGCAAATGTTGCAAGCCTGCGGACTTCCATTTGAGCTGCGGGACTCAGAGATTTTTCGGGGATATAGAGCATATCGGCCTGCGTGACGGACAGCGATGACGGGAGGTCCCGCGGTGTGAGCGGAAGCCGCTTTCGCGGCCTCTGGGAATGCGGTGCGGCGGTGTTTGCCGCCGTCGCAGCCGCTATTCCGTGCGACCTATTGTCGATGCTCTCGATCAGATTTTGCACCGTCGTGCGCGGGATTAACTGGATTTGAGAAAGGTAAAGCCATTGATCGGGAAAGGGCTCAAATTGCTCGTCAACAAATACGCTGTTCCCTTTTCGCTGCGCTTTTCCTTGAAAAGGCAGCGCTATGAGATTTCCAAAGCCTCCCTCAGGAATGGTGGACTGTGCGGGCAGCATCCGGTCAAAAGCTTCAAAGGTGATTGTCTTGTTGAGCGCCGCCGCTTCGGTGATAAGGCTGCTTCCAAATTCTCGTGCGATCTTCGCGCTGGTGAGCTCTAGGAAGAAAAACCAGACATGTGTGCCGTTACCTGATCTCGATCGCTCGACTGCAGCATCGATTCCATGGTTTTTTGCGACAAGCCGAATGGCGTTTGTCGCTTCTTTCCAATCGGCTCCGTCAAAGTCGATGACCAGGACTTTTGTGTTGCTGTCATTATCGAGAACATATTGACCTATGACGTCTCGGAGTCTGTCGTCACTGCCCTTGAAATGGGAGATGATCGCGGTATCGCTCAACTCGGGGAAGACGCGGTTGCCGCATTCAGCGCATTTGGTTTTCTGACGATTTGCTTTGGGACAAATGCCTGACTTCCACTCGTTTGCGCAGGCGGGCGTATAGCCGATTCCCCCGTCTTTTCTGCGGTACCCATGGGCGTAAACATCTTTGCGGCCAGTAAAGAGATTGCGAAAGAGCTCGAGTTTGTCGCGCGCTGGGCTCGCACTGGTGACGACACCCTCGACCTGCGCCCGTCTATCGAAAGATTCGCCAGCTTTCTCCCATTCTTCCAGTGTTGCGTAACGGATGTCTGGACCGTTGCCGCAGATGACGATTTGGCTGTGCGGCTCCGATACATGGGCGACGATTTTCTTGAATTGGAATAGCGTGCCCCCGATGAGGGCGTATTGATGCGTGACGGTGCTCATGTAAATGCCGTTCTTGTCGGAGTTCATTGAAATGAGGGTACGTTATTTTGATTTTTAAGGGACTCGGCTCTGATTTTGGTTCGGCGATAGCGGAGTACAGCTCCGTGAGTGGTGTTTGGCTGATGTCAAAATGTGCGGTAGCTGTTGCTGAATGGGTTTTGGCGGCCATGAGGTGGGCTGGAGGCGCAGGAAACTATCCTCGAATAGACCCTGTGGGCAAAAAATGGCAAATATGAGTACTGTGGTTTGAGCAGTAACATATCATCAGGAAAGTATTTAAGACCAATCGATTCGGATTGGATATAATCAACCCTATAAACATGGCGATTCGGGACTTTATGACGCTCGGAATTGGCGGAAGACGGCAAATTCAGCCAGATTTCGCTGTTACTAAACTGGTAACAGTACTCATATTTGCCATTTTTTGCCCAGAGGGTATCGCAAGGGGGTTGGACAAAGCATCGATCGCCGCCAATTTCTCGATTGGCTGGTTGGGCGGCAATGAAGTTGCGGCGTAATGGGAAGCGTTTCGCGGCCTTTTGGCTAAAACGGCCCCTTTTCCGCCGCGACTCCTAAAAAGACGCCGGCGCGCCTTGAGTTGCGGCGCGTCGGCGTGATGGCTTTGTTGTGGCTGGGTGTACTTCGGTTGTTCGACGGCTTTGGCATGTCCGATCTTGCCAGGCAAGCCTTTGTTACTGTTTAACGTTTGCCCAGATAAAACCTGCCAAAATAAACCTGTCCCTAATTGGCAGGTTGGTAGTGGGGGCAGTAGCTGATGGCTATTGCGTCGACGCCTACATGGGTGGCGATGATGCAGCCGATGGGGCCGGTGCCGGCGTCTACGTAGTCTTGGCCCGCGAGCGCTTGGCTGACGAGCTCCTGCTCCTCGGCGGCGCCGGTCGTGAGCACGCGCACGCTTGAGCCCGGGTGCTCGTCCAAAAACGTGAGGCAGTCTGCCATGGTGCTGGCGACGATACGCTTGGCGCCGCGGCCCTTTTTGATGGCCTTGATCTCGCCCGACTGCCACTCCGGCGAAACGGCTAGGCGAATGTTGAGCATCTGCGTGAGCTGGCCGGCGAGCTTGGGCGCGCGGCCGTTCTTAACGAGGTTCTCGAGCGTGCGGGGAATCAGCAGCAGGTGGGCGTCGGGCAGCGTCGCGCGGATCTGCGCCTCGGTCTCGTCCAAGCTGCGGCCGTCTTCGCGCATGGCCAGTGCGTACTCCACCAGCAGGCCCTCGGCGCCCGAGCCAGTGCGCGAATCGATGCAGCGCACGTCGAGCTCGTGGGTCTCGGCGACCAGGCATGCGTTGGAATAGCAGGCGGACCATTCGCTGCACAGCGAGATAAAGATCGCGCTATCGTGGCCGTCGGCGCGCACGCGGTCAAAGAGTGCCTTGAACTCGCCGGCGCTCGGCTGCGAGGTGTGTGGCAGCTGCTCGGAGCCGGCCATGCGGGCGACGTATTCCTCGGCGGTAATCTGCACCTGGTCGAGCAGGTCCTCGCCCTCGATAATCACATGTAGCGGAATGACGTAAATGCCAAGCTCTTGAGCACGGGCGGGGGAGATGTCCGACGTGGAGTCGGTTATGATGGCAAAAGACATAATTGCACCTTTCATTGGGGCGCTTGCGTGCCGCCTTCTGAGAGCAAAGTGCGACAAGTATAGTGGAGTCATTCCACATTTCTAGGTTCAATTGTTGAATAGTCAACAGTTTGAAGTGTCGGTGTGGAAATCATCAACTGGGGAAGAGGAATGCCGATGGAGGCGTTGGAGATATGCAGGCGGCCGGTTGTGCTGTTCGATTTTGACGGCACGGTGGCCGATACGGGCCGGGCGGTGATGACCTCGACGCGCAAGACGTTGGCCGCGCGCGGGTTTTCGGAGGCGCAGATGGGTGACCTGCGCCGCATGATCGGGCCGCCCCTGTGGAAGAGCTTTCACGACTTTTATGGCTTCTCCCGCGAGGAGTCGCTTGTGGTGGCTGACGAGTACCGTGCCTTTTTTGATGAGCTGGGACCGGAAGAGTATCCCGTGTTCGACGGAATCCCCGAGCTGCTCGATGGCCTTGTCGCGCAGGGACATCGCTTGGCCGTGGCAACGTCACGCATGGAGGCGAAGTGTATCGACATGGTGGGAGAGCTGGGACTTTCTCAGTTTGAGGCGGTGGTTGGCATGAATCCGCCGCAGGGGCGCGAGACCAAGGCCGATTCGGTCCGCGACGCGTTGGCGGCCTTGGGTGCGGTCGCGGACGAGGCCGTGATGATCGGCGACCGTTTTAACGACGTTGAGGGCGCGCACGCGATGGGCGTGCCGTGCATCGGCATTTATTCGGGTGCGGCGGCGCCGGGGGAGCACGAGGCGGCGGGCGCCGATGCGGTGGTGCACTCGGTGGCCGAGCTTGCTAAACTTTTCGCTATCTAATAGACGTAATGTGAGGGGCGGGCGTGATCGCCGCTCATGGGTTAGGAGGTCGTCCATGAATCAGGTGGAGCAGAGCGTTGCCGAGTATGTTGACGAGGTCTGGGAAGATGTCGTCGCCGATATCGAGCAACTGGTGAGCTATCCGTCCGTGGCAGTTTCTGCCGATGCAGAGCCCGGCGCGCCGTTTGGCCGCCCGGTCCGTGACGCGCTCGACTGTGCGCTCGGCATCGCGCAGAAGCTTGGCTATCAGACGAGCGACGACGAGGGCTATGTGGGCATTGCCGATATCCCTGGCCGCGGCGACAAGCAGCTCGCGACCATCTGCCACGTGGACGTGGTGCCCGCCGGCCCGGGTTGGAACACCGACCCGTTTGCGCTGGAGCGTCGCGAGGGCTGGCTGCTCGGCCGCGGCGTTATCGACGACAAGGGTCCGGCGGTGCTGTCACTCTACGCCGGCGCCTATCTGCTCAAGCACGGCATTACCCCGCGCTATACTTTCCGCGCGCTGCTGGGCTGCGATGAGGAAGTGGGCATGTCCGACGTTCACCATTATCTGGAGAACCACGCAGACCCCGACTTTTTGTTTACGCCCGATGCCGAGTTTCCGGTCTGCAATGCCGAGAAGGGCCAGTTTGGGGCGACGTTCGTGAGTCCCAAGATCGACGGCGGGCGCATCGTGTCGTGGAGCGGCTCCGAGGCGAGCAATGCCATTCCGTCGCAGTCCATCTGCGAGCTCGCGATTGCCGCCGATGAACTGCCGGCGCCCGTTGAGAACGCCGACCGCCTGGAGATCACGGCGCTTGATAACGGGCATGCGCAGATTTTCGCCCACGGTATTGGCGGCCACGCTTCGATGCCTGAGGGCACCATCAACGCCGTCGGCCTGATCGTGTCGTATCTGCGCGAGGCCGAAGACGCGTTTGGTGCACGCGACGAGCGCCTGCTGACGCCTGCCGAGCACGAGTTCGTCAAGTTCCTGGCCTTTGTGCATGCGGATGCCTATGGCCGCGGCCTAGGTATCGATGCGACGAGTCCGGCGTTTGGCCCGCTTACCTGCAACGCTGGCGTCATCCGCGTGGCGGATGGCCATATTGAGCAGGTCATCGACGTGCGCTTCCCCGACAGCACGAGTGCCGATACCATCCGCGAGCAGCTCGAGCCGCTCGTGGGCCGTTTTGGCGTGACGTGCCAGCTGGGTCGCGCGAAGGTGCCGTTCTCGGTGTCTGCCGACGATCCGGCCGTGAAGGCGCTTATCGATACCTATAACGAGTTCACCGGCAAGCATGCCGAACCCTTTGCCATGGGCGGCGGCACGTATGCGCGCAACTTTGCCCGCGCCGTCTCGTTTGGCCCCGAGGAGACCGGTCTGGAGCTGCCCGAGTGGGGCGGCCAGATGCACGGTCCCAACGAGTGCGCCAACGAGGAACAGCTCAAGCAGGCGCTCAAGATTTATATCGTCGCAATCCTGCGCTTGAACGAGCTGGAGC
This sequence comes from Collinsella sp. OM04-5, assembly GCF_003439125.1. Lineage (GTDB taxonomy): Bacteria > Actinomycetota > Coriobacteriia > Coriobacteriales > Coriobacteriaceae > Collinsella. The sequence goes on along the minus strand of NZ_QSUU01000008.1, from coordinate 116,936 downwards.
TTTAAGGCTGCGGCGTTTTAACAACTTAGCACCCCTTTCGTCCGGGCTTTTTAAGTTGCGGTGGAATAGTTCCTAAAAGAGGCTGCCTGATGGCCAAACAGGAACTATTTCACCGCAACTTCGTTTTCATTGGTGTAAAAGGTGTGCCATGTTCGACGCTGGATTGTTATTCGTTTGTAAAGGCTGGGCCGCACTTGCGGTAAGGGTCTATCAAATGCCCGTAAGAAACAGCAGTTGGCGCGGGCGTTGCCTGGTCGGGAACGTATCTTTCCATACAGCAAAGCGGGCAGGGTGCCCGCGAGTCGCATGTATGAAAGGAAGATCATGCTCGATCAGGCTTATTCTCGTCGTCAGTTCCTCGGCCTCGCTGGTGGTCTTGCCAGCATCGTCGGTCTCGGTCTCGTTGGTTGTGGCGTCTCCGGTGCATCCGACGCCGCCGACAAGGGTAGCGCCGCCGCTGCCGAGTCCGTCTCCGGCGAGGTGACCTACGACGGCGCCTCTTCGTTCCAGGCTCTCGTCGAGGCCGCTGCCGAGAAGTTCATGGATGCCAACCCCGACGTCTCCGTCTCCGGTTCGGGCAACGGTTCGGGCAAGGGCCTGACCGCTGTCGCCGCCGGCACCGTTACCATCGGTAACTCCGACGTCTTCGCCGAGACTAAGCTCGAGGCCGATCAGGTCAAGAACCTCGTCGACCACGAGGTTGCCGTCGTGGGCATGGGTCCCGTCGTCTCCAAGAACGTGAAGGTCGACGACCTGTCCCTCGAGCAGCTCAAGGGCATCTTCTCCGGCCAGATCACCAACTGGAAGGAGGTCGGCGGTGACGACGCCAAGATCGTCGTTCTCAACCGCAAGGCCGGCTCCGGCACCCGCGCCACCTTCGAGGCCGCCGTCTTTGGCGACGAGGCCGTCGACTTTAAGGGCGACGCCGAGCTCGATAAGTCCGGCGATGTCCAGACTCAGATGGGCAGCACCGACAACGCCATCTCGTACCTCGACTTCTCGCACTTCGACGACTCCAAGTTCAACGCCATCAAGGTCGAGGGTGTCGAGCCCAAGAGCGCAAACGTCACCGACGATTCCTTCAGGATTTGGGCTACCGAGCACATGTACTGCGCGAAGGACGCCGACGAGGCCACCAAGGCCTTCCTGGAGTTCATGCTCTCCGACGACGTCCAGGGCAAGCTCGTCGAGGAGCAGGGCTTTATCCCCGTCTCTGCCATGAAGGTCGTCAAGGACGCCAGCGGCAAGGTCTCCTCTAAATAAGTAATCGCCCCCGGAAAGGTTTGCAATGGCAAAACAGCTGCCAAAGCGCGACCTTGAGAACGTGGGCCTAGTCGTCACGGGCGCGTGCGTAGCGCTCGTGACGCTTGTCGTTGCCGCGCTCATCTTTATGGTCGCCCAAAAGGGCCTCTCGGCTTTTCTCAAGGACGGCGTTTCGATCGTCGAGTTCTTTACCGGCACCAAGTGGGACCTGGCCAACACGGCCGAAAACGGTCTGCCCTATACCGGCGCCCTGCCCCTGATCGTCACTTCGTTTGCGGTCATGGTGCTCTCCACGCTTATCGCGCTACCCATCGCCATCGGCTCTGCCATCTTTGCGGTCGAGATCCAGCCTAAGTTTGGTTCCAAGGTCTTCCAACCACTGATTGAGCTTTTGACCGGCATTCCCTCGGTCGTCTTTGGCCTGATCGGTTTTCACGTGGTCGTCGGTCTTATGAAGAGCGTTTTCCACGTGAGCACGGGTCTGGGTATCTTGCCCGGCGCTATCGTGCTGGCAGTCATGATTCTGCCGACGATGACCACGCTTTCGGTCGATGGCCTGCGCGCTGTGCCCGACAGCTACCGTCAGGGCTCGCTCGCGCTGGGCTACACCCGCTGGCAGACCATCTGGCACGTGGTGCTCAAGTCCGCCATGCCGTCGCTCATGACCGCGGTCATCCTTGGCATGACCCGCGCCTTTGGCGAAACGCTCGCCGTGCGCATGGTTATCGGCGGCATCGAGGCCATGCCGACGTCGCTGCTGTCGCCTGCCTCGACCATTACCACCACGCTCACCACGTCCATGGCGGTCTATGCCGAGGGCTCGGCCCAGGACGACGTTCTGTGGGCGCTCGGTCTGCTGCTGATGGGCATGAGCCTCATCTTTATCCTGATCATCCACCTTATCGGCTGCAAGGGGGCGAAGGCTCGTGGCTAGCACGCGCATCCACATCGACGAGGCGAGACTCGGGCGTGTCCAAAAGCAGGACCGCATCGCCACGGGCGTGCTGACGGCGATTGTCGCCATCGTCATGCTTATCGTCGTCTCCATGGTGGCCTACATCCTGTTCGAGGGTATCTCGACGCTGTTCCAGCCGGGCTTTCTCACGCAGCCCGCACGCGCCAACGGAACGCAGGGCGGCGTGCTCTACCAGCTGTTCGACTCGTTCTATCTGCTGCTGATCACCCTGGTCATCTCGGTGCCCATCAGTCTGGGCGGCGCGGTCTTTTTGGTTGAGTACGCGCCCGATGGGCCCATCCGCGACATCGCCTCCACCGCCATCGAGACGCTGTCCTCGCTGCCCTCCATTGTCGTGGGCATGTTCGGCTTTCTGGTGTTCTCGGTGCAGCTGGGCTGGAAGTACTCCATCATCTCCGGCGCCGTCGCGCTTACCATGTTCAACATCCCCATCCTGGTGCGCGTGATCCAGCAGGCACTCGAGGACGTGCCGCAAGCCCAGCGCGATGCGTGCCTGGCCATGGGCCTCACTCGCTGGGAGGCCACACTGCACATCCTGATTCCCGAGGCCATGCCCGCCATCGTGACCGGCATCGTGCTTTCGGCCGGCCGCGTGTTTGGCGAGGCCGCGGCGCTGCTCTTTACCTCGGGCATGAGCTCGCCGGTCCGCCTCAACTTCTTGAGCTTTAACCTGTCGAGCCCCACCTGCGCCTGGAACGTGTTCCGTCCCGGCGAGTCGCTGGCCGTGCACATCTACAAGATCTATGGCGAGGGCAGCCCCGAGGCCCAGCAGATCGTCTGGGGCACCGCGGCACTGCTGATGATTTGCGTGCTGCTGTTTAACGTAGTCGCCCGTATCGTGGGCAAGCAACTGGCAAGGAAGATGACGGCCGAATGAGCGATATGAATGCAACGCCCGCAACCGAGGCGGCCACGTCCGACACCCCCCAGGACTTTCTGTCGAGCGTGGGGGAGAGCGAGAGGCGCGTGCGCGTGAGCGGCAAGGCCGTGAGCGACGAGGTCGTGCTCTCCGCCAAGGACGTCAACGTGTACTATGGCGACCACCATGCGCTGCACAATACGTCGCTCGACTTCCACAAGGGTGAGATCACGGCGCTCATCGGGCCTTCGGGCTGCGGCAAGTCGACCTTCTTGCGTAGCCTCAACCTGATGAATCGCGAGATTCGCCGCTGTCGCGTGGAGGGCGAGATCAACTACCGCGGGCGCAACGTGAACACCAAGACCGAGAACACGTACGAGCTGCGTCGCTCCATCGGCATGGTGTTCCAGCAGCCAAACCCCTTCCGCAAGTCCATTCGCGACAACATCACCTTTGCGCCCAAGCGCCACGGCATCACCGACCGTGACGAGCTCGACCGCATGGTCGAGGAGAGCTTGCGTGGCGCCGCGCTGTGGGACGAGGTCAAAGACAAGCTCGACAAGAGCGCCTACGCGCTTTCGGGCGGTCAGCAGCAGCGTCTGTGCATTGCGCGCACGCTGGCGCTCAACCCCGACGTAATCCTGTTTGACGAGCCCTGCTCGGCGCTCGACCCCATCTCGACGCTGGCGATCGAGGACCTCATGTCGTCGATCGTGGCCGACCGCGCCATCGTCATCGTGACGCACAACATGGAGCAGGCGTCGCGCGTGTCCAACCGCACGGCGTTTTTCTACATGGGCGATATGGTCGAGTACGACGAGACCGACGAGATTTTCCAACGGCCCAAGGATAAGCGGCTGAATGATTACCTCACCGGCATGTTCTCCTAGTCCGGGACATGCTTGAGGCCCGCGGCGGCCACGGTTGCCGCGGGACTGATTGGAGAGGCGGGTCATCTCTTGCGGGAGATGGCCCGCCTTTTTGTGTCGTGTGCTGGTGCGCTTGCCCAAAACCACCACGAAGGCGCCCGTCCCCTTTGTGGTGGTTTTCGCTATCATGGAGAACGTTGAATTTCTACGAAGGAGCAGGGCATATGGCGATTCTTTTGGGATGCGATTCCGTCAGCCTAGAGTTTCCCACCAAGCATATTTTCGATAGCGTGACGCTCGGCGTGGACGAGGGCGACCGTATTGGTATTGTCGGCAAAAACGGCGACGGCAAGTCGACGCTGCTGAGCGTGCTCGCCGGCACGCTGGAGCCCGATGACGGACGCGTGACGCACCGCCGCGGCATCACGATCGGTCTACTCGGCCAAAAGGACCAGCTTGTCGATACCGATACCGTGCATCATGCCGTTGTGGGTGACGCCCCCGAGTACGAGTGGGCGTCGAGCCCCCGTACGCGCCAGATTCTGGCCGGTCTTATTAGCGATGTGCCCTGGGAGGGCATGGTAGGCGAGCTCTCGGGCGGTCAGCGCCGCCGCGTGGACCTCGCGCGCCTGCTGATCGGCGACTATGACGTGCTCATGCTCGATGAGCCCACCAACCATCTGGACATGCGCACCATCAACTGGCTTGCGCGTCACTTAAAGGCCCGCTGGCAGCGCGGTCAGGGCGCGATGCTCGTGGTCACGCACGATCGCTGGTTCTTGGACGAGGTCTGCACCAGCATGTGGGAGGTTCACGACGGCCAGGTCGATCCCTTCGAGGGCGGCTATTCGGCATATATCCTGCAGCGCGTGGAACGCGACCGCATGGCCGCGGTTACCGAGGAGCGCCGTCGCAACATGGCACGTAAGGAGCTCGCGTGGCTGAGCCGCGGTGCCCAGGCGCGCTCCACCAAGCCCAAGTTTCGCGTGGATGCCGCTCGCGAGCTGATCGCCGACGTGCCGCCCGTGCGTGACGAGCTGGAGCTCAAGCGCCTGGCCGTGAGCCGCCTGGGCAAGCAAGTTATCGATGTGGTCGACGTGGACGCCGGCTATGCGGATACCGATGGCGCGCCCAAGCAGGTGCTCAACGACGTGACCTGGCTCATTGGTGCGGGCGACCGCTATGGTCTTTTGGGCGAGAACGGCGCCGGCAAGTCGACTTTGCTCGACGTGATCCAGGGCAAGATCGCGCCCCTGCGCGGCCGCGTGAAGATCGGCCAGACGGTGCGCTTTGGCGTGCTGTCGCAGCAGCTCGAGGAGCTCGAACCCTACATGGGCGACACGATCCGCGAGGTGCTCAGCCACTATAAGAAGTACTACGTCATTGACGGCAAGGAGACTTCACCCGAGAAGCTCTGCGAGCGTCTGGGCTTTACGACGCAGCAGCTCTGGAGCCGCATCGGCGATCTTTCGGGCGGCCAGCGCCGTCGCCTGTCGCTGTTGCTGACGATCCTGGACGAACCCAACGTGCTCATCTTGGACGAGCCCGGCAACGACCTGGATACCGATATGCTGGCGATTGTCGAGGACCTGCTCGACGGCTGGCCCGGCACGCTGATTCTGGTGACGCACGACCGCTTTTTGATGGAGCGCGTGACTGACCAGCAGTGGGCGCTGCTCGATGGCCATCTGACGCATATGCCTGGCGGCGTCGACCAGTACCTGCGCCTGTGCAACGCCACCGCCGAGGGCGAGCCCGTGGGTGCACCGAGCGCCAAGACCGGCACGTTTGACACCGGTGCCGCGGCGGCTGCGGCCGAAAAGCCCAAGTCGAGCGGCCAGCCCAATGGCCTTTCCAACGCCGAACGCCAGAAGCTTCGCCGCGAGGTGAGCTCGCTCGAGCGCAAAATGGAGACGCAGCGCGCCCGCGTGGAGGAGGCCGAGGCCGCGATGGCTCAGGTCGACCCCACCAACTACACGGCGCTGGGCGAGCAGCAGGCAAAGATCGACGAGGCCCACGCCGCCATGGACGAGTTGGAGCTGGCGTGGCTCGAGGCGAGCGAGAGGCTCGAGGGCGAGGAGTAGGCGAGGATGATCAAGGCCGCGTTTTTCGATATCGACGGCACGTTGCTGAGCTTTAAGACCCATCGGATTCCGGCGTCGGCGCAGCAGGTGCTCGACAGCTTTCATGAGCAGGGGATTGCGTGCGTGATCGCCACGGGTCGCCCGACCTATCAGATGCCCGATTGGCTGTTCGAATTGGGTTGGGATGCGTACATTACGCTCTCGGGCCAGCACTGCTTTGATGCCGAGGGGGTTTACCGCAGCTGCCCGATCGATCCGGACGACGTTGCGGTGATCGTGGACCAGGTGGCGCAGGGACGCTGCGACTCGCTGTGTATGCAGGGCGAGAACTCGTTTGTGAACCGCCTGTCCGAGCGCGTGGTGACGGCCGGCAACAACGCGGGGATCGTCTACCACGAGGAACCGTTTGAGCGCGCCTTTGACGCACCGGTCTACCAGTTCTGCGCCTTTGTGGACCCGGCCGACGAGCATATCGTGACCGATGCGGTGTCGCATTCGCTCACTACGCGCTGGTGCGATCTGTTCTGCGACATTATTCCGGCAAACGGCGGCAAGGACCTGGGTGTGGCGGCGACGCTGGAGCGCCTGGGCATCGACGCGAGCGAGGCGATTGCCTTTGGCGACGGCGAGAACGACCTGTCGATGTTTGCCGCCGTGGGCACGAGCGTGGCCATGGGCAACGCGCAGGATACCGTGAAGGCCGTGGCGACCTACGTGACGACCGCCGTGGACGACGACGGCATCTACAACGCCGCCAAACACTTTGGCCTGCTGTAGCTGCGGATTCGGCATCTGGGGACGTTCCTTTTCTGCCGGCAGCTGGGGACACTCCTTGCGGGGCGTCCCCATTTTGTTTTCGTCCCGCATGTTTTGTGAAACACGGCTAACTTTTAGGCAAAGTAGTAAGACATGGGCAACTTTTGCGGTAAAGTAAATCAAGCAAAAGTATCCAAAGGCTAACTAGAAGCCATCGCGAAAGGCGGCCCATGGCCCTGCGTGAATCTGGAGAAGACTATCTCGAATCTATCTATGTGCTCTCGGAACGGCAGGGTACCGTTCGTTCGATTGACGTTGCCGAATACCTTGGCGTAACCAAGGCAAGCGTCTCCAAGGCCATGGCGACGCTGGAAAGCAACGGCTATGTCGAAATGGGCAAGCGCGATGTGCACCTGACGGAGCGAGGGCTTGAGGTCGCCCGCCAAATGTGGGAGCGTCACTGCTTTTTTGTAGAGCTGCTCGAGGAAGCAGGCGTTTCGGCAGAGGTTGCCTCGCAAGAAGGTTGCCACATGGAGCATTGCCTGAGCGAGGAGAGCTTCGAGAAGCTGAGGGCGATGTTGAGCAAGGAAGATGCGACGGGTCCAACAACGGAAGCCTAATTGACCCCCAATAGTGCGGAGTTCGCGCAAAACGCGAACCAGCGAAAGGGGATAGGGGATTCGAACAACAGCGAGTCCGACGCAGTTCAAAGTGGAGCAATCGGTGCGCGACGCCACCACAGCTGAGCCATCTCTGCGTTCCCAAAGAGGCGCGCTGTCACGCGCCAAAGGCGCGGGACAGCGACCGGGACCAGTAGCCCCATCAACTAAGTCCAACTCAGACAAGGAACCCCGCCAGCAAGCGATGCCCAAGAACCGCCAGCAACGTCACCGCAGGCCGGGTCCGGGCTTGGTTTTGAAAACATTCCGCGAGGCCCGTCTTTCCGTTGCTCCGCAGGAGCAGGAAAGACGGGCCTCATGCGCGAGGACGTTTTCAAAACCAAGCCCGGCCCCGGCCGGAGGGACCACAGGCGCTACAGGTTCTTGACACCCATCGCGCGCATGGCGTTCAGGATGGCGATGATCGCCACGCCCACGTCGCCAAAGACGGCAAGCCACATATTGGCGATGCCGAGCGCCGCGAGCACCAGAATCAGCAGCTTAATGCCCAGCGCAAAGATTATGTTCTGCCAAACGATCGTCATGGTCTTGCGCGCCACGCGGATCGCGCGGGAAATGTTGGACGGCTTGTCGTCCATCAGCACCACGTCGGCGGCCTCGATCGCGGCGTCGGAGCCCATGGCGCCCATGGCAATGCCCACATCGGCGCGCGTAAGCACAGGAGCGTCGTTGATACCGTCGCCGACAAAGGCGAGCTTGCCCTTGCCCGATTCGGCCGCGAGCAGTGCCTCGACGCGCTCGACCTTGTCACCAGGCAACAGCTGCGCATGGAACTCGTCGAGACCGAGCTGTTTGGCCACGGACGCCGCCACTTCCCCGCGGTCGCCCGTGAGCATGACGGTGCGCTTAACGCCGGCGGCGTGCAGGTCACGAATCGTTTGCTCGGCATCGGCCTTGACGGTGTCGGCGATGACGATATGGCCGGCATAGATGCCATCGACCAGCACGTGGAGAATGGTGCCGACGACCTCGCAATTGGGTGCTTCGATGTCGGTGGCGGCGAGCATCTTGGCGTTGCCGACGACGACGGGCTTGCCGTCGATGGTTGCCGTCACGCCGTGGCCCGCGTCATTAGTGGAATCCGTTACGCGCTTGGGATCGAGCTCGCCCTGGAAGGCGGTACGTACCGACTGCGCGATGGGATGGTCGGAGAACGACTCGGCAAGGGCCGCGACTTCGAGCAGCGACTGCTCGGTATAGCCTGCCTCGGGGTGCACCGCGACGACCGAGAATGTGCCGTTCGTGAGGGTGCCGGTTTTGTCGAAGACGACGGTGTCCACATCGGCGAGCGTCTCGAGGTAGTTAGAACCCTTGATAAGGACGCCCAGCTTGGATGCGCCGCCGATGCCGCCAAAGAAGCTCAGCGGCACGCTGATCACCAGCGCGCACGGGCAGCTGACGACGAGGAAGGTCAGGCCGCGCAGGATCCAGTCGGACCAAGCGCCGGTCACCAGGCCGCCGCCGAGCGCGAGTACCGCGGCGGCGCCAGTGACGGCGGGAGTGTAGACGCGGGCAAAGCGCGTGATGAAGTTCTCGGTACGTGCCTTCTTTTCGCTGGCGTTTTCCACGAGCTCTAGGACACGAGCGACGGTGGATTCGCCAAATGGCTTAGTGGTGCGCACGTGGATGAGGCCCGTCATGTTGATGCAGCCGCTGATGATATCGTCTCCGGTTTTGGCCGGGTGGGGGACCGACTCTCCCGTGAGCGAGGCGGTGTCGAGTTGCGTCTCGCCCTCGACGATAACGCCGTCGATGGGCACGCGCTCGCCGGGCTTGACGACGATGACGGTGCCGACGGTGATGTCATCGGGGAAGACCTGCTCGAGCGTGCCGTCGGTCTGCTCGACGTTAGCGTAGTCGGGCGCGATGTCCATCATGGCACTGATCGACTTGCGGCTCTTGCCCACGGCGTATGCCTGGAACAGCTCGCCGACCTGGTAGAACAGCATGACAGCGGCACCTTCGGCCATGTGCGGGTCGGTGTCGGGGAAGAGCACCATGGCAAATGCACCGATGGTCGCGACTGCCATAAGGAAACTCTCGTCGAAGGCCTTACCGCGGCGGATGTTGTTAAATGCCTTTTGCAGTACGTCATGGCCGGCGATCAAAAACGGCACGAGGAACAGCACAAAGCTGGCATAGATGTCGCCGGGCTCGCCGAATGTGGCAGTGAGGGCACCGAGCTCGTCGAGGGCGTACACCACCGCAAAAATGCCTAGCGCTACCAGGATACGGCTGCGTTTATGCTCGAGTGACTCTTTTTTCGTGCGCTTCTTCTTTTTCTTTTTGGGGTCGGCGGTGGCCATGACTCGTATCCTCCCATTTGAATGTATGAACACTCGCTCATATAATTTCGCGAGCAAAGGCCGCGGCAAGCGCGGCCCTGAAGATTGGCGTGAACCTGGGCTAGAGAATGATCTCGCAGTCCGGCTCGGCGTCGGCGGTGAACTCCACGACGCGGTCAAGGACCTCGTCGAACTCGGCGTCATCAGCCTCGAGCGTCAGCTTCTGGGTCATAAAGTTGACGGACACGGATTTGACGCCCTCGAGCTTGGCCAGCTCGTCCTGAAGCTCGCGCGCGCAGTTGGCGCAGTCGATCTCGTCGAGTTTAAACTGCTTTTTCATGTTGGGTTCCTTTCCCGTTTTTGCGGCTTGGGTGCAGGCCGCGCTGGTACCGTGGTTGGTCGCTATTCGCAGATGTGGCTCATGCCTTGGTTGAGCATGGTATAGACGTGATCGTCGGCAAGCGAGTAGAGGATATTGCGCCCGTCGCGCCGGAACTTGACCAGGTGCGACTGCTTAAGCGTGCGCAGCTGGTGCGATACTGCCGACTGCGAGGTTTCGGTCGCTTCGGCGATGTCTGCCACGCAGAGCTCGCGACCCATGAGGGCGTAGAGGATCTTGATGCGCGTGGTGTCGCTGAAGACCTTGAACAGGTCGGCGAGGTCGTAGAGAAGCTCCTCGTCGGGAAGGTCCTCGGGCGAGCAGGTGGTGGGGATCGCGGGCTCGGTGGCCTCGATGTCGGGTTTCGTTTCATCAACGCGGATGCTCATTGCAATATCCTTTCATATGAACATGCGCTCATATAACTTACTTCCGATTATATGAGCGCATGTTCATATGTCAATACAATTTGCGATAATTTCGATGACTGCTTGCCGCCTCTGCGATTTTCTGTGGGTTGGGATGCATCGATGCAATGCTCGCCAACATATTTCGAGATGTTCGGCCAGCATGCTAAGAAAGCCGCCTCGAGAAGCATTAGAACTGTTCATATTTGTACTTAATCTTGTTAAATATCGTGAGAATCAGTTCTTTCTCTACGGGAGTTCCTGCAGAATCAGTTTTATCTAAAGTTATATTGAGCATTGCTGCGGCCAATCGGGCACATAGGTGGCCGAATAAGTCGAAAAATGTAGGTGGACATCCGCAGAGACCGCCTTTAGAAGAGCGAATTCTCAATTAGATCAATAATCGTGTCGTCTTCCGTGCGGTTTTCATCGATTTTTGCGGACATGTCGCATTCCCAAGGCCCATTGATTTCTTCAGCAAGGGCCCCGACGTGTTGCATGTCGTCGGGTTCGGGCACATCGTTGATGCTCGGGTCATCAGCTTGCGGATATTGGCTTGCAATTTCGCGCTTGGCGGACTCTTCTTCTTTGAGAGCCTCCAGGACGCGGCGACCGTATTCGAAGTAGCGCCGCAAGACAAATTGACGAAGAGTTTCTTGCAGGATGGTGAAGTTATCCGGGAGTCGACCAGGCCAGATCTTCTCGCGAATGCGAATCGCTTCCATGACCCGTCCAAAAGCGGACTGCTTGAAAAACGAATGACGAGTAACTGTGATAACGGCATATCCCATGTTTCGCAGCGTGTTGCGGCGTTCCTCGTCAATTGATTGCTGCTCGGGCTCGTCGTGGTAAAAGCCGTTGTATTCGATATCGGTCATCGAATTCTCGAGCAGCGCGTCGAGGTAGAAAACCGTCCGTCGCGTTAGGGCGGCGTATCTTTTGGGGACTGGGATCGGATAATCCGTTTTGATAGCGCGTATGGCTAAGCCACCCATTGACTTGGGCATCGTCAGCATCATGACAAACGCCGTTTCGAGTGGGGAGCGACAGCCTTCGCGTACATAAGAAAGTGCCTTAAGGGCTTTATTAGATCCACGATACCCCGACGCCTCTGAAAAGAAGGCTCTGAGCTCTTCAACGCTGGTTAGGGCTGGGCGCTCGCGATATTGAGTTTCGTTGGACGTTTCAAGCGCGTAGGAGCCGCAGATTTCAAAGTAATACTCAACGAGCTCCGAAAGGTTGAGGTCGGCTGTTGCTTCTAACGCGCACAGCTTGATATCGACGATGTAGACGTTCGGCTCGAGTTCTAGGTAGCTTTCTGCATCAAACGTATAGCGCGTGCAGTGGCAGATGCAGCCCTTGCGGTGCCTTTTGGCATTATTGGAAAACGTCAGCACATGGATGCGTTCAGAATCGACATTCTTTCTTTTGAGCCATGCTCGTGCCGCTTCCAGGTCGGATGTGGTCGGCGCAGACACCCTGATCTTTTCCATAGGTATGGGATCGGTCGCGTAGCTTGCGAGCGAGTTGGCTGTTTGGTATACAGCGCGTGCTGTAGTATGTGACAGAACGATTCCCATACGCGCATGATGGCATAGCGGACGCCACATGTGCCCGAAACTTCGGGCAACGGTATAGGGACGCGGCTTATCTTCTGCGAACGGTGGGTTTTTGAGCTGTCGTATTGAGGGGGGGGCAGCTTCGGCTGGGGAGGTTTCTGCCAGCTGCGCCTTTTTTGGTGAACTTTATTTGCGGGTTCGTAGCTTCTGGGCGTTTTTACCGAACGCCCAGAAGCCTCACCAACATAATTTGAGTTATTCGGCCTTATCCTATACGAATGGTGTGTTTACAATGTCCTATTCGAATTGATTCAGGTAGATTTATGGGGCTTGGTTGCGAAATAAAGGCGACTACAGCGCTCGATTGCGGTTCAAGGGGCCTTGACTAGTGGTTCAGCTGGCCGAACAACTCGAAAAATGTAGGTGGGTCAACCTGTCGACTGTGTGAAGCACGCGTATTTGCTTGTTTTGATGAAAACTAGGGTGCAGCCATAAGGCTGCGCCCTAGTTTACTGCGTGCCGGTGCGCCCAGAGGATTGCGCTGTGCCTGGCAGGCGCTCCCGCAGATGGATCGGTTATTTCGCAAACAGGTTCTTGAGGTTGAACTCGGCCTGTACCGTGCGGAGCATGAGGTCGGTGTCGTCCAGACCCAGATGCTGCTCGTTGGCGTCGGCGGCGAGGGTTCCGCGGCGGCGCGCCCAGTTCTCGAGCGCGGCGGGGGCGGACTCGCGGGGGAGCGAGCGGACGTCGGCATCCAGGCTGCGGCAGATCTGGCGCGAATCGATGACGATAATCTTGCCGGCACGGCGCGCCTCGGCGTAACCGTCCAGGTGAATTTTGAACCAGCTGTCCTCGAACGCGGCGTTATGCGCCATATAGGGATACTTCTTCATAAGCTTGAGCAGCTGCTTCTGCAGTTCCTTGTTCTCGCGGAACGGCTTTTTGCCGTCGATGTCGTCCCAAGTAATGTGATGGATGTTCGATAGCGGCACATCCTCGCCGCGGTAGATGTCGGGCAGGCCACAGTAGTGCGCCTCGGCATCGTGCGGGACGGCGTCGCTGGTGAGTTCCATGATCTCCCAGCCGACGTTGATGATATAACCGCGTTCGGGTGCACGGCCGGTGGTCTCGATGTCGATACCGAGCACGGTGCCCTGGATGGGCTTACGGGCGTAGGCCACGCCGAGCGCGTCGCGGTCGCCGCGGATCTCGCGCATGACCGACGCGGCGGTGCGCTTTTGCATCTTGCCGATGGCGGCGCAGGTGTCGGCATCGGACAGGCCGCGCGAAAGCGTCGCGGGCGTCACGTTGCGCAGGCGCGCCTCGCCGATCTGGTCGCACAGGTCGCGGTTGCGGTCGGCCAGGTCGCGCACGGTGGCAAAGTCGAAACCGGGGTCGCCCTCGGCGGTAAAGTACTCGGTTTCGAGCGCCTTGAGGGCCTCCTCGCCCTTCTGGCGCTCGGACTCCATGGCGCCGTGATCGCCATAGATAAACATGGGGATAAACGGCTGGCGCTCGTATTCGAGTGCTTGCGAAACGTTCATAGGCTGCTCCTTGGACGGGCCGCGTCGCGCGGCTCGGGGTTACTGAGTTGTGGCGAGATGATAGTTTACCATGGGCAACTATTGGCACAACGCCCGGGACAACTACAATACCCTAGTTGACCGCTAGGACTTTTACAATGTTGCCGAAAGACACGAAAGGTTCCATCCGTCATGGATTTACTGATTGATATTCTGCTCGACGCCGGCAAGGACACGCTGTCCCTGGTGCCGTTTTTGTTGGTGACGTATCTTGCCCTCGAGACGCTGGAGCATGTGGCGGGCGACCGCGTCAACGGCGCTATCAAGCGCGCGGGCGCCGCCGGCCCCGTGGTTGGCTCGTTGCTGGGCATGGTGCCGCAGTGCGGCTTTTCGGCCATGGCGGCCACGCTGTACGCCGGTCGCGTCGTGACGCTGGGCACGCTGGTTGCGGTGTTCCTCTCGACCTCAGACGAGATGCTGCCGCTGTTGCTCGCCGAGCAAGTTCCCGTGCAGACCATGGCGATGCTGCTCGCCTCGAAGGCGCTGATCGCTCTGGTCACGGGCTTTATCGTGGATGCGGCTATCCGCGGCCTTCGTCGTAATGCCCGCGCGCATGCGGCGATTCGCCGTACCGTGTTGGGGACTGCTGCCAATCCGGCTCATGTGAACTGTGCGCACGACGACCACACTGGCGGTGACATCATCGACGAGGTTGCCGAGGCGGGCGTGAGCGCCGACCATATCCACGAGTTGTGCGAGCGTGACCATTGCGGTTGTGATGAAGACGAGGACGAGCACGAACACGGACATGGCCACGATCACGAACATGAGGGCGAGCATGAACACCATCATGACCACGGTCACTCCCACTCCCACGAAGGCGCTCCTGTCCTGTCGATTATCCGCAGCGCCATCTCGCATACCGTGCAGGTATCGGCATTTATTTTCCTGGTGACGTTGATTCTGGTCGCCGTCCTCGAGGCCTTTGGCGAGTCCGCAATCGAGCAGTTCCTGCGCGGCAATGAGACGCTCGCCGTCCTGGGCTCGGCGCTTGTCGGCCTGATCCCCAACTGCTCAGCGAGCGTAGTCATTACGCAGCTGTACCTGGAAGGCGCGCTGCAGCTGGCCCCGATGCTCGCCGGCACGCTCATTTCCGCTGGCGTGGGCTACCTGGTGCTGTTCCGCACCAACCGCAGCGCTCGCGAAAACGCCCTGTTTCTGGTCATGATGTACGTCATCGGCGCCGGCTGGGGACTCGTTCTCTCCGCCTTTGGTCTCTAAGCCCAAAAATCTACCTTGGTTAGCGCAGCAGCTCGGTGAGGTTGCGTTTAAAGCGGGCGCGGTCTTCGCTGGTAAATGCTGCCGGACCGCGAGTGCGTCCGCCGGCGCGGCGTACCTTCTTTTCCTCGTGGCGAATAAACAGCTGCATGTCGATGGTTGCTTTGTCGTAGACGCGCCCGCGCACACCGATAGCGGCGGCATCGCGCCCGAGCACCATGCTCGCCAAGCCAATGTCCTGCGTCACGACCACGTCGCCCGCCTGCAGGCGTTCGACAATGGCAAAGTCGGCGCTGTCGGCGCCCACGCTCACGTCGAGCGTCGTGACCCAAAAGCCGCGTCGCGCGTGCTCGGCATCGCGCGGGTCGTCGCGGCGAATGTGCCGTTCCAGGTTTTGCGTGCTGTTGCCGGCGATAACAACGGCGACGCCCGCCCGCCGCGCGCAGTCAATCGACTCGCGCGTGACCGGGCAGGCGTCTGCATCAATAAAGAGCGTTCGTGGCATCTAGCGCACCAGTTTGCCAAACTGAATGGCGCGAACAATGAGCGTCACGCCAAACACCAGCAGCGCGGCACCGCTAAAGATGACGAGCATCTTGGCCGACCACAGCGGATAGATAAACACGAACATGCCCGCGATGATGGAGAGCGCGCCGCTCAGGATGGCGAGGGCGCGGTTGGCGGAAAGCTCGGATTCCAGAATCGACATGACGCCCTCGACGATCCAGCCAAAGCCGGCGACGACCACCACGAGCGTGGTGAGCGTCGCGGTCGAGAAGGCCTGGTTGCGCAGGATTATGACGCCGCCCAGAATGATGAGCAGGTTGGAGATGATGCTCGTAACGCGCCAGCCGGTGGGCAGCAGCGGCTCGAAAACAGCGGTAAACAGCCTGATCGCGGCCGTGATCACAAAGTAGATGCCCAAGACGGTCGTCAGGAAGACGAGGGATTTGGCGGGCGCAAACAGCAGTGCGATGCCGGCGACGAGCGCCAAGACGCCCGTGATGGCGTAAATCCAGCGCACGGCCTTGACGGCCTTGCCTGCCATGCTTTTCTCGTCAAATCCAAACGCGCTCGATTGCTTGTCATCGTTCTTAAAGATGCCCATGATGTCTCCTTTCCGTGCGGCGTAAGCCGTAGCTCTTGCAACCAGTATCGCCCAAGGGCGCCGTCGCGTGGGGCGGGAAGGGCGAATGGGAGCCTCATCTTCCCGAATTGTTACCTTTGTTCCCGTTTGGATGCGGAATATTCAACAGGTGTGGAACATTGCGCCGCTGTGTGTAATTGCCTACGTTTTAGGTTAGATTTTCTTAAGAACAATTGGCTTTTATTGGGGGTCTTATGAACGAAGCTGTTCCCGCGGCGCCGGTAAGCGCCGAGTCGATGGCAAAGCAGGGTTGCGAAAAGCTTGGCCTGGACACGTTTGACGCGCTGGTCCGCCGCGCCCGTACGTGCCGCCGTTTTGACGAGTCCATGCGCGTGCCGCGCGAGTTTTTGCTCGAGCTGGCGGAACTGGCGCACCTGGCTCCCTGCGGCGCCAATGCTCAGCGTCTGCGTTTTCATGTGGTGAGCGGTGCCGAGGATTGCGCGCGTGTATTTGATGAGCTTGCATGGGCCGGCGCGCTTAAGGATTGGTCGGGTCCTGCCGAGGGCGAGCGTCCGACCGGCTACATCGCGATTCTTGCCGAGCGCGCTGTTCCGGGTAAGCCCGCCGCGCCCATCACCGAGGTCGACACGGGCATTGCCGCGCAGACGATGATGCTCGCCGCTCGCAGCGCCACGCCCGAGGTGGCAGCCTGCATGTTCAAGGCCTTTACGCCCCACGCGATCGATGCTATGGGGCTCGATAACGACAAGTATGAGCTCAAGCTGATCATGGCTTTTGGCGTGCCGGCCGAGACGCAGATGATCGATGCGATCGATTCCAACCCCGACGGCTCAATTAATTACTGGCGTGACGATGCGCAGGTGCACCACGTACCCAAGCGCCCGCTCGCCGACGTGCTGGTGTAGCTGAGCGTCACCGCGGCGTGATCAGACGGTAAACCACCACAAAGGTGCCTGTCCCCTTTGTGGTGGTACGAGGGGAGAGCGTGTGGCAGATCTGTATTTGGTGCGGCATGGGCAGACTGAGCTCAATGTGCAGAGCATTTTGCAGGGCTGGCACGATTCGCCGCTTACGGCGCGCGGGCGCGAGCAGGCGCTGACGGCGCGTACGGCGTTTGCGGCGCGTGGCGTGGCCTTTGATCATGTGTATTCCTCGCCGTTGGGCCGGGCGCGGCATACGGCCGAGCTTATCGTTGGCGAGGGCCGTTCCATTGAGCTGGTCGATGACCTGCGTGAGTGGCATTTTGGCTCGCTGGAGGGCACATCAAATCGCGAGATGCCGCCGCAGCCCTGGGGCGATTATCCGGTGGCCTTTGGCGGCGAGTCGGAAGTGCAGCTTCAGTCGCGCATGGTCGCGGCGCTGTCCCGTATTATGGCCCGGCCGCAGCACAACTGCGTGCTGGCGGTTTCCCACGGCTCAGCCTGCCAGGAGTTTCTTGAGTATGTGACTGGCGGGGGAGAGCTACCCGACAACGGTGCCGTGCTTCATTTTGGCTATTGCGACGGGGCGTTTTCGCTCTTGGGTTGGTAACGAACGAAAGGACCCCTATGAATAAAGATCTGTATCTGGTCCGTCATGGACAGACGATATTCAACCTTAAGCGTATCATTCAGGGGTGGAGTGACTCGCCGCTTACGCAGTTGGGTTGCGACCAGGCGGCGCGCGCCGGCATGTTTTTACGTGCGCGCGGCATTGAGCCCGATCATGCCTACACCTCCACGCTTCATCGCACCGAGCAGACTATCGCCAACTTGTGGCCGGGCTTGGCGTACGAGCGCCTGGACGGCCTGCGTGAGTGGTTCTTTGGCGACTTTGAGGCCGAGCGCGTGATGCTTATGCCCGAGCGCCCGTGGCGCGATTTCTATCGTCAATTTGGCGGCGAGGGCCAGATCCAGGTGCGCGAGCGCATGGTGACGACGCTGACCGAACTCATGCAGCGTCCGGACC
Organism: Collinsella sp. OM04-5; assembly: GCF_003439125.1. Lineage (GTDB taxonomy): Bacteria > Actinomycetota > Coriobacteriia > Coriobacteriales > Coriobacteriaceae > Collinsella. The sequence continues at coordinate 98,963 of NZ_QSUU01000008.1, read as the reverse complement.
ATACGTGTGTGCTCGCGGTAAGCCATGGCTCGGCTATCAAGGAGTTTATGGATCACGTGAAGGGTGCGGCGGCCGACGAGCGCGATCGCGTGCCGGGCAACTGCTCGGTGCTGCACTTTGCGTTTGGCGACGAATCCGACACGTTTGAGTTGGTCGAAGTCTTTACGCAGGAGGATTACGCGTGCGAGCTGGGGCTTGAACCGCTTGTAGCGGCAGTAGGCCCGCAGCGCGGGTAGCGCTGGCGTTGCGGCGCGGTTTGCCGGCGAAATTGTTTGATGCGAAAGGGGCGGGGATGCATGCACGGGCATTGCATCCCCGCCCCTTGTTTGTTTGGATGCTGGGTTTTCCAGCTTAGCGTTTGAGTTCGCTAGAACCGTGAGACCTGGTGAGTGAGCAGACCCGTCGGAACCTGCGGCGCGCTGCCGCTGACCTGCGCGGCGGGGAACAGCACGGCTACAGCAAAGTTGAACGGCTCTTTGCCAGAGTAGGCGCCGGCAGCGCGGGCCTCGTCGGCCAGAATCTGCGATGCCCCAGCCAGTGCGGCGACATAGGCGGAGTCACCGGCGAACACCGGGTCGGGCGCCTGATCGAGCATGGCACGGATGGCGGCAACGGCGTCCTCGCGCTTGACCTCCCACACGCGATGTGTGACGCCCGCGGGATCGGTGACGGCGTAGAGCGATGCGCCCTCTTTGGCAGCGCTCAAAATGATATCCATGACGGGCGACGCCTCGTAGGCGAGCGACACGGGGCGCGGCTGCACCTTGAGCTCGGCGATCGCGCGCGCGGTGGCGAGTGCGTCGATGCTCTCGGCGGCAGTCTCGTCGCCGCCCGTCAGCACGTTAACCGGGCAAATCGCCACGACGCCCGTCGCACGTCCCGGCTCGCCCGAGCATTCGTACACGTAATACGCCGCACCCGGGTCCTTGAGCATTAGGCCGTCAGCAATGGCGCCGCGCAGGGCGTCGTTGCCGCTCAGGATACCGCCCATCGCAGGCAGCGCCTCGAGCACACGGTCCTGAGCCGGGCGGATGCAGGGAAACGGAAGTGCTTTCATGGGCGGTCCTAACGCGCGAGTCGGTTTGTTCGCGGCTTATTATGCCCCAACTTGGCCGCTTGCGTCCCAGAGCGTGTTATCGGCAAGCACGATGAGCACGTTTTGGCAGCGAACGATATCGGCATGGGGCACATACTCGTCGGGCTTGTGTGCGAGCGCCAACGAGCCGGGGCCGTAGCTCATACAATTGCGGTTGCCTGTCTTGCCGGCAATGACGGCGGTGTCGGTGTAGCCGGTAAAGAAGCCGACGGTCGTGTCCGCGTCCGTCACGTCATCGGCGGCACGCTTGAGCGCTGCTAGAAGGGGAGAGTTCGGGTCGCGCTCGATGGCGGGGCGGTCGCCCGTCACGGTGTAGCTGCCATGGCAACCGGGAACGGCGGCTTCGGCGACGGCGATGGCCTGCTCTACCATGCGCGTCGCGGCGGCCGTATCAGTCGGCGGGGTCAGGCGCATATCGACCCAGACCTTAGCGTGGTCGGGCACGACATAGGGACGGTAGCCACCCTCGATCTGTCCAAACGTGATGGTCGATGGCCCCAGCTCCTCATGTAAAGGTAGCGTCGCAAACGTGCGACGAAGCGAGCACGCGACCTCGGCTATGGCGGCGACGGCGTCGGCGCCCTTCCAAGGCTGGCTTGCATGCGCCGTCACGCCAGCCATTTCAATCTCGAACCACGTACGCCCCTTGTGCGCCACCTGGATCTGCCCGTCGGTGGGCTCGGTGTCCAGCACCCATTCGCGCGAGCCGACCCAGCCGGCATTGATGGCCGCCTCGGAGCCGCGCATAAAGTCTTCCTCGTCGACCGAGCAGATGAGCGAAAAGCCGCGGCGTGGCAGCGCGCCATCCGCCGCCACGCGCTCGAGCGTATGGACCAGTGCGGCAATGGCGCAGGCCAGGCCACCCTTCATATCGCAGGCACCGCGGCCATAGAGTTTATCGTCGCGCACAACCGCCCCAAGCGGTGCGATGTCTGCGTCCCAGCCATCGCCCAAGGTGACGGTATCCATGTGGCAGATATAGACCAGCCGCGGCTCGTCGCTTTGGCCCGGCACGGTGACTTTAAGGTTGCGGCGCCCGGGCAGCACTTCGAGCTCCTCATTCTGCACGGCATCGAGCGCAGAACTATCAAGTTGTGCCAGCTGCTGCTCAATGAGCCTCTTAATGAAGCGCTCAATTTCATCCTCATACGCGCCCGGGTCTGAGCTGTCGATCCGCACGAGTCCTTGCGTAAGCCGCCAGGCAAAGTCCTCATCAACCATATGCAACCTCACAATCAGTTTGCTTTCCAAACCGATTGTAAGCCTCCTGAGAGATCCGCGACGTGGGCGTGGCAGTATTTACCGTTCGCAGGCCGAGCCAGCGCGTTTGCCGTCCGAGCGGGTTCACAAGCGACGCAGCGGGTACGTACCCTTCATGGACGACATGCTGTGCGACATATCTGCCTTTCGGTATCACCGGATACCTCCACAGGTCTTGGCAATAATGCCGGACCTGCCCGATTCTGCGGACGATCCGCGCAGGGAGCACCTATGTGAGCATCCGCTCGTCACGCATTTCCTGGGCACCCCGTTACACGTGTTGGCGCAGGGCAGCTGCGGACGTAAGGGCGATCGCATTGTCAGGCATGTTTGGAACGGGGAGAGGCCGTTTGATTCCGTGCGGCAGACGGAGTTTGGCCTCGATGTTGCGTCCCCACTCTTTACCCTGCTGACCCTGGCTTCCTCGGTCTCAAACGAGCGTCTAATCATGTGCATGTATGAGATGTGCGGCACCTTTGCCGTGTGCAAGATTGCACCTCAGGTAAAGTCGGCACTTGAGCAGGCATACGGGGGCCGGTGGGGTGACGCACGGTCGGGCTGGGAAAACGTAAAGGATGTCTCGGGGAATCCAACGGACTTGTGGAAACGACCTCCCTTGATCGAGCTCTCTGAGCTTACCGAGTACGTCGATAAGATCCCGGGGCTCCGCGGCGCTAAATCGTTCACGCGTGCCGCGAAATGCATTACGGGGGTGGCGGCATCGCCGCTCGAGGTCCAGGCTTCGATGCTGTTTGGCCTTACGAGGTTGCGCGGCGGCGAAGGGCTGCGCCTTACCAATAACGTCGAGATTCGCTTGACGCGCAGTGCCCGCCTGATTTCGGGGCTTGATAGGCGCTATGCCGATATTCTGCTGGCAAATAAGGACGGCAGCCGAGAGTGCCTGGTTGAATGCCAAGGTAAAGCCATACACGGATCCATAGAATCCAAGATCTCGGACTCCGATCGAACGACGGCTTTGCAAGCCATGGGATATCCCGTCGTTCTGATGACCTATGGTCAGCTGGCCGATTCCGATGCCTTCCGCGTGGTGATGGAGCTCATCATGTCCTATCTCGATGTGCCGCTGAAAGACAAGACGCCGCGGCAGCAGGAGCTCGAACGGCGGCTTCGTGAGGAGATTTTTATCGATTGGGCGGGAATGTAGCCGCGCGGGCGGAAAATGGTCGCGCGGACTAGAGTTTTGGTCGCAAAATACTTATATTTTGCCTTGGACGGGCCTTAAAAATGCTACCTAGAATAAGTTGTTTCGGAAAATGGACAGTCAACTTACATTCGGCACATAGAGACCGATTTTTACCTACTAAAGTCCCTGATAAAGCTGTTTATCAAAGCGGGTGTGCTTAGCGACTGGAGCCTCACTATCGATTATCTGAAAAAACTTGTTCTGGGTATCATTTTAAAGTCATCCGGAGCAACAAAATCGCCCCCCGTTTCGTGAAAACGGGGGGCGAATGGGCTTCGTGGTCTGTCTGGCAGGTTTGGCGCCGGCGCTACTTAATCACGCGCACGCGATACATCGACGGAATCTGCTTGAGCGCCTCGATGGTGCTGCTGTCCAGGTGCTCGTCGGTGTCGAACATGGTGTAGGCGTTCTCGCCGGCGGACTCGTTGGTCATGCGCTGCACGTTGGCGTTGTCCTTAGCAAGGATTGCCGTGATCTGGCCAATCATGTTGGGCACGTTGGCGTGCAGGCAGGCGATGCGGCTTGCGGCGCGCGCCTTGCCCATGCTGCAGGCGGGGTAGTTGACGCTGTGCGCGATGTTGCCGTTTTCCAGGTAATCCTTGAGCTCGCTGATGGCCATGTCGGCGCAGTTGGCCTCGGCCTCGCCGGTGCCGGCGCCCGAATGCGTGGTGATAAACGTATTGGGCATCTTGACGGTCTTGGGCGTGGCAAAGTCGCAGCTAAACCAGCTGAGCTTGCCCTCGCGCAGGGCGGCGTCGACGGCGTCTTCGTCAATGATGGTCTCGCGCGCGTAGTTGATGAGCACGGCGTCGGGCGCTAGCAGGTTAATCTGCTCGGTGCTGATCATACCGATGGTGTCGGCCTTGCTGGGCACGTGCACGGTGAGGTAGTCGCAGCCGCGGCACAGATCCTCGAGCGTGCCCACGCGCTGCACCTCGCGGCTCAGCACCCACGCGTGCTCGACGGAAATGAACGGGTCGTAGCCGTAGACGTCCATGCCCAGATCGACGCAGGCGTTGGCGACCTTGGAGCCCACGTTGCCCAGGCCGATGACGCCAATGCGTTTGCCCTTGAGCTCGCGGCCCACAAAGGCCTTCTTTGCCTTCTCGGCGTCGACCTGAATCTCGGGATCGTCGGCGTTGTCGCGTACCCAGTTCATCGACTGCACTACGCCACGGCTCGAGAGCACCAGCATGCCCAGGACAAGCTCCTTGACGGCGTTGCTGTTGGCGCCGGGGGAGTTAAAGACGACGACGCCCTTCTTGGCGTACTCCTCGACGGGGATATTGTTGACGCCGGCGCCGCAGCGGGCGATGGCGCGGATGCCCTCGGGAAGCTCGTAGCCGTGCAGGTCGGTCGAGCGCATCAGGATGGCGTCGGCCTCCTCGGCGGTGCTTACAAACTCGTAGCCCTCGCCAAACTCGACTTCGCCGTCTTTGGTGATGTCGTCGATGGTCTTAATCTTGCGCATGGAAAACTCCTTAGCGGGTTTTGATCTAAACAGGGTGGTCTGAGGTGGCTGGTCGGCCCGCGCGTTGCGGGCTAGTTAGATCGCGGGCTCAAACTATGCTGTGCTTCGAAGTCCTTCATATACGTGGCCAGTGCCTGCACGTCTTCTAGGTCCACGGCGTTGTAGACGCTGGCGCGCATGCCGCCTATCAGGCGATGGCCCTTGACGTTTTGAATCTGGTGCTCGGCCGCGCCCGCGACAAAGGCGGCATCGAGCTCGGCATCGCCGGTGCGGAAGGTGACGTTGGCGATGGAGCGGCTGTCGGCCTGCGCGGTGCCGTGGAACAGTTCGCTGCGCTCGAGCAGGTCGTAGAGCAGATTGGCCTTGGCCCAGTTGTGCTCGGCCATGGCGGCAAGCCCGCCGGTCTGCTCCACCCAACGGAACACCTTGCCGCACACGTAGATGCCAAAGGTGTTGGGCGTGTTGAGCATGGAGCCCTTGGCGGCCTGGGTTTTAAGATCCAGGTACTGCGGCGTCTGCGCAAAGGCGGGGCCTTTGGCGATGAGGTCATCGCGTACGATGACCACGGTCACGCCCGCGGCGCCGGCGTTTTTCTGCGCGCCGGCGTAAATGAGCCCGTAGCGCTCAACGTCGAGCGGCTGCGACAGAAAGCAGCTCGAGACATCGGCGACCAGCGGCACGTCGCCGCAATCGGGCAGCTCGTGGAACATGGTGCCAAAGATGGTGTTGTTCTGGCAGATGTAGACGTAGTCGAGGCCTTTGCCCGCGGCCTCGGCGGCAATGCGTGCGTTGATGTCGGCCATGGTGGGAATGCGATCGAAATTGGTGTCCTCGGAGCTCGCGAGCAGCACGGCCTCGCCGTACTTGGAGGTCTCTTGGTGCGCCTTGTTGGCAAAGTTGCCGGTCACGACGTAGCCGGCGCGGCCGCGGCGCATGAGGTTCATGGGAATGCCCGCAAACTGCAGCGTGGCACCGCCCTGCAAAAACAGGACACGGTAGTTGCCGGGGATGCTCAGCAGGCGGCGCAGGGTTGCCTCGGCGTCGCCGATGATCTGCTGGTACATGCTAGATCGATGGCTCATCTCGAGCACAGACATGCCGCAACCGCGGTAGTCCATCATCTCGTCGGCGATCTCGGCGAGCACGCTGGTGGGCAGTGCGGCCGGGCCAGCTGAGAAGTTGTGCACACGTGCCATCTTCTAGGTCCCCCTTATAGTCGTTTGAACGTTCGGGATACTTTAGCACAGTGGAGCGCCAGGCGCGACCGCATCATGGTAAAACTCGAGTGCGCCGCTATGATTTACAGGATGGTTACATGGGGGAGGGGCGACCTTAGCTGATGGCTCGCGTTCGATTTGCCTCTGCCTTTGCCTGCTCCCAAGGACGCACGCGACCGTTGGTGAGGTCGTCGTAGCCACGAGCGATGGCACGTTGAATGTGATCTTCGCGTTCCTGAATGGTAGTTAGTGCGCGCGTCTGATCAGAAATAGACTTTACGACAGACATATGAAGCTCCTTACATAGAAGCATATGTATAACTCTATGTTGAATATAGCGGAGGATGGCGTTGGGCGTGTGCGTGCCTGCATTCGTAAGCGCGGTTGTCTGGCAAGTGTGATTTGGGGCGACCTCGTCAAAGCTTCTGAGCTGCGAAAATGACCGTTAACCGGATTTAATTTTGTTGCTCAACATTTGACACTCTGGGCGTGGTAACTTTTTTACCAACAGGTATGATTATTGTCATGTGCGCCGCACCTGCCTGCCGGGTTGCGGCGCACTTGTGACAGCCTTTGACACCCTTGGAGCGTGTACTGTGGATATAACCACAAAAAGCGTTCGGGGGGGGGGTGCTCACCCGCGAGCAATTCCTCCCGCATGAGATGCGCATCGTCGCTGCCCTTCGTATGCAGGGCGCAAGCGACGAGCAGGTCATTGTACGCGTAAAGAGCGAGAACCTCTTTCAATATCCCACGGAGCGCATGGTCGCCAACCGCGCAACCGTGTGCCTTCGACGCCTCGACGCCATGGTGCCCACGGACGCCGCATGCGCCGTGCGTGGCATCGACTCCAATATCGCCGTCGAGGCCGTGTCATCCCTAACCAGGCTCATGGCATCCGGCACTCCCACGCAGGCGGGCCAGGCCATCTTCTACAGCATGATCTGCCGCTACGATATCGTGCGCGAGCTCGTGCTCGTCGAGGTAGGGGAGCGCCTACAAAACTTCGATTATGCCTTTACGGCGGTTGACCTCAACGCCTTTATGACACGCTTTACCACGGAGTATCCGGACGCGGCCCGCTGGACTGAGGCCACGGTCAAGCGCATTAAGGGCTCGCTCCGCCAGACGCTCCGCCATGCCGGCCTTATCGGCGAGGGCCAGGGCCCGGAGTCCGAGCGCCTGTCACCACTCTTCCTCGATTCCGATGTCGAGCGAGCCTTGGTTCTGCTGGGCGAGCAGTCGCTTATCGCGGCCCTTACCGGCAGGGTGGTGATGTAGCGTGGCTCCCGTCAACAACGCCGCTGAACCTGCTATCACCCCGGCGACCGATCTCACCACTAATTTCGGCATCCATTCCCGTAAGAGCGTCGTGGCGGCGCATGTCCGCTCCGAGCACGCCCATCAGGAATTTGAGCGACGCGCGCAGCTTCTGCGCGAGTGCCTGTGCAGCGAGGACTTTTTGGCCAACAAGGGCATAGGCAATGAGATCGGCTTCCACACCTTTTGCTATGACCCTGCGCTGGAGTTTGAAGCGCGTGCATTATTTGACGCCCTTTCACGCGATGCCGAGGCCGACAAGCTTCCGTGCACGCTCAAGGTCGTGAACCTCTACGACGCCGTGCTGGCAATTCTCGAAAAGCGCCGTGTCCTTAAGGCCATCCCACGCCAAGAGGAGCGCCGCGGTACCCAGCGCGTGCTCAAGGACGTGGCCAAGTTCGCCTCGCCCGAGAAAGTCGCCGCGTACATCCTTGAGCAGACCGAGCCGCACGCGCCTGGAGACGTCGTTCTCCTCACCGGCGCGGGCGAGGTCTTCCCATTCTTTCGCATGCACACGCTTCTCCATTGCATGCTTGCGGATTTTGATGAGGTGCCTGTGGTCGCCGCCTATCCGGGCAGTTTCAACGGCTCTTCTTTCCAGCTCTTTAACCGTCTGCCGGCCGACAACTACTACCGCGCCATCGATATCTCGTAAGCACGGCTCCCCGCAGGCAAGTCCCTGCCGCCGGTAACAACCCTTTGCCATAACATTCCCAAACCCAAAGGAGCACCCATGGACAACACGATCATTCGCGACCTCTTTGCAAAAGACATCAACCGCTCCATCAACGGCGTGGTCAAGGTCCAGGATTCAAAAGATGGGTCCATCCGCCAGGAGCTTGACGAGTACGTGGTGACGCGCGAGTTGCAGAGGCACTTTGCCACGTTCTTCAAGGCCTACGGCGATGCCATCGATGCGCGCACCGACAAGATCGGCGTGTGGATCAGTGGTTTCTTCGGTTCCGGTAAATCGCACTTCCTCAAGATGCTGAGCTACCTGCTCGAGAATCGCCAGATCGGCGGCAAGAGCGCCATCCGCTACTTTGACGGCAAGATCGTCGACCCCATGGTCGCGGCTGCCATGGAGCGCGCCTGCTCGGTGCCCACGCAGGCCATCCTCTTTAACATCGATAGCAAGGCGGGTCAGTGGAAGCAGGGCGATACGGCTCCCACGGCGCTGCTTCGCGGCTTTGAGCGCATGTTCTACGAGGCGCGCGGCTTCTACGGCGAGGACCTCAAGCTTGCAAAGCTCGAGGACTACATCGATTGCCTGGGCAAGACCCAGGAGTTCCGCGAGGCCTTTGAGCGCGTCAACGGCGAGTCCTGGCTCCAGGCCCGCGACACCTACAGCTACTTTGAGGACGACGTCGTCGAGGTGCTGCAGAGCGTGCTCGGCATGAGCGAAAAGGCCGCATGGAACTGGCTCGAGGGTTCTGAGGACGAGGTTTTGGCCCCCGATGTCTTTGCCAAAAAGGTCAAGGATTACGTGGACGCTCAGGCAGCGGCCCACGGTGGCAACTTCCGTTTGCTCTTTATGGTCGACGAGGTGGGTCAGTTTATTACAAACGACCAGGACCCAAGCCTTATGCTGAGCCTTCAGACCATCGTCGAGGAGCTGGGTGCCGCCTGCGGTGGCCGCGTGTGGGTAATGGTTACGAGCCAGGAGGCCATCGACAACCTGAGCCTGCCCGTGGGCAACGACTTTTCAAAGATCCAGGGCCGTTTCAATACCCGCCTTTCGCTCTCCAGCTCCAGCGTGGACGAGGTCATCCAACGCCGTGTGCTCGAGAAGACCGCGCCGGCGGCCGATATGCTTGCACAGGTCTACGAGCAAGACGCCGCCGTCCTCAAAAACAACTTTACCTTTGAGGGCGGCTCGCGCTCCGACCTTGCCGGCTACGCCAACTCCAAGGATTTTGTGGCCAGCTACCCGTTTGTGGGCTACCAGTTTAAGCTCCTGCCCGACGTGATGACCGAGGTACGCAAGCATGGTGTTAAGGCCAAGCACATGTCCACGGGCGAGCGCTCCATGCTGAGCGCGTTTCAGGAGAGCGCTCAGGCCATCCAGCATGACCAGACTGGTGCACTCGTGCCGTTCTGGCGCTTCTTCGACACAATCTCCAAGGATTTGGAGCACGGCATCATTCAAGTCGTCGTCTGTGCGGAGCGCGCGGCTGAAAACGCAGAGGGTCTTGAGAGCTACGATGTCCGGGTGCTTAAGCTCCTGTACTTGATCCGCTACATCGGCTACGTCAAGGCCACGGTCGAGAACATCTCCATCCTTATGATTGATAGCCTGGACGTGGACAAGCGCGCCCTTAAGGACCGCGTCAAGGAATCTCTCGCCCGCTTGGAGCGCGAGAACTACGTGGCACGCCAGGGCGATACCTATAGCTTCCTCACCGACGAGGAGCAGGAGATAGCGCAGGAGATCGCACGCACCCCGATCGACAACGCGAAGGTGATTGAATACATCAAGAAGCGCCTGTTCGAAAGCATCTACACTGCGCGCAAACTCAACCGCGGGGCCAACGACTTCCCCTTTGACCGCTACGTGGATGGCTCGATTCATGGATCCAACATGGGCGGCATGGCACTTTCCGTGGTGACCATGGCCAGCGATCTGGGCCGTTCGGACGATGCCGAGTTGGCATTGAAATCCGTGGATAAGGCCATCGTGGCCTTGAGCGACGAGGTGGATTATTGGGCTCCACTCGTCAACGCCGCCAAGATCCGCAAGTACGCTAAGACGCGAAATCTCCAGGAGCTTCAGCCGAGTACGCGCCAGATCGTCGAGTCCAAGATGCGCGAGGCGGCCTATAACGAGAAAGAGGCCGATACCCTTTTGAGCGAGGCCGTGCTCCATGCACGTTGCGCGGTCAACGGCCGCATGGTTGAGGTCCGCGCGGCCAAACCCGTTCAGGTTTTTGAGCAAGTGCTGGCGCAGCTGTGCGATGTGGTCTTTGATAAGGCCGACTATATCGGTGCGCCGGTCACGAGCGATTCCGATATTCGCTCCACTCTGGCGGGCAACGTTCAAGTGGGGCTCGCTGGCATGGACGCGGGTAACACGCGTGCGCTCAAGGAGGTCGAGGACTACCTCAAAGTGCAGCACCAGCGCCACCTGGATACCGCTATGGGCGATATCCAGCGCCAGTACCAGCAAAGGCCCTTTGGCTGGCGCGAGGTCGACATCGCAAATGTGGTGGCGCAGCTTGTGGTGGAGCAGCGCGCGCAGGTGCTGTTTGGCGGTCAGACGGTTCAAGCTAACGACAGCCGCATGGTGGCGCTCCTGCGCAAGGATGCCGATAAGGCCCAGGTGCGCTTGCGCATGCGCATGAGCGACCGGTTGCTACGCGCCGCGGGCGAACTCATGTGTGACCTGTTTGATCTCAAGACCGTGCCCTCCAACGAGGATAAGCTCGTGGCCGAGCTCAAAGAGCGCCTTGAGGGCTTGCGCGAGGCGTGCCTCGCCATAGCACGCGACTACTACACGGGCATCAAGCCGGCCTACCCGTATCCCGGTGAGGACGAGTGCGAGAAGATGCGCTCGGAGGTGGCCGACGTCCTTAAGGACCAGAACGAGGCCGAGGCGTTCTTGACCACGTTCACCAAGCATGAGGAGCGCTTGCTCGATGCTAAGGAAGACTTTGACAAGGTGGTTGAGTTCGTCGAGTCCAATCAACGAACAGCGTTTGACCACGCCAGGGATTTCTTGAACCGCACCGAGGGTATCGAGTATGCCTCCGATGACATTCCCAGCGCGGTGGAGAACGTGGCAAAGGTGCGTGAGATCCTCAAAGATCCCAAGCCCTACGGCCGTATTAAAGACCTGCAGCCGCTTATGGATCCCGTCGAGGATGACATGAAAAAGCTGCTGGGCATCCGCCGCAATGAGTTTTTGTGTCGCATCGAGAGCGATCTGCAAGACCTGCGGGCGCAGGCCGAGAGTCAAAAGGGCTTTGTCAATCAGGCCAAGGATGCCATAGCGGACGCCGGCACCAAATACGAGTCGTTCAAAAACCGTGCCCACAGCGCTCAAAGTCTCAACGAACTGAGCGTTGTTGCAACTAACTGGGGCGACTGGCTCAGTGCGGCGGCCAACGAGATGTACGACGCTGTGGATGAGGCCCGCGTGCGTATGGACAACGAGCGCCGCACCACCGAGGTCATGAGTACGGGTGAGGTGGTCAAGAAGGTCTCCAACAAGGGCGCCGCATCGTCTGCTCCCGTGCCCGCGCCCAAGCCCCAGCGCAAGATCAAGACTGTGCGCCGCGCCGATCTGGCCAAGCCGAGTCGTCTCTTGTCCGCAGAGGATGTGGAGCGCTACGTGGACGACTTGCGCTCCCGCCTTATGCAGGCGCTCGCTGCAAACGACGAGATCCGTATCAACTAACCCGCGGAGCCACCGGTGCCAAAGCGCGCACCGGTGGCTTATGGCGTTTAGAAAGGCTCATCAACCATGAACGATTCTGCTCTTAAGAGCTTCTGCACCTGGGCCCGTACGGAGCTCATCAAAGGCGTGGAGGCGCAGATGGTGCGCTACGGCATCACCGAACCTGCACCCGCGCCCGTTGGGTCCGAGACCGTTAGCGGCCTGCCCCTAAGTCCGGCTGAGATTGAGCAACGCGACGAACTGCTGCGCATGCAGGCAGAGGTGGGTCACGAGGCGCTGCGCGACCGTGCGGCCTACACCTGGTTCAACCGCATCGTGGCCATTCGCTTCATGGATGCACGCGGATGGCTTCCCAGCCGCATGCGCATGCTAAGTCGTGCGGACGGCAGCCATGGCAGCGAGGCCGTGGAGAACGCACTGGATGTGGAGATAACGACGGCCGATACCGATCGCATAGCCGAGCTCAAAATGGCGGGCTTGGATGAACCGTTGTGGCGCTACCTGTTTGTTGCTCAGTGCGAGGAGCTTGCCGATTGCCTGCCAGGCGTCTTTGATCGCGTAGGCGGAGCCATGGAGTTGCTGTTGCCCCAGGGCCTCATGATGGCCGACGGCGTGGTGGGCAAACTCAATGTTGTCCTCACTGACGAGGACTGGCGCGAGGGCGTGACCGTTCTGGGCTGGATGTATCAGTACTACAACGCTGACGTTAAAGACGAGTTCTTCAAGTCCAAGCGCAAGGCCGCAGCGGCGGACATCGCTCCCGCCACTCAGCTCTTCACCCCCGAGTGGATCGTGCGCTATATGGTCGAGAACTCGCTCGGCCGTCTGTGGATGCTCAACAATCCGGGGAGTTCGCTACGCGAGCGCATGAAATACTACATCGAGCCCGATGCTGAGCACGAGGACTTCATCCGCATTTCGAGTCCCGAGGAGATAACCCTCTGCGACCCCGCATGCGGCTCGGGCCATATCTTGGTCTATGCGTTTGAGCTGCTCTTTCATATGTACGAGGAGCGCGGCTATCGTGAGCGCGAGATTCCCGAGCTCATTCTTACTAAAAACCTTGCAGGTATGGAAATCGATTCCCGCGCGGCACAGATCGCGGAGCTGGCGCTTGCCATGTGCGCCCGCGAGCACGACCGTCGCTTCTTTAGGCGTGGCGTTCGCGCCGACGTTACCGTGCTCTCGAGCATCCCGCTTGGGGAGGACGAGCTGCCGGGTAACAAGAAGCTCGCCGAGGAGCTGAGTCATTTGGGCGAGATCGGTTCGCTGCTCAATCCGACAGATGCCGAGATCGAGAAGCTCAAAGCGGCTGCGGCCGACTGCGCGGGCGACCTTTTTGCCGCCGCGACCAAGGACAAGCTTGAGAGCGCGGTCGCAATCTGCGAGAAGCTATCACGTCGCTTCACTTGCACCGTGGCAAATCCCCCGTACATGGGTAGCAGCAGCTTCAACCCCTTTATGAGTAAGTGGGTCAAGAAGAACTACCCCGACACGAAGAGCGATCTCTGCACGTGCTTTATCGAGCGAATTATTGATTTTGCGAGCGCTAAGGGTACGGTATCTCTGGTTACCTCTGATACGTGTATGTATCTCTCGTCTTTCGAGCGTATGCGCAACACCCTTGTAGATAAACACACCCTAATTGCCCTCATTGATACTCGCGGCTCGAATGCCCACCCTGACGTGTTTGACGCCAATACCGGATGGGTCATTCAGTCGAATCATATTCCTGGTTATAAGGGTGCTTATTTTAAGTTGAATCAAAAAATCGGTGAGAAGGATGCGGCTTTGAAGGAGGCCATCCAAAACCCCACCTGCGGCTGGTTCTACCGCCGCAACGCCGACGCCTTCAAGCAGATCCCCAGCACCCCCATAGCCTACTGGGCCAGCGACGCTATGCTCGAAGCGTTTGGGGGACATTCCATTCGCGATGAAGCTTTTGCTGGAATAGGCATGCGTACGGGCGACAATGCAAGATTTTTGAGATTGTGGCATGAAGTCGGTCTGAGCGACATGGTTATCGGATGTTGCTCTGCTGAGGAGCAAATCAATAGTGGTGCTCGATGGGTTCCTTACAATAAAGGAGGCAATTTTCGCAGATGGTACGGAAACAATGACTACGTTGTTAACTGGTTTAATAATGGTGAAGAGATTAAGGCTAACACTAAGGCTGTATACCCAGAATTGGGCGATGATCTTGGATGGAAGATAAGCAACGAGCGCTTTTACTTTAAGCCTGGACTTACTTGGACGGGCGTAACTTCGGGGCTATTTAACTGCCGTCTATATCGCCAGGGTTTTATTTTTGATTCCGGCGCTAATGGCCTTTTCTCAACTAAGGAGCTTGGAGTTTCCTACCTTTCTGCCCTGCTGAACTCTTCTGTAGCTGCTTCAGCCTTTAGCTTTTTGAACCCTACGTTGAATTTTGGGGCAGGCACTGTGAATAACATGCCTGTTATTCGACCCTCTGCTTCAGACTATTCCATCGTCGAAGATCTGGCGCATCGTTGCTTTGATGCGTCGGAAGCAGATTACAACTCCTTCGAAACCTCATGGGATTTTGGTCACAATCCCCTTGTTTAGGAGACCTGTATGTGTATCGATCTTAACCAGACGGCATTTCAGCTTGCCAATAAAATTAAACGCGTTTTAGATTCTGATGTTAGAATTCGTATCTCGTTAAACAACGCCACTTTCTTTGAATACGACTCGGATGAAGATGTCGTAATCATCGCTCCTGTTTCTTTGCTTGAAATTGAAGAAAAGGAGAAAGCGCAGATAGCGTCTCGGGCAGCATATGAGTTGGTTCTTATGAGTGCGAAAACCTCCGCGCGGAAGTTCAACGGCATTTTATTGCCTGACTGTTTCTTATATTGTGTGTATTCAACGCTACACGAGATAGGCCATCATGACTATTTTGTCAGCTCTTCCGCAACGGAGTTTCAAGGCCATGTTGCACAGCGCGAGTCACTTCTTGAGTTCTCTAAGGACAAGTTGATCAATGCAATTGCTTCGGGACAAGACCCACGTAATAGCCAGGAGATATTTGCGAGATCGTATAGGAATATTCCTTTTGAGAAGATAGCTGATGATTACGCCAGGAGATTGATGCCCGTCGTTCTTTCCAAACTCTTAGTAGAGGATGGACCAAATGAAGCAAAATGAGTCTATTGACGTTCGCTGCGATATGGCAACGATGCATGATTTTTTCCTAAATAAGATTGATGAATCGATTAAGGGAGGGCTCTACTTCGAAGCCGCTTGGCTAATCTATTCGTGTCTCGAGAATCGTTTCTTTCGAGTGTTAGACAAATATAAGCGGAACTGCAAATATTGCGTTAATGGCGGCAAATGCCGTAAGGGAAGCAACCAATTGGCAATCGGGACCAAGATCAAGTGTGTTGAAAGACTATATAACGCAGATGTGTCTCGTGTTCGCAGCTCTTTTTCAGCTGAGTTATTCGCTGAAGTGAGGTTGTGGGTCAAATTACGTAACAAACTAATGCATAACTTGCTGTCCCTTGAGCACTATGAAGAGCATTTTGATAATGACTTTAAAGAACTTGCTTTAAACGGGAAGAAAGTTGTGGACGACGTTTACGATGCCTGCACGAAATTTAGGGCGGCTTTCTTCGAACCCGGCTACGAGTTCATATTCCCTGAATCGTGCATGGAGCAATGTCCTTGTAAGCCGCGTAATCAATAGAAAGACGACTAATAACTATGTGTCGCATTCGGGGCCGTGATTCACAAAGTTATCTTCATACGGGATATTCGGTTTTGCTCATCGCGCTGGGCGTGGAGTGCGGGCTTGGTTGTGTGATGGCCCTGATTTGATTCACGCTTTATTTCTTCGTTGCCGGCATCTCAACAATATCGAAAGGACGGCCCACCATGGCCACATTACTTCAAGATAAATACGAGGCTCGTAAGGCCGAGGTCAATGCTCGCTTTGAGCAGCTCCGTGCTAACGAGGAGGAGCTCAACCGCATCTTCGCCAAAATTTACAACATGGAGGGCGAAGTGCCCATCGAGGTCGAGGATAAGTACGTCTCGGTGGCGCGCATCTTTGATACCGCCGACGAGATCCCCGAGAGCTATAAGGGCAACAAATACGTGCGCACCAAGCGTGACGAGATCACCTCGCTTATAAGCTATGCCGTGGGCTGCATGTTTGGCCGCTATTCGCTGGATGTGGACGGGCTGATTCTGGCCGATCAGGGCGCCACGGTCGATGACTATCTGGCCAAGATGCCCGATCCCACGCATGTGACCTTTATGCCCGATAGCGATAACGTGCTGCCCATCACCGACGACGAGTACTTTGACGACGACATCGTGCGCTACTTTATCGACTTTGTGCGCACCGTGTATGGCGAGGAGACGCTTGAGCAGAACCTGGCCTTTATTGCCGAGGCACTCGGCGGCAAGGGTACCTCGCGCGAGGTCATCCGCACCTACTTTTTGAAGGACTTCTTTAAGGACCACTGTCAGACCTACAAGAAGCGCCCCATCTACTGGCTGTTCGACAGCGGCAAAAAGAACGGCTTCAAGTGCCTTGTTTACATGCATCGCTATCAGCCCGACCTGTTGGCTCGCATCCGAACCGACTATGTGCATGAGCAGCAGGAGCGCTATCGCTCGCAGATCGGCTATGCCAACGATGCCCTTGCCAGTGCTGAGCGTGGTGAGCGCGTGCGCTTGGATAAGCGTGTCAAAAAGCTCAATGACCAGCTTAAAGAGACCATCGGCTACGAGGAGAAGTTGCACCACTTGGCAGACCAGATGATTAAGATCGACCTGGATGACGGCGTCAAGGTCAACTACGCCAAGTTTCAGGATGTACTGGCAAAGATCAAGTAAATGCAGATACGGTAAGGATATTCATGCCCAAGATCGATGTAGAAGAACAGCTTAAGCTGCGGTTTTTGCAGCCGTTGTCCGCATGCGCGCCGCGCCGTGTGGTGGTTTGGCACGATGCGGACGGCGAGTTTGCTCCTGAGTTTGAGCGATTGGCTGCCGAGGGTTTCGACGGCGTGGGGGCCGATGCCGGCGTAATGCCTGCTCACGGTGACTTTGAGCGTCCGGTGCGGTTTGTTGAGGCCTGCGAGGGCCGCATGTTTGCCGTCAAGAAGCTCATCAACCGCGATGACCTTGCGAACGATATCTTGCTGTATCGCCGTTGCCCGCGCGGCAGGCTTGAGGGCGATTGGCTTGCCGATGTTGAGCTGTATGCCGATCAGTTCCAGGCTGACTATCTTTCGCTTTTAGCTGATCAGCTGGGCATCGAGAATATCGACGCCGTGCGCGAGAGCCTGCGCGAGCACAAGACCTTCTTTGATGCCAAGACCCGCTGTGCTAAGTTTGCCGCGTGCGTTCCGCACGTCGCGGGCGCATCCGATATCGAGCTTGGAATCCTTACGGTGATCTTTGGCGGCAAGGAGCCGGGCGACGCGCGGCCCGCGTTTGTGCTGCGCGGCTGCATGGCCACACTGCTGCACGAGGGCCCCGAGGCGCTGGCTGCGCTGGTGGATAAGTACAGCTTGCGCGACGTCCTCTCTGCCTTTATGCTGCGCTGCTATGGGTTTGATGGGCCGCTGTACGAGCGCGACTCACTGCTTATGCTTGCATCCCATGTGCTCCTTACGGCGGCATCCACCGCGCTTCCCGAGGGGGCGCTCAAGGGACTCGAAAGCTATGTGGCTCCCGCCTACGGCCCCTATTGTCTTGAGGCGGTGCGTACGTGGGACCAGGCCGCCGATGTCCAGGCATCGAGCGAGGACCTATTTGAGATCTGCCGTTTGGTAGAGGATGCCCGTGGACTCTTTGCGCGGTTCGAGACCCTGCCAATCGATGCGTTGGTCTCGCTTGACGTGTTCCCGTGCGTCAACGAGGCTGTGCTCTCACAGTTGTTCAGCTCGTTTGCCCAGGGTGCGGACCGTGTTGAGAGTGCGCGCACATTTGCTGCGCGCCGTTGCGACCTAAGCTGGTACCGTCGTGTTGAGAGCTACTTTGACTTGCTTGCCGCTGTGGCCGATATGTGCGCGTTTAGGCAGGCACACGCGGGCGGGTTCCATCTGGCGCAACCCCAGCAGGTGTGGGATGCCTATACGTCCGATTGGTATTCCATGGATGCTGCCTATCGCCATATGTGCACCGCGTATTTGCGGGCGCGCTCTGTCGAGTGCGATGTGCTCGAGGAGCCTGCCCGAGCCGTGGTGGACTGGGCGGAGAATCTCTACAGCAACTGGTTTTTGGCCGATGCCAATGCCTGCTGGACATCCGCTGCGCAAGGGGAGTGGGCCGATTGCGGCTACATCGATGGCCCTGCACGGCAGGATGAATTCTACTGGCATGTGCTGCCCACCTTTGTGGGGTCTGCCAAAACGACGGTCGTTATCGTAAGCGACGCGCTGCGCTATGAGGTGGCCCGTGATGTCGCGGCGCTTCTCGAGCGCGAGCGCGGCGGCAACGTCAGGGTTTCTAGCATGCAGGCGGTCTTTCCCTCCATCACCGAGGTGGGCATGCCCGCGCTGCTGCCGCACCAAGCGCTTGAACTTGCAGCGGATGGCTCGCTTGTGTTGGCTGACGGCATGCCCACTGCGACGACTCCGCAGCGCGAGGCCGTACTTACCCACGTTGAGCCCACGGCCCGCGCTTTGCGCTCGAGCGCATACCTCAACATGGCGGGAACCGAGCGCAAGGCACTGCTCAAGGACTCCAAGCTCGTTTTTCTCTACCACAACAAGATCGATGCTACGGGCGAGAAGGCCGCTACGCAGGATGACGTCTTCGATGCCTGTGCGGACACCGTGGAGGAACTTGCTGCGTTGGCGCGTCGCGTGTGCACCGACGCCCCGGGCGCGCGTGTTGTTATAACGGCGGACCACGGCTTTATCTACACGCGTCGGGAGCTCAGCGAGTGCCAGATGCTCGGCAAGCCAGACCTTCCCTTCCTTGACGCTCCTGTCATGCACGGCAAGCGTCATCTGGTGGTGCCCAACGAGGCCGTGGCCAAGCTTTCAGAAGAGGCATGCGGGGTGTTTGTTAATGTTGGCATGGGACGTTTGGGTGCCGGTTTTGAGGGATTTGCCCCGCGCGAGAACGTGCACTTCAAGCGTCCCGGCGGCACTAACAACTACGTCCACGGCGGCATGAGCCTGCAGGAGCTCTGCGTGCCCGTTATCGGTTTTTGGCGTGCGCGCTCGGGTTCCAAGGACTTTGTCGACACGCGCGCGGCGACGCTGCGCGTGCTAAGCGAGGGACGCCGAGTGACCAACTCGCTCTTCTCGGTCAACTTGATCCAGGAAGAACCTGCCCAAGGTAAGGTCTTGCCGTGCGAGTACGAGCTGGTGTTTACCGATGCAAGTGGCAACGAGGTGAGCGATACGGTCAAGGCGCATGCCAACAAGACTTCTGTTAACTCGCAGGAGCGCGTGGTGCATGCCAAGTTTGCGTTGCATGCAGCGGATGGATTCTCGGCCAAGGGTCCGTACTATCTGGTCTGCCGCGAGCGCGAGACGGGCAAGATCGTTTGGCGCGAGACGTACACCATTGCTGTTTCGTTTGCCCCTGTTGCTGACTTTGGTTTTTAGGAGTGTGCCCTATGTTTGATAGCCATGACGACGATCTGTGGGAAGTTCCCTCGATTGATGTGAGTGCGCCGGTGGAGGCCGCGGTGCCTGCGGTGGAGGCTGTGCCTGCCCCGGAGGCCGTGGCCGCCGCGCCTGTTCCGGAGCCGGTGGCGGCCGCTGCGCCCGATGAGGTTGCGGCACCCGCCGAGGACGAGTCCTCGACCGATGGCTATGCCCAGGCCGTGGCCGACGCTCCCGAGGACGACGGCTATGACATGGATGTACTGGACGGCAAGCTGCTCGAGCACTTTGGCGGCAAGATCGTGCGCAAGGACCTCACGGCCCTTATGAAGCGTGGCGCCAACGTGCCTACCTTTGTGCTGGAGTACCTGCTGGGCATGTACTGCTCAACCGATGACGAGGATGCCGTGGCAGAGGGCCTGGAGCGCATCCGCAAGATCCTCACCGATAACTACGTGCGTCCCGACGAGTCCGAGCGCATCAAGTCCAAGATTCGCGAGCTGGGTCGCTTTACCATTATCGATAAGGTGACGGCCAAGCTCGACGAATACAAAGACATCTACGTGGCGTCGTTTGCCAATCTGACCATTGAGCCGTTTGTGATGCCGGCCGAGTACGTGCGCGACTACTCCAAGATTCTGCAGGGCGGCATTTGGTGCATCATGAGCATCGAGTATCGTCATCCCATGGAAGAGGAAGACGAGTTTGGCATGGAGGTCTTTGGCGACGATGCGCCGCGCCGTTCCAAGGCCAAGCGCAAAAAGCGCGGACCCGAGGACTCTCCGTTTAGCGTGGCGTCGCTCACGCCCATCCAGATGCCCAACCTGGACCTGGAGGCCATGATCGACGAGCGCCAGTATTTCTCGCGCGACGAGTGGCTCAACATGCTGCTGCGCTCTGCCGGCTATGAGCCCAGCGAGCTTTCGGAGAAGGAGCGCCTGCACTTTATCGAGCGCATGGTGCCGCTGATCGAGCGCAACTATAACCTGTGCGAGCTTGGTCCCCGCGGTACCGGCAAGAGCCATATCTACAAAGAGGTCTCGCCCTACGCCATCTTGCTTTCGGGCGGGCAGACCACCACGGCCAACCTGTTCGGCCGCATGAACTCCATGCGCGCCGATCGCGTGGGCTTGGTGGGTCACTGGGATTGCGTGACGTTCGACGAGGTCGCCGGCATGCGCTTTAAGGACACCAACGCCGTGCAGATCATGAAGGACTACATGGCCAGCGGCAGCTACGCGCGTGGCCGCGACCAGATTAACGCCGATGCCTCCATGGTCTTTGAGGGCAACATCAACGGCACCGTGCAAAACGTTCTTAAGACCACGCACCTGTTTGATCCGTTCCCGCCGGAGTTTAACAACGATTCGGCCTTCTTCGACCGTATCCACTATTACCTGCCGGGCTGGGAGATTCCCAAGATGCGCTCGAGCCTGCTGACCGGGCATTACGGCTTAATCACCGACTGCCTGTCGGAGTTTTGCAAGGAGATGCGCCGCAAGGACTTTACGCATCATATCGACCGCTACTTCCGCTTTAACAGCGACTTTAACAAGCGTGACGAGATCGCCGTGCGCAAGTCCTTTAGCGGCCTGGCCAAGCTGCTGTTCCCCGACGAGGCTATGGACAAGGACGACGTTCGTTGGCTGCTGGACTACGCCATCGAGGGCCGTCGCCGCGTAAAGGAGCAGCTCAAGATTATGGCGGGCGTCGAGTTTATCGACGTCAACCTGGGCTATATGGATGCCGACAATCCGCAGGACGTGCACGTGGTGCGCGTGCCCGAGCAGTCCGAGGATACGCTGATTCCCGACGGGCCGCTGCTGTCCGGTCACGTGTTTGGCGTGGGCAGGTCGCAGGGCGGCGAGGTTGCCGTGTACAAGTTGGAGAACAAGGCCGTTGCCGGCGAGTGCAAGTTTAAGCACGAGGGCGTGGCCTTTAACAAGCCGGTGCGCGATACGCTGGAGGCCGCGTGCGACAACTTTGTGAACCTGGCGAACCGCGTGGCGCCGGGCATGCACATCGGCTCCAAGGATTATTTGCTGTTCTACAACGACCTGCAGAGCAAGGGCCTGTCCGAAGAAGTTTCGCTCGCCGAGTTTGTGGGCCTGTGCTCTGCGGCGTGCAACCGTCCGGTGATGCCCGCGCTGGCGATTCCGGGAATCTTACGTATGTCGGGCTCCATGGACGAGATTCGTGGGCTCGAGGACATTATGCGCGTGGCCAAAAACGCCGGCGCCAAGCGTGTGATTTTGCCGCTGAGTGCCATCGCGGGTCTGCAGAGCGTTTCGTCCGAGATTATCTCGGGGCTGAGCCCGGTGTTCTACATGGATGGCGACCCGGTCGATGCCGCGAAAAAGGCGCTGGATCTGTAGGGGTGCGAGCGTGCGGGGCGTCCGGTGCTCGGGCGTTCCGCGAACAGTTGGTGCGTAGTGCGTGAGGAGGCCTTTCCATGGCGGACGAGCGTTCTGTTGGTGAGCTGCTCGACGAGCTGTTTGGCTTTGAATCGGTGGCCAAGCGCCAGGCGTCGCTTGAGCAGTACGATCGCGGAGAGTTGGTGCGCAAGGCGCGCTCCCGCGAGCTGCTGGGCGTACTTAGGGGCGTCGAGGCTGCCGAGCACGCTGCGCGCGACTCTGCCGTGCGGGCTGTTGACGGGTATGTTCGCCGTGTTGAGGGCGCTGCGCTTGCACGCGCTCGCAAGCAGGCGGGCGTTGCGGGTCCGCTGCAGATGGAGCGCCGCTATGCTGCCTTTTTGCGCATGGAGGACAAGGCTGAGTTGCTGGCGCGCCTGGAGCAGACGCTCTCGTTTATCGAGGTAAAGTTACGGGCCAATACGGCGGCCAGGGTTCGTGCAGCGTACGATGCTGCGGGAGCTATGGTGCTGCAGTCCGTGGCGCGCCTGAATGACGTGCGCGTTGTGGATGCCGTTCCTTTGGATGCCGACCTGCTGTGTACGCAGCTGGAGCAGTTGCGTTGTGCCGCCGATGCGACGGACCTTGCGGGCATGATCGCAGCGACGTTTGAGTCCGAGCTGAGCGCGACTGGCCCGCAGAGCGCTGACGGGTTTGTGGGCGACGTGGCCGGTGATGTTGCTGGTGATGTGGCGTTGGAGCGTGAACTTACCAACGTGCGCGGCGCTGCGCAGCGAGCGCGCTTGGCGGCACAGGCATATCGGGCGGAGCGCGCCGCCCGCATTGCGAGGAGCACGGTGGAGCCGGTATCGTTGCCCGAGTCTGCGTGCGTTGCGTGCGAGACGGCGTGCGATACCGGGGAGCTTTCCGAGTTGCTCGCTCAGGTTAAGAAGTCGTTTGTGACCTACCGCCGTGTTGTTGCCGACGGCGGGTTGTTCTGTGCGTTTGGCACGGGCTCCCCGCACGGCATTTGTTGTGGCACGAGCTATTTGGACTACGATTCTCGGCTTGATGAGGACGTGCTGGTGGGCGAGTACGATGGTGCAACCAGGCATACTGTTCGGCGCGAGGTTGCGATTCCCGAGCTGGTAGATGAGGCTTCGACTGAGGGCGGCGACTCGCTCGAGGTTGCCGTGGCGCGCATGCGCGAGTTTAACGGACGTTGCTACGATGGCGTGTTTGACGAGGATCCCGCGCGCCATGTGAATGCGTTTTGGTATGGACTCAAAAAGCTCAGCCAGTATTGCGAGGCCGCCGTGCGCGTAGATGAGCGTGCTTGGGATTGCTTTATCGATAAGGTGCAGTTCGCCTACGATGAACCCGTGGGGCGCCTGGCCACGCAGATGGACGACAAGCAGGTTGCGGCTTTTGTTGCTGCCGTGGACGCGCTCGGTGCTAGTGAGTAGGGTCCTGGTCTGGTAGGAGGTTTCATCTTGAAGATCGACGTTGATGTAGATCAGCTGCGCGAGAGTCAGCTCGATCGTGCGGGGAGTGCGGCAGGCGTTGGCTTTCCCGCTGCCATGCTCGACGTGATGGATATCGAGGACGAGTCGCCCCAAGAGCTCCTAGCCCGAGCCGAACGCGAGGGTCTCGACCTCCGCGACTTTGCCGTCGACGATGACTAGGGTAGCTAATTTGAGACGGGGCGTCTGCACCCGCGGCTGCGCGAAGATGAACGATAAACCGTCGCAATGGAGTCTAATGAGCTCGCGACCGTTCTATTTTGACTGCCTGCTGGCTAAGTGAGTAGGCTTTATTGGAAATCCTGAGCACACGACAAATTTGCTTTAACAAACTCGCAGGTCACAGACTTGTGCTTTGGTGACGTGGTCGGCGATTCGGTAAAAGTCTACTCACTTAGTTTTGAGAGACGCTAATTGTCCGCAACGAGATCCTAGCCGGGGCGATTTATGCTCAAATATGGTCAATTCGGGACGGCTACCCCTAGCCACTACGACGCCAGCGTGGCGATGACGGCTTCGTCGCCGGCGTATATTAGGGTGTTGCCATCGGGGATGATGGTTTGGCCGTCGCGCTTGAGCATCACCACGATAAACGGGTGCTTGCCCTGCGGCACGTCGCGCAGGCGCTGACCGGCCAGGCGACCGTGGGGCGTCACGGTGACCTCGCGCAGCGTAACCTCGGCACGCTCTTCGAACGTTGGGGCTGCCATCACCAGAAGGTCGCCTTCCTCGATGACGGTATCGCCGTTGGGCAGTACCGGGTGTGCCCCGTCGCGCAGCACCAAGACCACGAGCATGTCCGTCGCGCTGCCAATATCGGCGAGCGAGCGCCCGGCAAACGGATGGCCAGCGCCCACCTTGAGCTTTACAAACGACATGCCGTCCTCGTCGTGGTAGTCGTTAAAGGTGCGGCGCACGTCGCCGGCCGCATCGATCATATCGAGTTTCTTCGCCACCGCCGGCAGTAGCGAACCCTGCACCACAATGCTCGATACGGCAATCACAAACACCAGGTCAAATAGGTCGTGTCCGCCGGGAACGCCGGCCACCACAGCAAAGAGGCTAAAGACGACCGAAGCCGCGCCGCGCAAGCCCGCCCAGCTTACGAGCGCAACCTGGCGAGGGCTCGTCTTAAAGGGCGCCAGCAGCAGACCGACGGCGATGGGGCGGCTCGCAAAGAGCATAAACGCCATGAGCGCCAGGCCGGGTAGCAGCATTTGCGGCAGGCGCGCGGGCGTGACGAGCAGGCCGAGCAAGAAGAAGATCGTCATCTCGGCCATCTCGGTAAGGGTGTCAAAGAAGTGCGCCATCTCGACCTTGCCGGTGATGTCGCTCGCGCCCAGCACAATGCCTGCCAGGTATACGGCCAAAAAGCCGTTGCCGCCCAGGTAGCTCGGCAGTGCGTAGGCGACGATCGCCACGGCGAACAAAAAGATAGTCTGCGCGCCCTCGGCCGTTGCGTGTGCGCGCTCAATCAGGCGGCTGGATATCCAGCCGATGGCAAGGCCCAGCCCCACGCCCAGGATGATCTGCTTGGCCAGCAGCACGGGAATGTCGATGTTGCCACCCGCCGCGAGGGTGGCGAGTACCGCGGTGAGCATGTAGGCGACGGGGTCGTTGGAGCCCGATTCGACCTCGAGCAGCGAGTCGGTGCCGCCCTTTAGCGACAGGTTGTGCTCGCGCAGCACGCTAAAGACGCTCGCCGCGTCGGTCGACGCCACGACCGAGCCCAGCAGCAGGCCGCCGATCCAGTCGAAGCCCAGTGCGAAGTGTGCGAACACGCCAGTGATGCCGGCGGTGGCGATAACGCCGAGCGTGCTCAGCAGCACAGCGGGCGCGGCGACGGGTTTGGCACGGTCGATGTTGGTGTTAAAGCCGCCGTAGAACATGATGAACAGCAGCGCCGTGCTGCAGACGGTTTCGGTGAGCGCGTAGTCGCTAAAGTCGATGTGCGCCGGACCGTTGACGCCGAGCAGCATGCCGAGCGCAATAAAGATGAGGAGGGTGGGGAAGGGGAGTTTTTTGCCGACGGGTTTGATGGTCAGGCACAAAATGATGACGAGGCCGATAAAGAGAAGTATCTGGTTCATGGATAGTGTCCGCTCCTGGGTGGTTGGCGTGGCACGGTCAGTTGTCTGCGGTTATTTGTACCCAAAGGTGGTGGGTTTATGGGGGCGGATTACGGGCGTGCGCGATATCGTCATAGACGGCTGCCGTCTTTGCCTCTGCTCGGAAACCCTTTCCAGCTTTATTGCAACGGAGTACAATGGGTAACGTTTAAGTTCAACTTGAAGTTTTAGTTGCGGCGCCGGGCTTAGACCGCAATGCAAGGAGAGGCGTACCATGGCGATCTATGTGACATCTGATGCTCACGGGCACGTGCGTGCGCTTGACGAGGCCCTGTCTAAGATCTCGTTGACGTCCGACGACACGCTGTACGTGCTGGGCGACATGATCGATCGCGGGCCCGATCCGGTCGGCGTTATTAAGCTCGTGCGCTCGCTGCCCAACGCCCACGTGCTCAAGGGCAATCACGAGCAGATCATGCTCGATGCCATCATTGGCCAGGACCCGCTCGATGCCGAGACCTGGGATATCAACGGTGGCTGGACGACGAGCGAGCAGCTCAACGACATGGAATTTGAGGCATACGAGGAGCTCGTGCGATGGATGGCCGCGCTGCCGCTCTACGCGGTGGCCGAGACCGAGGAGCGCCCGTACCTGCTGGTGCATGCCGGCATCCAGACCGAGGCGGCGCGCGCGTTTTTGCTTGAGCATGGTGTCGATTGCGGTGACGGCAGGGGAGCGGTCGATGCCGATAGCGAGCTGCTGCGGCAAATGCTCGCCGTGCAGTCGTCCGATGACCTGCTGTGGATTCGTCACGGCTATTGGGATGCGCCGACGGGACTGCTTTCTGCCGAGGGCGAGGGCCCGGTCGTGGTGAGCGGCCACACGCCCACGGTGTCGCTTGGGCGCTATTGCGAGGTTGGCGGCCTGGCGGGGCTCGATGAGGAGTCGGGCCGCGGGCAGATTGTGCGCCTGGGTGGCGAGGATACCGCCGGCGTGCCCGATCGCATCGACATCGACTGCGCCGCCGCCACCGGCTCCGAGTTCGGTCGCGTGGGCATCCTGCGGCTCGATGATGGGGCGGAGTTCTACGCGAACATCAACCCGGGCGAATAATCGGTGCAAGTGGTAGCTAATTTGGGACGGGGCTTTTTTGACTACTCTTGCCCTTCTGCCCGCTAATTGATTTCTCTGGGACGGGGATTAAATAATCATTTGGCTGCCCGCTGGCTAAGTGAGTAGACTTTTTTGGAAATGCCGAGCACCCAACATATTTGCCTCAATAAAACCGCAGGTCACAGACTTGTGCTCTGTCGGTGTGGTCAGGGATTCGGTAAAAATCTACTCACTTAGTTTTACGTAATGCATATTGTCTTCAACGAGACCCCAGCCGGGGCGATTCCATCGCAAATTCCGGTGACCGGGGCAGCTAATTAGGCGCCGTAGGGGTTGCGGTCGCGCTCGATGCGCTGGCGGATGTGGGCGTACTCGATTATCAGCAGCACCAGGAGTAGGGCCATGATGGCTAGGTAGCTCACCACGGCGCCCATCAGACCCAGCAGCTTAATCAGGATCACCGGCAGCACCACGCTTACGGCGAAGCAGATCAGGTAGATCTTGGTGACATCGCCGGCGTGGCGCAACACCGTGATGATGGCGTAGATAAAGTCGATTGCCGCGGTGACGCCGCCGGCGACAACCATTAGCAGTGCCAGCGTGCGGTAGCGCTCAAAGTTGAGGCCGTACATAAAGCTCATGATGGGGATGCCGGGGCCTGCCATAAATGCGGCGCACGCTCCGGTAATGACCACGATCAGTGCCATAACGGCAACAATAATCAAGTCAAAGCGGCGACGCTTGCGCGGATTCGCCCAAATGCTCGACAGACGTAGGAGCTGCGGTTTATAGATAAATCCAATGCTCAACAAAATAGCCTGCGCTGGAAAGAACAGTGCATTAAAGTACAGCTGGTATTTGTAGGCCAGTGTGCCTTCCATCACGAACTTGGGCATGCTCTCGATGAGGTTGAACAGGAACAGCGCACCAAAGAGCGGGGCGCACTGGATAAACAGGTGACCAGCCTCGCGCAGACTCATACGGCGTGATTTTTCGGTTTCGAGCAGGGCGAGCGGGGCGGTGACCAGCACGAGCGAGGCAATCGCGGCGATGCCCATGGCCATGGCGGCGATGGGCATGCTGCGCGTGAGGAACAGTGCCACGCTAAAGACCGCGATGACGCCGACGGATCGTAGCGTTTGGCTCATGCCGGCCAGGTAGAGTTTGTCGGCCTGCTGCAGGCGTCCCTCGTACACGTCGGCAATGCCGTCGATCACCTTATACAGGTAGACGCCCAGGCCGATTGTGGCCATCTGCGCATCGTAGCCGCGGGCGCTGCTGTATACCAGGCCGCATGCCAGCGCGAGCGCTCCGCAGATCCAGCGGTTGAGCTGGTAAGAGGCAAAGGACGTCTTTTCGTCGATGTCCGAGACCTGGAAATTGCGCACGCCGTAGTTGCACGCGATCATGATGAGCGTGCCGGTGACAAAGGCGATGGAGAATTTGCCAGCCTCCTCGGCGCCCACGAGCTGTGTGGACACGATGGTGAGCAACGGAAACACCATGCCCCACACGGCGGTGCCCAGGGTATTCCAAAGGTAGTCGCGACGGGTGGCGTGATCTTCGTACTCGGCTTCTTGCGTGGAGAAGCCGCCGCCGTAGACGGCTCCGAGCAGGCGGTTCCACCAGGCATTGACCATGCGGTGGATGGGGCCGGGCTGGCGATCGCGCTCGCGGCGACGGCGTGTGGCCTGGCTGCTGTCGGGACCGCCGGCGTTACGCTGGCTTAGCTCTTGGATTCGTGCGAGCTCCTCGGCGGTGTGCGATGCGGGGAACAGGCCGTTCTCGATGCGTCCGCCCTGCCCGTGCGCCCCGTCCGATACGGTGGGGTCGGCGACGCCATTGCGGCGGGCGATGGCGCGGCGAATGCTATCGATGGGCGTGATGCTCAAAGCGGAGTCCTTTCTATTGCTACGCTCTAGTATAGACGCGACGGTGTTCGTTCGTGTTTTTGAACAGGTTGTTCGATAATTTCGGCGGCGCCATTCAGTAGACGGCATTTGGGGACGTTCCTTATGTGCCGGCACTTTGGGAACGTCCCTAAGTGCCGGCATCCGGGGTCGCTCCTTGGTTGTTGCCTGTTCAAGAGTGTCCCTAACGACTAGGCCGCTTGCCTGCGATTTTTGACCGTTGGGCGGGCGCTTCGCCCTTGCCGCAAAAACGTTTTTGCATATCGGGTACAACGGGCTTTACGTGAGTAAAGTGCGCGCCTCGTCCACGTGTCGCGCTTTTAAAGGAGGCCCCATGCCAGGTGTTACCCCTGCAGAAGTTCTGTCCAACTTTGGCATTACGCTGGTCGAAGATCCCGCCGAGAATCAGCCCCGTCTGCTGGTCGATCTACCCGCCGCGGAGCTCGTCGAGCACGCTATCCGCCGCGAAGAAGGCCACATGGCATCCAACGGCGCGCTGGTGATCGAGACGGGGGAGCGCACTGGCCGTTCCCCCAATGACCGCTTTATCGTTGACACGCCCGACGTGCACGACAAGATCGCCTGGGGCGCCGTCAACCGACCGCTTTCGATCGAGAGCTACGAGACCATCAAGGCCGGCATCGTCGACTACCTCAACGAGCGCGACGTGTTCGTCACCCGCGGCATGGCCGGCGCCGACCGCAACCACACGCGCCGACTGCTCGTCGCCTGCGAGCGCGCCAGCCAGGCACTCTTCATTAAACAGATGCTCGCCCGCCCGCTTGCCCGCGAAATCGCGCGCACCGGCGAGCCCGACTTCTGCGTACTCGCAGCGCCCGGTTACCAGTGCGACCCTGCCATCAAGGGCCTCAACTCCAGCGCCGCCGTGGTCATCAACTTCCAGGAACGCGTGATTCTGGTCGCCGGCACCGGCTACTCCGGCGAGATTAAAAAGTCGATCTTTAGCGTCATGAATTACCTGCTGCCCGTCGAGGACGACGTGCTGCCCATGCACTGCTCGGCCAGCATGGATCCTGTCACGCACGAGACCGCCGTGTTCTTTGGCCTGTCCGGCACCGGCAAGACCACGCTTTCGGCCAACCCCACGCGCCTACTGATCGGCGACGACGAGCACGGTTGGTCCGACATGGGCATCTTCAACATCGAGGGTGGCTGCTACGCCAAATGCGAGGGCCTGGACGCGTTCCACGAGCCTGAGATCTTCAACGCCGTCCGCTTTGGCGCGATCTGCGAAAACGTGGTGCTCGACGAGAGCCGCAAGCCCAACTACGATGACGTCTCGGTCACGCACAACACGCGCGTGGCCTACCCTGTGGAGCACATTCCCAACGCGTGGACCAAGGGCATGGGCACCACTCCAAGCGTCGTGCTCTTCCTGACCTGCGATGCCTTTGGCGTGCTGCCGCCCATCTCGCGCCTGACGGCCGACTCCGCCATGTATCACTTTGTGACGGGCTTTACGGCCAAGATCCCCGGCACCGAGGTCGGCGTCACCGAGCCCACGCCCACGTTCTCTTCGCTGTTTGGCGAGCCGTTTATGCCGCTCGACCCCATGGTCTATGCCAAGATGCTCGGTGAGCGCATCGCCGACGGCCGCACGCGTGTGTACCTGGTCAACACCGGCTGGATCGGCGGCGGCTACGGCGTGGGTCATCGCATCGAGCTTGCCTACACGCGCGCCCTGGTGGCCCGCGCCCTCGACGGTACCATCGAGGACAGCGAGTTCGTGCACGACGACATCTTTAACGTCGACATTCCCACCACGTGCCACGGCGTACCCGACGGCATCCTGGTGCCGCGCCAGTATTGGCAGAGCACCGCTCGCTACGACGAGGCCGCGCACAACTTGGCCGTGATGTTCGAGGAGAACTTCGAGAAGAAGTACTCGCACCTGCCCGAATCCGTCAAGGCCGCCGGTCCGCATGCTCAGGTGCACGCCGACGCCCGTCATCGCGGCCACGGCCTGCTGGGACTTCGCCACTAGCGTCGCCTCAGACCCAAAACCACCATAAAGGGGACAGGCACCTTTGTGGTGGTTTTACTCGCGCGGATGACTCGGGTTACAATACGCCTGACATATCGCTCCCTTCTCCGGATGGGGGCAGCGTAAGCGCTCTTGTGGCGGCACCGTAGGACTTTGAAGGTGGCCGTCGTAAGGGCGCTTTTTGTTTAGGCACCCGGGCTCGGGCGCATGCTATGAAGGGAGAGCACATGAAGAGCTTTATTGCCGAGGATTCGTTTTGGGAGCTGTTTCCGCAGGCGGCTGTCGGTGTTGTGGTCGTAAAGGGCATGAAGCCCGCGGCTCAGATTCCTCAAGAGGACGTGGACGCGATTGCGGCGTTGCTCGACCGCGCCAATATCGATGCGGAGCGTCATCTGACCAGCGATACTATCAGCGAGAACGCACCGGTCAAGGCATGGCGCGAGGCTTATCGGCTGTTCAAGACCAAAAAGGGCGCGCGTTGCTCAATTGAGAGCCTGCTCAAGCGCGTGCTCAAGGGCAAACCGGTGGGCCACATTACGCCCGCGGTGGACATCTACAACACGGTGTCGCTGACCTACGCGCTGCCCGTTGGCGGCGAGGACCTGCATGCGATTGAGGGGGATCTTCGCTTGAAGGTGACTGACGGCGGCGATGCGTTCCTGCCACTTGGCGAGGAAACGGATGACCCGACGCTGCCCGGCGAGCTCGCCTACATCGATGATGCGGGCGCCGTATGCCGCTGCTGGAACTGGCGCGATGGCGTTCGCACGGCGCTGTCCGACGATTCGGCCGATGCATTCCTGGCGATTGAGTGCGTGGAGCCCGAGCGGATGGGGGATTGCCAGGCTGCCGTTGATCGTCTCGCCGAGTTGCTCGAGCGCTATCTGGGAGCGACGGTTGTCGTTAAGACGCTTGTGACCCGCGACAATCCCTGCGTGGAACTGTAGCGACGCCTGCGGATCATGTTCGCCGGTCAAAACCACTACAAAGGTGCCTGTCCCCTTTGTGGTGGTTTTTATGTTGATGGGTTAACAAATGGGATATTTGGGTATGGGTGTTGCCTCGTGCGGCTAAGATGTTTACCCGTTAGCATCATGTAAGCGAAAGGCGGTCGTCTCCCATGCAGCAGAACGACGAGACACGTTTTGAGGACTTTGTCGGACTGATCAGCGGGCTCTACAAGGAGATCCAGCGCATTAAGACATCCGAGGGCGCAAGGCTGGGCCTCAAGGGCTCCGACGTTATGTGCCTGTACTATCTTGAGCGCAGCAAGGACGGCCTGACTGGCGCTGACCTGGCTCGCATGGCAGGCGTGACCCGTGCCGCCGTCTCGCGCACGCTCGCGCATCTGGAGGAGGGCGGCTACGTCGAGGTCGACGACTCGGGTGATGCGGCCGTTAAGTATCGTGCCCCGGTGCGCCTGACCGCTCTGGGCGGCGAGAGCATGAGCGAGGCGGACCGCATCATTCGCGAGGTGCTCGACACCACCGGTAAGGCTATGGGTGTGGAGCAGCGCGAGCAGATGTATGCGTCGCTGCGTACGATTCTCAACACCCTGCGTGAGATCTAAGGCCGCCAAGGCATTTGCTTCCCATTAAAAACTGCATCGTCCCGTTTGAGCGCGTATGCCGTGCCGGGACATTGCTGTCAAAATTCCCTGCGCGAGACCTGCGCAAGAAAGGATTCGCTATGTCCGTCCGCATTATTACCGATTCCGCCAGCGATATGTCGCCGGCGGAGCACCCGGCGCTGTCCGTCTTGCCGCTGTCCGTTACCTTTGGCACCGATGTGTATATGGATGGCGTCGATATCGATCACCAGCGCTTTTACGAGATGCTCGTGGAGCGCGACGAGCTGCCCAAGACCGGTCAGGTCAACCCGTACGCCTTTTCGCAGGCGATTGCCGAAGCACGTGAGGCCGGCGACGAGGCGGTGATTATTACCGTGGGTGCCAAACTTTCGGGGACCAATCAGAGCGCCCGTACCGCACTTGCCGAGGCGCCGGGCGGCGACGTGTATGTGGTTGATAGCAATAACGTTACCCTGGGTGAGCGCGTGCTGGTCGAGTATGCCCTGCGCCTAGTGGACGAGGGCCAGGGCGCGGCCCAGATCGCGGCGGCTGTCGAGGCCGTCCGTGACCGCGTGGTGGTTATTGGTCTGCTCGAGACGCTGGAGTACCTGGTGCGCGGCGGTCGCCTGTCTGCTGCTGCCGGTGCCGTGGGTACGCTGCTCAACGTAAAGCCTGTTGTGGCTGCCGAGGACGGTCTGATCGTGCAGCTGGGCAAGGCGCGCGGTTCCAAGAACGGACGTAACCTGCTCAACCAGAAGGTCGAAAAGGCAGGCGGCATCGATTTTTCCATGCCGCTGGCGCTCGGCTATACGGGCCTTTCGGATGCGGTGCTCAAGAAGTATATCGAGGACAGCGCGGCACTGTGGGCTGGCCACACCGAGGGCGAACTGCCCGTTCACACCATCGGTGCCACCATCGGCACCCATGTAGGCCCCGGCGCCGTAGCCGTGGCCTTCTTCCAGCCCGTTAACTAGCCCACCTGCCAAAACCACCACAAAGGGGACAGGCACCTTTGTGGTGGTTTATGCTATTCCGGGTGGAAGGGAGCGAGCAATGGCGTCTGAGGGCTTTTTTGAGCGGGTGTACGAGGTGGTCGAGCAGATTCCCGAGGGGATGGTCGCCACGTATGGTCAGGTGGCGCTGCTTGCTGGACGTCCACGAAGTGCGCGGTACGTGGGGTATGCCCTGCATGGCAATCCGCGCCCCGGCGAGAGTCCCTGTCACCGCGTGGTGTTTGCCGATGGCCGCATATGCGATGGTTTTGCTTTTGGCGGTCCCGATGCTCAACGTGAGCTTTTGCTAGGGGAGGGTGTGGCGTTTAAGGACGACATGCACGTCGACTTGGCCGCCTGTCGCTGGCCTGCAGGGCTCTAGCGGCTCTGCCGTGGCTTAAACCACCACAAAGGTGCCTATCCCCTTTGTGGTGGTTTTGGCAGGTTTACCGAGGTTAACTTATGGAGAAGGTATGGCGGCGCGGTTTGTCGCAGCAAAGTAAACCACGGTGAACTATATTGTTTTCAGCAACGGAGCAGGCAATAGGCGATGAAAAAGCCTGCCCTGTTGAGTTTGATTCGCATTCCTCCCCTCTGTGCGATTCAACGGTGTACTTCGGGAACAGGCCCGCTGGCAACTATCTGCCAGCGGGCCTGTTCCTGTTTCGGTGAGGATTCAGCCTCACCGTCTATGTTGTGCGAAGGCGCTTTGCCTAGTACACCATGCCCATGGCGTCCTGAACCTCGGCCAGGGTCTGCTCGGCAATCTCGTTGGCGCGACGGTTGCCCTCGTGCAGCACGTCCTTCACATAGTCCAGATCGTTCTCATAGCGCTGACGACGCTCGCGGATCGGCGCGAAGTACTCGTTGACGGCCTCGGTCACGTACTTCTTGAGCTGGCCGGAGCCGCCCATGCCAATCTCCTCGGCAATTTCGACCTCGGAACGGCCGGTGCAGATGGCGGCGGTTGAAAGCAGGCCGGACACGCCGGGGCGGTTCTCGGGATCGAACGTGATCATGCGCTCGGAGTCGGTCTGGCTCTTCTTGATGCGCTTGGCCGTCTCCTCGGCGGTCATCGAGATGTTGATGGCGTTACCGTAGCTCTTGCTCATCTTGCGACCGTCCAGGCCCGGCAGCAGCGGGGTCTCGGACAGCAGTGCGTCGACCTCGGGGAACACCTTGCCGTAGCGGTTGTTAAAGCGGCGGGCGATGGTGCGGGTGAGCTCGATGTGCGGCAGCTGGTCGCGACCGACGGGCACCACGTTGCCCTTGCAGAACAGGATGTCGCAGGCCTGGTGCACCGGGTAGGTGAGCAGAAGGCCGGTGAGCTCGTGGCCCGAGGCCTCCATCTCGGCCTTTACCGTGGGGTTGCGCGCCAGCTCGGCCTCTGAGACCAGCGACAGGAACGGCAGCATGAGCTGGTTGGCGGCGGGCACGGCGGAGTGC
The DNA here is from genome assembly GCF_003439125.1 of Collinsella sp. OM04-5. GTDB lineage: Bacteria > Actinomycetota > Coriobacteriia > Coriobacteriales > Coriobacteriaceae > Collinsella. The sequence goes on along the minus strand of NZ_QSUU01000008.1, from coordinate 64,421 downwards.
GCGTAGATCATGGTCTTGTCGGGGTCGATGCCGCAGGCAAGGTAGTCCATGACCATGTTGTACACGTTGTCCTGGATGTGCTCGGTCGTGTCGCGGTCAGTGATGACTTGGTAGTCGGCGATGAGCACGTTGGTCTTGGCGCCCATGTTCTGCAGCTCAACACGGCCCTTGAGGGTGCCGAAGTAGTGACCCAGGTGCAGACGGCCGGTGGGGCGGTCGCCGGTGAGCATGGTGAACTTCTCGGGCGTTTTGGCCAGGCCCTCGCGAATGGCGTTGCTCTTTTGCAGCGCGACTTCGTAGCTGTTCTCGTTTGGCATGATTGCTCCTAACGTATGTTCATGGGTCAAGATGATAACGCGTTTATTGGAGGGGCGGGGCGTAAGTAGGCGAGGGGCTGGCAAGGGGTGGCTTACGCGATTGATGCGATGTAGTTGCACTTGGTCAGCGATGCCTTGGCACATTCTCGGCAGCTTACCCTAGAGCTTGTGGTGGCGCTCTTCCTTACGTTCCTCGGCTGCCTGCTCCTCCTGCTTAAAGGCGGGGTCGTCGGGGGTGACGAGCTCATCCTCGTGCGTGCGCTTGTTGTAATGGTGGCGCAGCACGGGCTCAAACAGATGTAGATGCTTGGCAAAGGCCGCCGAGCCAATGGCGAGCACGGTAAAGATGAGCACGCGCATGGGCACCTCGACCTGGTTGATCGCGGCGGCGCCGGCCGAAAGCATAATGCACCAGGCATAGATGAGCAGCACAGCCTGCTTTTGGTTGTAGCCCTCTTGGATCAGGCGGTGGTGGATGTGGCCCTTGTCGGCCTGCCCGATGCTAATGTGGGCGCGCTTGCGGCGCACGATGGCGCTAAACGTGTCGATGATGGGCACGCCGGCAACGATGAGCGGGATGATAAGCGAGGTGAGCGCGGCGGTGCGGCTCACGTTGAGTAGCGAGATGGAGCCCAGCGCAAAGCCCAGAAGCAGCGACCCCGAGTCGCCCAAGAAGATGCTTGCGGGGTTGAAGTTGTAGCGCAAAAAGGCCAGACAGGCGCCAAAGAGCGCAATGGAGAGCGCGGCGGCGTCGATGCGGCCCGAGAGAACGGCCATCGAAAACATGGTGAACGACGCGATGCCGCAGATGCCCGTGGCTAAGCCGTCGAGGCCGTCGATGAGGTTAATGATGTTGGTGAATGCCACCAGATAGATCACGGTGATGGGGTAGGCGAGCCATCCGAGCATGATTTCGCCGGGGGCAAACGGGTTGACGATGACGCCGATGCGCAGGCCACCCACGCAGGCGATGAGCGCAGCGAGGACCTGTCCGGCCAGCTTTTGCTTGGGCTTGAGCTGGAAGACGTCGTCGATAGCGCCGGTCGCAAAGATGACGGTAAAAGAAAGCGCAAGTATGGGGTAGCTGATGTGCAGACGGGGGTGGGGCACCAAAACGGGCGGCCAACCCAGGTACCAGGTGCCTAGGATTTGCACAATACAGGCAACGACCAGGCCCAAAAACACCGCCGTTCCGCCCAAACGCGGGATGGGCTTGGTGTTGATGCGGCGCTTGGAAGGATAGTCGACGGCGTCGAGCTTAATTGCCAAGCGCTTGACCAGGGGCACCATGAGGAAGGTCGTGATAAAGGCCGCCGCTGCCACGCATAGGTACGGTATGTAGCTCGGGGATGAAGCCATGAATCTAAAAACCGCCAAGCGTCGAAGGAAAAGGTCAAAGGTTGCTAAGCGCAAAGGGCATAGCCGAACCATGATACTCGACCAAGGGGGGTGCATGGAATTGCACGCAGCGATAATCACGCGCTTACCAGATATTGGGATGTTGTCGATGGATTGTCGGGATACCGGCGGGGATCCATATGGGCTGTAATGGTGGTTTTCGGCAAATAAAAACCACCCCCCACGTTACGAAAATGAACCCACCTAAAACAGGTGGGTGCCCTCATCGACTGTTCCAGCGTCCTTAACAACGAAGGATACCTGTACTAGGTACGACTGTGTGGGCTCCCTAAATAAACGCGACGGTTCACCCAGTTGCTCCGCGGGGGGCGGAATACCTACATCATAAAGCGGCACTTTATCGATTCCAGTCTTGACATTACAAAAATCGTGTCGGACGATTACGGCGCCTTGGGCTCGAGCCGTCTGTGCGGTTGGTCCCTTTACGTTTGAGCTGCTGAATCGTTGTTTTGGAGCATGTTTTTATGCCGACGCCGTTGACCGAACTTTTTTCGCCCGCCTGCCATTTGTGTCCGCGCCGTTGCGGTGCGGTGCGCGACGAGGGTGCGCACGGCGTATGCGGTGCCGATGACACGCTCAAGGTGGCCCGCGCGGCGCTTCATATGTGGGAGGAGCCGCCTATCTCGGGCGAGGCCGGTTCGGGCACGATCTTCTTTAGCGGCTGCTCGCTCAAATGTATCTATTGCCAGAACCACGAGATCTCGACGGGCAATTTTGGGCTTGAGATTTCGCCCGAGCGCCTGGTCGAGATTATGCTGGAGCTGCAGGACCAAGGTGCCAATAACATCAATCTGGTGACGGCGACGCATTATGCTCACCTGCTGCCGGCCGCGATTGCCGCAGCTCGGGAGCGCGGACTGGTCATTCCAATCGTCTACAACACGAGCGGTTATGAGCGTGCGAGTGCCGTGGCGGCGCTCGGCGATTTGGTCGACGTGTGGCTTACGGACTTTAAATATGCCGATGCCGGGCTTGCGCAGTCGCTTTCTCATATTAAGGACTACCCGCGCGTGGCCGTGTCGGGTCTGGCCCAGATGGCGCGCGAGATTGAGCGCCGCGGGGGAGAGCTGGTAGACGAGGACGGGCTCATGAGGCGCGGCATAATCGTGCGTCATCTGGTGCTGCCGGGGCATGCGGACGATTCGTGCCGCGTGTTGGACCTGGTGTGGCAGACGGTGGGCGACGTGCCGATCTCGGTCATGAACCAGTACACGCCCAATGCCCTCATGCGCGAACAAGGCGGCGACCTGGCGCGCGCCGTGACGCGCGAGGAGTACGAGCAGGTGCTCGACCATGCCGACGACCTGGGCTTTACGACGATGTTTTGGCAAGAAGGCGGCGCGGTAGACGAGAGCTTTACCCCGGCGTTCGACACCACCGGCGTCCTCACCAGCGCAAAGTAGCGCGTTCGCCGATGATTTTTCTGGGACGGGGATTATAAAATCATTCGGTACACAATGTTTTTTTAATCCCCGTCCCAGAAAAATCATCGAGAGGATCGCCTGCTCGAAAAGTTGTCAAAATAGCCGCGCCCCAAAAAGACTGATTATTGGGCGTTGACAGTTGGCGAGCCGTAGGTAAAATATCGACTTGTCCTGGGGACGTAGCTCAGTTGGGAGAGCGCTGCCGTCGCATGGCAGAGGCCGAGGGTTCGACTCCCTTCGTCTCCACCCTTGGGTTTGATAAGCCGCTGACATTGTGTCGGCGGCTTTTTTTAAAAGAAAGGGCTGTACCATGGCCGAGCTTGAGTCCCAACCACTGTCTGCCGAGGAACGCGCCGAGTTGGAAGAGCTCCGCGCCGAGAAAGCTCGTCGCGAGGCCCAGGAAGAGGCACGCCGCGAGCGTGAGGAGTTGGCCGCCCTGCGTGCCGAGCGCGAGAAGGCCGAGGAGGCCGCTGCGAAGGTTGCATCCGAGCCCAAGCCCGCGCCCGCACCCAAGCCCGCTGCTGCGAAGCCTGCACCTGCCGCGCCCAAACCTCAGCCTAAAAAGGCCGCTCGTCCCAAGTCCGTCGATCCCAAGCCGAGCCGTGACGAGATGAGCTTTGCCCAGCGCATGGTTACCTCCAAGGAGCCTGCGGGTGAGAACGAGATCCCCGGTATGGCGCCGGCTCAAAAAATCATCATTGTCCTTGCCCTCATCGCGTTTGTCATCTTTATGGGCTACACGATCCTGACCAGCATGGGCCTGCTTTAGCCTGTTCGCGCTGGGCTCCATGCCCGCACGCCCGCCTCGCCAACCCTCAACCTCTGCACAACGCATCCGAAAGGTCGCCCCATGGCTTTGACCGACATCTCGCATCCCACCGACATTGCAATGCTCACTGATCTGTACGAACTCACTATGGCCCAGGGCCTGTGGGAGAGCGGCAAGGCCAATGAGCAGGGTTGCTTTACGGCGTTTTACCGCGACCATCCCTTCGGCAGCGCGTATGCCGTCATGTGCGGCACCGCCGAGCTGCCCGAGCTTGTCGAGAATCTGCGCTTTACGCCCGAGGATATCGACTACCTCGCCTCGCTCCAGGCCCCGGCCGGCGGCGCGATGTTCAAGCCTGGATTCCTCGACTACCTGCGCGATTTTCGTGCGCATGTAAACATCGACGCCGTGCCCGAGGGCGAGCTCGTCTTTCCGCGCGAGCCCATGGTTCGCGTCACCGGCCCCGCGCTGGAGTGCCAGCTGCTCGAGACGGCGCTGCTCAACATCGTTGGGTTCCAGACGCTTGTCGCCACCAAGACGGCGCGCGTGGTGCTGGCGGCGGACGGCCGTCCCGTTGCCGAGTTTGGCCTGCGCCGCGCTCAGGGTCCCGATGGCGGCTTGGCCGTCGCGCGCGCGAGCTACGTTGCCGGCTGCTCCTCTACGTCCAATGTGCTCGCCGGCCGCCGCTACGGTATTCCCGTCTTTGGCACGCATGCGCACAGCTGGGTGATGAGCTTCGATTCCGAGCTCGAGGCCTTCCGCGCCTTTGCCAAGTCGAGCCCCAAGAACTGCACGCTGCTCATCGACACCTATGACGTGCGCGAGGGCTGTGAACATGCCATTACGGTTGCCAAGGAGATGGAAGCGGTGGGCGAGCGCCTGTCGGCCATTCGCATCGACTCCGGCGACCTCGCCAAGCTCTCAAAGTATGTGCGCGGCCGTTTTGATGCCGAGGGCCTGCCCTATGTGGGGATCTCGGTTTCTAACGATTTGGATGAGTACACGATTCAGTCCCTGCTCGACCAGGGCGCGCCCATCGACAGCTTTGGCGTGGGCACCAAACTCGCGACCTGCTATGACCAGCCGGCGCTGGGCGGCGTGTACAAGCTTTCCGCCCGCCGTGCGAGCGAGGCAGATCCATGGACGCCGGTGGTCAAGCTCTCTGAGCAGCCATACAAGCGCACGATCCCGGGTGTGCAACGCGTGCGCCGTTATTACGACGGCTTTGGCGGCCCGGTCTGCGACATGATTTATGACGAGGACCATCTGGCAGGGGAGGGCGCCGCGCGCGGCAATACCCTTGTGGCCGTGAACGATGCCGCCCTGGTGACCGACGTGTCCGAACTCGAGTATCGCGAGCTGCTGGTGCCGATCGTGCGCGATGGCAGTGCGGTGGCTCCGCGTGAGAGCATCCAGGACGCGCGCGAGCGCTGTGCTTGGGCGCTCGACCATCTGGACGCAGCTTTCAAGCGCTTCCTGTACCCGCAGACCTATGTGGTGGGTATGGAGCAGGGCCTGGCTCAGGTGCGCGACGAGCTCGTGCGTAAGAACATGGCCGCGGCCTCTGCCTTTCCCTGGGCTCACTAATTCCTTGGGCGGTAGGGGCGAGTCACGCTTCCCTGGCCGCCGGCTCGGCCGTTCGCTGAACAGTTGATTGGTTTGACGTATGACGACTTCTTATAAAACGATGGTGGTAAAGATCGGTTCGTCCACGGTGGTGGGCGCCGACGGCAAGGTCAACCGCGCCTTTATCGGCGGGCTTGCCGACCAGGCCGCAGCGCTGCGCGAGCTTGGCTGGCGCCTGATCGTGGTGAGCTCGGGCGCCATTGCCTGCGGCTATCCCGTGCTGGGCTTCGACCGTAAGCCGGTCGGCGACCTGCCGAGCCTGCAGGCCTGCGCCTCGGCCGGTCAGTGCATCATCTCGTCGGCCTACGACGAGGAGTTCCATGCGCGCGACCTGCTCACCTCGCTCGTGCTGCTCACGCGTCACGACACGGCGCGCCGCACGTCCTACCTGCACGCGCGCGACGCCCTGCTTCGCCTGGTGGAGCTCGGCGTGGTGCCGGTCGTCAACGAGAACGATACCGTCACCGTCGATGAGATCAAGTTTGGCGACAACGACACGCTGGCGGCGCTTGTGAGCTGCCTGGTTTCTGCCGATCTGTGCGTGACGCTCTCGGACATCGATGGCCTCTACACCGCCAATCCGCATGAGGATCCGACGGCCGAGTTTATCCCGGTCGTGCATAAGATCGATGCCAAGATTATCGCCTCGGCGGGCGATTCTTCCACATCGGTGGGTACGGGCGGCATGATCACCAAGATTCGCGCGAGCCGCATTCTCATGACGGCGGGCATTCAAAGCGTGATTTGCTCGGGCGAGGAGCCCGATGCGCTCGTGCGTCTGGCCCGCGGCGAGAGCGTGGGTACGCTGTTCGATCCGCCGGCGGAGCGCCTGGACATTGCGCCGCGCAAGTTGTGGATTGCACTGGGCGACAAGGCACACGGCTCGGTGACGGTCGATGACGGCGCCGCGAAGGCGCTGGTCAGCCGCGGATCGTCGCTGCTCGCGGTGGGTATTCGCGAGGTCGATGGCCAGTTTGCCGAGGGCGATGTGCTCGACGTGTGCGACCCGAGCGGCATGGTTGTCGCCCGCGGTATCGCCGAGGCCGATTCGGACGTGCTGGAGCTTGCCGCCGGCCGCCGCCAGGACCAGATTGCCGGCAACCGTCTACTGGCAGACCTAGCCGAGAAGCCCGCAATCCATAGGGACAACTTGATAGTGTTTGCATAAAGAGAGGCAGCGCTGCGGCTCGTTTTGCCAGCAGTGCTGCCTCTCCTTTTCCGGCACTTGGGGACGTTTCTATTGTGCCGGCAGGTGGGGACACTCCTTTGCTAGAAGATTCGGCGCAGGTCTCCGCGGTTGAGGGACTCGTCGAAGAGGTGCTTGAATACCACACTGCCGTGCAGGCCGTCGTGCTCGAACTCGTTGGTTACCCAGGCGTGCGAGTTGCCCACGCGGCTGAGCGTGTCGAGCTGCAGACTCGAATCGACGTACATGTCATCGAAGTACACCGCGGCCTGGAGCGGCACCTCGTTGCAGGCCAGGCGCTGCGGGTCATAGATCTTGTCCCAGCTGGTGTCTTCCATCAGCAGGTCCATGGCGGGCTTGAAGGGCTTGAGCTCGGGCATCTGCTCGAACATCCACGGGAACATGGCCTCGCCGGTAAACATGAGCGGGCGCGCGAGGGTGTCGAACTCGGCGTGGTGTGCCTTCTCTTCAGCTGCGGCCCAGCCAATGGGCATAGTGTCACCGTCGGCGTATATGAACTCCTGCAGCGTCCAGTACAGCGGATTCGTGCGCGTGTTGGTGCGCTCGAAGGCGCGCATCAAAAAGCTGTCGGATACCGAGGAGCCGCAGCTCAGCGTACCGTCGCCTGTAACAAACGCGTGATCGATAATCCAATGCATGCGCTCAAAGCTCGGCTTCATGCCAAAGTCGCTGCCCATGAGCTGTAGGCGCTCGACCGTCATTGGCGAGCCGTCGGGCAGTACGGGCTTCTGAGCCTCGAGCGCATCGGCCAGGGCTGCCACGCGCTCGACATCGGCGGGGTAACGGTCGTAATACTGCTGCGTCTTGGCGGCCATGCGCGGGAAGGTGTGCGCGTAGACCTCGCTGGCGCTCGCCGGCACGTGCGGAATGCCGCCGCAGGTAAAGCTTGCCGCCACGCCCTCGGGGAAGAGCGACAGATAGCTCAACGTCAAAAAGCCGCCGTAGCTCTGCCCGAGTGTGACCCAGGGCTTGCCGCCAAAGCCCACCAGGCGCAGGTACTCAAAATCGCGCACGATGGAGCTGGCGAGGTGACGCTTGAGGAAGTCCGCCTGCGAGCGGGCCGCATCGGAGCCTGCCGCCTCGGCGCGCTCGCCCAGTGCGGCAATCGTGCGCCCGTCTACACAGCTGCTGCGCCCGGTACCGCGCTGGTCGGGCAGCACGACGCGGAAATGCTTGACGGCCTCTTCGATCCAGCCATCGCTTGTGGGCGACAGCGGACGCGGGCTCTCGCCACCGGGGCCACCCTGCAAAAAGAGAAGGAGCGGCAGGTCGTCGTTGATGCGGTCGGGTGCGCAAACCACACGGTAGAAGAGCTTGATGCTCTCGGGCGCGCCGGCGATGGGTGTCGGTATAGCGCCGCGGCGCATGGTGCTGCCGACGGCCAGGAGCATCGGCTCCAGGCCGCGCCAGTCGAGGGGGACGTCGATGCTGTGGTCCTCGACATACAGGCCGGGGACGTGGTACGAAGTGATGAGGGCCATGTGAGTCTTCCGTTCGTTGCGGTGTTTCGGGTTGACCAATTCTACCGCCGCGGGCGAGGCCATGCGCAAATCGGCTACCATGGTTGCAAACTTCTAGGAGAAAGGGCCGCCCATGTCGGTCGATATGGCCACGTATGTCCACGATCTTGCCGTTGCCGCTAAGGCAGCGTCGGCCTCGCTTGCCACGGCGAGCGACGAGCAGCGCCAGGAGGCCGTGCGCGCCATGGCCGCAGCACTGCGCAACGGTGTCGACTCCATCGTCGCCGCCAACGAGCTCGATATGTCCGCCGCGCGCGATGCGGGGACCTCGGCGGGGCTCCTCGACCGTCTGCTGCTGACGCCCGAGCGCGTCGAGGGTATGGCCGCCGGCCTGGAGAAGCTCGCCGAGCTGCCCGATCCTGTCGGCCGCGTGCTCGACCACCGCGTGCTCGCAAGCGGCGTGGACCTCACCCGCGTGAGCGTGCCGTTGGGCCTGGTCGCCATGGTGTACGAGGCGCGCCCCAACGTGACGGCCGACGCCGCGGGCATCTGCATCCGCACCGGCAACGCCTGCATTCTGCGCGGCGGCTCGCTGGCCTATCACTCGTGTGCCATGATTTCTGAGCTGCTGGCCGATGCGCTCGAGGCCAAGGGCTTCCCGCGCGAGGCCGTGTCGATGATCGAGTCTACCGACCGCGAGGCCACCGGCGAGCTCATGAAGCTCCGCGGCGTCGTCGATGTGCTCATTCCGCGTGGCGGTGCGGGCCTGATCCAGCGCTGCGTGCGCGAGTCGCTCGTTCCGGTGATCGAGACGGGCACGGGTAACTGCCACATCTACGTGCATGAATCCGCCGACTTCGATAAAGCGCTCAATATTATCGTTAATGCCAAGACCCAGCGTGTAGGCGTGTGCAATGCCGCCGAGTCGCTGCTGGTCGACCATGCTGTGGCCAATGTGTTTTTGCCCGCGGTCGTTGCCGTGCTGCACGACCACGGCGTGCTCATTCACGGCGACGAGGCCACGTGTGCCGCGTGCGCCGATGCCGGCTTTGTGGAGGGCGATGACTACGTCGCCGCGACTGAGGAGGACTGGGGTCGCGAGTACCTGGCGCTCGAGATGAGCGTGAAGGTCGTGGCAAACGAGGACGAGGCCATCGCACACATCAATCGCTACGGCACGATGCACTCCGAGGCCATCGTTGCAGAGGATACGGATGCTTGCGAGCGCTTCCTGGACGCGGTCGATGCCTCGGCCGTGTACGCCAACGCCAGCACGCGCTTTACCGACGGCGGCGAGTTTGGCCTGGGCGCCGAGATCGGCATCTCGACCCAAAAGCTCCACGCCCGTGGCCCCTTTGCCGCCGAGGCCCTCACCACCTACAAATACAAGCTCCGCGGCACCGGCCAGGTCCGCCCCTAAACCTACCAAAAAGGGACAGGTTTATTTTGGCAGGTTTTATCTGCGGTTTTGCCGGGCGACACGTTCGCCCGGCTTTTTTCTCCGCATAACTTTTTTGCCTTTCGGCTTGAGCCGCGGCGATATACGATAGTGACACCGTGTCCTAACATCGACTCACCTGGAGGTATTGCCATGTCCCAGACGCTCACCGCCGGAATCACCCGCGACCGCGCATTCGAACTGCTCAACGAGCACAACAAGGACCCGTTTCACATTACCCATGGCGAGACGGTTGAGGGCACCATGCGCTACTTTGCGCGCGAGTTCGACCCCGAGAACGAGGAGTTTTGGGGCATCGTCGGCCTGCTGCACGACTTGGATTGGGAGGAGCATGAGGACGACCCCATGAACCACACCATCTATACTGCCGAGATTCTTAAGGGTGAAGGTGCGTCTCCCGAGCTCATTCGCGCCATCCAGACGCACACGTCGGACTTCAACACCTCGCTGCCCAAACCCGAGCTGCAGATGGAAAAGATCCTGTTTGCCTGCGATGAGCTCACCGGCCTGATCGGCGCCGCCGTCATCATGCGCCCGAGCAAGAGCGTTATGGACTTTACGACCAAGTCGCTCAAGAAGAAGTTCAAGGACAAGCGCTTTGCCGCCGGCTGCTCGCGCGACGTGATTTCGCAGGGCGCCCTGATGCTCGGCTGGGAGCTCCCCGAGCTCTTTGACCGCACCATCGCGGCCATGCAGTCCTTCGCGCCCGACCGCGACACCTTCCAGGCCTAACCTGCCAAAAAGGGACAGGTTTATTTTGGTAGGTTTTATCTGGGAAAACGCTTCCGTTGGATGTTATTCAGCGGAAGCGTTTTCTGTTTGACATGGTGAAGCTGGCGAATGGCGGCGCCTCGCGGCAGACAGCTGCGCTTCGCCGTATCCGTAACTCGGCAAACGCGACGCTACGACGCGTTCTTGATAATCCATGTTCCCAGTCCGGTCAGCAGCTGAACCTGCTTAATCGTTAGCCCTTGTTTTCGAAGCGCGAGAATCGCCTCATTGCGAAGTGGCTTGGAGGCGGATTTGAGTTCCGTCGGAGCACATCCTGCGACACTCTGCACGATTGCCGTGCCAAATTCGCATAGATCTTCCTCGCGAACCTTGGCTGTTGCGCTGGGGCGATAGGGAAGCGACGGCGTACTTTCCATGAGCCGAAGGTATGAGCGAGGTGTTGGGAATATAACACCGACAACGCTGCCGGTAACATGCGGCCGTGACCTGGCACTCATGAGATACTCGCGATGGCTGCTCCAGGGATATTCGTCGTATGCTGCCAGTCCCGCTTTTTGTGGATTCAAATGAATGTATCGAATTGCCTCGAGTAAATATACTTCTGACTTAATGGGCGAATCCCAAAACCGCTCCTGAAACACGTGGCCGATATGCCCCGTCCGCGCATTGTACCTGCCCGCATACGATACGGCTATCGCATGCATCGCGTCGCTCTTGCGGTCGTCCGGATCGTCGATGAGCAGATGAATGTGGTTTCCCATAAGGCACCAAGCGATAAGCTCGATATTGTGTTTGGGGAGGATCGCATCGAGGATCTGAAGCATGGCGATTCGGTCCTCGGCATCGTCAAACAGCAATTGCCCTCCGTTTCCACGCAACGTGATGTGGAAATAACCGGTTGGTGACTTTGAACGAGGTTTTCTCGGCATGGCCCCTCCTTTAGCTTGGATGGGCTGAAGATACCTCATTCGGGGGCTTCGGTTGTCGAGATTCAGTTCACCGACTATAGCTGCTACCTGCCGAAATATAATTGCGTTTTCAAATTGATGCTTTTTAATGGTAATTGAGTAAGACGGGCGCGCTTGTTGTGGATGCGGGCGTTGGTTACGTCGATCTGGACGGCCCTCGCGTGATGTCATCGCAAATGGGCTTCACGCATTTTTGCGGCGATAGAAAAATGGTCGGGCGCTCTTAAACAAAACGGAGCACCCGACCATTTACTGATTGTTTGTTGATGTTTGGCCAGATAGAACCTGCCAAAATAAACCTGTCCCTTTTTGGCAGGTTAGTTGAGGGCGGCTTGGGCTAGGCGGGCTTCGGCGGCCTCCTCGGTGACGCCCAATGCCACGGCGAACTCCTCGATGGAGCGGCGCTTGGCTTCCTTGAGTACACGCATATAGTAAGAGCTGGGCTTTTTATCGGCTTCCTCGGCCTGGCGAATGCGGTGCATCATGGTCTTTGCCACGCGGACCGTCTCGGGCGCGCCCAGCTTGAGCTGCTGCTTAAAGTGTGTCTCTTCAAGCGAGCTGTTGCGCTCGGTAAAGGTGTCGCACTCCAGCTCGTCATAGTGGCTCAGCAGATGCTCGGCATCTTGCTGAGAGATGGCGGCATGCAGACGGTCGGCCTGCGCCACGGGGTACATAAGGATCGTCTGCGCATGCCCCTGCTTGGCCTCGAGCAACAGCATGGGCTGCGGCGTGTCGTCCCTAAAACCGACGACGGTGCAGACTCCCTGACCCGGATGAATGACGTGTTGACCGATTGAGAACATGCTACCTCCAACTTATACGAATTTACGTATGTCTAGAATAACACGCTGACGTGCGCAAATCCTCACTTTATGCAGGAAAAGCACACAACTCTGATAGGTAAGAGTATTCGATAAAAGACACAGCTCATTCACACCTTTATGCATTTTCAACGCGTGCATAATCTGCAGGCAGACCGGCATCTTTGAGTGAGTCCATGCAAGCTGTAGTCAATTTTGTGCATATGCAATTTCGATTGGCTTTACCCTGCGACAGTGTCCCTCGCTTGTGATAGAGTGCTACAAACTCTGGCTTTTGCCCTACGAGTGACCAAGAGCTCGGGGGCTTTAACACAAGGAGGATCTATGCCCGAGAAGATTGAAGAGCTGGTACGCGCTGCGCTTGCTGCGGCCCAGGAGGCCGGCGACCTTTCCGCATTTGAACTTGACGATTGCGCTATCGAGCGACCGGCTGACACTTCTCATGGCGAGTGGACCTCCACCATGGCCCTGAAGTCCGCCAAGCTGGCTCACTGCGCCCCGCGCAAGATCGCCGAGGCCATCGTTGCCCATATGCCCGAGGACCCCGCGATTGAGAAGGTCGAAATCGCAGGCCCCGGTTTCATCAACTTCTACCTCTCCGTTGCCGTCAAGAATGCCATCTTTGGCGAGGCTCGCGAGAAGGGCATGGACTTCGCTAAGTCCAACGTCGGTGGTGGCCTGAAGACCCAGGTCGAGTTTGTTTCCGCCAACCCCGTCGGCCCCATGCACATCGGCCACGGCCGCTGGGCCGCGCTGGGCGACTCGCTCTGCCGTGTTATGGACCACGCCGGTTACGACATCCAGCGTGAGTTCTACATCAACGACCACGGCTCTCAGATGAACACCTTCGGCAACTCCATCAGCACGCGCTATATGCAGCTTGCCGACATCATCGCCAAGCAGGGCGTTGATATCGAGGAGGCTCACAAGCTGCTGATCACCGACCGTGACGCCTTTGTTGCCGACGAGAACGACGAGCACCCCGAGACCCATCCGTATCAGGACAACTTTGCCGAGACCCTGGGCAAGGACTCCTACGGCGGCGACTACATCATCGACGAGGCCGCCGAGTTCTGGCGCACCGACGGCGACAAGTGGGTCGACGCCGATCCGCAGGAGCGCATGGAGAGCTTCCGCGAGCGCGGCTACGTAAAGATGGTCGACAACATGCGCGACCTCTGCCACGCCGTCAACTGCGACTTCGATCGTTGGTACTCCGAGCGTTCGCTGTACGTGAAGGACACCGAGGGCGAGACCGCCGGTACCTCTGCCGTCGACCGCGCTTTTGAGAAGCTCGACAAGATGGGCTACCTCTACACCAAGGACGGCGCCCTGTGGTTCCGCTCCACCGACCTGGGCGATGACAAGGACCGCGTCCTGATCAAGTCCGATGGCGAGTACACCTACTTCGCCTCCGATGTTGCCTATCACTGGGATAAGTTCCAGCGCGTCGACCACGTCATCGACATCTGGGGCGCCGACCACCACGGCTACATCGAGCGCGTCCGCTGCGTCTGTGACGCTCTTGGCTATCCCGGCAAGTTTGAGGTTCTGCTGGGCCAGCTCGTCAACCTGCTGCGCAACGGCAAGCCCGTCCGTATGTCCAAGCGCAAGGGCACCATGGTGACCCTGCAGGAACTCGTCGACGAGGTCGGCTCCGACGCCGCTCGCTACACGCTCATCTCCAAGAGCTCCAACCAGATGGTCGACTTCGACATCGAGGCCGTCAAGAAGCGCGACAACTCCAACCCGGTGTACTACGTGCAGTACGCTCACGCTCGCGTGTGCTCCATCCTGCGCCGTGCCGCCGACGTTACTGCCGAGCAGGCCGCCGAGATGGGCATGAAGGCCGTCGCCGCCAAGGCCATCGGTGAGAACGTCGATTACTCGCTGCTGACCGACCCGACCGAGCTCGCCCTGTCGCGTAAGCTCAACGAGCTCACCGACCTGATTGCCAGCTGCGCTCGCGATCGCGCCCCGTTCCGCCTGACGCACTTTGCCGAGGAGCTCGCCGGCGACTTCCACAGCTTCTACGCCGCCTGCCAGGTTCTGCCGAGCGAGGGCCGTCCCGTCGACCCCGAGCTCTCGCGCGCCCGTCTGGCCGCCTGCGACGCCGTCCGCGTGACGCTCGCCCTGGTGCTTACCCTCGTTGGCGTTTCCGCGCCCGAGCAGATGTAATCTGCGGGTCATTTGACCGTGTAGGTTCGGCTTTGCTGAACCCTATAAGCCCGATCTCCATGCGGAGGTCGGGCTTTTTTCGTTTGGCGGGGCTTTTAGGCGTGTTGGAAAATGCTACCAAATCGCAACTATACCGGTTTACGGGGCTGAATCGCTGCCTGGCGACCATAGCGACAGCAGTGAAAATAAAACCGCAGCTAGACGGTTTATTGTTTCTTGAAAATGCAGGGTATGGTTGGCTTGCAGCATTCTGGCCCCGTAATCCGGCGTAGTTTTGAAAATTGTCCCTTGGGGACGGAGGAAAATGGATCATTTTTGTCTCGCGGAGGGGTGGCGGGATACCGTCCGCCGCGAATCGTGCTCATCTCCTACGTTTGGACGCATATCCCGAACCATGCCGAAAAGTACGATATTAAAACCGCAGGTAGCAGACTCGTTGTTTATGAAAAAAACAAGGGTATGGTCAGGGGCTCGGGTGCAAACGTAGTAGATGGGCGCGATTCGTGGCGCGGCTATTCCGGGTGCCACGGCTTCACTCCTCTGGCGCGACATTTCAAGGCGCTTTTGAGGAGGAGTGTCCCTGATGACTGGGCGTTTAAGAACGTCCAATGACTAAGTTGCAGGTGGTTGCGGTTGTGTTACACTAACGCTGCGTATATGACGCAATCATCTCGATACAGATCAATGATATCCGTCGTTTTGAACGGAACTAGACTGTTTAGCCGCCCTGAAGGTTTATGCAGGGAGCATGTGATTACAGGGCTTGAAAAGAAAGTTGAGCAAACACTGTGTCTGATCAACAGCAAGAAAACGAAATAACGACGACGCAGGCCGCTCCCGCTGCACCGGTTGCGTCGGACCAGGTCGCGGCGCCCGCGCAAGCCTCGGCTCCTGAGACGCCTAAGGCTGCTTCGACGCCTATGCCTGTGGCGGCTGAGAAGGCCGTGCCTGCAACTGGTGAGGAGGCTGCTCCGGCAAAGCCCAAGCTCACGCGCCACACGGCCAAGCCTGCCACTGACGGCGAGGAGGTCACCAAGCCCAAGCGCCGTACCACGCGCACGACGCGCGCCAAGCGCACCGTTGCAGCTGACTCCTCGGCGCCGATTTCCGATGAGGTCGCGCAGGCACGTGCGTTGGCGCAGATTAGCGAGGCTCAGGTGGTGCGCGCCCGCCGTCGTGCTGCCGAGCGCGAGGCCGCGGCTCTGACCGAGCTTGCAGCTCCGTCTGTGCCCGAGACCCCTGCCGCCGACCTGCCGACCGAGAAGCCGGCACCGCGCACACGCCGCCGCACGGCTGCTAAGGCCGAGCAGGTTGCGGAACAGGTAGCCCCCGAGCTCACTGAGGCTTCGGTCCGTTCCGCGGCAGGGGAGGGCGCATCGCCTGCTGAGCCCGCTGTGCCTGTCGAGGCCAGCGAAGTTCCCGTTGTCGATCCGGCTTTGCGCCCGCACCGTCGCGGTCGCAAGCCCAAGGCCTTCGTCGAGGCAGAGAAGGCCGCAGCCGCAGCCGCCGCCGCTCGGGATGCTGCGGCGACCGCCGAGTCTGCAACCGCTGCCGATGCACCCGTCCAGGATGCTACGACTTCCGAGGCCGCTCCCGCCGATGCCGAGCCCGCCGACGTCCGTCCCGGTCGCAGCCGTCGCACCGCTGCTAAGCGCACGTCCAAGGCTAAGGCCTCCAAGAAGGGCGCGTCCGAGGATTCCACCGAGGCGACCGCCGATGTATCGACTGATGCCGCCGAGCCCCAGGACGTCGAACAGCCTGCATCCGAGAAGCCCAAGCGCGGTCGTAAGAAGTCCGCTAAGGCCAAGGTCGCCGAGCAGCAGGCTGATGTCGAAGCGCAGATTGATTCCGGCGCCGAGGCCAATGACGCCGCTGCGGCCAATGCCGACGCCGCCGCAACCGATGGCGCCGCGCCCGCTGAGGCCGATGACAACGCTCGCCCCAACCGTCGCCAGCACAAGCGCAACGAGGAGCGCAACGAGCGCAAGGACGAGCGCAACAACGACCGTCGCAACCGCCAGCGCGATCGCAAACAGCGCAACAAGGAGCGTAACGCCGCCCCCACCGAGCCCACGCTTTCGCGTGAGGAGCTCTCTGCCATGAAGGTCGCCGAACTGCGCGAGAAGGCCAAGGAGTTCGAGATCGAGACGACCGGCAAGAAGAAAGCCGAGCTCGTCGAGGAGATCTACGTCACCGCCGCGAAGGCCGAGGGCTTCCGCGACATCAAGGGCATTCTGCAGATTCGCCCGGATAGCTCCGGCATCATCCACGCCCATGGCTACATGAAGTCCAACGACGACGCCTTCGTGCCCGCCTACCTCATCCGCTCCGCGCGCCTGCGCACGGGCGACGTCATCGAGGGCTCGCTGCGTCCTTCGCGCGGCGGCGACAAGCGCGCCGGCCTCGCCAAAATCACGACCGTCAACGGTCTGGACCCCGAGCAGATTCGCAACCGCCCCAAGTTCGGCGACCTCACCCCGGTCTATCCCAACGAGCCGCTGCGCATGGAGCACGGCAAGGACTCCATTACCGGTCGCGCCATCGACATCGTGTCGCCGATCGGCAAGGGCCAGCGTGGCCTGATCGTGTCCCCGCCCAAGGCCGGCAAGACCACGATCCTCAAGAAGATCTGCCAGTCCATCTCGATTAACAACCCCGAGGTGCACCTCATCTGCCTGCTCGTCGACGAGCGCCCCGAAGAGGTCACCGATATGCAGCGTTCCATCAAGGGCGAGGTTGTGGCGTCGACCTTCGATATGCCCGCCGACAACCACACTCGCGTGGCAGAGCTCGTTATCGAGCGCGCCAAGCGCATCGTGGAGCTGGGCGGCGATGTTGTGGTGGTGCTCGACTCCATCACGCGTCTTGCCCGCGCCTACAACTTGGCGGCGCCCGCCTCAGGCCGCATCCTTTCGGGCGGCGTCGATTCGGCGGCACTGTATCCTCCCAAGCGCTTCCTGGGCGCAGCCCGCAATATCGAGAACGGTGGCTCGCTTACCATCCTGGCCTCTGCCCTCATCGACACCGGTTCCAAGATGGACGAGGTCATCTTTGAGGAGTTCAAGGGCACCGGCAACATGGAGCTTAAGCTCGACCGCGACCTGGCCGACCGCCGCATCTTCCCGGCTATCGACCCCGTTGCCTCCGGTACGCGTAACGAGGACCTGTTGGTCGACGAGCAGATGCGTCCGTTTGTCTTTGGTCTGCGTCGCATTCTTGCCGGCATGAACAACACCGAGCGCGCAGCCGCATCGTTTATCAAGGGTCTTAAGGGCACCAACACCAACCAGGAGTTCCTGGTGCGTTCGGCCAAAAAACACAGCGACTACGAGCAGACGTTCTAGGTTGTCATCCACGCGCAGCGATAGTCATCAATGCGATAAAGGGTCGGGGCTTTGAGCCTCGGCCCTTTTCTATAGCGCCGCTCCGCGCTTATTTTTGACCGTAAGACCGACGAGCAGCAGGTTTCCCGTTTCAATCCGACATCGTCACTTGCAATCGACAGGACGGTTTCGCATAATAACTTTTAAGCTTCGCGACGGAAAACGCAGATGAAACGAACCATATACCGTTGCTTTGGGGCATAGCCCCGCTTCATCTTCTCTCGCGCAGCCAACTGAATGATGCGATTTGGGTGCTGGAAGATGGGGAGAGCTCATGGCTTCTTCTGATGCAACACAACGAGCAGTCCTTGCCGGACTTTCGTGCGGGATCGGCCTTGCCGCTCCCGTGGTTATGTATGCCGCGACGCTGCCGTTTTCGTCGGTGAACGAGACGGTCGTGGCGGGTGCAGTTCCCTTCGCCGTGGGCGCGGTGGCGGGCGTGGGTATCTATGCCGCCTCGCTGGGTATCTCCGAGTATCGTGCGCAGCGTGAAGAGCGTCTGTTCCAGCCCGATGCCATGGGCGGTGCCGCCAATCTCAATCAGCATCAAAGCGAGTTCAAGACCGCCTCGATTCCAGCTCAGCAGCAGGATGCGATTCCGTACGCTGCGGCTTCTGCTTCTCAGGCTCAGTCGGAGCAGTCTACCTCGGCATTCCTTTCCGGCCTGACTGGTGCGTTCCAGCGCCGTCATGCCGATGATGGTGTCCCTACCATCGCTCGAGCCGCAGATGCTATGGACGAGGCCGAGGCTTGGTCCATGATCGACAGCATGCTCGACGACGATTCGCCGGTGAGCTGCGACCCTGCACGCTCGCGCGACGTCTATCAAGTCGCCATCGACGAGCTCACCAACGGCGGGCAGACCGGCTCCTTCAATCGCGATGATATCGCCGCCGCGGCACGCGCCGTGTCGGGCTCCCAGGCCGCCCCTGCGGGCAGCACGGCGGCTTTCGTGGCACTCGTTGCCAATGCGGCGGTCAATAACGCCTACAGCGCTACCTCGGCGGACGCGAACGCTTCTGCCGATAATTCGTACGTTGATGAAGCCATGACCGCGGACGAGGAGGCTGTTGCCGCCCGCCGTGCCGCCGAAAGCTCGCTTTGGGGCGCTCCTGCCCAGCAGCAGGCGGCTGAGGCTGCGCCGTACAATGCAAACCTCGCCAGCATGCCTATCATCTCCGGTGCCGCGGGCATCGATCTCGATGACCTCGATGAGCCTGCAGCCATCACCGCATCGATTGATGCCCAAGATCGCATCGACACCGGCGACCTTCCGGACGCCTCGCTCGAGGTTGATGTCCCCATGGCCGATTACTCGGGCCACGAGGGTATGTGGGCCGCCGCCACCGCGATTCTGGATGAGATTGACGAGCCTGCTCCTGTTTCAGCCCCCGCTCCCGTCGCTGCCCCTCAGCCTGCTGCCCCCGCCTATGTCGGCCGTCACAGCGCTGTGTTCCCCGAGGATACTGCCCGTATCTCGCGTGAGAGCATCGAGCGGGCCGAGGCTATTGCCGCCGGCATTATGGAAAATCGTCGTCACGAGCGCGTCAATCAGATCCTCGAGGAAGAGATCGAGCGTCTTCAGTCCTCTACCGCCAAGCGTACGGGCCGTGCTTATCTGAGCGTTATCGAGGGCGGTACCGCCAGCTTCGCGCCGCTCCGTGCGGAGGCATAACTTCTGCATGGTTAAGATCAATCGAAAATGGGCGGTCGTAACCTGCCTGATGGCGCTCTTGATCTGGGGCAATTCGCTGGTTCCCGGCTCGGGGTCGGGCTCACTGAGCCTAACGGTCATGGAAGCTATCCGCGGTTTCCTGCACGGCGTGGGACTTCCATATGAATGGGTGACCAACTTTGTTGTTCGTAAGTGCGCGCATTTTACCGAGTATTTGGTGCTCGGCATCCTGGCAACGCACGCCTTTGATTTTGAGGGCCGACGCACCTTTGACGTGCTGCTGCCCACGGCAGTGTTCCTGCTGCTGATTCCCTCGATCGACGAGACGATTCAGCTCTTTGTGCCGGGACGCGCCGGCATGATCACTGATGTGATGATCGACTGCTGTGGAGCGGCAACGGGCGTTGTGCTCCGATATCTCTTACGGTCGCTGATGTGCGCCAAAAAGGCCGCCTAAGGACGCATTGTTTGGTCCTAGGCGGCCTTTTTTATTGGAGGGCTTATATGAGGTGTGGCGGCGTCGTTCCATAGGTCGGATTTGCCGGGTGCGCCACGCCCTGTGGGTGCGTCTGTTACTGAAGCGCCTGTGCGCCTAGGGCCAGGCAGCCCATGATGCCCTGCTTGCCCTCGAGGCTGTTGTTGACGATGTAGGTATCGATGTCGTTGACCTCGGGCGTGACGATATAGCCGTTGAGCATCTCGGCGCACTTCTTGCGCGCGAGCGGCACGATGGGGGTGTGGTCGGCCACGCCGCCGCCGATGACGATCTTCTGCGGCGCATAGCACAGGATGAAGGTCATGAGCGCCTGCGCCAGATAGCCGGCGAGCAGATCCATGGCCTCCGGGTCATCGGCCATGTCTCCGGCGCTCTTGCCATCCCAGCGCCTTTTAACGCCGGGGCCGGCGATGAGGCCCTCGAGGCAGTTGTCGTGGAAGGGGCAGCCGCTGTGCTCGCCGATGGTGTCGCGCGGGTCGCGCGTGACCAGGATGTGGCCGGCCTCGGGGTGCATTTAGTGCCGGGCCGTCCTTACCCGCGCGGGTTGATTTTATCACGTAGCGACTTGAGGTTCTCAAGCGCAGCGTTGAGCGTCTCGTCTCGCTTGGCAAAGTGGAAACGAATCAGATGGTTGACGGGCTCGCGGAAGAAGCTCGATCCGGGAACAGCGCCCACGCCCACCTTGGAGGCCAGGTCCTCGCAGAAGTCGAGGTCGCTGTCATAGCCAAACTCCGAGATATCCATCATCACGTAGTAGGCGCCCTGCGGCACGTTGTGCTCAAGACCGATGCTATCGAGCCCCTGACAGAATAGGTCGCGCTTGGCGGTGTAGAGGTCGAGGACCTCCTGGTAATAGCTGTCGTCGAATTTGAGGGCGGTGACGACAGCTTCCTGCAGGGGAGCGGCAGCACCCACGGTGAGGAAGTCGTGGACCTTTTTAATGCGCTCGGTGATCTGGGCCGGGGCGATGGTGTAGCCCAGACGCCAGCCGGTGATGGAGTACGTCTTAGACAGCGAACTGCAGCTGATGGTTCGATCGAACATGCCGGGCAGCGTGGCCATATAGACGTGCTCGTGGGGCGCGTAGACGATGTGCTCGTATACCTCGTCGGTAATGCAGTAGGCGTCGTACTTTTTGCAGAGGTCGGCGATTAAGGTGAGCTCCTCGCGCGTAAAGACCTTGCCGCAGGGGTTGGAAGGGTTGCACAGGACGATGGCCTTGGGATCGTTGTCGCGGAAGGCCGCCTCGAGTGTCTCGCGGTCAAAGTCGAACGCAGGTGGGTTAAGCGGCACGTAGATGGGCTCGGCACCCGAGAGGATCGTGTCGGCGCCGTAGTTCTCGTAGAATGGCGAGAAGATGACGACCTTGTCGCCGGGGTTTGTGACCGTCATCATGGCGGCCATCATGGCCTCGGTGGAGCCGCAGGTGACCACGATGTTCTCGTTGGGGTTGATCGGCATGCCCATAAAGTGCTCCTGCTTGGCGGCAAGCGCCTCACGCATGGCCTGGGAGCCCCAGGTGATGGAGTACTGGTGATAGAGCGGCTTGGGGTCGCTGGCGATGGCGCTCAGGCTGTTGAGCAGCTGCGCCGGGGGATCGAAGTCGGGGAAGCCCTGCGACAGGTTGACGGCGCCATACTTATTGGAGATGCGCGTCATGCGGCGGATGACCGAATCGGTAAACGTTGCCGTACGGTTGGAGAGTTCTTTCATGCTTGTCCTTTCGAGCATTTGCAGTGGGGCAAGTTTACTCCTATGAAACCGGTGGGAATTGCTCGAAATGGTCTCGAAAAACTCTTTTCAAAATTCTTGAAAATTGGGGCTTGCATCGCGTGGCGTTCCTTGCAATAATAGTCGAGCGCGAAGCGCACAGGACACGGTGGGTGTAGCTCAGTTGGCTAGAGCGACGGGTTGTGGTCCCGTAGGTCGAGGGTTCGAGTCCCTTTACCCACCCCAGTTCTTGCTTCGTGTTGATATCGGGTCGTTAGCTCAGTTGGTAGAGCAGGGGACTCTTAATCCCAAGGTCCAGGGTTCGACCCCCTGACGGCCCACCACACGATATCTCCTCTAAAGTCCGCCACAACGGACTTTAGCTTTGGGTCGTTAGCTCAGTTGGTAGAGCAGGGGACTCTTAATCCCAAGGTCCAGGGTTCGACCCCCTGACGGCCCACCAAAGATTGTTAAGACGGTCAACTTCGGTTGGCCGTCTTTTTTATTAACCTCGCATGGGGCCGAACCCGTAAGGGCACAGACGCTTTACAAGTCGAGCCTGCCCTGGGGGTCGGTGAATCCGTCTGTACCCTCCTTGAGCTTTTTCTCGTCTGCTTTCACGCGACGTTCGAGCTTCTTTGTATCTTCGGCAGGCGGTAGGTTCTCGGGTACAATTCCGCGGTCGATGAGGCTGCCACGCACGCTTGTGTTGTTCTCGACGTGCTCTTGCTTGATCTGGTCCAGACCGTACAGGTCGTGTTCCTCGGCGTTGAAGGCCGTCATCGAGTTCGTAAGGTCCTTTGCTTTGATGAGAACATCGGCTAGCCTGTCCGCCAATGCCGAGCTCTTGGATACGCCGAGCTGTTGTTTCATTTCCGCCGTGCTTCTGCCGCCGAATAACGCTTCATCGCCCTTCGAC
Organism: Collinsella sp. OM04-5; assembly: GCF_003439125.1. GTDB lineage: Bacteria > Actinomycetota > Coriobacteriia > Coriobacteriales > Coriobacteriaceae > Collinsella. The sequence continues at coordinate 41,858 of NZ_QSUU01000008.1, read as the reverse complement.
TTGATGATCGCGAATCCTTTGGAGTCCACGCCGCGTTTGAACGCAATACCCGAGAGCTGTTTCTCTGAATCAGATAGCGAGTGGCGCGCCTGCAAGCGCTGAATCTCTGCGAAGCGCTGCTCTATGAGCTCTTGGCGGCGCGTCTGCACGGCGAAGTACGCCTGTGCGAGCGCGATTTCTTGCTTGTTTGAATCTCCGTTCTGGGCGATTAAATAGCATGCATAGCGCGTAAGTTTGTAGTCTTTAACCGCGCGAGCGGCGACACCGGCAGTTACCATTTTCGTGGTGTCACGAAAATGGGAATCAACTGGAGTTTTGTTTGTTTCGCACGAGACTTTTGCCCTCTTAACAACTTCGGCAAAGTTCTCCCATCGAGTGTACCCCATGGGTTCCATTAAATCGCGTGCGAGCCAATACTCAACGCCGTCTTCTACATTGGCGTAGCTATCAAGTTCGACACGCCACTTCTCGATATCTCTACTGTCCATATCTCCTCCTCGCTGGCCTATTGTCTATGCGGGCTTTGCCCGCTCCGTATTCAGAATAAGGATACGCTGCCGTACGGACACGAATGGGCCCCGTGCCACTTCGAGCTCACGGGGCCCATAGATATCGATTAGTTGTGTTCTGCTTTAGATGGGTGTTCGAATTAGTCTGCTCGATAGTGCGATCCGAGACTTTCGGTTCGCTTACGCATGGCTTTGATCATTTCCTGTGCTAGTTGAATCTGCGATTGCAGGCGGGCGAGGGCTGCGACTTCGCTGTCCTGGGCTTTCTGTGTGCTCAAGGTCGTTGCCTCCGTCTTCAAGCCCTCAAGCTCGTGTAGTGCCTCGGATAGGCCTGTTTCGGTCCTGTTGATCATGCAATAGGTGCTCATCGTGTGCCTTAGGCTGTGTGTCAGGCGTTCGGCATCTGTTGCGGCTATGCCGTACTGGGGGAGGGCGATATCCGCCTTCAGGGCTGTCTCGGGCTCTTTCTGTGCTGCTTGGGCTGCCGATGCGCCCGCGATGCGCCCGAACACGATGCCGTTGGCGCTTGACAAGCCACCAATGCGGTCGGCGCCGTGCATGCCGCCTGTCGCCTCACCGCAAGCGTAGAGGCCCTCAACGCCCGTTTGCGCGGTCTTATCGATCTTGATGCCGCCGTTAGCGGCGTGGGCATACATCGCAACGCGCATCTCGTCAGTCGGGGCGATGCCGTGCTCGTCTTGCAGCCAGGTGGCAAAGGTCTGCACAAACTCTGGGACATCCTCGCGGGGAAAGTCGTAGTGGAGTGCCAGGCCTTCGACACCTGCCTGATCGATGACGAGATCGATAGCGCGGGAGGCCAAGCGTGACGTGAAGGGACCATATCCAGAGCGCTGCTCGAGCAGGTCGTCCAGCTTGTCGTCGGCAATATCTACCGGCTGGTCTACATGTACGTAGCGCCAGGTTTTCTCGTTGAAGACCAGGTTGCGCTTGGGCTCGATGAAGCCGGGCATCATCTGCATGAACTCTATATTAGTAAGTGTTGCGCCGTGCGCCAGCGCGATGGCCTGCGAGGAGCTGAGCACATCAGCCGACGTAAGGCTGCGCTCGAACAGGCCGCCTGTGCCACCGGTTGCGATGATCGTGGCCTTGGCAGCAAAGGGCACGATTCGATTTTCGGTGAGGTCGTAGAGCATGGTTCCGGTTATTCTGCCGTTCGTGTCCTCAACAAGGTCGATAAGCTCATGGCGGGGGAGCAGGCGAATGCCGAGCGACTCGATCCGGGTCGTCAGAGCGTCCTCAAGGGGCTTGCGGGTGAGGCCGCGCCACATGCGCGTCTTGTGGTCAAAGCAGGGGATAAATTGCTTTTGCTGAGCGCTTTCAGCGCTTTGCGGACGCTGGAGCTCAACACCCAGGTCTTGCTCGAGCCATTCAATTGCCTGGGGAATGCTGTGGACAAACGTCTGGACAAGATCGGGGTCGGCGACGCCGCCACCAACGGTCTGGATGGTATCGATAAGGTCTTGTTCGTCGTCTTCGTTAACGGGTCCGATAAGCCCCAAGCCCCAGGTTCCGGGGAAGAAGCTTGATCCACTCATAGTCTTGCCGGCGCTTGCCACAGTGACGGTCACGCCCGCGCGCGCCGCTTCGATGGCGGCGCAAAGGCCCGCAATGCCAGATCCAATTACCAGTACATCAGTCGATTCCATCGGATTCCTTTCTCGTCCGGCGCATTGTCGCACGGGTGATCGGCAATGGGGCCGCAAAGACTCGGCAAATCGGTAAAGGGCACATATGGCAGGTGGGCGTCATGGGCGTTCTGATGCTCCATCTCATCACATCTCGTATATCGCCCCAACTGATATATCGGCATTAGCTACCCTGCGACAGTGCAAACAAAAAGAGCCGCCACCTTAAAAGGTAGCGGCTCTAAAGCTCAACTATATGAGCATCGCGCGGGCGCGATTAGGCCTTGAGGGCCTCCTCGACGGCGACAGCGCAAGCGACGGTGGCACCGACCATGGGGTTGTTGCCCATGCCGATGAGACCCATCATGTCGACGTGCGCAGGCACGGAGGAAGAACCAGCGAACTGGGCGTCGGAGTGCATACGGCCCATGGTGTCGGTCATGCCGTAAGAGGCGGGGCCGGCGCCCATGTTGTCCGGGTGCAGGGTACGGCCAGTGCCGCCACCAGAAGCGACGGAGAAGTACTTCTTGCCAGCCTCGAGGCGCTCCTTCTTGTAGGTGCCAGCGACGGGGTGCTGGAAGCGCGTGGGGTTGGTGGAGTTACCGGTGATCGAGATGTCGACGTTCTCGTGCCACATGATGGCAACGCCCTCGCGGACGTCGTCGGAGCCGTAGCAGTTAACGGCAGCGCGGGGACCATCGGAGTAGGGGATGGTCTCGACGACCTTGAGCTCGCCCGTGTAGTAGTCGAACTGGGTCTTCACGTAGGTGAAGCCGTTGATGCGGGCGATGATCTGAGCAGCGTCCTTGCCCAGACCGTTGAGGATGACGCGCAGCGGCTTCTTGCGAGCCTTGTTGGCGTTCAGAGCCAGGCCGATAGCACCCTCAGCGGCAGCGAAGGACTCGTGGCCAGCCAGGAAGGCGAAGCACTCGGTGTCGTCGGAGAGCAGCATAGCGCCCAGGTTGCCGTGGCCCAGACCGACCTTGCGGTCCTCGGCGACGGAGCCGGGAACGGTGAAGGCCTGGATGCCCTCGCCGATGATGGCGGCAGCCTCAGAAGCGGTCTTGGCGCCACGCTTGACAGCGAGAGCGCAACCGAGGGTGTAGGCCCACTCGGCGTTCTGGAAGGCGATGGACTGGGTGTTGTTGACGATCTCACGCGGGTTGAAGCCCTTGTCGGTGCAGATCTGCAGAGCTTCCTCGAGGGAGGCGATGCCGTTGTCGGCGAGGCACTTGTTGATCTTGTCAGCGCGGCGCTCGTAACCTTCGAACGTAACAGTCATAGTTATTTCCCTCCCTTTCTACTCGTGAACCGGGAACACGCTGGCGACGGAGTGAGTCTCCTCGTCGGTGCGCGGGTCGATGTACTTGGCAGCGTTCTCCCACTGACCATAGTGGCCCATAGCGCCAGCGATGGCCTCCTCGGGGGTCTTGCCGGCCTTGACGGCGTCGGTGAACTTGCCGAGGTTCAGGAACTCGAATGCGATGATCTCGTTCTTGTCGTTGAGAGCCATGCGGGTGACGTAGCCCTGAGCGAGCTCAAGGTAACGAGCGCCCTTGGCCTTGGTGCCGAACATGGTGCCGACCTGAGAGCGAAGGCCCTTGCCGAGGTCGTCGAGGGAGGCGCCCACGGGCAGGCCGCCCTCGGAGAACGCGGTCTGGCTGCGGCCGTAAACGATCTGCAGGAAGATCTCGCGCATAGCAACGTTGATGGCGTCGCAGACGAGGTCGGTGTTGAGGGCCTCGAGGATGGTCTTACCGGGAAGGATCTCGGAAGCCATGGCAGCAGAGTGGGTCATGCCCGAGCAGCCGATGGTCTCAACGAGGGCCTCCTCGATGATGCCGTCCTTGACGTTCAGCGTGAGCTTGCAGGCGCCCTGCTGAGGTGCGCACCAACCCACACCGTGCGTAAGACCGGAGATGTCGGAAATCTCCTTAGCCTGGACCCACTTGCCCTCCTCGGGGATGGGTGCGGGGCCGTGGTATGCACCCTTGGCAACGGGGCACATGTTCTCCACTTCCTGTGAGTACTGCATGCCTCTCCTCTCTATCGTGTTGGCGTCCCGTCTGGGGGTCGTGGCTGGCGATTGCCGGGCGACCCTTCGAAAGGGACATGACATGCAGCCCCTATAATACCGCGAAATGCACGGAATATTCGGCGAACGGCTCAGTTTTCGTAGCGAGAAGTCCGGAAGTTTTAATTGAAACGGTTTAACTATATGTTCTGTGGTCGCGAACTTCCGTAGAGGGGGTTCGTCTTGGGCAAGCTTTTGGTCAGCTCTTGTAAGCGTTGCAGGGGTTGACCTGTTGCAACGGTGCCGTTCGCCGCCCGTTTACTGCCTTTGGCCGCGCGAGTGTATTGTTTTGCGTGAATGTTTTGATGGCACGCTTCAATCGTGCTGTATTGGATGGCAATCAGATCCCGGCGAAGGGAGCGCCATGCAGCGCGTTTGGAGAACGGTTACCGGCTTTTACCATGTCTGTGCCCGCGGTGTGGGCAAGCAGCTCATCTTTGAGGGCGATGAAGACCGGTGGGAGTTTTTGGAGCTGATGCGCGAGTGCTGCCGCGAGGCGGGCGTGACGGTTATCGCCTGGTGCCTTATGGGCAATCACGTGCATCTGGTGCTTGCAGATTACGAGGACGCGATGAGCGCGGCGATGCACCGGCTGCTTTTGACGTACGCGCGGCGGTTCAATAAGCGCACGGGGCGCACGGGTCATCTGTTCCAGAACCGTTTTGACCGGCGCTCGCTCGATACCGACCGTTATCTAATGGCTGCCATTCGCTATGTTCACGCTAATCCGCAGGAGGCGGGTATCGCCCTGATCGAGCGTTATCCCTGGAGCAGCTTTGCCGAGTATCTGAGAGCGTATGACAACGATACGACGAGGGGATTTTCGGACCCTTCTTGTGTGCTTGAGCTCTTTGAGTCTGCCAAGGGGTTTCTGGATTATTCTCTGTCGATGCCCGATGGTTCCGATCCGGTGATTCACGATATGGATGAGACAGAGTGGGAGCGGCGTGCGTTTGCCGACAAGATGGCGAAGCGCCTGGGCGTGCCGCTCAACGAACTCAAGACCGTAGCGCCCTCGCGGCGAGATGGAATCATTTTCGCCCTGCACGATGTCGGCTACACGGTGCGCGAGATCGAACGATATACGGGAATCAGCAAGAGTACCGTCTCTCGTATCGTGCGCGCTTATGTTCGGGTGAATGCTCAGGCTGAGGGCTCGGAATAGAAAATGGCCGAACCACTCTTGTCAAGCGATTCGGCCAACAAAATTCTTAAGATTTGGGACAAATACTACTGATTATTTTGTCCTGTGAGCATGCCGTCGAGGGTGCGCCAGGCGAGCTCGGCGCATTTGACGCGGGCGGGCATGTGCGAGATGTCCTGGAGCTGGGCGGCCTCGTCCAGGTCTTCCAAGTCCTCCTCGGAGAGCTGCTCGCCGCGGATCATGGCGAGGAAGAGCTCTGCCAAGCGGCGAGCTTCCTCGACGGTCTCGCCGGTGATGAGGTCGGCCATGATGTCGGCGCTTGCCTGGCTGATGGCGCAGCCGTGGCCGGTAAAGGAGGCCTCCTCGATCACGTTGTTCTCGACACGTAGCTGCAAGGTGAGCTCGTCTCCGCAGCTGGGGTTGATGCCGTCGTGCTCGTGCGTGGGGGCGTCCATCTCGTACTTGTAGTCGGGGTGCGAGTTGTGCTCCATAAACGTGGTGGAGGTGTACAGATTACCCATTGAACGTGCTCCAAACGTGATGCAGGCCGGCGATGAACTTGTCGATATCGGCCTTGTCGTTGTAGAAGGCCACGCTGGCGCGGCAGCAGGCAAGGTTCTCGACGCCCAGCCAGGTGAGCAGCGGCTGCGCACAGTGGTGGCCGGCGCGAATGCAGACGCCGTCCATGTCCATGATGCTCGCTACGTCGTGCGGGTGGATGCCCTTGACGTTAAAGCTCACGACGCCGTGGTGGTTGTCCCAATAGATGGAGCCGATGATCTGGACAAAGTCGAGCTGCATGAGTTCGCCCATCAGATAGTGGACGAGTGCCTGCTCGCGGGCCTGGATGTTCTCGTAACCCACCGTGTTGACCAGGTAATCGAGTGCGGCGCCCGTGGCGAAGATGCCGGCGGCGTCCTGCGTGCCGGCCTCGAACTTCTCGGGGACGGGAGCCCAGACAGCGTTCTGCTCGGTGACCGAATCGATCATCTCGCCGCCGGTAAGCATGGGCGGCATGGCGTTGAGCAGGTCCATCTTGCCCCACAGCACGCCGATGCCCATGGGGCCCATGGCCTTGTGCGCACTAAAGGCAAAGAAGTCGGCGCCCAGGTCGGCCACATCGACCGGCATGTGCGGCAGCGACTGCGCGCCGTCGACGACCAGGTAGCCGCCGTACTTGTGCACGAGTTTGCCGAGGTTCTTGACCGGGTTCTCGACGCCCAGCACGTTGGAGACCTGTCCCACGGCTAGGATCTTGGTCTTGGGACCCACCTTGGCAAGAACCTCCTCGGTGGTGAGCTGGCCGGTCTTGGTGGGGTAGAGGTAGACGAGCTTGGCGCCGGTCTCGCGGCAGACCTGCTGCCACGGAATCAGGTTGGAGTGGTGCTCCATGATGGTGATGACGACCTCGTCGCCCGGTTCGAGCACTGTGGGCGCAAAGCTCTTAGCGACCAGGTTGAGCGACTCGCTCGTGTTGCGGGTGAAGACGACCTCGTTGGCCTGTGAGGCGCCGATGAGGTCAGCGATCTGCTGGCGGACCTTCGCGATGGCGTCGGTGGCCTCGACGGACAGCGAGTACAGGCCGCGCAGGGGGTTGGCGTTCATGCGCTGGTAGAAGTCGCGTTCGGCGTCGAGCACACGGGCAGGGCGCTGCGCGGTGGCGGCGCTATCGAGGAAAGCGATCTCGGGGTGCTGCTGGAACAGCGGGAACTGGCCCTTGTAGGGGTTGGTCTCGATGTCCACGGTGGGCCAGCCGCGCGAAGCCTCGTCGCTGGCGTCGAGCTCCATGGGCTCGGGGGCAGTACAGGTGTCGCATTTAACGTGCTCGGTGTCGATCATGCGAGCTCCTCTTCAAAGTTGTCGATCAGGTTGTTGCCTAGGCGGACGACGGCGGCGCGGGTGCGCTCGTCGGTGGCGGAAAGCGCGGCGTCCTCCAGCTTGGCGCGGATGAACAGGTCCTCGGCGGCGTTTTGGTCAAGGCCACGGCAGGCGAGGTAGAACAGCTGCTCGTCGCGGACGTGACCGATGGTGGCGCCGTGGTTGCCGGCGACGTCGTCCTCGTCACAGAGAATGACGGGAACGGTCTTGTTGTCGACGCCCTTGTTGGCCAAAAGCACCGTCTCGCGTTCGGTGCCGGTTGCACCCTTGCAGCCGTGCACGAGGTCGATGGTGCCACGGTAGACCTTCTTGGACGTGCCGGTCAGCACGCCGTTGGCGTCGATCTCGCACTCGGTCTTGCGACCGCGGTGGCGCAGCTCGTAGTTAAAGTCGCGCACCTGCTCGCGGGCGCCCAGGTAATCGGTATCGATGGTCACCTTGGCGGTGTCGCCCAGCAGGTCGCCGGCAAGGCCGGTGGCGCTGGCGCCGGCGCCCAGGACGGTGTGCTGCACGTTGACGCGCGCGCCCTCGTCCAGGAACAGGCCGGTGTCGTCGAGTGCGATCCAGCTGTCGTCGAGTGTCTGCGTGCAGGTCACGTTGACGGTGGCGTACTCGTGGGCGCACACGCGTAGCACGGAGCCCACGACACCCTCGCCCTCGGCGGGCGAGTCTAAGGCGATATGCAGGTCAAGCGTTGCCTGCGGGCGGGCGACGACGTCGATGGCGGCAATCGCAGCCGCCGCGTCGTCGCCGCTTACGCGCACGGTAACCGTGGCGTGCTGGTACGCAGGCATATCGATGACGATGCGCTTGGTAGCGTGCTCGGCCATGTAGGCGTATGCAGCCTCGCCCATGCCGGTTTCGAAGGCCTCGGCGGGGGAGAGCTCCTCTTCGAGCTTGATGGCGCCGACCTGGTAGACAGAGGTGGCGGGCACGTCGAGCTCGGTCTCGGGCGTGATACGGGCGCGGTCGGCGGCATCACCGGGGGCAGCGGTACGGCGCTCGGGGAAGCGCTCGGCCATGGCTTCCATGGCGGTGTCGAAGGCGTCGGCAGCACCGCGGAACTGCTCGTCCAAGCCCTCGACCTCGACGGCCTCGGCAGGAGCGACGGCAAGCTCGTCCGAAAGCTCAAGCTTAGTCTGGTTCATCTTGAGCCAACCCCAAGTGGCAGCCGGCATCGCATTGACCTGCTCAAGGGTGGTAGCAGCGGTGTTCGTGGTCTGTTTCATTATCCGATCGCTCCTTCCATCTCGAGCTTGATCAGGTTGTTCATCTCGACGGCGTACTCCAGCGGCAGCTCCTTGGAGACCGGGTTGGCAAAGCCGTTGACGATCATGGTGCGGGCCTCTTCCTCCGAGATGCCGCGGCTCATCAGGTAGAACACCTTGTCGTCGCCGATGCGTCCGATGGTGGCCTCGTGGCCGATATCGACGTTCTTGGCGCGGATGTCCATAGCGGGGATGGTGTCGGAGCGGCTCTGGTCATCGAGCATGAGCGACTGACAGCTCACGGTTGCCTTGGAGCCCTCGGCCTTGGGTGTCGCCACGATGGAGCTGCGGAAGGTCTGGATGCCGCCGCTCTTGGAGATGCCCTTGGTCTCGACGGTCGCCGAGGTCTCGGGCGCGTTGAGCACGACCTTGCAGCCGGTGTCGAGGTTCTGCCCGGCGCCGGCGAAGGTGATGCCGGTAAAGCTCGAGCGGGCGCGGCGGCCGTTGAGCACGCTCATGGGATAGAGGTAACCTACGTGGCTGCCGAAGGAGCCGCTGATCCATTCGATGTCGCCGTCCTCGTCCACGCGCGCACGCTTGGTGTTGAGGTTGTACATATTCTTGGACCAGTTCTCGATGGTCGAGTAGCGCAGGTGCGCACGCTTGCCCACAAAGAGCTCCACGGCGCCAGCGTGGAGGTTGGCCACGTTGTACTTGGGCGCGGAGCAACCCTCAATGAAGTGCAGGTCGGCATCGTCCTCGACGATGATGAGCGTGTGCTCAAACTGGCCGGCACCCTTGGCGTTGAGGCGGAAGTAGCTCTGCAGCGGGAAGTCGAGCTTGGTGCCCTTGGGCACGTAGACAAACGAGCCGCCCGACCATACGGCGCCGTGCAGGGCCGCAAACTTGTGGTCGGTGGGCGGGATGAGCGTCATGAACTTCTCGTGGATGAGCGGCTCCCACTGCGGATCGTGCAGGGCCTCCTCGATGCCGGAGTAGACGATACCCATCTTGGACGCCGTGTCCTGCATGTTGTGGTAGACCAGCTCGGAGTCGTACTGTGCGCCGACGCCCGCCAGATAGCTGCGCTCGGCCTCGGGGATGCCCAAGCGCTCAAAGGTGTTCTTGATGTCGTCGGGCACCGACTCCCAGTCGTGCTTTTGGTCGGTGTTGGGCTTGACGTAGGTGACGATGTTGTCCATGTCCAGGCCCTCGATGGAGGGGCCCCACGTCGGGTCGGGAAAACGGTTGAAGATCTCGAGGGACTTTAAGCGCAGGTCGAGCATCCACTGCGGCTCGTCCTTTTTGGCGCTGATCTCGCGCACGATGTCGGGCGTGATGCCGGCGTCGAGGCGCTCGAATCCCTCCTCGCCATAGGTGAAGTCGTAGAGGCTGCGGTCGATGTCCGCGACCTCGGTGCGGTTCTTGGTCATTGCGTCGCCCCTTTACGCCTGCTGCCCGGCAGCGGCGGCCTCGGCCTGGGCGCGCTGCTCGGCGGCCTCGCGCTCGAAGGTCTCAAAGCCGTTCTTGTCGATCCAGGGGATGAGCGAGGCGTCGTCCTCGCGCACGATGTGGCCCTTGACCATAACGTGGACACGGTCTACATCCAAGTGCTCCAGGATGCGCGTATTATGCGTGATGATGAGCATGGAACCGTCGCAGCTCTTGCGGTAGGCGTCCATGCCGTGGCTGACGGTGGAAAGCGCGTCGACGTCCAGGCCCGAGTCGGTCTCGTCGAGGATGGCGAGCTTGGGCTGCAGCAACAGGAGCTGGAGCATCTCGACCTTCTTCTTCTCGCCGCCCGAGAAGCCTACGCCCAGCTCGCGGTTGAGGTAGGCGGTATCCATGTTGAGCTCGGCCGCGAGCTCCTTGACGCGACGGCGGAACTCCTTGCCCTTCATCTCCAGGCCGGGGCGGCCGGCAATGCTGGCGCGCAGGAAGCTCGACAGCGGCACGCCAGGGATCTCGACCGGGGCCTGGAAGCTCAGGAACAGGCCGGCGCGCGAACGCTTGTCGGTGCTGAGCTCGGTGATGTCCTGGCCGTCAAAGACGATGTGGCCGTCGTTGACCGTGTAGACGGGGTCGCCCATGACCAGGTGGCCGAGGGTGGACTTGCCGGCGCCGTTGGGGCCCATCAGCACGTGGGTCTCGCCGGCGGCGACGTTGAGGTTGACGTTGTGGAGGATGGTCTTCTCGTCCACGGAGGCGGTCAGACCTTCGATGGAAAGCAGCGGATTTGCGCTCATGCTGTCCCTCTCTGTATATGGTGTACTCATAGGTGTACTAAACCCTAGGAATCTTCTCGGAATAAAGTTACTATGGGTTCGGCGTTAGTCAAGGGAAAACCCGACTAATCCACTCGACTTTTCAAATTCTGGGACAAAATAACCTGTTGTGTTTGTCCCACTTACTTAAGATTTGGGACAAACAAACCTGGTTATGTTGTCCCAGATGCGATGGGAGGGTAGGTATGCTCATTTCTTCTAAGGGCCGCTATGCCCTCCGGTTAATGATCTATATCGCGGCGCTGGGTGACGCCGAGGGCAAGATTGCTTTGCGCGAGGTTGCCGACCGCGAGCATATCTCGCAAAAGTATTTGGAGCAGCTGGTTCGTCCGCTTATGAAGGCGGGCCTGCTTAAGAGCGTGCGCGGCAAAGGCGGTGGCTACTTGATGGCCAAGGACCCCGCCGAGGTGCGTGCTGGCGACATCCTGCGCGCTGTCGAGGGCAGCACGGCGCCCGTGGCGTGCGACGGCATCGACAACAGCTGCACCCGCAGCGATTTGTGCTCGACCGTCAAGTTCTGGCGCGGTCTGGACGACGTGATCGAAAAGTACGTCGACGGCGTAACACTGGCCGACCTTGCTGCCATCCCCGAGATTAACTTTGACATCAAGCTGTAGGTCGAGCGCAATTCCTTAAGATTTCGCGGAGGGTTGTTGCCGTTTACCGAGGGGTTGTTGTGCAACAACGGGCGAGCTGCAATACTTACTTCTATCTTTGCAAACTGCACTTTAACTATACCAATGCAGGGAGGATCTTATGCAGCCCAAGCATTCTGCTATTGTCGCGGGCCTGACGCTGGCGCTTTCGTTTGGCGCCGTTTCCGTGCCGGCACCCGCCGCTGCCGAGGAGCCCACGCCGGGCGTTGCCTCGGATGCCACCGATATCGATAAGGGTCTCTACACCCAGCAGTCCTTCTCGGGCGTGCTGAGGTCGGTCCAGGGCGTTTCGTTTGTTAACGTGACCCCCGAGATGAAGTACTTTACCAAGTACGAGAGCCATGGCAACTATAACCAGGGCTTTTCGTATGGCGACGGCTATAACGCGCTGGGTTATTACCAGTTCGACCGTCGTTGGTCGCTCATTCCGTTTATGAAGCAGGCCTACAACTACAACCCCGAAAAATACAGCATGCTCAAGGATGCGATTGATCGCGGCAGCGAGATTTCCAACGCGAGCAATGCCATGTATGAGAACGGTCAGCTCACCGAGCTGGGCCATATCGCGCAGGATGCCTTCCAAGGTGCGTACAACACCGATCCTGTTGAGTTCTCAGCTCTTCAAGATGCCTATGCGTACAACTCGTACTATGCGGTGACCGAGGCTTGGCTTAAGAGCGGCTTGGGTATTGATATTTCGGGCCGTGCCGATTGCGTTAAGGGCATGGTGTGGAGCATCACCAACATGTGCGGCACCGGTGGCTGCAGGGACTTTTTCCGCTGGGCGAATCTCTCCAACGATATGTCCGACCGCGAGTTTGTGACGGCGCTTTCCAACAGTGTGGTCAATAACGTGGCGACCAAGTATTCGAGCCAGCCCCAGTATCATGAGGGCTGGAAGAACCGCTACCGCAATGAGCTGAAGGACTGCTTGGTTTATATCGCCGAGGACGAGGCCGCTGCGACGCCCGTGCAGCCCGAACCTACGCCGGCGCCCTCGCCGACGCCTGATTCGAATGACGACTCGAGCGACGATGCCAACGATGACAGGATGGATGCGCCCTCGACCGGTGCTGATGGTGATGGCTCTGCTGGTGGCACTACCAACAACGGCTCTACCTCGAACGGTTCCGATTCAAACGGCTCTGCAGCGGGCGATTCGTCTTCAAGCTCTGCCGGCAATACGGACAGCGACGCTTCTGGTTCGACCGGCGCTGGCACCTCTAACTCATCCACCGGCTCGAGCGATTCGTCCGTTGGCACCGGCTCTAACAACGGCTCCGGCTCTGACGCAACCCCTGGTTCCGATGCTTCCAAGGATGACTCGAATAAGGCGCCGGACGTTCCCGTTGCTTCGCCGGACAAGAAGCCTTCTTTCTCCGAGCAGCTTGGCTCTACGCTGGGCTCTTCGCTGATGGCTGGCGTCAATAACGGCTCGACCCAGAACAAGGGCAACTCTGATCAGGTTTCCACGGAAAAGATCGAAGCCGCAAAGGGCGACTCCAAGGACAAGGCTTCCGAGAAGACCGAATCCGATAAGGGTTCTAGCTCTGAGGAGAAGAGCGACAAGTCCGAACAGAAGAAGGACGAGGATAAGAAGTCTGAATCTGAGGAGAAGGACAAGAGCAAGGCCGAGGGCGAAAAGAAACAGTCCGAAGACGACGACAAGAGCGGTGCTGACAACCAGGTCCAAGAGCAAAATGACTCCAAAACGGTGACCACCACGACCACGACGACTACAACTACCAAGTCCTCGGGCGGCAACATGCCCAAGACGGGCGATCTGATTGTGATGGCGAGCCTTGCCAGCGCGAGCTTGGCCACACTGGGCGCTACGTCTATCGTAAGTGGTAAGCATAAGCTCGATCAGCAGAAGAAGGCTTCTGGGGAGGACGGCTCGGAGGAGTAATCTTCTAGATCGTTTTCTATAAGAGTTTGGGACGGGGTCCGGTGCGGCGGCATCGGGCCCCGTTTTTGTTGTGCAACGATTTGTTATGCCCCCTCGGGGGTCTGCTGCTACCGTTGCCCGAAACGTTTGCATGTCGATATTGTTGCGCTCTACCCGCTCGCTACAATGGGCATCGTGCTGCGTTAGAAGGAGAGTTTACGGTGTCTGAACAGGCGAATTATGGTGTTGCTCATGCGTTTGGCGCACGGTTGCTCAGTTATGCGGATAACGCAGCTCTGCCGGTTGATGTACACGACTTTTCCGATGCAATCAATCGGTGTTTACTCGTCGATAAGACTATGTTTATTGCCGATATATTGGACAGCGAAGCACCTGTTGCGGTTTGCTGTCGGCCCAAGGGTTTTGGCAAGAGCATGAATCTATCGATGCTCAAATGCTATTTGGAACGACCTGATCACCGGCGGCCGGATCGAAGCCCGTTCGTCGGCTCCCAGATTTGGCAGGCGGGCGGCGGTCACTATCGTGATGAGTACGCGTGTTATCCGATCATCACGCTCGACTTTTCAGCTGCCGCTGCGGGGCGCGACGCCGATGCTGCGGCGGCTATTCGCAGCGCTGTCGCGAACGAGTGCGCCCGATTGCTGCCGCTGCTTGCCGCACCTGATCTGTCAAGACGTGAGGTTCGTCTTATCGAGAGGGCGGCGCGTGGGGTGGCCAGCGATAAGGAGATCGATGCGGCGATTAGCGTGCTTATTAAGCTGCTCCAGACAGCTTTCGATGAGCAGGTTGTTCTTCTGATAGACGACTACGACGCGGTATGTCCAAAGCGCTTGGACGCCAAGGACGACGGTAGCGTGGATTCCCTAGAGTCGCTCAGCCGAATGTTGTTCGACACCATTGCCGACGCCGGCGACTCGTTGCGATTGACGTGTCTGATGGGCGAGCGCCCCGGTCCTGCCGAGCTTGCGTTGTCCCAGCGTGGGGTTTCCTATCGATCGGCGACGCCACTGTCGAGTTGGTGTGATCGATGGTTCGGTTTTTCGGACGACGAAGTCCGGGTGCTGTTAGATCGCATCGGGCGCAACGGCTGTCTGGATGACGCGCGTGAGTGGCTCGAGGGCTATCTGTTTGGTGGTTTTTATTGCTCGAGCCCGGAGCGTGTGGTGGACTACGCACATCGCGGTTGCGTCGCTCCTGTTCGGGCAGATCTGTATGGTTACGCCGACCGTCTGAGCGCATGCATCGGTGACTGGAACCTCATACGCTTGTCCACATTGTTCGATTTGCTTGAGCCGCATGGGTTTATTGAGGCGCCAATACATGTGCATGCCGAGGAGGCCGATGCCGCCAAGCCCGAAGATATCTGGACTGCGCTGTATCTGTCTGGATTCCTTACGACGGACATGACGGGGCATTCGGAGGACGGCGCGTGCCTTCGTTCCCTGCGTCTGCCTAACAACGAAGTGCGTCAGGTACTCCGTCTTGTAATTCTGGAATGGTTTGAGTGCTCCGTTGAGGACGTTGGAGCTATCGACTCGTTCCATGACGGGCTATGTCGAGGAGACGAGGACGCTGTAAAGCAGGCTTTGAGCTGTGCTATCGGCGATCTAGGCATCGATGTGGGCCAATCAGATATGCCGACATCCTATCATCTGGCGCTGCAGGGGCTCTGCTTTGGCTTGCCGGGCTATGCCAATCCTGCTTCGAGGCGAAAGTGTGGCGCGGGTCGCTGGGACATCCAGGTTTTTCCTACGGGCACTGTGTTCGACGTAGCAGATACGATTGGCATGCTGGACGAGCGCCCGCTGATAACGATTAATATGATGTATGACCCCGATGTGGATGCGCTGGGGTTGGAATTGCTGGCCGTGCAGTCGCTACTCGACATAGAGCGCGGCGGCATCGACGAAATCCGTGTACCGCGCCCCGGCGTGGGTCGCATGCGCTGGGGGTTCGGTTTTGATGGGCAGCATGTGGCTACGGTGTGCCAGCGGCTTTAAGCGCTGAGGTGTTTCCGGCTTCCGTTACTTGGTGGCCTTCATGGGCGGCATGGGTTTCCAGTTGGGGTCCTTGATGATCTTGCGGGCGTCCTTCATGCCACGGCGCAGCGCCGGAATACCGGTCTTAAAGCACTTATCGACCGCAGCCAGGCGAATGAATTCCTTGCAGAAGGTCGCGGCGTTGCCCAGACGGAACAGCACGGGGTGGTAGTCGCCGTAAATCTGCATGTAGCGTGCCAGATAACCGCGGTTGCGCATGATGTAGTAGCGGTTGGTATCGCTCGTGGAGTTGAGCTGGCGCTTGCCGGCGATATCCCAGTTAGAGACGGCGCGGGCGCGCTTGAGCACCACGTCGGCAACCACGGCGGCGGGGAAGTGCTGGCTGGCCACGTAGCCGTAGCAGGCATCGTCGCCGTAGATAAAGAAGCGCGCGTCGGGCAGGCCAATCTTGTCGACCACGCGGCGCGAGAACATGCCGCCTTCAAAGCACAGTTGGTTCATGGTGCGGTAGCCCTCGGGTCCCAAATCCCACTTGGCGATGGGGTTAGGGATGCCGAGCGAAAGGATGAGCTGGTACTGCCAAAAGAAGGCGCCGCCGTCAAAGTCCAGGCGCGAACCCTGAATGACGTCGTAACAGTCGGTCCACTTGGCCAAGCGCTCGATGCCTTCGGGGATGACGAGCACGTCGTCGTCCATCACCCAGAACCACTGGGCGCCCAGGTCGTAGGCGCATTTGGTGCCGGCGGAGAAGCCACCCGCGCCGCCACCGTTTTCAAGCTGCGGCGCGTATATAACGCGGTCGGTGCCACCCTGTGAATCGGGCTGGTCGGTGTCGATGCCCCACAGGTTGGCGAGGCGCTCGTTAAATGCGGTGCACATGGCCTCGGTCTCGCGCGAATTCTCGTTATCGACAATCACGATGCGCCAGGGCGTTGCCGTGAGCTCGGTCATGGAGTCGAACAAGTTGGCCAGGAGTTCCTGGCGCTTGTACGTGACGACAACGATGGCGAGCTTATCGATGGGGGCGGGAAGGGTTGAAGGCATGGGGCAATATATCCTTTCACGCGCGGCGCGCGAGCGCTGCGCGGAAGCTATCGAATACGTCCTTGGGACTGTCCTATTGTAAAGGCTCGGCGCACCTTGACGGCAAGCTTTGAATAAAACGCAGGAACCTGCCACGGGCCCGCCGCATGACGTGCGGCTACTTTGCCCGCAAGAGGCTCCATAGATTATATAAACGTCCGCTGGCGCGCTGACCCTTTGATACCATGAAACGACAGGTATTTCCTAAGGAGCACATTTGTCTACTAACGCCTCTGGCAGCCCTGTTCTGTCGCTGCTTATCCCCATTTACAATGTTCAGCGCTACCTGCGCGAGTGTCTCGATTCCGCCCTGGCGCAGACGCTCAAGGATATTGAGATCATCTGCATTAACGACGGGTCGACCGACAAATCGCCCGCGATTATCCGCGAGTATATGGAGCGCGATGGGCGCGTCAAGATGATCGACAAGGCCAACAGCGGCTACGGCGACTCGATGAATCACGGTCTGGAGATGGCGCGTGGCAAGTACGTTGGCATCTTGGAGTCCGATGACTTTATGGCGCCCGACGCACTCGAAAAGCTTGTCTCGGCCGCCGATAGCAATAATGCCGACTTTGCGAAGGCGAACTTTGATTTCTACTGGTCTAAGCCCGAGGAGTGCCGCTCGCTGCACGAGATGTTTAGACCTCAGGATTGCGGCAAGCCGGTGCACCCGAGCGATACGACTCAGTTCTTTAAGCAAAAGCCGTCGATTTGGTCGGCCGTGTACCGTCGCGATTTTCTTGAGCGCAACGGCATTACGTTCCTGCCGACTCCGGGGGCATCCTTTCAGGACACGTCATTCGCCTTTAAGGTGATCGCGTGCGCCGATAAGGCTGTTTACCTGCACGATGCCGTGCTGTCGTATCGCCAGGACAACGAGAATTCCTCGGTCAATTCTTCGGCTAAGGTCTTTTGCGTCAATACCGAGTATGCCGAGATTGAGCGTTGGATTCGAGAGGATTATGCCCGTGACCACGCAGGTGATGACGTCGCGCGCATGCTCAAGTTCAATCAACTCATTAAGTACGATTCGTACATGTGGAACTACGTGCGCCTGGCGCCTAAGTTCTATAAGGAGTTCCTGGTGCAGATGGCCAAGGAGTTTCAGGCGGCCTTGGACGCGGGGGAGTTTTCGCTTGACGACCTCAAGCCGTGGAAGCGCGCGAATCTCGCTGCCATCCTCAAAGATCCTGAGGGCTGGGTTGACGAGCATCCGAGTTTTGCGACGGATGGCGCCTTGGGGCGTGCTAAGTATTACGCCTCGGTTGGAGGCCCAGGCGTGGTTGCCGCCTTCCTCATCGAATCGCTGAGGGGGTAGGTCGGCATGGGAGAGGTCTCGTGTCCTAAAGCTACCATTGTCGTCCCCGTTTACAACTCTGCGTGTTCCATTCAGCGATGCGTTGATTCGCTGTTGGCCCAGTCCGAGCGCTCGATTCAGGTTGTCTGCGTCAACGACGGTTCGACTGATGATTCGTTGAACGTGTTGCGCCAGATCGCGCAGGCCGACGATCGCGTACTGGTGATTGACCAGGAAAACGCGGGTGTCTCGTGTGCTCGAAATGCCGGTATCGATGCCGCCGAGGGCGAGACCGTCTTTTTTGTGGACGCCGACGATTACATCGATCCCCAGACGGTCGAGCGTGTGCTGCATGCCATGGAGTCTGCAGATGCCGAGGCTGCCGTTTTTGGGGGCGTCTGTGAACCTGCCGATGCTGCCCCCAAACGCGTCCAGCAACTCATGAGCCCCAAAGCTGGTACCTTCGGCGCCCGTGATTCCCAACTGCTGTTCCATTCGAATGCGCAGCCCTATGCCTGCCGTGCGGCTTTTTCGCGCGAGCTGCTTAATCGCGAAGGCATTCGCTTCGCCCCCGGTTTGGCTTTGGGCGAGGACGTCGTCTTCCAATTCGCGGCTTATGCGCTTGCCCGCAAGACCGTCGTCATGCCGGACAAGTTCTACCACTACGTGATGGAGAGCGAATCGGCGACGCACGAGTTCAACAGTGCCGAGGCTCGCGCCAAAAAGCTTGACGCCCACATGAGAATGCTCGAGGAGGTCTTGGAGGACTGGGCAGCCTACGGTCTTTTGGACCTGTGTCCCGGCGAGCTGATAACTTGGTTTTTGGACCTCATTGTGTTCGACCTGGCGCGCTTGGATGCCGATGACTTCCCTCGCGTGGCGGCTCGCGTCAACATGGACCTCACGACGTTTTTGGGAACGGAGTGGGCGGATATGCCTGCCAAGGGCGCCGTTCGCCGTGTTGCCCACAAGCTCGTTGCGGCGACCACGGGCGTTTCGATGGCAGACGCCACGCTGTTCTATCTTTCGACTCGCGGTCTCAAAGCCTGCCTGGAGCGCTTTCTCTAGTTCCAAGCGCTGCCGCCCGCCGCAACTCGGCTGCTAAAATAACCCTGTTACACGCTATTCAACAGGAGGTTCTCTTGCAGAACTCTGATACCCCTAAAGTTTCGCTGCTTGTCCCCATCTGCAATGTCGAACGCTACCTGCGCGAGTGCCTCGATTCCGCCGTGGCTCAGACGCTCAAGGACATCGAGATCATCTGTATCAACGACGGCTCCACCGATAGCTCGCCGGATATCATCCGCGAGTACATGGAGCGCGACTCTCGTGTAAAGATGATCGACAAAGCCAACAGCGGCTACGGCGACTCGATGAACCGCGGCCTGGAGATGGCGCGCGGTGAGTACGTGGGCATCCTTGAGTCTGACGACTTTATGTTTGAGGATTCGCTCCAAAAGCTGGTCGCCAAGGCCGATACTGAGCATGCCGATGTGGTAAAGGGCGACTTTTACCTGTATTGGTCCACGCCCAGCGAGCGCCGTGAGCTGTTTGGGATCATCGACGAGCATATGACGGGCGCCGCGTATCGCCCCGTCGATCGCCCGGGCATCTTCTACCGCAAACCTTCCATTTGGTCGGCTATCTATCGGCGTGAGTTCCTCAACGACAATCAGATCCGTTTCCTTCCCACGCCGGGTGCCTCGTATCAGGATGCGGGCTTTAACTTTAAGGTTTGGGCTTGCGCCGAGCGTGCCGCGTTTATTGCGGATCCCATTTTGTGCTATCGCCAGGATAACGAGAAGAGCTCCGTTAATTCGCCCAACAAGGTGTTTTGCGTGTGCGACGAATATGCCGAGATGCAACGTTTTTTGGATCAACGTCCCGAGCTTAATGCTCAGCTTCAGGGTATCTTAATGCGCATGAAGGTCGATACGTACCGTTGGAATGATGAGCGCCTGGTCGATGAGCTGCGTGAGCAGTTTTGGGAGAAGGCCTCTCCCGAGCTCAAGTCCGATTGGGATGCCGGTCGCTTTGACCTGTCGCTGTTCGATCCACGTGGCGAGACCGACTTGCGCCTGATGGTCAAGTCGCCCCGCGCCTATATCGATTCGCGCTTTGACTTTAAGAAGCCGGGCAAGCTCAATACGTTTAAGCATTACTTTAAGATTGGCGGCCTGCCGCTGGTCTGGCGCGTGCTGACGTATCAGCGCACCTACGGCGGCAACCCGCACCCTGATGATGTTCCGGCCGCACAGTAGGAGCGAGTGACTATGGCTACCCCCAAGATTTCCGTTGTCGTTCCCATCTATAAAGTGGAGGAGTGCCTGGCCTGGTGCCTGGACTCCCTGCTTGCGCAGGACATGCCCGATTGGGAAGGCGTGCTGGTCAACGATGGCTCGCCGGACGGCTCGCGCGATATTGCGGCTGCCTATTGCGAAAAGGACGCACGCTTTACGCTGGTCGATAAGGAGAACGGCGGCCTGTCGAGCGCGCGTAATGCAGGCATCGCCGCGTCCACGGCGCCTATCGTTGCGTTTTTGGATTCCGACGATCGCTTTACGCCCGATGCATGCCGCGTGATCGTCGACGCCTTTGAGCGCGAGGACTGCGACGTTTTGACCTTTGGCGCGAATCCGTACCCGCTCGAGGCGGGGTATCCGTGGCTTAACTATGTGCTGAGCCCACGCGATGTGTCGTTTGAAGGCTATAGCTCTGGCCTGCTGTTTAAGGAAGCGTCTCGCCCCTTTGCATGGCGCACCGCCTGCAAACGTGAGTTTTTGTTGGGCAACGGGATCGTGTTCGACGAAACCGTTAAGTATGGCGAGGACCAGGTCTTCGATTTTGCCGTGTACGGTCGATCGCGCAAGAGCGCGCTTATTTCGAACAAGCTGTATGACTACCGCGTGGCGCGCAAGGGCTCACTTATGGACACCATGCGCTATGACGACGAGACGCGTCTGCTGGAGCACGTGAAGATTTACTCCGCGGTGCTGGCTGACTGGCAGCGCGACGGTCTCGATGCTCAGCATGCCGATGACCTGGCGTACTTCCTCTGCGACCTGGTGCTGTACGATGCGCTCAGGTTGCTGGGTTCGGACTGCGGCAAGGTGTTTGCTGCCGTTGCCACGGCACTTGCCGGTTCTGCCGTGGGCAGCGATGATGCGCTCGCACAATGCGCTCCTTCTGTTGCTGCTATGGTGCGTGTGGCGCTTACCAGCAAGGCCCCCAATGCCCGTGGGTGCAAGAAGCTCATGTTCGATTACGACGTCTTGAGGTTTGGGCGCCTGGGTGCCTGCAAACGCATGGCAGCGAACGCCCTGGGAAAGCGAGAAGTATAGATGAGTATCAAGCGTTTGGCACTTTGCCGCAGTCAGGGCCGTCTGTTTGTGTTGCTTCGTTTTGCCGGTCAGGATGTCGCCGCGCTTATTGAGTGGGAGGGTTCTCAAGCGTTTGCCCATGCGACGACGAGCGGTTCTTGCGTGCCGTCGCTGGTGCTCCCGGTCGATCATGGCCGCGTGCTGGCGCTTTGCCCTTCCGTTTCCGATTACGGGCGCGAGCTCGCCGTCTTGGTGCTTCCGTTTTTGGATGGCTCGTCGATGGATGTCGTTTTTGCATCCGGTGGCCAAAGGTTGGGCTCCATTCGCCTCGATAGCCGCGTGGCCAAGCTGGAATCCAAGATTAACTACAAAGCAAAGTCTGCGCTGTGTGCGCTTATCCGCGATGCGCAGCGTGGCGAACACT
Organism: Collinsella sp. OM04-5; assembly: GCF_003439125.1. Taxonomy (GTDB): domain Bacteria; phylum Actinomycetota; class Coriobacteriia; order Coriobacteriales; family Coriobacteriaceae; genus Collinsella. The sequence continues at coordinate 20,422 of NZ_QSUU01000008.1, read as the reverse complement.
GCGGCCGCTACGAGATCGATGCCATTCGCTATTTGCCGGCAGACGCCGGCGCGGTGTGGCGCTATGAGGTTACGTGGGTGGGGGACTCCAAGTGCACCCCTGAGCTCCAGATTTTCGATGCGCATATGAATGCCATCGATGTCACCGTGCATGTGTTTGAATCGCAGATCGATGTGCCGCAGCAGAACGGATGCCGCGTCAATAAAACGTATTTGAGCGTTGAGATGCCCCAGGATATACGTGATTTTGTCGCGATTGCGGCTGATCCCACGGGCCTAATCCAGAGCGGTTTTTGCGCCATGGATGGTCGCCTGTACAACGGCATGGTCGACGACAGCTGGAACCGCATGAAGGACGCGCGTGCAGACGACGCAGCTTATCGACGTTGGTTTGAACAGCATCGCGCAAAGCCGGCCGATTTGGCGTGCCAGCGTGTCGCTTCGGCGGCCTTTGCCTATAGACCGCTCGTGAGCATTGTGGTGCCGTGCTACAAGACTGATCGGGTCTACCTGCGCGAGCTGCTGGAATCGGTGCTAGCCCAGAGCTATGACAACTGGGAACTGCTGCTCATGGACGCCTCACCCGAATGGGATGCGGTGGCCAATCTTGCGGCGGATGCCAATGACGAGCGCATCCGTCGCATCGGTCTTCCCGGCAACGGCGGCATTGTGGTCAACACCAACGCTGGTATTGAGCATGCGACGGGCGACTACATCGCGTTCTTGGACCATGACGACATTCTGGAACCGGACGCGTTATTCCACTATGTTGCCGTGCTGAACAAGGCTGCCGAGGACGAGCGTCCCCAGGTCCTGTTCTGCGATGAGGACATGTTCCAGAAAACGGGGGAGTGGGGCCAGCCGGTCTTTAAGACCAAGCTCAACGTCGACCTGCTCTATAGCCATAACTGCGTGACGCATTTCCTGATGGTGGAGAAGACGCTCATCGATTACATTGGCACGTCCCCAGAAGACGTTGCGGGTGCCCAGGACTACGACCTGACGCTCCGCTGCCTTGCAGCCGGCGCGCGGTTTGAGCACGTTGCGCATGTGCTGTATCACTGGCGCGTGCATCCGGGATCGACCGCCGATGGCTCTGCCGATAGCAAGCCGTATGCTATCGAAGCCGGGCGCCTTGCGCTTCAGTGTCACTTTGACGCGCTGGGCATTTGCGGAACGGTCGAGGAGACCGAGACGCCGTTTGTCTACCGCATGCGCTATGCGCTGCCGGAGCCTGCGCCGCTGGTGAGCATTGTGATTCCGACCAAGGATCACATTGAGACGCTCGACGCCTGTGTGATGTCGATCGCCCAGAAGGCAACGTATACCAACTACGAGATCGTTTTGGTGGAGAACAACAGCGAAGCCCCGGAGACGTTTGCGTATTACGAAACCCTGCCAGAACGTGTGGCTGCAGCATCCGAAGGCAAGGGCATCGCGCGCGTTATGTACTGGCCGGGCGAGTTCAATTACTCCAAAATCATTAACTTTGGTGTGGAGCACGCCAAGGGCGACTACCTGCTGCTGCTCAACAACGATACCGAGGTCATAAGCCCGGACTTCATCGAAGAGATGATGGGGTATCTGCAGCGTCCCGATGCAGGCGTGGTGGGCGCCAAACTCTACTTTGCCGATCATCTGGTGCAACATGCCGGCATTTTAGTTGGCGTGCGTGGCGCACTTGCCCATGCCAACCAGGACTTCTCGGCAAAGCGCGAGGGCTATCTTGCCCGCGCTGTGCGCCCGGGCAACTTTAGTGCCGTGACGGGCGCCTGCCAGATGGTACGCCGTGACGTATTTGAGCAGGTCGGAGGCTATAATGAGAAATTCGCCGTCGGCTTTAACGATGCGGACTTTTGCCTGCGCGTGTGGGAGGCGGGCTACCGTACCATCTTTACGCCCTATGCGGAGCTGTACCACTACGAGTTCACCTCGCGCGGCAGGGAAGAGGCCAACGAGGAAAAACTGCGCCGCTGGAAGCGCGAGCAGGCGCTGTTCATGCAGCGCTGGCCTGAGTTCTTTCTCGATGGCGACCCGTGGCTCGGGCCAAATCTATCCTCCGACAGTGAGTACTTCTCGCTTTAGTGCGAGGTGATGTGAAAATCCAGCATAGGGTGCTCAGGAGCTGTGAGAGCGTTGGGTTTTTGCTATATCTCTGGTGTTTGATTCGTGGAGCCTACGCTTAGCTTTTCTTATGCGTGTTGATGCGATTATTGGGATTTCAAACGCAGTCCGCTTGTCTAAGGGTGAAACAGCATGAGATTATCGAGAACGATCGTATTTGCGTCATCCATCATTGCTGCTATCTCGTTTATTTTCTATATTTGCCCTCTAAACGCGGTCATTTTGACGGATGAACAGATGAACGAGGTTTTGGTAGCGGTTTTAGGTGCAGGAATATCATCTTTGTTTGTTGGGGTAATTGAATACAGCGACCGATGTCGGGAACTTGAAGATCGTTTTTTATTTGGCATTCAGCCGTTATTGTCTGAGCTGGGCGGAATGGATGAATGCTACATTGAGCATCTATCTCGATGCGAAGATACCTTGGGACTTCTTTTGGCTTATTACGAGGAAGAAGAGTCATACGTCTCCCAATTGCTTTGCATATCGGATGATAGGCATGAACAAAGGGATTCTTTAGTTCAGGCAATTGAACATTGCGAAAGGGATGAATGCGAGCGCTACTACTCAGATGAAGATTCTCATACGCGACGATATCTGCTTCATTTGGAGAATAGACTTCGAAAGTCAGTAGGATCCTATCTTCGATTGGAGGCTATATTTCCCTCCGAAGACGAAGTCTACATTCTGAAATCAAAGCTTGCATACTTTCCTGGGACATGTAAGTTCAAACAAATATCTGCCATTGCTAGAAAAATTGATGCAATTCGCAATGATTATCAAGATATTGTCGGAAAATGTCATCATTTTAACAGCCGAGACTGTGGCTACTACGACTTGCTTAGCGCTATTAAAAAGTGTGAAAAGGAACAGACACGATACGACCGAGAAGGAATGGCGCGCTTAGATCGCGATGCATATGAACTCTACGTACTGGTTTACGAGTTTGCTAGTAGGTGTCATTCTCCCTATGCGGAAAAGTATGAAGAGGAGCCTTGGTTGGTGTAAGTGCGATAATAATACTTCTTTCTTGGGAGATTTTTCTGGACCGTGTGCTGGATAGTGGCTCAGGTCGGGTCAATTTACGATGTTACTCAGCTCAAAATGAGATAGCGAGAGGATGCTCCCTCTAATTCTGTGGAAGCTAATGCAAATGTTGTCACGAGCTCAAGGCGAGATGGGCGGCGGCGTGCCATGATGTATTTGCATGAGCGTCCGGCTGTTTAATAGGTATTTACAGTTAGGATAAAATTAGATCTGTTATTTCATCAAATACGCTGGAGAGCGCAATGAATAGTCCTATTCGTCAACAAGATATGTGCGATCAAAAGCCTTGGCTTACTCCTTGGGAACAAGTCTCCCATCTTAAGAGCAAGGGTGTCCGTTTCCGCTATATGAGCGAGGCAGAGGCGGTCGAGTATCTGACGAAGAACAACAATTACTTTCGCTTGCGCTCGTACCGCACCGGATTTTCAAAGGTTTCTGATGGAAAACGCAAGGGTGAATATGTCAACTTAGATTTCAAGATGCTTGTTGACCTTTCGATTATTGATATGTTGCTTCGAAACGAGATGATTTCGCTTACTCTTGATATTGAGCACTTCTGCAAAGTTGACTTGCTGGGCAGGATAGAGCAGCATGCCGAGGACGGTTACGAAATCGTTCAAGACTATTTAAGCGAGCAGGATACATTTGATAGCAAGGGGAATGTGACCAACTGGGTCAAAAAAGAGATTTCACGTTGTGAGTCGAGTGCCTATTCTGCAGGCATTCTTGCAAAATACAGTGGTTTTAATGTGCCTGTCTGGGCCTTTCTGGAAGTTATTACCTTTGGCGCCTTTAATTCATTCATTTTGTTTTGCGCCAAACGGTTTGACGATGATGAGCTTCGCGATAGGTTTTATTTGCTTCGCGCGGCAAAAGATCTCCGCAACGCGTGTGCTCACAATAGTTGTATTCTTAATGGTCTTGCTTCGGGTGAGAATGCCCGAAGGGCAAATAACGGTGTTATGAAGGCATTGAGCAAAATAGATGGGGTTGGCTCTTATCAGCGTAAGGCAAGGATGAGCAATGAGAGAATACGCCAGATTGTCACAACGCTATATCTGCACAAAGAGGTGTCGTCTAAAGGCGTTATTAAGCACAAAGCACAATCGCTTTCCAAGTTTATTTCTAGGGCAAATCGCAACATCAACTACTATAAAGGTGCGGAGGTCATAACTTCCTCCTTCTCGTTTTTGTCGAAAGTGATCGGCGCATGGTATTTGTGTGACGCTGAAGATATGCCTTCTTGCGATTCCTAGGCATCTGGTGCAAAATATTTCCACTTCGAAAAACGGTTCGGCCGTTTTGCAAGGGGGCTTCTCTTTATGGGACGCCCTCTATTTTTTTATGCCGCGCCAATCGGAAGATATTACGTTTTCGGCTACTGCATTTTTTCAATCCCCAACGGTTGTAGATCAATACCTACCGCTCGCGCTTGTTGCTTAACAAATGGCGAGGTTGGTGGACTAAGTTAGTGACAGTGTTTTGTTGGAGGAGGGCAAATGCCCTATGCCGAGCTGTGCCACTACGAGTTCACCTCGCGCGGCAGGGAAGAGGCCAATGAGGAAAAACTGCGCCGCTGGAAGCGCGAGCAGGCACTGTTCATGCAGCGCTCGCCGGAGTTCTTCCTCAACGGTGATCCATGGTTGGGGTCGAACCTATCTGCCGAGAGCGAGTACTTCTCGCTTTAGAGCGAAGTAATTCCAAGATCCGGCAAAGTATCCTCAAGAGCTGCAAGAGCGGTGGGGTTCAAGTACTCCTCGTTCAAGCGGCTCTTGTCATATCAAAAATGTGCGTCAGGAGTTCTCCCTTAGGCATTTTGCGGCTATAGGGACAAGGTCGAACATCGTGTGAACGACATCATCCGTGTTTGCAACGGTTGCCATGAACTTGCCGTTTCCAAAATCCATCAGATTGTAAAGGTTGATCGTCGGGTCGTGGTGCGCTGCGATCCGCAGAATCCAATATGCGCAGTTGTCGCCACAGTTTGAGGCGTTATAGACGTTTCGAGGCATAAAGTACATGGGGAGCAATGTTTTGGTGCCACTCGATAGCTTTTAGGTGGGATGATTCCCAAGATTTTAGTGTCTATGGCATGAGCCCGACGACAGTGCCCTTGTCGATAGATTTAATGACACATTGGGCAAAAGAATCTTCAAACCGCTGGAGAGTATACGTTATCGAAATAGACCGATGTGTTGTAAATCACGTTATCCATGTCCCCATAATGAATCGTTAACACGTCGATCTCCTAGGTTGAATGCAGCGTTTTCCCGTGGTGCTGTTTATATCGTTTTGTTTTTTGGGTCGCTGAAACTAGCTTGTCTCGTTGCGCGGCAGCAATCGATAAAAACGGGGCGCATCGTTGTTCTCTCCTTGTAAGCACTTTGATGCTTGCTGCGTCGGCTATTTTGCGTCGGCCATTCACTAGCCTTATCTTCATGAGCTCTCGAGTGCTTAAAGATCGAGTGAGCGAGCCGCACGTTGATGCAAGAGGTCCGATGAGCCCCTTATTCTCTTCGACTTCAACACGGCGCATAAGCACGCCATTTTCTGCGGCAATGGATTCGATTGCATTAAGAAGAACAGTTCTACCCACTTCTAGCAATCCATAGAACGTCATGGGTTGGGTTTGATATCCTTCGGATAATGCCTTCAACTTGAGTTCTGCTGATAGCGGTATTTCGCCTCGTCCAGCCAAGTATTTGGGCATAGTTTCAACTCTAGGGGTATATTGCTTTCGATAGTCGATCATTTACTTCATCTGCTTAGGTATCGAGGCAATTTTTAGTTTGATAATATCGGTAACCCTTATGCGTGTCACCAAATTGTGATACGGCTTAGTTGTCTGTCGCCTGTGAAATCGTCCCAATTATTATGTTTTCTCCTTGAGAGGAAGTGGGGGCACGCTCCTAAGAGCGCCGATTTACTTATTATTCGCGGCAAACGAAACCCATCACGCCTTTGGCGGAAATGCTGTCGACTCCACGCGATGGTACATTAGTTTGGAAATGAATATCTCTAAATTGACCACCTCCTCCTTCAAACAAAAATTAGTTAGCAAATAATTATTAGCATCTCCATATTCAAAGAGCGGGTCCAGGCTCGTTGGGTATATGAACGCGTGCGCAATGTGCTAATCAGGGAGTGAGGACTCGGCAGCCACGCACATATGCACGACGTCGCCGACCCTGTGCCTGAAGCGCATGGGGATGGAAAAGCTCTCTGCTCGTAGCTGAGACACTCCCCATGGTGCTTTACGAGAACGTTTCCCAAGAAAATGCAGGCCTACCTCGGCTGGTACGTTCACCTTTTGCGGGTCAACAGGGTCCACGAGAGGTTGGACCCGACCACTAAAAGCGATGTACCATGTGCTGAGGTCCGTGAAAGCCTTTCGCAGCTTAGGGTGGATGGGGTACCATCTGCTATCCAAAGCGTTGAACAATAAAATATAATAGTACCGCTGCCATCGTTCCAAATAAGACTCGAGCTACAGGGTGGAATCTAAAGTACTTTACCGAGGGCAATATAATTTCAGAGACAAAAAATCCGATTAGCAGTACTTCAAGTGCGCTAAGCATATTAGTGAATAAAATGATTGAGGCATAATTGACGTTTGCGTCGTTTTTAACTAATCCCGCAACTGTGTTTAGCATAGATACTAAAATTGCCAGTACACTAATGATAATACTGAAAACGTTTGCGGATTCTTTGTTAGATTTACTCTTATGTTCTTCGTCAAATTGTCGAAGAGCCATTCTGCCTTGCAATGTCAGGAAAACGTTTGAGTGCTCATGTCGAATATAGCCAAGGGCCATTAAATCCTTCAGTGATTCAGCATGTTTTATTCTTTTCAATTCGCTATCTGTTAAGGGAGCACCGTTTGATTTGAGGAATGAGTACATAATTTCATCGGCTCCAAAGGGGATTGTGGTGTTTTTATCTTTCAATTTTGATTCGCTCCTTGCATATTCAGCGCTTGCATTGCTACTGCGTTACTTTTCTGACCTGATGACTGCATTTGCTCAAATTAATGTGATTTTAAATGCTTAAATTCTCCGAGTGGTTGTAGGTGCCACCAAGATTCTTTCGATAATTGATTGAGCCAGTCTCGCTCTGTCCGATGCCCTAGCCCTTATTCTTGTCTTCAGTTCGTCGGTCTCTTCCGACTTTGTCATTTCCAGATACCTCCTCTTTATCCGCTCGTGCCCAACGGTGCGCACGAACCTTGCTGTGACGAGCATGGGGCCGAGTTTCCATCGATGAAGGTGCTGGCGAACCTCACCCTTTGCCTGACCTTGTAGTTTATCCGGTCGATGCCGTTGCTGGCTCGGGCGGGGAGTCCGTGTAGGCGAGTGTGCCTGAATCGGAATCCGTTCTGCGCGGTGAGCTCGCGCATGCTCAACCGCTTCCTTAACTGGTTCTCGTTGACCGGGCTGACAAGACACACCGACAGTCATAGGTTCGACGCGTTTGGGGTACAGTTTCGGACGGAACCCACAAGAATGTGCGAGATGACCTAGGGGCACCTTGCAGCTGTACTGGGGTTACTGGAAGGGGCGGCAATGTCGTTGGATTAACTTTCTTCAACAGAGACTTTTTTAATTGACGCGCCCATATAAATCTTTTCTGCATACTCGACTGCTTCTGCAGTCTCTGCGACGCTCCGTCATTGGTAAAGCGAACTGACAGAGAGGGGAGTTCGATGTCATAGCTGGTATCATCATCGGAGGATAAGATTGCTTGATAGCTATATGTTTTCATCTCTAGTCATCTCAGGCTATTATAGATATATCCGTTGGCAGCTTTTACGATTTCCGGTACGTTCCAATCGGAATCATTTTTGGTAGTTGATAGACATGGCTTCTGCTTCGTATGTGTATTCAGTTTTTATGCACTGGATAAAATCAACTGCATCTAATTTAGCTAGATCGGGAAGCGACATTGCATGGTACTAAGCTTGACACAGAAAGAAGCATATCGGGAGACACTTGCTAATCTCGTTGCTAAGCAAAACGATGGCGCTTCAATTGTTTCCGCTGAGAAGGAGCTGGAAGATCTATCGACTTCTCTCGTCCCGCGAATGCTTTACCGCTATCGACCTCCAACTGAATACGCTTTTGCCGACCTAGAAAACGCGACTGTTACATTTTCTCATCCAAGGGTTTTCAGTGATTAGCGCGACTCGGTACCGATCTATAACTGGAATGGTATAGATGAAATCGAAAGTTATCTCAATGATGATGAACACGCGTTAGAGATAATAAATCAAATTGATTTTAGACGACTTGCGTTTGTTTCAGGGGTTCTGGGGGTTCCTTTAAATCCAGCAAGAATAGATGAGTTTGAGATACTATCCGATGAGGGGAGAGTTAGCCTTTTTCGCTCGGCTGTTAAAAACTTGCGCTTATTTGTTGGAGGATTTGTTGTTCCAGTTCATCAGAATAGCTGCCGAAATTGTTGTCGCATTTTGTGCCTAACAGACAATCCTAGCGATTCGAATATGTGGAATGTATATTCCGAAAGCCAAGCGGGTTTCGTTCTTGCTTACGACAGAGAAGCTATTCGCAATTGTAATATTGCTAACGGAATGCGTACTGAAGTATTGCCAATTTTATATGATGACAAACCATTTAATTGCGACCCTCAAATTGCTTGGACTGCTGCTAGGATGCTTGGTCTTAATGTGAGCAGTGATGACATGCTTAGTGATCTACGGGCAATTTACAGAAAGGGCAGTGCGTTTGAGTGGGAGAACGAATATCGTGCCCGTCTTGTACCAGAGCCAGATGAGCTTGAGATGAATTATGTACAACGCTCATGCAAGCCGTTGCGAGTTATTCTTGGGAGCAGGATGACTCAAGAGGATAAAGAGCTTTGCATTTGTGCGGCGAATAAACTGGATATTCCTGTAGATGAACAGTGATAGTTATCCGTTAATAGTGCCGTATAGTCATTTGTTTGTCAGCTGAATCGTGTACTAGTAGACTCCTGAGTTGGCGATTGCTATATCTACTGGGGCATTTCGAAAGATAATTTGGGTTGATCCGTGGCTTGGGGCAAACCTATCCTCCGAGAGCGAGTACTTCTCGCTTCGGCGCGAAGCAATCCCAAGATCCGGCATAGTACGCTCAAGAGCCGCGAGTGCGGTGGAAGGTTTAGCCTCGTTATTGGTTTTTGGTGGTGTTATATCTGTTTGAATTTAATTCATAGGGCTGTAGGGCGTCAAAGCTGGCGGCTCTCCCCGATGGATGGATGATTTTCAATAAACCATATCTTTAGTGAAATCTAATGGATATAAATTTTTGGACTTATAGGAGCGGCGTATGGATGAGTTGAGTCGAGCGCATTATGATATGGAATCTATTGTTTCAAATATCGTGACTATTTTGGAAAACTGTAAAAGTATCGGAGATTCATTGGGGCTGCCGATGGATGCAGTAAGCATCGTGTTTGATGAAACGTTGGACGGCATTTCATTCTTCAAGGCCGTCAAAGCGGTGGCTTCAATCCCTGATCAGCTCTTTTTTAATAAGGTTGAACGCTTTCTTGTCGGACTGGATTCCGTCGATGACGAACAGCGTCGTTCGTTCTTTGCTAAGAACGAGAAGAAGTTGATCGAGAATTTTGAAACTACCTTGAATTTGATCAATAAAGTTGAAGACAGACGAAAGGTGGATTATCTAAGTAAGCTGTTCTCGGCCTTCATTGAGGAAAGCATAGGATACAACGAGTATTTGAGGCTTGCTGGTTTGGTTGCAAATACTCCTTCTACTGATTTGCAAGCGCTTTGCTCTTTAGATTTACGTGGTGACATACATCTCAATGATGTCGAGAAAGAATCTCTCGCGCAGAACGGCTGGCTGATATACGCCGGGCAAGAAGTTCTTGAATTTGATTCTTTAAGTGAGAATGACCTTCAGAAATCTGATGATCAGCTATATAAGGCCAGTAAATCTGCTGTCAGTTTTGTGAACCTGATGCGAAGCAAGACTGATAAGGGTCCTATTTAGACGGTTGATTTCCGATCTCAGTCGAACACGTTGAGCGGATAGCCCGTTCCCGCAGCTAGCTGAACGCCCCCGCGGCCCCTCACGGGCCCCGGGGGCGCCGTTTTCCAAGTTGAAAGAACAGCGGAGATGTGTTTCGATGGGTCCGGTGGCCATGCTCCGGCCTTCGCCCGGCGCCTCTTCCCAGACTCAGCCGGACGGTCGGCCCGTCTATTCCTTTTTGCCTTTAGGCTAGGCCAGCGGGGCATCGCCCCTCTCTGCGCGCACCCGCTCTATGAGCTCCGGCGTCAGGTCGAGCCCGCCGATGGGCACGTCCTCCACGCCGCAGGCGTGCAGCAGCGCAGCTGCGTCCTCCCCGAGCATCGCCCTGAAGGCACACGCGGGCGTCGAGAAGCCGAGTGCGCCGCGGGGCTCCGAGTTCACGTGCGACATGGCGAGCGCCGGGTTCGGCCGCCGAGAGCCGGTCGAACCTGAGCCCCGCGCCCTTGGGCGGCAGCTTCCTCGGCTCGACGTGGTTTCGCCCGCAGGCGCCCTTCTGGTCGCTGCGGCGGGGGACGCGGTAGAACAGCCTCGTCTCGCCCGGCCCTCGCCGACGAGCGCGGCGATCGCGTCCTCGTCAGAGAACTCCGCGCCGTTGTCGGTGATCGATTATTGACATCACTTCGATTTAACAATGCTTGAAACCGTCTGCGACAAAAAGCATCCATTGGTCCGAAATAATACATATCGAATCTCGTATTTTCGCTACCATCTAATTGGACTGTTACTCATGGAGGGTCGTATATGAAGCGTATTTCATGTCTGCTATCTCTTGCCGTTGCTATTTTCTTTCTTGTATGTACTCCGGCGATTGCTGAAAACTCGACAACAGGAATAGTGAGGCGTGCTGAATCTGTTTCTTATGCTGCATCCTCCGACCCGTCGGCGCCCGCCCCCAGGGCGGAGGCGACCGGCGACGGCGAGGTCACCCTGACCTGGGAGCCCGTCGAGGGCGCCGAGCGCTACGCCGTTGCGGAGGCCTTCTCCAACGGCACCTACGCCACCTTCACCAAGTCCCTCACCGGGACGTCCTACACCGCCACCGACCTGCCCAACGGCTACGACCACGACTTCCTCGTCCAGGCCTACGTGAACGGCCGCTGGTCCTCCTTCGGCCCCGCCAGCCTCGTGCGCTGCAGGCCGGAGGGGACCGTCAAGCCCGCGCCCGCGGCGACCGCCGGCGACGGCAGCGTCGAGCTGTCGTGGGGCCGCGTGCCCGGCGCCACCAAGTACGCCGTGGCCTACCGGAACGGGTCCGGCTACCGCACGCTGACGACCTCCTGCTCCGGTGAGTCCTTCAAGGCCTCCGGGCTGTCCAACGGGACGAGCTACCGATTCCTGGTGCAGGCCTGCGTCTACGGCAGGTGGACCTCCTTCTCCGACTCCGATCTGGTCTCCGCGACGCCCTCCGACCCGTCGGCGCCCGCCCCCAGGGCGGAGGCGACCGGCGACGGCGAG
>NZ_QSUU01000008.1:0-8738 GCF_003439125.1 Collinsella sp. OM04-5 | reverse complement strand
ACGGCGAGGTCACCCTGACCTGGGAGCCCGTCGAGGGCGCCGAGCGCTACGCCGTTGCGGAGGCCTTCTCCAACGGCACCTACGCCACCTTCACCAAGTCCCTCACCGGGACGTCCTACACCGCCACCGACCTGCCCAACGGCTACGACCACGACTTCCTCGTCCAGGCCTACGTGAACGGCCGCTGGTCCTCCTTCGGCCCCGCCAGCCTCGTGCGCTGCAGGCCGGAGGGGACCGTCAAGCCCGCGCCCGCGGCGACCGCCGGCGACGGCAGCGTCGAGCTGTCGTGGGGCCGCGTGCCCGGCGCGAATCAATATGTAGCTTCGTGTTCGAACGGTAAGTCGTATAGATTGAAATCCCATCAAACTAGCGTTGAAATCAAGGGTTTGAAAAACGGTGAAGAATATACGTTCTATGTTAGGGCGAAGATTTACGATCGTTTGACCGCTCTTGAGGATACTGATTACATCACCTGCATGCCGTACTCTCTTGTTTCTCCTAAGGTTAGCGTTTCTGCTGTTGGCGATGGGACGGTGAGCCTTAAGTGGAATCCAGTTGCCGGTGCATTACGATATGCAATTGCATATAAAACAAATAATGGATACAAGACTGTAGCCTATGACTGTCTTAATACCGAATTCACCATTAATGGACTTACCAATGGCCAGATGTATTCATTTATTGTTCAGGCTAATATTGATGGTCGCTGGTCTCCTTTTGGGAGCAAGGACCTTGTTACCGCTATTCCCGAAGATCCTAATGCTCCGAGGCCTCATCTAGAGAAAGCCACGGCGACCTCCTGTGTTCTTTCGTGGAATCAGATTCCTGGAGCAGAGAGGTACGCGGTTGCTCTTAAGACTGGAAATAGCTACAAGACGTATTCTCTTGATGTCAAAGATTCCTCGTATCTGGTTTCCGGCTTGAATCCTGGTAATACTTACCGTTTCCTTGTACAAGCATTTGTAAATGGAAGATGGAGCTCTTCCTCGGACGCATATTTATGTGAAGCCGTTCTTGAGGACGTTCGTTCCCCTCAAAATGTTAAGGCCACTTGTCCTGGCGATGGAAAAATACAGCTTACTTGGGACTTTGTTCCCAATGCAACGCGATACGCGATTGCAGAGTATAAGAATGGCTCATATGTAACGTTCACGACTAATTGTTTGAGCACTAGCTATACGGTTTCCGGCCTTACGAATGGACGCAATCACAGGTTTCTTGTGCAATCTTACGTAGATGGAGCCTGGTCTGCTTACGGTGATGCGCTGCTCGTGGACGCAGTTCCACATGGTGTAATTACTCCTCGTGTAACTGGTAAAGCTGGGAATCTTTGCGCAAATCTATCATGGAGCAAGGTGTCAGGCGCCACGCGTTATGCTATCGCGGTAAAGACGAATAGTGGCTATAATACTTATACATACAACTGTACTGGCAATTCGTATAGAGTTGAAGGGCTAAACGGTGGACAGACCTATCAGTTTGTCGTTCAGGCTTATCTCGATGGCGTATGGTCGCCTTTTGATGAAGACGACCTGGTTAGTGTAAAGCCGACGGGCACGAATGACACTGTATTTGGCATTCCGCGCATAACCGTTGTTAATTGGCTGACGAGCCATCAATACAATGGCTATTATCTTGGTACTCGATATTCAAGTGGCTTTTCATATCAGACTTGCTTGTATCCTAACGGCGCTCCAGGGCCCGGGGGCTACACCGGTATGAACTGCACTGGTTTTGTTGCCCATGTATTTAAATCTCTCGGCGTAAACGTTGATGCAGTCGCAGCCAACAACAACCATACTCCGTGGGGCGCGGGGCCCGGCGGCGGCGGCTATATCAATGCGTGGCGCTGGTATGGTTATGCAATTGACTCTGGCTGTAAGGTATATCACTTCAATACAGTTGCCGATATGTTGAATAGCGGATTGGCTAAGAAGGGCGATGTAATTTTCTTTAAAACAGATGGTTCTATCGATTGCCATATTGGATTTTTCTGGGGAGATAACTCCCATGACAATAAGATGTGGCACCAAATTCTGCCTGGCAACCTGATTGGCCCTTGTTTTAATAACGCTAATAAAAGCGAAGTTCGTCAGCAGTGCGTGCTCATCAAATAGGCCCGGCGTTCGTTTGATGATTGCCTTCACTATGATTTGACGGTTGGCTTAATCGAATGCATCATGAGTAAGTTATTAAACTCAATCTAAGGCTAGTTATGGATTTCTCTGTTGTAATTCCAGTTTATGGTTGTAAAGAGGCGCTGCCCGAACTGCATAAGCGAATCGTTGATGTTTTTGAAAAGATGGAGGCGTCTTTCGAGCTCGTTCTTGTTGACGACCACGATCCATATGATTCGTGGTCTGTTGTGCAGTCGATATGCGACGCTGATGAACGTGTGTATGGAATCAAGCTTGCTCGTAATTTTGGCCAAATTCGTGCGATCACTGCGGGTCTTGACTGTTGCCATGGTGATTGGGTTGTCGTAATGGATTGCGACCTCCAGGATAGGCCTGAGGCCATTCCCCAGCTCTATAATAAAGCTCTGGAGGGCTTCGATGTCGTTTTTGCAAAAAGGGTAGAGCGAAAAGATAGCGCTTTGACCATGGCGTTGTCTCGAGCTTTTTATAAAGTGTATGAGTATTTTACTGACGGTAGTTATGATCCTTCACTTTGCAACTTCAGTATTGCTCGTCGCGCGGTAATTTCTCAGTATTGTTCAATGCGTGAACATAACCGTGGATACACGATGTTTATTAAGTGGCTTGGGTTTAGGCAAACTGCGATAGAGATAGTTGGCGATGAACGCTTTGCTGGTGAGTCTTCCTATAGTTTTAGGAAAAAGCTTAATATGGCGTTTGAGCTTATTACCGCCCAGTCTAATAAGCCTTTGAAATTTGCGGTTAACGTTGGCTTTGCAATGTCCTTCGTTGCCTTGCTTGTTCTAATTGCAGCGATAGTTCAAAAAATCTGTGTTCCAGGAATTCAAGTTGGATGGACTAGCCTTCTTTGTTCCATCTTTTTTATGGGTGGTCTCATTTTGTCTGCAATTGGAATCGTTGGACTGTACGTCGGCAATATTTTTACTGAGGTTAAAAATAGACCTCTGTATGTGATTGAAAAAGAGTGCAATGGAAAGGATGAGTAAGCTATGGTAATTGTTATTGGAGCAACCAGTTTTATCGGTATGTATACCGTTGACGAGCTTGTCAAATCAGGCAAACAAGTTATTGCTACCGGTAGGAATGAACGACTTCGTCCTTTCCTTGAAGACATGGGTGCCGAGTTTATTAGTCTCGATATTACTAAGCCTGAAGATTTTTCAAAACTCCCTGCTGATAACGTCGAGGGCGTAATTCTTCTAGCTGGTTTGCTTCCTGCCAATGCAACTGCTGATTTGGTTAACGAAGAGAATGCCATCGATTACGTTAGAGTGAATACTATGGGCACAGTGAACGTGCTCGAGTATTGCAGGACGAATGGCATCAAGAAGATAATTTCCGCCACTACTTATGGTGATGTCTCTGGGGCATGGAGAAAGGACTATGCCATTACTGAGGATGAGCCCAGGAATTTCTCCTTTACTGGTGACCACGCTGTCTATACCATCACGAAGAATGCTGCCAACGATTTGATTGAGTATTATTCGCAGCAACATGGTCTTCAGGGGGCAGTGTTCCGTTTTCCTCCGGTTTACGGCGTTGGACCTCATGGCACAATCTTAGTTGATGGTAAGCCGTACAAGTCTGCTATCCAAGTCTGGATCGAAAAGGCCGCGTCCGGACAGAACCTTGAGATATGGGGAGACCCTCATATCTCAAGAGACATTATCTATGTGAAGGATGTTGCTCGGGCATATCGAATGGCTTTGGAAAGCGATTCAACGCATGGGCTTTATAACATGACAAGCGGGGTTCCTTTGGAGCTTGAAGATCAGGCTCGTGCAGTTATCGAGGTATTTGGCGACAGCTCTAAATCGAAAATCGTTTACAGGCCGGAGCTCAAGAACAACACCCCTTCATTTTTGTTCGATATGAGTAAGGCTGAGCGTGATTTCGGTTTTGTTCCAGCTTATAGAGACTATTATTCGATGATGCTCGATTATAAGGCTGAGATGGAAAGCGGCCGCTGGAATGATTTCGAAAAGAACTCTTCGGCCAATTGGGAGAAGTAAAGATGTCGAAAAAGCTCGCTATTATCGGTGCGTCTGATTTTCAAAATCCATTGATTCTTAAGGCCAAACAACTTGGCTTCGAAACGCATGTCTTCGCATGGGAATGCGGCGATATTGGCGAGCGCACTGCTGACTATTTCTATCCTATTAGTATTACCGAAATCGATCAAATTGCTGAGAAGTGTAGCTCTATCGGTATTGACGGCATTTGTTCTATCGGTACGGATCTCGGCAACATTACTGTTTCTAAGGTTGCCGACAAGCTCGGTCTGTGTGCCAATTCAGTTGACTGCATCGACGTATCCACAAATAAGCACTTAATGCGTGAAGCCTTTTTCAAAAATGGAGACCCTTCTCCTAAAAGCTACCAGGTGACCGACCTTACTGATATTGATGGTTTAGATCTCACTTATCCAATAATCGTAAAGCCTGTTGACAGGTCTGGTAGTCGTTGCATCACTAAGCTTCAGTCTTCAGAAGGACTTGAGGATGCCGTCCGCGCTGCAATCAATGTTTCCTTTTCTAAGGCATGTGTCGTTGAAGAGTTTTTTACTGGCATTGAATTTAGTGTTGAATTTGTTTCTTGGAAAGGTGAGCATCACTTTCTTGCACTGACGAGGAAATACACAACTGGAGCTCCGCATTTCATTGAAACTGGTCACTTACAGCCTGCACCCGTTTCAGATTCTTTACGTTCCAAAATCATTGAAGTTGTTTCTCACGCCCTAGATTCTTTGGGAGTTGAATTCGGCGCTTCTCATTCAGAGATTTTGGTTAATGAGAATGAGGATATTCGTATTGTCGAAATTGGTAGCCGCATGGGTGGCGACTGTATCGGCAGCGATCTCGTGGAACTCTCAACGGGAGTTGATTTCTTGGGTGCAGTAATTTCTGTTGCTACTGGGCGTGAGCCCGACCTGAGTGTCTCTGAGCATCCTGAATGCGCCATGATTCGATTTATTTTTGATGGCGAAGACTTAGCGATGCTTCGACAAGCAGAATGCGATAGGCATGTGAGAGTCGAGCGAAGTTCTGTGGACAATGACATGGAGCATGAAATTGTCGATAGCGGCAGCAGATACGGCTTCTATATCCTGACTTCAGATTCGATTGATAATTTGGAAAAGTACTTGCCGAAGCGAGGCGTATAGAAATTGAAAAATGGACGCGTTTTCTTAGCGCTTCATCTGCTATTGGTTTTGTATTCCTGTAGCGGTATCTTAAGTAAGTTTGCGGCAGGCTATCCTTTTCTATCTTTCGGTTTTTGTGTCTGCTATGCCGGAATTATCATGCTACTTGGCATTTATGCTATTTGCTGGCAACAAATTATTAAACGACTGCCATTAACGACAGCCTATGCCAATCGCGCCGTTACAGTTGTATGGGGCATGGTATGGGGTGTAATTGTCTTTAAGGAGCAGCTTGGCTTTCTTCAGGTTGCCGGAGGCATTATTGTATTAATTGGCGTGGCTTTGTTTGCCTCTTCAGATTCCGATGCTGCTTAGGAGGGAAGTGCTGTGGATTTTCGATATGCCTTGCTTCTTCTCCTCGGTGTTTTTATTAGTGCAATATCTCAAGTAATGCTAAAGAAGGCTGCTCTTAAGACGTATGACAGCAGGGTTCGAGAGTATCTGAACCCTCTAGTGATTTGCGCTTACTTCCTTTTCGTTTGTACGACCTTTCTTTCGATTTTTGCTTATAAAGGGATTCCCCTTTCCATGGGTCCGTTGTTGGAAGCCACCAGCTACATATATGTGACAATATTCGGTATTACGATTTTTCATGAGAAAATGTCTCGACGGAAGTGGATTTCACTGCTTCTTATTTTGCTTGGTATCGGACTATATTCATTTGGAGCTGCTATATGATCAATTTTAATCTCCCGCCTTATGTGGGCACGGAAATGGAATATGTTCGAGAGGCCTGCGCTGTCAATCGTAAGATTTGCGGTGATGGTCCTTTTACCAAAAAATGTAGCGAATGGCTCGAGAACCGTTTTAATTCCAATAAGATCCTGCTAACGACTAGTGGTACGAGCGCGCTTGAGCTTGCAGCAATCTTATGCGACCTACATCCTGGTGATGAGGTGATTCTGCCTAGCTTCACTTTCTCTTCTACTGCTACGGCATTTCAAATGGTCGGCGCCACTTTGGTGTTTGTTGACGTGTGCCCTGACACAATGAATATTGATCCCGATGCCATTGAGAGGGCGATAACTGATAAAACCAAGGTTGTCGTTCCTGTGCATTATGCTGGCGTTGCATGTGATATGGATCGAATCATGGACATCGCTACACGCAACAACTTGTTGGTCGTTGAAGATGCGGCACAGGGTGTTTTGAGTTCTTATAAGGGTGAGGCTCTCGGCACTATTGGTCATTTTGGTTGCTATAGCTTTCATGAAACTAAGAACTATTCGATGGGCGAAGGTGGCGCGCTTTCTATTAACGACTCGCGTTACTGCGATCGTGCTGAAATTATTCGCGAAAAAGGGACTAATCGTCAGCGCTTTTTTAGGGGTCAAGTAGACAAGTACACTTGGGTTGATCGTGGGTCGAGCTACCTGCCTTCTGACATGAATGCGGCTTATCTTTGGGCGCAGCTGGAGCATGCTGATGAAATTAATGAGAATCGACTCTCAACTTGGCATTTTTATCAGGAGTCTTTAAAGCCGCTTGCAGATGCCGGCAAGATTGAGCTTCCCTATATTCCTGAAGGCTGCGAACATAACGCGCATATGTTTTACATCAAGTGTAAAGATCTTAAGGAACGCGGTGATTTTATCTCTTACCTTAAGGACCATGGTGTCCAAGCTGTTTTCCATTACATTCCTTTGCATGATGCGCCTGCAGGAAAGATGTTTGGTCGTTTTGACGGGGAAGACAGGTTTACTACCTCTGAAAGCAATAGGCTTGTCAGGTTGCCTATGTACTATGGTCTAAGCGATGCCGATAGGCATCATGTTGCTGACGCTGTTCTTTCTTTTTACGCCACTCGATAGATATTAAAAGGCGGCTTCTGGCCGCCTTTTTCTTTTAAGGACTGTATATGCAAAAGAGTATCCAGCGCTATTTGTTGACCGCAATCTTTGCTATGTCACTTCTTTCTCTTTTTCTTGGTCATCCCGTTAACGCTTTTGCCGATAGCTCAGATGTAGATAACCTTTCGTTTATTTATATCGAGAAGAGTCACGTTGACCTCGGAGATGCGCAAAGAGTTGCTTTGGGCTTTGACGGGACGCCGTCGGATGAGCCTGTGGCACTGTATTGTGCAAATACTGCGTCTGAAGCCCTTATCCGATTCGATGTCACTTCCAGTGCTGACAACACATATCTTTTCTCTTCGAGCGTCTCTGCCGCTGGCGTTTATTCCTTGCTTAAGGTGGAGTATGCCTCTGGAGCAACTCGTATTTTTCCTGATGAAATTTCTGATCAGATGTTTAGCGCCGGTGAAGTGGCTGCACCGTATCGATTGCTGTCTGATGGCGACTCGGATGATCAGCTTGAGTCCGTGTTTACTGACGACACAGGTGCTTCGTTTGATTCGTTGGAATCTGCCGTTGATGTCATTTCGGAGAACTCTGCACGGGCGCGTAGCTGGGTCTTTGTTTTAGATGCTGGTCATGGCGGTTGGGATTCCGGCGCCATCGGCAATGGTCTTCGTGAGAAGGATCTTACGTTGCAAATTGCACGTTATTGCCGCGATGAACTCCAGAAGTACGCTGGCGTTCGAGTTATTATGACACGTGATTCTGACACTTCCGTTACTGGCGTTGCCAACACTACAAACGAACTTATTGCTCGCGCCCAAATTGCAAGAGACAACAACGCATCTTTGTTCATGAGTTTTCACATCAATTCAGGCGGTGGCACCGGAGCGGAAATTTGGATTCCGAGGCAAGCTAGTTGGTTTTCTTCATTTAATGAACTCGGAGAGTCTCTGGGCCAAGATGTTCTAAACAGGCTTGTATCTGTTGGCCTCGTTAACCGTGGTACAAAAAATGATTATTACGATTTAAACGGTACGCAGCTCTATTATCCTGACGGCAGCAACGCCGATAGTCTTTCTGTCATAAGAAATTGTCGCCAATATGGCATTCCTGCAGTTTTGGTCGAACATGGTTTTATCGACAACAGTTATGATGCCGGACTTTTGGCCAATTCGCTATACCTTCAAAAAATGGGCCAGGCAGATGCTCTGGCTATTGCTAACCAGTTTGGCCTTTCGAAGGAAGCTAAACCTGATCCGGTGGTTTCCGAGATGCATGACGGTAAAATCAAGTTGAGCTGGGATTCAGTCCCCAATGCATCTAAGTATGCAATTGCTCTGCGCAAGAGCGATGGTGGGTTTAATACCTATACGTATGATTGCACAGGAACTTCCTATGAAATCGATGGGCTTGAAAACGGGAAGACATATACATTCCTTGTTCAGGCTTATGCCAACGGTCGTTGGAATAACTTTACGTCTGACGATTATTTAACTTGTAAATTGGTTCCTTCCCCCCAGGCCGATGCCGAGGCGACCGGCGACGGAGAGGTGACGGTGTCGTGGAAGCCGGTCGCCG
>NZ_QSUU01000007.1:26109-145313 GCF_003439125.1 Collinsella sp. OM04-5 | reverse complement strand
AGGCCCGATTTTGCCTCTTGACAATGTCCTGCTCATATTAAAAGGAACGTCCCCAAGTGCCAGGGCTGCCCCTTTGTCGCGGGGGCTGCGTTGTGACACAATGGCGTTTGTTCGATTCGTGATGCGAAAGGCCAACTATGGCAAACAAGAAAAAGAACTCCGAGGCCGCACCGACGCCCGAGCAGCAGGCCCGCGCCGCGTCGAGCTCTCGTAAGAAGCAGCGCAAGACGTACGTGTCTAAGACCGTCAAGATCGTTCTGGTGGTCATCGGCGTGCTGGCGATGCTGCTATCCGTCTCGGCCATGGCGTGCTCCGGTCTCATGTCGCAGGCAGAGGATACCTCGGGCTACAAGCTTACCGGCGGTGTGGCTGCTACTATCAACGGCACCAACCTCACCGAGGACACCGTGACCAAGCAGATCATGAGCATGCGCACGTCCTACGGTTACACCAAGGACAAGGACTGGGCGCAGTATCTGGTCGACAACGACCTCACGCCCAAGAAGTACCGCAAGCAACTCATCGACTCCTACACGCAGCAGATTCTGCTTCAACAGGCACAGAAGGAGAACGGCGCGACGGTGTCGGACGAGGAGGTCGAGAAGGCTTGGAAGGACGCGTGCAAGAGCGCGGGCGGTGCCAAGGCCTTTAAGAAGACCCTCAAGACCTACGGCTACACCGAGGACACCTATAAGAGCTCGCTCAAGGAGAGCCTGGCGCAGCAAAAGCTCAAAGATGCCGTGGCGCCCACCAGCAAGCCCAAGGACAGCGAGATCGTCGATTACATCAACGAGAACCTGTCCAACTACAATGACGCCCGTCGCTCGTCGAATATTCTGATCAAGGTCGATTCCGACGCTTCCGACGAGGACAAGGCCGCCGCCAAGGCCAAAGCGCAGGAGTGCCTGGACAAGATCAACTCCGGTGAGCTGAGCTTTGAGGACGCCGTTGAGCAGTACTCCGAGGACACCGGTTCCAAGGAGAAGAAGGGGGACGTGGGCTGGGACAAGCTCACCACCTTCGTCGACAGCTACCAGACGGCACTCGAGGGGCTCAACAAGGGCGACGTGAGCGACGTGGTCGAGTCGACCTATGGCTACCACATCATCAAGTGCACCGACTACTTCCATGTCGATAGCCAGGTCGATGATATCAAGCAGGTGCCCAAGGCCATCAAGAAGTACGTTTCCAACGTGGTGAAGACGCAGGCGGCCAGCACTGCGTATAGCGAGTGGCTGGAGCAGTACAAGAAGGATGCCGACATCACCGTCAATCCCATGCCCAAGGACGTGCCGTACAACGTCAGCCTGAAGGGCGTCACCAAGAGTTCGACCGACAATTCGTCGACGACTGAGTAATCATGGGGCGGCGCTCGTGTGAGTGTCGCCCGCACTATTGAGGAGGATTTGCAGATGACCAACGAAGAGCTGCAGAAGGAAATGATCGCAGCCATGAAGGCTAAGGACAAGGTTCGCCTGTCCATCATTCGCCAGGTCAAGGCCGAGGTGAAGAATATCGAGGTCAACGAGCGCCGCGATGTGACCGAGGAAGACGTCAACAGCATGATCAAGCGTCTGATTAAGCAGACGAGCGAGACGCTGGAGATGTCCATCAAGGCCGGCACCGACCAAGAGCGTACCGACAACCTGACCGAGCAGGTCAAGATTCTGGAGAGCCTGCTGCCCGCGCAGGTTTCGGGCGAGGAGCTCGAGGCCCTGATCGAGCAGGTCATCGCCGAGCTGGGTGCCACGTCCAAGAAGCAGATGGGCCAGGTCATGGGCGCACTCGGCAAGGCCACCGGCGGCAACTTCGACAAGCCTGCGGCGGCAAAGATCGTCGGCGCCAAACTCGCGTAACGGCTCGACGCTGCAAACCCGTACACACGGCAATCTGACGTTCAATTTCAAGGGCGCGACCATAAGGTCTGCGCCCTTTCATTTCACGTCACCTTGCTCGCGTGTACGGGTTTTCGCTGACTTATGCTCAACAAGGGCGGTTGTATTATTTTCGGTGCTCATTGGGGACAGACTTAAATGAGTACCCACGGGGGGTACTCATTTAAGTCTGTCCCCAATGAGCACCAACGAGCAGGTGGAAGATTGCGGGTTCTTTACGGGAATGTAGTGTGGGCTGCGGAAACGTGGTTCTTTCCGTACAATAGTTCAACTCGTGTAAACGCAGGGAAGGGACATACATGGCAGACATGATCGAGATCAAGCATCTCAACAAGTACTTTGGCGACCTGCATGTGCTCAAAGATATCAACCTCACCGTCAAGCGCGGCGAGAAGCTCGTAATGATCGGGCCTTCCGGCTCGGGTAAGTCGACGCTCATCCGTTGCGTCGATTATCTGGAGGAGCCCACGTCGGGCGAGGTCATCATCGACGGTACGCCGCTTACCAAAAAGAACCACCTGGAGATGGCTCGCAAGTATAGTTCCATGGTGTTTCAGCAGTTCAACCTGTATCCCAACATGACGGTGCTCGGCAACCTGACGCTCGCGCCCATCAAGCTGCAAAAGAAGAGCAAGGAGGAGGCGACCGAGATCGCCATCGCCGCACTCAAGCGCGTCGGCATGGCGCATAAGGCCGGCGAGTATCCGCAGAATCTCTCGGGTGGTCAGCAGCAGCGCATCGCCATCGCCCGCGCCCTGTGCACCAAGCAGCCCATCATCCTGTTTGACGAGCCGACTTCGGCGCTCGACCCCGAGATGGTCCAGGAGGTTCTGGACGTTATGATTGAGCTCGCGCAGGAGGACATCACCATGATCTGCGTGACGCACGAGATGGGCTTTGCGCGCCAGGTGGCCGACCGCGTCATCTTTATGGAGGACGGCCGCATTCTGGAGGAGGGCACGCCCGAGCACTTCTTCGATAACCCCGAGAACCCGCGCTGCCGCGAGTTCCTGTCCAAGATTCTGCACTAGGCGCGGTGATGGACATGACGGATATGACGAGGGCGGCCGTGTCGCGCCGTCACTTTTTGCAGCTGGCGGGCGCCGGCATGCTTGCGCTGACGGGGACCGCGCTTACCGGTTGCGGCAACTCCACCCGCGGCGAGGGCTCCGACAAGGGGTCCAAGCTTGCGGCCATTAAGTCGCGTGGACATCTGAATGCCGGCGTCAAGAAGGACGTTCCCGGCTATGGCTATTACGACACCGCCAAGGGCCGCTTTGAGGGCATGGAAGTCGATTTGTGCTACCAGATCGCCGCTGCCGTCTTTGGCGTGAGCTACAAGGAGGCCCGCGCCCAGGAGCTTGTCGAGTTTACCGACGTAACGCCCAAGACGCGCGGCCCGCTGATCGATAACGGCCAACTCGACGTGGTCGCGGCGACCTACACCATCACCGACGAGCGCAAGAAGAGCTGGGATTTCTCGACGCCGTACCGCACCGACTACGTGGGACTCATGGTCAAGAAGCGTTCGGGCTTTACCTCGATTGAGGACTTGGACGGCAAGGTCATTGGCGTGAGCCAGGGTGCCACCACGCAGGGCCTGATCGAGCAGATGATCAAGGACAACGGCTTTAGCTGCAAGCCCGAGTTTAGGGCCTTTAGCGGCTACCCCATCATCAAGAGTTCGCTCGACGCCGGCAATATCGACGTCTTTGCCATGGACCGCTCCACGCTGGCCGGTTACATGAACGAGACCGTTGAGCTGCTGCAGCCCGAGGTCAAGTTTGGCGAGCAGGGCTACGGCGTGGCGACCAAGAAGGGCTGCGACCTTTCGGCCGTGGTCGATCAGGTGATTTGCGATCGCCTGGCCGACGGCTGGCTCGACCAAGAGGTCAAGACCTGGGGTCTTGTATAGACGCATCGTCCAAGGAAGGAATCAAATGCTCGAAGGATTATTTGACGCCGACCGTTGGTCGACGACATTTCAAAACATGGGGCCCTTCTGGGAGGGCTTTGGCGTGACGCTGCAGGTGGTCGTTGCCGGTCTGCTGCTGTCGCTGGTGCTGGGCACGCTGCTGGGCGTGTTCTCCACCACCCGTTCGCGCGTGCTGCGCGCCATAAGCCGCGTGTACGTGGAGTTTTACCAGAACACCCCGTTGCCCGTGCAGGTGCTCTTTATGTACATGGCCGGTCCGCAGTTTTTGCAAGCCATAACCGGTGCCGACCAGCCGGTGCGCATCGCGCCGTTCGTGCTGGGCTTCTTGGGCGTGGGCCTGTATCACGCGGCCTACATCTCGGAGGTTATCCGCACCGGTATCGAGGCGGTTCCGCGCGGTCAGATGGAGGCGGCGCAGAGCCAGGGCTTCACCCGTGCGCAGGCGTACTGGTACATCGTGCTGCCCCAGACATTCAAGATCATTCTGCCGCCGCTGTGTAACCAGGCGCTCAACTTGGTCAAGAACACGTCGGTGCTGGCGCTTGTGGCCGGCGGCGACCTTATGTACCGTTCCGACAACTTTGTGAGTCTGTACGGTTATCTGCAGGGATACATCGTCTGCTGCCTTATGTACTTCATCATCTGCTTTCCGCTCGCCATGCTGGTGCAGTGGCTCGAGCGCCGCTCCAAGGAGCGTCCGCGCGGCGTGAGCCTCGCCGAGCTGGGGCTCGACAACGTAGAGGAGGCCTAGCGCATGGAAATCTTCAACGCGACCAACCTGCTCTACATTTGGGGCGGCTTTGTTAAGACGATCGAGATCTCGGCGCTGTCGATCTTTTTCTCGCTCATCTTTGGCACGGTGCTGGCGCTTGTTAAAAGCTATGCGCCCCGCCCGTTCCGTATTTTGGTGAGTGCCTATATCGAGCTGTTCCGTTGCACGCCGAACCTGCTGTGGATCCTGTTTATCTACTTTACGGTGCAGGGCTTGGACATTGTGATTTCGACCATCGCCTTTACGCTGTTTACCAGCGCTGTTATGGCCGAGATTGTGCGCGGCGGCCTCAACTCGATTCCGCGCGGCCAGTTTGAGGCAGCGCAGAGCCAAGGCTTCGGCTTTTTTGCCACCATGCGCTACATCATTCTGCCGCAGACGTTTAAGACGATTATTCCGGCGCTGTTTAGCCAGTGCACGACCGTCATCAAGGACAGCTCGTATCTTTCGGGCATTAACGTGGCCGAGCTCATGTACACGGCAAACGTCGTGATGGCCCACGCGATCGATCTGTCGCAGGTGCTTATGCTCTACGGCCTGGTGTTTGCGATGTACTTTGTGCTCAACTTTGGTATCTCGCTGCTGGTCCGAGCTTACCAACGCCGCATCGTAGCCGCATAGCCTGGCTTTCCCTGGCACCCAACCTTGGCCTTCAAACCGTCGCTCGCGTACCAAAGTACGCGTCGCTCCTCTTTCAGGCCAATCTTGGGCACCAGGAAAACCCAGGTACGGTATCGTGGGAATAAGAGATAAACAGCCCTTTTCTCATTTGTTAGAAAGGAATCGCGATGAGCGATCTGGAGAACAAGAAGAATCCTGTGGTCATTACCATCGCGCGCGACTTTGGTGCCGAGGGACACGAGATCGGACGCATCCTCGCCAACGAGTTGGGGATTCCGCTGTACGACAACGAGCTGCTGGTGCGTGCGTCGCTGCGCGCGGGCGAGTCGCTCGATAAGATGGCCGCCTATGATGAGCGCCTGGCCGTGGAGAACATGGCGTTTCTGCCCGACCGCTACGATGCCCGTTCGTACTCGGACAAGCTATTCCAAAAGATGAGCCAGGTGATTTTGGACTTGGGTGAGACCGAGAGCTGCATTATCGAAGGCCGCCTGTCCGATTACCTGCTTCGCAACAACCCCAACCACATTGCCGTGTTGGTGACCGCTCCCTTTGAGGACCGCGTCGAGATTGTGCGCAAGAAGCGTGGCCTCAACAAAAAGAAGGGCGCCAAGCTGGTCAAACAGCAGCAGAAGGCGCGCGAGGCGTTCTATAAGCGCTACAGCGCCGGCAAGTGGAAGATGACGAGCGGTAAGGATATCGTCGTCAACCGCGCCAAGCTGGGGCGCGAAGGCTGCAAAGACGTCATCGCGGCGGCCTACCGCTACAAGCTGGCGCAGCTCGAGGGCTAGCCGATCAAAACCACCACAAAGGGGACAGGCACCTTTGTGGTGGTTTTTGTTTTAGGCGGAGGGGAAGGCCTTGGTGAGACCGGCGCGCGTCTGCGTGTCGGTCTTTTGATAAATGGAGCTCAGGTGGCGCTGGACCATGCGCATCGAGATGCCGAGCTCCTCGGCGACCTGCTTGAGCGGGCGTTCATCCTGGGTTACGGCTATGAGCGCGTCGACTTCGCGCGGGGTGAGAGCGTGATCGGTGATGAAGGCCCGACGCTGCTCCTCGATATTCGGTGCTGCCAGCGCCTCCTCGGCAAGCTGTTGATGTTCGCGCTCCTGCTCGGTTTGGGGCAGGCGGAACAAGCCGGCTGCCACGAATGCTGCGCAGGCGGCGACGAGCAAAATGAGCGCACCGATCATGATGAGAGCAACATTGCCCGAGGTCACAAGCGCAAGCGAGACGCCCGACGTGGTGAACGCGCACACGTTATTGGCCGCACGGCCCATGCCGGCCCAGAAGGCGGGTACGTGCATGTGCGGTGCCAGCTGAGTAAACGTGGCGGTAAAGAACGTGACGAAAAAGCCCGAGCTCAGGTAAAAGACGACAAGGCCCAGGTTGGGATCGGCGCCCGCTTCCACGGCCAGGATGGAAATGGTGGAAAGCACCGTGACGCCGAGCATGACGAGTCCCATATAGCGACGCTCGGCAAGGTCAAAGACGATGCCGGCAAGCAGACCGCTCGCTGCCAAAAAGAGGCGTGGCCAGGTTTGCACGGCGATGGTGCCGTGGGCGTTGGAGAACGTGACCACGTTATCAAGAGTAGAGAACAGGCAGGCGAGAATCATGACGAGCGCGATGCTCCAGCATGCCTGTTTGGCGAGGGCATGAGAGGGCTCAACAAAGGGATTGATGGAGGGACTGGAGCTCTCGGCAGCCTTTTGGGGAACGACGCTGAGGGCGGAGACGGCGATCGTTGCCGCGCCAAGAATGATGAGCTCTGCGATGCCGCCGCAATTGAGCAGGTTGATGGCGAACTGCATCAGGATGCCCGCGGCATAGGCTGCTCCCGCACCGGTGGCGAGCTTGGGATCGTCTTGGAATGTCGTTGCGAAGGCATGGTGTGCCGCGCCGCCCAGTAGGCCGAGTCCGAGGAATGCGAGGCATCCCAGAATCTCGAGCGCAAGCGGGCTCGTGGGGGACTGAATCTGAGTCAACCCCAAGATGGCGATGGGGACGGCGGCGCTGACAACTGCCTGAGGCCGGCCTTTGCGCTGTGCGAGCCCGAGCAGCGGCGCATATCCGATAAAGCCGATCACGCTGGCGCCCAGGATAAAGCCCTGTGCGAGCACAACGCGTTCGGCACCGGTGAGTAGCCCGACATTGATGTCGAATCGAAACTCGGCGGCAAGAAAGACAAAGGTAAAGAGCGCAAGTGCCAGAAGCGCGTTGATTTTAGGCTTACTCAGGTTCAAGGACGGTCCTTTGGGTGGACGGAACAATCGTGCCCTCGATTGTAGACCATGACGGTAGGGGGCAGGCCTTTCGTGGGGGGCGGGGTGCGCTTGCCAATTGCATGCTCGTTGCCTTTTGCGCTGGCAGGTGCGCCACATGAGAATTTGTGTCCCAGGATCCGGATATCTTCCCGTAACATGGTGTTATAGAAGCACCCCTTACGACAAGGAGGCTCACATGCGAAAGCAAATCCATGACAACTCAATCAACCACGGCCGTGCGTGCTCGTTCTCCCACGGAACATGGCGCCGCGTAGGCAC
This sequence comes from Collinsella sp. OM04-5, assembly GCF_003439125.1. Taxonomy (GTDB): domain Bacteria; phylum Actinomycetota; class Coriobacteriia; order Coriobacteriales; family Coriobacteriaceae; genus Collinsella. The sequence continues at coordinate 137,543 of NZ_QSUU01000007.1, read as the reverse complement.
AAAACTCGCCTGCGCGGGGGCCTGCGTGCTCATGGCCGGCCAGCTGCTGCTGCCGAGCGTGGCGCTCGCCGCCGACTGGGTCAACGTGGGCGGCACGCAGTACGACGCGGGCACTGCCGCCGGCGACGATGCGGGAACCTGGTCCTGGGATGGCGCTAACGACATGAAGCTCAACGGCTACGACGGTACCGGCATCAGCGCTCAGGGCAACCTCACCATCGATGTGGCGGGCACCAACACCATCACGGCCGATGCCGGTCAGAGCGCTATTGCTGCCAAGAACGGCAACCTTGCCATTACCGGCGACGGCACCCTTAATGCGACGGCCCAGACCGATGTGATTGCGGCGGAAGGCGACGGCAATGCGGGTGGCGATGTGACCATCAGCGGCGCCAACGTCAACGTGACGGCTTCGGGCGCAGTGAACAGTGCGACGGGCATTCGCGCGACGGCCGGCAGCGTGACGATCGATAAGGGCGCCGATGTCAAAATCGAGGCAAAATCGGCGGAAGGATCTTGGCGTCCAACGGTGGGCACCTACGGTATCTTTGCCGATAACCTTCCCAGTAGACACGCTGCTCAGGAAGGCGAGCAGGAAGAACCGGATTATGTCTCCGTGCACGGGGGCGACGTCACGATCGATGCCGCCAACCTGTCGATCAAGACAGCCGATGCCTGGCAGGTTTCCGTGTGCATCAATACGGTCGGTATCAAAAAGAATACCCTCATGAAAATCGTCAACAGAGCCGATGTCGCGCTTTCCGCCGGCAGTGCGGCTTCGCTCTCGGCGGGCATCAGCGCGCGTTCGCAAAGCGGTGCGGTGTGGATGCTTGTCGAGGAGTCGAATCTTACGTCTCGAAGCCTGTCTGCTGCAAACGGCATCGATGCCGTCCGCAATCAAAGTTTTGGAATCATGGCAGAGGCAAACACCGGGTCGGAAACGCCTCGTATCAAGATTCGCAAATCGAAGATTGAGGCCTCGGACGCGACTGCGGGAATCTATGCGATCAACTGCAACGACGCGACTGCGACGCTGTTCCGTGCCGCGATGATCGATTTACGAGGAAACGCGATGATTACGACTCCGACGGACGGTGCCGTGCGCGATGTGAAAAAGGTTGTCGATACGGGGAAATGGCCGAGCTCCCAGAACGGGCAGGTCGTCGGTGTTGCCGGTTCGTCTGCCATTACGGATATCGTCGGTTCTGCCGAGGTCGCCCATGATGTAGTGATTGATTTTGGAGACGGACAGGAGCCGGAGCCGACGCCCGATCCAGAGCCGACGCCGGAGCCCGATCCCGACCCCATACCCAATCCCGAGCAGAAGCCTGGCCTCAAGTCCGTAGACAAGGACGTAAAGACCAACACGGCGGTCACCAAGACCGTTACGACCAAGACTGCCGCCGGCGCCAAAAACGCTTCCGGTGTTCTGGCTGCCACAGGCGACAACGCTGCGATGGCGGCGGCAGCCCTCGGCATTGCCGGTGCGTCCGTCATCGGCGCCGGCTTCGTCGCGTCCAAGCGCCGCAATCGCTAGCGCAAGCTTTCATAGTCATTTTCAGCCGCCGCGTGGGCATAAATGCTCTTGCGGCGGCTCTTTGTATTTCCGCAGGTAGAGGCCTAGGTTCGCATCTACGAACCTAGGCGTACGGAGTCATTTGGCGCATCTTGGTCGTACAGGGCCACCGCAAAGGGGACAGGCACCTTTGTGGTGGTATGGCCCATCGACCAAGGAGGCCGTTATGAACGGAAGCCACTTTGATAAGCAAACTCAGCGTGAGCGTACCTGCTCGCTGGTTCACGGTACCTGGCGTTGTGTGGGTGCCAAAATAGCTTGCGCCGGCGCGTGCGCGCTTATGGTCGGTCAGTTGCTGCTGCCGAGCGTGGCGCTGGCGACGGAATGCGCCGATCCCGTCGGTGCGATGGACGAGGTTGCCGCGGCTCCGGTGACGCCGACGGTTGCGGAGGATACGGCGGCAACGACCGCACCGGCTGCTTCGACCGCACCTGCAACCGATGCTGCTCCGGCGGCGCAAGCCACCGCTGAGCCTCAGCAGACGGCCCCGACTGGCGCCACCGATGAATCCAACGATGCGGCACCCGCTGAACAAAATACTCCCAGCGATAACGCCGCCACGCCGGCGAATGACGCCATCATGCCCTGCGGTGTGACCGATGTTGTTGGCGGCAGCGGCGTTAGGGTCAATATTACGGTGCGGAACAATTACACCGACATCAAGAAAGAAGAAACGATTGAGTATGTGAAGGGGATTGCCCTTGTAGATGGAGACCAGTCTGCTCTCGATGGCAGCGCTTTGACTTTTATCGGCCTGGGGGACTTGATCGTCCATGCGGCGTATGACAGTGCGAGCAATAAAACAACGCTTACCCTGGATATCAGCAAGATTCAGAGACAGAAGGAGGAGCAGAAGTACTTTACGGAGTACAAGGAGAATAAGTCCAAGATGACGACCACCTATGATGGATCCAAGCTTACGTATACGGGTACAGAGCCCGGGAATATCATCATCGGTGATCCGGACGACGCCTTTAAAGGAGACACCGAGGCGACCGGGAAACCCACTATTAACGAGATCCGGGATGACTACTACACCCGCACCCATGTCTACGAGAGGGCGTGCCTTGTTATCCCGGCAGCGGAATCAGAATCGGAATCCATCTCCTTTGCCAATGTTCAGAATACGAACTTCAATTGGCAGCTGGATACTGGTCCGCAGGCGACGGCAGGTGTCCCTAACTACGATGCAGATAAATACGAAATCGCTTATGAATGCTGGCAGGAATTTGAAAACAACGAACCCGTTGCTGCCTGGTATTCCGATAACGGCTCACATGGTTCCCTGCCGACTATTACAAAGTTTAAAAGCGGGAAAGAGTACGTGTATTCTCTTATGCTGAAGCCAAAAGACGGATATTCCTTCAGCGATGAAACCGTTGTTACCGTAAACGGGGAAACCGTAAAGTCGAGTCTAAGCGGAGAATTCCTGTATGTCCCTGCTATTAAAACAATTACGATGCCTACTTCGTCGGAAAACGAAGCTCTTGAGAATCTAAACGTCAACGATGTGAAAACCGACTACGCGCCCGGCGAGGCGCCGCGTGCGACCGCGACGATTCCTGCCGCCGATGCCGACAAGTATGAGATCGCGTATGAGTGCTGGGAGGAGATGGATGGCAGCGACCCTGCGGAGCTCACGCCCGTTGCCTTCTGGTATTCCGACCCTGCCAAGTATCCGACGGGCGCGAGGAGGATCGAACACTTCGAAGAGGGCAAGTTCTACATGTACTCCGTTGAGCTGAGGCTCAAGGGCGACAATACCGTGGCCGATGACTGCATGATGTACGTCAACGGTCATTGGGCGCACCACATCAAGACCGTCAACGGCGTCTTCGCGCCAAACGCTGACAATATGCTGTGCGAGCAGCCGATCGACGAATGGCGGGCCATCGACGTTATCGAGATCAACGGCGCCACGACCATCTTCAAGGCGGGCGATAAGCCGGTCTTTACGGCGAATGTTCCGACGGGTTCCAACTCCCTTCCTCAGTGTGAGTTCTGGACGGGCAGCGATGGCAGCGAAGTGAACTCTCAGAAGTTCTGGGATCAGAACATCACGAATCACATCGACGTCTTTAAGCCCGGCGTGACCTATCGCTACGGTATCTACCTCAAGTCCGCGCGCGGCTTCTACTTTACGCCCGACACCAAGCTGGTGATCAACGGCCAGGAGTGCGGCTACCAGGTCGCGGATAGCGTATCCGATGAGGACAGCGGCTGGATCTACACCCTGTGGCTCAACACCGATCTGACCTTTACGCCTGAGGCCACGCCGACTCCCGATCCGCAGCCTACGCCGGATCCCAAGCCGACACCGCAGCCTGAGGTTAAGCCTGAGACTAAGCCCGAGGTTAAGCCCGAGACCAAACCCGCGGCCAAGTCGGCCACGACAACCGCTACGACCAAGACGGTTGAGAAAACCACGCCGGCCAAGAAGAGCGATGCTGTCCTGGCTACCACGGGGGATACCACCGCGATGACGGTCGCTGCCCTAGGCATCGCCGGCGCAACCGTAGCCGCCGCCGGCCTCGCCGCGACCAAGCGCCGCAAGCGTTAGGTTTTGGTGGCGGCGCCTATCCTCGGCTTTTGCAAGATCTCAATCTGTAACACCAAGCCAGATATTTGGGCTCCAGGTGTTACAGATTGAGATGAACCGAATGGCCGCCAATCTAATGTCTCGATCTGTAACACCAAGCGGGGAATTTGACCTCTAACTGTTACAGATCGAGACAAACTGGCCGGCCAAGTCCAGAACCGCCACAAAGGTGCGTGTCCCCTTTGTGGCGGTTTGCGCAGGTAGAACGGTAGGTTCGTATATATGAACCTACCGTTCGCTTTGTTTTTGGACAACGATTACGCTGGATGACTTTTGGTTTGCAGGAAAGGAACGACCATGAGGTGGACTACTGTTCGAGCGCTTTGCCGCCGCCTGACCATTGCCGCGGTGACCCTCACTATGGTGACGGGCTCGTTGCCTGTGGGCGCGTTTGCTGAGGTGTTCACCACCGATAGCACCTTTGTGCAGACGGATGTCGACCAAGTAGACGCCGTCGACCCCGCCGACGCCGCGCCCAATGTCGATGCCGCCAACGCTGCCGACACCGCGCCCGATGCCGGCGCTGCCGACCCCACAGTGCTCGATACCGGTGACACCCCTACGCCCCCGGACTCCGAGATTGCATCAGCGGCAGGCCTGACGGGTGCTGGGCAGACCGAGAGCACGCCCGTGGGCACGCTCGCCATCGATCTTGTCGAGGGCAAGGAGCTCGCCGAACAGCAGAAGCAGGAGGAGGCCGCCGAAGCCGAAGCAACCTGGAATGAGGATCTTGGGCTCTGGATGACCTCGAAGGGCGCCACGGGCGTAAAAGGCGAATACGATGATGGCTACGTGGCCGGCGAGCAGACTCCCGCGCAGTACTACTTCTCGATCGATAGCCTCACCAACGAAATTTCTATCGAGTATGGCGACGCGGGCATTACCACGTTGGAGGTGCCCTCGACCATCGACGGCAAGCATGTCGTAAGCCTTACGGGTATGGGAAGCGCTACGCTCACATCGATCACCTTCGCCCCTAATTCGCATGTCCGCTCGGTTGGAGGCTTGGGCGGCAGCAGCATCAAAGAGATCGCACTGCCCGATTCGGTCGAGGAGCTCAAGAGCTATGCATTCTACAAAAGCAAGACGCTCCAAACGGTAACCTGGCCCAACAACGCGGCCTTTACCACGATTCCCGAGCAGGCCTTTAAGGAATGTGAACAACTTGACGACAATGTGGTGGCAACGCTGCCGCCTTCGGTCAAAACTATCGACTATCTTGCATTCGCCTATTGCGGCGTGCCGCAGTTCTATGTCTCGGACACAACAGTGCTCACCTTTACCCAGATCAACGTGCCGGGCACGGTGGAGCGGATTGAGCGCAATGCCTTTGACGGGTGCTCCTTTGTGTCGTCGGTGACGATCGGCGACGGCGTTAAATATATCGGAGCGCACGCGTTCGCCTCTCTTGATCCTGCGATTGCCGGCAAAGAGATTGTGCTACCCAAAAGCGTGGAAATGATAGAGTGGGGAGCTTTTGAGAACACGAGATACGGAAACGAGACGAACCATAATGCCGTTGCCCTGCGCGTGATGAACCCCGATCTTCAGTTTGGTGAGGCGGGCTATTCGGGCGACTATAATGAGCGCGTGACAATCGATGGCGTAACGTATGCGATTCCCTTTAGTGAAGGCCAGACCATCTATGCCTATGCGACCGATTCGACTGGCAACCCCTCGATGGTCAAAAAGCTTGCCGATGCCGTGGCCGATCGCAAGGACTCCGTCGATTCCTCGAAGCCTGCCTACACGTTTGAGTGGATGGGCGAGGCGGCCCAGGTGACGGGCAAACTTCCCCAGAGCGCGACGGCTACACTCGTGCAGGCGGGGCAGTCCACGCCGCTGGCGGTTGGCGATGACGGCAGCTTTACAGCGGACGCTCTCTCCAAGACAGCAACCACCCTGCGCATTTCGCTCAGCGGTTACTATGACATGGTGCTGGCGCGCCCGGGCGACCAGATGACGGGCACATGGAATATCGGAGAGATTAAGGCGGAGGACTTTACCAAGATTCCGGCCTCGCGCGCGATTGAGCTCAACGTGGGATATCTTGAACCGATTGTGGGCCAGGATAAAACTGAGCGGATTGAGCTCGACAGTCTCGATAACATCGATCTGACGGTGAAGAGCGGCGGCAAGACGCTCAAACCTGCCAAGGGTGACAAAGAAAACGACTTCCGTATCCAGGGCACAGCACTCGTGGTGTCGCAGGCCATTGCCGACGCGGACCAGGATCTGGAGATAACGCTCGAGCCCAAAGACAGACTCAAGCTGGGCGGGGCGACGGCGACGGTGAAACCTTCGGCCGGCAAGGTTGATATCGACTTGAAGCCCTGGGGTACGGCGACGGTCACGACCAAGGGCGACTACCAGGGAGCCAACCGCGTGCTGGTGTTCCGTACGTCCGACGGCAAGCTCGTTGCCGACGGTGTAACCTATTTGATGGGTTACGAAGACGATGGCACCACGCCTATCATGAAGGCCGAGACGCCGCGCCTTAAGGCCGGTTCGTACACCATCGTCGCCTTTAACAAGACGAGCTACGACATCCAAGCGACGAGCTATTCCACGTTTAGCCGCCTAGGGCTGACCGTGGGTAAGCATATCGCGCAAAAGCAGGTGAAGATTGAGGACGGCAAACAGCTCGACGTGACGCTCGACGTCCCCACCTTTGACGTGGAGACGTATCGTGCCGAGCGTGGGCTGACGGCGGGCTCGGTTATCGCTGATTCGTCCGCGGTCGTTGGTGTGGAGACCGAGCTGCGCATTCATTACGAGCTCAAGGACAGCCAGGCTGCCAAGATTGAGATTCCGCTGGCCAAGGATGCCGTCGAGGATGTGTCCGCAGGCGCTCGCGAAGCCGGCGCCAGCTCCGATGCCATGTGGGCTGGCACAACTTGGGAGGGCGACAACCTCGTTCTCAATATGAGGAAGGGCATGGGCGCCGATGTGTTTGTGCGCTTTAAGCCTAAGGCCGCGGGCATCTATGCCGTCTCGCCGCTCATTACGCTGGGCGAGGTGACATTGCCGCTGGGAAGCACCACACTCGAGGTTAGCGGATCGCGCATCGAGGTCGACAACACCGACGTTCACAGCCTGCTGGGCAATGTGGCCTACGTATACGCAGCGCCCGGCAAAAGCGTGCAGCTTACCGTGGGCGCGGGCGCCTCGGCTGCAAAGTACACCGGCAAGACCAATAAACTCGGCCGTGCCAAGATTGAATACGAGCTGCCGCAGGATACGCTTGCCGCCGAGCGCGTGACGCTCGAGGCGCGCGTGGGCTCGACCGACGTCGCCGCCGCTGCCGCAGAGGTGACGGCTCGCAATTATGTGCGCTATGTTCCGGGCGCTTCGGTCTGGAACTTTGATGTGACGTATCGTGGCGGTACGCAAAACTTGGTCAAGGACGGTAAGGACACCGGCAAGAGCCTGTGGACCTTCCATCATCTGCCACAAAAGAAGAACGCCTACTGGACCTTTGACATCACGCTCGAGGTGGGAAACGAAGAGGCCGCCGACACGCTCGACCTGTACGTGGACTGCGTGGATGGCAAGACGGTGACGATTCCTCTGGCTCAAAAGTCGCGCGAGGGCACCCATGTTCGCTATGTGGCGGAGTATGTGGACGAGGGTTACCTTAAGCTGCTCGATGAGTTTAACAAGGCGAATGACTCGACCTATGTGAACTGCGGCAACTTTGAGCAAATCTTTATGCCGCAGACCTACCGCATCTCCAATGCTCAGCTTATGACCATGCTGAGTTTTGACGCCAAAGCTTCGGCCAAAAAGCATTCCGCCGCGGCCGAGGAGCGCCAGCAGGAGTTCTCGAATGCCGTGCAGCAGTGGCACGAGTATATGATGGATAACTCGTTTAATGATGTCGACGAGGCCTTTAACGACGCGATTGACCAGATGGTCGCCGATGCGTTTGCCGAGGAGGATGAGAACGGTAAAGAGGACGAAGCCCAAGGTGGAGCTGCCCGTAAGGCTCGTCGCGCCCCTGCCGCCAGCGAAGGCGAGAGTGATGATGCTGGCAACGACGAGGCGGCGCAGTTTGCCGCCGAGCTTAAGGCTGCGGTTGGTGGCTCGTCGGCGCTGCTGACCAAGCAGGGCGACAGCTATGGCGTCAACGTGGACAAGATGATCTTTGAGGACGCGTACGGCACCGGTGAGGATTGGTACCAGGAACTCGCGTCGGCTCAGGGTGCAAGCGCGGCGGACGCGGCGGCGCTCAAGGAGCTTGTTGACCATGCATCGCGAGCGGAGTTTATTGCCCAGCAGGCCGAGGATCTGGTGGGCCAGTCGATGGGTATCGGCCAGCTCAACCAATACGGAAGCTGGAATGACGCAACCGCTGCGGCGCTCAACAAGTGTGCGGGCATTAAGGCCAGCGAGTACAACGGCCAGTCGACGAGCGGGTTTAACGATTTGGGCCAGGCGCTCGGCAGCTCGCTGAGCTACAAGGCGGCTGACGACGATACCGTCAAGGGCTTTAAGGTCGCCGCGCCCGATGGCGAGCAGACGGCCTATATCGAGTCCGAGTTTATCGAGAACTCCAATAACAACAAAAACCAGGCGCTGCTGTTTAACTCGATCGCCATGCAATGCGACATTTTGGACAATCTGTACGATAACTGGAACGTAGTCCACAGCCTCAATAACTCTACGATTCGCGGATGGCTCATGGCCTGGAAGCGCAACGGCGACGTGAGCGCCCATATGAAGCTCATCCGCACGATCCGTTCGCTCAAGAGCTATAAGATCGAGTGCGAGATGTTCGGACAGGTCTTTAAGACCGATGCGTGGAAGGCGGCCGGCCAGGCGTTTCCCGCGGCGACCCAGGGCATCGGCATCTTTACCGGCATTTACGGCGTGAACGATGCCAGCAAGAACTGGGAGAACGTGAACATCCGTATGCAGAAGGTGAAGGGCGAGCGCGAGGGCTATGAGCTTCAGCATACGCGCTTGCTTGCCAAGCCCGAGAAGACCGAGGACGACTGGAAGTGCATTTACGCGCTGCGTGACGCCATGGAGAAGGCGCGTGCGTTTGAGGATCTGCTGTATCGCCAGCTCTGCCACGACAGCACCGATGTGGCGGTGGGCTCCATTATGACAATTGCCGGCGTGCTGACGGCCGGTTCGGCGGGTACCGTGGTGGGCGCTGCCTATGATGCGGCTTCGACGAGTGTGGGCTCGGAGCGCGCGATTAAGTTGACCAATGCCGAGTGCGCCTACGATGTCGCCTGTGAGCAGGTGGAACGCGCGTGCCAGAATCGTATTACGGTCAACTGGGGCGAGCTGACCGATGCCGAGGTCTACAAGGCCAACAAGGACGGCTTGATCTCGGACGAGAAGATGCAGTCGATCTTTGAGGCGCGTTATCGCCATGTGGCCGCCAAGGCTGCACCCGACCCTGCGGGCGTGGTGTACGAGGGTCTGCTGTCCAATACGGTTGAAGGCGCGACGGTTGAGCTGTGGAGCGCCGACGATGCGGCCGGTACCAATGCAGTGCGTTGGGATGCCGAGGAGTATGAACAGGACAATCCGCTTGCGACGGGTGTCGATGGCGCGTACAACTGGAACACGCCGACCGGCTGGTATCAGGTGCGCGTGACTAAGGACGGGTATGAGGAGGCGCGTTCGGCTTGGCTGCGCGTGCCGCCGATTCAGACTGAGGTGAACATTGGTTTGGTGTCGACGGCGGCGCCCGAGGTAGCTTCGGTCCATGCCTATACCGATTGCGTCGAGGTTGAGTTTACGCAGTATATGGATGCGAGTGACGATGCCCTGGTCGCATTGTGCGCGCAGGGCTTGGGCGACGTGACGTATACGTGGCTCGACAAGCAGGACGATCCCAATGGCAAGCCGCTGTCGCGCGTGCTGCGTATTCGCTATGCCGATGCGTGTGAGGCGGGCTCGACGGTGTCGTTTGAGCTCGACGGTGCTCGCAACTACGCCGGCAAGGCCATGGCACGCTGGGCAAGTGGCGAGCTTGCCGTGGGCGTTCGTGCCGACAAGCTCAAGCTCAACGTGGAACAAGCTGTGACCATGCTTGAGGGCGGCGACTTTGAGCTGGTGGCACACGTGACCGATAAGGCGGGCAAGCCGTTTGCGGGCGCCAAGGTTAGTGTTGGGCTGGAGTCCTCGGCTATCTGCTCTGTCGATGCCACCCAGGCAGTGACGGGCGAGGACGGCGCGGCGACGTTTGCGCTGCATGGTGCTCTGCCTGGTTTGACGACGTTGACGGCGGCGGTGGATGGCACGGCGCTGTCCAAGCAGGTTGACGTGCGCGTGTCTGCCGAGGCAGTGCGACCGGTGCGACCGGTGGCGACGATTGGTGCGACGACGTTTGGTGCATGGTCGCCCAAGGAGAACTACATTACGGTGCCCAAGGGCACGAAGCTGGAGCTTTCGGCCGAGGATGGCACGACCATTTGGTATACCACCAACGACACCTGCCCCTGCCGTGACGAAGGCCGCGTAAAGTACACCGAGCCTATTGCGCTCGATAGCAATATGTATGTGCGCATTGCGGCGCAGCGTCCCGGCATGTCGTATAGCGAGTATTCGGAGCGCTTGAACATTACGATTACGGTGACCGATGAGGCGACGCCCGATCCCGGGCCGGAGCCCGAGCCCAAGCCGGAACCCAAGCCGACGCCTGGCGGCGGCGAGCAGGGTGGCGGTGCGGATGGCTCTGGCGGTACCGGGGTTCCTGCGGGTGGTTCGACTTCGACGACGACAACGGTGACGACGGGCAAGTCCAAGGGTAAGGGCAAGAACGGTAAGAAGTCCGATAACGCTGTGCTCGTCAACACGGGAGACGCCACTGCGATGACGGTCGCCGCCCTGGGTATCGCCGGCGCAACCGTTGCCGCCGCCGGTGTTGCCGCGACCAAGCGCCGCAAGCGCTAGGTTTTGGTGGCAGCGCCCATCCTCGGCTTCGGCAAAATCTAAATCTGTAACACCAGGCCAGTAAAAATGGCTCTAGGTGTTACAGATTTAGATGAACGGTCCGGCCGTCAGCCTAATGTCTCGATTTGTAACACCAAGCGGGATATTTGGCCTCTAACTGTTACAGATCGAGATGAACGGGCGGACGTTCGCACAATATCTTGATCTGCAACAACTACGAGGCTCAACAGGGTCTGGCTGTTACAGATTGAGACAAACGTCGGAATTGGTTCGCCGGCCAAGTCCCCAACCACCACAAAGGTGCCTGTCCCCATCGTGGTGGTTTGGGCGGTCGGCATAGAAAAAGTCCCCGCCGGGCGTGTGCTCGACGGGGACTTTGCCGTTTGATGGCTAGCGCTGTGGGTGATTACTCGCCCAGCAGGCTCTTGGTGATGGAAGCAGCGGCCTTCTTGCCGGCGCCCATCGCCAGAATGACCGTAGCGGCACCGGTGACGATGTCGCCGCCAGCCCAGATGCGGGGATCGGTGGTCTGGCCGGTCTCCTCGTCGGCAACGATGTAGCCCCACTTGTTGAGCTCCATCTTGCCGCCGATCTTCTTTGCGAAGGGGTTGGCGTTGGTGCCGATGGCCGAGATCGCGACGTCGCAGGGAATCTCCTCGATGGCACCCTCGATGGGCACCGGGCGACGACGGCCGGACTCGTCAGGCTCGCCGAGCTCCATCTTCTGGACCTTGACGGCGCACACGGAGCCATCCTCGCCAGCGACAAACTCGAGCGGGGAAACGAGCGGCAGAACCTCGACGCCCTCGGCCTTGGCGTGGTGCAGCTCGGCGCGACGGCAGGGCATCTCGTCCTCGGTACGACGGTAGGCGATGATGGCGTGCTCGGCGCCCAGACGCTTGGCGGTACGGACGGCGTCCATAGCCACGTTGCCGCCACCAAAGACGACGACGTTCTTGCCGTGCTTGGTGGGGGTGTCGTACTCGGGGAACTTGTTGGCCTTCATCAGGTTCACGCGGGTGAGGTACTCGTTCGCGAAGAAGACGTTGGGCAGGTTCTCGCCGGGGACGTTGAGGAACTTGGGCAGGCCAGCGCCGGTTGCCACGTAGATGGCGTCGAAGCCCTGATCGAACAGCTCCTCGGCCGTGGCCATGTTGCCCACGACGGAGTTGTACTCAAACTTGACGCCCATGTCCTCCAGGCCGTCAATCTCGCGCTTGACGACTGCCTTGGGCAGACGGAACTCGGGGATGCCGTAGACCAGCACGCCGCCGCCGGTGAAGAAGGCCTCGAAGACGGTGACGTCAAAGCCGTTGCGGGCGAGCTCGCCGGCGCAGGTGATGCCGGACGGGCCGGAGCCGACGACGGCGACCTTCTTGCCGTTCTTGGGAGCCATCTTGGGGGTGGAGGCGAGCTCGGGGCGGTCACCCAGGAAGCGCTCGAGCTGGCCGATGGCCACGGGCTCGGACTTCTTACCACGGATGCACTTGCCCTCGCACTGGTTCTCCTGCGGGCAGACGCGGCCGCAGATGGCGGGAAGCATGGAGTCCTCGCGGATGGTATCGAGAGCGCCGCCGAAGTCCTTCGCGCGGATCTGCTCGATAAAGCGGGGGATGTTGATGTTGACGGGGCAGCCCTCGACACAGAACGGCTTCTTGCAGTTGAGGCAGCGCTCAGCCTCGGCCAGCGCCATCTCCTCGGTGAAGCCCTTGTCGACGGGGCGGAAGTCGCAGGCGCGCTCGGCAGCCGGCTCCTCGTTATCGGGGGTGCGGGGCGACTTCATATCGGCAACGAAACGACCGTTAACTAGTGGCATGCGCAGCTCTTTTCCTCATAGGCCTTGAGGGACTCGCCCTCTTCGGAACGGTAAGCGGCCTGGCGGGCACGAAGGTCATCCCAGTCGACCAGGGTGGCATCGAAGTCGGGGCCGTCGACGCAAGCAAACTTGGTCACGCCGCCCACCTCGACGCGGCAGCAGCCGCACATACCGGTGCCGTCAACCATGATGGGGTTGAGCGACGCGGTGATGGGGGTGTCGTACTTCTGGGCGGTGAGGGTCGAGAACTTCATCATCGGAACGGGGCCGACGCAGAAGACCTGGCTCACGGCCTTGTCCTGCAGCAGGCGCTCCAGCGGAGCGGTGACAACGCCCTGCTCGCCGTAGGAGCCGTCATCGGTGGTGATGTGGATGTGGTCCTCGTCGAGGAGCTCGCGGAACTGGTCCTCCATGAGCAGGAGGTCCTTGGTGCGGGCGCCCATGATGGCGTGCACCTCGTGGCCGGTCTCGACCAGGTGCTTGGCGACCGGGAAGGCAATTGCCAGGCCGACGCCGCCGCCAATGACGGCGCAGGGGCCCTCGGCCATCTCGGTGGGAACGCCCAGCGGGCCCACGACGTCGCGCAGCGACTCGCCGGCCTCATAGGTGGAAAGCATCTCGGTGGTCTTGCCGATCACCATGAAGATGAACTCGACCCAGCCCTCGTCACCGTTCCAGCCAGCCAGGGTAAACGGGACGCGCTCGCCCGTCTCGTTGGCGCGAACCATGAGGAACTGTCCAGCGTGCGCATGTTTGGCGATTGCGGGCGCCTCGATGCGGAACTTGAACACCTTCTCCGAGAACTGCGTCTTCTCCAGGATCTTATACATAGAACCCCTCTCTTGTTAGGGCCGCCGAACCGTGCCTCCACGGAAATGGACGGTAGCCCGAGTAAAACCGTACGCGCACAGGCGTTGTGCAGACATACGGTGCAAATTATACCCTCATGGACATGCTGTTTACGTGTGTCTTCGGCGGTTGGGAAAAGGGTTTATCCCGACCTACCAAAAAGGGACAGGTTTATTTTGGTCGGTTTTATCAGGCAAAACGACAAAGGGGGCCGGCCTCGCGCTTCGTTGAGGCCGGCCCCCTTTGGAGCGTTATGCATGTATGGTGGCAGCGTGTTTATTGCGATGCGGCCACCGCGGCGTTTCCGCAGATAAACCTGCCAAAATTAACATCCCTAAATGGTAGGTTTTAGTGTTTGCCGTTGGCGGAAGCGGCGCCGTTTACGTGATCGCGGGCGTAGATTACGCCGTGGACGATGGCCAAACCGGCGGCATCTGCGGCGCGGGCGCAGGTGTCCTGGAAGTCCTCGGCCTCGCGGGCGCGCAGCTGCTTGAGCACATAGTCTGCCACGGCCATCTTGCCGGGAGGGTTGCCGATGCCGGTGCGGATACGGCTAAAGTCGCGGCTGCCCATCTTGTCGATGATGGAGCGCAGGCCGTTGTGGCCGGCGTGGCCACCGCCCACCTTGACGCGCACGTCACCGGCGGGAATGTCAAGCTCGTCGTGGATGACGAGCAGCTCCTCGGCCTTGATCTTGTACTCGCGGCAGAGCTTGGAGATGGGTCCGCCCGAGGTATTCATATACGACTGCGGCTTGACCAGCACGATCTGGCGCTTGCCACCCTCTTCCTCGGGATCGTTGATGTTGATGAGTGCGACCTCGGCGCCGGCCTGGTTTTTCCAGTACGTGACGCCGGCCTGACGGGCCAGCTCGTCAATCGCCTTAAAGCCGGCGTTGTGGCGGGTCTCGGCATATTCCTCGCCCGGGTTGCCAAGCCCGGCAACCATGCGAATCTTAAGCGGCTGTGCAGCTGCCATGTTTGTCCTCCGTTACGTAAATAGTTCAATCAACGACAAAGGCTACCACGCCCGCCGAAGGCGAGACTTCGTTTCAGCGAAATCCCACCAGACAAAAGCGTGGCCGCGGCAGAGCGAGCCGTCGGAACAGAAGAAACCCCCGCGCGACCTTTGCGAAGCAAGGGGGAGCGCGGGGGTTTCTTCTGTTCCGACGGCGATGCGCCGGGTTGCAAGGACGATGCGACTACAGCGCGAAGTCGCCGCCGACGAGCGTGGAGACGGGCTCCTCGTGGTAAACGGCGGAGATGGCCTGAGCGAACTCCTCGGCGACCGAGATAGTCTTGATCTTGCCGCCGACCTCGACGGGGATGGCGTCGGTGACGACGCACTCGACGATGGGGGCATCGTTCAGGCGCTCGATGGCCGGACCGGAGAAGATGCCGTGGGTGGCGCAGACGTAGATGTCACCGGCGCCCATAGCCTTGAGCTCCTTGACGTTGGCGCACAGGGTGCCAGCGGTGTCGATCATGTCGTCGTTGATGATGCAGGTCTTGCCCTTGATGTCACCGATGATGCCCATGACCTCGGCGGCGTTGTGGCGCGGACGGCCCTTGTGGGCGATGGCCAGGTCGCAGCCGAGCATGTCGGACAGCTTCTTGGCGGCCTTGGCGCGACCCACGTCGGGGGAGACGACAACCAGGTTGTCGGTGTCGAAGTGCATGTCGTTGTAGTACTGGCCAAACAGCGGCAGTGCGGACAGGTGGTTAACCGGGATATCGAAGAAGCCCTGGATCTGGCCCTGGTGCAGGTCGAGGGTGATAATGCGGTTGACGCCGGCGCGCTCGAGCAGGTTGGCGACGAGGCGGGCGGTGATGGGCTCGCGCGGGCCGGCCTTGCGGTCCTGGCGGGCATAGCCGTAGTGGGTGATGACGGCGGTGATGGAGCGGGCGGATGCGCGCTTGGCAGCGTCGGTGGCGATGAGCAGCTCCATGAGCATGTCGTTGACGTTGCCGCCGGCCACGGACTGAATCAGGAAGACGTCGGCGCCGCGGACGGTCTCGTCGTAGCGGGCGTAAATCTCACCATTGGCGAACTGCTTTAGCGTAAGGCCCGAAAGCTCGACCCCAAGGTACTCAGCAATCTTCTGAGCGAGGGGACGGTTGGAGGAACCGGAATACACGCGGATGGACTTGCGCATATTCTCCGACTTCTCGGGATCATTAATCGGCATTACCCTTCTCCTTTATACATCGAATGCCATATAGATGCCTTGTTGCATTGTAACCGCGCGGCGGGGTTTATCGGGTCCTGATAACGTCTTTACCGCCAACGGACACGAACCGACCACTCATCCGGTTGCGCAGGTCACGATAGAAAAAGGAGCCGCCCCCATGGAGCAGCTCCTTTTGTGCTTGGTAAAACGTTATACCTCGTCGTCCTCGTGCAGGCGGCGGCGGTAATCGGCGGCCCAGCCCTCAATATTTACCTGACGGGCGCGGCCCAGACCGAGCGCGTCTGCCGGGACCGGCTCGGTGATGACGGAGCCAGCGGCCACGAGCGCGCCGTCGCCGATCTGGGCGGGCGCGACCATCATGGTGTCGGAGCCAATGAAGGCGTCCTTGCCGATGACGGTCTTGTGCTTGTGCACGCCATCGTAGTTGCAGGTGATGGAGCCCGCGCCCACGTTGACGCCGGAGCCCATGGTGGTGTCGCCGATGTAGGACAGGTGCGGCACCTTTGAGCCCTCGCCGATCGTGGACTTCTTGATCTCCACGTGCGTGCCGGCCTTGGATCCGTCGAGCATGTGGGTGCCCGGGCGCAGGTAGGCGCGCGGGCCGCAGTCGACGCCGTTCTCGATGACGGCCTCGATGGCGATGGTCTCGTCGATGACGCAGCCGCTGCCGACGGTGGTGTCGGTGAGGCGGCTGTTGGGGCCGAGCTGGCACTCCTCGCCCACGGTGACGTGGCCGATCAGGTGCGTCTGCGGCCACACGACGGTATCGCGGCCGATAACGGCATCGGGGCCGATCCAAGCCTGCGTGGGGTCGATGAAGGTAACGCCCTCGGCCATCCAGTGCTCGTTGATGCGGTCGCGCGCGATGGCGGTGAGCTGTGCGAGCTGGATGCGGCTGTTGACGCCCAGGCCGTCGCGGTAGTCGTCGCAGTGGAAGATGGAGGCTGCCTGGCCGTGACCCTTGAGGATTTCGAGCATGTCGGGCAGATAGTACTCGGACTGCGCGTTGTCGTTGCCGATCTCGTTGATGTGGGCGGCGAGCTGCGCGCCGTCGAAGGCGTAGCAGCCGGCGTTGCACTCCAGCAGCGTGGCGGCCTGCTCGGGCGTGCAGTCCTTCTGCTCGATGATGCGCTCGATCTGACCATCGGCACCCAGCTTGATGCGGCCGTAGCCAAAAGGATCGGGCGGGGTCATGGTCATGACGGTGCAGGCGAGCTCGCCGGTGGCGACGGTCTGTGCGAACTTGGCGACGGTGTCGGCGGTGATGAGCGGCAGGTCGCCGTTGAGCACGACGACGGGGCCTTGCGTGATGCCGCAGGCCTCGAGCGCGACCTTGACGGCATGGCCGGTGCCCAGGCGCTCGGTCTGCTCGACGCACTCGACCTTGGTGGCGCTGTTGGCGTAGGCGCCATCGATGAGGGCGCGCATCTCGTCGGCGTGGCTGCCGATGACGACCACGACGCGGCTGCAGCCGGCCTTGATGGTGGCGTCGACGATCCACTGAACCATGGGCTTGCCCAGGATCTTGTGCGAAACCTTGCAGTGGTTCGACTTCATGCGGGTGCCCTCGCCGGCGGCGAGGATAATTGCGGTTGCGTCCATGTGATCTCCTGTTACGTTATTAGAGACGTGTGTTTGGAAACGATACACGGCGCAATATGATACCGCAGGCATATGATGAGCGCGTAACGATTGGTTTGCGGCAGCTGATGCTTGGGCCGGCGGTGCGGCGTTTGCGCTGGTTGTGTATGGCGGAGGCGCTGCGGCGTTGTCGTTTGAGCGAGGGGACGGGGGTGCCCGTGGATATCATGCGAGAGGAATCGGGCAACGGGCCCGTCGCGGCATTCTCGATGTCGCATCCGGCGGTGCCGGCACTCTACATGGTGCTGACGTTGGGGCTCACCATGTTCTCGATGCAACCGGTGCTGATCGCGCTGTCGCTCGCGGGCGGGTTGGCGTATGGATTTGCGACGCGCGGGGCTGCCCGCACGTTGGGCGCGCTTCGCTGGCAGCTGCCGGTGATTTTGATCATTGCACTGGTCAACCCGCTGTTTAGCGCATCGGGCTCGACCGAGCTTTTCCATATTGGCATGCGCGCGGTGTATCTGGAGAGCATGATGTACGGCCTGTGCGTGGGTGGGCTGTTTGTGGCGAGCGTGCTGTGGTTTGAGGCCGCGGCGTCGATGCTTGGCTACGACAAGGTGCTTGCGCTTTTGGGCAACGCCGCGCCGGTGATCGCGCTCATGATCTCGATGTGCATGCGGCTTATCCCACAGTTTTTGCGCCGCGGCCGCACGGTGCTGGCGGTGCAGGACGCGATTGATGTACCGGGACGCGCGCCGGCTGACCCCGTGCGCTCGTGCCTGCGGGCATCGAGCGTGCTGATGGGCTGGGGCATGGAAGATTCGCTTGAGCGCGCGGACGCGATGCGCTCTCGCGGGTGGGGTGCTGCGTCGCGCCGTACGACGTATGCGCGGTATCGGCTGAGGCGCGGCGATGTTGCCGCGCTGGTTGGACTTGCAGTGTTTGGTGCCGCCGCGGTGGCGGTGGCATGGACCGCGACGACGCAGTATTCGTTTTACCCGCAGCTTTCGGTGCCCGCGCCGTGGCTGGGCTATGTCGTGTACGCTGCCTGGATGGTGCTGCCCTGCGTGCTGCATGCGATCGATGAGAAGAGGTTTGGCTGATGGCTCGGTTGGATAGGGGCCCGGTGTCGGGCGCGGCGTGCGGCCCGGATATTCCGGCGATTGAGGTGCAGGGCCTTAGTTTTGCCTATCCCGGGGCCGAGGCACCGGTGCTCGAGGGGCTTGATTGGCGTGTTCCCCAAGGTGCATTTGCGCTGCTTGTTGGCGGTACCGGATCGGGTAAGTCGACGCTGCTGTCGCTGCTCAAGCCCGAGATCGCTCCGGCGGGCGAGCGCACTGGCGAACTGAGCGTGCTGGGCGAGAACGTTGCCGACATGGACGTGCAGGCATCGGCGGAGCGCGTGGGCTACGTGTTTCAGGATCCCGAGAACCAGATCGTGTGCGAAACCGTGTGGCACGAGATGGCGTTTGGCCTGGAAAACTTGGGGCTAGCACGTGATGAGATGCGCCGTCGCGTAGCTGAGACCAGCTATTTCTTTGGGCTGGAAGATTGGCTTCACCGCGATACTGACACGCTTTCGGGTGGTCGCAAACAGTTGCTGTCGTTGGCGGCCGTTCTGGCGCTGCGCCCGCGCGTGCTGCTGCTCGACGAGCCCACGTCTCAGCTCGATTCCGTTGCCGAGAAGAATTTCCTGCACGCGCTGTTTCGCGTGAATCGCGAGCTGGGCTGCACGGTTGTTGTGGCGACGCATCAGCCGCGCCCAATGCTCGAATACGCGACGTGTGCGTACCGGATTGAGGACGGTCGCGTGCGCGAGGTGGCAGATATGGCTTCTTTGGGACGCCGAGAATCGCTGTTTTCCGATGACATGTTGGGGTGGGGTGCCGTCCGATGTGCAAAAAACGGAGTATTCAGCAGGCGTGAGGACAATTTGGGCTCTCTGGAGCCGCCCGGGGACGTATCGAGCGCGAAAAAAAGTTCGGAATTGGACAAATCGTCCGAATTTGTGGCGCAAACGTCGCTCGAGAACGGCTCGGAAGCCTTCCCGCGCACGGATGGGAGCAGAATACTCCAAAAAATGCACGGCGGGTCGGCTACCACCCTGGCAGGGAGCTGGTTTCGCTACGATCGCGCGGGCGGTTGGGTGCTGCGCGGGCTCGACGTGGCGTTTTCGGCCGGTGCGGTGCATGCGATCGTGGGCGGCAACGGATGCGGTAAGTCGACGATGCTCTCGGTGCTGGCGAAGACCGCCAAGCTGCAGCGCGGCCGCATGGTGCGCGGAGCGGCCTCGGCGGCGCTGCTGCCTCAGAACCCCAAAGCATTGCTGGTTGCCGAGACGGTTCACGATGAGCTGATGGAATGGGCCTTGACCTGCGGATATGACGAGAACTTGGCGCGGGAGCGTGCGGCGCAACTGGGATTGGACGGCCTGGAGACGCGTCACCCCTACGACCTCTCGGGCGGACAGCGCCAGCTGCTCGCGCTGGCAAAGCTGCTGCTGATTGGCCCCGAGCTGCTGCTGCTTGACGAGCCCACGAAGGGCTTGGACCTGGAGAGCCGCCGCATCATCGCCCGCGCCCTGCGTGACCATGCGAAGGCTGGCGGCACCGTCATCATGGCTACGCACGATTTGGACTTTGCCGAGCAGGTCGCCGACGACGTCGCCATGATGTTTGACGGCGAGATTGCCTGCGTGGAGCCCCCGGCCGACTTCTTTGCCGACAACGTGTTTTATAGGGCGTGATGGGATGGCGGATTATCGCATCGTGCGCCTACTCGCAAAACAGGAGATACCGCTGCTGCTGGCGGTGCCAGCCGTGATGGCTGCGGCGTTGCTGGCGGGCGTCGAGCAGGCGGCGCTCGCCATGCTTGTCGTGGTGGCGCTGGTGCTTGCGCTGTTCTTTGCAGGCTACGAGGCGTCGCGACCGGGCCTGCGCCAGATTATGCCAACGCTGGTTCTGGCGGCGTTGGCCGCGGCGGGGCGCATCTTGTTTGGCCCCATTCCCGACTTTAAACCCGTGAGTGCCATCGCCATTATCGCGGGGGCGACGCTTGGCCGCCGCAATGGTTTTATGGTTGGCGCGCTGGCGGCGCTGACCAGCAATTTCTCTTTTGGACAGGGCATGTGGACGCCGTGGCAGATGTATGCTTGGGGGCTCGTGGGATACGTTGGCGGTGCGCTGGCGCATGCCGGCGCTTTTGATCGCGCCGATGGCACCGTGCGTATGCCGGCGCTGCTGACCTACGGCTTTGCTTCGGGTTTGCTGTACGGCGTTGTGATCAACGCCTACGACATTATCGGTTTTGTTCAACCGCTCACGTGGGCGGGTGCCATGGCGCGTCTTGCCACCGCCGTACCGTTCGATATCACGCACGGCCTTGCGACCTGCGTGTTTTTGGTCGCCCTGTACAAGCCTTGGTGTCGCCGCATCAACCGAGTCGTCGTGAAGTACGGACTGTAGGGCTGGTTGCGCCGGGGCGGGAATCAATACTGCCGAAGTGCCATTTTAAAACTATGCCGGTTTACGGGGCCAGATTGGCACAAGCAGACCATGCCGGCTATTTTTGAAATAGAGCAAGCCGTTTACCTGCGGTTTTATTATTTCGGAATTGCGTATGGTTGGGGGTTCGCGATTTAGCCCCGTAAACTGGCATAGTTTTGGAATGGCCGGCTGATATGACGGGCGTCGTGACCCTCAAGAGCCAAATTGATCCGTTTTCTTCCGTCTCCAGACGTCCCCGGGGAATCAGCTGAACTCGCCCGCCACGAAATCAGCCTATCTACTACGTTTGACCCGACACCCCCAAACACAACCGCGTTTTATGAAAAACCGCAGGCTTTCTACCTGCGGTTTTCTTTTTGCGTTGTTCGCTGTGGTTGAGGGTGGTGGCTTAAACGTAGCAGATGGGCGTGTTTCGTGGCGGATGGGTCACGTGGATACCACCACGAGGCCCAAAATGATTCGTTTTCCTCCGTCCCCAGGGGATCAGCTGGGGCTAGAGCTCTAGCGTGAGGGTGACGGGGCAGTGGTCGCTGCCGAAGATGTCGCCGCGGATGCAGGTGTCGCGTACGTTGTCGGCGATTGCGTCGCTTACCAGGAAGTAGTCGATGCGCCAGCCGGCGTTGTTCTTGCGGGCATTAAAGCGATAGCTCCACCAGCTGTAGACGCCCTCGACGTCGGGGTTTGCCGCGCGCCAGGTATCGGTAAAGCCGGCGTTGAGCAGCTCGGTAAACTTGCCGCGCTCCTCGTCCGAAAAGCCGGCGTTGCCGCGGTTGGACTTGGGGTTCTTAAGGTCGATCTCCTCGTGCGCCACGTTAAAGTCGCCGCAGGTCACGACGGGTTTGCCGGTCTCGCGCTCGAGCGCGTTCAAAAAGCCGCGGTAAGCATCGTCCCAGGCCATGCGCACGTCGATGCGGGCGAGTTCGTTTTGCGCGTTGGGAGTGTAGACATCCACAAACCAGAACTTGTCGAACTCCAGCGCGCAGACGCGGCCCTCGGTTGCGGCTTGGGCGACGAGTACGGCCGCCTCGTTCTCGCCGGCGTAGGGTAGCAGTGCGTCGGCGTGCAGCACGCGCAGCGGTTCCTGGCGGCTAAAGACCGCAGTGCCCGAATAGCCTTTACGCTCGGCGTAGCTCCAGGTTTGGTGATAGCCGGGCAGGTCAATATCGACCTGGCCTTCTTGCAACTTGGTCTCTTGCAGCGCCAGGATATCGACGTCGAGTTCTTGCGCGATCTGGATAAAGCTCGGGTCCTTTTTGAGCACGGCGCGCAGGCCGTTGACGTTCCACGAGGCGAAAGTGTAAGTCTGAGGCATGGTGTCCTTTCGACGGGGTTGGCAGGCTTAAGATTAGCGCAACAGGGGCGGGGTGGGCTCCGCGCATGCTGACTTAAAGGTCGCATGCTGGGACATCGCCCGACGCCGCCCGATCAACAAGGACGGAGGGCTCATATGACGCAGGCAATATCGGACCCCAGGCAGGCGTCCGCCGCGCTGGCGGATCTGTTTGACACCCACAAGCGCGTGGTCTTCTTTGGCGGCGCTGGTGTTTCCACGGCAAGTGGCATCCCCGATTTCCGCAGCGTGGACGGCCTGTATCACCAGCAGTTTGCCTACCCGCCCGAGACTATGCTCTCGCATAGCTTTTATGAGACACATCCGGCCGAGTTCTTCGACTTTTACCGCACCAAGATGATCGCGCTTAACGCTAAGCCCAACCGCTGTCACACCAAGCTGGCCGAGCTGGAGCGCGCCGGCAAGCTTGATGCCGTGGTGACGCAAAACATCGACGGCTTGCATCAGATGGCGGGCTCGCAGCGCGTGTTCGAGCTGCACGGATCGGTCCATCGCAACATTTGCCAGTCGTGCGGCGCGGTCTATAGCGCCGAGTGGATTTGCTCGCGCGAGCACGAGGACGCCGCGGGCGTGCCCGTGTGCCCCGCGTGCGGTGGTCGCATCAAGCCCGATGTGGTGCTTTCTTGCGACATCGCGGCCGCGTTTGCGTTCTAGCCCGTGTGCGCGGATACAATAGAAAGACTGAGTGCAAAGCGACCCCGCCGCCAGCTCCCCAAGCTCGGCGGCGTGGGCATTTTAGGAGGATGTTCATGGCGAACGACAGCAAGACATGGCGGTGCGGAAAGTATGAGCTCAGCTTTGACCGTCCGCGCATCATGGGCGTCCTCAACGTGACGCCCGATTCGTTTAGCGATGGCGGGGAGCACTTCGACCCGGATGCCGCCATCGAGTACGGTCTGGCGATGCTCGACGCCGGCGCCGACATCATCGACGTAGGCGGCGAGTCCACGCGCCCTGGTTTTACCCCGGTCAACCCCGACGAGGAGGCTCGCCGCGTGCTGCCCGTGGTGCGCGCGCTGGCCAAGGAGGGCGCCATCGTCTCGATTGACACGCGTCACGTGGCGGTTGCCAAGGCGGCCGTGCGCTGCGGCGCCTCGATCGTCAACGACGTGACCGGCTTCACTGACCCCAAGATGGTCGAGTTTGTTAAGACGAGCACCTGCGGTGTCATCGTGATGCATGCCGGCGAGGTCGCCGCGCCTACCCGCACGCACGCAACGGTGCAGCTCGATACCTCGGCAGCGGCGTTTGTTGCCGAGAAGGCGCGCGAGGCGGCTGCCGAGGCCGCGCGCGAGGCCGAGAAGCCCGCTCGTCGCCGCCGTGGCAAGCTGCTGGGCGACCCTAAGCCCGAGGCAAAGCTTCCGGGTGGCGTGGTGCAGCCCTCGTTGCCGTTTGGCGAACCTGAGCCCGCGACCGAGCCTGCAAGCGAGCAGGAGACGCCGGCCGCCGAGCAGGCTGCTGCCGCCGAGACCGTCGCGCCCGCGCCCGAGGCCACCGAGGCCGCATCGGAGTCCAATGACCGCCTGGCCGCCATGATGCGCCGCAGCGCCCGCCGCGAGGAGGCCTACGTGCCCACCTCGCAGCTCCGCCGCTTCACCCTGCCCGATTCGGCGCCCATCATGCGCCGCGTCATGGGCTTTCTGTCCGACCAGGCCCGCGCGCTCATCCATGCCGGCGTGTCGCGCGACCGCATCTGCATCGATCCTGGCCCGGGCTTTGGTAAGTCGGCTAACGAGGACATCGTCATCCAGCGCGAGACTGCCAAGATGGCGTCACTGGGCTATCCGCTCATGTGCGCCGTATCGCGCAAGCGCTTTGTGGGCGCCGTCTCGGGCGTGACCGAGGCCGCCGAGCGCGATGCCGCTACGTTTGGCGTGTGCCTGGGCGCCATCCAGGCCGGTGCCAACATCGTGCGCGTGCACGACGCCGCGGGCTTTGCGCAGTTCCTGAACGGCTACTGGGCGGTTGCCAAGCCGCAGCCGCGCCGCGCGTTTGTGGCCGTGGGATCCAACTTGGGGCATCGCTGCGACAACATCCGCGCCGCACGCGACATGATCGCCGAGATTCCACTTACCTGCGTGTCCAACTCCTCCAAGATCTACGAGAGCGAGCCGGCCTACGAGACGCGCCAGGACGCGTTTGCCAACGCCGTCATCGAGATCAAGACCGAGTTGGCGCCGCTGGTGCTGCTCGACGAGCTCATGAAGATCGAGGCCGAGCTGGGCCGCGACCGTTCTAAGAAGGCCAAGGTCAACGGCCCGCGCACCATCGACTTGGACCTGCTGTGGATGGACGGCGAGACCCACGGCGGCAAAAAGCTGCGCCTGCCGCATCCGCTGATCGGCGAGCGTGACTTTGTGCTGGTGCCGCTCGAGGATCTGATGCACGACCCGGCGCGGTTCTTCCGCTACAACGGCGTCGAGGTCAAGGAGCCCGAGGATCGCGTGGGCCATATCGTGGGCGAATTGGGGCGTATGTAGATGATCGAGATGAATGCTGTTGCCGCTGGCACCGAGCTCGACGCGGCGCGCGACGCGGGCCGCGAGGGTGCGTCCGCGGGCCGGTGCGCGTGGAGCGCGGGCGATGCATCGCTGACGTTTTCGCTGGTCGTGCGCCCCGATGTGAACATGCACGCCTTCCACGGTCTGCCGTTTGTGGCCGCAATGGGCATGATGGACGCGCTCGCGGGCACGGCCGCAACGCCGGGCCTGGGGCTTGCCGGCAAGGTGGGCATCCAGTGGCCGAGTGGCATCGTGTGCGGCGCGCCTGCGTTTGAGACGTCGCTCGCGCGCGTCGCCGTCAACGGCGGTGCCGGTGCCGCGGGCATGTTTGCCGCGGTGACGGTTGATATTGAGCGTGCGGCGCTGGGTGAGCTTGGCGTGGATATGGCAGATGAGGCGCTGATCGAGGCATTGGCCGCCGCTGTGCTGACCCGCGTGGACGCTTGGGCGGTTGTTGCCAACACGCCGCAGGGCGCCGCCGGCCCGCTGGCCCCGGTGCTGGGCGAGTACTTCGACATGGTGCCGCTGCTGGGTCGCCAGGTTGCGGCGGTGTCGCCCAACGGCTTGCCGCTTGCGGTCGGCGTGTTTGCGGGCCTGGACATCTGGGGCCGCGCGACCATCAAGACCGACGCCGGCGAGCAGGAGTTTCCGCCCGAGGCCGTACGAATTCGCGGGCTGTAACGAGAGGCGCCAGCGCTCAAAGATAACGATGACAACAAGACCCTCCTCGGCCTGTGCCGGGGAGGGTTTCGCCTATCTGGGGAATGGGTTGCCAGCGCCCTATTCCTCAAAACTGAAAAATTTTCGGTTTTGAGGAATAGGACCAAAGCAGATTGTTATTTGGCAAGGTATATTCGATGTAAGCGCTATTCCTCAAAACTGAAAATTTTTCGATTTTGAGGAATAGCAAACATCGGGTGTAGGGAGGATGCCAATGAAGCTCATCAATAGGACGTCGTATATGGATACGCTGACGAGTCTTATCGGTGTGCCCGACATCAAGGTCATCACGGGCATCCGGCGCAGCGGAAAATCCAAGCTGCTCGAGTCCCTCCGCGATTACGTGGAGACCAACCTGCCTGATTCAAATGTCATTCATATCAACTACAACCTCGATGAGTTCGAGGACCTGCTCGAATATCACGCTTTGCTTGCTTATGTAAAAGAGCGTCGGGTGTCCGGCACGCAAAACTTTCTGCTTATCGATGAGGTTCAGATGTGTAGCGGCTTTGAGCGCGCAATCAACAGCCTTCACGCATCCGAGCGGTATGACATCTTTATTACGGGGTCAAATGCATTTTTGTTATCGAGCGACCTATCGACGCTCTTTACGGGGCGCACGTTCGAAATCGAGGTGTTCCCGTTCTCGTTTGAGGAGTATCGCTCTTACGACGGTAAGGGCGAGGTCGACCATGATTTTGATGAATACGCACATGCCGGCGGCATGTCCGGTTCGTATCCTTACCGAACGCAGGAGCAACGCTATCAATATCTCTCCAACGTTTTTAAAACGTTGATCGTGAGGGATATCGTGCAGCGGCATAACGTCAGAAACGAATCGGCGCTGCTGCGTATTGCTGACTACATGATGGACAACGTCTCCAACATTACGTCGGCTCGCAATATAACGGATAGCCTGAATGCAGATGGGCTAAAGATCACGAACAAGACGGTGGGCACATATATGGGGTATCTGTGCGACGCATTTGCCTTCTATAAGGTTCGACGGTATGACATTCGCGGCAAGAAATACCTCAAGAGCGGCGAGAAGTACTATCTGGCGGACCATGCGTTTAAATATGCGCTGCTTGGTACGCGCGATATGGATTGGGGACGCGTATACGAGAACATGGTGGCAATCGAGCTGCTGCGGCGCGGATACGAAGTGTACGTCGGCGTGCTTTATAAAAAGGAAATTGACTTTGTAGCTATCAGGCGAAGCGAGAAGCTCTATATCCAGGTGAGCGATGACATTAGCTCGGACAAGACGTTTGAGCGGGAAATCTCGCCGCTCTTGAGCATTGCCGACGCGTATCCCAAGATGATTCTCGCCCGCACGCATCACGAGACTACGGATCGCGATGGGGTGCAGATAGTGGACCTGGCGAGGTGGCTTTGCGGCGAGGCGTAGCAGAAAGCCCTATTCCTCAAAACTGAAAATTTTCGATTTTGAGGAATAGGGCTGCCGCGTTGCCTGGTCCGCTGCTCGCGCTTGTGTCGCGCTCGGCTAAGGCCCCTGTCTTACCCCAGCTCCCGCATGCGGCGGTAGATTTCGCAGATACCCTTGATGGTGAGCTGTCCGTCGACCACGTCGAAGGCATCGGTCGAATCGGCGACGATGCTGGCGAGACCGCCCGTGGCGATAACGGTGGCATCCTCGCGGCCCAGCTCGCGCTTCATGCGCGCGACCAGGCCCTCAGCCATGGCGGCGGCGCCCGTTACGGCGCCGACCTTGATGCACTCCTCGGTATCGCGGCCGATGGCGTGCTCGGGCGCCTCGAGCGGCACGCTGGCGAGCTTGGCGGCACGGGCGGCAAGCGCGTCCATGGAGATGCGAATGCCCGGCGCGATCGCTCCGCCAATGTAATAACCGTCCTCATCGATGACGTCGATATTGGTCGCGGTGCCAAAGTCCACCACGATCGCCGGCGCGCCATAGAAGGTCTCGGCAGCGACGGCGTTGGCGATGCGGTCGGCACCAACGGCCTGGGGGCGCGCCGCCCGCAGCTTGGTTACGGCGGCCGTCTGCGGCCCGATGACGATGGCGTCCGCGGCAATGCGGTCGGCCACGGCGTGCCACTCGCGCGAGAGCTGCGGCACCACGCCCGCAAAGGCGATCGCGTCGACCGCATCGAGCGAAAGGCCGTACATCTTAAAGAAACCCATCAGGCGCACATGGATCTCGTCGGCGGTATAGGAGCGGTCGGTGGGCATGCGCCACGACTGCACCAGCTCGTCTCCGTCAAACAGGCCCATGGCCGTCTGCGTGTTTCCCATATCGATAGCGAGCAGCATGTCTACTCCCGGTGTCGGCATAAAAGGACGCGCACCATTGTATACGTGCCGTCGACGGCGCTCGGCTGCGATTCGTTTACGGTGATAGGGGCTGAGGGGTTTAAATATGAAGGAATTATGCTCTACGAGATTTTCCTTGCCGTTTACCGAACTCCCGCGTAATATTCTTTCTTGCGCACATGAGGCGCCCAGACATTGCGGGGTGGAGCAGTCTGGTAGCTCGCCGGGCTCATAACCCGGAGGTCGTAGGTTCAAATCCTGCCCCCGCGACCAAGAACTTGCAGCTCGTCGGCCTAGCCGGCGAGCTTTTTTGTTATTTCGGGACCGTGTTTTCGGTCCAATTCTCGGCCTCTCAAACAAAATCTCGATCTGTAACATCTAGACCCGATTTGGGCGGCTAGGTGTTACAGATTGAGATGTTTCGGCAGGACGGTCTTCGTTTGTCTAAATCTGTAACACGAGGGACGGTTTTTACTGAGTAACTGTTACAGATCTAGATCTTTCGGCAGGCTAGATTGGTTCGTCTCAATCTGTAACAGTTGCTCGGCAAAATAGGGCCTAACTGTTACAGATTGAGACAAACCGGCGGGCCGTCCGCCCCATCCACCTGTCGCTCCCTGCTATCCGCCGATTTCCGTTGTGCCGCTGAACCCTCATGCCATATCCTTTAGACAACTACGCGGCATCATCGCCGCCGCGCCTACAAGAGAGGAATGTCCATGACCGCACCTGCATCCAAGCTGCTCCAGCCCATTACGGTTGGTCCCCTTGAGCTCAAAAACCGCATTATGTTCCCGCCGCTGACCACCGGCTACGAGGAGCGCGACGGTTCCATCGGCGAGCGCAGCCTGGCTTTTTACGAGCGTCTGGCCCGTGGCGGCGTGAGCTACATCGTCATCGGCGACGTCGCTCCCGTTATGACCGCGAGCCCCACGCCCAAGCTGGCGACCGATGCCCAGATCCCCACGTTTAAGGCGCTGGCCGACGCCGTCCACAAGCACGGTGCCAAGGTCGCGCTGCAGCTGTTCCATCCCGAGTACGACGTGCCCGGTGTCGGCCGCATGGTCATGGGTTCCATGGCTGCCGCCAAGGCCGCGCAGGAGGCCAAGGCCGCCGGCGACGAGGAGACCTTCGCCGCCAAGATGGCCGAGTCCAACGAGATCCGCAAGCAGGCCTACGCCAAACTGCACCACGACATGCAGCACTTTGTGAACGAGGCCACCGTGGAGCAACTCACCCAGATCAAGGAGGCCATCGCCGCCTCGGCCGCCCGCGCGCAGCAGGCTGGCATCGACGCCATCGAGGTCCACGGCGACCGTCTGGTGGGTTCGCTGTGCTCGGCCATCCTCAACCAGCGCACCGACGAGTACGGTGGCTCGTTCGAGAACCGCGTTCGCTACGCGCTGGAGGTCGTCGCCGCCATTAAGGAGGCCGCGCCGCAGCTGATGGTGGAGTACAAGCTCCCCGTGATCATGGAGAACCCCGACGGCACGCCGCGCGGCAAGGGCGGCCTGCTGCCCGACGAGGCCTGCGAGTTCGCCAAGCTGCTCGAGGGCGCCGGCATCGATATGATCCAGGTCGCGCAGGCCAACCACACCGGCAACATGGGCGACACCATTCCGCCCATGGGCGCCATGCCCTACAACTGGACGCTGCCCGTGGCAGAGCGCGTCAAGGCCCTGGTCTCCGTGCCGGTGGCAACCGTGGGCCGTGTCGTCTCGGTCGAGGCCGGCGAGAAGATTCTGGAAGACGGCGCCGCCGACATCATCGCCTACGGCCGCTCGCTCATGTGCGACCCCGACATTGCGCTCAAAGCCGCCACGGGCGAGCCCATCCGCGAGTGCCTCAACTGCAACAAGGGCTGCGTCGACGCGATTCAAAACCGCAAGTACATCTCGTGCGTGCTCAATGCCGAGAACGGCGACGAGGCGACCATCACCATCAAGCCTGGCGAGGGGGACAAGAAGATCGCCGTGGTGGGCGGCGGTATTGCCGGCTTGGAGGCCGCGCGCGTGGCGGCCAAGCGCGGCTACGACGTGACCGTCTATGAGGCGAGCGACCATCTGGGCGGCCAGATTGTGCTGGCAGCCGCGCCCCCGCGCAAGGACGAGATCATGCGCTCGGTCGAGTACTACGAGAAGATTCTGCCTGGCCTGGGCGTAAAGGTTGAGCTCAACCACACCGCCAGCCCCGCGGACCTCAACGCCGCCGATGCCGCGATTGTGGCCGTGGGCGCGCACGACGTGGTCATCCCCGTTCCGGGCGCCGATTCGGACAAGGTCGTCTCGAGCTGGGACGTGCTGGCCGGCAAGGTGGAGCTCAGCGGGCGCGTCGCTGTCATTGGCGGTGGCCTGGTGGGCACCGAGACTGCCGAGTACCTGCTGCAGCACGGCTGCGAGGTGGCGATCGTGGAGATGCTCGACAAGATTGCCGCGGGCGAGTCCGAGACCATTCTGCCGCTGATTATGAGCGACTTTGCCGAGCATGGTGTTGAGCAGCATGTTAAGACCCGCCTGACCGCCATTACCGACGAGGGCGTGGAGGCCGTCCGCACCGCCGAGGACGGCGCCGAGGAGCCGGTGAAGATCGCCTGCGATTACGTGGTGATGGCCGTGGGCTCCAAGGCCAACGCGTTTGACCTGGACGGCGTGACGGTGCCCGTGACCTGCGTGGGCGACTGCTCGGGCGAGCGCACCGCCGACATCGCGAGCGCCATTCGCACGGCGTATCACGCGGCCAACGAGCTCTAAGCAAGAAAGCCATCGCGTATTGAGTGGGCGGGGAGTGCCGTATCGGTGCTCCCCGCCTTTTTGCCAATAAGGGTGCCCCTGACCAGCGGGTTCAGAAAATCCGAATCTTGAGCACCCGAAAATCCGAATCCTCAGAACATGAAAATCCGAATCGCTGACACCAGAAAATCCGAATTTTGGTGCAAGAGGATTGGTGCAAGGGGGTCAGGTTTGTTTGCACCATGTTGGTGCGAAGTAACCTGCCCCCCCCTGCACCAAGGGTTTGACTTTTAAGACATCATTAAGGCTTGCGTTGTGGAGGGTTGATTTCCGATCTCAGCCGAACACATTGAGCAAATAGGCCATTCCCGCAGTTAGCCGAACGCCCCCGCGGCCCCTCCCGGGGTCCGGGGGCGGCATTTTCCCAGTTGAAGGAACGGTGGAGATGTGTTTCGATGGGTCCGGTGGCCATGCTCCGCCCGCCGCCCGGCGCCTCTTCCCAGACTCAGCCGGACGGTCAGTCCGTCTATTCCGTTTTTCCTTCTAGGCTAGGACAGCGGGGCATCGCCCCTTTCCGCGCGCGCCCGCTCGATGAGCCCCGGCGTCAGGTCGAGCTCCTCGATGGGCACGTCCTCGATGCCGTACGCCTCCAGCAGCGCCGCCGCGTCGCCGCCGAGCATCGCCCGGAAGGCGCGGGCGGGCGTCGCGAAGCCGAGCGCGCCGCGGGGCTCGGAGTTCACGTGCGACATGGCCAGCGCCAGGTCGGCCGGGGCGAGCCGGTCGAACCTGAGGCCGCGGCCCTTGGGCAGCAGCTTCCTGATCTCGACGTGGTTGCGCTCGCAGGCGCCCTTCTGGTCGCTGCGCCGGGGGTCGCAGTAGAACAGCCTCGTCTCGCCCTGCCCCTCGCCGAGCAGCGCCGCGATCGCGTCCTCGTCGGAGAACTCGGGGCCGTTGTCGGTGAGCACGGCGCGGAACACGCGGCGCGTCCCGTCGGCGCCGAGGACCGCCCGGACGCCCTCCAGGGCGCCCGCGACGCACCCGGCGGTCTTCTCCTCCAGCGGCAGCGCGAGCTGGAGCCTGCTGGGGCGGTGCAGCAGCGTGAGCAGGCAGGCGCTGTCCTCCCGGGCCCCCTCGACGGTGTCCATCTCCCAGGCCGCGGCGCACGCGTCCTCCCCGAGGGCGAGGAACGCGGCGTGCGACCTGCGGGGCGAGTGCCGCGTGGCCGAGGACGTCGGCGCGTGCCTCCTCGGCCTGTAGCCGACCTTCCTCCTGAGCTCCATGTTGGTCATGCCGTCGTAGCCCGCCGAGACCCAGCGGTAGATGGTCGACGGCGACAGGTCCACCGGGCCGCCGTTGCGCGCCGCCATCTGCTCGGGCGACAGCCCCCGGCGCAGGCAGCCCCTTATCGCCTCCAGCCTGGCCGCCGCGGCGGGCTCGTCGGCGTCTATCCCGCGCCTGGACGAGACGAGGACCGAGTCGGCGCACAGCTGCGCGGCCCGGGCCTCGTAGAAGACGTGGGGGCGGCGCTTGCAGCCGATCGCGCGGTACCGCCCGCACCCGTTGCAGCAGCGCGGCCACGCCGCCAGGCGCGGGCAGGCCGCCGACAGGTCGGCGGAGGCGTCCACGCGCTCGCCGCGCCTGGCCTTCGGCGCCGTCACGAACCTGTGCGACGCCACCTCGGCGCTCACCGTCGAGGGCGACCTGCCCAGCTCCCTCGCGATCTCCCTGCACGACGCCCTGCGCTCCAGCATCCTCTGGACCGTGTCCCGCTCGTGCCTCGTGAGCCTTCCGTAGGCCCTCGGGACCGCCCTTGCGGAGCCCCTTTTCTTCTTTCCGGACATGCCGTCCTCCGATCTCCCGGGGCCGGCCGGTCCGGCCCTCAGGGTATCGGGTTCCCACATTCATCCGTACATGTACGGATGAATGTGGGAGGTGTTCGGATAAAGTCGATAATCAAGGTTGCGTTGTGGAGCAAACCGCAGGTCAATGCTATTCTTTTACCTTATCGTATGGTGTTGTATTCTGCCTGAATTCTCTACCTGCGAGCAACGGATTTAGCGCGACCAAGCGGAAAGGATGGCACGCCCGCAAGCAGGGCAAACGTAAGCGATGAGTGGCATGGACCGACATAGCGAGCCCCAACAGCACAAGACGGCGGCCGAGTACCGCCAAGCTGCCGACGAGCATGTGCGGACCCTCAAGGATTTCTGGAAGGATTTCCTGGTGAGCGGTCTGTTTGTGCTGGCCGCCATCGTTGCCATCTTTGCATGCCTGGCCTGGTTTGCCGCGAATAACCGAGTGAGCGCCACGGGGAGCACGATCGGGGCGAAGGCGGAGCGATACACGATTGCCGCCGCAAGCGATGATGCCGCACATGTGGGCTATTACGAGCGCACGGACACCGAAAAGCAAAACATCGTGGGGCTCGACACGACCGACGCCATGACGGTGACGCTTAAGTCGAACCTCAACAACGAGACCGCGGGCTCTCTGTACCCGGGTGCTCGCGGCAAGATTACGTTTACGGTGACGCCGCTGGTGGATGACCTGAACGGGATCACGATTAACTTGTCGCGCGTGCTTAAAGCCAAGGGCTTCACGGACGACGGCATTGTTGCGGACGGAACAACACTAACTGAAGCGCAAACGCTTCTTGGCTTGATCAAGGGCCATTTGCTGTTCTTTACGAGCTGCGAGAACGGCTATTACTCGGGCCGCGTGGTTGATGGCAAGATCGAGATTCACAAGAGCGAATTTTGCAAAGACGGGAATGTGGCCAATCCAACGAACCGGTCCGTTCCCGTCACCCTGTACTGGGTATGGCCGGAGTATTTCCAGAACTTCGTCCTTACCGGCAACACGAATTACTACAAGAATCTGTTTGCGGCAGAGGACGCAAGCTACGCCGACCTGAAAACGGACGTGGAAAATAACAAAGCACTCTACTTCTACGGCCTGTCGGGCAGCGCTGCCGCCGCAAAACCCTACGACAACGTGGGCGCCTACTCCTCGCTCTACAACAACGCGGACGAGAAGATTGGCAACGAGGTCATTTCCATCCAACTCAGAATAACCGCGCAGGAGGGTACCACCAATGGATAGCATCCGCGCACATATGACTGCCGCCCACGATTGGGTCGAGAACCACCGTGCACAGACACTTGCGGTTTTGGTGCTGCTCGCGGCCATCATTTTTATCATCGGCCTTACCATGACATGGTTCGTAAGCAGTAAAAGTCTGTCTACGGTGGGCAAGATCCAAACGCCCGCGCAGCTCAAGATCATGGGTCCCAACCAGACGAGCATCGAGCCCATCGAGATTTCGTATGTCGAGTCGCGCGGTGATGTGAAAAACGAAAACGGTACCGTGACTATTCGTCGCGCGTTTTGCGTAAAGAGCAACAACGACGAGAGCAATGACGGTGGCCAGCCATTTGAGCTTCAGGTGGCAAATACCACCAATATCAAGGGTCTCGATATTAAGGTGTACAAGGTTGAAGATACGACGGCATCGGGCGTCGGCGATGTGGCCGGTTTGGATAGCGCCGGTAAAAAGTATGCGTGGACCAAGCAGCCCAACGCGATTGCTTTTGAGTTGATTAACCCCGCCAGGGCCGATGATGCCTCGCTGGCCAAGGACCTTGAAGAAGACGACCCAACGTACCAGAAGTACAAGAACGTTCAGAAAAACGCTCGCCCGTTGTACCGGTTCCACAAGTTCGCAAAGAGGGAGCTTGATGGCTACAAGGACGGAAAAGCCAACGACGCCACGAACTTCATCATCGAATGCACGTGGAATCCGGGCATCGTAACCGAGGGCGACGCCAAGGTTTCAAACATTAAAGAGACCGACATGGTTTACCTAATCGCTCGCAGCGCAAGCAGCAATTAACGCAGGAAGGGAGGATGTCACATGACAGAGGACAAGAACAAGCAATTCGATAATGCCGAGGACTTGGTTTGCGACCAGCCGGATCGGACGGCTGCGCCTGAGCAAGCGTCTCCTGTCGAGCCCTCCCGCTGTAAGCGCCCGTTTTGTCTGGGTTCCAAAGCGCGTAAACGCCTGTGGGTAGTCGCGGTGCTGCTGTGCGTTGTTGTGATGGCGACGGGCACCTACCTTACCTACACGGCGTTTTTGGGCGGTGACTTTCTAAAGTCGGTTGTCGTTTCGGGCACGTCGCAGGCGCTGTTTGCCTCGGACATGCTCACGGGTTACACGGATGAGAGCCTGAATGACGAGAAGATTGCCGTCCGAAGCGTCATCGCCGACACGAGTGGGGAAACCTGTTCCTTCACCTTCCGCATTTACAACCATCTGTTGGGCGACAAGAACAAAGTTAACGACAAGGACGTCAACGCGACGCTGAGCGTGAGGGCGACGGGCACGACGGGTACTTGGAGCGTTAACGGTACGCCCGCGCTGGCGACGGACGGCACGGTCAATCTTTCCTTCCCTGCCAACAAGGCAACCATGTATACCTATACGGTTAGGTTTGCCAAGACGGACCTCAACACAGCATCCTTCACGGTCAAGGCCCAGGTCGGCCCCAACAGCCCCGGAACCAACCTTAAATGGCTCGCGGCCAAGATTGCGCCTGCCGAGCGAGCGGAGGTAACGGCCTCGGGCGTTTCGGGCGAGTGGGTCGACAAGAACGCGGATGATTCGAATGTCGATAACTTCGACGCCTACAACTATCGCGTGACCGTCACGGGTGCTACGACCAAGGTGAAGCTCGAATGGAAGGACGGGGTCGAGCTCGATCCGTTCTTTCCAAAGAACCACAAGAACGATGGGGGGCAGCCAACCGCCAGTGTCGACTCGGTCACGCACGTCAGCTCGGTCACATACGATGCATCCCCTGGCTCGGAAATCATCACCTTTTACCGAAAGGGCGCCTCTAAGCCGACCAGCTTTGAAGGCATTGGCGTTACGTGTTCAGCTGCGTAGGCCAACCGCAAGCATAGATTTTGAGACCCCGCACGGGGCATGAGATAGAACGAGGTAGGACCAGATGAGAACGGCAAAGCGCATAACAACCGCATGCCTGACTGCGATCATGATTTTCCAGGCGCTCGCGCCCTCCACAGAGGTGTTCGCGCAAGAGCTCGACGCCGTTATGGAGGCGTCCGTCTCCGCCGCGCGTGCCGCGGGCAACACGGCGCGCTCCGTGCATGATGCCGTGGCCACCGCTTTGGAAGATGCCGACCAGGCTGCATCTGATGACACCGCAGCGACTCCGGGCGCCGATGCGGGTACTACCGAGGGCGGCGGTTCAACCAACGCCGGCGAGTCGCAGGATTCCACGACCGATGGAGCCAACAGCGGCGATGCCCCAACGGAGGGCGACGCATCCCAAGACGATGCGACTGCCGATGACGGTGCCACCGACGAAGAGCAGACGAATGACGCGGACGCAGATGCTGCCGCGCAGGCAAACCCCACCATCGATACTGTCGACGCGCTCAGGGACGTGCTGGGCGACAACAAAGTCACCACTGACGACTCGGGCACCGTCACAGCCATTACCTTTGGGTCTAACGCCGACCTTATCGCCATCTCCAACACCGACCCCGCCATCTACCAAAACGCGATCATTTCCAAAGGTGGCTCGACTGGCATCGACTTTGACGTGTGCGGCGCGGAGACCGTGGGCGACCTGGGCAGCCTCACGTTCCAGGGCTTCGGCAGCGATGACCATCCCTTCAAAGGCGCACTCGACCTGGGCGACAGAACCCTTGCCGCCAACAAGACACTCTTCAACAATATCGTGCTCAGCGATGCAAACAGCACCGTAAAGCTCACCTGGAAGGGTACCGACGCCCAGCCCATCGTGGCCGCCAAGGTCGCTGGCGAGAGCAAGACGCTCAGCGCTACCATTACCGTGGACAAGCCTGACGACAATAACGGAACGAGTATTGTCAAGCTCACCTCGCCGCTCGTGGGTGAGGTCGCGGGCATGCTCACGCTCAACGCCACCTACGCGACAAGCGCGAACAGCCCTCTGGCGATCAATATGCAATCGTCCACGGGCAATCTGGGCCTGCTCGTGGACACCCTTGCCGGAGGAGCGTCGCTTACGATCGCGGGGCTGAACGGTCTGCCGGAGAGCTTCAACGGCATCCCCACCATCGATGCTACGGGCGCTGGTGCCAATGCCGGCGGCCTTATTGGCGAGGCAGGCGAGGGGGCTGCCGTCACCCTTGCTTCGAATGTCGATGTCTCAGCGCTGAGCGTTGTAGGTAAAAACGCGGCGGGTGGACTCATTGGCAAGACGAACAAGATTACGCTTTCTGTGGGTGCGGGCAACAATGGAAAAGATGCCTCGGGTAAGGATATCAACGTCAAGCCCGCGCGCGGTTGGGTCGTCACCGGCCGGCATGTATGAAGACGGTCATGTCGATTACGCCACGTATGCGGGTGGACTTATCGGTGACGCTTCGTTTGCCGGCCCGTTCACCATCAACAGCGGCATCTTCGACTTCGGCGAGGGCGTGGCGCTCAGTGTGTCCAATGCGAGCGTTTCCCCTTCTGCCGGCGGACTGTTCGGCGTGCTCGACATCTCGAACGGCGATGTGACCGTCAACGGCGGCTCGTATACAAGCACGTTGCAAAACGGAACGGACAACAACAGCAGCGCGCGCGGGAACTACGGCGGCTTGGTGGGCAAGCTGTGGGGCCAGAAATACGGCGAGGCACTGCACGCGTTCACGGTGAAGGGTGGCGCTGAGGTGTCGTTTGGCGTGGGCCCCAAAGGCAACCTCACCTATGCGGGCGGCCTGGTAGGCTACCTTGGCGAAGGCGGCGGGAGCGACAACGTGTCCGCCGTGGTCATCGGCGATGCAACGGTGACGTGTGCGACCTCGGGCTACGCCAGTAATAATGGCAAGTACGGCGGCGCCGTGGGCGTCGTGGACACAAAAAACGTTCTAGAAGTGCGCGGCCTAAAGGTCGAAACCGCCGGCAACGCCACCATCGGCGGCTCGAACGGCGGCTTTGCCGGAGTCGTCGGATCGTCGTGGCGCGGCATCGTTAAGTTCGGCGGTGTCACCGACCTGTCGGACGCCAGATTCGCGGAAAACGACCACACCGCGCAGCTAGTCTATGAGAACTTCAACTCACTCATTTTTGCCGCGGGTAGCGGAAGCGACGTCGGTGCCACCGCAGGCGATATCACAAAATGGCAATACAAGCGCCCCACCACTCAGGTCAAGATTGATGACATCTACAGCTATGGTCAGGTCATTCGCCTGGGCAGTGGGCTGAGCAATGATCTCATCACCATCAACGATTCGCACCAGTGTATCTTTAAATCGAACCTCGTAAAAACTGATGGCGCCTTTGTGCTGGCAGGCGTTGACGATTTCGCAAAGCTGGCGATCACCTGGCAAACGAGCGGGTACTTCTCCGCCGTGGAGGACGTTTCGGATGACAATTTCGCTCAGATTCCTTCGACGAACATCACGCTCTCTGCAGACATCAACCTTTCCGGCACAGGTCTTACCGGCCTTACCAAAGACCGACAGCCCAAAGAGCAGGCCGGCGTTAACGAGAACAACCACAGCTTTGCCGCCACGCTCAACGGCAACGGTCACACCATAAGCCTGGCGGTGGGCGAGCCTTACGGCATGCGCGGCAATAGCGAGGTCAGTGCCACCAGTGATGGCAACGGCAAAATCTACCGCCACGGACGCCTGGGCCTGTTCGCAGCAATCAACGGCGCAACCGTCTCCGACGTTACCATCGCCGGTTCTATGAAGTTCGATAACGGCGCGGCCATTGATGCCGGATCGCTTGCAGGCACCATTGCGGGTGGTCTGACGCTGTCTGGCGCAACGTGCAAAACGAATATCGCGTGCGATGATGCGGTCGCCAACGATGTGAACATTGGCGGTATTGCAGGCAGCGTGTCGGTGGCTTCCACGGTTACGTTTAAGGATAACAGCAGGGCTCAAGCGACCATCGCTGCAACTAAAACGCTTAACGGCAATAGTCGTATTGGCGGCGCCATTGGTTATGCGGGCGATTATGGATCGATATTCAATGTTTCAGGCCTCGAAGTTGGCGGCAAAATCGAAACCGGCAATTGCGCCAGCGGCAAGATTGCCCAAGTCGGCGGTCTTATCGGCTGCATTGTTCAGGGATCGAACAAGAAGAACGTTACCGTTACTGGTCTTAACTTTAGCGGATTCACTATGACCTTGGGTGAGAATGGCGATAAGTACAAAGGCGCCGGCGGCCTCTTGGGCTACAGCTGGGGCAACACTACCGTTACCATTGGCGATGCTGGCGTGAACACCAGCGACAGCACCTATGCCCTCAAAACTTCCAACGACACGATCGTGACTGCAAACGACTCTACCGAGGTTGGCGGCCTGGTATACGCCGCGAGCGGCCATTGGATTATCAACAACTACGCTATCAATTTGGGTGGAGCTTCCTTTACCGCTAATAATGCCACCACGCTTGGTGTTCTTATTGCTCGAGGCAGTACATCCGATTCAACTAATAGCTTTGGTGCCGAGACCTCCTATAGCGGTCTATATTTGGAGGACAAGGCCTGGTGGGGCACGGCCTATGCCGTAGGCGGCCTGTCTATCACCGCCCCGAAAGTAAAGATATACGACGAATGGCTTGCAAATGGTGTGAAGCCCAATAGCAAGCTGATCGATAACGGCTGCAATGCGGTTGTCTCGCTTCATACCAACGATGAAAAGCTGGACATGAGCGGAGATCCCGCTAAGGATAATAGTTATCAAAATCGCATTTCTCCTGATAAGCTCCCCAAAATAAACGGTTCTGTTCGCTACTACTACAATCTGGACAGAGCGTTGACTGTGGTGACCAACTCAAAAAACGATAAAGCTGCTGCAATGATCACGCCTGAGCATCTCGTTTTATGGGCAGCGAGGCAGTATGCTCCAAGCGCGACATACGACGATCTAACGGGCACTAAAAAAATAATTTTCACGAATAATAAGATAGGGCTTGATCAAGGCAATCAGATTACTATCGATTTGACGGGTTATAGCTACTACCCTTCAAACCCAAACGGCTCTAATGCGGTAACCGTCCAAAACGTAAAGATCGTTTTTTGCTACTCACAGATAAGGGCTGAGCAGGAGAACAATAAAAGCAATGCTATGGCAACTCAACATGAGAATATGCACTGTGGCCTTATTCGCACGATTGGGGGTAAGGACCTTACTGTTACAGGCGTAACGCTGTCGGGAACAGTCGGCAGGGTAAAAAACGATAGAGCGAAGGGGACCGACCCAGAAAGCGTATCGGGTGCGCTGGTGCTTCGTTGCGCCTATGGATCGTCTGGCACCAAAATGTCGACTATCAATATTGATACGCTAACTCTTGACGGCTTGCAGGTGGACAGGGCGGAAGATAAGGAATATGCTCCGCTTTTGATTAACGCCATTACAAGGTATGTAAACCTGGACGTGAAAAATGTAACGACGTCCAATTATGCCGACAGCTCTGGTACCAATAAAAAAGCAGCTTCCAGCCTGTTCGGTCGATTGGGCTACGACAAGAATTCCGATCAGGTCATAGCAAAGTTCGAAAAAATAAGCTTGCCCAGCCAAACGGACAATACGATATTTACCCATGCAAGCCTGCTGGAGAGTTTTGGCTACGCGACCGCCGGCACGGGCTCGGCGGACTATACCTTTACAGCAGATGACGCTAAAAATAACAAGGTGACCTATGGATCCGAGATTGATAGGAAAGGTACGGAGTATTCCGGCAAGCAGCTTTGGTATTACGACGAAGCGACGTATGGCACCGAAAAAGGCTTAGTGACGGTTGATAACAAGCCGGCAAATGCCGGTACTCCTCGGTTCGGTGACTACCTTCCCTATGTTTATAAGGGGAAGGCCACCGAGAACAACGTCCAATACCACGAAATTAAAGTCAACCAGCGTATTCCAAAGCTGGTAACGGGATGCGGCACATATGGTGATCCGTATACCGTTAAGGACGCGACGGAGATGAACGCCATCGCCAACTATATCAACAATAGCGTGGCGTTGGATGGCTGGGAGGTTACCATTGTCGCCGACCAGGGTAGGCTCTGCACTCGCCGCAGCAGCGATCGCTCGACCGACAATGAGGTTACGTACGTCTACAAGCAGGCGAACGGTACTAATAATAAATGGGAGAAGAAGACCGGAGGCACAACGACCGATTCCACGCAGACGCTGAGCGACGAAACCATGCACCGCTATATACAGAGTGCGTATTACAGTATCGAGCCTGCCAAAGATAATAAGATTACTGTCGATGCGGCGTCGTTTGGCGGGTTTGGCAACAAGGCCAATCCGTTCCGCGGCGTTATCGTTGGCGATTTGGGCACCTCAACCTCATCTGCAACAATTGAGATTGAAAACAACAACGGCGAGCTTCGCGGCCTGGTTCCCTATAGCTATGGCAGCGTAGTGCGCAATCTGGATATTCGCTATGTGAATGCGCAAGCGACTATTACTTATTCTGACAAGGATTCCGACGGTGTCCCAACGGCGTTTTTCGGCGGCGTTATCGGCTGCATCCTTGGCGGCGATAACATTATCGACGGTGTGGTCGTAAACGATCCAAATAGCGGCTCGACGACGTACGGCTTTACCGTTACTGGCGACTCGCACCTTGTTCCCATCGGCGGTTATGTTGGCGCCATTGCAGGTGGCGGTGTGATTTTCCGCAACACGGGCGAATCGTGGCGTGGCGGCACAAAGAACAAAAAGTACAAGCCCTCTAAGGAAGATGCCGCAAAGTATGACCAGTACGACAACCCCTACGTTGGTCGCGTGATCGACGGCTATGCCTTTAGTGAAGGCTGCGACGTTGATAACGGTGACGCTAACTACAAAATCAACAAGCTCATAAACAAGGGGACCCCCTGCGTCACCACCACAGGCACCGACAACAAGTACATCGGTACTAACGCCGAGGCGCCCGTAACCACGGTGGAAAACGCTCAGGGCCTCTTGGTACTCTCGGCCATCATCAGCTCTGGCGCTGGCGCGGGAGCGGCGCAAACCGAGTACGCCAATTATGGCGTGTTCCGCGGCTCCAAAGCGTACTGGGGTAGCAATACGCAAACTTTGGCGATAAACGGCTACCTGTTTGGCAACAAGGAATACGGAAAGGTGCGAAATGCCAGCTATGGCAGCGTGGGGAAGCCTGCGAACGCTGAAGCCGATTTCGAGGTCGCCAAAAACGATGACCAGAAGGCTCCAGGCAAGCAAGGTTGGCATGGCCCACTCGACCCGGACTCCAATGTAAACTCGCCCTATCTGGTTGCGTCTTACGCTGCCAACTACCAAACGGGCTATGTGTGC
Organism: Collinsella sp. OM04-5; assembly: GCF_003439125.1. Lineage (GTDB taxonomy): Bacteria > Actinomycetota > Coriobacteriia > Coriobacteriales > Coriobacteriaceae > Collinsella. The sequence continues at coordinate 95,565 of NZ_QSUU01000007.1, read as the reverse complement.
GCGTCAAAATCGATCGGCATGAGCCTGGAGTTCAAGGCAAATACCCCCTACGACATGACCAAATACGGTACGGGATACGTGGGCCTTAACGGCCGCTATTACTCCGGTGCCTGCGACTCTGGCGAGAAGGCCACCGACCGCGACCGCATTACACCGCACGTAGCCACGATCGACGGCAACGGCGCCACTATTACGGTGGGCACCAAAAACGCCGCCTACGACACCGTCGAATATGCCGATGACGACTATAAGGTCTCGGGCGTGGGCGGCCTGTTCAGTACTGTGATGTTCACCTCAAGCTATGTCGCCCCCAGCGTCACCGCGAACGGCGACGCACAAGTCAAAGACCTCACCTTTAGCAACTGCAACGTTAAACTTACTTATATCGACGCAAGCGGCAACGCCACAACGGGGGCAGCATCGAACGACTTTATCGGAATCGGCCTTTTGGCGGGCGCAACGGCCAACTACGATGGCAACGCGTGCGGCATCTACCGCAACGTGCAGATGAAGAATTGCACCGTGTCGGGCGCTAAGAGCGTAGGAGGACTTCTTGGCAGCTCGGGTCGTGCCAGCCGAAGGACGGATAACGACATGACCTATATGGTCAATTTCGGCTCCGGCACGAAGGCTCCCGCGTATTTTTACGACTGTTCGTACACCGGCCTTAACGTCACGGGCGAGAAGTACGTCGGTGGCTATGTGGGTACGGCCGCCTCGGCGTGCGGCGTGTGGACAACCGCGGGCGCTGGGGTGAGCGAAAGGACCGTTGGCAAAAATTCGACCATAACCGCCACGGGGACAGCGCCCTACGTGGGAGGCGTGCTCGGCTTTGCCCAAAAATGCCATATCTCAGTCAACACCAACCCCGGCACCACCAAGGCGGTCCCGTCAAGCACGGCAGTCATCTCTGGGGTAAATGTGCTCGCTACCGGGTCGAACAGCGAAAAACTTATGGGTGCCGGCGGCGTGGTCGGAAGCGCTTATAGCGGCGTTATTTCTATGAGCAATGTGTGCATTGATGGCAAAGGTGGCACCGTGAACGCTGCCATCGGCGATGAGACCGGTACGAATCAGAATATCCGCAATGCGGGCGGCCTGATTGGCGAGGTTACGAGCGGCGGCTACCCCACCCCCAACAAGTACTGGTTTGAGGGCTGTAGCGTCAAGAATGTCAACGTCGCGGGCACCAGCCAATGCTCGGGCGGGCTTATCGGCTACTACTTCAGCAACGAGAGTATTACCTGCAACAACATTACGATCGAGGGCGCTACGATTGCGGGCAGCTGGAGTGGCGGTCTGCTTGGCGCGATTAACAGTGGTTCCGATGTCATCAACGTCACCAACACAAAGGTGTCCAACGCCACGTTTAGCGGAAGGTCCAACGGCGGCATTGCGGGTGATGGGCGCGGCCAGTTCCATCTGGTAAACGTGCTCATGGACAGCAATAGCTACAATGCGGGCAAAACCCAGGGTGTGCTCTTGGGCGAGGTCGACACAAGAGAAAAACAGTACAGCCTTTCCGCAGCGGGCGTGGACGTAAAGCCTGGCAACGGCAAAACCACGAGCGACCTGCCGCCGATGGTTTACGCGACCAATGCGGCTGCGGTTAACAGGAAAACCTACATCGCGTTTGGAGACTACAACGACAAGCTCGACGTACTCGGCAAGGGCATCACGCTCTACGGTGCGGACGATACCGCTACCACGGCGGCAAGCCCGTACGTGACCACGAGCCCCGTGAGCACGCTGGCGGTGCGTGCCTCCGGTACCGACACCACTGACCGTTATCTGTTCGGTGACGGGGCCGCCATTGAAACCGCAGCGACCATCCAGAGCCAGGCGGGGGACAAAGTCGCCGACCGCTATACCTACACCAACATCGCCGGCATCAATGATGCCGGCGTATACCAAAACACGAGCACCTATAGTGCGGATAGCTCAAAGAGCACTTTCAACGCCAACAACGTTACATCGAACAAGAAGGTCACGACCGACTTCCCCGTGCTCGTGATTCCCGGCAACGACACCACGACGGTCGAGAACTACCTGAATATCGTGACCAACGGCGGCTTCTCCGATGCCCGCCGCCTCAACGGTAGCGTCAAGCACGTGACCGCTACTGCTGAGGTCTTCTCGCTCGCCGATAACGGCACCTTCGTCAAGGACGCAACCGCCTCGCTAACGCCCGCGCTTAAGGTGCTCAACAACGGCACGAGCTCCATGACATTCCGCGCGAGCACCGACTGGGACAACGAGCGGGGGCGCTTTACGCTGCTCACGGTCACCTTTAGCGAGGCCGGCCAGAGCTACCGCGTGCAGGTGCCCATCATCGTCAAGCGCATGCTCGAGATCGACTTTACCGCCACCTACTCCGAAGGTGCGAACCTCAAAGCTTCCGACTATGCGACAAAATACGACAAGCACGTACTTGTGAGCAGCGGCGACACCATGACCGGCTACCTTACCTGGACCTATGGCAGCGCTCGGGGCGAGGCGGTCGATTACGGCTGGAACACGCTGCTCGAAGCCGGCGGCTCCATGGGTCCGCTCAACAAGAGCATCACCTTCGGTGCCACGCTGCCCGAGGGCACGCAACTTACGCTCGTGGACACGGCCAACAACAGCCGCGAATATCACTACACAGTGGGCGCGGGCGGAGCGGTGTCGGTCAAGCTCACCGACTTTGTGGACGCTAGCAATAATGCCTACGTCGAGCCGTGGCTGAGCGAAATCGTGGGCGTGACGCACAAGGAGGACAAGGACGGTGCCTGGGTCAAGCTCACCGATGCCGAGGTCAAAGGCAAGAGCCAGGTCGAGCTCGAGAAGGCGGCCGGCGCCAAGGTCGGCGGTGCGTACTACCGCGCACGTACATCTTCCGACACGACGGGCACGTTCTACACCCTCTCCGTTGCCGAGGAAGAGCCCAAGAGTGAGAACTTCTACTTGGCGGTGCGCACGCCGGCGGGCTCTGCGGGTGTCAACGGCTACACCGCAACTACGGTGGACACGAGCCTCAACGAGCACATCAACTACCTGCTGCGAGGCAAGAAAGCAGCCGACGGCAAGGCTGCCGAGGATGGGCACCAGAATACGGCCTCGACCTACAGCGTGACATCCAACTACACGCACGGCCTCATCGATAACAACGAGGGCGGCATCAAACGGATGGAGCTTCACGATGTCACCTATCCGCTTACCATGAAGGTAAGCGACACCGTGAAGTTCGACTCGAACCAGCAATACACGAGCTCCGACGCGCTGTACTACCAGCTGGATTCTTCGCTCGTGAACTACGGGAAGAACGGCAGTGCTGCGGGCGCGCATGGCTACCCGACTGGAACCCAGGGTACGTATTCGTTCTACGTGACAGTGGGGGGCAAGTACTACGTCCCGCATGCCTCAACCGTGAACGGCAAGACGAAGTGGACATGGAGGGAGGCAACCGCTGAAGATCCTTGCGCTGCTTCGGCTGTATGGGCTGCGGATGGCGGGGACATGAAATTGACGCTGGCCGACGCGAATTTTGGAGCAATTGATCTTTCTGGCATTCGCGAGATCGCTAAGAACCATAACAGCCAGTTCACCATCACTATGGAGGCGAATCTCGCCATGACGGAGCCTGCGTGCCAGGCTGGTATTATCGCTTCGCAGAATGGCGGCACAGATAAGTACACAAAGCCCAACTACCGTGCGCACCTCTCTACGCATGCCGAAACGCTCAGCACCAGTAGCAACTCGGCATACATCGACGGCATAGCTGGATACTACCGCATGGACGTGGGCTCCTCGACTATTGCGCTCGAGGCTTCAAAGAAGTCGCAGCTGGGCATCAACATCGATGACCTCAAGTCCGCCGACGGCGAAATCGCTCTGGTGGGAACGTATGATTTGTCCAAGCTCGCGGGTGCCGAGGCCATGATCTCCAATGCCAGCACGGTGACGTACACGCTGAGCTTGCAGAAGCGCCGCCAAGATGATGGCAGTTATGATGCGGTCGACAACATCTCAAGCTACATTACGGTGCTCGGTAGCGATAAGTTGGCTAACGGCTCTTTGAGCGCCGATGGCAAGAACTACGTATTTACTGATAGCAAGGGGGCTGGCGGCGCGTTCGCCACGCGCGACGGCAACAGCCTTGCCTTTAAGCATGCTTTCCGCGTTAAGGTGAATACGAATGTTGAGGGCAAGGACCAAACTTATGCCAACTACCGCTTGGTGCTTACGGCTCATATGTCCGGCGTCGGTGTCAACGACACGCCGGTTAACGTTAGCAACCTTGATGGCTATTCGCACTCCGACTACGTGACGTACACGCTGGCGCGCATCAACACCGACGGCATTCGCCATGAGACGAAAACCAACTAGCCACGCGAGGGGCGGCAACCACCCGGTTGCCGCCCCTTTTCTTGTTCTCCTGGCCTGCTGCTGCCCCAGCTTTCCACCTAGCTTTCCAGCTTTCCACCTTAGGTGGTAAGTTAAGTGGAAAGCTGGAAAGTAAGTGGAAAGTTGACATGTAGGTGCGGGCTGAAGAGGGGTTAATAATTACACAAACCATACCAGCCAAACAAAAAGATACCAATCTGGTTGGTAAAACACCGTCAATGAGCCGCGAGCTAACTAGCTGCGTAAATAAAACCTAAAGAACTGTTGCAAATTAATGGCAAATGCCCAGATGCCGCCGTGCGATTTTCAATTAACTGTTACGCGCAAACAGCAAAATGCTACTATCTAACATGCACGTAAGAAAGCAGATTAACGGTTAAGGCTAAGAAGTGGCAGGTATGTCGGAAGCAACAAGGACTCGCACGCATGCGCCCGAGGTTAGGCAGCGCGCCGTCGAGGTCCTCCAAGAGGGGGTCGGTCATCGCGTCCTCGCCGCGGAGCTCGGCATTCCCCAGGCCACGGCTCGTCAGTGGGCCCGCGCATATGCCGTGGACGGTGCCGACGCCGTTCTCAACGCCGGTTCGCATCATCACACCTATTCGTACGAAGTTAAGCTCGCCGTGGTCAAGGACCGCTTGGAAAACGGCTTAACGGTTCGCGAGGCCATGATCAAGCACAAGATTCCTAGCGAGTCTTCGGTCAAGGCTTGGTGCCGTCAGTACCGCGAGAGCGGTGAGTCCGCACTGGTCGATAAGCCGCGCGGTCGCAAGCCGCGCGTTAAAAAGGCGGAATAGCAAACGGGATGGTGCACCCACAGGGGCGCATTTTTCTTGCCGCCCCTCTGCTCCAATGCGGGCGTGCCCTTACCCCGTACGCCTAAAACTCCCCAGTTGACCGAAAACCCGCCGCCGCTACTCCTCAACTGAGCTATAACGTTAAACAATTGCAGCGTTTTTGCATGGGGGAGTGATGGTATGACGCTACTGTATTTCCTTACCCTGTTTCCGCTGGTACCGGCGCTGGGCATGCTGCTCGCGCGCGGTGACCGCGCCCGCGATGCGGTAGGGCTTGTAGGCTCTGGCATCATTATGGCGGTGACGGTTGTAGTCGCCGTCATGTTTTTTGGCACGGGTCCGCAGAGCTTTGAGGTTGCCCCCGGCACCTCGCATGTGCTCTCGATCATCAGTTCCGTTATCGACGTCATCCTGTGCGCTGTCATCCTGTACAACGCGTACAAATATAGGAACGCGCTCACCACGGTGCTCGGCATAGTCCAGCTGGTGGGCTCGCTCGCCTTTGCAGCCATGACGCTGCCCGCGGCCGAAGCCGTCACGGCAACGCCACTCTACCTGGACTACATGAGCGTGATCATGGTCCTCGCCGTCGGCATCGTTGGCAGTCTAATCTGCTTGTATGCCCTGGGCTACATGAAGGACTTCCAGGCCCATGACGAGCACGAGGCCGCGCTGCGCGGGCAGACCGCGCCCGACCGTCGCCCGCAGTTCCTGGCGCTCATGTTCCTGTTCCTCTCGGCCATGTTCGTCATCGTGACGAGCGACAACCTTGAGTGGCTGTTCTGCGGCTGGGAAATCACCACCGTGTGTTCGTTCCTTATGATTGGCTATACGCGTACGCCCGAGGCCATCAAGAACGCCTTTACCCAAATCATCCTCAACATGCTGGGCGGCATCGCTTTTTTGGCCGGACTTATGTATCTGCACGTTAACGGCATGCCGCTGACCATCTCGGGCATGATCGAGCTTTCCGGCACCGGAACCGCGCAGTCCGCGCTGCTGGTGATGCCGGTCATCCTGTTGTCGCTCGCCGCGCTCACCAAGGCCGCACAGATGCCGTTCCACACTTGGCTGTTGGGTGCCATGGTTGCACCCACTCCCACGAGCGCCCTGCTGCACTCGTCAACCATGGTCAAAGCCGGCGTGTTCCTGATGGTCAAGCTGAGCCCACTCTATGCCATCTACCCCGTGACCGGCTTTATGGTCACGAGTGTGGGTGCCATCACGTTTTTGCTCGCTGCACTCATGGCCATCTCGCAGAGCAACGCCAAACGCGTGCTCGCGTACTCCACCATTTCCAACTTGGGCCTCATCAGTGCCTGCTTGGGTGTCGGCGCGCCCGAGGCCGTATGGGCGGCCATCTTCCTGATCTTGTTCCACACGGTGGCCAAGTCGCTGCTGTTCCTGTGCGTGGGCACGGCCGAGCATCATATCGGCAGCCGCAATATCGAGGACATGGACGGCATGTTCAGCCGCATGCCGCACCTGACGCGTCTGATGATGCTGGGCATTATGGGCATGTTTGTGGCGCCGTTTGGCATGCTCGTGTCCAAGTGGGGCGCCCTGGTGGCGTTTGCGCAGACCGGCAACGTGCTCATGATCATGGTGCTTGCCTTTGGCTCGGCCGCGACGTTTTACTTCTGGGGCAAGTGGCTTGCCAAGCTTTCGGGCGTCGACCCCACGGCTCAAAACGTTGAGGTCAATGTCCATAAGACCGAATGGATGGCCCTCAACACCATCGCCGCGCTGCTGATTCTGTGCTGCGTGGCGTTTCCGGTTATCTCGAGCGGTCTGGTGTCGCCTTACTTGGCCATGGTGTTTGGCCGCGTGCCGTACGTTATTGGCAAGGACGCCATGTATCTGATGGTGGTTATCGTGGCTTTTATCGCCGTGGTGCTGCTGACGTCATTCCGCGTGAGCAACAAACCGCACGTCAACGTGTACCTTTCGGGCGTGGGAACCGACAAATATCGCCATTTCCGCGGCTCGATGGGACACGAGGTGAAGGCCGAAAAGCGCAATTGGTACTCGGAGGACGCCCTTGGCGAGAAGCGTATTGGCCCCGCGGGTAGCGTCGTATGCTGCAGCATTATCTTGTTTGCGCTGCTGTGTTGCGCATGGATTGGGCCCGAGCGGCTTGCCATGAGCGCGCCCTCGGTGCTGCGCGGCAAGTATTTCGAAGGTTCGGGCGTCGTGGGCATCTTTATTGGCACCGTGGCGTTTGCCTTGCTGGCGCCGCTTGCGGGCGGCTTGATCGACGGCATCGACCGCAAACTTTCGGCTCGCATGCAGGGCCGCGTGGGCCCGCGCCTGCTGCAGCCCTTCTACGACGTTGCCAAGCTGCTGCGCAAGGCCCCTGCCAGCGTAAACACCATGGACGATACCTATATGGCGTGCGCGCTCATCTTTACCGTCGTGGGCGGCGGCATCTTTGTGTCGGGCTCCAACACGCTGCTGTGCGCTTTTATGGTGACGCTCGCCGCGATCTTTGTGGTGCTGGCGTCCGCCTCGACGCAAAGCCCGTTTGCGCAGGTCGGCGCCGATCGCGAGCTGCTGCAGGTTATGAGCTACGAGCCCGCCGTTCTGCTGATGAGCGTGGGCCTGTATCTCGCCACCGATAGCTTCGATTCCATCGCCGTGACCGGGCAGTCGGCGCCCATCATCGTGTACAGTGCGCCCATTTTCCTGGCGCTGCTTGCGGTGCTCACCATCAAGCTACGCAAGTCGCCGTTTGACCTTTCGTACTCGCATCACGCGCATCAGGAGATTGTCCAGGGCGTCGCCACCGAGATGAGCGGCGGCACGCTGGCCAAGATGACCCTTATGCACTGGTGCGAGACCGTGCTGTTTTTGATGTGGGTGGGCATGTTCTTTGTTTGGGACAACCCGGTGAGCTGGGTCGTAGCCCTGGTCGTGATGGCCGCGACGTATTTTGTCGAGGTGCTGATCGACAACACCTTCGCACGCAGCACCTGGCGCAGCTGCTTTAAGCTCGGCTGGGGCGTGGCGCTGGTGTTTGGCCTGCTCAACCTTATGCCCATCCTCGTCGACGTGTTTATTTAGGAGGCGGCATCCATGGATCATAAAATGTCGCGCTCGCCGTGGGTTATTCATTACGACGGCTCGAGCTGCAACGGATGCGATATCGAGGTGCTGGCCTCGCTCACGCCGCTGTTCGATGCGGAGCGCTTTGGCGTGGTCAATACCGGCAACCCCAAGCATGCGGACATCTTTTTGGTGACGGGCTCGGTCAACGCTCAGAACTTGCCTGTCGTGCGCCAGATTTACAACCAGATGCTCGAGCCCAAGTGCGTGGTGGCCTGCGGCATCTGCGCGTGCTCGGGCGGCGTGTTCCGCGATGCCTACAACGTGATCGGCGGCGTGGACCGCGCGATTCCCGTGGACGTGTACGCGCCCGGATGCGCCATTCGCCCCGAGACCGTGATCGATGCCATCGTGGAGGCGTGCGGCATCCTGGACCAGAAGGAGTCCGTGATGCGCGCCGGCGGCGATCCGCTTACCGTGGGCGGTGCCGCTACCTGGGACGGTGGCGTTGAGCTGGGCGAGGACGGGTTTGTGGCTGCGGGGGCCGGGACTGACGGTGCCGGTGACGCGCCTGCCGGGAAGCCCGCCGCACCCGCTGCTGGCGACGCACCTGCTGAGACGCCCGTCGCTGCAAAGGAGGCCGAGTAATGCAAAAGGCTATCTATACCACCGTTGGGCTCGACGAGCTTCTGTCGCATGTCCAGGCGCTCAAGGGCGCCGGTGCCCGCTTTGTGCAGATGCACGCCGAGCGCTGTGTGGACGACGGATCGTATCGCCTGGTCTATACGTTTATCAACGTTCGTGCTGCTCAGGAGCATATTGCGCAGGACGGCAGCTATGCGATCGAGAACCTGGTGGTTGAGGGAATTGATCGGTACCAGGAGATTCCGTCCATCAGCTCGTACTATCCGGCGGTATTCCCGTTTGAAAACGAAGCGCATGACCTATTCGGTCTTGCCATCACCGATATGCAGATCGACTTTAAGGGCTTTTTCTACCAGGTCTCGACTGCCGAGCCCATGAGCGTTATCACGCCCGAGGTGAAGGCTGCGCGAGAGAAAGCCATGAAGGTCCGTGCCGCTGCCGAGGCCAAGGCGCGCAAGGCCGCGGCCGAGAAGGCCGCCGCTGCTGCGGCTGCTGCAGGGGAGGGCGCCGCGGGCGCTGGTGATGCCGCGGGCGCCGCCGTCGCTCGGCCCGCTGCGGCTGCCGGCTCCGATGCTCAGCATGACGAGGCCGCGGCCAAGGCCGCACTTAAAGCCGCCGAGATGGAGGCAAAGCTCGCCGCCATGGATCCCGAGAAAGCGGCCAAGGTCCGCGCGGCGCTTGCCGCCAAGGTCGTCCGCGACAAGCAGAAAAAGGAGGCGTAAGGTCCATGGCACATCGCTCCGTTATTCCGTTTGGCCCGCAGCACCCGGTGCTGCCCGAGCCGCTTCATCTGGACCTGGTGATCGATGACGACCGCGTTCTCGAGGCAATTCCGCAGATCGGCTTTGTGCACCGCGGACTCGAGAAGCTCACCGAAAAGCGCGACATGCACCAGTTTGGCTACATCGCCGAGCGCATCTGCGGCATCTGCGCCGTGGGCCATAGCTATGGCTATGCCAGCGCCTGCGAGCGCATGCTCGACATCGAGGTGCCCGGCCGTGTGCAGTATATCCGCACCATTCTGCACGAGCTCTCGCGTATTCACTCGCACCTGCTGTGGCTGGGCCTGCTTGCCGATGCCTTTGGCTTCGAGGCGCTGTTCTATCGTTCGTGGACCCTGCGCGAGCAGATTCTCAAGATCTTCGAGAGCACGTGCGGCGGGCGCGTGATTCTGTCGATTAACGAGATCGGCGGCCTAAAGCACGACATTGAGGACTCCGAGCTGGCGGGCATTGTCCAGACGCTCGATGCCATGCGTCCCGACTACGAGGCCCTGGTGCATACGTTTTTGGACGACGCCAGCTGTGGCGAGCGCCTGCATGGCGTGGGCGTGATCAGCAAGAAGGACGCGCTGGATCTGTCGATGGTCGGCCCGTTCGGGCGCGCCTCGGGCGTGGACTATGACGTGCGCATGTTTGGCGACGGCGCCTATGCGGATCTGGCTGCGTTTGAGCCAATTGTCGCTACCGATGGCGACTGCTATGCCCGCTGCCAGGTGCGTTGCGCCGAGGTCACGCAGGCTATGGACATCATCAAGGAGCTTGTGGGCAAGATTCCGCACGACGGTATCGGTGGGCGTACCAAGCTCACGCCGGCCGACGGCGCGCGCGGCGAGGTTGTGATTGAGCAGCCGCGCGGCGAGGCGTATTACTATGTGCGCGGCAACGGCACCAAGAACCTGGACCGTTTCCGCGTGCGCACGCCGACGTCGCAAAACCTGGCGGGTCTGACGCATGCGCTGCAGGGCGTGCTCATTGCCAACGTGCCCATGATTATCCTGACCATCGACCCCTGCATTAGCTGCACGGAAAGGTAGGCGCGGCATGAGTTTGCTGACATTTGCCAAGATGGCCTTGGGTTCTATGGTCAAGCAGCCGGTCACGGTGTGCTATCCGCAGGAGAAGCTGACGGCGCCCGAGCGCTTGCGCGGGCATATCGTCAATGACATGGACGTGTGCATCTGCTGCGGCATGTGCGCGCGGCGTTGCCCGGCGGGCGCGCTCGCGGTCGATCGCAAGGGCGGAACGTGGTCGATCGACCCGTATGCTTGCGTGGTGTGCGGCGAGTGCATCGAAAGCTGCCCTAAACACTGCCTGAGCATGGACACCGCCCGCACTCCAGTTGCGGCGGACAAGACTCCCACGGTAGAAACTAAGCCGGAGTAGCGCAGGAGTAGAACTGGAATAGGGGCCGGCGGGGCAAAAATGCCCCGCCGGCCCCGCGCTTAAACGCGCGGTTGGGCCGTCGCGAACAAAACTATGCCGGATTACGGGGCTGGATAGCGAACCTCCGACCATATCGAAAACCAAGATAATAAAACCGCAGGTAGACTGCTTGCTGTTTTTCAAAAATAGGGGGTATGGATGAGGGCTCCGACTTTAGCCCCGTAAACCGGCATAGTTTTGAAATGGCACCATATCAGTAACAGCCTTTGATCTCCCGTGGACAGAGGGAAACGGATCATTTTTGCCTTGCGAGGGCTGCCGCGTGACCCGTCTGCCACGAAATGGGCCCATCTACTATGTTTAGGCGGCAGCCCTCGACCACGGCAAGTAATGTGAAATGAAAACCGCAGGTAGAACGCCTGCGATTTTTCATGAAACGCGGCTATGGTCAGGGGTATCGGGTCAAACGTAGTAGATGGGCCCACTTCGTGGCGGGCGCCGTCAGCCGATCTCCGCGGGCGGAAGAAAGCAGATCATTTTGGTCTCGCAAGGCTTGCGGAGGCACTCGCGCAGGGCCGCCCGAACAAAACTATGCCGGTTTACTACGATGAACTCGACATTCCCGACCATGACTGCATTTTTCTAAATATCGCAAGCGTTCTACCTGCGGTTTTGGAAGCGTGCAATTTGCCGTGGTCGAAGGCGGGCGATTCATCGTAGTAATCCGGCATAGTTTTGAAATGGCATTAAATCGGTTACAGCCATTTTGCTGTGCCGGGGCGGTTGACCGTTGGGTAATTACCCTCGCAGGTAGGCGATGGCGATCTGCGTGCGGTTGCGCAGGCCCATCTTTGCAAGGATCGAGCTGATGTGGTTGCGCACCGTGCCTTCGCCCATATAGGCGGTGGCGGCGATTTCCTTGTTATCGAGACCGCGGGCGATGAGCTCGGCGACTTCGAACTCGCGGTCGGTCAGACCGGCAAAGGCCGCGGGCCGGTGGGGCGCGCCCGTCTTGTTGCCCATCCCGTCAAAGTCAACATCTTCGATCGCCTTACCCTCGAGCACGCGTTTGCCGCTCATGACCTGCGCCAACGCCGGAGGAATGGCGGCGACATCGGTTTTAATCAGGTAGCCGCGGGCGCCCAGTTTGAGCGCCGACACAATGTACTCGTCATCCGAGAATGTCGTCAGAAACACCACGCGCGCCGCAGGGTCGCGCTCAAGGATTTTGCGTGCCGCCGAAAGTCCGTCACGTCCCGGCATCTGGATGTCGAGCAGCGCGATGTCGGGCGCGTGCTCGGCGTAGAGCGCGACCGCGTCGTCGCCATTGGCGCCGGTGCCCACCACCTCGATCTGCGGCTGGGCGCCCAGGATAATCTTGAGCGAATCGACCACCAAGCGGTCGTCGTCGACAACAATGAGCCTCATCGGTCCTCATCTCCTTGCTGTTTGGGAACGGTGGCAAACACGCGCCAGCCGCCGGCGCCGGCAAGCGGGCCGGCGGTGAAGGTGCCGCCAAGCGCCTCGATGCGCTCGCGCATGGAGGCGAGCCCCATGCCCTCCGCGGCGCCGCGGCCGCTTGCTTGAACCCCGCCCACGCCATCGTCGGTAACGATGAGCTGGTAAAACGACGGATGCTCCATGCACCGTATGGTGACAGCATGGGCGCAAGCGTGGCGCATGGTGTTGGAGAGCGCTTCGCGCAGGACCGCCGCAAAGCAGTTGGCGACATTTGCGGGCGCATGCTCGGCCATAACTTCAAGCTCAATCTGCGGGCCGCCGTCCGAGCGCACGCCTTCAACAATGCGTTCGAGCTGCACGGAAAGGTCGACGGCGTTGTCGTTGAGCGCATGGACGCTGGCACGTACGAGCTGGAGCGCCTCGTCAACCGTGCGTTTGACGTCGGCGAAATCGGCGGCGACGCCGGGCTCGTCGGCGTGCACGACGCGCAGGGCCTCGGTCTGCAGCGAGGCACGCGTGAGCTGGTGCCCGACATTATCGTGGATCTCGCGCGCGATGCGGGCGCGTTCGGCGAGCGTCGCGAGCTCGACTTCGTAGTCCTGGCGGTCGGCAAGGTCGCGGTTGCGCGCCTCGAGCGCGAGGGCTCGTTCCTGCAGCTCGTCTCGGGTACGGCGCATGCGCTGCTGCTCGCGCTCTAACTGGGCGGTACGTAGCGATAGCAAGGTGGCGGCAACCGAAAGGATGGCGGTCAGCAGGAGCGTTCGGGCGGTGAGCGCGTCGGTGCGAAGGTCCGCGACGAGCGCAAAGACAAAGACGACGCCAATGCCCAGCGCGATCCAGGCGTGCTCACGGCGCACGCGCCGCGCGATGTCATAGAGGGCGAGAGGCGCAAACGGCATAAACGGCGGCACGAAGACAGCCGCGATGATGTAAGCGTAGCTCACGGCCTCGCTCGCACGGCGGGCGCGATTTCCCTGTGCGACCTCGGCCAGTGAGGTGGCAATAACGCCCAGGCAAAACGCCGCGACTAAGCGAGCGTCCACAGCAAGGCCTGTGGCGGCTGCGATGCAGCACGCCAGCACAATCGATTTGTCGAAAAGCCTGTTCATACGGGTATTGTACGCGATGCCGTGCGTGGTGGAGGGGCCGCCTGCGCAACCGTGACATTTCTCCCGCGCGGCAAAGCGGGGGCGTCGGCAGGCCGTACGACCAAGACCTCCGCACTCGTGACAAAGCTCACTGGTGCGCGCCGCCCGCTCCTGCGATGATGCAATCGTACCGGGCCACGACCAACAGAAGGGCCGCCTCATGACAGACATCGTCCACGTCGAAAACCTCGTCAAGCGCTACGACGATCTTATTGCGCTCGACCACTTTAACCTGAACATCGCCCCCGGCGAGATTTTTGGCCTGCTGGGCCCCAACGGCTCGGGCAAGACCACGTCCATCAACTGCATCCTGCAGCTGCTCGCCTACGACAAGGGCACCATCGAGCTGTTCGGCGAGCGCATGACGCCCGCCCGCTACGACCTCAAGCGCCGCATCGGTGTGGTGCCGCAGCAGGTGGCGGTGTTCGACGAGCTCACCGTGCGCGAGAACATCGACTATTTCTGCAGTCTCTACGTCAACGACCGCAAGCGCCGCCGCGCGCTGGTGGACGAGGCGATCGACTTTGTCGGCCTGGGCGACTTTACCAAGTTCCGCCCCGGCAAGCTCTCGGGCGGCCTGACGCGTCGTCTCAACATTGCCTGCGGCATCGCGCACAAGCCCGAGCTCATCTTTTTTGACGAACCCACGGTGGCGGTCGACCCGCAAAGCCGCAACGCCATCCTGGAGGGCATCTGCCGCCTGCGCGACGAGGGCGCCACGGTGGTGTATACCAGCCATTACATGGAGGAAGTCGAGCAGATCTGCAGCCGCATTATGATCATGGACGGCGGCCGCGTGCTGGCGCAGGGCACTAACGACGAGCTCAAGCGCATGATTCAGATGGGCGAGAAGATTGTAATCGAGGTCGGCGAGGTTCCGAGTGCGGCGCTCGGTGCCGTCGCAAGCCTGCCGCACGTTCTGGACCTTTCGGCAACGGCGGGACAGCTCACGTTTTCGTGCGAAGCGAGCCCGCACAACCTGACGGACATTCTCGATGCGCTGCGCTCGCATGACGTGCCGCTCGGCCGCATCTATTCCGAACCGCCGACCCTCAACGACGTGTTCCTCGAGATCACCGGCCGCGAGCTGCGCGACTAGGGGGCGGCCATGTTCAACACCATCATCACCACGGTCAAGACGCTGCTGCGCCGGCCGAGCACGTGGGTCTGGGGCGCTCTCTTTCCTATCGCGCTTTCCACGATGTTCATGTTTATGTTTGCGAACCTCAGCTCCGACGGCACGGTCGACCCGGTGCCGGTTGCCGTCGTGGCGGACGAGGCCTGGGATGCCTCGACCTTTAAGGATGTGGCAGCTTCGCTTGCCAAGGCAGGCGACGACCAGCTGCTCGATGTGAGCGAGTACGAAGACTTGGCTGCCGCGCGCAAAGCGCTCAAGGCCGGCGAGGTCGCGGGCATCTATACGGTTGATGCCGCGGGCACGCCCAGGCTCACGCTGCTATCGAGTTACGACAGCTCGCGCGCCTCGTCGGTGCTTACCGACCGCAGCATCCTTGAAACGGTGGCAAGCTCGTATACGCAAAATGCCGAGCTCATGTCCCAGATTGCCCAGGACAACCCGGCGGCGCTCGCCGATCCGGCGGCGGTTGCGCGCGCCCTGTCGCTCGAGGGCGGAACCCGCCGCGTGAGCCTGACTCGTGCCACGCCCGATGGCACGGTCATCTACTATTACGCGCTTTTTGGCCTGGTCGCGATGATGTCTGCCGAGTTTGCCGCCTTGAGCGTCGTCGATTTGCAGCCCAATCTGTCCGGCCTCGGCGCGCGCCGCTGCGTGGGCGGTCTTTCCAAGACGGCGTCGCTGGCCGGCATTTTTGTCGGCTCGTGGCTGGTTTCCTTTGCATCGATGGCGGTTGCGATCGGCTACGTGCGCCTGGTCGTGGGCGTCGACTTTGGCGGGCGCGAGGGGTTGTGCCTGCTGGGCGGGGCTGCATCCGCGCTTGCCGCCACGGGCCTGGGGCTTTTTGTGGGCACGCTTCCCGTTAAGGGCGGCAAGGCATCCAAGTCGGGCATCCTCACGGGCTTTGCCACCACGTGCGCCCTGTTCGCCGGCCTCTACGGCGAGCCGGCGATGGCGCTTGCCGACGACGTCGCCCGCGCTTGTCCGGTCGAGTGCTGGCTCAACCCCGTCAAGCTCATCTGCGACATGTTCAATCGCCTGTATTTCTTTGAGGACCTGGGGCCCTTCGCTGTTCGCGCCGGCGCGCTCGTCCTGATGGCCCTGGTGTTTGTCGCCGCCGCTACGCTGATCTTTGGAAGGAGCCGCTATGAGCACCTTTAAGACCGCGCTTCGCATGGCGCTGGCGCACCCGTTCTACCTGCTCATCTATACGGTGTTCATCTCGCTCATGGGCGTATTCATCGCGGCTTCGGTGAGCTGGAACTCGTCGCGGCTTACCGAGTACAAGCCCTACGACACCAACGTGATCGTGGTCGACCGCGACGATAGCGACCTTTCGCGGGCGCTTACCAAGCACCTGGGCTCACGCTTTGACCTGGTCACGGGCGTCGGCGAAGACACATACGACCTTGCTGACGCGCTCTCCAAGAGCAACAGCGCCAAAGGCAGCGCCGACTGCGTGTTCTTTATCCCGGAGGGGTTTGAGGACGATCTTGTTGCGGCCGCTCGTGCGGGGGAGGGCTTGCCCAAGCTCGATGTGACCTACGGTTCCGGCACCATGGCGGCGGCGCTTTCGTCCGCCGAGGCCTCGCGCTGGATCTCGCTCGCGGGCGCTGCGGCGGCGCTTGAACCCGCTGCCTCCAACGGTGACGTCGCAAGGGCCGCCGAGCACGCGGCCGCAAAGCGCGCGGAGGTCCAGATCGAGCAGGTCAAGGTCGACTCGACTGCTGCTATCACGCTCGAGTCGTACTTCAACTTTGGCGCGTACGCGATCATCTCGTCGGTCATCGTGTCGGTGGGACTGGTGTTTTCGGGCATGAACGAGCCCGAGCGCGTGCGCCGCATGGATGCCAGCCCGGTCTCTGAGCGCCAGCGTTCGCTCGCTGTGTTCGCGGCCGCCGCCGTGCTCACCGTCTGCATCTGGCTCGTATCGAGCATGATGGGCGTCGTGGGCTTTGCCAGCGCGGTTGCCGAGGTCGGCGTGGGTCGCGTGTGCCTGGCGCTGGCGGCAACGTTTGCCCTGGCGTGCACGCCGCTGGCCGTTGGCTTTACGCTGTCGAGCCTGGGCGCTCGCGAGGAGTTGCTCAACGGTGTGGGCAACTTGCTCGGCTTGCTCATGACGTTTTTGGGCGGCGCCTGGATGCCATTGTCGCTGATGGGTCCGGCCGTGCAGACGGCGGCGCACTTTGTGCCGACGTATTGGGTGAACGATGCGATCGGCAAGGCGCTTGCCTCGGACCTGACGTCTGCTGTGTTGGGCGACATCGCCTGCGACCTGGGCGTCACGGTGCTCTTTGCCGCGGCCATCGCCGCCGTAGGCCTAGCCCTCGCCTACAACAAATCCCGCGCCTAACCACAACCCGTCACTTGGGAACCCGTCACTTGGGGACGTTCCTTTTCTGCCGGCAGATGGGGACACTCCTTTTCACCTAGTCATTGGGGACGTTCTTAAACGACGACCACTCATTGGGGACAGACTTAAATGAGTGGTTTCAGTCATTTAAGTCTGTCCCCAATGAGTACCCAATGACTGGTTTGGAAAAAATCGCGCCTGTCGCTTAAAAATAGTTCACCTGGGTTTACTATTAGCCTAGAAAAGTAGCTGAAGGCTAACAACGGGGGATAGCATGGCGACAAAGCAAGCCTATGTCCAGGTCAGCGGGCTCAGGAAACACTACGGCGACGGTGATGCGCGCCTGACGGTACTCGATGGCATCGACACGTCCATCAACCGCGGCGAGATCTGCGTCATGCTGGGGCCCTCGGGCTCGGGCAAGTCGACCTTTCTCAACCTGATCGGCGGCCTGGAGGATGCCGACGGTGGTTCCATCATGGTGGACGGCTGCGACCTTACGGTGCTCAAGCCCGCCGATCTGGGCGAGTACCGACGTCGCGAGCTGGGTTTTGTCTTCCAGTTCTACAACCTGGTGCCCGACCTTACCATCAAGGAAAACATCGAGGTCACGGCGCACCTGTCCAAAAACCCGCTCAATGTCGACGACCTGCTGCGTTCGCTGGGCCTCTACGAGCACCGCAACAAGTTCCCGCGCCAGGTCTCGGGCGGCCAACAGCAGCGTTGCGCCATCGGCCGCGCACTCGTCAAAAACCCGGGCTTGCTGCTGTGCGACGAGCCCACCGGCGCGCTCGACTACAAGACATCCAAGGAAATCTTGCAGCTCATGGAGGATGTTAACCGCACCTACGGCTGCACCATCATCATCGTCACCCACAACGCCGCCATCGCCCGCATGGCCAACCGCGTGCTGCGCCTGCGCGACGGCCGCATCGTCGAGGATGAGCTCAACGAGTCGCCCGTTGCGGCCGCCGAGCTCGATTGGTAGGCGATGCCATGACACCTCTCGCAAAGCGACTCCCGCGCGAGCTGCGCCGCAATATCGGCAAGTACCTGGGCATCTTTTTGCTTATGTGCGGGAGCATCGCTCTCACCTCGGGCTTTTTGCTCGCGGCGCATTCCATCGGTTGCCTTATCGACGACATGCGCGATGCGTACACGATTGAGGACGGCCGCGTGACTACCTCCTTCGAGGCTACCGACGACCAGCTCAAGGCAGCCGAGGATGCAGCCGACGACGTCGGCGGCGTCACGCTCTACAAGAATTTCTCCATCGACGCCATCATCAAAAAGACCGCCGGCGACGACGGCACCAAGCGCACGTTGCGCACCTATGCGCACCGCACCAAGGTCGATATCGCGTCCTACTGCGAAGGCAAGCAGCCCAAGACGGACGATGAGGTGGCTATCGACCGCGTTTTTGCCACCAACAACGACCTTGTCGTGGGCGATAAGGTTGAGCTTGAGGGCCGCACCTACACCATCTGCGGCATCATGACCCAGCCCGATAGCCAGGCGCTGTTCCTCAACAATTCGGACTTTACGGTGAACACCATCACCTATGGTGTGGCCGAGGTCACCGACGCCGGCTTTGCCGCGCTCGAGGATGCCGGCGGCGCGCCTGCCTACACGTACTCCTTTACCTTTAACGACCGCGACCTCCCCACCGCGAATCGCATCGATGCGGAGCAGGATATGGTCGAGGCGCTGACCGATGCCGATGCGCGCGTGGACGATCTGATCGACGCCGATTCCAACCAGGGTATTGGCTACGCGCGCGACGACGTAGACGGCGACTCCATGATGTGGATGACGCTGCTCAACATTATCATCGTGATCATGGCGTTCGTCTTTGTGGTCCTTACCGACGCCACCATCGAGGAGGAGAGCGCCATCATTGGCACGCTGCTCGCCAGCGGCTATCGCCGCCGCGAGATCGTGCTGCACTACCTGGCACTTCCCGCCATCGTGGGCGTGGTCGCGGCGCTTTTGGGCACCGCGCTCGGCGTCGCGTTCTTTACCGAGCCCATGCGCGGCCTCTATTACGGTTCGTACAGCCTGCCTCCCTTCCAGGTGTACTGGAGCTGGGAGATTTTTGTGAAGTGCGCCGTGGTTCCCGCTGCCGCGCTCATCCTCATCACGCTGGTGGGCCTGCTTCGCAAGATGGGCAAGACGCCGTTGCAGTTCCTTCGTCACGAGGCGAGCGGCAAATCGGGCACCAAGCGCGGCCTGCAGCTGCCGGAGCGCATGGGCTTTGTCTCGCGCTTTCGCCTGCGCATCTTCCTGCGCAACCTGGGCAACTTCGCCACGCTCTTCGTGGGCATTGCGTTTGCCTCGCTGCTGCTGCTCTTTGGCCTGGCGATCCTGCCCACGATGACGCACTATGCGGACAACCTGGAGACAAGCCTGGTCGCCGAGCACCAGTACACGCTCAAGGCTCCGCTAGAGCTTGAGGGTACTGCCGAGGAGCGCGGGCAGTGGGCGGCGCTCGAGCGCTTGCAGTCGATTGACGGCGCGCTGCTCTCCGCCGCCCAGGATGCCGATGACGAGCTTGACGACGCGGCCGATGCGGCGCAGACGGCAGCCGATGCCGCGACCGCATCTCCGTCTGCCGAGAGCCTGGCCGCGGCGCAGGACGCGCTCGCCAAGGTCCAGGACAAGAAAGATGCGCTTTATGCGCGCCTCGATGACCTTGCCGATGCCCTCGGCTGCGACCGCGATGAGGCCATCGACCTGATCGACAAGGCCTCTAAGATCGACACCGACAACGACGACATTCACCCGATCAACACGACCGACAACGGCGCGGGCGCAATCGCGCAGGCCGAGAAATATGCCGTTTACCAGCTGCAATACGACCGCGGCGAGGGAAACGGCACAGAGGCCATCTCTGTCTACGGCATTTCATCTCATTCGCGCTATTGGAAAGACCTCAACGTCGGCGACGGGCGCGTCGTCTTTGGCGGCGGTCTGCTCGATAAGTTTGGCTGGAGCGAGGGCCAGAAGGTCGAGCTTCGCGACAAGTACGAGGCTCGGGATTATTCTCTTGAGTACGCGGGTAAGGACTGCATCTGGGGTTCAAAGTCGGACATGAATATCTATATGAGCATCGATGACTTTAACGAGCTGTTCGGCAACGACGCCGCCTACTTTAACGGCTATGTGAGCGACGAGAAGCTCGACCTCGATGCTCGTTACTTTGCCGGTGACACCACGCCCGACGACATGCGCGCCGTGGGTGACCAGTTCATCGGCATGATGAGCAAAATGATCGGCATGATGGTCGGGCTCGCGGTGTTTATCTTCCTGCTGTTTATGTACCTGCTGACCAAGGCGGTGATCGACCACAGCGCCCGTTCGATCAGCTACATGAAAGTCTTTGGCTATCGCGATAGCGAGATTTCGCATCTGTACATCCGCTCGATCACGCTGTGCGTGGCGGCGTCGCTCGTGCTGAGCCTGCCGGTCATTATTGGCTCGCTCACGGCCATCTTCCGCTCGATGCTGCTCGCCTACAACGGCAATATCGAGATCTACGTGCCCGCTTGGTCCATGGCTGCATGCATCGGCATCGGCTTTGCGACCTACCTGGTCGTGGCGCTGCTGCACACGCGCTCTATCAAGCGCGTCAGCCTGGCCGAAGCCCTCAAGGTGCAGGAGTAGTCATTGGGGACGTTCTTAAACGACTAGTCGTTGGGGACAGTCTTTGCCGGATCGCCGGCTCGCTGGCCGGGCGGCAAGCACTCATTTAAGTCTGTCCCCAATGAGTGCCTAACGACTCGGTGTTGTGCTTGACTTCGACCCCGCTTTAACGGGTACCATCCTCTATGTCTGTAACGCCATATAGACCGAGGGGATAGATCTATGACCGCAACCGCACCCGCAGCACCGGCAAAGGTGTACTTCACCAACCTGCGCACGCATGCTCGCGAGAGCCAACTCGACAAGCTCAAGCGCCTCATCCGTCGCGCCGGTATTGAGCAGATCGACTTTGAGAACAAGTTCGTCGCCATTAAGATTCACTTTGGCGAGCTGGGCAACCTGAGCTTTTTGCGCCCCAACTACGCCCGCGCCGTCGCGGATGTCGTGAAGGAGCTGGGCGGCAAGCCCTTCCTCACCGACTGCAACACGCTCTATGTGGGTAGCCGCAAAAATGCGCTCGAGCACATCGACACCGCCTACCAGAACGGCTTTACCCCGTACGCCACGGGCTGCCAGATCATCATCGCCGACGGCCTCAAGGGCACCGACGAGGCGCTCGTCCCGGTCGAGGGCGGCGAGTACGTGCGCGAGGCAAAGATCGGCCAGGCACTCATGGATGCCGACATCGTGATTAGCCTCACCCACTTTAAGGGCCATGAGCAGGCCGGCTTTGGCGGTGCCATGAAGAACCTGGGTATGGGCGGCGGTAGCCGTGCCGGCAAGATGGAGCAGCACGCCGCTGGCAAGCCGAGCGTCGATACCACCAACTGCGTTGGCTGCCGTGCCTGCGAGAAGATATGCGCGCACAGCGCCATCACGTTTGACGGTACGCGTGAGCGCGAGCTTGCCAACGGCAGCACTCGCACGGTTCACGTGGCTGCCATCGACCGCGATCGCTGCGTGGGCTGCGGACGCTGCATTGCGGCGTGCAACCAGGACTGCATCAAGCCCGACTATGATGCCGCGGCCGACGTACTCAACTACAAGATCGCTGAGTACACCAAGGCCATCGTCGACGGCCGCCCGAGCTTCCACATCTCGCTCGCCATGGACATCAGCCCCAACTGCGACTGCCATCCCGAGAATGACACGCCCATCGTCAACGACATCGGCATGTTCGCGAGCTTCGACCCGGTCGCCATCGACCAGGCCTGCGCCGACGCCGTCCTGGCGTCCGAGCTGCTGCCTAACACCGAGCTTACCGACAGCGCGGCCAAGATGGAGCATAATCACGAGCATCTGGAGGGCGAGCAGGCCAAGGATCCCTTCTGCATCACGCATCCCGACACCGACTGGCGCGCGTGCATCGCGCATGCCGAGAAGATCGGCCTGGGCACGAGCAAGTACGAGCTCATCGAGGTCAAATAGCGCCTAGCTATTGGACATATCAAGCGCTTTTGTAGCGCAACGTTAGTAAAAACCGCCCGTGAGCACAGCGCCCACGGGCGGCTTTTTGGAAGTGCTAGGGGCCAGATAGACCAGTAAACCGTACTATTTGCTTAAAAATTCTTGTCGAGGAAGTCGTCGACCGTGTTCCAGTAGAGCTCGGGGTCAACTTGCGCGCTCTTGGCGTGGGTGGCGCCGTGGATAGTGAGCTTCTGTTTAACCTTGCTGGCGCACGCGTCGTAGTTTTGGTCGAGCATGTCGTACGGCACAAAGGTGTCCTGGTCGCCGTGGATAAACAGCATGGGAACCGTCGCGTGTTCGAGTTGGTTCACACTGCTCGCCTTATGAAAGTCGTAGCCTGCGCGCACGTTGCACACTAAGTTTGCTACATCGAGCAAGGGAAAGCTGGGCAGGCCGAACACGTCCTTGAGCTGCAGGGAAAACTCGTCCCAAACGCTTGTATAGCCGCAGTCCTCGATAATGCATTTCACGTTTGCGGGCAGAGATTCCCCCGCTACATTCATGGCGGTCGCTGCACCCATCGACTCGCCAAAGACCAGGATGCGCGCCTTGGGATCGGCCGCAACGATCCGCCCGATCCACGCGACGACATCGAGTCGCTCGGGCCAGCCCATGCCGATGTAGTCACCGCCGGAACGCTCGTGGGCGCGGGCGGCAGGTGCGAGCACGTTCATGCCGCGGTCGTGGAATCGCTTGACGTATCGGGCCATACCGATGGGCTCATCGGTGTATCCGTGTAGGCAGATAGCGTAATTGTGCGTGCTCTCTGGGGCGACAAAATACCAAGCGGCAAGTTCGGTTCCGTCATCTGCGGTGAGGCTGCTGCTCTCGCGGTTCTCTTTAAACCATGCCCGCGCCTCGGTTCCCTCGGCATCCATCTGTTCACCCTTTTCGGCGTCCTTGCCGTCCTGCATCATCTTCATGGTGTAGGGGGCGCGAGGGTTCAGGGCAAAGTCGAACAAGAAGTTGCCGGCAAACCCCAGCAGCGCTACAACGAGCACCAGCGCAACGATGCCGGCTATCTTGAGCTTTCGATGGGAACGTGCGTTTTGAGACATAAGAAGCTTTCCTATAAGATGTTAATACATCAACATTTAATGCAAGCGCATTATGGACGTTCACCGTTGATGCGTCAACAGGCAAAGAATGGGTAAACAAAGGGTCACGTATGGTGCAAATTTCGCACGCACCCAGACGCTTTGATATAGTGTTGAGAACTCTTTACGTTGGAGGATGTAACCGGCATGTCCGATTCGAGCGACAGTTCTAAGCCGCGACCCAAGACCGCGGCCGTTCCACACTACACGGTGGGCGAGGAGATCATGAACTCCGTCACCCATGGTGTCGGCTGCCTGCTGGGTATCGCGGGCCTGGTGCTCCTGATCGTATTCGCTGCCCTGCGCGGCGGAGGCCCGGCCCACATGGCCGCGGCGATTGTCTATGGCGTCAGTATCATCCTCGAATACTTGGCCTCCACGCTCTATCACGCGATTCAGCCCGCGCGCGCCAAGCGCGTGTTTCGTATCATCGACCACAGCTGCATCTACCTGCTTATTGCCGGCAGCTATACGCCGTTTTGCCTCATCACGCTCGCAAACGACGGCGGCCCTATGCTGTTCTTTGCTGTGTGGGCCATCGCCATCGTCGGGATTGCCCTCGAGTGCTTTTTGCGCGAGCGTCAACCGCACTGGGTAAGTGGCCTGGTCTACCTGCTGATGGGCTGGCTCGTTGTCTTTAAGCTGCCCGCGCTTGTGGCACTGCTCAACCCCGTAGCGCTTGCCCTGCTCGCTGTCGGCGGCGTGTGCTATACCGTGGGCGTGCCGTTCTATATCGCCAAAAACGTGCGCTATCTGCACAGTGTTTTCCACTTGTGGGTGCTCGCCGGCAGCATCTTCCAGTTCATGGCGGTGATCCTCTTCGTAATCTAGCGATCGCTCCTGTGCCCGCGGGCCCATCCAAGCGGCCGCCGGGCGCAACTGCCCTATCCGTCACCTACGCTTACTGCCCAACGTCCCGAATCTTGGAGGTTCGAGAAACTCCCGATGGACATAACCATCTCCCTTATCACCACCCTCGTTTTGACCCTCATCAACGGCTACTTCTCTATGTCCGAGATGGCGCTCACCACGGCCAAGCGCGCCGTGCTGGAGCATGAGGCCGAGAAAGGCGACAAGCGCGCCGAGCGTGCCATTAAGCTGGCTGCCGACTCCGACCAGCTGCTCGCCACCATCCAGGTCGCCATCACGCTCGTGGGCTTCGCCTCGTCCGCCGTTGCCTCGACGAGCCTGTCCGACCCGCTCGCCACGTGGCTCATGAGCTTTGGCATCGCGCCGCTCTCCGCCATCGCGCGCGGCCTGGCGCCGGTCATCATCACCGTCGCGGTCGCCTTCGTGTCCATCGTGATCGGCGAGCTCGTCCCCAAGCGCATTGGTCTGGCCAACGCCGAGGGCGTATCCAAACAGGTCGTGGGGCCGCTCTCCGTGTTCCAAAAGATCGCCCGCCCGCTCGTGTGGCTGACCGGTGCCTGCTCCGACGGCCTGGCCCGCATCCTGCGCATCAAGAGCGCCGATGACCGCCAGAACGTCTCGGAGGAAGAGATCAAGTACATGGTCTCGGAGCAGGACGACCTGCTCGACGAGGAAAAGCGCATGATCCACGAGATCTTCGACCTGGGTGACACCGTGGCTCGCGAGGTCATGGTGCCGCGCGTGGACACCACCATGTGCGAGGACGACGAGACAGTCGCCGACGTGCTGTCCACCATGCGCCAGACCGGCTTCAGCCGCATCCCCGTCTATCACGAGGACCCCGACAATGTCGCGGGCATCGCGCACATCAAGGACCTGATCCAGCCCGCGCTCGACGGCAAGGGCGACCAGCCCATTGCCGACTTTTTGCGCGACGCCACCTTTGTGCCCGATACCAAGGACATCCTGCCGCTGCTGTCCGAGATGCAGACCTCGCACGACCAGATCGTGGTCGTCGTGGACGAGTACGGCGGCACGGCCGGAATCATCACCATCGAAGATATCGTCGAGGAGATCGTCGGCGAGATCGAGGACGAGTTCGACCCCGACAACAAGTATCTCACGCGCCTCTCGCGCCGTGAGTGGCTCGTCGATGGGCGTTTTTCGTGCGATGACGCGATTGAGCTTGGTTGGCCGCTCGAGGAAAGCGATGATTATGAGACCATCGCCGGCTGGATTTTGGAGCTTTGCGACTCGGTGCCCGACATCGGAGAGGTGTTTGAGGTCGCGGGGTACAAGTTTAAAGTGCAGTCGATGCGTGGCCAGCGCATCTCGCTCATTCGCGTGATCGCTCCGGCCGAAACCGATAAGAAGGATTCCGAGTCCTCGGCAGAGAAGCCGGCGACGTCGGGTGGGGGCCCTGCGGCCCCGCACGACGGCGACGAGTAGGGCAAGGACGAGTAGGGGAGAGTTATGGCAGGCCTGTTCAACATCCTTAAGGTCACCGTCAGCGAGGACAAGATTTGCGCGCACGTGCTGGTGAACCCCGGCATGCCGCTCATGACCTCGGAGGATATCGAGGCCACGGCGCGCGTGTACTACCTGGTGCCCGCGATTGCCAAGCACCTGTGCCTGGGCGACTCCGGCCGCGAATTCCAGGATTGCATGGGCCAGACCGAGCTTTGCCATCTGCTGGAGCACGTGACGGTCGAGCTCATGAACGAGACCGGTCTTGCCGGCAGCATCTCGTGCGGTCGCACGCGCGTGAGCGAGCATGACGAGCGTGTCTTTGAGATTGAGCTTTCGTGCCCCGATGATGCGCTGGCCATCGGCGCGCTGTCTTCGGCCACCTTTATGATGGATTGGGCCTATCTGCACGCCGACCAGCCCGCCCCCGATGTGGACGGCACGGTCGCGGGCCTGCGCAACCTGGTGCTGGGCATGCGTGCCGAGGCCGAGGGCAAGGACCCGCACGAGGCCGTTGCCGCTGCGAACGGCGAGGACGTGGCCGAGGATGCGCCCGAGGGCGACGCTCCTGCCGAGGCCGACGCCGACGCCGAGCCCGTTGCCGACGCGCCTGCTGAGCCCGAGTCTGCGGAGCCCCAAGGCGTCCCGAGCTTTGACGACGAGCCGCAGATGCCAATCGATACCGAGGGTGCGGTCGCCGAGAACCACGAGGCCCCCGCGGCCGTCTTTGGCGGTGCGGCAACGGCTCCGTTCGGCTCGGCGCACGAGGGCAACCTGCCGCTCGTTGATGGCGCCGGCGAGGATCCGGCCGCCACGGTCGCCATGCCGGCTGCGCCTCAGGAGTAGGCTTACTCGCTTATCACCATTATGTACCTGCGCTTTTACCGTACGCAGATGAGCGCGACGGCAAGTGTTGCGCTGCGGGTATAATGGACAGCATTCAAACGGTGGGCATCGAGGTGCCCGCAGGAGAGGAATGATCATGGGAAAGACTTTCAGCTTTGTCTCCGGTGCGCTCTTTGGTGCTGCCGCTGGCGCTATTATCGGCGTTGCTCTGGCCCCGCGCTCGGGCGCCGAAACCCGCGCCATGGCTGCCGATATCGCCAACGACGCCTGGGACAATATGCGCGACACCTACGAGCACGGCGCCGAGGAGGCCCGTGCTGCGGTGAATGACTTTGGCCCGATGGTCGACGCCAAGACCGACGACCTGCGCGCCAAGGTCGACCTGGCCCGCGAGCGCATGGACCAGCTGCGCGAGCAGCTCAACGACGCCATTTCGGGTGGCAACGTGACGCCTGCCGCCGACGTCGTGGTCGAGAACGCCGTCGAGGCTGATGCCGGGGCTGCGGAACCCTCGACCGAGGCATAATGCGCGCTGGGGATTTTGTCGGCGCCAAGATCTATCGCAAGCCTACCGAGGACAAGCGCACCAAAAAGGACGGCACGCCGCGCAGCCCCAAAAAGCTCGGAAAGATTCACTTTCCGGTCTTTACCCCGGGCGGTACGCGCGTGGTCGGCTTTATGGTCCGCCAGTCCGATATCGCGGGCATGATCGAGCGTCCCGACCGATTCGTAGCGCTCGACGCCATTGGTGTCTACGAGGGCGCCATTGCGGTCGATGACGTCAAGGACACGTACGATGCCGCCGCCGCCAAGCGCCTCGACATCAACCTGGACGATTGCATCATCTGGGTCGGTATGGACGTGCGCACGGAATCGGGCGACGTCGTGGGCTATTGCTCGGACGTTGAGTTCAAGCCGCGCTCGGGCATCGTGCAGGCATTCTATGTGACCGCCGGTGCTGCTTCGAGTGTTTTGGTTGGTGACACGCAGGTGCCGCCGACGATGCTGCGCGGCTACGAGAACGGCGCGATGGTCGTCTCGGACGAGGTCAAGTCGCTCGGGTATTCGGGCGGTGCGGCTGCCAAGGCCGCCGAGGCCAGCGTCGTGGTGGGCGACAAGGTCAAAAAGGGCGCCAAGGTGCTCGACGACAAGGGATCGGTCGCCGTGGACAAAGGCAGTCGCGCACTGGGCAAGCAGCTCGGCAAGACGCGCGGCATGTTCAAGGCCTTTAAGGACGAATACCAAAAGGCGAGCGGAGGCTCGTCAAAAGCTACAAAATAGCGACGTACCAAATGATGGGAGGCAAGCCGGAGACCTGTTGCTCCGGCTTGCTGTGTTTATGGGGGAGGGCACATGCGCCAAAACGGATCCAACTTAAACGGGCGTTCGGGTGCGCGTCCGACGGCGCGCCGCGACCTGGGGCAGCTGCCCAGCGGTCAGCGCCGTCGCCGCCGTAAGCCCGGCGCGATGTACCTCAACCATAGCCGCGGGTTTAGCGACCGCAGCGCGCGCATCGGCAACGGGCGCTCGCCGCGCCGACCGTCCCGTCTGCCCTATGCGCTCATTGCCGTGGGCTGTGCGCTCGTGCTGTTTATCGCTGCCGTCGTGGGCTACGTCAACCGCAGCGTGGACGTGGAACTCAACGGGCAAAAGACCGCGGTGCGCGTGGGCTCTACGCTGCAGAATCTCATCGACGACCAGGAGTTGACCGATACCTACGACGCAGGCGACCTGCTGGCCGTCGATGACAGCGTGCTCAAGCGCCATGGCGGCGAAAAGCTGTCGGTTAAGGTGGACGGCAAGCGCATAAAACAGGGCAAATGGGATAGCCGCGAACTTGAGGGCGGCGAGAAGGTGACGGTCAAGGATGGCCGTAACACCTACGAGAAGCACGAGGTTCAGGCTACGGTTATCGAGCCCAAGCTCAAGGTCGAGGGCACGGGCGCTATCGAGTATGTGCAGACATGGGGTGTCCAGGGCCGCTCCGAGGTGTGGGTTGGTGAGCAGTCGGAAAAGACGCAGGACCGCGGCGAGGTTGTGCCCGCCACCGATTGCGTCGTTGCGTGCGCCAGCGTGGCGCCCAAGGGCAACAAAAAGTACGTGGCGCTGACGTTTGACGAGGGTCCGAGCGGCGCCACCAAACAGATCTTGCAGGTGCTCAAGGAAAAGGGCGTTACCGCGACGTTCTTCCTTTCGGGCGATGCGGCCGAGGCCTCGCCTGCCACGGCCAAGGCGATTGTCGATGCCGGGTGCGAGATCGGATCCAACAGCTACAGCGACGATTCGCTCAAGGGTCAGGACCGTGAGACGGTACGCGAACAGATCACGAAAGGCACCGATGCGATTAAGTCGGCGACCGGCGTGAAGACGATGCTGCTGCGTGCTCCCTACGCTGCCTTTGACGAGCAAAACTGGATTGATGCGATGGACCTGGTCTCCGCCGTGGTCTCGTGGAATATTGACTCGGGCGACTGGCTGCTCAACGGTGCCGACGAGCAGGTCTCAACGGTGCTCGATTCGGTGACGCCGGGCAATATCGTGCTGCTCACCGATAGGGACGAATGCGCCGAGCAGACGCTCGAGGCGCTGCCGCAGATCATCGACGGCCTTGTCGCCGACGGCTACAAGATCGTGACGCTCAGCGACCTGGTCAAGACGGACACGTCGCTGAGCAAAAAGCTCACCTCGCTGACGAAGGTCACCATGCCCAAGGACGCCGTGTTCCCCCAACTTGCCGAGGACGATGACACCACAGAGTAGTCATTGGGTAGTCGTTTAAGAACGTCCCCAATGGCTATGTCACGGATACGTCAGCGTTTGGTATGCCTGCAATGTGCAGCGCATAAATTCGATGCCGCAGGGCGATGCTGATGCTATAGTTACTGCGGTTAATGAGGGTCAAGAGAAAGGTTACAGGTGAAATCCAAACCTCGACCATACAGTCGATGACCCCATGCAGGTGCTTTTTGCGCATGCACGGGGTGTAAGCGTCGAGCGGCGTGCCGCCCGCGCATGCGTATACATATCCAGAAGCCCCCGGACGCCGCACGCGCGGCCGCGTCCGGAGGAATAATGATGGGGAGCACCATTGAATTATCTGAGTGAGATGCTCAAATTGCCAGTCTTGGACGTCGACGGCGAAAAGCTCGGCGTGGTCAACGATTTTGGCATTGCAACCGGCGAAGTTTTTCCGCACGTGACGTCGCTCGCGTTCCGCGGTCCCGGCAAGACGCCGTTCATGATCAGCTGGCGCAAATGGGTCGACCGCATCGACGAGACGGGCGTGTATCTCAATACGTCTGCCACCAATATTCGCTTCTCGTACCTGCAGCCGACCGAGCTCCTGCTGGCGCGCGACGTTCTCAATAAGCAGATCGTCGACACGCAGGGCATGAAGGTCGTGCGCGTCAACGACATCAAGTTTTCCATGTCGGGCGAAAATCAGCTGCGCCTGCTGGGTGCCGAGGTCGGCGCCCGCGGTCTGCTGCGTGCAATCAGCCCCGCGCTCGAGCACGTCGTCGAGGGCTTTATGAAGCACCTGGGCAAGCCGCTCAGCGAGGACATTATCGCCTGGTCCTACATGGACCTGCTCGACCGCTCGACCAAGAACATTCAACTCTCGGTGTCGCACAAGACGCTCGGCGAGCTGCACCCTGCCGACATCGCCGACATTATCGAGCAGCTCGACCCGCGCTTGCGTGCGCAGGTGTTTGCGCAGCTCGATACTGCCCAGGCCGCCGAGGCCATCTCGGAGTTCGATGACGACGAGCTTATGACCGAGATGCTCGAGGGCCTGTCCGACACCGACGCATCGTCGATGCTGGCCATGATGGACCCGGACGACGCTGCCGACCTGATCGACGAGCTTGATTACGAGAAGGCCGAGAAACTCCTGCGCCTGATGGGCGTCAAGGAGGAGAAGGCGATTCGTAACCTGCTGGGGTATGAGGACAACACCGCCGGCCGCATCATGACCTCGGAGTTTGTCTCCCTGCCCGCTACGGCAACGGTCGGTGACGCCATCGAGGCGATTCGCGAGCTCGACGAGGACTTCGAGAGCGTCTATTACGTCTATACCGAGGATCCGAGTGGCATGCTGACCGGCGTGCTTTCGCTGCGCACGCTGATCGTAGCCGACCGCGACGCCACGCTGGGTCAGTTGGCCTATCGCGACCTGGTCTATGTGTCGCCCGACGAGGACCAGGAAGACGTGACGGACGAGATGACCAAGTACGACCTGGTTGCCATCCCTGTCTGCGACGAGAACCGTCATATCCTTGGTATCGTGACCTTCGACGACGCCATGGACGTTATCGCCGAGGAGCATCAGGAGGACCTGCAGATCGCCGGTGTCGGCTCGGGCGATAGCGCGTCGGACGACTCGACGAACGTGCTCAGCTGGTTCGTGCATCGCCAGTACTGGGTTGTTGTATGGGGCATCGCGTCGTGCATCATGGCGACCGTGCTGGGAACGGCGCTCGGCTCCGCGCATCTGGTGGTGTTCCCCATGTGCGCCATGCCGCTCGTGCTGCTGGCGGCCTCGCGCATGGTGTCGTTCGTCAAGAACTACTTCCTGGAGTATGACGGTCACGACGACGAGCCCAAGCCGTATCTGGGATTCTTCTTCCAGAGCACGGGCATGGGCCTGATTCTGTCACTCGTGACCTACCTGTGCGCCCAGCTGGTGCGCACCGCTGCATTCCCCGATGCCTCTATGTTTGAGGAGCAGCTCTTTACCGGCTGCTTTAACATTGCCGCCATCATTTGCCTGGTTGGCAACATGAGTGCTGTGATTTACCTGATGGTGCTGTTCTGGCGTGACGAGCATGACCTCAACACGTCGGGCACCGCCATGAACGTTATTGCCGTCATGATCTCGTGTGTGGCGTATTGCATCGCCGCGGTGCTGCTCGCCATGTCAGTCATGGGCTAGGTGGTCGCGTGCAAAATACCAAGCAAAAGTCGGGCACCAAGCAAAAGCTGACCATCGCGGCCATCTTTGGCGCTATGGGTCCCGGTCTGCTGGCGGCGCTTTCGGGCAATGACGCCGGCGGCATTGCAACGTATTCCAGTGCGGGTGCCAGCTATGGCTACAAGATGCTCTGGATGCTTCCCGTCATGACTGTGCTGCTCATCGTGACGCAGGAGACCGCGGCGCGTTGCGGCTGCGTGACGGGCAAGGGCCTGGCATCGCTCATTCGCGAGCGCTTTGGCGTGCGCAAGAGTGTACTTGCTATGGCGGCGCTGTTGATCGCCAACACGGCTGTGACCATTTCGGAGTTTGCGGGTATTGCGAGCGGCCTTGCCCTCTTTGGCGTGCCGGCGAGCATCTCGGTGCCGTTGGTGGCGCTGCTGGTGTGGATGCTTACCATGTCGGGGAGTTTCCAGCGCATCGAGAAGATTCTGCTGCTGGTGAGCTGCGTGTTCGTGACCTATATTGTCGCCGCGTTTATGGCTGGCCCCAACTGGGGTGAGGTCGCGGTCGACCTGGTCGTGCCCAACATTCAAAATGACCCCAGCTACGTGTCGCTCGTGGTCGCAACGATCGGTACCACCATCGCGCCGTGGATGATTTTCTTGGCGCAGAACAACGTGGTCGATAAGAACGCGGGCGAGGACGATATCGTGCTGCAGCGCATCGATACCGTGAGCGGCTCGCTTGCTGCCGATATCATTGCCGGCTTTATTATCATCACGACCGGCACGGTGTTGTTCCCGGCGGGTATTCAGATTAGCGATGCTGCCGATGCTGCCCGCGCGCTGGAGCCTATTGCGGGTCAGTGGTCTACGGTACTGTTTGCCTCGGGCCTGGTCGCGGCGAGCTTCTTGGCTGCCTGCGTGCTGCCGGGCGTTACGTCGAGCGCTATCTGCGAGGCATTTGGCTGGGAGCGCGGTGCCGACCGCAGCTGGGACGAGGCCCCGGTCTATCGCGGCATCATTACGGCCATCATCGGTATCTCTGCCGTGCTGGTGCTTATGCCCGGCGTCGATCTGTTCCAGATTATGATGACCTCGCAGGTCATCAATGGCGTGCTACTGCCCGTGGTTCTGGTGTTCCAGGTGGTTATCGCCGCCGACCGTCACATTATGGGTGCCAACCGCAACGGCCGCGTGTGGAACGTGCTCACTTGGGCGACTATCGGCGTGATTACGGTGCTCACGGTCGTCATGTTTGTTCTGCAGGCGATGGGTTACAGCGCTTAGCGCCTCTTTTTGACTCCAAACAGGCCGCAGCGATGGGCTGCGGCCTGTTTTTTGCCTGTTATAGGGGGTTGGTAATATGCGAGTGGACAAAAAATGCCAAATATGAGTACTGTTGGGTAGCGCGCAGAGATGTGGTGTAAGAGGCGGGGGATTCCCCGCCTCTTACACCACATCTCTGCGCGCTACCTCGCGCGCTACCGCATGGGCGCCATTTTGGGTGGTTTTGCCTGCTACTAAAATGGTAACAGTACTCATATTTGCTCCTTTTTGTCCACGACCTCTTGGGGCCGGCTCGAAAAGAGTGATTTTGGGTTGTTTGCTGCGGGTTACTTGTCGGTGCCCAGCTTGTGCGGTTTGTAGGCGAGCGCGTTGACGAGTGCGTCGGCGGCGGACTTGACGGTTGCCGGCTGCGGATCGTTGACGTGGTCCTCGGGGTGCACGGGCAGGTCTTTCTTGACGGCATCGTGGATCAGGTTGAGGTACTCGGTCACGCCGGTAGTCGACAGGTGCGTGCCGTCGCCATCGAACAGGTCGTTGCGGTTGGCACTGTGCCCGTACCAGTCGATAACGCGTACATTCTTGTAGCGCGTGGCGGCGTTGGCGATGGCCTGGTTCGTGGACCCGACCCACGGCTGCGGGCTACGCGTGTTTACAAACACGACAATACGCTGCTCGCCGGCGTCGGCCATGATCGCGTCGACCTGGGCGTCCGTTACCAAACCGTTAGTGCCCAGGGCAAAGACCACGATCTTGCCGGCAAGGTTCTGCTGGATATAGCCCTCAAATGTCGCGCGGCCCGCATCAAACTGGCGGCCCTTTTCGGCATCGATATGGCTGTGAGGAAACACGCCGTCAAAGGAATCAACGGCGCGCAGCGACACGGAGTCACCGATCATCAACAGGTCGTAGGAGCCATCGGGGAAGCCGTCGTTGTCCTTGTCGGTGTCGTCGGCCGCCTGCTGGTCGGTGGGCGCGGTGTTTTTGGCTTCCTTGTTCAGAACTTCGGCGCCCTCGCCGCTCAGCGCAGACGTCTCGGGCACAAAAATCAGGCCGCCCAGTGCAACGACCAACACGACAGCGCAGGCTGCGCAGACAGGGACGTGCGCGCGTGCCCAGTTGGCGGGCGTGGCGGTGCCATCGCGGAATTCGGCGACGGTACGGCCGAAGGCGCCCTTCCTAAACGGCGTCTCGATAAAGCGGTAGGAGCACTCGGCTACGGCGACCACCAGCAGTACCTGCAAAATGTACTGCCACCAGGGCGTATCGTTGATGTTGGCGACCGGGTTCATGAGCAACAGCAGCGGATAGTGCCACAGGTAGATGCTGTACGAGCGCTTGCCAACCCACACGAGCGGCTCGGCGGATAGCGCGCGGGCAACCATTCCCTGGGGCTGCACGCAGGCGGCAATGACCATGAGCGTGAGGATGGAGCATAGCAGCGTGCCGCCGCGATACTGGAACGCGGTGTAGCCGTTGGTGAGCGCGACCATGGCGGCAAGGCCAACCAGACCCACGACGCCCAACACATCGATGGATGCGGGCGAGGACCAAAAGCGCACGAGGGCGCTCGGCTGTGCCGGGGCGGTCTCGGCTGCTTCGTCGGCCTTCTCGCCAGACTTGCCCTCGGCGTTCTTGCCGTGCTTGGCGGCGCCGGCCAGGCGATTGAGCCCCAAACGATGAGCGAGACGCACTGGCGCCAGGTCGCGATCGGGGATAAAGGCCATCCAGGCACCCAGCAGCAGTGAGAACACGCGGGTGTCGGTGCCGTAGTACACGCGGCTGGGGTCGGCGGCAGGGTTGTAAAGCACCATCATGGCGAGGGCAGATGCCGCGGCAAGGCCCAGAACCACGCGGCGCGTGTTGGGCTTGCTCACATGCATGGATACCATGGCAAACAGCAGTGGCGGCCAAATCAGGTAGAACTGTTCCTCGATGGCAAGCGACCAAAAGTGCGTGAGCGGCGAGGGGTCGCCCAGAGCATTGAAGTACGAGACGTTTTGGGCAATCTGCCACCAGTTGTTGAAGAACAACAGCGACGGCAGGATGTCGGGGCGCATCTTGGTGAGCATCACGTGGTTAAAGATGGTGCACAGCGCGCAGGTCACGAACACTACCGTTACCACGGCGGGGACCAGGCGACGGATGCGGCGAATCCAGAAGCTCTTGAGGTCGATGCGGCCGGTCTTAGCGACTTCGTTGAGCAGCAAGCGCGTGATCAGATAGCCCGAAAGCACAAAGAAGATCGTGACGCCGAGCAGGCCGCCCTGAGCCCACGTGAGGTTGAGGTGATAGAGCACCACTGCGACGACGGCAAGCGTGCGTAGGCCGTCAAGGGCAGGGATGTAGCGGGACTTGGGGCGAGCGGGCGTCTGCTCCGCGGCGGGAGTGTTGGCGCGGCCCGCGTTGTTGGTAGAAGCGCGATGAGGGCTTGCGGTGCGTCGCGGCTCGTTGGTACGGCGTTCGCTCTTCACGCGTTCGTGCGGCGCCGGCTCGTTGCCTGTGCGGCGTCGACCGCGCGAGCCCGATTGCGAGAATTGTTCCATAAAACATCATCCAATGACGAGAATAATCAGCACGTATTTATTGTAGCTGCCTGCTCCTGTGAATGCTTGCTGCTGGCGCAAGCTCAAGCGTGCGTCCACATCAAAGTGAACTAAAGTTATAGGGGGTGCGAGGGCGCACAATCGATGGTCGACGGTGGGCATAAGGCCCGCAGATGAGGAGGTTTCCATGGCAGATCGCGACATCATTGCGGTGTTCGGCAGCATGAACATGGACCTTTCGGTGGCGTGCGAGCGCATGCCGCGTGCGGGCGAGACCGTCGGCGGCAGCGGGTTTATCACCAACGCCGGCGGTAAGGGCGCTAACCAGGCCGTTGCCGCCGCGCGCATGGGTGCGCGCACATGCATGATCGGCGCTGTTGGACGTGATACCTTTGGCGATGCGCTTGTGGCGGGGCTCCAGGATGCCGGCGTGAGTGTTGAGTTCGTGGCGCTTCGCGATGACGTGGAGACCGGCACCGCGACTATCATTCGCTGCGAGGGCGACAACCGCATCATACTGTCACCGGGCGCCAACCATGCGCTTGCGGGCGCGGACGTTGCCTGCGCGTTGAGGCGTCTGGTGGCCCATGAGCTCGACGGCGACGCCAGCGAGATTGCCCCGGCTGCCGGAAGCGTCTTTATCGCCCAGGGCGAATGTGACCTTGTGGCGACGGCCGAGGCGCTTGTTTGCGCTCACGAGCTGGGGTTCTATACGGTCTTTAATCCAGCGCCCGCCTGCGAGCTGCCTGCGGAGGTCTGGCCTGCGGTCGACCTGGTCTGCCCCAACGAGACCGAGTGCCAGGTGCTGACGGGCATTCTGCCCACGGATGATGCGAGTTGCGTCGCCGCGCTCAATGCGCTGCTCGACAAGGGCGCCGGGGCTGCGGTCATCACGCTAGGCGGTGCCGGCTCAGTTGCATTTGGCGATGACGGTGAGCTGCTGCGCATGCCGGCACTTTCGTGCGCGGTGGTCGATACGACGGCCGCGGGCGATACGTTTATTGGTGCGCTTGCGGCGGCTCGCCTGGAGGGCCTGCCGCTCTTTGAATGCATGGCCGCCGGCGCCCGTGCCTCGGCGGTGACGGTGTCGCGTTTGGGCGCGCAGCAGTCGATTCCCACGCGTGCCGAAGTTGGGCGCATGTTTGGTTTAGACGATTAGTACAAGACGGAGAAGCGGAGTAAAACAATGGCAACTAAGAAGCTGATCCTTGATCTGGATATGGGTGTGGACGATGCGATGGCGCTTGCCTATGCCATCGCGAGCCCCGAGGTGGAGCTCGTGGGCATCACCACATGCTTTGGCAACGTGCGCGTCGAGCAGTCGGCGCACAACTGCCTGGCGGTGCTCGACCTGTTGGGCCGTCCCGAGGTGCCGGTGTACCTGGGTGCCGACCGTCCTCTGCAAGCGACTGAGCCCTATACGCCGCCGGCGTCCACCGCGCTCATTCACGGCAAGAACGGCATCGGCGGCGCGAGCGTGCCCGCGTCGCCCTACGAGCCGGTGGGGGCGACCTCGGCCGACGGCAACGCTGCGGTCGATTATCTGATCGATGCCGCGCGCACCTATGGTCCCGATCTGGTCTACGTAGCGACTGGCCCGCTCTCCAACCTAGCGCTCGCCCTGGAGCGCGATGCGGCGGCGATGATGTCCATCGGCCGCGTGGTCGTGATGGGCGGCGCCCTTACCGTGCCCGGTAACGTGAGCGCGGGCGCCGAGGCCAACATGGCGAGCGACCCCGAGGCAGCCGACGCGGTGCTGCGCTCGGGCCGTAAGCTCACCATGGTGGGCCTGGACGTGACGCATCGCGTGGTGCTCACGCGCCGCGACATTGCCGGCTGGACGGGTTCGGGAACCATGGCCGGCTGCGCATTTGCGAGCATGGTCGAGCACTACATTGGTTCGTACGAGATGAACGCGTCCTACCTGGGCGGCTGCGCGCTGCACGATCCGCTGGCGGTTGCCGTGGCGATTGATCCCACGCTCGTGGGTGCGCTCGGCTGTAACCTGCGTGTTGACTTGCTGGGTGAGTATCGCGGCCGCACCATCTGCGATGAGCGCCGCGTGGCAGATCCCGACAAGAGCACACTCGTGGCGCTGACCGTCGATACCCCGCGCTTCCTGTCCGAGTTCAAGGCCCGTATGGCCCGTGTCCTTGGCTAAGTTGTCTTTTTGGGACGGGGCTTTTTTGACTGGTATGATTGGTGCGACCATTCGAACCAGCTAAAAGAGCCCCGTCCCAATTTGACTATCGAGAGGATCTGCCATGGAGCGCATCGCGAGCTTTTCCGTTGACCATCTGCTGCTTGAGCCCGGCGTGTACGTGAGCCGCATCGACCGCGATCCGGCGACCGGCGCCGCCGTCACCACCTTTGACCTACGCCTGACCACGCCCAACAAAGAGCCGGTCATGAACACGGCCGAGTGCCACACCATCGAGCACCTGGGCGCGACGTTCCTCCGCAATCATGCCGAGTGGTCGAGCCGCATTGTCTACTTTGGGCCCATGGGCTGCCGTACGGGCTTTTACCTGGTTGTCTTTGGTGAGCTGACGAGCGAGGAAATCTTGCCGCTCGTGCGCGAACTGTTCGAGTTTGTCGCCGGCTTTGAGGGCGATGTCCCCGGTGCCGCTCCCGAGGAGTGCGGTAACTACCTGGACCAGAACCTTCCCATGGCAAACTGGCTCGCGCGCCGCTACCTCGACCGCGATCTGGCCGATATCGATGAGAAGCACCTGCACTATCAGCAGGCATAAGAGCTTTATCGCCCAAAACGAGCGCATTGGGCGTCTTCGCTTATGCGGGGGCGCCTTTTTGTTGATTGGTCGGGACGAGCGTTCAAAATCGCTCATGTTTGTTCTAGAATGTTCGTATAGTCACATTTACAAACAGGAGTGAACATGCATATCTACTCTGTCAACGATCCCGAGTTCAAATCCTATGGCAACGTTTGGGATAACGTTCCGTCCGTGCTCACGTCGCCCGTGCTCGAGGCGCTCTCTGCCACGCCCATCCCCGAGGGCAGTAAGTACGTAGCAAGTGCGCCGGAGCTCGAGGGCGTCAAGGATGCCGACAAACTGGGCTTTCTCATGTTTGGCGGCCGCCCCTTCCAGCTCGGCTGGTGCAACGGCCACAACACACGCCTCAACTGCCTGGAGTATCACCGCGCCAGCGAGTTTAACCTGGGCGCCCGCGACTTTATCCTGCTCGTGGCGCATCGCTGGGAGATCGAGGACGGCAAGCTCGACACCGCGTGCGTCAAGGCGTTCCGCGTGCCGGCGGGCAAGGTCGTCGAGGTATTCAACACCACGCTTCACTACACGCCCTGCATGGTCGACGACGGCGGCTTCCAAGTGATGGTTGCGCTGCCGGCGGGTACCAACGGCCCGCGCCCCGAGGCGGCGGCCGACATGCCCGCGGCCGGCGACAGCTACTGCTACTGGAAGGCCGACAAGTGGGTCCTCTGCCACGCCGACAGCCCCAAAGCAGCCGAAGGCGGCTACGTAGGCCTCGTCGGCAAGAACCTCGACATCGCCTGCGACTAGAATCTTCCATCTCGATCTGTAACATCTAGCGGGCTAAATCGTCTCTACCTGTTACAGATTTAGACAAACTGAAGGGGCTGCCCGAAAAATCTCGATCTGTAACACCAGGCCCGGTTTTGGCTGCCTAACTGTTACAGATCGAGACAAACCGGGCCCAATCCGCCGCAAAGGTGCCTGTCCCCTTTGTGGTGGTTGGCGGTTTGGGCGGGCAGGTATCAAAAAGTGTCAGACGGGGGCGGCTGCCGGGCGTCTGTGCGCGAAAAGAAGTGCCGACCTGCGCCGTTGCCGTTGAGTGGCGCGCTGCTTACGGGGATACTGAAGCCACGACAAACAGCGTGTGAAAGGATCGATGCATGGCTTTCCGTAATGACTTCCTGTGGGGCGGCGCGACGGCTGCCAACCAGTGCGAGGGCGCGTACAACGTTGACGGTCGCGGCCTGGCCAACGTGGATGTGGCGCCGCACGGCCCGGAGCGTTACGCGGTGGTCTCCGGCCAGCGCAAGATGCTCGACTTCGAGGACGGCTATTACTATCCCGCGCAGACCGGCATCGATTT
Organism: Collinsella sp. OM04-5; assembly: GCF_003439125.1. Classification (GTDB taxonomy): domain Bacteria; phylum Actinomycetota; class Coriobacteriia; order Coriobacteriales; family Coriobacteriaceae; genus Collinsella. The sequence goes on along the minus strand of NZ_QSUU01000007.1, from coordinate 56,199 downwards.
CTACCATCACTACAAGGAGGACATTGCCCTCTTTGCCGAGATGGGCTTTAAGACCTTCCGCATGAGCCTGGCCTGGACCCGTATCTTCCCCAACGGTGACGAGGCCGAGCCCAACGAGGCCGGCCTGGCCTTTTACGAGGACGTGTTCCGCGAGTGCCAGGCGCACGGCATCGAGCCGCTCGTGACCATCACGCACTTCGACTGCCCCGTCCACCTCATCAAGGAGTACGGCGGCTGGCGCAACCGCAAGCTCATCGACTTCTACAAGAACCTCGCGACCACGATCTTCACCCGCTACAAGGGCCTGGTGAAGTACTGGCTCACCTTCAACGAGATCAACATGATCCTTCACCTGCCGTTTATGGGTGCCGGCCTGGTCTTTGAGGAGGGCGAGAACAAGGAAGCCGTCGAGTACCTGGCCGCCCACAACGAGCTCGTCGCCAGCGCTTGGGCAACCAAGATCGCCCACGAGATCGACCCCGAGGTCAAGATCGGCTGCATGCTCGCCGCGGGCACCTACTATCCCTACAGCTGCCGTCCGGGCGATGTACGCCAGGCTCAGCTTGACAACCAGGACAATTACTTCTTCGTCGACGTCCAGAGCCGCGGTTACTACCCGGCCTATGCCGTCAAGAAACTCGAGCGCCTGGGCATCGATGTGGGCATGACCGACGAGGACCGCGAGGTCCTGGCTGCCAACACCGTCGACTTCATCAGCTTTAGTTACTACAGCACCCGTTGCTCTGCCGGTGCCGACAACCCCGATGTCAAGCGCACCCAGGGCAACGCCTTCGCCGGCGCCAAGAACCCCTACCTGCAGGAGAGCCAGTGGGGCTGGGCCATCGATCCGCTGGGCTTCCGCATCACCCTTAATGACCTGTACGACCGTTATCAGAAGCCGCTGTTTGTGGTTGAGAACGGTCTGGGTGCCAGGGATGTTGTCGAGGAGGATGGTTCTATCAACGACGACTACCATATCGACTTCCTGCGTCAGCATATTGCCGCGATGCGCGATGCGGTGACCGAGGACGGCGTTGACCTGCTGGGCTACACCACCTGGGGCCCGATCGACCTGGTCTCGGCCGGTACGGGCGAGATGTCCAAGCGCTACGGCTTTATCTATGTGGACCGCGACGACGCCGGCAACGGCACCCTCAAGCGTTCCAAGAAGAAGAGCTTTGACTGGTACAAGAAGGTTATCGCCACCAACGGCGAAGATTTGGCCTAGGCGTTCTCAACAGCAATAGCATCCTAACCAAGGCGCCCGGCGAGCAGCCTATGCCCGTCGGGTGCCTTGTTAAAAGAAGTAAAAACTTGCAATTGCACTACGGCGCGAGCACATCCAGCGGAACAACTTGGACGCCGCGGTCAGTGACATAGGCTTGTGAACCAAATCCAATGATTACGACTTTCGAAACTGGCGGGTTGTTTCCGGCGGCAACCATACGCTTCTCGACAGCAATAAGGCTGTCAGACGCCTCTTCGATTTGGGCGGAGCTGAGCTTGATTTCGACCGGGATCCACGTTCCACCGGGAGCCGCAATGACTGCATCGACTTCTAGATCGCGAGAATCGTGATAGTGATAGAGGCCCATTCCATTTGCCTGCGCATAAACCCACAAATCATGAAGGGCCAACGATTCAAAAAGCAGCCCAAGCGTCTTGAAATCTAGCAGCAATGTCGCCGGAGTCGCTCCGAGCGCAGCGGCCGCCAGTGACGGATCAGCGAGATGATGCTTCTTCGATTCTCTTAAGTGCACGGGAGATCTCATTGCGGGGTTCCATGCGGGAATATCGCGAACGAAACTAACCCGAGCGAGAAGGGATATATATGATGCCGCCGTTTGTCTCGATACTTCTCCACCAAGATCGGCTACGAGCGTCTTGAGTGTCGCCAAAGTGGATTCATTGCGCGCAAGCGATTCGATGACAGCTTTGACCTTTTCAGGGTCGCGGCGAGAGCCGTCGACACGAGACAAATCTTCTTCGGCGACTATGCCGATGTAACGTTTCGCCATCGCCGACGCAGCCAGCGCATCGCGACCGACCGCCGCGGGCCATCCGCCACGGACAACGTACTCGGCAATCGAGGCGGAATCCAGCGATCCGAAAGCGCCATTGAACTTTTCGCCAGAAATAATGCCCGACAGCTTAACCGCGCCGCTGGATTTCCCAAGCTCGAAAAGCGTCATGGTATCCATGCGCAATTTAGCGAACCTTCCAGCGCCACTGTGCATTGGACGTTCGTCGTCTCGCGGTGTCGCTGACCCCGTAAATATGAACTGACCAGGCTCGCCGCTGCGGTTGTCGCACTCAAACCGTGCCGCGTCCCAAAGTTTCGGAACCTCCTGCCACTCGTCAATCAGCCGCGGCACCTCGCCGGAAACGGCAAGAGCCGGGTCAGTCTCGGCACGCAAGCGATTCTCGAAGTTGCGGGACGGGTCCATGAGAAGGAGCCTGGACGCCGCACGGGTCTCGGCCGTGGTCGTCTTTCCGCACCATTTCGGTCCTTCGATGAGAACGGCGCCGAATATACCCAGCAGCTGGTCAAGCTCATTTTCGATAATTCTAGTGTAGTACTTCTTTGGCATAATTATCACCATTGTTTACCAGTACATTTAACCAAATATACAGTTACTATTTAACCAAATATCAATTCTTTGGTTAACCATATTTACGCATTTCAATTAACGAAACAGATTAAACATGTACTGTTTGAGTTGGCACTTGGGAAATCTCTCGCTGGGCAATCCGTTGCTACGGCTGAGGCCTCTTCGTCGAACCGACACCCCCGGCGAGCAACTTATGCCCGCCGGGCGCCTTGTTAAAAGAAGTGAAAGAAAGCAAAAGAAGTTAAAACTTGCAAAAGAAATTAAAGCGGGGGTGAGGGGCGTTTTTAGCTGTTTTGGGCCGCCGCGGCCAGCGGGGGCGGGTCGCGGCGGCCCAAACATCCTTGACGAGGGTGCCTGTGGAGTTACAGCAGCTCGCCGTGGCGGGCAATGTAGCGGCGCTTTGCCAGCTGGGTGAGCGCGATATAGGCGGTAACGATGCCAATGAGCAGCCCAAAAAAGCTCGTGGGCAGCGTCATGAGGCCGAGCGCATCGGCGGCGGGGCTTGCCGGCAGCCAGGTGACGAGCGCCAGGCCCAGTACAGTGAGAACGCACAGTGCCGGCGCGGCGTGGTCGCGCGGGCTCGGCAGGCGCGGGGAGCGCAGCATGTGGATCACGAGCGTCTGCGACCACATGGACTCGATAAACCAGCCACTCTGGAAGAGCGCGGCAAAGGTCGCCATACCCGCGACGTTGCCCGTTCCGGAGAGCTCGGACCAGCTTGCGCCCACGGTGGCGGGGCACACCACAAAGAAGAGCGCGGCGAAGGTCACGATGTCAAACAGCGAGCTCACGGGGCCCAGCTCGAGCATAAAGCCCTTGATGGACGCGGCGTCCCAGGAGCGCGGACGAGCAGTCCAGACGTCATCGACGGTGTCCCACGGTAGCGTGATGCACACGATCTCGTAGACGAGCGACAGCAGCACCAGCTGCAGGGCACTCATGGGCAAAAACGGCAAGAACAGGCTTGCGACGGTCACGGACAGCACGTTGCCAAAGTTGGAGCTCACTGTGGTCTTGAGGTACTTGAGCAGGTTGCCGTAGGTGCGGCGGCCTTCGATGATGCCGCGTTCGAGCACGCCCAGGTCCTTCTGAAGCAAGATGATATCGGCGGATTCCTTGGCAATGTCGACGGCGGAGTCGACCGAGATGCCGCAGTCGCTCGCGCGCATGGCGGCGGCGTCGTTGATGCCATCGCCCATAAAGCCCACGGTGTGGCCGAGCAGCTCGCGCATGACGCGCACCAGACGCGCCTTCTGCAGCGGCGAGAGCTTAGCAAAGAGATGGGTTTTCTCGGCGCGCTCGGCAAGCTCGGCGTCATCGAGCGCATCGATCTCGGAGCCGAGCAAGACGTTGCTCGCGTCGATGCCGATCTGCTCGCAGACGGTGGCGGCGACACGATCGTTGTCGCCGGTCAGGACCTTTACCGCCACGCCCTTGGCTTCGAGGGTGGCGACGGCGCCCGCGGCACTTGCTTTGGGCGGATCGAGAAAGGCCAAAAAGCCCATCAGCACCATGTCGCATTCGTCGGCGATGCCAAATTCGCCCACGCAGCGCGGATTGGTCTTCTGCGCCACGGCAATCACGCGCAGGCCCTCGGCGTTAAGATTGGCGACCTGCTTGCGAATCTGGGCGAGCTTGTCTTCGGTGAGCGGCTGGGCGATGCCATCGACCTCGACAAAGGAGCAGATCTCGAGCATTTCCTCGGCAGCTCCCTTGGTGACCATCTGGGTTTTGCCCTGGGCGTCGGCGACAACTACGCTCAGACGACGGCGCGAGAAATCGAAGGGCACTTCGTCGACCTTGATATAGCGGTCGCGCAGGCTCTGGCCCAGCATGGAATCGGGTACGACGGTCGAGGGTGTCACATCGGCACGGTCGATGACGGCCAGGTCGATAAGGTTCTTGAGGCCGGTCTGGAAGAAGCTGTTCAAAAACGCATGGCGCAGCACACGTGCGTCCTCGTGGCCATCGGTGTTGAGGTAGCGCTCGAGCACGATGCGGTCTTCGGTGAGGGTGCCGGTCTTGTCGCAGCACAGGACGTCCATGGCGCCCAGGTTTTGGATCGCCGGCAGCTCCTTGACGATAACCTGGCGACGGGCGAGGTCCTTGGCGCCCTGCGACAGGCTCGTGGTCACGATGACGGGGAGCATCTGCGGCGTGATGCCCACGGCCACGCTCGTGGCGAACAACAGCGCGTCGATGACGTTGCCCTTGGTGGCGGCGTTGATGGCAAAGACGGCCGGCGCCATAACAAGCATGAGGCGCACGAGCAACATGGAGACGCTCGAGACGCCGCGGTCAAACGCGCTCTTCTCGCCACGCCCGTTGAGCATCTTGGCGATGCCGCCCAGGTAGGTGTCCGAGCCGGTGGCAACGACAAGCGCCATGGCAGTGCCGTTTTGCACGGAGGTGCCGGTAAAGACGATGTTCTTGCAGGCGGAGAGCGGCAGCGCGGAGCCGTCGGCGCCATCGACGACGGTGATGGCAACTGTCTTCTCGACGGCCTCGCTCTCGCCGGTGAGTGCGGACTCGATCACAAACAGGTCGCGCGCGGTGATGATGCGGGCGTCGGCCGGCACCATGTCGCCGGCAGAGAGGCGGATCACATCGCCGGGGACGAGCTCGTCAAAGGGGATCTCGATGCGCTCGCCGTCGCGCAGGGCAGTGCAGGTGTTGGAGACCAAGTCCTTGAGGGCCTCGGTCGCATTGCCGCTGCGGGCTTCTTGGATAAACTTCATGCCGCCCGATACCAGCAGCATGATGCCGATGACGATGACCGTGGAGGGGTCGCGCTGCGGCTCGGGCACGGCGAGCACGTCGATGTAGAGCGAGACCAGCGCGAGCGCGGCGAGGATGCCAGCGAAGGGATCGACGAACGCGTCGGCGATGCGGCGCGCGAGCGTCTTGGTCGGCGCCTCGATGGTGTTGGGGCCGGAGGCGTCCAGGCGTTCGGTTGCCTGCTCGGCGGTGAGGCCGTTTGTCGTGGCGTCGAGCAGCACGAGGGCGTCCTCGGCGCTATGGGTGGCGGCGAATATGGTGTTCTTGGCAAGGCCGGTGTGAGCGGCAGGGCGCGCCGTGCGGCGGCGCTTGGAGATGGCTTCGAGTACCGTGGCGGTTTTGAGCATCAGCATAGGGTCCTCCTTGTTAAAGGGAGTTAGCGTACGTGTCGTATTTGCTTCAAAAAACCTAGATGTCGCTCACGTCAAGCTCACGAACCACCACAAAGGGGACAGGCACCTTTGTGGCGGTTTTGACGATCGGATAGTGACGCTTATGCGTGTGCAGAATCCTCGCGGCGTGCCGAGGGCGACATGCAGGTTTTTCGACTATGACTGCCTTCCATGGCACACCTCCTTAAGGCTGGGCGCAGCGCGCTTTGGGTATCTCGTACCCGTTTTAATCCGACCGTATTCTTGATGAGGGGGTTTGCAATGTCAACCCCATTGTTCGGAAAACCATTGTCGCTGATAAAGCCTTTACAGAATGCCGTGGCCTCAAAGCGTGCCCGCATCGATGCTTCGCCTGCGCTAAACTGGAAGGCACGTACGCGATTACGAGAGGAGCCCGCATGGAGGCTTACAAGCAAGAGTTCATCAAGTTTATGGTTGAGTCCGACGTCCTTAAGTTCGGCAGCTTTACGCTCAAGAGCGGTCGTCAGTCCCCGTTCTTTATGAACGCCGGCGCTTACGTGACGGGCTATCAGCTCAAGAAGCTGGGCGAGTATTACGCCCAGGCCATCCACGATAACTTTGGCGACGACTTTGATGTGCTGTTTGGACCGGCCTACAAGGGTATTCCGCTGGCCGTCGTGACCGCAATTGCCTACCACGAGCTGTACGGCAAGGAGGTCAAGTACTGCTGCGACCGCAAGGAGGCCAAGGACCACGGCGCCGACAAGGGCAACCTGCTGGGCTATGAGCCCCAGGACGGCGACCGCGTGGTCATGGTCGAGGACGTCACCACCAGCGGTAAGTCCATCGACGAGACCTATCCCAAGGTTAAGGCTGCTGCCGATGTCGAGATCAAGGGCCTGATCGTGTCTCTCAACCGCATGGAGGTCGGCAAGGGTGGCGTGACCACCGCTCAGAAGGAGATCGAGGCCAAGTACGGTTTCCCCGTCGCGAGCATCGTCTCCATGGCCGAGGTCGTCGAGACCCTCTACAACCACGAGATCGACGGCAAGGTTGTCATCGACGACGAGCTCAAGGGTGCCATCGACGCCTACTACGAGCAGTACGGAGCTCGGGAGTAGGTAGTTACGCGGGTTTACCAACCCGCGTAACCAGTTGACGCTGCAAGCCCGCCAGAGCGGCAATCTGCCTTTCAGCTTCGGCGGCATGACCAGAAGGTCAATGCCGCCTCGTTTCAAGGCACCTTGCTCGCTCTGACGGGCTTTCGCTGTCGTTGCCAAAACATCGGCGTTGCCGTAGTAGTCATTGGGGACGTTCTTGTTTGACTAGTCGTTTAAGAACGTCCCCAATGACTAGTCAGAAATGAGCGTGGATAATCTCCCGTTTTTGGCCCCCGTGTGGACTCAAAGTGGGAGATTATCCACGCTCGTTTTAATATGGCTGGGCTGCGGTGCCTATCTAATCGGCTCAGCGTCTTCCCTGAGAATCGAAAGATACTCTTCATACCCGTACTGTCGGTATCTCTGTCTTGACTCGTCGAGTGGACGGAGGATACCCAATTCTTCAAATGATTTGACGAGCGAGCTCGCGGTGCTCCTACCGATATCGAGTCGGGCAGCGATAAATGCGGTGTCGAGGATGGGATGCTCTTCAAGAAGGCTCAGCAGCCTTTGTCCGTTTGCGGCAGTCCTTCCGAGATTTTCGGTAATAGCTGCCGTCGAACGGTTGTGGAGATCAACAAGACTCTTTAAAGACCCTACCGAGTCCTTCGCACTCTCAAGAAGACTGGCGCAGAAAAACTCTATCCATTCCTCGTAAGTTCCTCGTTCCCTTACGGATGTGAGTTGTCGGTAGTACTCGCTTCGATTTTTCTTGAACTGGAACGATGGATAGAACAAGCAAGAATGAAGAACGCCATCATTGATGAGCATAAGTGTAATGAGAAGCCTGCCCAGGCGACCGTTTCCGTCTAGGAATGGATGGGCAGTTTCAAATTGGTAATGGACGAGCGCCGCCCGCACGATCGGATCCATTTCGACTTGAGGCTCATTGATAAATCGTTCGAGGTCCTGGAGCGTGTTGCTCAAATCTTCAATGTTTGGAGGGACGAACGATGCAGTTGCAACGGTGCAGCCTGAAGGGCCAATCCAGTTTTGTGAGGAGCGCAGCTCGCCTGGATTCTTCTCCGTTCCGCGCACTCCGTCCAGCAGGACCGCATGAACCTGCCTGAGAAGCCTCGTACACAAGGGCATCTTTTTGAGCAGTTCTACGCCGCGGTCGACAGCACGGACATAATTCACGACATCTGCGACATCTTTATGATGGAGTTGGGTTTGCGATGGACTAAGTAGGTCGTCAAACGTGCACTGGGTTCCCTCAATTTGCGAAGAAAGGAGTGCTTCTTTGCGCACATACATTGTCAGATACATGTCGGCGTTGGGAACAAAGTAGAGCATGCCTTCAAGCTCTCCAAGCTTTCGTGAGCATGTGGAAAGCGTGCGATAGGTTTCCTCAGTGAGGTTTAGCTGCCTCAATGATTGCAAGGGCGTTGGCAAAAACGAATAGTAAGCCAATTTCCCCGATAGATTATTGCGGAGCGTTCCCTGGCCGTTCTCCTCGATTTGCATCGCGCCCTCCATATCTTTAGTGGCGGAAACTCGTTATTAGGCTAATCATATCAATTCTAATAACGAGTTTATGGCGAAAATAGTTATTAGAGTCGATTTGAATAATCTAATGACGAGAAGTCGTTATTGCTTTGGTGCAAGGTGGTCGAGTGGTCCCTCGGGCGCAGAGGAAAACGGAGCATTCAACACGAGCGTGGATAATCTCCCGGTTTTGGCCTGTGTGCGGGCTCAAAGTGGGAGATTATCCACGCTCGTTAGATATGCGTCCGAAAATCCACGCTCGTCGCTACTTGAGCCCGGGCAGGCGGGTGCAGGGGAACGAGCGCTCCAGGAATTCGGAGCAGTGGGCGTAGTCTTTGGCGAAGTAGCTGCTGTAGAGCGAATCGAGCACGTATTGCACGGCGATGTGGCTGGCGAACTGCGTGATGCGATGCGTCATACTCTCGTGGTCACTCACCGTGAGGTAGGCGGCAAAGCCAGGGTGAATGCGAGCGCAATAAGGCGTGCCGATGACGATGACCGGGACATGCCGGCTGCTGAGAATCGGCAAGATGTCCTTGAGGTTGGGGGCAAGGCTGCTGTAGGAGATGACGATTGCCGCATGGTCGGGACCCGAGGCAAGCGCCGTACGCACCTGGGCCTCAGCGCCGTCGTGGCACGTTGCGCTTTTGCCGGCGGAGAGCAGGCGGTTGCGGAACATTCCTGCTGGATAGAGGTTGTGCGAGCCCGTGTAGATGTCGACCTGTCGGGCGTTTGCGATGAGCTTGGCGGCGTGGTCAAGCTGCGTGGGGTCGAGTAGTTCCTGCGTTTCGGCCAGCGTGGTCTGGTAGAGCCCTTCCATGCGCTCCATAACCTGCGCAGGGGTGGACGTAGCGTCGAAGGGAAAGTTGATGTCCACGTCTCGCCGGTTTCCCGCCTCGGTTGCCAGGCGGATGAGCTCGACCTTGAGGTCCTTAAAGCCCTCGAGGCCGAGCTTTTTGCAAAAACGGTGCACGCTCGCGACCGAAACGTTGGTGCGTGCGGCAAATTCCTTAATGGAAAGCCCGCGGATGTCCTCGCCCATGGCAAGGGCCGAGATGCTGAGCTGTTGCTCGGTGGGGGTGAGGCCCTGCGCCTCGGTGATCTTGCGTTTGATATCCATCCGAACTCCCACACTCGGCAAACCTGCCAAAAAGGGACAGGTTTATTTTGGCACGTTTCGGTCGGTATCAGGAAGTGTCAGGGGCGGGGCGGCGGCGGTCTGTGGGCGCGAAAAGAAGTGTCGGGTTTGGCGTGCCCGCTTCTGCCCGTCCCGTGCGCAGGCGATACTCAGCTTATCGACCCGCGATGCAAAGGAGATACTCATCCCACGAGCACTACCGGGAAGGGCTTGCGATTCGAGCCCTCACCTTAGCAATTTGATCATTTGGCACTATAATCACCATAGGCATGCGCATAACGTTGCGCTTAATCAAGAGGAGAAAACATATGGGTCTGTTTGACATGTTTAAGAAGAAGGCTGAGCCCGCGGCAGCTGCTGCTCCGGCCTCCATCTCTGCTTCTGCTGGCGCCGACGTGCTGTGCTCGCCTGTCAAGGGCAAGGTCATCAAGATGGCCGACGTGCCCGATCCCGTCTTTGGTGGCGAGGTTCTGGGCAAGGGCTGCGCTGTGTGGCCCGAGGACGACCTGGTCTACGCTCCCTGCGATGGCAAGGTGACCGTCACCATGGGTCACGCCGTGGGCCTGCAGTCCGATAGCGGCATCGAGGTTCTGGTGCACGTTGGCGTCGATACCGTCAACATGAACGGCGACGGCTTCGAGGGCTTCGTCAAGGCTGACGACGTCGTGAAGGCCGGCCAGCCCATCCTCAAGATCGACCGCACCAAGATCGCTGCTGCCGGTTACAAGGACTGCGTCGTCGTGGCCGTGTCCAACACCGCCGAGTTTGCCGACGTCGAGCTCGCCGTCGAGGCCGAGTCTGCCGTCGCCGCCGGTGACGCCATCGTTAAGGTCGTCCGCAAGTAGTCTGCGGCAACATAAGGATGTGCAAGGGTGGTCGGGTTATCCGGCCGCCCTTTTTTAATAGGCTAAACAGGTGCATTTTATTGCAGGGGGCTTGTTTTACGGGCCATTCGCTCGTCAAATTGAGCCGCCTGCGCTTTTGCGACGCAGGGGGTTGGGCCGGGCCGCTAATATGGACTTGCTGTTACGACGTGCGCTGCGCAGGGAACGCGGCGCCGCTTGTTTGGAGGAATGTCATGAAAAAGAAGCTGCTGCTTGCGCCTCTGATGGCCGCCCTGGTCGCGTGCGTGGTTTTGCTTTCCGGCTGCGGAGGGCCTTCGGTGGAAGAGCTCATCACCAACGACCTTACGAGCCAGTTTGACGAGATCAAGAACGGCGGCGATGATTTCCTCTCCGGTCTGGAAGAGGCTTCGGGCGACGAGTTTGAGCAACTGGGCATCGATCCCAAGGAGTACGCCAAGAGCTATCTCGAGGGCTTTGATTACAAGATCGGCGATGTGACGGTCGATGAGGACAAGGGCACTGCGACCGCCGAGGTTACCATCACCTGCAAGTCCATGAATAAGATCGTCGAAGATTTCGCCACCCAGTATCAGGAGAAGGTCGCCGCACTCGATACGATGCCTTCCGAGGATGATCTGTACAAGATGGCCGGCCAGGTCATGGTCGACGTGACCAAGGCCGCTAAGACCAAGGACACCAAGGTCACCTTTAAATATTCCGCCAACGAGGATAACGAGTGGTCTGCCGACGATTCCGCAACCACCGAGATGATGAATGCGATGATGAGCTAACTAGTTACGCGGTTCTACGAACCGCGTAACGACTCGACGCTGCAAACCCGCCAGAGCGGCAATCTGCCTTTCAACTTCGGCGGCATGACCAGAAGGTCAATGCCGCCTTGTTTCAAGGCACCTTGCTCGCTCTGGCGGGCTTTCGCTGTCGTTGCCAAAACAACGGCGTTCCCTTGGCTGGCTTAAAGTGGCACTTGTGCCTGTGGCGTTGCCATCGCTGTCGAAGGCGGCACTTGGGGACGTTCCTTTTCTGCCGGCAGTCGGGGACATTTCTTTGTTGCGGGGGCAGCTAAAAGAGTCCCGTCCCACATTAGCTACCCGTGGAAGGGATGGGCGGTTACTCGCCCAGTACCAGCGCCGTGAGCTCTGCCTGGGTGTCCACTACGTAGTCGGCGCCGGCTGCTTCGAGCTCTGCGCGGCCGCGGAAACCCCAGCTGACGCCCGCGCTCTTAAGGCCGGCGTTGTGGCCGGTTAGGATATCGACATTGGAATCGCCCACATAGAGCGTGGTTGCCGGATCGGCGCCCAGCTCCTCCATCACATGCAGCGTGACGGGTGCTTCGGGCTTGGGCGGAAACGCATCGACACGGCCCTGTACCAGCGCAAAACGCTCGGAACCAAAATACTTCTCGATAAGCGGAGCCGCCGAGATGTGGTCCTTGTTGGTGAGCACGGCAAGCTGCACGCCCGCGGCGCGCAGACGGTCGAGCATCTCGATCGTGCCGGCATAGGGGGCAGTGTGGTCCTCCTTGTGATCGCCGTAGTAAGCCCTAAACTCGGCAAGCGTCTGCTCAAACATGCGGCCGTCGCCCGCGTACTCGGCGGGCATAAAGCGCTCAACCAGCTTGAGCATGCCGTTTCCCACCTTGTAGCGGTACTCGTCGACGGCAAACGTAGGCCAGCCGTGCGTCTCGCAGGTATGGTTGCCGGCGGCCGCCAGGTCCTCGAGCGTGTTGAGGATGGTGCCGTCCAGGTCGAAGATCACATGGGAAAAGGCTGCTGCCATGAAAGCTCCCGTCGTTGGGTTTAAAACGCACCTCATAATACTGGGCTTATGCGTTGGGCGTGCTTGGAATCTGAACATCTCCAGGGATATCAGGTGACATCGCGCCAATCATGCGATTCCGCCCTAGCAAATTCTCGACAGCTGCTTTCCCACGAGCATGTCGAGAATGCGGGTCGAGCCCTCTACCCGATATCATGCGTAAGCGCAGCCAGAAACTCCTCGAACGTGTCGGTCTGCATGAGCCTCATCGTTGTCTCTACCGAGGAGAACACCTCGATAATCAGGTCGAGCACATCTCTAAAGAGCCCCATGTCTTCCTGCGCGATGCCTATAAGCAGCACAAACCGCACGTCGTGGCGTCCCCAGGGAATCGAGGCGTCATTGTGGGCCACGGCGATAAACGAGCGCTCGGGATATACCGAGATCGCGTGAGGCATGGCAAGGCTGTCGGTAAACGCCGTCGACGAGACACTCTCGCGCAGATGCACGTCAGCGATATACTCGGGCGTTGCGAGCCCCTGAGCGGCCAAAAGCTCTCCCATTCGGTCGATGCAGCTTGTGGCGTCGTTTGCGTCTACGTTGCGCATAAACAGCCCCGGCTGTAGCAGGCGCCCCAAAAGGCCCTGGGCATAGAGGCGCCGCCGTTGCTCTTGGATAGCGCAAAGCCGGTCGCGGATCTTTCGCACGTTTTGCTTAGTGAGGATTGGCCCAATCAAGATCTTGGTGCTGCCGCCGCAAACCGGCACGTCGATCGTTGCAATCACCACATCGCTCTCGGGAGGATCGGCCAGGTAGCCATCACAGCTCATCACGGCAACAACACTTATGTCGTCGCCAAACTCGGACTTGAGGTCGTCGACGAGCCTGCGTGCAAAATCGTGATACTCCTCGATAATCACCGTGCAGGTGATGGCACCGTCGGGCGCAGAGAACTTCTCAAAGTAGGCGCCGATGTGAAAGGCGATAAACGCGATTTCGTTCTCGCCTACCTCAACATTCATGGCGGTCGAGAAACGGTGGGCGATATAGACCGCCATGTCGTAGACCGGTGCGTGTTCGCTTTTGATTTGCGCGGCGAGCGGGTTGGGGTAGCTTACGTGGTAGACGGCGCGCTGGTAGGCGTTAAACATATGCAGGACGAGCTGCAAGCGCATAGGCTCGTCGATAAAGCGCGGCAGGTTGTAGCGCTCGCCACACTCGTCGAGAATCCCCAGGACCATGTCCATAAAATCGCGGTCGATGATGCTTGCGAGCTTCTCGCGGTTGAGGTCGCCAAAATCGCAGCGCTCGACGGAAAGCGCCAGAAGCAGCAGGATCTGCTGAAAATCGGCACGCGGGACGGCGCAGCCAAACTCCTTCTCAAAGTAGGCGGCGATGCACTGGGCGCAGCGCACAATCTGCTCACGCTTCCCAAGCTGCGCCACCAGGCCGTCTCCGTCGATGGGGCCGTCCACCTCGCTGAGCTCGTTGTTCGAGGTGAGCCTGATAATGATCACCAGCAGGTGCATGAGCAGGTTGGAGAACGCGTAGTTGTTGATAAACAGGTCCGAGCGCTGACAAATCTCGACCAGGCTCGAGAGGATTCCTTGCACATCAAAGCCGGGAAACATGTTCTCGAGCGTCTTGGTCGAGGTGAAGTAGCCATAGGAGTTGTGCGTGGCTATGTGGCCGAGAAGTTTGCGCTTGTCGGCCTCACGCCCCGTGAGCGTCATGCGGTAGTCATGTGTCTCGATATTGAGGTCAAACTGTCGCACGAGTGCCCGCGCCTGCGGCATCACGGAACTCTGAAACGTGCTTTCGCTGATAAAGAGCTCGTCGGACACATCGAAGACGGAGAGTCCGTCGCGCGCGTTCACAAGGCGCGAGATGGTGAAGTCGCGCCGCGAATCGCTGCCAGCGGGGACGATATCGGCGTTGCCGAGGAGGGAGGCCGGGGCATTGCCGGCGGCCGACGTTGTTGCAGCAAGACGATACCCCTCTTTAGATGATTCGATATGTCGTGTACCGGCCTCGTTGACCTCGGCAACATAGTTGCGGATGCTGCGCTCGCTTGCGCCCAACAAGCTGGCGAGCATAGAGGAAGATATCCAGGAGCTGCTGTTTTCGAGCACATTGATCATGCGGTTGATGCGGTTCTGCTTGGCGTTCGACACGGTTTTCTCCCAGAGATGATCGGCAGATAGGGTGTACCGCCCCATGGTATCTCAGGGAAAGACGGGGCGTCTTTTTCAATTTGCCGCCCAAGCGGAAAACCGCCCGGCTTGCCGCGCAAGCGGAAAATCTGCCGCCTTGCCGCCATGCGGCAAAAAGACGGTTGGCGGCAAGAACCCTCTGCCGCGTATAGTGCGGTCACGGTCAAGGGCGGCCGGGTCGACACGGACGCTCAAGAACATGGCGGGGACTGCGGCGGCATCGGAGCTGCCTTGGGCCCGCTTATTGGGAAAGGAGTACCCCATGGCAGACGAGAACGGCACCGTCCGTATTCTCCTCGCTTGCGGCATCGGTGCCTCGACCGGCTTTATGGCGGCGGGCATGCGCAGGGTCGCAAAGTCCAAGGGCCTTGACTGCACCATCAATGCGGTCAGCAAATCTGAAATTATGGACTATGCCGATAAGATCGATGCCCTCCTCTTGGGGCCGCATTTTGCCGCCGAGGTTCCGGCGACGCAAAAAATGCTTGAGCCTTACGGTGTAAAGGTAATGTCAATCGACCCTGATTATTATGCGTCGCTTGATGGCGAGGGGATTCTCGAAGATGCCTACGATCTTCTCGACATAGATTTTGATGGCGAATAGGGTGTGCTTGATATGTCTAATGTGATGGAAAAAGTCCAAGGGAGCATCGAAAAGAACGTTGTCCCCGTTGTCAATAAGCTTACGTCGAGCTATTGGTTTGGAATCGTTGCCAATGCCGTTTTGTATATCGTTCCGTTTACAATGGTCTCGGCAATTCCGAGCCTTTTTAATGTGGTTCGTAATTTTGTGCCCGCTCTACCTGACCTGTCAGCGCTTAATACCTACTCGTTTGGTCTCGTAGGAATGTTCATCGCTTTTATCATTCCTCACAGCGTCTGTGTCAAGGAGGACGATAAAGGTAGGGCCCTGATCGCTGGCTTTACCGGCGTCGGCGCTTTTATGCTGTGCATGAATCCCCAGACGGTCGATGAGGGCATGGCCTTCGAGATGTGGAAGTTCGGCTCGAGCGGCATGTTTGCGGCTATGGCAGTGGGTATCACGGTCGGTGCAATCTACAAGTTCGCAGCGCATCATAGCTTCTTCGGTGAAGAATCGGTTATCCCTGATTTTGTTAAAAGCTGGTTCGACAGCATTATCCCAATTTTGCTGAGCCTTACAATTGCGTTACTGCTGACGTTTCTTGTTCGAATTGATGTCTTTACCGTAATTGCGCTGATTCTTTCACCCGTTACCAGTTTTGGCCAGTCTCTCCCCGGCGTTGTGTTTATGGCTTTGGTGATGGACGTGTTCTACTTCTTTGGTGTTTCGGGCTGGGCGTTTATTTCGGTGACGCTTCCGATCACCCAGGGTGGTATGGCTGAGAATATGGCTGCAGTTGCCGCGGGGGCTACGCCGACCAACATCAATGCGTATGGCCTTTCGCGCTACTACATGATTGGCGGAGAGCTCAACACTTTGCCTCTGGCGTTTATGATGCTGTTCTCGAAATCCAAAAAGAACCGCACGCTCGGTAAGGCGACGTTCGTGCCGTCCCTCTTTAATATCAATGAGCCTCTGGTTTTTTCCACTATCGTTAATAATCCCTATCTGTTCATCCCGGTTATTCTTCAAGCTATCATTCTGCCCGCAAATGCCTATCTGTGGCTGCAGTTCGACTGGGCAAGTCTCCATACCCAGATGTTTGCGATGAACTTCCTTCCCAACGCGGTTTCGGCTTACTTCCTTTCCAACGGAGATTTTCGCAACGTGGTGCTTGTCGTGGTGAACCTGATTCTTGCGGCAATCATTTGGTATCCCTTCTTTAAGGTTTTCGACAAACATGCCGCAGAGGACGAGCAGAAAAGCGAGGCTGAGCGCGCTGCGAAGAAGGCGGCAAAACGTGTCGCTCGTGAGGCAAGGAAGGCTGCAAACATTTCCGAGACTGCTTCTGAGAATGGTCCATCCGAAAAAGTTGTGCTGGCAGCTGCAGATTCTACAACGACGGGAGCGAACGATGAGTGACGCAATTGACATCAGCGCTGTGGCTATGGAAGTCATTTTAAATACTGGTGACGGTAGGACTTGTATTGACCAGGCGTTGGATAGCTTGGCGGAGTTTGATTTTGATGCGGCAGAGGAGCACCTTGCCCAAGCGGATGCAAAGATTCTGACCGCGCATAAAGTGCAGACTGCCACGATTCAAGCCCAAGCGGCAGGTGAGGAAGTCGAGTACTCGTTGCTTTTTACGCATGCTCAGGACACTCTCATGACCATTAGTGCTGAACTTCATATGGTTAAAAAGATGATGCCGATTGTGCGCGCACTGGCTATCCGCGCCGGTCAGTAATTCGAATCTTCCAATTGGTTGACGCGAGGGAGATTGCGACAAAGGTCTCCCTCTATTTTTAAGAACTCCATCTTTAAGGAACTAGATTTATGGATACTGTTAAGAAGCAGAGCGCATTTCCTGATGGCTTCCTCTGGGGAGGAGCAACGGCTGCAAATCAGATTGAGGGTGCGTTTGATGAGGGGGGTCGCGGGCTTGCAACCTCTGATTTCGCTCCGTTTATTTCTCGCGAGGCGAATCGTGGATATGAAGGTCAGCCTCTCCCGCATAATTCCGTTACCGCCGAGATGTTGGAGCAAATGAAGCTACATCCCGAGCAATACAATCTTCCCAAGCGTCGGGGAATCGATTTTTATCATCGCTATAAGGAGCAACTGGCCGAGATTGCGGGTATGGGATTTAAGGTTTTCCGCATGTCGATCAGCTGGAGCCGCATTTTCCCCAACGGTGACGATGCTCAGCCAAACGAGGTCGGTTTGGCTTTTTATGACCGCGTGTTTGATGAATGCCACAAGCTCGGTATGGAGCCAATGGTGACGCTGTGCCACTTCGATACCCCGCTTCATCTTGCCGAAGCATACGGTGGTTTCAAAAGCCGCCACACTGTCGAAGCATTTGAGCGTTATGCGGAGACTTGCTTTAGGCGTTACAAGGGGAAAGTTAAATACTGGCTTACGTTCAACGAAATCAACAATGTTCTTACCAATCCTTTCACCTGCAGTGGCGTCATTATGAGCGAAGAGGATTCTAAGACTCCGGAGAATCCGTATCGCGACAATTGGGAGCTTAAGTATCAGGTTTCCCATAATCAATTTGTTGCGAGCGCCAAGGCCGTTATGAAGTGCCACGAAATTGATCCGGATGCAAAGATCGGAAACATGCTCTGCCGACTCGAGAACTATGCTGAGACCCCCAAGCCCGAAGATCAGCTCCAGGTTCTGTTCGAAGACCACTTCAACTGGTTCTACAGTGACGTCCAGGCTAAAGGCGAATACCCGTATTACATGGATCGTTTCTTTGATGAGAACGATATTCATATTGATATGCAGCCGGGTGATGCTGGGGTGCTCAAGTCGGGTACTGTCGATTTCGTAACGATCAGTTACTACATGACCTACATCATGCGCTATAAGGGTGAGCCGGTCCCCAAGCCCTCGGGCTCTTTGGTTACGGCAATTAAAAATCCCTATCTTGAGGCGTCGGAATGGGGATGGCCTATCGACCCCATTGGTTTCCGTATCACTCTTAATCATATTTACGATCGTTACCATTTGCCTATTTTTATCTCTGAGAACGGTCTTGGAGCCATAGATGAGCTCGACGAGAATGGATATGTCGAGGACGACTATCGTATCGACTATATGAAGCGCCATGTCGAGCAGCTCGCTGAAGCAATTAAGGATGGTGTGGATGTATTTGGTTATGCGTGGTGGGGTCCGATTGATCTGGTAAGTTCCGGAACTTCCGAGGTAAGCAAACGATACGGCTTTGTTTCGGTCGATGTTGACGATTTTGGCAATGGAAGCATGGCGCTGGGGCGAAAGAAGTCCTATTTCTACTACAAGAAACTCATCGCCAGCAACGGCGCCGACACCGCAACCGATAACATCGTGGTGGAGTAAGGAGTAGAGATGGTTTCCAAGACGACGGTCGTCAAGAATCCGAGCGGCATCCACGCGCGCCCTGCATCGCTGTTTGTGCAGGAGGCGAGCAAGTACGAGAGCTCGATCACCGTTGGTAAGGTGGGCGGAGACGCCAAAGACGCCAAGTCGATCCTGATGGTTATGAGCCTGGGAATGGCCTGTGGTTGCGAGATTGAGATTGCAGCCGACGGCGCCGACGAGGCGGCCGCCGTCGATGCCCTCGTGGCGCTAATCGAGAGCGGCTGCGGGGAGTAGGCGGGCAAAAGCCACGTCGATGCTCGTTACCTTGCTGCCTATCATGGCGCTTGGAGGCGTCGGCGACGTTCGCCAGATTCTCATACAGCTGGGCGTGAGCGTCTCGCTCGTACTGCTGACGTATCCAAAGTTCCGAGTGTAGATAACGGCAAAGCTCGCAAATGCAAGGACCCCCGCGACCGATTCAACTCGGTCGTGGGGGTCTCTTGTGCTGAGCGATCAAAAGCGCATTGTTCAAAGCGCGGTGGCGCACGGATGCCGTCGTTAGCAAATTCTCGGCAGCTGCTCTCCCACGAGCATGTCGAGGATGCGGGTCGAGCCCCAGCCGGTGCGCACGCGCACGGCGGGACGGGCGCCCTCGGCAAGTGGCAGCACGCGGCCGATGATGGCGGCGTTTTCGCCGTAGCGCGCGGCGCGCATGGCGGCCAGCGCGGCATCGGCCTGCTCGGCCGGCACCACGGCAACCATCTTGCCCTCGTTTGCCACCTGCAGAACGTCGTAACCGAGCATCTCACATGCCGCCTGTACGTCGGGGCGCACGGGCACGGCATCCTCGTCGATCTCCATGGCAACGCCGCTGGCCTGGGAAAACTCGTTGAGCGTGGATGCCAGGCCGCCGCGCGTGGGGTCGCGGAAGCAGCGGGTGTCGGGGGCGGCGGCCAGAACGTCGGCAATCAGATGATTGAGCGGCGCGGCGTCGCTTTCGATGTCGCTCGAAAATGCCAAGCCCTCGCGCTGGCTCATGATGGCGATGCCGTGGTCGCCTAGCGTACCCGACACCAAGATGACGTCGCCGGGCCGACAGTTTGCACCGCTGAGCGCTACGCCCGCAGGCACTTCGCCCACGCCGGCGGTATTGATGTAGACGCCGTCGGCACCGCCGCGCTCAACCACCTTGGTGTCGCCGGTGATAATCTTCACACCTGCCTCATGTGCCGTTTCGGCCATGGTCTGCACAATCTGGCGCAGCTTGTCCATGGGATAGCCCTCTTCGAGGATAAAGCCGCATGAGAGGTAGCGCACGTTAGCGCCCGAGGTCGCGACGTCGTTGACGGTTCCGCATACGGCGAGGCGGCCGATATTGCCGCCGGGGAAGAACTGCGGCGTTACCACAAAGCTGTCGGTCGACATGGCGATGCGCCCGCTCGCGGGCAGCGCAGCGACGCCGGCGTCGTTGCCCTCGAGCAGCTCGGGCGACCCAAAGGCATCCAAAAAGACCTCATCGATGATGCGTTTCATCATCTGACCGCCAGAGCCGTGGCCCAACAGGACGGTGCTATCGGTAACGCTATGGGACATATCGAAAACTCCAATCGTGGGAGGTGTCAGTGCGCGGGGGCGTTCGGGCTAGTTACGGTAGCGGTAGTACGCCGCGCAGCTGCCCTCGGAGCTCACCATGCACGGGCCGACGGGGTGCTCGGGCGTGCAGGTGCGGCCAAAGAGCGGGCAGCTGCTCGGCGTAATGGCCCCGCGCAGCACGTCGCCGCAGCGGCACCCACGCGGCTCGACCGTCGCCTCAACGGGCACGTCAAAGCGAACGCGGGCGTCAAAGTGTGAGAACTCGGGGCGGATGGAAAGGCCCGAGTTGGCAATCGGCCCCAGCCCGCGCCACGTGGTGTCGCACGGCTCAAACACCTGCTCGACCAGCTGGCGCGCCACGGGGTTGCCGTCTGCGTTGACGCCGCGGCGGTAGGCGTTGTCGATCGCGGGCCTGCCCTCGACAACCATCTGGACCAGCATGCAGATGCCCTGCAGGATATCGACCGGTTCAAATCCCGTGACCACGCCTGGGGTCTTAAACTCGTCGACCAAAAAGCCAAAGGGGGCTAAGCCCGTGATGGTGGCGACGTGGCCCGGCAGGATAAAGCCGTCGATGGTGGTCTCGGGATCGTTGGCGATGGCACGCAACGCCGGCGGCGTGGTCTTGTGGGCGCAATAGACCGAAAAGTTCAAAAGCCCGCGCGCCTCGGCCTCCAAGATGGCGGCGGCGATGGTGGGCGTCGTAGTCTCAAAGCCCACGCCCATAAAAATGACCGGACGATCGGGGTTTTGCTCGGCGATGTCGAGCGCGTCGAGCGGGGAGTAGACGATGCGGATGTCGCGCCCTGCCGCCTTTTGCGCAGCGAGCGAGGTAGACGATCCGGGCACGCGCATCATGTCGCCAAAGGTGGTGATGATGGCGCCGTCTATGTTGGCGAGCGCGATTGCGTGGTCGATGTCGCGGTTGGCGGTAACGCAGACGGGGCAGCCCGGTCCGCTCAGCAGCTTGAGCCCGGCCGGCATAATGGAGCGAAAGCCATAGCGGCCGATACTCACGGTGTGCGTGCCGCAGACTTCCATAAGGTTGATGGTGCGGTCGCCGACGAGTTCATGGATGCGTTCGATGAGCTCGCGGGCCAGCTTGGAATCGCGAAATGCCGAAAAGTCGATACCGGAGCGCGCCGGCTGTCCGGCCGCCACTAGTATGCCTCGGCCGGGTTGCTGACCAGTTGGTCTTCTTCTGCCAGTTCGGTCATGGTGTTGACCAGGTCGAGCGTCTCCTGCGCTTCCTGCTCGTCGACGATCTGGATGCCAAAGCCGGCGTGTACGAGAATATAGTCGCCAACCTGCGCCGTCGGCACGAGTCGTAGCGACACGGGGCGCTCGATGCCCATCATGTCGACGGTGGCCTTGAGGTCGTCGTCGCGTTTGACTACTTTACCGGGAACGGCAAGGCACATATTGTTCCCCTTTTAGACGCTTTGCGCTGGATAGGCGCTCAATAATCCATCAGTTGATGGTAGCGCTCGCGGGGTTTGCGGGCAAACGCGTTACGCCTGTGAGACGGCTGGGCACAGCGGCGTGTGAGGGCGAGCTACTGCGATGCAATCTGCGCAAGACGAGCGCTTGCGACCGCCGCCTGACCGTAGGCGATGCAGCCGTCATTGACGGGTACGGTGTGGGGGACCAAGACAGCAAGGCCCGCGTATTTGAGCTCGCGGGTGAGGAGCTGGAGCAGAAGTCGGTTCATGAACACGCCGCCCGAGAGCGCGACGGTGCCAATGCCCTCGCGCGCGCAGATTTCGGTGGCGATGCGCGCCGAGGAGCGCGCGACGGCGACATGGAAGTCGAGTGCGAGCCTGTCGGCGGGCGCTCCGGCTTCAATTCCCTCCAAAAGTGCCTCAAAGAGTGCTTTCTGGTCCAGCACATCGGGGCCGTCCAACCACGATGGGCCAGATGTGGAATAGCCGACGTTGTCGTCGGGAAAACGGGCGATTTTGCCGTCCAGTGCACGCCAAGCGGCGGCTTCGAGCTCGATGGCGGGTTCGCCCTCGTAGGTTGCCTGGCCGCAAATGCCCAAAATCGCGGCTGCGGCATCAAACAGGCGACCCATACTGCTGGTGCGCGGACTGTTGATGCCGCGCTCGATCATCGTTGCCGTTATGCTGCGCGTTTGCTCGTCAAGGCTGTTCAAGAGCCCCACGGCTCCCGGGTGCTCGAGCAGATCGAGCTCGCTGAGCAGGGCAAAGGCGTTGCGGCGGGCATCGTGTACGGATGCGGCGCCACCGGGAAGCGCCCAGGTGCGCAGATGCGCGACGCGCTCAAAATCGGCGAGACGGGCGACAAGAAACTCACCGCCCCATATGGTGCCGTCGGTGCCGGCACCCGTGCCGTCGAAGGCGATGCCGAGGACGCGTGCATCGGGCGCAAGCCGGCCTGCAGCAATCGCCTCTGCCATGACGCTCGCGATGTGCGCATGATGGTGCTGGACTTCGATAAGCGGCAGATTGTGCTCCCGTGCCTGCTCGCGCGCCCATTGGCTCGACAGATAACTGGGATGCATGTCGCATGCCAAGGCGGCAGGCGCCAGGTCAAAGAGGCTTTCCAGACGCGTGCGTGCGGCGCTCCAAGCATCGAAAGTCGCGCCGTTTTCGACATCGCCGATATGCTGCGACACAAAACAGGCCGCATGGCCGTCGGCGTCCTCGCGCGTGAGTGCGATCGTGGCTTTTTGCTGCGGCCCGCAGGCGAGCACACAGGGCGTGGCGTTGTCGAGCGCCGGCAACGACAGCGGCTGCGGCGCATATCCGCGTGCGCGGCGCACGGGCATGACGACCCCGTCGACTACGCGTACCACGGAGTCGTCGTAGCGCGACAGAATCGCGCGGTCGTTACCGAGCAGCGCATCGGCGATGCCGGCGGCAACAAGGTGCTCCCATGCAAGGGCATCGTCGGTCTCGATGGGCTCTTCGCTCAGGTTTCCGCTGGTCATGACGATTGCGCTCATGCCGTGCGCCGCGGCTGCGGCGAGCAGCAAATGTTGAAGCGGGGTGTAGGGGAGCATGACGCCAAGCTCGGGCAAGTCGTGCGCGACGGATGGCGCGAGTTCGAGGGCGTTGGGGGAGCTGTGGGCGTCGTTGCCGGCTGCGCGGCGACGCAGCAGCACAATGGGACGAACACTGCCGGCCAGCAGGTTGCGCTCAATGCCATCGATATGACACAGGCGCTCGGCGTCGGCAAGGCCGCACACCATAACGGCGAGCGGCTTATTGCTGCGACGCTTGCGACGGCGCAACTCGCACACCGCCTGTTCGTTGGCGGCATCGCAGGCCAGGTGGAATCCGCCCAGACCCTTGATGGCGACGATGCCGCCGCCAGCCAGCAGCTCGACGCAGCGTTCGATGATGGCATCGCTGGCCTCGCGCGTGGAGCCGACGGCTGGTGTCGCGTCGACCGCCGTCGGCTCCGCGCCGCGATCGGCCTCGCGCCACGTAATATGCGGTCCGCAATCAAAGCAGGCATCGGGCTGCGCGTGAAACCGCCGATCGAGCGGGTCGGCATACTCTGAGGCGCAGGTGGGGCACATGGGAAAGCGATCCATCGAGGTAGCCGCTCGGTCATAGGGCAGCGAGCGGATGATGGTAAAGCGCGGTCCACAGTTGGTGCAGTTGATAAAGGGGTAGTGAAAGCGTCGGTCGGCGGGGTCGAATAGCTCGCGCAGGCAGTCGTCGCACGTGGCGATGTCGGGCGAGATGAGCGTCGTGTGGGCGGTTTGATCCTGCGACGCCACAATGCGAAAGCCCTGCTCGTTAGCGGCGTCCCAGTCGCCGGGTGCTAGGTCCACAACCTCGACATGCTCCACACGAGACGCCGCAGGCGTATGCTCCGAAAGCGCGGTGACAAATTCGTCGAGTGCTTCGCCAGGAGCGTGCGCCTCGATATGCACGCCATCGCCCGCGTTAAGCACCCAGCCGCAAATGCCGTGCGCCATGGCCTCGCGATACACAAACGGTCGCATGCCGACACCCTGCACAATGCCCGTTACATGGATATGCGCATGTCGCATGCGACCCTCCTTCGTTGAAATGTGTGCTGTTACAGCCCCAGGCTCTGCTCGGTGGCGGCGCAGGTGAGCTCGCCGTGTTTAACGCCGCGCAGGCCCAGCAGACGGTCAGCCAGCTCGTAGACACGCTCGCCGCGACCCTTAAGTGCCAGAATCTCCAAACAGTTGTGGTGATCCAGATGCACGTGCATGGTCGATACGATCTCGTCGGTGTAGTCGTGTTGCACCTCGTCCAGGCGGCGCGTCAGGTCGCCGGTGTGATGGTCGTAAATCATGGTGAGCGACCCGATGACCTGCTCGTCGGGCGTTCGCATCTGCTCCTTGGCAATCGAGGCGCGAATCAGGTCGCGCACGGCCTCGGAGCGGTTGGCCACGTCACCGCGGCGTGCGATCTGCTCGTCAAAGCGGCGCAGCAGGTCGTCGGGCGCGGTGACCGAAAAACGGACCAGCTCTGAGGCGGAGCCGCTGCAACGGCAGCCCGCGTCGCCGGTCGGCCCGTGCGAATGCTCGTGCCCGCAGGTGTGCTCGTGCTCGGCCACGCTACACCAACTTTACGGAGCCAACGGAGTTGTGGTCGGCCTCGATGGCCTCCTCGTAGCCCTCGAGTGCGTCGTGCGCCTCGTGGAGCGCCGCCATGGCGGCCTCGAGCTTGGCACCAATGCGCTCCATATCAAAGTTCTCGGTTGCATGCAGCAGCTGATGGCTCCACTCGTGGGCGAGCTCGATCGTGTCGTCGACCTGCTTGACGCTCATGGCAAGCTGGCTCATGTTCATTCCGACGTCATGCATGGGAAATCTCCTTTTGTACGGGTCTATTCAGTGGTTCAGATTCTACTACGCCCGCTTTGCGCATCGCCGCATAAGAAAACGGGTGCGAGTCCGTCTGACCCGCACCCGTTCACTGGGGGCTGTTTGTGATTACCATACTATCCGTGGTCGCGGGCGCAGCACCCGGCTCTCCGGTGAGCGGCGCAAAACCGCTCATGGACGGCAGCACATGACCGGCGTATTACAGGTGCTTCTCAAGCAGCGCCTGCAGCCTGGCCTTGGGCAGCGCGCCAACGGAGCGGTCGATTTCCTCGCCGTTCTTAAAGACAACCAGCGTGGGGATGCTCATAACGCCAAACTTCATGGCCAGGTCCTGATTGTCGTCGACGTTGCATTTGGCGACGGCGAGTTTGCCGGCCAGCTCGTCGGCCACTTCGTCAACAATGGGCGAGAGCGAGCGGCAGGGACCGCACCACGGTGCCCAAAAATCAATCAGCACGGGAAGGCTGCCGTTAACGACGGAATCGAAGTTCTCGGGGGTAATCTGCTTAATGTCAGCCATGGTGACCTCCATAGTGCGACGCGGCTCGGCCGCGTAAAACTCAGTACGACCGTGCTTATACCCAACGGCCCGTAATGCAACCACTCGCAGGCGGCTCTTTTATATAATGGTGGGCACGCAAACGATTGGAGAGCGCATGCCCACGTCACAAAGCCAGAAAAAAGAAGCCATCGCCCAGGCGACCGAGCAGGAGCTCGCATCGCTCGCGGACCGCGGCGTGCGTATCGCAGGAAATGCGTGCTCGCCGATTGTGCTGGTAAAAGGTGATTTAGACGATGCCGAGCGTGCGGGCGGCGAGCTGGCTGCCGGTCCGGACGGTGCTGCGCTGCGCAAAGCGCTCGGCGCCATCGGCTACGCGCCAGAGGATTTTTGCGTGCTGGCAAGCGTCGCCGGCGTGGGTGACGGGGCGGTCGCGACAGGCGAGGGCCTACCGTGCGAGCTGTTCCGCGAGGCGCTCGAGGCCTTGGACCCCGAGGCGGTCTTGCTGCTGGACGATCGCGCGGCCGATACCATGCGCGAGACCTACGCCGATATGCTCGTGGCGATCGATGACTTCGACACCGCCATGCTCAAGCCCGGCTTGGTCGCCCATGTGCAGGGTCGCCGCGTGCTCGCGCTCGACGGTTTTGAGGCGGCGCTCACTGACAAAGCCGCCAAGCAGCGCATGTGGGCATACATCAAGCAGCTGACCCCGGCAGCCGCTCCGCTGTAGCGAGGCTGGCGGCAGCCCCTACATCACAGCGCGCAGCTCAAACCGATCGCCGTTAATGCGGAACTGGCAGTTGCCGTTCATGCGCTCCACGGCAAGTTTGATGCTCCTGGTGCCAAAGCCGTGGCCCGCATGCCGGGTCACGGGCATGCCGTCGACCATGCGCGGCGCGCGGTCAAACGTGTTGGAAACTAACAGCAGCAGCTGGCCGTCCTCTAATCGCAGGTCAAAGTCGACGAATCGCTTTCCTTGGGGTGCGGCGCTTGCGGCGGTGATAGCGTTTTCCAAGGCATTTGAGAGCACGCTAAACAGGTCGGCGTCACCTACGTGGATGGTTTCGGGTACGGCGGCGCGCAGGTTGGCGGTAATGCCGTTTCTATTGATATCCGAGTTAAATGACGAAAGCGCGATGTTTACGGTCTCGTTGGCGCAGAAGCGGCGTACGGCGGTGCGGTCGCCGGCTTCGCAGAGTTCGTCGATGCGATCGAGCGCCTCGTCGGTGTGGCCCTCCTCAATTAAAGCGGCCAGGCCGCGTAGGAAGTGGCGCATGTCGTGGCGCAGAATCGACAGCTCGCGCCCAGATTGACGCCAAGCCTCGAGCTCTTTGATGGCGGCGCTGTCGCGGGTTTCGAGCATCCAGCGCTCTCGCTCGGCGGTTTCCTTTTCTTCGTATTCGCGCAGATAAACGGCAAGAAACATAAGATAGAAGGCACAGAGCGCAAATGCCAAAAACTCAACCGTCACCACCGAGCCCGAGTGGAACAGCGTGGTGTAGACGTTGGTGGCATAGTCAAAGACGTAATAGACGAGCGGCAGGATTAAAAGGATGCCCAGCTCGGTGGTGCTTTTAATCGCCAAGCGCGGACCGATGTCGCCGGCCCAATGCAGCAGGACGGCAAAGACGGCGAGTGTGGTCGCGATGCGCGCCAGATAGTACGCGATCTGAGAATCGGTTGCGGCAAATGCGGCGATGCCCATCCAATTGCTGAACTGGCAGCTCAGATAGGCACTCGTAATGCCGAGCACGGCAAGCAGCGGGCTCAGGCGGTAGCGCGCGCACAAATAGATGATGAGCGGCAGATGCACGACGAGCGGATATACCTGGCGGGCGAAAAGCTCTCCGCCGACGGCATTGGCGAGGCCAAATGCGCATCCGGTTACGGCGCCGACCCCCACCAGCTTCCACCGTATGCCGAAAACACCCGGACGATGCCGTGCAGATCGCTTCGCTCTGCTATAGTCTCCCAAATTCACGTTTTCTATTGGGATGGTGGTTAATATGGGCGACATACTCGAATCGTTCCTGCGCGTGGCGATGGTGGTGTTCATCGTCGGTCCGCTCACTGCATGGGTCGCCCGTCGCGGCGCGCGCGAGCGCAGTGAGGCGACGGACAGCCTCGATCGCTTCACGGTGCGCATGCCCGCTGCCATTCGCACGATCATCGCCTGCTGCGCCGTCGCGTTCGAACTGCTCATGCTGGGTGTCTACGTCTGGCAGGGCGTCTCGTTGGGCGAGTGGGACCACGAACTTGTGTGGTTCGGTCACGCCATGGCGCTCGCGGGCATGGCCATCTGGGCCCTGCTGAGCATCCCGCGCATCGACGTGGACGGTGAGCGAATTCTCTCGCGTAACGCCTTCGGCATCCGCAAGGAGACGACGTTTGGCAACATCACCCGTGCAACGCTTCACACGCAGATGATGAGGATCGACCTGTTCGAGGGCGACCGGAAGTTCTGCTCGATAAGCCTCGAGGGGGTGTGCTCGCTCAACCTCCTCGCCCGTCTGGAGGAAGAGGGCATCGAGGTCTCGGACGCTGTTGACGGCCCGATGACCAAGGCGGGTCTGTGTTGGTCTGCCATCAAGCCGTTGACGATTGTTTTCAACGGTATGGCGCTCGTCTTCTCGCTCGTGATCGCCTTCATGGCTGTTTTCACCGACGCCGGTGCTCGTCTGCTCCTGCTCGTCCCATGCCTCTTCCTGTTCATAGGGGGACTCCTGCCTCTGCTCATGCTCAGCATGCCCGCCCGTGGTATCTACGAGATCGGCAGACAGGAGCGCGAACTCGGTTTCTCCTTCGCCGAGGAGATGGCGAGCCGAGGTGCCACGGGCACCTCGCTTGTCGACGACGATTGGTTCATCGAGATCAGCAACGCCCGCGTCGTGGCGTTCCGCCGCGATTATCTCAAGAAGGTCACGGCGCACGAGGATAGCGAGAGCGGCGACCGTTGCACGGTGACCACGAAAGGCGGTCGCAAAATCAAGGTGTACGCAGCGGGCAGCACGCTCGAGGACCTGCGCTCGTGGTTCAAACAGGGTGCCAAGGCCAGAAGCACGCTCGACCGTGCAGAGGACGTGCTCGAGACGACGTCTGATTGGGTTGTCTGACCTGTATCGTCTTTTCGGACACGCATGCTAGAGGCCCAATCCTTTAGAATGCATTCATCGACGACCGAGAGGACGGTATGCTATGTCCAACCCAGCCGCCAAGTACACCGACGAGTTCAGGCGCGAGACCGCCGACTACATCATCTCGACGGGCAGGCCGATAACGGAATGCTGCGCAGAACTGGGCCTGAATTCCAAGACCGTGAACAAGTGGGTGCAGAGCCGCCGGCGCGAGCTTGCCGGCGGGCCCGACCCCAAGGCCGAGGACCGCGAGCTTCGCGAGGCGAAAAGGCGCATACGCGAGCTCGAGATGGAGAACGCCTTCTTGAAAAAAAGCCGCGGCCTTCTTCGCCAAAAGCCAGGCGTAGCCGCATGCTACCGGATGATGTTGGCGGAGAAGGCCGAATTCCCGGTGAAAATGATGGCCCGCGTGCTCGGCGTGAGCCGATCGGGCTTCTACTCGTGGCTCTCCAACGGCTGCCCGCGAGAAGACTGGTCGGCCGAGCGCGAGGCGGTCCGGCGCGTGTGGCTGGAGTCGGACCGCAGGTTCGGCTTCCGGTTCGTGAAATGCTTCCTGCCCGGCGAGTTCTCCGGATTGACCCTGTACAGGGTGCGCAAGCTGATGCGCGAGCTGGGAATACGCGGCTGCACGCCCAACGCCAGGAAGCGCACCACCATCCCCGACCCGAAGGCCAGGCCCCGGCCCGACCTGGTGCGCCGCGACTTCACCAGTCCCGTTCCAACCTGCAAGCTCGTGGGCGACATCACCTACCTGCGCACCGGCGAGGGATGGCTGTACCTGTCGACGGTCATCGACCTCAACACCCGCATGGTGGTGGGCTGGTCGCTCTCCGAGCGCATGACCGCCGACATCGTGGTTTCGGCGCTGGCGTCGGCCAAATCGCGCGGCTACGTGGCCGGCAACGCGATATTCCACGCCGACCGCGGCGCCCAGTACACCAGCAGGCTTCTGGCCGAATGGGCGCGCGACAACGACGTGCGGCTGTCCTGCAGCCGCGCCGGCAACTGCCACGACAACGCGGTGGCCGAGTCGTTCCTCGCCACGCTGAAGAACGAGATGTACTACAGGCGCAGCTTCCCGACCAGGGATTCCGCCAAGCACGCGGTGGTCGAGTTCATCGAGGCGTACTACAACCGCCGAAGGCCCCGCTCGACGATCGGCTACAAGGTGCCGGCCGAGGCCATGGCGGCCTTCTTCGAGAGAACCGAGCCCAAGCTCGAGGCCATGCCTATGGCCGCTTGATTTCTCGAGCATGCGTGTCCGAAATCTTGACACAGGTCAGAAGGCCTCGATGCCAGCGCTGCGCCGATATGGGGCAGCGGCCCCCCGTTGGCCGCCATGGCCCTGACTTCCGAGCGTATGCTGGCGCCGCTCGTCTTAAGACGTTGACCTCCATCCGGAGCCTGCGGTTCTCGCGCTCGGGCTCCAGGATCCGGTTCTACTCGGGCGTGCGGTTGTCGGCGGCGCGCGGCGAGCCGGTCTCGTTTATCGACTTGACCCGCCTCTCCACGGTGCTCTTGTCGAGGTCGCACTCGTCCATGGCCTCGCGCCTGGGCTTTCCGGCGTTGTGGAGATCGACTATCTTCCTCTTGAACTCGTCGGTGAAATGCCTCGGTCTGGGGCCGGTCGAGGCCGAGCCCCCGGTCCGGCTGGGGTAGCATGTCGCTGCGGACCATTGTCTTTCCTCTCGTTGAATATCTAGGCGCTGACGATTCTAGGCGATGGCCCT
>NZ_QSUU01000007.1:0-26099 GCF_003439125.1 Collinsella sp. OM04-5 | reverse complement strand
CTCTCTTGCTTCTTACCCCTCGATTGTGCTCGCTCCCCCCCAGCGGGCCCGGATCGAGCGATTCGGGCCCGCTTTTGGGGCCTGCCGGAAACCCGGTGGTCAAAAAGGGCCAAATATGAGTACTGTTACCAGTTTGGTGGCAGCCAAATGGCCTCAAAAATCGGTGCCAGAGGCCAAAAGTGCATCGATTTTCGTTCTTCAGAGTCGCGATCGGGCTCCAAACAAGGCGATTTTGCTGCTCTGGACCGGAAAATCGATGCTACTAATTTGGTGACAGTACTCATATTTGGCCCTTTTTGACCACTGCCCCTTGGTCCAGGACAAAACGGGCTGCCCGAATCATGGGGCGGGTCCATTTTCGGCTGTCCTCAGCTTGCCAGTTCGAAAATGGACCTGCCGCATGATTGAATCTTTATTTCAACTTTACACCTAGGTTTACAGCTGTCTTGTCAGCTGTAAACCTAGGTGTCATACTAAAGCCCCAAGATTCGCCAAAAGAGAGGGGCCTTGATGGCACAGAGCGCGAACATGGATGCGTCGGAGCTTGCACGCGATATCGCGGCCGGCCTAGCATCGGCAACGACGGCAACGGAGCGCGCGGCACTGGTGCCCGCAGAGCTCGTCGAGGCCATTCAGCAACTTAAAACCCAACGCGACGCGGTGATCCTGGCGCACTATTACGTGGCGCCCGAGGTTCAGGCTGTGGCCGATTACGTCGGCGACAGCTTCTACCTGGCAAAGCTTGCCAAGAGCCTGCCGCAGCAGACCATCGTGCTGTGCGGCGTGGAGTTTATGGGCGAGAGCGCCAAGCTGCTCAATCCCACCAAGACCGTGCTGCTGCCCGAGCCGGGCGCGGACTGTCCCATGGCGCACATGGTCAAGCGCGAGACGGTCGATGCGGCGCGCGCCGAGTACGGCGACGACCTGGCCGTGGTCTGCTACGTCAACTCCACGGTCGAGATCAAGAGCTGGAGTGACGTGTGCGTTACCAGCTCAAACGCCGTCAAGATCGTCTCCGAGCTGCCGCAGCAGCACATCTTGTTCATTCCCGACCAGAACCTGGGCCGCTTCGTAGCCGAGCAGGTGCCCCAAAAGCACGTCATCCTCAACAACGGCTACTGCCCGCGCCATCACATCATCACCGTCGAGCAGATCGTTGACGCGACGGAGGCCCACCCCGACGCGCTCGTGCTGGCGCATCCTGAGTGCAAGGCTGACGTCCTGGCTGAGGCCGACTACATCGGCTCCACCGCCGGCATCATCAAGTATGCCGAGGAGTCCGACGCGAGCGAGTTCATTATCGTGACGGTCCGCGGTGTGCTCTACGAGCTCGAGCGCCGCTGCCAGGGCACCGGTAAGAAGTTCTACTTCCCCGCGGTGCAGCCCACCTGCGTCAACATGGATCTCATCACGCTCGAAAAGCTCGTGCGCTGCCTGGAGACGGGTGAGGGCGAGGTGCAGATCGGCGTGTCGGACGAGGCTGCCGACCAGGCCAAACTTACGCTCGACCGCATGCTCGAGTACGCAGCACGCTAGAACAATGTGGCATGAGGGACGGTTTCTTATGTCACATTCAAGGGAGAGGATTCCTGTGGAAACCAAGCAATACCCCGATATGGAGTGCGACGTCGTCATTGCCGGCTGCGGCGTAGCGGGCCTGTACGCGGCGCTCAACCTGCCGACGAGCACGCGCGTGATCATGCTCTCCAAGGGCGCGGTCGACGAGTGCGATTCGATGCTCGCGCAGGGCGGCATCTGCGTGCTGCCCGAGGGCTCGGACTACGATGCCTTCTTTGAGGACACCATGCACGCCGGCCATTACGAGAACCGCCGCGAGAGCGTCGACATCATGATCCGCTCGAGCCGCTCGGTCATCAACGACCTGCTAGCGATGGGCGTGGATTTTGAGCGCAAGGCCGATGGCGGCCTCGACTTTACCCGCGAGGGCGCGCACAGCCGTCCGCGCATTGCCTTCCATGCCGACATTACGGGCAAGGAGATTACGACCAAGCTGCTTCAGGCCGTCCGCAAGCTGGATAACGTGCAGATTCTCGAACACGTTGCCATGACCGACATCCTGACGGCAGAGCGCGATGGGGCCACGGTGTGCACTGGTGTCGTCGCTGTTGCCGTGGACGAGGACGATTCAGCTCGCCCCGCCGACGAGCTGGCAAATGCCGCTGAGGGCGTGCATGTCGGTAAGCCGTTTAAGATCCATGCCCGCCATACGCTGTGGGCGACGGGCGGCATCGGTGGCGTATACGACCATTCGACCAACTACCCGCAGCTCACGGGCGACGCCTGCTACATCGCGCAGGAGCACGGCATTAAGATGGAGCACCTGGACTACGTGCAGATCCATCCCACGGGCCTGTTCTCGCCGCAGCCAGGCCGTACGTTCCTGATCAGCGAGAGCTGCCGCGGTGAGGGCGCGATTCTGCTCAATGCCGCCGGCGAGCGTTTTACCGACGAGTTGCAGCCGCGCGACGTTGTCGCTGCCGCCATCCGCGAGCAGATGAAGCAGGACGGCACCGAGCACGAGTGGCTGAGCTTTGCCCCCGTCGAGCGCGACGTGGTGACTGGGCACTTTGCCAACATTCGCGCGCGCTGCCTTGAGGACGGTCGCGACATCTTGGACGAGCCCATCCCCGTTACGCCCACGCAGCACTACTTTATGGGCGGCGTATGGGTCGATAAGGACGGCCGCACTTCGATGCCCGAGCTCTACGCTGCGGGCGAGACGGCTTGCAACGGCGTTCACGGCAAGAATCGCCTTGCATCAAATAGTCTGCTCGAGGCGCTGGTCTGGGGTCGTCGCGCCGCGTGGTACATGCGCACCGGCGAGTCGCTGGCCGTGGAGCAGGCGGGCGAGCCCGCGCTCGATGGACGCCATCGCGCCCTGAGTTCCGATA
Organism: Collinsella sp. OM04-5; assembly: GCF_003439125.1. Classification (GTDB taxonomy): domain Bacteria; phylum Actinomycetota; class Coriobacteriia; order Coriobacteriales; family Coriobacteriaceae; genus Collinsella. The sequence continues at coordinate 23,187 of NZ_QSUU01000007.1, read as the reverse complement.
CCCTTGCAATCGATGATTTGGCCCGTGCCGCCGGCACGCAGGCCGCAGAGGAGTAGACCATGAATCCCATTACCATGAAGCTCGTCGTCGATGATCTGATTTTACAGGCTCTGCGCGAGGACATTACGTTTGAGGACGTGAGCACGGCGAGCGTGTGCCCCACGGCGCGTCCCGCCACGGTGGAGCTTATCGCCAAGGCCGACGGCATCATCGCCGGCTTGGATGTGTTTGCCCGTACCTTTGAGCTGCTGGATTCGCAGAGCTCGGTGCTGCTCGACGTTGCCGATGGCGAGGAGGTGCACGCCGGCGACCATGTGGGTCAGGTGCGGGGCGATGCGCGCGTGCTGCTTTCGGGTGAGCGCGTGGCGCTCAACTACCTGCAGCGCATGAGCGGCATCGCTACCTACACGCACAGCATGGCCGCGGCGCTCGAGGGAACCAAGACCGTGCTCGTCGACACGCGCAAGACCACGCCGGGCATGCGCGTCTTCGAGAAGGCCGCGGTCGAGATCGGCGGCGGCAGCAACCACCGTTACAACCTGTCGACGGCCGTCATGCTCAAGGACAACCACATCGACGCCGCCGGCGGCGTGATGCGTGCGATCGAGATGGCGCGCGCCCATGCATCGTTTACCACGACGGTCGAGATCGAGTGCGAGAACCTGGACATGGTGCGCGAGGCCGTGGAAGCCGGCGCCGACATCATCATGTTCGACAACATGACCCACGACGACATGGCTGCCGCGATTGAGCTTATCGATGGCCGCGCCAAGACCGAGTGCTCGGGCAACGTGGACGCCAGCAACATTCGCGCCCTGGCCGATCTGGGTGTCGACTATATTAGCTCGGGCGCCCTGACGCACTCTGCGCCGATCCTCGACCTCTCGCTTAAGCACCTGCGTCTGCTGGACGGTAAATAATGAACGCCCGCGAGCGTCGCCGTGCCATCATGGGCGTGCTCGAAGGAGCCAAGGAGCCCGTTTCGGGCAGCGCACTTGCCCGCGAGGTTGGCGTGAGCCGTCAGGTCGTGGTTCAGGATATTGCCCTGTTGCGTGCCGATGGGCACGATATCGTGGCGACCAACCGCGGCTACGTGCTGCAGGAAGCCGCGAGTAGCCCCGCCGTGCCCACGCGTCTTGTTAAGGTGCGCCACGGCGTGGAGCAGGCGGGCGACGAGCTTACGAGTATCGTCGACGCGGGTGGCGCCGTGCTCAACGTGATCGTCAACCATCGTGTGTACGGCAAGATCACGGCCGACCTGGACATCCGCAATCGTCGCGATGTTGAGCGCTACCTGCACGATATCGAGAGCGGCAAGAGCTTTCCACTACTAACGGTGACGAGCGGCTACCACTTCCATCGCATCGCGGCGGAGGACGAGCAGACCCTCGACGAGATCGAGGCCATACTCAAGGAGAAGGGCTACCTTGCCGATTTAATGCCCTACGAGGATGATTTGTCCTAACCCGATACTGTCTATATAAGTTGCGGTGAAATAGTTCCTACAATCGGCACCTAAGCAATGAGCCAGGAACTATTCCACCGCAACTGCCAAGGTAGCCCCGTCCCCAATTAGCTGCCTGTACAAACAAAAGGAGGCCTCCGCGGCGATGCGGAAGCCTCCTTTTTTGTGCACGGTGTACTTTTGAGTGTGCAAGTGGGGGAGTTGTTACTCCTCGACGATCTCGGTGATCGCGCCAGCGGGGCAAGCGTCCTGGCAAGCGCCACAGGCGACGCAGGAGTCCTCGTCGGCGACGGTAGCGACGTCCTGGAGCTCCAGAACGCCAGCGGGGCAGGAGTCGACGCAAACGCCACAAGCGATGCACTCGTCGGCATCAATTACGGGATGAGCCATGGTAGTTTCCTCTCTGTTGACCGACGCTACAGGCGATGCGCGCCGGTTTGATTCGGGCAAAAACATACCACGGGAGCGACCGTTTGCAATACCCTCTGGCCGGCATCTTCATACCGTTCGCCGAGTATGCCAAGGTTTACTAAAAAACGCGCAGGTGGGGCCGTTGAGCTGCGCAAATGTTAGCTATAGGTGACTTGTAATATTGACCTATTGAGCGCGCCTGCGGAAAGGGCATCCCGTTATTTGGCCGAAAACCGGGTCGCAGTTTCCGGTTGGGCCCGCTAGCGGAAACTGCGACCCGGTATCAGCTCTCAAAACGGGATACGGTTTCCGGTTGAGCCTTCAGACGGAAACTGCGACCCGGAATCTACGCTCAAACCGGGATGCGCTTGCCGCAAGACGGCCCCCAGGCACCCCCGGACGCAAACCTCAGCCATCTCTACATAGATCTCAATAGATTTGCCGAGAACTCATTCAGCGCATCTACCTGCGCATTTAAGAACCTAAACTCTCAACAATAAGAAATCTTATATGAATTGACTTAGATTTTGTATATTCCGGCCCATAAGGGGATACACTACATCCTGAAAGACAAGCCGAAGCGCCGCGCGACAGATCGTCGAGGCGGCGCGAACGCAAAAGAGAGAGGGAATTTCTAATGAGTAAGATTCTTGGTATCGACCTTGGTACTACTAACTCCGCAATGGCCGTCCTCGAGGGCGGTTCTCCGACCATTATCGTGAACGCCGAGGGCGACCGCACCACCCCGTCTGTCGTGGGCTTCCGTGCTGACGGCGACCGCGTCGTGGGTAAGGCCGCTAAGAACCAGGCGGTCACCAACCCCAAGAACACCGTGTTCTCCATCAAGCGCTTCATGGGCCGCAAGTACTCCGAGTGCACCTCCGAGATCAAGACCGTGCCGTATGAGGTCAAGGAGGGCCAGGGTGGCCGTGCCGTCGTCGATATCGAGGGCAAGGATTATACCGCCGAGCAGGTGAGCGCCATGACGCTCGCAAAGATGAAGGCCGACGCCGAGAAGTATCTGGGCGAGACCGTCACCGACGCCGTCATCACTGTCCCGGCCTACTTCAACGACGCCCAGCGTCAGGCCACCAAGGACGCCGGTAAGATCGCCGGCCTCAACGTCAAGCGTATCGTCAACGAGCCGACCGCTGCTGCTCTGGCCTATGGCCTGGACAAGCAGGGCACCGACCAGCGCATTCTGGTCTTCGACCTGGGCGGCGGCACCTTCGACGTCTCCATCCTCGACCTCGCTGACGGCGTGTTTGAGGTTCTGTCCACCTCGGGCGACAACCACCTGGGCGGCGACGACTGGGATCAGCGCGTCATCGACTGGATGGCCGATAAGTTCCAGCAGGAGAACGGTGTCGACCTGCGTCAGGACCCCATGGCCCTGCAGCGTCTGAAGGAGGCCGCCGAGAACGCCAAGAAGGAGCTCTCCGCAGCCCAGCAGTCCACCATCAACCTGCCGTTCATCACCATGAACCAGTCTGGCCCGCTGCACCTCAACTACACGCTGACCCGCGCCGAGTTCGAGAAGATCACCCGCGACCTGCTCGAGCGCTGCAAGCAGCCTGTCACCAACGCCCTGCGCGACGCCAAGCTTAAGCTCTCCGATCTGACCGAGGTCATCCTCGTCGGCGGCTCCACCCGTATGCCCGCCGTCCAGGATCTGGTCAAGACCATGACCGGCAAGCAGCCCAACATGTCCGTGAACCCCGACGAGGTCGTTGCCGACGGCGCTGCCGTCCAGGGCGGCGTGCTCACCGGCGACGTCGAGGGCATCCTGCTGCTCGACGTTACCCCGCTGTCGCTGGGCGTCGAGACCATGGGCGGCATCATGACCAAGATGATCGACCGCAACACCACGATCCCGACCTCCAAGACCGAGGTCTACTCTACCGCTGCCGACAACCAGACCAGCGTCGAGATCAACGTGCTCCAGGGCGAGCGCGAGCTTGCCCGCGATAACAAGTCGCTCGGTAAGTTCCAGCTGACCGGTATCCCGGCTGCCCGCCGCGGTGTGCCGCAGATCGAGGTCACCTTCGACATCGACGCCAACGGCATCGTCAAGGTCTCTGCTAAGGACAAGGGCACCGGCAAGGAGCAGCAGATCACCATTTCCGGCTCCACCGCGCTTTCCGACGACGAAGTCGATCGCATGGTCAAGGACGCCGAGGCTCATGCCGAGGAGGACAAGAAGCAGAAGGAAGAGGTCGAGGTCCGCAACCAGACCGACAGCCTGTGCTACTCCACCGAGCAGACCCTCAACGAGCTGGGCGACAAGGTTTCCGCCGATGTGAAGTCCAAGGCCGAGGCCGCTATCGCCGACGCCAAGAAGGCGCTCGAGGGCTCTGACGTCGAGGCCATCAAGGCCGCTGGCGAATCCCTGCAGTCCGTAGCCTACGAGCTGGCTCAGGTTGTCTACGCCGACGCTCAGCAGCAGACCGACGGCGCCGCCGGTGCCCAGCCTGCCGACGATGACGTTGTCGACGCCGACTACGAGGTTGTGGACGACGAGGACAAGTAATCATGTCCGCCCGTAAAGCTCGCACGGAGGCGGCCGCCGCTGGCGCCGCCCCCGTTGACTCTGAGGAGAAGGACGTGAAGATTCCCGTAGAGGCCGTCGACGATACCGAGGCCAACGAGGCCGAGGCCGCCGAGGCTGCCGAGAACCAGGTAGAGGATTCCAACAAGGAGGCGACGATGACCGAGGACGAGATGGTGGAAGCCGCTATCCGCGCCGGTGAGGAAGCCGCCGACAACGACTTTAAGCTCAAGTTCGAGCAGGCCCAGAAGGAGCTTGCCGACGTACGCAGCGAGCTCGATGCTGCGGCAGAGGCTCAGAAGGCCGCCGAGGACAAGGCAAAGGACGCCACCGAGCGTACCGCCCGTCTGCAGGCCGACTGGGAGAACTTCCGTCGCCGCACCGCCAGCGAGCGTATCGCCGAGCGCGAGCGCGCGACCGAGAAGCTTGTCACCGCGCTGTTGCCGGTGGTTGACGATATCGAGCGTGCAATCGACCATGCCCGTAGCCAGGAGCTTTCCGACGACTTTAAGCAGTTCGTCGATGGCGTTGATGCGGTGCATGCCAAGCTGCTCGATGTGTTTGCGCACGAGGGCGTTGAGCCCATCGACCCCAAGGGCGAGGCGTTCGATCCGCTCGAGCACCAGGCCGTGGGGCGTGTCGAGGACGCATCGCAGTACGACGAGACCGTCAACGACGTGTACCAGAAGGGCTACCGCATGGCGGACCGCATCCTGCGCTCCGCGATGGTGACGGTGACCTACGGTGGCGAGAAGCGCCCCGCACCGGAGCCCGAAGCGGCGCCCGAGGATGCTGCGGCCGATACGGCTGAGAGCACCGAGGAGTAATTGAGAAGGGCCCCGGGGCAACACCCGGGGCCCTTTCTGGCCTAGTGCCATATGACAGTATGAGCCGCCGCCCGTTGAGCGGTGGATGAAACAGGAGAGGAGCTACGATGGCTGCAGGCAAGACCTTCTATGACATCCTGGGCGTATCCAAGAGCGCCTCCGACAAAGAGATCAAGAGCGCGTTTCGCAAGCTCGCGCAAAAATACCACCCCGATGCCGGCGGCGACGAGGCCAAGTTCAAGGAGATTAGCGAGGCTTACGAGACGCTTTCGGACGAGAAGAAGCGCAAAGAGTACGACCAGATGCTCATGTTCGGCGGCATGCCGGGCGCGGGCGGCGCGTATGGCGGCGGCTACGGTGCCGGCGCGGGCGCCAGCGGCTGGGGCGATATCTTCGACAGCATCTTTAGCGGCAACGGCGCTTGGGGCAGCGATTGGGGCTCGGGCTTTGCCGGGGCTGCGGGTAATGCCGGTGCCGGTGCGGGTCGCAGCCGTGCTCGCAAGGGCGGCGACCTGTCGCTGACTGTCGACGTGACGGCCGAGGACGCGTTTCGCGGCGTGACGCACAAGGTCACCTATCGCATTCCCTCGACGGGCGAGCAGCAAACCATTACGGTCTCGGTTCCCGCAGGTGCGGTCGACGGCGGCAAACTACGCTACAAGCGTCGCGGCGAGTATGGCGTTGCGGGTGGCGAGCGCGGCGACCTGGTCGTGACCACGCATGTGGAGGAGCACCCGCTGTTTAAGCGCAAGGGTGCCGATGTGACCATGGAGGTACCGATCTCGGTTTACGAGGCGGCGCTCGGCTGCACGGTGGATGTGCCCACACCCGGCGGCGCGACGGTTCGTCTGAAGGTGCCGGCGGGCACCCAGACGGGCAAGAAGTTCCGCTTTAAGGAGATGGGCGCGCCCGATGTTAAGCACCGTGGCCGCACGGGCGCGCTGCTCGTCGAGATCAAGGTGCAGGTTCCCACGAACCTGTCCGACGATGAACGCGATGCCATGACCAAGCTGCGCGAGGCCGACACGCGCGACTATCGCGAGAAGGTCAATCGTTACAAGGCGACGTACTAGGGCGGTCGCGGCGCACGCCCACGCCCGCGGGCTTATGATGGACGATAACGAGACGGAAAGGGGTCAGGTAGCATGGCCGAGGACAATAGGAACAAACCGCTGTACATGATCAGCGTGGCGGCCGAGCTGACCGGCATGCACCCGCAGACTCTGCGCGTCTACGAGTCCAAGGGCTTGGTGAACCCCCAGCGCTCGGGCGGCAACACGCGTCTGTATTCGCGTGCCGATATCGAGCGCCTGGAGCTCATCAACCAGCTGACTGACGAGGGCATCAACCTTGCCGGCGTGGTGCGCATCCTCGATATGAAGGAGCGTGCCGAGGAGCGCGAGCGCGAGAACGAAAAGCTCCGCGCCCGCGTGCGCCAGCTCGAGGACGAGCTGCACGAGTATAAGATGCAGAAGAAGATCACCGCCCTGGCCCCGCGCGACGGCTCGGTCAACCCCGAGCAAGTCATGCGCAAACTGCTGGGCACGGGCGGCGACCTGTAGGCACTCATTGGGGACAGACTTAAATGAGTACCTGCAGAATGAGAGTGGATAATCTCCCGTTTTTTGCCTGTTTGCAGGCTCAAAGTGGGAGATTATCCACTCTCGTCATTTGAGCGTCTAAGTCTGCCTCCCCAGGACCTAACTCGTCCTCTGCTTTACTGAGATAAAGTGAACGCAGAGATTCGTAACCCACTCGCAACCGTTCTATGGCACGATATTGAACGAATGTATGCTATGCGCCCAAATCTTTTGGGCAGAGTGGGAGACAGTATGGTCAAGCTGTACGAGGACGGCATCTACCTGCGCGGCGGCAGCGAGGTTGTGCCTGCGGCCGAGGCTGCCGAGCGCGGTATTACGCAGACACCCGAGGATGCCAAGCGCGGCACCATCGCGTATTCGATCCTCCAGGCACACAATACGTCGGGCGACCCCGAGGCACTCAAGATTCGCTTCGATGCCATGGCGAGCCACGACATCACCTTTGTCGGCATCATCCAGACGGCGCGCGCTTCGGGCATGGAGCAGTTCCCGCTGCCTTACGTGCTCACCAACTGCCATAACTCGCTGTGCGCCGTGGGCGGCACCATCAATGAGGACGACCACGTCTTTGGCCTTTCCGCAGCCAAGAAGTACGGCGGCATCTTCGTTCCGCCGCACATCGCCGTCATCCACTCCTTTATGCGCGAGAACTTTGCCGGTTGCGGCAAGATGATCCTGGGTTCCGACTCGCACACCCGCTATGGTGCCCTGGGTACCATAGCCGTGGGCGAGGGCGGCGGCGAGTTGGCAAAGCAGCTGCTGCGCGACACCTACGATGTCGCCTATCCCGGCGTCGTGGCCATCTACCTCACGGGCGCCCCGCGCCCCGGCGTCGGCCCGCACGACGTGGCGCTCGCCATCATTCGCGCCGTCTTTGCCAAGGGCTACGTCAAGAACAATGTCATGGAGTTTGTGGGCCCGGGCATCGCGAGCATGACGACCGACTACCGCAACGGCGTTGACGTCATGACCACCGAGACCACCTGCCTGTCGAGCATCTGGGCCACCGACGAGGACACGCACGCGTTTTTGACCATGCACGGCCGCGGCGACGACTATCGCGAGCTCAAGCCCGCCGATGTCGCCTACTACGACGGTTGCGTCGAGGTCGACCTGTCGAGCATCAAGCCCATGATCGCACTGCCGTTCCATCCTTCCAACGGCTTTGAGATCGACGAGCTCAACGAGAACCTCGAGGACATCCTGCACGAGGTGGAGCTCGAGGCCGCCAAGATCGGCGAGGGCAAGACGCACTTTAGCCTGCTCGACAAGATCGTCGACGGCAAGCTGCACGTGCAGCAGGGCGTTATCGCCGGCTGCTCGGGCGGCAACTATGACTCCGTGGTCCAGGCTGCCCGCGTGCTCAAGGGCGCCAATACCGGCTGCGGCGAGTTCTCGCTGTCGGTCTATCCCACGAGCCAGCCCGTGGCGCTCGAACTTACACGCCGCGGCTACATCTACGACCTCATGGAGGCCGGCGCAATCGTGCGCACGGCATTCTGCGGCCCGTGCTTCGGCGCCGGCGACACGCCCGCCAACAACGGCCTTTCGATCCGTCACACCACGCGCAACTTCCCCAACCGCGAGGGTTCCAAGCCGGGTAATGGCCAGCTGAGCGCCGTGGCCCTGATGGACGCCCGCTCCATTGCGGCAACGGCTGCCAACGGCGGCGTCCTGACGCCGGCGACCGACCTGCCCGAGGACACTTGGGACGAGGCCTGCGAGTACACCTTTGACGACGCGCCGTACAAGAAGCGCGTGTACTGGGGCTTTGGCAAGGCGGAGCCTGCCGACGAGCTGGTCGAAGGCCCCAACATCAAGCCGTGGCCCGCGATGGAGCCGCTCGGCGACGACATCCTGCTCAAGGTTTGCTCCAAGATCATGGACCCGGTCACCACGACCGACGAGCTCATTCCCTCGGGCGAGACGAGCTCCTTCCGCTCCAACCCGCTGGGCCTGGCTGAGTTTACGCTGAGCCGCCGCGACCCGGCCTACGTGGGTCGCTCCAAGGAGGTCGACGCTGTGGAGAAGCGTCGCGTTGCCGGCGAGTCCGCGGGCGACCTGGCGGCGTTCGATGCCGAGCTTGCCGGTGTGTTTGAGGCGCTGGCCGGCGCGGGTGTCGCGGCCGATGCCAAGGCGACCGAGTTCGGTTCCATGATTTACGCCAAGAAGCCTGGCGACGGCAGCGCCCGCGAGCAGGCCGCGAGCTGCCAGCGCGTAATTGGCGGCCTGGCCAACATCGTCCACGAGTACGCCACCAAGCGCTATCGCTCCAACGTGATGAACTGGGGCATGGTGCCCTTCCAGATGGAGGCCGAGCCCAACTTTGAGGTGGGCGATTACGTCTTTGTGCCGGGTATCCGTGCCGCGCTCGATGGCGACCTGAAGGACATCGCCGCCTACGTGGTGCGCGCCGATGGTGCGGTCGAGCAGATTGAGCTCTACATTGCCGATATGACGGCAGAGGAGCGTGCCATCGTCAAGGCCGGCTGCCTGATCAACTACAACAAGTTCAAGGCCGCTGCCGAGTAGCGCACTTAATTGTCCGCCCGGGGCTTACCCTTTCCCGCCCGCTCACGCGCTTCGCGAGGGCCGCGTTCGGGAAAGGGTAAGCCCCGGGCTACATTTCTGCGTTCTCGTTGGGTCTTGAGGGACGCTAATAAATAGACTTGCTTGATGCCGCCTCTGTTATCGGGGCGGCTTCTTTTTGTTGAAAACCACCACAAAGGGGGCAGGCACCTTTGTGGTGGTGGGGACGAGCTCGATGCTGTTGTGATCGTTGAGCGGCATGTTAATGGGCGGCTCTACAGAATTTCATCTGGGCTGGCGGGTTTGGTTGTTTTGGGGATGCCGAGTTTGGATGACGCGAAATCGTCAACATTGTCCTTAATTCCGTCTTTGGTGTAGACAGTGACCATATAGGTGCTGTGTCCGAATTCGCCCTTGTCGCGTGTTGCCCAGGCATCCCAGTAGGCGGCCCCGTTTCGCCCTTTGATTTTTCCGACACGGCGGAGTTCTGTTCGCTTTAATTTCTGGTTGCTATAGATGGTTCGACCGGCCTCCTCGGTGAGCCCGCACTGTCCAAGCATCTTGTCGAGGACTTGGTTCATGTGGCGCTCATCGGTGTTTGGTGCGTAGTCGTAGGCGAGGGTGATGAAGTCGAGTGGCTGGTCGTCGATTAGATAGTTTAGCGTCTGAGGTCCAAGGCAGAAATAGGGGGAGCATCCGTCGATCTGACCGAGCAGTGGCAACTTTGACTGCCAACTTCCGGTGGGAATTCCATCTTCGTAAAACACGCCGCGACAGATAAAGGAGAGCGAGGTGGCACGCGAGCCGGCGTCGACCATTCCGCATAAATCGAAGGGCGAGGTGATACCAAGGGAAAAGGGCGTGATGACGATAAGGAAGAGCATCACGATGGGTATGGCGAGAATGGCGATGACGTTGCGACCGGTGGAATGAGGCGGCTTCATATGCGCTCCTCGAGACAAAGATCTGTTGAGGATAGGCAGAAATGGATATGTTCAGAGAGCAATTCAAGTTTAATCTCATTGCGCGAGATGGTCGACCGTTAGCGTCGAAAACCACCACAAAGGTGCCTGTCCCCTTTGTGGTGGTGAGGAGCGCGCGGCTTCTTTTGGTAATAGTGTTAGCTGGCGGTATCATTAGTGCAGGTGGCGAAGGTTTGCATTGTGGGGTGTTTTGCCGTGAGCCGTTCTGCCCGTATTGGATTGATTGTCTTGGCGCTTGCGATCGCTGTGGTTGGCGCGGGCGCTGTCGGTATGGCATTTCTACCTGCTGCGGTGACGGAGCCGGTGGTCAAGCCTGTGACTCAATCTGTCGAACTTCTGACCGGCGACGACAAGCCCGAGACCATTACCGTTGATTTTGATGAGCAGCCGGCTGTGCTGGGTATTAGCAATTATCCGCGTATTCAGCTTGGGGCCATGCGCTATACCACGGATACAAGCCTGATCGATAGGGCGTCCGAGCTACTCAAGGGCAAAACATTTAAGCGTTGGTACGGATATGCGTCCTATCGGGCAAAAGCGAACGACATGGTTGGCGGATGCCACTCGTCCATCGAGCTGGACACTGCAAACGGCGCAAAGTTATGTGATGTCTCGTACGATCCGGGCTACGAGGGCAATGAGGGTCCGGGCATCTACATCATGGACGGCGATGTCGCCTATGTCATGGAGGGCGACCAGACCGAGCTCAACGATTTTATGGGTCAGTGTATCCAAGATGCCTATAAACAGACCTGCTTGCCTGACCCGCAGACTGCACGCGATAGTGGGTCTGCCCGTACATGGCTGTTCGAGGATGAGATGCCCTGGACCGTCGAATCGGGAAGTACGGGTTCGGCGAAGGAGTAGAGACCGCGACCACCACAAAGGTGCCTGTCCTCTTTGTGGTGGTTTTCGGTCTGTCTCGATCTGTAACATCTAGGATCAAAAATGGCTGCTAGATGTTACAGATCGAGACGGTAGCGCGCCTGGGCAGCGGCGGGCTGACATCTCAGTACCCTATCCGTAATTCACTCAGAAAATCTTATATATAGAGACTTAGATTTGTGTATAAGATCGCGTAAAGCTGGCAACAATACTTCTCGAACAACGTGAAGCCGCCCCGTAGGGCGGCCGCCCCAAGAGAGGTGATTCCATGAGAATCGATAAGCTAGCAATGACGTCGCGCGAGGCGCTGCAGACCGCCATGAGCACGGCTGCCGATGCACAGGCCGGCGCGGTGGAGCCGATCCACCTGCTGTCTGCCCTGCTCGGTGCCGGCGAGCGCAATATCTCCGTGATCATCGAGCGCATCGGTGCCGACCCGGCTCAGCTCGCACGCTCCACACAAGATGCCATCGACCATGCGCCCAAGGTGTCGGGCGAGGGTCAGCAGATGGGCCTGTCCAACGAGCTCGTTCGCGTGATCGAGAAGGCCGAGAAAAAGGCCACCAAGATGGGCGACAGCTTTGTGGTGACCGAGCATCTGCTGATGGCACTTGCCGAGGACAAGGGTGAGGCGGGTCGCGTGCTGCGTGACGCCGGCGTGACCAAGGAGCGCATCGAGCAAGTCTACGAGGAACTGCGCGGCGATGACCGCGTGACGTCTGCCGAGGACAAGACGCAGTTTGAGGCGTTGGAGCAGTACGGTCGCAACATCTGCGATCTGGCTCGCGCCGGCAAGCTCGACCCGGTCATCGGCCGTACCGACGAGATCCGTCGTACTATTCAGGTTCTGTCCCGCCGCACCAAGAACAACCCCGTGCTTATCGGCGAGCCGGGCGTCGGCAAGACGGCCATCGTCGAGGGCATTGCTCAGCGAATCGTGGCCGGCGACGTACCGAGCACCCTGCGCGACCGCGACCTCATCGAGCTCGACATGAGCGCGCTGGTCGCCGGCGCCAAGTACCGCGGCGAGTTCGAGGACCGCTTGAAGGCCGTGCTCAAGGAAGTGCAAAAATCCGAAGGCAAGGTCATCCTGTTCATCGATGAGCTCCATACCATCGTGGGCGCGGGTGCCACCGAGGGCTCCATGGACGCCGGCAACATCCTCAAACCGGCGCTCGCTCGTGGCGACCTGCACGCGATCGGCGCGACCACGCTCGACGAGTACCGCAAGTACATCGAGAAGGACGCGGCGCTCGCCCGTCGTTTCCAGACCGTGATGGTCAGCGAGCCTACCGTCGAGGACACCATTTCGATCCTGCGTGGCCTGAAGGAGAAGTACGAGATCTTCCACGGCGTACACATCACCGATAGCGCGCTCGTGGCTGCCGCCGACCTCTCCGACCGCTACATCGCCGACCGCTTCCTGCCCGACAAGGCTATCGACCTGGTCGATGAGGCCGCGAGCCGCCTGCGCATGGAACTCGACAGCATGCCGGTCGAGATCGACGCCACCACGCGTCAGCTCACCCAGCTGCAGATCGAGGAACAGGCGCTCATGAAAGAGACCGACGACGCCTCTAAGGAGCGTTTGGAGGCTCTGCGCCAAGAGATTGCCGAAGTCCAGGAAAAGCTCAACGTGCAAAAGGCCGGCTGGCTCAACCAAAAGAACGCCATCGACCACGTGCAGGAGCTTAAGGGCCAGCTTGACGCGGCCAAGAGCGAAGAGGAGCGCGCGACGCGCAACGGCGATCTGGGCCGTGCGTCCGAGCTTCGCTATTCTGTGATCCCGGGTCTGCAGCAGCAGATTCAGGATTCCGAGGCTGCGCTCGAGGCGCAAAAGCAGCAGGACGGCGAGGGCCTCAACGAACAGGTGACCTCCGACGAGATCGCCGAGGTCGTGAGCGCCTGGACCGGTGTGCCCGTGTCCAAGATGATGCAGGGCGAGCTCGACAAGTTGAAGGGCTTGGAGGGCGAGCTGCATAAGCGCGTTATCGGTCAGGACGAGGCCGTCTCCGCTGTAGCCGCGGCCGTGCGTCGCAGCCGTGCGGGTCTCTCCGACCCAGACAAGCCCATCGGCAGCTTCTTCTTCCTGGGCCCCACCGGCGTAGGCAAGACCGAGCTCGCCAAGGCGCTGGCCGAGTGCCTGTTCGATGACGAGCGCGCGCTCGTGCGTATCGACATGTCCGAGTATATGGAGAAGTTCAGCGTCCAGCGTCTGATCGGTGCGCCCCCGGGATACGTGGGCTATGACGAGGGCGGCCAGCTCACCGAGGCCGTGCGCCGTCGTCCCTACTCCGTGATCTTGCTCGACGAGATGGAGAAGGCTCATCCGGATGTCTTTAACGTGCTGCTGCAGGTGCTCGACGACGGCCGTTTGACCGACGGTCAGGGTCGCCAAGTGTCCTTCAAGAACACGATTATCATCATGACGTCCAACGTGGGCTCCAAGGCTATCGCCGATCTGTCCGGCAAGGACGAGGAGGAGATGCGCCATCAGGTTGACGGGGCCATGGCTCAAACCTTCCGCCCCGAGTTCCTCAACCGTATCGACGATATCGTGGTGTTCCATCCGCTCGGCATGGCGCAGATCGAGAAGATCGTCGACATCCAGCTCGCCGACGTCCGCGCGCGTCTGGCCAAGGAGCGCATGACGCTGGCCATCACCCCGGCGGCCAAGCAGATGCTCGCCGTGGGCGGCCTGGACCCGGTCTTTGGTGCCCGTCCGCTCAAGCGTCTCGTGCAGCGCGAGGTCGTGGATGCCATTGCCGCCGCTATCATCGACGGTACGGTGCGCGAGGGCGATCAGGTGACGGTCGATGTCGACAAGGACGGCGGCTTTACCGTCGTGTGCGACAACACGCCGGCGGCCACCTACGAAGTCCCCGACGCCGAGTAGATTTTGGGCCGGCTTTAAAACCGCCCCTCATCGCAAAACGCCAAGGGCGGCGGATCCAATCGGGTCCGCCGCCCTTTTTCGTGCGACAATCGATGGTGTTGAACGTGAGTACATGGCAAGGAGCTATGCAGATGACAGACAAGAACAAGACGAACACGCCGGCGACCGATGCCGCACCCGCCGCACCTAAGCCTGCGCCTAAACCGGCGCCCAAGCCGCGCGACCCCTATATCCGTGCCGAGAACGAGGATGACGACGGCTACGATCCTTATAGCGATCGTCGCCCCGAGCGCGAGCCCCTCTTCGAAGCCGACCCCTGGCGTTAAGTAGCTCATTTGGGACGGGGCTTTTTTAGCTACTTTGTTTTCGGCTAGAGGCGTTCATGCCTGCCCCCTCGGCCGCTCGATATCCTCCGGGAGGGGCCACTAATAGAAAACTTGCTTATCCATTAATCAAGATACGCATAATCTTGCTCTCCTGCTAATCAAGAATCGTTATAATCTTGATTAGCAGGAGAGCAAGATTGGAGAATTATGGCATTCAACGACTTGGTGGCTCAAAAAATAAAGGACTTTGAGCAACAGGGGATTCCGCAGGTCTTTGAGCGCGACCTTGATCTGGGCAACCCGCAGGAGCCAAAGCGCGACAACATCGTATATGTGATTGTGGGCGCCCGTCGTTGTGGAAAGACGTATCGCCTGTATCAGGAGATACGGCGGCTTCAGGGCCAAGGCGTCGAGCTTGACCGGATGCTATATTTCAATTTTGAGGATGAGCGCTTGCGTCCGTATGAGCCATCGCTACTAGCGGACGTGCTCGATACATTCTATGCACTATATCCTGCTGCTCGAGGCGAGGGCGCCTACCTTTTCTTTGACGAGATCCAGGAAATACCCGAATGGGGTGCGTTTCTGCGACGCGTGGTCGATACGGAGAAGGCGACCGTTTACGTGACGGGATCTTCTTCTAAGATGCTGTCCTCAGAACTTAAGAGCGAGTTCAGGGGCCGTTCTCTTGTGCGAGAGCTTTTTCCGTTGAGTTTTTCGGAATACGTCCGATATAAGACGGGGAGCGTTCCTGAGTCGAACGCACCCTTCTCCTCGAGCGATGCAGCGTTGCTCCGACACCATCTGGTCGGATATCTCGAGCGAGGGGGATTCATCGCGACACTTGAGCAGACGCCCGCAGACGCGATTCAGCTGCTACAGGAATATGCGTCGCGAACGGTCGCCATGGACGTCGTTGAACGTTACGACGTCAAGAACCCCCGTTTGGCCTCGCTGTTTCTGGCGCGGTGCATGGCATCTTCGGGACGAGAGCTATCAGTGAACAAAGTGTACAACGAGTTCAAGAGCAGACAGATATCCGTCAGTCGAAATACGCTCAGCGACTTACTTGAGTATTACGAGGACGCCTACCTGCTGTTTTCGGTGCCGGAGTTCACGCGTTCGCTTGCAAATAATACGCGGTCTGCGTCTAAGGTCTACGCCGTCGATCCTGCGATGTTCGGAGCGTTCTCCCCCGCATCGGCATTGGATCATGGTCAGAGGCTCGAGACCGCGGTGTTCAATGCGCTCAGAAGAAGGACCCCCGCCGTGCGGCCCGGTTCGGTTTGCCGCCTGCTGATTAAAGATAAGAATAAAAGCCATGAGGTGGACTTTGTGGCTGGGGATGCACTGCTCATGCAGGCTTACGGCCTGATTCAGGTAAGTGTGGATATGACAAGCGAGAAAACGCGCGAGCGCGAAATTGCCGCGCTCGATGCCGCGATGGCCCAGTTTGATCTTGGCGAGTCGGTAATCGTTACCATGGATGAGCAGGCCGATATTCCATGCAAACACGGCGTGGTACATGCTGTGCCCGCATGGAAGTGGCTCCTTTCCTAATCGTCTATGGATTTGCGAGGCTAGGACTCAGGTGTCATGGTCCGCTAGTCCTGGGCCTTGATGCTCGGCAGGAGAATCTGGGCGAGGTAGTCGGTCTCGAGTTTGGTCGCGGCGTCTGCCTTGCCGTCTTTGCCGACCAGTACGTTCTTGATCTGGCTATAGGTGTAGCGGTTACCGGTCGTGAACTCGACAAGCTCAATGGCCGTGTCCATGGGGTAGGTTGACACGGGATTCTGCGTCCGTCCGTTGATGGTCTGGGGCACCACGTACGGATAGACGGGGCCGCTGGCGTAGACGGTATAACCGTTGCCTAGATTGGCCGCACCCAAAACCGTATCGCCCTCATCGGGCGTAAAGCTCTCGCCCTCGCGCACCGCGACGAGCGTCACAATCGGCGTATCGCTGTCGCCGGCAAGATAGATGCATAGCGTGCTGCCATTTTGCCAAGTCTCGACCTTGCCGTACCACTCGACGGGGATATCGAGCTGGTAGAGGTCGGTTGCCTTGTGGCGAGCGTCAGCATCGCGGGCTGCCTGTGCCTTTTGCGCGCTCACGGCATTGACGGCGGCGTCGCGCCGCGCGGTTGCCGCCTGCTGGAGCACCTTGGCGGTGGCGGCGGAGCTCGCGCCTCCCTCCTCGGCATATTTGGCGGCGGCATCGATCTGGTCGTCGGTTACCGTGTCGGCCGAAGGCACCTTGAGCTTAAAGGCGGCCTGGCTGCTTAGGTCCTGTCCGTCGCTCTTGATCGTGACCTGCGCCTTGGTGGTCGGCACGGTATAGACGGTGCCGTCGGACGCGATGGGGGAGGCAGCGATGGAGAGCGTGTAGTCACCGGGTAGCAGTTTGATGCCACGGCCGTGCTCGTCAACATAGAGTGTTTCGCTCACGGAGGATCCGTCAGAATCCTGGCCACTCACTTGTACGGGAATCTTGGAGCCGGCGGAACAGTCGAGGCCCGCGGCATGCACGCCAATCTGCACCGACATCATCGTGTGGGCATTGGCGGCGACAGCGGCAGCCTGCTCTTGCTGATATCCGTTCCAGGCAGCATAGCCTGCACCGCCGGCGACGAGCGCGACGGCCACGACACCGGCGACCATCAGATTGCGGCGCTTGGGCGACATCTTGCGATGGCGGACCTCGGCTTCGTGTGCCGAGGGAACGGACGGCAGGGGAATATCGCCCATGGCGATGGTCTCATCCACGGCTGGTGCGGAACCCAGGCCAGGAAGCTCGCGAGTCAGCGAATCTTCGGCCGGTAAGCTGTCGAGCAAGACGGTTTCCTCGCCCGTGTCGGATTCGGGCTGGTCGTCGGCCTCGCTTTCGGTGTCTTCGTGATCTGCCTCATCTTCGGCAGGCTCAACATCGTCTGCATCCTGATCATCGGGCTGCGCCTCGATTTCCGGCTCATCCTGCACATCAACGCTCGAATCGTCAAACGCAATCTCATCGAGTGAAATTCGGTCTAAGCTCTCCAAGGCCTCAGCGCAAGCTTCTGCATCTTGGGCCGCATCCTCTTGACCCATCGTCTCATCTTTCATATATCCCCCAAGCTCAATATCGGGACAACACTGTACCCAAAAACGGGACCCCATAGAGCCGCCGTATGATTTGAAATCCGATTTTATATATGCGCATGTTTTTGAATAGATGAATAAGACGCAACGACAAAAGCCCCCGGAAAGCGAGTGAAACGCTTTCCGGGGGCTCTGCGAGACATTGGATTGAAAATCCTGGCGGGCGGGCCTATGCCCAAGCGCCAACAGCGACCAACATGTTACTCGGCGTGCGCGTAATCAACCTTGGCGCGGCGAGCGGTAGCCTTCTCCCAATCGCTGGTGCCCTCAAAGACGTCCTGCTTGTAGGGATTGCGGCCGAGCTTCTTGGCACGGTAGACGATGTAGATGATCGCGGCGATGTTGGCGACCAGTGCGGCGATCGAGACCGCGGTAGCGGCGCCGGGGTCGAGCGTGGAGTGGGTCACAAAGATGGACTCCTCCTGGAAGTACGGGAATACCTGGGCAAACATGCACCAAATAGCCAGCGTAAAGGCACGGTTCTGGATCCAGCCGCCCTTGTTCCAGATAAAGGCGGCGACGGTGGGCGCCAGCAGCAGTGCAAAGCCGCAGAACCAGGAGTGGGTGGGCAAGCAGTTGTAGGTGTAGCAGAAGTTCCAGATATCGTAGGCGATGATGTAGACCCAGGTCATGTCGGGCCACAGCATGTCGGTCTTGTCCTCAGAGGCGTAGACACTCCACCAACCGGTCATGCAGAAGATGTTGATGATACCGGCGATGCCGTTGAACACGTTGTTCCAGCCGGCGAGCTGCGTGGCGCCCTCGGAGGTGACCCAGGTGGACTCGCCCAGGACAAAGAAGTGATAGGCGCTCTCAAAGTCGGACACGACGGCGATCATGATGTTGATGGCGACGATCACAAACGGCCACGCGCGGAACCAATGCGCCTTGCCGATCTTGCCCCACTGGTACTTAATGGCAATGAAGCCCCAGCAACCGGCCAGCGCCGCGTATACCTTGGCGTAGTGGAACCAGCTGTTCTGGTACACATGGGTGGGGTTGGTGAGCGCCCACTCGGCACCCTGTGAGACGCCGATGGCGATAGCGACGCAGTAGATGGTCATGGCCAGCGGAGCCACGCCAAAGATGATGGCCGCGCCCAGCTTGGTGCGGCGGCCGACCTCGTTGAGCACGATCAGGCCAATAAAGACCATGGCCCAGCCGGCCCAGTGGATAAGGGTATTGCTACCCCAAACATCGAACAGCATGCTGCTCTCCTTTCACAAGCCCGCGGCCCCTCTTCTGATCGCGGGCAGTTTGGCCAAATGTCGTCAGTTCTGGGGCTTGCGCTCCTGATACTTGGCGGTATAGCCCTCGATATGGAGCGTCGAGGCGATGATTTCCTTGACTGTCTCGTCGGGCACATCGGGGTGCGTGCGGATATACATCAGCAGCCCCATGATGAGGGTGTAGAACGTCTCGTAGACATGGTCGATGCGTAGCTCGTGATGGGCGACAAAATCCACCACGGTGGTATCGCAGATATACTGCGCCACGCGCTGGACCACGTTGTGCAAAAAGCCGCCGTAGAGCGCGCCGCTGCTCGAGGTGAGCGTGCTCGGCAACTCGTGGCCGCTCACGACCAGGCGCTTAAAGAGCGGAGCAACGGTGTCGAGTGCGCCTTCGATGTCGCCAACCGTGCGGCTGGCGTTCCACTGCTCGAGCTCGGCGATAAAGCCGTCGATTGCCTCGTCCATAACGGCGGTGACGGCGGCATCCATATCGGCAAAGTAGTGGTAGAACAGCGAACGCGTGCAGCCAGCCCGCTTGGTCACGGCCGATACCGAAAGATGGGACACACCAAGCTCGGCGCTCACGGCGCGCACAGCGGCGAGGATCTCGCGACGGCGCTCGTCGCCCGTCAGGCGTTTTGCCGCGCTATCGGATGCGGGGACGGCATCGACCACAGAGATATCTGCTGCGTTGTTGCCCATGTTTTGCCGCCTTTCATCCTCTTTTGCCTGACCGTTCGCCTAACAGTCTTGAATATTGTTGACGGTTCGTCAATACTGTTTTTGACACAATGTCAACAATAGCGGGTGAACGGCATGGGGGCATGTCGAACCCGTACAAAGAGGGGCGCCGCGGTCTCGCCGGGCTGTGGCAAGAGAAGGGACGACTATGATTCTCAACGGACCGGGGATTAGCTATACCGAGCCCGATATCGGCGCGGAGTTCGTGCCGCCGATACCGGAGCATCCGCGCGAGGCCATCGTCAAACTGTGTGAGCACTGCACCAACCGCCTGCTGCACCGCGACGAGCTGCTGGGCTACGAGTACTGGTCGTTTGCCGAGGCCGCAACCGACGAGCAGGCCGAAGTGCTCTGCAAGATGAAGATGCGCCGTCCCTATACGCTGCCCGAGATGGTCAAGCTCACCGGCATGCCCGAGGCCGATATCGAAAAAATGCTCGACGACATGAGCTACACGGGTCTGCTCGAGTACAACTGGGAAAACCCCGAGCGCGCCAAGCAGTGGGTGCTGCCCATGCTGGTGCCGGGTTCCGCCGAGTTCCTCAACATGCGCGTGAGCCAGCTCGAGGAGCATCCGGTCTATGCCAAGTTCTTTGAGCAGGCGTCCAAGGGACCGCTGTCCAAGGCCACGCCGATGGTGCCGCCCGGCGGTGCCGGCATCGGCATGCATGTCATTCCGGTCGAGAAGGCCATCGATGCCGCGAGCACCTCGGTGCCGATCGAGCATATCGAGCATTGGCTCGACAAATACGAAGGTAAGTATGCCGCTAGCACCTGCAGCTGCCGCGCGAGCCGTCGCGTGATGGGAGAGGGCTGCGCCGACGACCCGGCCGATTGGTGCATCGCCGTGGGCGATATGGCCGACTACGTGGTCGAGACCGACCGCGGCCATTATGTGACGCGCGAGGAGGTCTACGACATCCTGCGCCAGGCCGAGGACAACGGCTTTGTGCACCAGATCACCAACATCGACGGTGAGAACAAAATCTTCGCCATCTGCAACTGCAACGTCAACGTGTGCTACGCCCTGCGCACTTCGCAGCTGTTCAACACGCCCAACCTGTCGCGCTCGGCCTACGTCGCCAAGGTCGAGAAGGACAAGTGCGTGGCCTGCGGTCGCTGCGTTGAGGTGTGTCCGGCCGGCGCCGCCAAACTGGGCCAGAAGCTCTGTAGCAAAAAGGCTGGCGGACAGGTGCCCGAGTATCCGCGCCAGGAGCTGCCCGATGCCACCAAGTGGGACCACACCAAGTGGTCGCCCAACTACCGCAACGACAACCGTATCGAGACGCATGAGTCCGGCACCGCTCCCTGCAAGACGGCCTGCCCCGCGCACGTTGCCGTTCAGGGCTATTTGAAGCTCGCGGCGCAGGGCCGCTATGACGAGGCGTTGGCGCTCATCAAGCGCGAGAACCCGTTGCCCGCTATCTGCGGCCGTGTGTGCAACCGCCGCTGTGAGGATGCCTGCACCCGCGGTCGCGTGGACGAGGCCGTGGCCATCGACGAGGTCAAGAAGTTTATCGCCCAGCGCGATCTGGATGCCGCGACTCGCTATGTCCCACCTGTGGTGACCCCGACGCGTGCCGGCGGCTTCGACCAGAAGATCGCCATCATCGGCGCCGGTCCGGCCGGTCTGTCCTGCGCCTTCTATCTGGCCGAGAAGGGCTACAAGCCCGTCGTGTTCGAGAAAAACGAGCGCCCGGGCGGCATGCTCACCTACGGCATTCCCAGCTTTAAGCTGCAGAAGGACGTTATCGAGGCCGAGGTCGAGGTCATTCGCCTGATGGGCGCCGAGTTCCGCTATGGCGTGGAGGTCGGTCGCGATGTGACGCTCGACGAGCTTCGCGCGCAGGGCTTTAAAGCCTTTTACGTGGCCATTGGCTGCCAGGGTGGCCGCCTTGCCGGTATTCCGGGCGAGGATGCCGAGGACGTGACCGTGGCCGTCGACTTTTTGCGCGAGGTCAACAGCGGCAAGATCGACGCGCTGCCCGGGCGCACCATCGTGGTGGGCGGCGGCAACGTGGCCATCGATGTCGCGCGCAACGCCTGCCGTCTGGGTTCCGAGCACGTTGAGATGTTCTGCCTGGAGAGCGAGGTCAAGATGCCTGCCAGCGAGGAGGAGCGTCGCGAGGCCATTGAGGACGGCGCGCACATTAGCTGCGGCTGGGGCCCCAAGGAGATTCACCTGGACGAGGCCGGTCGTGTGTGCGGTATCACCTTTAAGCGCTGCACGCGTGTCTTTGACGACGAGGGCCGTTTTGCGCCCGAGTATGACGAGAACGACTTGCGCCGTGTCGATGCCGACCGTGTCGTCATGTCGATTGGCCAGTCCATTGTGTGGGGCGACCTGCTGGCTGGCTCCAAGGTGGAGCTCGGCCGCAGCCAGGGTGCCCTTGCCGATCCGCAGACGTACCAGACCGCCGAGCCCGACATCTTTGTGGGCGGCGACGTCTACACCGGTCCCAGCTTTGCTATCGACGCCATCGCCGCCGGTCACGAGGCCGCCGTGTCCATCCATCGCTTTGTGCAGCCGGGCTCCACGCTCACCATCGGCCGCAACCAGCGCCGCTACACCGCGCTTGACCGCGACGATGTTGTGATTGAGAGCTATGACAACGCAAGCCGCGAGGTGGCACGTGTCGACCGCGAGCGCGAGAAGGCTGCGCCCTTTAGCGAGTACGTCGAGACCTTTACCGAGGAGCAGGTGCGCGCCGAGACCGCTCGCTGCTTGGGCTGCGGTGCCTCGATCGTCGACCCCAACAAGTGCATCGGCTGCGGCCTGTGCACCACCAAGTGCGCGTTTGACGCCATCCATCTGGATCGCGACCGCCCCGAGTGCTCCACGATGGTCAAATACGAGCAAAAGCTCCCCAGCCTCGGCAAGTACGCTTTGAAGCGTGCGATCAAAATCAAATTTGGGAAGAAATAAAAAACGCAACAAACAAGAGAACGGCGTAGAGAACGGTTGGACAGCGAGCGAGTCCCAGGCGTGGCGAGGTGCCTTGAAAGAGGAGGGCATAGGGCTTTTGCCCATGCCCGACGATTGAAAGGCAGATCGTCCGTCTGGGGCTCGCGCAGCGTCAAGTCGACCGCCGTTCGTTAGAACGGCGGAAGAAAAAGTGCATGAATTAGGAATCGTCTATCACATCATTCGCGATGTCGAGAATGTGGCGCGCGCCAATGGCGTGAGTCGCGTTTCGAGCGTGACGCTGCTCCTGGGCGAGGTCTCGGGCGTCGTTCCCGATCTGCTGCTTGATGCTTGGCGCTGGGCGGCAGATAAAAAGCCTATCACGCAGGGCGCGGAGCTTATTGTGGAGCCTGTCGAGGCCGTGACGCATTGCGAGGCGTGCGGCTGCGACTACGCGACGGTCGAGCACGGCAAGACCTGCCCCCATTGCGGTAGCGGCGAGACCTATCTGCTGCAGGGCCAGGAGGTCATGATCAAGCAGATCGAGACCCCCGACGAGGACCCGACAGACGCTGCCCCCGACGGCCTATCCGATGCCCCCGATGCCGTCGACGCCGCCAACCCCCTCCACATCGCCTAACTTAGTCGTTGGGTGTTCCTATAGTTTTGTCAACCGTCGGGGCTACTCCCGGTAGGGCACC
>NZ_QSUU01000006.1:115332-155008 GCF_003439125.1 Collinsella sp. OM04-5 | reverse complement strand
ACCGACCGCCTGGCTCGCTACTACGAGACGGTCACCAAGCACAACCTCAAGTACCGTCGCTACTATCACCAGTTCGACTACTAAGAGCAAATAACGTTTGTGTAATTGGGCCTCGCTCCTATATGGAACGGGGCCTCGCTTGGGTTGGAGAGTAATTATGAGCTATCCCCAGCTTGCCGTCATGAATATCAGCCATCGTTATTTTGACCTTGAGGAGTTCTTTTCTTCGGCGTCGGCTTCGGGCTACACGTGTTGCGAGCTTTGGACCGGGGCGATGCATCTGTATGTCGATTGCCATGGATACGATTCGCTCGAGCAGGTGCGGGAGCTGTCACACCGGTATGGGGTTCGGGTTGTGGGGCTTTGTCCCGAACAGAACAACCCCAAGCCGTGGAATATCGCGGCGCGCGGGAATGAGGCGCGTGCCCGCACGCTCGCGTACTTTAAGAACGTTGTGGATATCGCGGCGGAACTTGGAGCCGAGCAGGTCATGGTCTCGAGCGGCTGGGCATTTTTGAACGAGCCGATCGAGGACGCGTGGGGTCGCAGCGCCTCGATGCTGCGTGCGATTGCCGAGCATGCGGGAGAGCGCGGCGTGCGACTGGTGCTCGAGGCCCTACAGCCGGTTGAGTCGATGATCGTGAACTCGGCGGCCGACACGAAGCGCATGATCGAGGCAGTTGATCATCCGGCACTTAAGGCGTGTCTGGATTTGGGCGCTATGGCGGTGGCAGGGGATACCATCGACGATTATTTCGATCTGCTTGGCGATGATGTCGCCCACGTGCATTTTGTCGATGTTGCGGCAGACGGCACGACGCATCTTGCTTGGGGTGACGGCGACCGCGATATGCGCGCCGACCTAGATAGGCTGGTGGCGCGCGGCTATCGCGGAGTTGTTTCGGCCGAGACCTATGACTGGCGCTATTTTGCCAATCCCGCGGCAGCCGACGCTCAGGTTATGGCGGAGTACCGACGCGCGATTGGCGCCTAGGTGGGGTCGGGCTGCGGCAACCTACCCTATGTTTCCAGATGAATACGGTGTGAGCGGCTGCGACGGATTTTCCCCGCAAGCACTCTAGTATGCTAAAGTACCCAGAAGACCGGCGGAGCTATGCCGGTCTTCTGCTCTATATGAAACACAGCATGAGGAGGCTCACCAGATGACGGCCACACCGTGGGGATTCCGGGACATATTGCCCGAGGAGGCTCAGGCGCGCGAGGAGATTGCGCTGACGGTGAAGGGCTGCTTCAGGGAGCATCATTACCTTCCGGTCGAGACGCCGCTGCTCGAGGACAAGGGTTCGCTCGAGGAAGGCGGCCGCATTGCGGACACGCCGTTTAAGCTCTTTGATGACGACGGTCGCCTGCTGGTGGTCCGTCCCGACAACACATTGCCGATCGTTCGTCTGGTTTCGACCCGCATGCGCGCGGCCGACCTGCCCCTACGCCTTCGCTACGAGGCGCCGGTGGTTCGTGAGTGCCAGCGCAATGCCGGCGGCTCGCGCCAGTTTACACAGCTGGGCTTTGAGCTTATCGGTGCGGGCGACACCGCGGGCGATGTCGAGATTGTCTCGCTCGTGGCCGAGGCCGTGCGCAAGCTGGCGCTGCCCGATGCGCGCATTATCGCAGGTAGCGTGCGTCCGTTTAAGGAGCTGCTCGCGGCGTGCGAGGATCGCGAGCTGGCTGCCGAGGCCCTGCGCTGCGTGCACGCCAACGACTTTGTGGGCCTCGATGCCCGCGTGGCGGCAAGCGCCGAGTCCGATGCCGTCAAGGTTGCCATTAGCGAGCTGCCGCGCTTGCACGGCGGCGCCGAGGTACTCGACCGCGTCGATGTGCTTCTGGCGGCGGCGGGCATCGTCGCGCCGCTCACGAGTGAGCTGCGTGCTCTGGTCGAGGGCCTGGCTCCCGGGGACGCCCAGGTGCTGTCGTTCGACTTCTCCATC
This sequence comes from Collinsella sp. OM04-5, assembly GCF_003439125.1. Lineage (GTDB taxonomy): Bacteria > Actinomycetota > Coriobacteriia > Coriobacteriales > Coriobacteriaceae > Collinsella. The sequence continues at coordinate 153,062 of NZ_QSUU01000006.1, read as the reverse complement.
ATGAACTCTTTCGATTACTACACGGGCCTGGTCTTTAAGGCCTATGCCGGCGGCCTGCCTGACCCGGTCGGTTCGGGCGGCCGCTACGACTCCATCTTTACCGGCGCATTTGGCGACGGCATCGAGGTGCCGGCGGCGGGTTTCGCCTTTTCGCTCGAGCGTCTGGAGGCCGCGTGCACCTCGGCCGAGGACGCCGCTTCCGATGGCGACCACGCCGTGGGCCGTGGCGCCGAGGGCCCGCTACGCATCGCCGTGCCCAAGGGCTCGCTCAAGGCCGACACGCTCGACGTGCTCGAGGCCGCGGGCTTGGATGTCTCGGAGCTGCGCGATCCCGGCCGTCACCTGATCGTGCGCGGCCGCGACACGCGTGCCGGCGAGGGCACGGTCGGCGATATCGAGTTTGTCATCGTGCGTCCCAGCGATGCGCCCGCCTTTGTGGGCTGCGGCGGTGCCGATTGCGGCATCTGCGGTTGGGACTCGCTTATCGAGGCAGACCTCAACCTGCTGCAGCTGGTCGATCTGGGTTACGGCCTGTGCACTTTCATTGAGGCGGAGCCCGCGTGGCGCGCTGGTCAGGCTGAGCGCAACTATGCCCGTCGCGGTTCGCTTCGCGTGGCAACCAAGTACCCGCGCATCGCGAGTGCCTGGTATGCCGAGCGCGGCGTGAATGTCGACATCGTTTCGCTGCACGGTAACATCGAGCTGGGCCCCATCGTCGGCATGACCGATCGCATCGTGGATATTACGGCCACGGGTGCCACGCTGCGCGACAACGACCTGGTCATCACCGGCCGCATCATGGACTGCACTGCCCGCTTCTTTGTCAACCCGGGTGCCGCGCGCTTAGATCCGCGCGTGCGTAATCTGGCAGATCGCCTGGCCGCGGCCGTGAAGGACAAGCATTTTGAGCCCGTCGCGGGCTCGGCACAATAGCGCGAGCGCGCACGGGCGCCCCAACGTCCGGGCTGCGGGCCGATTGGTGCCGCCGCCCGGTCTCTCGTTTTTCGAACTAAAACCTCGACCGATAGGGGATACCGATATGAAGACTATCAAGCTTGCTCCCGGTGAGCGCCTCGTTACCAACCAGCTCAACCGCAAGGGCGTGCTGCCGCAAAACATCGTCGACGCCGCCCGCGATATCGTGGCCAACGTGCGCGCCAACGGCGATACCGCGGTGCGCGATTACTGTCAGCGTTTTGACGGTGTTGAGCTGCAGAGCTTCCGCCTGCCTCAGGAACAGATCGATGCCGCGCTCGAAGGCCTCGATCCCGCTTTTGTCGTGGCGCTCGAAAAGGCTGCACGCCAGATTCGTGAGTTCCACCAGCGCGAGGTCGAGCAGAGCTGGTTTACCACACGCCCGGACGGCACGATGCTCGGCGTTAAGGTGACCCCGCTCGCGGCGGCCGGCATCTATGTGCCGGGCGGCCGCGCGCAGTATCCCTCCACGGTGCTCATGAATGCCATTCCCGCCAAGGTGGCCGGCGTCAAGCGCGTGGTCATGGTGACCCCGCCGCAAAAAGACGGCCTGATCAGCCCTTACACGCTTGCCGCGGCAAAGCTCGGCGGCGTGGACGAAATCTATATGGTGGGCGGCGCCCAGGCTGTGGCCGCGCTGGCGTACGGCACCGAGACCATTCCGCGTGTCGACAAGATTACCGGCCCGGGCAACGCCTTTGTTGCCGCCGCCAAGCAGATTGTCTCGGGCGACGTCGGAATCGATATGGTCGCTGGTCCCTCCGAGGTCTGCGTGCTGGCCGATGCCACGGCCAAGCCTATGGTGGTCGCGGCCGACCTGATGGCCCAGGCCGAGCACGATCCGCTGGCAGCCTGCTATCTGGTGACCTGCGACGAGCAGTTTGCGCACGAGGTCGAGGCGGGCATCGATATTCTAGTGGCGCAGTCGCCGCGCGCCGAGATCACGCGCGCCTCGCTCGATAACGAGGGCACCATCGTGGTGGCCGCCGACATGGCTGCCGCCGTCGAGGCCGTGAACACCGTGGCTCCTGAGCACCTTGAGCTGCACTGCAAGGACGCGATGGGCCTGCTTGGCGGTATCCGCAACGCCGGTGCCATCTTTGTGGGCGCTTGGAGCTCCGAGCCACTCGGCGATTATGTTGCCGGCCCCAACCACACGCTGCCGACCGGCGGCACGGCCATGTTTTCCAACCCGCTTTCGGTGGAGGAGTTCGTCAAGCGCTCGAGCGTCATTTGCTATACGCCCGAGGGCCTGCTCTCCGACGCTCCCGCTACGCAGCGTCTGGCCGAGGCCGAGGGCCTGTGGGCACACGCGCTTTCGGCTGCGCTGCGCCGCCGCATGCTGGAGCAGGGCGAGGATGCCGTGAGTGCCGAGTCGCTGGCGGCGGCCGACCTGACTAAGGTTGCCTGGCCGGGCGACGCCGTGGCGACGGTTGCCGAGGGCGTGGACCTGGCGGCGGCTACGGGCGGTGCCGCTGACGCGACCGGTGAGGAGGTCTAACATGACCGAACTCACGCCGCGCATGAAGGAGCTCGTCCAGCCCTACTTGACCGGCATCGAGCCCTACGATCCCAACTTTACGCCCACGCGCATCAATCTTTCGGCCAACGAGAACACCTATCCCGTGCCGGCTGGCGTGCGCGAGGCGGTCGACGCGGCACTCGCCGCCACGCCGCTCAACCGCTATCCCGACCCCATGTCCAATGACCTGCGCGACGAGCTTGCCGCTTGGCATGGCGTGGCACGCGAGAACATCTGCGTGGGCAACGGTGGCGATGAGCTGCTCTATAACTACCTGCTGGCGTTTGGCGGCGCGGGGCGAACCCTGCTCAACTGCCCGCCGTGCTTTAGCGAGTATGCGTTCTTTGCGTCGCTTTGCCAGACCGAGGTGCGCGACGTGTGGCGCGACCCGTCGACCTTTGAGCTCGACCAGGCTGCCGTGCTCGCGGCCGCACCCGAGTGCAACCTGGCGATCGTGACCTCGCCCAACAATCCCACGGGCGACGTGGCGCCGCTCGACTTTGTCGCGGCGCTGTGCGATGCGTGCCCCGGCATGGTGATGGTCGACGAGGCCTATGTTGAGTTTGCCGACGATTCGTTTGGCGCGGCCACTACGGCGCAGGGACTTATCGCCGAGCATCCCAACCTGGTGATTCTGCATACACTGTCCAAGGCGTTTGGCGCCGCCGGCGCACGTCTGGGCTACGTGATCGCGGCGCCCGAGGTCATCGACGTGTTCGCGGCGATTCGCCAGATCTATTCGGTCAATGTGCTGAGCCAGGCCGCCGCGCTTGCCTGCGTGCGTGCCCGCGATGCCTACGCGCCCGTGGTGGCGCAGGTCGCATCCGAGCGCGAGCGCGAGCTGTGCGCCCTGCGCGCAATGGCTGCCGAGGGCATGCCCGTGGAGGCATGGCCGAGCGCGGCGAATTTTGTGCTCGTGCGCACGCCGCATGCCACGCGCGTGCGCGAGCGTCTGCGCGACGAGTATTCGATTCTGGTGCGCGACTTTAGCTATGCGCTGGGGCTTGCGGGCTGTCTGCGCATTACCGTGGGTACGCCGCGGGAAAACGACGAGGTGCTGGCTGCGTTTGCCGCGCTGGTGAAGGAGGAGATGTAGATGGGCCGTTATGCCGAGGTAACCCGTAAGACGGGGGAGACCGATATTGTCGTCAAGCTCGACCTGGATGGAACCGGTGCGTGTGATATCTCGACCGGCGTGCCGTTTTTCGACCACATGCTTAACGCCTTTGGCCGCCATGGTTTGTTTGATTTGACGGTGCGCGCGGTGGGCGACGTCGAGGTCGATGCGCACCACACCGTTGAGGATACGGGCATTGTGCTGGGCGAGGCGTTTTGCCAAGCGTTGGGCAACAAGGCGGGCATTACGCGCTTTGCCGATGCGGCGATCGCCATGGACGAGACGCTCGTGATGGCCGCCGTGGACATTTCGGGTCGCGGCCAGGCCTACTGCGAGCTGCCCGTGCCGACCGAGCGCGTGGGCAGTTTTGATACCGAGCTGGCCGTTGAGTTCTTCTATGCCTTTGCGCGCGATGCCAAGCTCACGCTGCACGTGCGCGAGTTGGCGGGCGGCAACTCGCATCACATTATCGAGGCCGCCTTTAAGGCCGTGGGCCGCACAATGCGCCGCGCCTGCGAGCTCGATCCCCGCGTGCAGGGCATCCCCAGCACCAAGGGCTCGCTGTAACCGATACAAGGGTAAAACCACCACGAAGGCGCCTGTCCCCTTTGTGGTGGTTTTGAATGGGAAAAGGGAGGGGTCGCGTGGGCGAACCGAAGATCGTGGTGGTCGACTACCACAAGGGCAACTTGTCGAGCGTCGTGCGCGGGCTTGCGCGCGCCGGTGCCGCCGCCTGCACGTCGGATGATCCGGAGCAGATCCGCAACGCGGACGGCCTGGTCATCCCGGGCGTGGGCGCGTTCTATGACGCGATCGCCTTTATGCGTCAGAGCGGCGAGGCGGACGCGGTGCTCGATGCCGTCGCCGCCGGAACTCCGCTGCTCGGCATCTGCCTGGGCCTTCAGCTGTTTTTTGAGCGCGGCAACGAGGGCGTGCCTGCGGACGAGGGCGTGGTCGCCGACGGTAACGCCCCCGAGCAGGCTGACGGCCCCTGGGTCGATGGCCTGGGCATCATGCGCGGTTCGTGTACGCGCCTGGAGTCGAGTCGCCTGAAGGTGCCGCACGTGGGCTGGGACCAGGTGCACATGACGCCCGCCGGTGCGGCCGATCCGCTGCTTGCCGGTTTTGCCGAGGGCGCCAACATGTACTTCACCCACAGCTACGCGGTGGCCGACGACGTCGATGCCGCCGATGTGCTGGCACGCACGCACTATACGCGGAGTTTCCCGTGCATCGTGCGCCATGGCAACGTGTGGGGCTGCCAGTTCCATCCCGAGAAATCCTCCGCGCTGGGTCAGCGTATCCTTAAGAACTTCGTCAGCATCGTCGAGGAGGTTGGCCGATGATTCTGTTTCCCGCAATCGATCTGATCGGCGGCAAGGTCGTGCGCCTGGAGCGCGGCGACCGCAGCCGCTGCAAGGTATATTCCGACGACCCCGTGGCCGTCGCCCGCTCGTTTGCCGAGCAGGGCGCGAACTGGGTGCACGTCGTCGACCTGTCCGCTACCTTTGGCGAGGACGAGGACGCGTGCGCTGCCAACTCGGCGGCGATTAAGGCTATCTGCGGCGTCGACGGCCTGTCCGTGGACGTGGGCGGCGGCGTTCGCTCGCTCGCACGCATCGACGAGCTGGCTGGCTACGGCGCGCGTCGTATTGCGCTGGGCACCGTGCTGGTGACCGAGCCGGGTTTTGCTGAGGTGGCAGCCCAAGGCTTTGGCGAGCTGCTGGTGGCTGACATTGCCGCACACGACGGCCAGGTCAAGGTGAACGGCTGGCGCGACGGCACGGGCGTGGCGCTCGACGATGTCGTGGCGCAGCTTTCCGAGCTGGGCTTTAAGCATCTGGTGTATACCGACATCGCGCGCGATGGCATGCAGACGGGCATCGATGTGGCGGCGTATCGCCATGTGGCCGAGGTCGCGGGCTTTCCCGTCGTGGCGTCGGGCGGTATCTCGACGCTCGACGACATCCGCGCGCTGGCCGCGGTGGGCGAGGTCGCGATTGAAGGCGCCATTACCGGCCGTGCGCTCTACGAAGGCAACTTTACGCTGGCACAGGCGCTGGCCGCCGCCCGAGGGGAGGAGTAGCCCATGCTTGCCAAACGCGTGATTCCCTGTCTGGACGTCAAGGACGGCCGTGTGGTCAAGGGCGTCAACTTTGTGAGCTTGCGCGATGCGGGCGATCCGGTGGAGCTGGCGCGTGCCTACGACTGCGAGGGTGCGGACGAGGTCGTATTTCTGGACATTACCGCCACGAGCGACAACCGTGCGACGACTATCGAGATGGCGGCGCATGCGGCCGAGGAGCTGGCCATTCCCTATACCGTGGGCGGCGGCTTTCGCGACCTGGCGGGCATGCGCACCATGGTTGCCGCCGGTGCCGACAAGGTGTCGCTCAACTCGGCGGCCGTGCGCGATCCGTCGCTGATTAGCCAGGCTGCCGCGGCGTTTGGCAGCCAGGCCGTGGTCGTGGCGATTGATGCCAAGCGCGTGGGGCTGCCCGGGGAACCGGGCGCCGATAAGTGGGAGGTCTTTACGGCGGGCGGCCGCAACGCTACGGGTGTCGACGCGGTGGCGTGGGCCGAGGAGGCGGCTCGTCGCGGCGCCGGCGAAATCCTACTGACCAGCATGGACCGCGACGGCACCAAGGCCGGCTTCGATTTGGCGCTCACTCGCGCCGTGGCGCGCGCGGTACCGATTCCCGTCATCGCAAGCGGCGGCGTGGGCACACTCGAGCATTTTGCCGAGGGCGTGATCGAGGGCGAGGCCGATGCCGTTCTGGCGGCGAGCGTCTTTCACTTTGGAACCTTCAGCATTCGCGAAGTCAAAGAGTATATGGCCTCTCAAGGTATTCCTGTGAGGTTAGACTTCTAATGCTGCGGGCTTCGCTGCGGCTTGCCCAGGCGCCGCATCTTGCCGCTCAAACCGTCGATCGCGTACCAAAGTACGCGTCGCTCCTCTTTCGCGGCAACCTGCGGCACCTGGACAACCCTCGCCGACCTGTGGGGTTTACGGTAATTACTTGGGAGAAATGATGACTGAGGTAATAGAAGCGTCTGATCTTACGTACGACGCCCGCGGGCTGATTCCTTGTGTGGTTCAGCAGTATGACACCGGTGAGGTGCTTATGGTTGCTTGGATGAACGAGGAATCGGTGGGGCTGACGCTCAAGACCGGCACCACGTGGTTTTGGAGCCGCAGCCGCCAGGAGCTCTGGAACAAGGGCGCGACGAGTGGCAACATGCAAGAGGTCAAGGAGCTCTGGGCCGACTGCGATAGCGATACGCTGCTGGTCAAGGTGGACTCGCCGGGCCCGGCCTGCCATACCGGCAACCGTACCTGCTTCTTTAAGCGCGTGGAAGGGGGAGTGCGATGAAAGTCGTGACGCCGTTCGAGGTCGCCGACTGCAACACCGAGCTCCTCCGCGCGGGCGTGCCATGCCGCGTGCACCTGACTGATGCCTGCGGGGAGCAGTCGCTTTGGCTCGAGGCCGAGAAGGAAAGGCTCGATGAGGCCCATGCCGTCATCGTCGAGTTCTTTGAGAAAAAGGGCGCAAAGCCTCGGTTCGATGAGACCGGTACCTACTTTACGCTGCAGTAACGAGAGGAAATAACCATGGGAGTCAGAACAGCTAACGTGCAGCCGGGAAATATCGGCGAGACGCTGACGGGTCTGGCCGAGGTGATTCACGGTCGTCGCGATGCGTCGCCACAGGAGAGCTACACCGCCCGTCTGCTGACCGACGTCGAGGACGAGCTGCTCAAGAAGCTTGCCGAGGAGGCGAGCGAGGTGATCATGGCCTGCAAGGATAACGACCACGATCACATTCGCTACGAGGCCGGCGACCTGATCTACCACCTGCTCGTGACGCTCGAGCGCTACGGCATTACCCTCGACGAGCTGGCCGGCGAACTCAACGCCCGCCGCCACTAGTTATTGGGGACGTTCTTAAACGACTAGTTAGGCGAGGGGCGTGGACTCCCATTCGCTGGTGGCGTGGGGGATGTCGAAGGTTCGATAACCGCAGTCGTAGGCGTGGGCCTGAGCCTCGCGAATGTTCCAGCAGATGTCGCAGGCGCGGTGCGCGTCCGAGCCAAAAGTGATTGGCACCTCGGCGTGGGCGAAGCAGCGCAACAGCCCCGTCGAGGGGTAATAGTCGTCGAGGCCCTTACGCGGTGCGGCGGTCGAGACTTCGACACGGCGACCCGTATCGTGCGCGCACTCGGCCACCTGCCCCCAAAACGGCGCCGGGTCAAAATCGGGCGCAAAGCCCTCCTTCGAAAAACGCATGACCAGGTCGGGGTGGGCCATCACGTCAAAGTTAAGCGAGCTTTCGCAAGCACGGCACCAGTCGTCGACGTAGTGTTCCCATACGCCGCGTACGCCTAAGTTTTCCCAAACATGCAGGTTGGTATCGTCGTCGATCCAGCCACAAAGCGAATCGGGCGTATCGGGGCGAGCGACGCTCTCTGTTCCCGCCGTGCCCGCGGCGCCGGCCATGATATCGCCCGGGTCGCCAATCCAGTGCACGCTGCCCAAGCGCACCACGGCGCTCGCTGACCAGCGCTCTACCAAGGGCTCGCAGCCCTCGTACCAATCGCATTCAAAACCGTAGATAAAGGTGAGCTCCGGCGCAATCTGCGCGGCGAGTTTGCGGGCGTCCTCAAAGGCCAAACGATGTGCCGGCAAGTCGCCCTCGACGACCTGCACCTCGCAGTTGGCATCCATGCTGGCGGGCAGGGTGAGGTGGTCGGTCGAGACCATAACGCGGCAACCGGCCGCAGCAGCGGCGCGGACGTTGTCCTCAAACGAGGCATGCCCGTCCGAGAACGAGGTGTGGGTATGGCAATCGACCAGCGGGCAGGCGGGCATGGCGACTCCTTTGCGTCAAGCGAATTCGCTCCATTGTAATGGCGCAACTCTCAAAACGCCGGGCACGTCGGGGGTCGAAATCGATTGGAAGGGCTGCGCGGCGCGCGGTGCGGCCTCGCTTGCGCTCTCAAAACGTGTACATCAGCCTCCAAAACCGACAAAAAATGACATGTTTGGAGGCTGGCGTACATGTTTGGATGAGGACGAGGGCGACGACGGACGAAAGTCGCGCCTGTGCCATGTCCGATGTGCTAGCGTTTGGATGAACAAAACGAGCCCGTGTGGAAAGGACCCGGACCGTATGCAATGCGATAGCAAATCCCCGCTGTCCCGCGAGACCGATGCGCCCGAAACCATCATCAAACTGGAATGCGACATCGACGACGCGTCGCCCGAGGTGCTCGCCTACGCCGCCGACCGCCTGCGCGAGGCGGGTGCGCGCGAGGTGTACTGGCTGCCCGTCTATTGCAAGAAAGGCCGTCCCGGCTGGCAGCTGCAGGTAATCTGCGCCCACGAGGACATCGAGCGCCTGCAGACGATCATCTTTTTGGAAACCACGACCAATGGCATCCGTCGCCAGGTCATGGAACGCGTTTGCCTGCCACGCCGCTTTGAGCAGGTGACGACGCCATGGGGCGAGGTGTCCGTCAAGGTGGCCACCCTGCCCGACGGCAGCGAGCGTGCAGCGCCCGAGTACGAGGACTGCGCCCGCCTTGCCCGCGAGCACGGTGTGCCGCTCCAGCGCGTGATGCAGACAGCACAAGCCGCGGCTCTGCAATTTGAGTGACACGGTCGGCGACGCGCCACACCCACCTCATCAACCTCACCGAAAGGACCACCATGAAATACCTCATCGCCTCCGACATCCACGGCTCGGCATACTGGGCTGAGCGCCTCTGTGCCGCCATCGAGTCCGAGCAGCCCGACCGCATCGTTCTGCTGGGCGACCTGCTCTACCATGGCCCGCGTAACGACCTGCCGCGCGACTATGCTCCCAAGCGCGTAATCCCGCTGCTCAACGCCCTGGCCGACCGCATCATCGCGGTGCGCGGCAACTGCGACGCCGAGGTCGACCAGATGGTGCTCGACTTCCCCGTCATGGCCGACTACGCCACGCTGTTCGACGAGACCGGCCGCGAGCTGTTCCTGACGCACGGCCATGTCTTTGGCGCCGGTATGCACAACAGCGTCGACCGCGCGCCCGCGTTGCCCGAGGGCTCCGCGCTCGTCTACGGCCATACGCACATCAAGGTCAACGAGGAAAGCGCCGCGCACCCGGGCCTGTGGCTCTTCAACCCCGGTAGCGTGAGCATCCCCAAGGACGGCTCGCACAGCTACGGCATCTACGAGGGCGGCGCGTTCCGCCACGTGGTCATGGAGGAGGAGTAGCCATGGCGCAGCACATGGCTCAGCAAAATGCCGAGGGCTCGCGCGATCTGTCCACGCTGGTAGACGCGTCGACCGAGCTGCAGCATCTGGTGCAGACCATCTGGCGTCTGCGTCAGCCCGATGGCTGCCCGTGGGACCGCGAACAGACGCACCGCAGCATTGGCAAGAACATGATCGAGGAAGCCTATGAGGCGCTCGACTGCATCGAGGCCGATGATGCGGCACACCTTCGCGAGGAGCTGGGCGACGTGCTCATGCAGGTCGTACTGCATGCGCAGATTGCGGCGGACGCCGGCGAGTTTACGCTGGCCGACGTGGCGCACGATATCGACGCCAAGCTCATCCGGCGCCATCCGCACGTGTTTGGCGATGTGGATGCCGATAGCTCCGACGAGGTGCTCAAGATTTGGGACGAGGTCAAGCTTGCCGAGAAGGCCGCCAAGGACAAGGCCGTTGCGGCAAGCGAGGCGGCGCCCGAGGGCCTGCTCGACGGCGTGCCCACGCATCTGCCGGCGCTGATGCAGGCTCAGAAGGTGTCGCGCAAGGCGGCTGCCGTGGGCTTTGAGTGGGAGACGGTCCAGGATGTGTGGGACGAGGTCGCCGAGGAGCGTGCCGAGTTTGAGGCCGAGGCCCCTGGCTCGCCCGAGCGCGAAATGGAGTTTGGCGATCTGCTCTTTGCCCTGGTCAACGTCGCGCGCAAGGAGGGTATCGACGCCGAGAGCGCCCTGCGCGCGAGCACGGCCAAGTTTCGCCGTCGCTGGGCTGCGATGGAGCAGATGGCGGCCGATGCCCACGTGGATCTTGCCGAGCTTTCGACCCACGGCCTCAACGACCTGTGGGATGCCGCAAAGGCGGAGGAGTAAGACTGCGGGAACGACGGGCTGACACGCCTCATCGTTCCCGCTAAATTTTTCGAAAATCAAGTGTATCCCTCGGCTAACTTAGGGCATAATGCAAAAAGTGCGACATGGCTAACTTACGGAGGCGCACCGATGGTGCACGGTCAGCCGGTCGCTTGCATCCACTACGTTTCCAAGTGAGAGGGAGACAACATGAGCGATATTTTGGACGTTTACGGTCGCGAGGTGCTCGACAGCCGCGGCAATCCCACCGTCGAGGTCGAGGTTGTGCTCGAGGACGGTAGCTTCGGTCGCGCGATGGTGCCTTCGGGCGCTTCGACCGGTGCCTTTGAGGCTTGCGAGCTGCGCGATGGCGACAAGGGCCGCTATCTGGGCAAGGGCGTCTCTCAGGCCGTCGAGCACGTCAACAACGAGTGCGCCAATGCCGTCGCCGGCCTCGACGCCTTCGACCAGCGTGCCGTCGATGCCGCGCTGATTGCCGCGGACGGTACCCCCAACAAGACCAAGCTCGGTGCCAACGCCATCCTGGGCGTGTCGCTGGCCGTTGCCCGCGCCGCTGCCGAGTCGGCGGGCCTGTCGCTGTACCAGTACCTGGGCGGCGTCAACGCTCACCTGCTGCCCACGCCCATGATGAACATTCTCAACGGCGGCGTGCATGCCGACAACAACGTCGACTTCCAGGAGTTCATGATCATGCCGGTGGGCGCCCCGAGCTTTGCCGAGGGCCTGCGTTGGTGCGCCGAGGTCTACCACACCCTCAAGGGCGTGCTGCACGAGGCCGGCCTGGGCGGCGGCGTGGGCGACGAGGGCGGCTTTGCCCCCAACCTTAAGACCAATGCCGAGCCGTTCGAGTACATCACCAAGGCCGTGGAGAAGGCCGGCTTTAAGCCCGGCATCGACTTCATGTACGCCATGGACCCGGCCTCGACCGAGTTCTACAACGCCGAGACCGGCATGTACGAGCTCAAGGGCGAGGGCGTGGAGTACACGAGTGCCCAGATGGTTGATTACTGGGAGAAGCTCGTCGACACCTATCCCATCATCTCCATCGAGGACGGCATGGCCGAGGAGGACTGGGACGGCTGGGTTGAGCTCACCCGTCGCATTGGCAACAAGGTGCAGCTGGTGGGCGACGACCTGTTCGTCACCAACACCGAGCGCCTCAAGAAGGGCATCGAGCTGGGTGCCGCCAACGCGATCCTGGTCAAGGTCAACCAGATCGGCACGCTCACCGAGTCGCTCGAGGCCATCGAGACCGCCAAGGAGGCCGGCTACGCTTGCATCGTGAGCCACCGTTCCGGCGAGACCGAGGACTCCACGATCGCCGACCTGGTCGTGGGCGTCAACGCCGGCCAGATCAAGTCGGGCGCCCCGTGCCGCAGCGACCGTATCGCCAAGTACAACCAGCTCATCCGCATCGAGGACGAGCTTGAGGGCAGCGCGCGCTACGCCGGCAAGGCCGCGTTCTACAACATTCGCTAGGCACGCGGAGGTCGCGGGGGCGGGGAAGACTCGGATTTGCCTTGCTCCAGCCGGGCGCTGTTGAGCACCATTGGGCGCTGGGCCATATGACTCAGCGCCTTTTTTATGTCGAGCAAAGGCTGGCGAAGGCGGTGCGGGCGCTCGTGCTATAACTAGAATACTTAGCGCAAACAAACCTCAACCGCACAAGGCGCACATGGATCAGATTTACGACAACAGGTACTATTCCGCCGGTTCGCGTGAGCCGTCGCCTCGCCGTGCGCGCACGGTGCAGCTCGGTGGGTCCGCCTACGCCGGCGCCGACCGCTCCATGCAGCGCCCGACAAGTACCTCGCGCCCCAATGCTCAAGTGAATACTTCGACAGATGGACCAGTGCGCCCGGCACGTTCGTCGCATGCTCAGCGCTCGTCGGCTCAAACGCACGATAGGTCGAGCAGGCCTTCGAACCGTTTTTCGGGCTCGGACTTTATGCACTACGCCAACGACAACGCGGTGGTCAAGGCGATCTACGACTTTACCCACGGTCCTCAGCGAGGGCTATTCATCGGCATTGTCGTTGCCCTGGTGCTCGTGAGCCTGTATTTCCCCGTGCGCGATCTGTACGTGGCAAAGCGTTCGAGCGATATCTTGGCCAAGCAGGTCGAGATTCGTCAGCAATACAATGATGAGCTGCAAAAAAGCGTCGACAAACTGCTCTCGGAGGAGGGCATTAAGGATGCGGCGTCCGAGGATCTGGGCCTGGTGATGCCCGGCGAGAAGAGGGTTGAAGTGCAGGGCCTGGACGACGATTCGGATTCGTCTTCGAGCAAGAAGTCGTCGAACGCCAAGAAGGCCAGCGAAGTTGCCAAGGAAATCGAAGAAGTCGGTAAGGACGCCCCGTGGTACATCCAGGCGCTCGACATGCTGTTTGGGTTTAACGGTGTCGAGGGCCAGACGGTCGTGTCCAACGGCAAATAGCGCCCGGAGGGGAGCCCGCAATGGCAGATTGCAAACGATATAAGGTGGCGGCGATCGATCTGGGAACGGTGTCGTCGCGACTGGTGCTGGCGCAGGTCGAGGGCGGGGCGATCGTGGAATCGTCCAAGCATACCGAGATTACCGACCTGGGCGAGGGTGTGGACGCGACGGGTCGCTTTTGCGAGGCGGCGGTCGAGCGCGTGCTCGCTGCATGCCGCATGTTTGTGGACGAGGCGCGTGCCTTTGGGGCCGCGTGCATTTGCACCACATGCACGAGCGCCGCGCGCGATGCATCCAATGCCGCACTGCTGCTGGACGGTCTGCGTGAGCTGGGGCTCGAACCGCAGGTGATTCCGGGCGAGGTCGAGGCGCGCCTGACGTTTTTTGGCGTGGCGCACGACTTTGCCGGCGAGCGCATCATTGTTGCCGATTCGGGCGGCGGATCAACGGAGCTCGCGACGGGCGTCTATGCGCCGGAGCGTGGGGTCTTTGCGCTGGAGGGCGCGCGTTCGCTGGACATCGGTTGTCGCCGTGTGACGGAGCGATTTTTCTCGGCACTGCCGCCCGCACGCGGCGAGCTTACTGCCGCTGCCGCGTGGGCGGGCGAGCAGTTCGCTGCCTATTTTGAGGGCCTGCCGAGCAATTTTGAGCGCGCCGAACGCTTGGTCGCAGTGGGTGGCACCGTCACCACACTCGTGGCGCTCGTTCATGAGCTGGAACCGTACGATTCGAGCTTTGTGCACCTGCGCGAGCTTTCGCTGGATCAGGTTTCGGCCGCTATCGAGCGCATGTCTGCGTTGGATGCGGACGGCATCGCCGCTCTACCGGGTGTACAGCCCAAACGCGCGGGCGTGATCTTGGCTGGTGCCGTGGTAATCCGCGAGCTTATGCGAGCCGGCGGCTACAAGACGCTCACTGTAAGCGAGAACAGCTTACTCGCCGGCATGGCCGCCACCATCAACGAGGTTCTCGACGGCGCGACTCCCACCATCGCCTGGACCCCGAGCCTGAGTGCTCTTTAACCGTCTTCCTCTGAGTTGCGGTGAAATGCGGACTAAAATCGCCCTTTCGGGCCCCAACCAGTCCCTATTCCACCGCAACTCAACAGCCGGCACCTAGGGACGTTTTTTCTGCCGGCACCTGGGGACAGTCCTTGCTGAGCGCCTCCGCAGCCTTTATGCCAGTTTGTCGATTTGCCCAATTTCCCAAAGCGGAATATTGACGAGCGTGTCCTCGTCTCTATATGCCGCCAGAGAGCTCCTCACGCAACGCTCGAGTTTGAATTTTTCGCAGGCTATTTTCAGACTCTTCGCTTTAAGGTTCTCTGCCGCCTTGACCTCAAGCGGAAGCACGGTTCCCGCATGGTCGATGGCAAAGTCGGTTTCGGCATTGCCAGAGGTAGAGGACCAATACACGGGAGTTTTGTCCTGGATCAAAAGCTCCTGCGCGACGTATTGTTCGGTCAGCGAACCTTTGAACTCGGTAAAAACAGCGGATCCGTTAAGAACGATGGCCGGAGAGAGACCGGAGAGCGCTCCGAGGATGCCGGTGTCGATGCAGAACAGTTTGAAGCCCGAGAGGTCTTCGTAGCTCGAGAGCGGTGCCTTTAGAGCGGAAACACGTGGCACCTTATGAACGATTCCGTAGTCCGTGAGCCACTGGAGGCTTTCCTCAAAATCGCGTGCGCGCGCTCCGGGGCGAAGGGCGCCATAGACAAACTTCCTGTTCTCCTTGGCAAGCTGGCCGGGAAGGGATTTCCAAACCAACCTCATGCGCTCGACGATGCGGGCGGGTGCATGTTTGCCAAAATCGGATTCGTAAGCCTCGATGATTTGCTGCTGAAGCCTTCGGGCTTCAATGAAGTCGCGTGTCTCGGCGAAAGCGGAGACAACTTCGGGCATACCACCGACAACAAGGTATTCCTTGAGCAAGTGCACGAGCTTTTCGGTGACGTTTGCTAGAAGGTTCATGTCTGCGGCAAGGATGGCGTCGGCGAGCGGGTTGCCGTCGACGGCGCGAACGAACTCGGCAAACCCCATGGGACGCATGGTGAGCTGGTCGATTTTGCCGACGGGAAATGACTCGTTTTCGCGTCGGAGCGCGAGGCCCATATAGGAACCGGCTGCTACGATGTGGTATTCGGGTGCAAGCTCGTTGAAGTACTTGAGCGAGGTGATCCCGCGTGGCGCCTCTTGGATCTCGTCGAAGATGATGAGCGTGTCTGTCGGCGTTACGGTTTGGCCACGTAGGAGCTCTATCTGGGAGATGATGCGCTTGGGGTCGAGGTCCCCATCGAACAGCGAGCGTGTGCTCGGCTCGAGCATAAAGTCAAAACGAATGACGTTTCGATACTGCTGGCTTGCGAATTCGTTAAGAAGCCAAGTCTTTCCTGTCTGGCGGGCTCCCTTAAGCAAGAGAGGTTTGCGATTCGCCCTTGATTTCCAAGCGATAAGTTCACTCATAAGCTGTCGTTGCATATTGCCTCCCAACCCTCTCGGCTAGTATAAGGCCATTTGGGCGTTTCCATCGGAAAATGTGCGAGACAACCACGTTTTTCCATCGGAAAATGTGCGAGACAACCACGTTTTTCCATCGAAAAATGTGGGAGTGCCAATCTAAGTTGCGGTGAAAAAGTTCTTAAATGAGCTGGTAACCAGTCAAAACAGGAACTATTCCACCGCAACTTATCATCCGTGTCGGCATCCACAAGAAACGAGCCCGCGTCTCCGGGGGACACGGGCTCGTAAACAATGCGTGGTAGGGGCGGTGGGACGTCTGCGAATTTGCGCAGCAAATACGCACCGGCCTCGGTCGCCTGCCGGCGCCCTCGCCGGCTCGCTACAAACGCTCCGCGTTTGCTTAACGCTCGCCCCTCGCGGGTTCGAGCCCCACCGGCGTGCAAAAGAAACGGGCCCGCATCCCTGGGAGATACAGGCCCGTAAAAGCCAATGGTAGGGGCGGTGGGACTCGAACCCACAATCCTTGCGGCGAGAGATTTTAAGTCTCCTGCGTATGCCAATTCCGCCACGCCCCCGTGAGACTAGAAGTCTAGCACAAGCCGCCCGTTACGCGTTGACAGCCATCGAGTGCTGGCCCGACTTTTCCAAGTACTCGGCAAACTTGGCCTCGTCGCCCTTGTTCTTGTACTGCAGGGCCAGCAGGTATTCCAGGCGGCAGCTCTTGACCTTGTCGTCACCGGCCTCTTCGAGCATGCGCTCCAGCTCGGGAATGTCGTTGTGGCGCTTGAGGATCATCGTGTCGTACATCAGCTGGCATTCGTGTGCGACTGCCTCGGCCTGACCGCCCTCAAAGCCCTTGATCTCGTGCAGCAACTCCTTGGATTTTTTGCGGTCCTCCTGGCCAACGTAGTAGTTAAAGGCCTTAATGACCAGGTCGACGCGCTGCATCTTGGGCAGGTTGAGTCCCAGCAGCAGGTCGAACATCTCGCTGGCGCGCTTGTGGTCCTCGCGCAGCAGATAGGAGTTCAGGCGCAGGTAGTCGCGGTTGTAGCGCGGGTACAGCATGCTGGTGAGTTTGCCGTCGAGCAAGCGATCGAACTCGTCCCACTGCTTAGCGGCCATAAGCTGCTGCAGGCGTTTAAACGTGGTGCGTTTTTTGACGCTAAAGAACACCGACACGGCGATGCAGATGATAACGACGGCGGTCCAGAGGGTGCGGGAATCGGGCATATTAGGGTCCTTAGTCGCTCATAAAGCGAGCGGTATGGCAACACGTACTAGATGTATTATACGCAGCGCGCAAGCAAACTGGCATAAAAGCTCATCGAGGCTAAGTGCCATCGCTCGCTGCGGTACACTTACCTAAAGTAAACCATGAAGGGAGACATTACCTATGAAGAAGATCGTTTTGGCTTGCGGTGCTGGCGCTGCTACTTCCACGCTCGTTGCCCAGAAGGTCGCTACCATGCTCGACGCCAACGGTTATGCCGGCAAGTATGAGATCGTGCAGTGCGCCATCTCCGAGGCCAAGGACGCTTGCGACGAGGGCGCCGACCTGCTGATCGCCACCACCGTTGCCCCCGAGGGCCTCACCTGCCCGTACGTGAGCGGCGTGCCCTTCATGACCGGCATGAACCGCGTTGCCGCCGAGAAGGCCGTTCTCGACGTTATGGCTCAGTAGGCGCTGACTGCATGAGTGAGCAGAACGCCAACCCGGTAGAGCTCTTTGGTATGCGCGTTGCCCATGTGGGCATTAACGCCACCGACCCGGCAGACGCCCTGGAGATCGCGGAGCTGTTCTCGACGATGATGGGCCTGCCCGTCATCGAGACCCCCGTTTCGTACTTTAACGATTCGCTGGTCGAGATCATGAAGCAGAACGGTCGTGGCACCAAGGGCCACATCGGCTTTGCCGTCAACGACATCGATGCGGCGGAGAAGTGGTTTGCCGAGCGCGGGCTCGAGGTCAACGAGGAGTCGCGCGTGCTGCTGCCCGACGGCGGTACCAAGCTCGTGTACTTTAAGCGCGAGTTCGCCGGTTTCGCCGTGCATCTGTGTCGCGAGTAGCGCACAAGCTGCCATAGCTAGCAAAAAGGGATAGAGCCGCGTGGCTCTATCCCTTTATTTATGCCGAGGGGCATCCCTATCGCGGCAGGCGAATCGTAAAGCGGCTGCCGACGCCCTCGACTGAGGTCACGCCAATGACGCCGCCATGGCTGTCGACGATCCACTTGGCAATGGCAAGCCCCAGACCCGAGCCCTGTGCGCCGGCATCGCGTGCATTGTCGGCGCGGTAGAACCGTTCAAACGCGTGAGCTGCGGATTCCTGGTTCATGCCGATGCCCTCGTCCTCAACACTTATGTCGATCGTGCCCAAGCCCGCATTGGGCGTTATGCCAAATGCGACGGTCGTTCCCGCATCCGAGTACTTGGCGGCGTTTTGCACAATCACGCGCAGAGCCTGCTTCACGAGCGCCACGTCGACGGGCGCGTCGCAGCGCGGGTCGCTGGCAAGCAAGGCGTCAAAAGCCAGCCGATATGTGTGCTCGGCATCGATCATCTGCGATTCCTCGCATACCTCGCCGACCAGTGCGGCCAGGTTAGTATTCGCACGCCGCAGGACCGTGCGTCCGGCATCGCCGCGCGCCAAAAACAGCAGCTGCTCCACGAGCTCCTGCATATGCTCGCTTTCGGCCTTGAGCGAGGCAATGGACTCTGCCAGCACGTCCGGGTCGTCTTTGCCCCAGCGGTCGAGCATGTTCACGTAGCCCTGAATCACCGCGATGGGCGTGCGCAGCTCGTGGCTCGCATCGTTGACAAAGCGCATCTGCTGCAGCTTGGCCTCTTGCATCTGGCGCAGTAGGCGGTTGAGTGCAACCTCGATGCTTGCCAGGTCGGCGTCGCCGGTAGTGACGCTCGGCGAGTCGACGCTTGCGCGCTCGATGGCCTGCTCCAATGTTTCCATCTTGCCGCCGGAGAGCTGCATGCGGCCGAGTTCGTCCACGCGCAGGGCCAGGTCGTTGAGCGGCGCCATGGTGCGGCGCACGCGGCGGGCGCCGCCGAGCATGTTGAGCACGCTGATGACCTGCCAACTCACAACGACAAGGTAGAGAGGCCATAGCGCGACGAGGTCCTGCGCGAGGGGGAAAGTCTTGGTGGTACGCGCAAGCTCGACGGTATAGGTGAGCGTTGTCAGGTCCCAGCCGCGCGCGGGCGTCAGCGACATGCTGCGAACGGCGGCGCCGGGGATCCATCCTGCGGTAAACGCGCCGTTGGGCAGCGTCTGGTTGTATCCATAGACGAGGATCGCCACCGCAATAACCAACAGCAACAGATCGAGCCAGACGTAGCTCATCAGGCGACGCCACATATAGCTCCAGTTGATGGCGCGGGCGATGGAGGTGACGCGCTTGGCCTCGGCGTTACGCGCGGCAGACATAGCCCACCCCGCGCACGGTCTGGATGATGCGGGCACCGCCGGCGTCTTCGATCTTGGCACGCAGGTGCGCGATGTGCACATCGACGTTGTTGGTGTCGCCCACGTATTCGTAGCCCAGCGCCTCGTGCGCGATACGCTCACGCGTGAGCACGGTGCCGGCGTGTGCCATAAGCAGGGCGAGGACATCGAACTCGCGAGCCGTGAGCGCGATGGGCGAGCCACCGACCGTAACTTCGCGGCGGTCGGGGTCGAGCGCAACCGAGCCCACGGCGAGCGTGGCGGGGGAGGGCGAGGCAGAGGTCTTGGCCGAGTCGGTTGCCGGGGACATTGTGGCGATACCGGCGGCCGTGCCGCTCGCTACGCCCGCCCCGGCCCCGGCGCCGCCAACGCCCGAAGCCGCCCGCACGGCTTCCGAGCGCTTCAGCGCCACGCGGATCCGTGCGAACAGCTCCTCGATCGCAAACGGCTTGGTCAGGTAATCGTCGGCGCCGGCGTCGAGCCCGGCAACCTTGTCCATCACGGCATCGCGCGCGGTGACCATGATCACTGGCGCATCCTTGTGCTTGCGTATGCGCCGCAGCACCTCCATGCCGTTGAGCTGCGGCAACAGTACATCGAGCAGAATCAGATCGTAGTCGCGCTCCAACGCCAGGTCAACGGCGGTGCGTCCGTCGGCGGCGTGCTCCACCTGGTAGCCCTCGTGCTCCAGCTCGAGTGTCACAAAGCGGGCGATTTTCTCCTCGTCCTCTACGATCAGGATCCGTGCCATGCGTGCCCCCGTCTGCGATTACTTGTCGTCGTTGAGATTTTGCTTGATGTCGTCCGCGGCGTTAGCAGCGCTATCCATAAGGTTGTTGATGCTGCCGGGCACGTCGCCGTCGCTGTCGATGCGGTAGCGCATGCCAAAGAACAGGCCAATCAGCATCAGCCATATCGTGGCGCCCCAGGCAAACAGCGCGACGATGGGGATCAGGATGGGGATGTTGAGGATGATCGCATCGCGGCGCGTGGCGATAAACTTGGTGTCCAGACTCAGGCGGAAGAGCTTTTTGAGGTACTCCCACACGCTGTCCATCTTCTTGGAGAAGTCGGTCTTTTCGCTCGACTTTTCGTAAGCGACCTGCGCGGCGACCATCTCGGCAGAGGGCTCATCGACTGGCGCGGACTCGGTGGCGGCATGCGCCGACGTGGTCTGGGTCTTGCCCTGCGACTCGAGCCAAATGATGGCATCCAAAACGTTGCCGTCGGCAGCGTCGAGCGCGGCCTTGGCATCGGTGTAGCTCACGTTGCACTTGGTGCGGATAGTTTCAACTTTTTCGAGGTCGTCCATGACCTTTCCTTTCGTTCGATGGGCGCGACGCCGGGCGATTTGCCCGGGCGCGAGCGTTGCGTTCGGCGGCCTGCGTCGCGCGGCGCCGCCCCGCCCTTGGTCGAACTCTATAGTGCAGGTTATAGATTAAGCGATTCTTGAGCCAAGATTAATGTTGGATGAGTTTTTGGGTGGCAGTGGGGAAGGGAGAGGTGTTCTTCTGGGTGGCTAGCAGCGAGGTCTAATACTTTTCCGAGAAGTGAACGAGCTAAATCGGACCCCCGAAGCATAGACACTTTAAGGGCATCGTTTCCTGCGGTTTCGATACTGGAATCCTGCGATTTTGCCGACGAAAAATGCGGATGCTTCAGGGGTCCTAAAACAGACGTTCACTTCGCGGAAAAGTATTAGACCTCGATAGCGGGGGATGGGGTACCGGTGCAAAACGGCGTCAGACATAGGATAAACAAAGCGCTTCGATCATAAGGAATTAAAATCACGTTGCAAAAGTATGAAAATATCCTGCAATTGCAACATGAAGTACTTTAGCAACATAACGGCGATAAGAGAGCTTTCCGAGAGGGAGGGCGTGTTCACCACAGCTCAACAAGCGGCTCGCATGGACATCTCTCGAGATGCGCTGGCACACTCATGCCGTGCGGGGCGTCTTGAACGGATATGCCACGGCGCCTACCGGATGTTGGGCACACAGTGCCGAGATACCGACGAGCTCAACGCTTTTTGGAAGCTCACCAATCCCTCCCTTTGCGCGTGGGAGAGAAAACGCCAGTGGGATGGCATCGCCGTGAGCGGTACGACGGCGGCGAACCTGCAGCAAATGGGCGATTTCTATCTGTCCCCCTACAGGATGACCGCGCCCACGCGTATCAATACAAGAAACGAATCCCTTTCTTTTGTAAAGCGCGAGATCGCTGAGCAGGACATCGTTTGGCTCGACGGCCTGCCGGTAACCAAGCCCGAGCGCACGCTTGTTGATCTTTGCCTCGATTGCGAGGACCCCTCATTAATTATTAATGCCTATCACGACGCGCTTGGACGCGGGCTCGATACGCAGCGGCTGAAAGATCTCGTAAAGGAGAACTCTAAAACCGCCAAAAGACGCGAGCTCATGAGGCCTTTGCTGATGGTGCTAAACGGGTAATGCGAAACGGAGGACATGGTGAAGTACAAGACGCCTGCCGCATTGGAGATGGCTGTTAGGAATGCCGCAAGACAGTTTTAAATGAGCGCTGAAACGTAAAAACATGCTGTGATTGTCATGTCCGCGCCGGCGAAATTAGCGTTACATAATTTGAGTCCCGTGCTGTGACGGGATGTTGCAAAGGCGAATTGATAATGGGCGCTTTGACTACGATAGGAACCATCGACTTGGATTATCCTGGTTTTATCGAGCGAACAACGTGCGAGTGAGATGATTGGTGTGGCGGAGCGAAGAAAAAACTGGTCGAGGGAAGAAACCCTTGCGGCGCTGTTTTTATATCTCGCCCTGCCTGCAAGGCTTATCGATGACAAAGGCGAAGATATACAGACGCTGGCACATGCCATCGGCAGAACGCCGGCGGCGGTTTCCTTAAAGATATGGAACCTCGCCTCGTTAGACGACCGGCGTCGAGCACGCGGCAAGGTGGGCATGGTTAATGCCAGCAAGATGGATAGATTGGTTTGGGCAGAGTATTCATCGAGCGGCGATAGGTTGGTCGAGGAAGCGGCGGGCGCATTTTTTGACCAGCTTAACTCTGATAATTCGATGAGCAGAGAGCTGAAAGAGGCAATTGGCATCGATTTGCCTGAGGGGCAAGAGCGTGAGGCAATAATCTCAGCGCGTGTTAACCAACAGTTCTTTCGTAATACGCTGCTCGTTAATTATCGCTCGCGGTGTTGTTTAACGGGCCTATCGAACCCGACGTTACTGGTTGCAAGTCATATCAAGCCCTGGAACGTGGCTGATCCCCGGACCGAGCGCCTGGCGCCAGATAACGGATTGCTGTTGAACGCGCTGCACGATAAGGCATTTGACCAGGGACTTATTACCATAACGAAGGATTTCAAGATTGTGGTGTCGAGTGTGGTTGGACATGGGGCTGCCGAGGACGAGTTCTTGTGGCGTTATAGCGGCGAGCGAATTACATTGCCTAAACAATCGAGCCCAAGACCAGATTTTATTGAATACCACAACGATATGGTGTTTAAGGGGTAAATTAGAATTGAATTGCAGCTATACCATTAATGGTGTGACTGTGTACCGCTTGGCTGAAAGCATCCTTTATCCAGCTACCTAGCATTACGATTGGATGGGAAATGAGTACGAGAGTTGCAGAGTATTATGGTCAAAGAACAGACGCTTTGACGCCCATTCACCCCATAGATATTCCATATGCCGGATGGAGCCCGGAAGAGCCGGTTCCGCACTGCCCCTTCTCCGGCGGTAATACGTGCAAGAAGCTTAAAGCAAAAAACGAGCCGGTCTGTTCGGTAAGGGATCAGGACGGAGTGCTTTGGATATCGTGTTCGGAGAGATTGTGCTCCACCAAAAAAGATCTCCCGCTTTGTTCGCATCAAAAGAAAATACTAACCATGGCTGCGCAGCATATATTTGATGGGGGCATTGACCCGTCTGACATCTGCGTCAAACGAGAAGAGTCCCTTCGAGTGAGTAAGGGCAGTGCATATCATGCTGATTTTATAATTACCACGCGCAGCGGGGAGTCGTCGACATCTGGCCCTAATCGACTTGTTCTTGAAATGCAAGGCGGTGGAGAAACATCGGATACCGGCAAAATTACTCAGCGTGTTCGCAAATGGAAAAACATGACTGAAAACGAGAGGACGAATGAGCAGCTGCGTGCCGAAACTACTGCAAATACTTTGGTCACCAATGCTTGGAGAAGACAACAAGAGCAATTTCTAATCAAGGGCAATATCGCCATGAAGACATGGAAAGGCCTTGGGATTGCGTTTTGTGTGGGCACGCTGCTCTATGACTATCTTATGGAGCGACTAGAGTCAGTGAATCTGCCTGATTTGAAGGATTACAACTGGACGTTGGCTCTTCTCGCCTTTAAAGAGGATAAGAGCCGCTCTGTTGAGGACGGCCCCATTCCATTGACAATCGATGAAGACCGGACGCTGTATACGAACTACCAGACGTTTGTTCAAGCACTAATCAACCAAGGACAACCGACTCTGGAGGCATTTCAGGGGCAATTCTGCAGTCTTGAAAATGAAAGGATTGACATTCCGTTCTAGCTGTTCTGAGCCTTATCGACCTCGACGATACGGCGCGCAATCCATTCTATAACGGGCACGCAGACAGCGTTTCCTAGAGCTGTCCATCTACGAGAGTCCAGTCGTCCGGAAATCCCTGGAGTCTCTCGTACTCTAAAGGAAGCATGCGTCTGACAAATAGCGTCGGAGCTTCCTCTTGAATCGCAAGTGTAAGTTTCTCCGTCGTTTCTATATCCTTTTGCTTGCGGGCCCGCTGAAGGTTTTCTGCCAATCCCGGCGTGTTGGATAGAGTAGTAATCTGAGACTCGATGCTCTTTTTCAAGTCCTGGGGCATAGGCGTGGTCCGTGCTTCTGCGCGATTTAGAAGAGATTCGAGCTGCTCCTTGTCCAAAAAGTACCTCAGCGGAGCCGAAGTTTCCAAGACTTCCGACAATATAGACGCGGCGACGTCGTTGGGGTGTTCCAAAGTATTTTGCGTCCAGTACTCGCCATGATACGCAATACCCGAGCTCATCCAATTTGGTGAGCAGGGCTCTGAAATCTTCTCCGTTGTTTGAGTTGAGGAGTCCGGGAACGTTTTCGATAAAAATCCATCGAGGCTTTGCGGCA
Organism: Collinsella sp. OM04-5; assembly: GCF_003439125.1. Lineage (GTDB taxonomy): Bacteria > Actinomycetota > Coriobacteriia > Coriobacteriales > Coriobacteriaceae > Collinsella. The sequence goes on along the minus strand of NZ_QSUU01000006.1, from coordinate 128,827 downwards.
GCGACGAGTTCTGCGAACTTAAAGAAGAGTCCGCTTCGCGATCCGGCAAGACCGAGGCGTTTTCCTTGGTTGGCAAGCGAAAGGTCTTGGCAGGGGAATCCTCCGAAATAGACTTCTGCTTGGGGGATGCTTTCGGGTTGGACTTCATTGATATCTCCTGCTAGCTGGACATCCGGCCAGTGCTTTTGTAGCACTGCCCGCGAAAAATTATTGATTTCGCTTTGGAAGACGATTTCAACGCCGGCACGCTCGAAGCCGAGGTCAATACCGCCGATTCCGCTGAAGAAAGAGGCTGCCTTCACTTTGACTCCCTTCGAACGTGCGTGACAAAAATGCAAAGATTCATTCTATTGGATTTGTCTCAATGCGGCCAGCTCTTATAAAAGAATCCATTTGTCAAGACGATACACATGGGGGACATCGAACTGCGTCGCGTCGTCATTTCTTGCTGCAGTATTTTGAGGCAGGTGCCTGGCGGGGTATTTGACGTCTATGGCGGTCGAGGCGCCAACACGATAGGTGGGAGGTAATTAACTTGCGGGCTTTACATCGGACGTATGGTTGCGTTTGTTGGCTCGGGGACATCTACCTAGATTTGTTGCATTCAAGAGGGGCGAGGTGGCATGGGGATGCTAATGGGGCAGAGGCTCTGTAAAGAGTTGGCATTGGTTGTTGCCACGTGGCCTGCTGCTTTGCATGGCCTCGCCAGAATCCGACCGCAAATGACTCCGAGGAGATTTTGCAAGTTCTTGTCGCTACGTAAGAAAAACTTGCAAAACTCGCAAGTTCTTGTCATGCTGTGAGAAAAACTTGCAGATTGGGGCGGGCGATGGATAAACGGATGGTTCCTAGAAATCGATATCTCGAAAAGTTGATCGCCTTTCGTGATGCGGATGTCATCAAGGTCGTAACGGGTATGCGCCGTTGTGGCAAATCGACGCTTCTGGACATGATGCGCAAACATCTGGAGGATAACGGCGTTCCATCCGAATGTCTTTTGACCTTTAAGATGGAGTCGTTTGAGCTGGAGGGCGTGCGTGATTGGCGAGAGCTTTACCGCCACGTCGACGGCCTAATGCCTGCGGGCAAGAGGTGCTATCTCTTCTTCGACGAGCTTCAGGAGGTTGCCGGATGGGAGAAGGCGATTAACGCACTTCGTGTCGACCGGGACTGCGATATATATGTTACTGGTTCGAATGCTTTTCTCCTGTCGTCTGAGATTGCGACCTTAATCTCGGGCAGGTATGTCGAGATTCGGATGCATCCGCTCGCTTTTTCGGAATATGTCAACTTTCTTGGTCCGACTGACGTCACGAATAGGCTTGCTGTTTTTGGCCGGGAGGACATCGTTGCGCTCGACGATCTTCTCGACCGTTATTTAATGTTTGGAGGTCTGCCGTTCCTTGCCGCCTCAAAGCTGCCGGAACAGGAAATGAAGGACTACATCTGGAGCACGTACCAGACAATCGTCGGGCGCGACATTTTGGCTCGCGAAGCCCGTCGGGGCAGGAGATCGGTGACAAGCAAGGGCGTGCTCGACCGCGTTACATCCTACTTAGCCGATAACATTTCAAACCCGACATCAATTAATAAGATCGTTGGAACGCTGGCGGAGAACGGGCTGAAATCCTCGCATGGCGTTGTGGACACTTGTGTATCCGCCCTTGAGGAGACCTATATCTTTTCGCATGCGCGCCGATTTGATATTAAGGGTCGGGACATTTTGAAGACCGGTGGCAAGTTCTACATTGAGGATCTGGGGCTTCGAGCTTTCTTGGATGGGTATCGCGGCAGCGACAGTGGGCGTGTTCTCGAAAATGCCGTTTACAATCGCCTTGTCTATGACGGATACCGAGTCTTCACAGGTCATCTTCGAGATGCTGAAATCGACTTTGTTGCAATCGGCGACGGCTCGGATCGTAAGTTTATTCAGGTCACGGAGTCGATTGACGAGGAGGCGACGCGTAAGCGCGAGCTGCGTCCATTTGAGCTCAGGTCGCTCGAGAAGATTACCGGCGGTTACGAGAAGATCATCGTCGTTCGCCGGGGAAGTCATCCGACCGATATTGACGGCATCAAAATCGTTTCAGCAGTCGATTTCTTAATGGGTGGGCTTGGGGCTTAGGGCGTTTAGAGCGCGTCTGTTTCCTATGCCTAGCGACATTGCCGCAGTTCGTGACGCCGCCGGCTTCTTCCTCTCCGTCGAGCGGCACCAACTCAGCTGATCCGTTGGGGACGAAGGAAAGCGGATCATTTTCGGCGCGCCGCAGGTGATACGAATCCTGCGGCGCGCTGTTATTTGAGCGAGGGCTTTCAGCTGTGTCCGCGTGGCGTGGGACACTTAACCTGCCGTCCTGCTCTGCCGCGACGGCACGTACCTGAACAACGACCCTCTAAGGAGCTCGAAATCGATGAGTGACAACACCAAGCATCTCGCAAAGAAATGCGTCAAGGACGCGGGGCCGTGTCTCACGCTGTGCCTTGCCGGTGCAGCGGTCGCGCTGCTGGCTGTTTTGGGGCCATTTGACGTGCTTCGAAGCGCCAGCTCTCTACACGTTTGCATGGCTCTTGCCGGCGCCATGATGACCGGCGGCGTGCTCGATCTAGCTTTTTGGGTGTTTGACCCGTTTGGATGGAAGAACGAAGGGTAAGCCCTAAGGGATGGATGCCCCGCAGCGTTAGGAGGTCCCCGTGATCTGGTTTACCAGCGATACACACTTTGGACACGAGAACATGCTGCGTCTCGCCGACAGGCCTTGGTCGAATGTTGCGCAGATGAACGACGCCATGGTCGCGAGCATTAATAGCAAAGTCGCTGCGGACGACGAGCTTTACATTTTGGGCGACTTCAGCTTTAAGATGGCGGTCCAAGAGGCCTACGAGTTGCGTAAAAGCATCGTATGTAAGCACGTCCACCTGCTACCCGGCAACCACGACAAAGACTGGACGCAGCCTGCCGTAGCGGATGCTTTTATCGTCGAGCCGCCCATTTGCGTGCTCAAAATCGATCGGCAGAAAATCGTGCTGAGCCACTATCCCATGGTCGACTGGCAGGGCATGTCGCACGGCAGCTGGCATCTGCACGGGCATATCCATAGCTGCGGCGGCGCGTATAACAAGTTCAACCTTCGGCAGGGGCTGCTGCGCTATGACGTGGGCGTGGACGCCAACGGTTACGCCCCGGTAAGTTTGGATGAGCTCAAGTTATGGTTTGCGCAGGTAGACGAGCTGGTGCAGTGCGTTAAGTGGCCGTGGTGGGTCAACGTTACGGACGATGAACAGGTCGAGCGCGATCTCGAAGCCTATAAGAGGGAAGTGGTGATCCGATGACGGTCTATGTGACGGGCGATATTCACGGCGGCCTTGACATGCAAAAGCTGCGCGACTGGGAGCTTGGGGATAGCCTGACGAGTGACGACTATCTGATTGTCGCGGGCGACTTTGGCTTTCCCTGGGATTTTTCTGCCGAGGAGTGCGCCGATATCGCCTGGCTGGAGTCGCGCCCCTATACCGTGCTGTTCGTCGACGGCAACCACGAACGCTACGACCATTGGGCGGAGCGCCCCATGGAGCTGTGGCATGGTGGGTTGACGCAGCGTCTGTCGGACACCTCGCCCATACGGCGCCTGACGCGCGGCGAGGTTTTTGAGCTCGACGGCTCAACGGTCTTTACCATGGGCGGCGCCACGAGCGTGGACAAGGAATACTACATTCCGTATTCCAGCTGGTGGCCGCAGGAGCTGCCGGACGAGCGCAACTTTGAGGAGGCACGGACAAAGCTCGACGGCGTGGGCTGGAAGGTCGACTACGTGATCACCCACACCTGCTCCACGCGCATGCTTTCGCCCACGCTCTATCCGGGGCCCGGCTGGAATTGCCCTGCCGTTGATCGGCTTACGGCATTTTTCGATGAGCTGGAAGACCGCTTGGACTACAGGCGCTGGTACTACGGGCATTTTCATCGAGATGCCAACCCGGCCGAGCGTCATACCGTGCTCTACGACTGCATCGTTCGCTTGGGCGACGAACTCCAGCCCTGGGATGTTGCGTAGGGGTGGGGTGCCTGATTACTCAGCCGTTACGGTGATGTTCTCCCGGTGTGCGCGGATAACATCCCAGCTAAAGTGCTCGACCAGCCGCTCGGCAGAGCGCGGCGTGGTGTCCGGCGCGATGCCCGTTTGCCCGGCGAGCCAGCCCAGCAGTGCCTCGGGTGTGCCAAAGCGGGCGCGGAGCTCTCCCAGGTCCAGATCGCGATCGCGCTTGGAAAGGCGGCGGCCGTCCGGTGACATGAGCAGCGGAATGTGCGCGTAGCGCGGCATGGGCAGCCCCAGCAGATGCTGCAGATAGATCTGGCGCGGCGTGGAACCCAGCAGATCGCATCCGCGCACGACCTCGGTGACGCCCATGGCGGCGTCATCGACCACCACGGCCAGCTGATAGGCAAACACGCCGTCGCTGCGGCGCACCAAAAAGTCGCCGCACTCAGTGGCGAGCGCCTCGCATTGGGCACCATACGTGCGGTCCACGAATTCGATCACGTCGTCTGCGAGATCATCGACGGTGGGCACGCGCAGACGCGTGGCTGGGGCGCGCAGAGCACTGCGGCGGGCGATTTCTTTGGCAGAAAGGTTTCGGCAGGCGCCGCGGTAGATGGGCGTGCCGTCGCTGGCGTGCGGCGCGCTTGCGGCGTGGAGCTCGGCGCGCGTGCAAAAGCAGGGGTAGGTGAGGCCGGCGTCTTGCAGACGGCGCAGGGCGTCCTCGTACAGATCCAGGCGATCGTGCTGGTAGTAGGGGCCTTCGTCCCAGTCGAGCCCCAGCCAGGTCAGATCGTCAATCAGTTGAGCGGCAAGTTCCGGGCGCTTGCAGCGATCGTCCAGGTCCTCGATGCGCAGCACGATGCTGCCGCCCTGGCTGCGGGCCGAAAGCCACGAGCACAGGCAGCTGAACACGTTGCCCAGGTGCATGCGGCCCGAGGGCGACGGGGCGAAACGGCCCACGACGGGTGCGGGGGCGGAGGCGGGTGGCGTCGCTGGCGCGTCCGCGGCGGGTGTTGCTATGTTGCGTGTTTTGATATCCATGCGGACGAGTATAGCGCGGGGCACGATGGGGAGGCGTCACTGTGGCCCGCAAGTTGTCGAGGCCCCGCATTGCGTATGGCGGCCGCAGACTCGGTGCCTTGATTCCTGTCCATCAACTCGGCACCTTAGACGACAGAAACCCCAGCAGCTCTTCGCAACTGCCGGGGTTTCCGCGGAAAAGGGGGACATAATCCTCGAGCGAACGGCAAAGGGGCAAACCGTTTCGCTCAACTGCTTTATGCCCCTCGGTTGGCGGCTCAATCAGCGCGGGCCGCGCCCACACAAAGCCGCTACACCTGTGACGGAGCTGTGAAGTGGTATCTATTGCCGGGGCGGGCTATGCCAAGGGTGCCCCTAATGACTGGTCATTTAAGAACGTTCCCAATGACTAGCTGCCGGGGTGCGGGCGTGACTTTCGTCCCGTTTGATACTCCGCTGGCCTAGATGTTCGTCATGTGCGCCCGTAAACGTGGGACAATGGCGTTACTGGTATCACAGACAAAGGATGTGCCTATGAACACCCTCGCCGCCAAAGTCAGCCGGCAGCGCCGCCTGTTTGCGCGATTCGCTTCCGTCTGCGCGCTCGTTGCGCTTGCGTTGTTGCTGCTGCCTGCCGCCGCGCACGCCGACGGCTACTCCATGACCCAAACCTATATCGGTGCCACGGTCGAGGCCGATGGATCGCTGACCGTTGTCGAGGGACGCCAGTTTGATTTCGACGACGACATCAACGGCGTGTTTTGGGAGATCAATACGGGCACCAACCAGCAGGGCGGCACGGCGGGCGTTGACGTGCTGAGTGTCGAGGAAGAGGACACCGCGTTTAACAAAGTCGATAGCGCGAACAAGGGCGATTCTGGCGTCTACACGGTCGAGCAGACCGGTGACGGCGTAAGGATTAAGGTGTTCAGCCCCCACGAGAGCGGCGACAGCGCGATCTATTACGTGAGCTACACCATGACCGGTGCGGTTATGAACTGGGCCGATACCGCCGAGCTCTACTGGAAGTTCGTGGGCGACGGCTGGTCTGCGGATTCCGATGACGTCGAGATGGAAGTGTGCTTCGCAAATGCCGCTGCCGGGACGGCGGCCGTCAAGGGCGATAACTTCCGCGCATGGGGCCATGGTCCGCTGACGGGCGACGTGTCGCTCGATGAGGACGAGCCCATGGTCACCTACACCATTCCCTGCGTGCACCAGGGCGAATTCGCCGAGGCACGCATCGCCTTCCCCAGCGACTGGGTGCCGCAGCTTGCCGCCTCGGGCGAAGAGCGCATGTCAACGATCCTGAGCGAAGAGAAGGAATGGGCCGACGAAGCTAACGCCCGCCGTGAGCACGCGCGTGCGGTTGCCAGCGCGATTGCCGTGGTGTGTGTTGTCGTGGCGGTTGCCTATACCGGTGTGATCGTGATGCTTAAGCTGCGCAGGCCCAAGCCCAAGCCGCTTTTCCAGGACGAATATTTCCGCGATGTGCCTTCGGCCGACCATCCCGCCGTGCTTTCGGCCCTCATGAGCTGGAACGAGGTGCCCGATCAGGCATATATCGCCACGCTTATGAAGCTTACCGACGACCGCGTGATCAAGCTGGAAGAAGCGACCGAGACCAAGAAGAAGGGTCTGCTCCGTCGCGAAAAAGAGGAGCAGACGTATCGCATCACAGTGACCGACGAGGCCTGGAAGGCTGCCAAGAAGGACGGCATCGATCGCGATGTGCTCAAGGTCTTCTTCGCCGGCGTTAAGCCCGATAAAGACGGCGTCCGTTCACGCACGTTTAGCGAGCTGGAGGAGTATGCCAGCGAGCGTACTGAATCTGTTGGCGACAAGCTCGAGGACTATCAGAGCACGGTTAAGGGCAAGCTGGAGACGCGCGAGCTTATCGCCTCGGACGGCACCATCGCCCTGGTTGCCGGCTTGGTTCTCGGCATCATCATCGTCTTTGGCATTCTGGGCTCTCTGATCTATACCGACTTTGCGGATGCCAATGTCGGCGCCGCTATGATCTCGATCCCCGTCACGATCGTGGGCTTTGTTCTGAGCTGCACCTTCCGTCGCTACACGCCGGAGGGCGCCGAGGTGGCGGCTCGCTGCAAGGCGCTCAAGCATTGGCTCGAGGACTTTACGCGCCTGAAGGAGGCCATTCCCAGCGACCTGATCTTGTGGAACAAACTGCTGGTGATGGGCGTTGCTCTGGGCGTTTCGAAAGAAGTGCTGCGACAGCTGGCCGAAGCCGTGCCTGCGGACCTGCGCAACAGCGACGATTTCTACGACAACTACCCCTGCTACTGGTGGTATTACCATCACTACGGCAACGAGTCCCCACTCGATTCGTTCAACGATGTGTACCACGAGACCATCCGCGAGCTGGCTTCGAGCTCCGACAGCTCGAGCGGCGGCAGCGGCGGCGGCTTCTCTGGCGGCGGTGGTGGCGGCGCCGGCGGAGGCGGCGGCGGAACGTTCTAGTGAGCGCTTGCTTTGGGGTGGATCTTTCTGGGCGGTTGCCAGGGAAGATTCATCCCATTTTTGTGCATCGAAACGGGCCAAACTTTCCGCTGAGGACCTTCGCGCAAGGGGCAGTGGACAAAAAATGCCAAATATGAGTACTGTTGCTGCGCTGGTCACATATGTTTGCACATAATAATGGGCTCCTAATGAGAGTACTTCTCGTTAGGAGCCCATTTCATTGAACATTTGGGGAGCTACGTCAGCTCATGCAGCTGGTCGTCATGCCTACAAGCATCAAAAATGTCCCAAATCGCTGCTACTAAAAAGGTAACAGTACTCATATTTGATGTTTTTTGACCAGGGCTATCTACAAACCCCCTAGGCCACTCATTGGGGACAGACTTAAATGACTAGGTGTGGCTGCCTGGGCTAGGCTGTTAGGTCGAGTTCGTAGAGGAAGCTTTCGCGCGGCATGTCGTGACGGCGCTCTTCGCGGTTGGCGCGGTGCGTGGCCGTGCGCTTAAAGCCGTGCAACTCGTAGAACTTCCACGAGCAGTTGGAGTCGGTGTACAGGTGCGCCCTTGTCGCCCCGCGCGAGGACAGGTACGAGACCCCGGCATCGAGCAAAACCGAGCCAACGCCCAGGCCGTGGACATCGGGATCGACGGCGAGCAGCGTGACTTCGTTGTCGTGCGGCAACGGGCTGCTCTCGAGCAGGCGGTTGTTGGTTCGGATGGTTGCACGCACAAACGAGAGATACTCGGCGCAGGCATCAGGCTCCAGTTCACGCATCTGCGATAGCAGCGCGCGTTCGGTATCCATCCAATGTTCCTTAACGGTGGCGCCGGAGCTCTGTCCCGCACGCGCGAGCGAAATGCCACGCGCCTGACCGTCGATTACGGCAACCTGCGAAAACGTCGATGACGAAAGGCAATAGGCGAGGTCGCACGCGGCCTCGAGGCGGTTGTACTCATCGTTATCCGAATTGTTATGCCAAAGCTGCTGCAGAATCAGCGCGATGGCGTCGAAGTCTTCGGTATCAAACGGTCGGTAGAGAACCCGCGAGACCATGGTGCCTCTTTCTTTTGCGGATGCATATCGAGCACAGTTCTACCACGCCAATGGCATCTAATTATGGTGCCCCTGTGTTCCATGAACTCACCGTGCCCGGTGCCGTGCCCATCCCCTCTGCTCGCAAACTTTTTCTGCACATGCGCCCGTTGCGGGGTGCATCGATGCGCTCGATGCGCTACATTGAATCAGTATTTTCAATGCCGCTGCGCGAGCGCTGCAGATCGACGTATCACCGACTCACAGAGCACGGCGGCGTACCAGACAGGAGGACTGCATGGGATCTGATGTGAAGATCGCGCGCGCGTTGATCTCGGTTACCGATAAGACGGGCGTCGTCGATTTCGCACGGACGCTGGTCGATGACTTTGGCGTCGAGATCATCTCTACGGGCGGCACGGCTCGTGCCATCGAGGACGCGGGCGTTCCCGTAACCCCCATCGAGGAGTTCACGGGCTATCCCGAGATGATGGACGGCCGCGTTAAGACCCTGCACCCCAAGGTTCACGGCGCGCTGCTGGCCCGCCGCGATTCCGAGCAGCACATGCAGGAGGCCGCCCAGCACGGCATTAAGCTGATCGACCTGGTCGTCGTCAACCTGTACGAGTTCGAGAAGACCGTCGCCAACCCCGAGGTCACCTTTGCGGATGCCATCGAGCACATCGACATCGGTGGCCCCTCCATGTTGCGCTCTGCCGCCAAGAACGCCGCGAGCGTTACCGTCATCTCCGACCCGGCCGACTATGATGCCGTCCTGGCCGAGATGCGCGAGACCGGTGGCTGCACCACGCTTGCCACCCGTCGTCGCCTGCAGGTGAAGGTCTACCAGACCACCGCCGCCTACGACACGGCTATCTCCCGTTGGCTTGCCGCCCAGGCAAGCGACGTGGCGGACACCTCTGCCAAGCTCGAGATTTCGCTGGAGAAGGTCGACGACCTGCGCTATGGTGAGAATCCTCAGCAAAAGGCTACGGTCTACCGCTTTGCCGAGGGCTGCGAGAACACCGCGAGCTCTCAGTTCCCGCTTGTGGGCTCCGAGCAGATCCAGGGCAAGCCGCTCAGCTACAACAACTATCTGGACGCCGATGCCGCCTGGAACCTGGTCCGCGAGTTCGACGAGCCGGCCTGCGTGATCCTCAAGCATCAGAACCCCTGCGGTTCCGCCGTTGCCGAGGACATCACGGCCGCCTACGACCGCGCTTTCGCCTGCGATCCCAAGAGCGCCTTCGGCGGCATCATCGCCTGCAACCGCGAGGTTCCCTTTGAGCTGGTTGAGCACTTTGCCGATCAGAACAAGCAGTTCGTCGAGGTCATCATCGCCCCGAGCTATACCGCCGAGGCGCTCGAGCGCATGGCCAAGCGCCCCAACCTGCGCGTGCTGGCTACCGGCGGCGTGGACCACGGTGCCCAAGTGGAGCTGCGCTCCATCGACGGCGGCATGCTGGTGCAGGAAGTCGACCACGTGACCGAGGATCCCGCGACCTTTACGTTTCCCACCGACCGCAAGCCCACCGATGCCGAAATGGCCGAGCTCGAGTTTGCCTGGAAGGTCTGCAAGGGCGTCAAGTCCAACGCCATCCTGGTCTCCAAGGGCAAGGCCGGCATTGGCATGGGCCCCGGTCAGCCCAACCGTGTTGACTCTGCGCTGCTTGCCTGCGAGCGCGCCGAGGACTTCTGCGAGCGCGAGGGCGTGGAGAAGGGCGGCTTTGCCTGCGCAAGCGACGCGTTCTTCCCGTTCCGCGACAACGTCGACGTGCTTGCCGCACACGGCGTGACCTGCATCATCCAGCCCGGCGGCTCCAAGCGCGATGACGAGAGCATCCAGGCCTGCAACGAGCACAATATTGCGATGGTTTTCACGGGTGCGCGCCACTTCCGCCATTAAGTAGGGAGGTGGCGCTGCGGCTTGCCCAACCACCGCACCTTGCCGCTCATTCGTCGCCCGCGTACCCAAGTACGCGTCGCTCCTCTTTCACGGCAATCTGCGGCACCTGGGCAACCCTCGCCGACCTGTTAGGTTGACTGGGGAGGATGGGATGTTATCTCGTCCCTTGGACCGCCTCGCTTCTAAAATTATCTCTGCAAAAGACGGTCGCTCCGTTTGGAGGGCCGTCTTTTTGGTATAAGAGGACGGAATGACTAACACGAAAGGTATGACCATGCCCCAGATTGATGATGCCGAGCTGTTTGGCAATGCCGAGGACCAGCGTGCGTACGAGGACTTTTGCGCCAATCAGGAGGCGGTCGAGAAGTTCACGCTCGACAAGCCCGCGCTTGTCTGCCGTTGGCGCATGTCCAACAAAAAGGTGCCCATGCTCAACCGCCACATTCGCGCGCTATCCGAGCGCCTGGTGCAGGGCGAGCCGCTTACCCATAACATGCTCAGCTGGGCCAAACAGCACGTTGAGTGGTCGCTTGCCGAAGGCGACTACACCGCACGCGACGGCGTGCTCATGCTGGTGATCGACATCAACGGCAACGCCGCCATGACGGTGGGGGAGTACGAGCCGCTCGCCGATACGTCGGCCAAGGCGCTGCGTGCCCGCTCTGCCGAGGCCCGCTCCGAGGCTGACGAAACTGGTGTGGCGCCCGAGCTGCTCGCCGCCGTCAACAACGGCGAGCTCGCCTTTGTGGCGCCGGCGGACGAGTTCCTGTGCGGCACGGCGACGCTCATCGAGCAGCTGGCCCAGACCAAGGGCATCCCGGTCACGCGCGTAGACATTCCCGCGCAGCTCAAGGGCGCGTTGTTCCTGGTGAGCGACGAGCACGGCGTGGTCCCCGCAAGCGAGACGGACGCCGCCGAGGCCGACGCCGCGACGGTCGCCTTCTTCGCCGAAGGCTACGAAAAGCTCCGTGCCCGCTGCTAAATGATTTTTCTGGGACGGGGATTTAATAATCATTTGATCCCCGCGCCCGTTGCGAGCGAGGGGCGAGCCAACGCTTTCGTTCGCGAACAGTTCTGTCACCTTGTTGCCGCGCGAGGCGCGTACTTGCGGCTCCGCAGCCATAATGGTGGCAAGACAACCAAGAAGGGAGCGGAATCCATGGCGCTGATTTATATCGTTGAGGACGACGAGCCCATTCGTCGTGAGCTTATCGACATCCTTGCCCGCGCCGGGTTTGAAATCGAGGCCTGCGAATCGTTCGAGCATGTCTCGCGCGATATTCTCGCCGCCGCGCCCGATCTGGTGCTGCTCGACCTCACGCTTCCCGTCAAGGACGGCCAGCATATCTGCCACGAGGTTCGCCGCGAATCCGAGGTCCCCATCATCGTCCTCACGTCGCGCACGACCGAGATCGACGAGGTCATGGCCATGACGCTCGGCGCGGACGACTTTGTTCCCAAGCCCTATAGCGCGCGCGTGCTCGTGGCGCGCATCAACGCACTGCTGCGTCGCACCGCGGCGTCAGGCGAGCGCAGCACGCTCGTCCACAAGGGGCTGGAGCTCGACCTCGCCCGCTCTATGGTCACCAACACGGCGACCGGCGACAGCACCGAGCTCACCAAAAATGAGCTGCGCATTCTCTCGCTGCTCCTGAGCCGCGCGGGCAAGATCGTCTCGCGCTCGGCCATCATGCAGGACCTGTGGGACTCCGACGCCTTCGTGGACGACAATACGCTCACCGTCAACATCAACCGCCTGCGCACCACGCTCGAAAAAATCGGCATCAAGGGGTATTTGACGACGCATCGCGGCCAAGGCTATTCGGTCTAGGGGCCGGCTATGTCGTTTGGCAAGTTCTTTAAAGATGCACTGCTTCCCGTCGCCGTGTGGACGTGCGGCGTGCTGCTGAGCTGCTTTGTGCTGACGGTCGCCGGCGCACCCGTTTCTATCGTGGTCGTGGCGGTTGGCGTGTCCTTTATCTTCGGTATGCTCGGCATCGTGATCGAGTACGCTCGCCGTCGCCGTTTTCTGCGTCAGTTGGAGCGCGCGGCAGAGGAGCTCGAGAGCCCCGCATGGGTGCAGGAGATGGTGCAATGCCCAACCTATGCCGAGGGCGAGCTCGAGTACGAGGTCCTGTGCCGGGTGGGCAAAGCCGCCTGCGACGAGGTTGCCGAGGGCCGGCGTCAGACCGAAGACTATCGCGACTATATCGAGAGCTGGGTCCACGAGGCCAAGCTGCCCCTGGCGGCGGCTCACCTGATTCTGGAAAACCTCGACGGCGGCGCAGATGACCCAACACGTGTCGATGACCTGGGTCGCGAGTTGGCTCGCGTGGAACGCTATATCGACCAGGCGCTGTACTACGCGCGCTCGGAAGTCGTGGAGCGCGACTACCTGATTCGCCGCTGGGACCTTAAGACCTTGGTGACGGGTGCGATTAAGGCCAACGCGCGCGAGCTCATTGCGGCGCACGTGGCTCCGGTGTGCGAGAACCTCGACTTCGAGGTCTTTACCGACGAAAAATGGCTCGAGTTTATCCTGGGCCAGCTCATTCAGAACAGCATTAAATATGCGCGCGAGGACGGCGCGAAGATCGTGTTTTCGGGCGCGTTACTGGACGAGGGCCTGGCGAGCGAGCGCATCGAGCTCACCGTTGCGGACAACGGCTGCGGCGTGTGTGCGGCAGACCTGCCGCGCGTGTTCGAGAAGGGCTTTACCGGCGACAACGGCCGCACCACCAAGCGCGCAACGGGCATCGGCCTCTACCTGGTGGCGCGCCTATGCTCCAAGATGGGCATCGACGTCACGGCGGCATCCGACTCCGGCGAAGGCTTTGTCGTAACGTTCGCCTTCTCGACGAACAAGTTCCAATACTTTGAGTAGCCGGGCCGTCTTGCGCTGCGGACGGCTATGTTCCCGAACGTGAACTTAGCTAAGGCAACTGGCGTTATGTTCCCGAACGTGAACATAACTATGAGGCTCAAATGGATCTCCCAAAACAAAAACGTGCAGCCCAAA
>NZ_QSUU01000006.1:0-115322 GCF_003439125.1 Collinsella sp. OM04-5 | reverse complement strand
CCCCAAACGGGGCGGCACGCCATCTTTTATCAGCCAACTCGCTGAAGTATGGTGACGAAGGCGCAAGGCCGGGAGGGGTTATCAAAGCCGACATCCCGCAGCAGCGAAGCGGCGAGGACGTCGGCGTGATAACCCCGCAGGCCTTGCGCCGACGGGAAGGAACCTACTTCACGACCAAGATGTCGCAGTCGGTATTGCGCAGCAGGAACGTCGAAATCGAACCCAGAAGCGCATACTTGATCGAGGACAGGCCGCGAGCGCCGCAGAGCACCAGGTCGGGCTTGACCACGTCGAGCATCTCGTCTTTGAGCGTCTCGCGAATACGACCGGCGCGTATCATGACCTCGACCTCGGGAATATCGGGATTGGCCTTGGCCTCTTCGAGCTGCTTTTCGATGGAGTTCTTAAAGGCCTCCTCCAGACCGTTGACCAAATCGACCGGATAGGAGCCGGCGCTCTCGAGCGCCGTGGAATCGATAACGTGGCCGATAATCAGCTTGGCGCCGTTGTTCGCGGCGACCTTGATGGCGCGTGCGAGCACAAAATCCTGCTGCTCAGTACCGTCGAGTGAAACAAATACCTTGGTGTAACCTTCGTTCATGGTTTCCTCCTTGGTCTATCGCACGGGCGCGGGGCTCGTGCGTCGGGCGGGCGCGGGTGCGTTGACCGCCGGACACTTTATCTTGTTGCAGTTATACCCAAGGATTTCGGTTTAACTGCTCGCAATTCTGTGAACGGGCGAGTTTTTTGGTAAGGGTAGGCGCGGTCGCACCGCCAACGGTTGATAATGGGACATCGCCCGCATCGTCCGCAGAACATCTACCGGCGGGTGTCTAACGAGGGGGTCCCTTTGGATATTATCGAGCTTCTAAAATCTGCCTTCATGGGCCTGGTCGAGGGCATCACCGAATGGCTGCCCGTTTCGTCGACGGGCCACATGATCTTGGTGGACGAGTTCGTCAAGATGAACGTGAGCGAGACGTTCTGGAACATGTTCCTGGTCGTGATTCAGCTTGGCGCCATTTTGGCCGTCTGTGTGCTGTTCTTCCATGAGCTCAATCCGTTCTCGCCCAGCAAGGGCAAGGAGGGCCGTCGCGACACCTGGGTGCTGTGGGGCAAGATTGTGCTCGGTTGCATTCCTGCGGCGGCGATCGGCCTGCCGCTCAACGACTGGATGGAGGAGCATTTCTACAATGCTCCCGTCGTGGCGCTGGCGCTCATTGTGTACGGCGTGCTGTTTATCGTGATCGAGAACTGGCGCGCAAACAAGCGCGAGGAAATGGCCGTTGCCGGTTCGTTTGGTTCGCGTGCTGTGGTGTCGGGTGGACGTCCCGCCGGTGCGCACTTTGCGGCGCCCCCCACGGCTACCGCTGAGGATGAGGACGATGACGAGAACCTGGACTTTGGCTCCATCGCCACGCTCGAGGACCTCAGCTGGAAGACTGCGCTGGGTATCGGCTGCTTCCAGGTGCTTTCGCTGGTGCCTGGTACGTCTCGCTCCGGTTCTACCATCATCGGCGGCCTGCTTTTGGGCTGCACGCGCTCGGTGGCGTCTAAGTTCACGTTCTTCCTGGCCATCCCTGTCATGTTTGGCGCGAGTGCGCTCAAGCTGGTCAAGTACTTCATCAAGGGCGGCACGTTCGGCACCAACGAGATCGCCATCTTGGGCGTGGGCTGCGTCGTCGCCTTTGTGGTGTCGCTCATTGCCATCAAGTGGCTTATGGGCTTCGTTCGCCGTCACGACTTCAAGTGCTTCGGCGTCTACCGCATCATCCTGGGCATCGTGGTGCTCGCGTACTTCTTCGTTCTGGAGCCTATGCTCGGCCTGTAACTTGGTTGACGCTGCGCGGCGGCCAGAGCGACAACTTGTCATTCAAAGAGGGTGGCATGACCAAAAGGTCTATGCTGCCCTCTTTTTTGGGCGATGGGGCGGGCCTGACGGTGGCGCACGGAGTCGTGGTGTGATTTGCGTCGGTGTCCGCGCGGCTCGGTATACTGGTACGGCTCAAACTATGGCGCTGCCCGCAGGCGCGCCGTCCGTCAGATGAGGAGTCGCCCATGACCCAGCCCTTGCCCTGGGAAAAGAACGCCGCGGTACCCGTGCCGCCCGCGCCGGAACCCGTGCCGCTCGATGCATACACCGCCCCCGCTGCGCCGGAGCCCGAGCTCGTTCCGCTCGACATCTATGACGCTCCCGCGCCGGCGCCCAAGCCTATCAAGCCGCTCGTCGACATCGACAGCCTTAATCCCGCCCAGCGCGAGGCGGTCCTGTCCACCGAGGGCCCGTTGCTGGTGCTCGCCGGCGCCGGCTCGGGCAAGACCCGCGTCTTGACCTTCCGCATCGCACATATGCTTGGCGACCTGGGCGTTAAGCCTTGGCAGGTTCTTGCCATTACGTTTACCAACAAGGCTGCGGCCGAGATGCGCGAGCGTCTGGCGGCACTCATCCCCAGCGGCACTCGTGGCATGTGGGTGTGCACCTTCCATGCCATGTGCGTGCGCATGCTGCGCGAGGACGCCGACCTGCTGGGCTATACCGGTCAATTCACCATCTACGATGACGACGACTCAAAGCGCATGGTGCGCGACATTATGCAGGCGCTCGGCATCGAGCAAAAGCAGTTCCCCATCAACATGATCCGCAGCAAGATCAGCTCTGCTAAAAACGCCATGATCGGGCCCGAGGACATGCTCAAGAGCGCCGATAGCCCCAACGACAAAAAGGCCGCGCAAGTCTACCTGGAGCTGGAGCGCCGCCTGCGCGCCGCCAACGCGATGGACTTCGACGACCTGCTCGTGCGCACGCTCGAGCTACTGCGCACCCGCCCCGAGGTGCTCGACAAGTACCAGGAGCGCTTCCGCTACATTAGCGTCGACGAGTATCAGGACACCAACCACGTCCAGTACGAGATCGCCAACCTGCTGGCCGCCAAGTACCAAAACCTTATGGTCGTGGGCGACGATGACCAGTCCATTTACAGCTGGCGTGGCGCCGACATCACCAACATCCTGGACTTTGAGCAGGACTTTAAAAACTGCAAGACCGTCAAGCTGGAGCAGAACTATCGCTCTACGGGTCATATCCTGAGCGCCGCCAACGCCGTGGTGCGTCACAACTCGCAGCGCAAGGACAAGCGCCTGTTTACGGCCGAGGGCGATGGCGAGAAGATTCAGGCTTTCCAGGCAAGCGACGAGCGCGACGAAGGTCGCTGGATTGCCGGCGAGATCGAAAAGCTGCATGCCAAGGGTACGAGCTACGACGATATCGCCGTGTTCTACCGCACCAACGCCCAGTCGCGTATCCTCGAAGATATGTTCCTGCGCGCGGGCGTGCCCTACAAGATCGTCGGCGGCACGCGATTCTTCGACCGCGCCGAGATTCGCGACGTCATGGCCTATCTCAAGATGATCGTGAACCCGGCCGACGAGATGAGCGTCAAGCGCGTCATCAACACGCCGCGCCGCGGCATCGGCTCCACCTCGATCCAAAAGATCGAGCAGCTGGCGCGCGACAACCGCTGCTCGTTCTTCCAGGCCTGCGAGATCGCAACAGCCGAGACGGGCATGTTTAGTGCCAAGGTGCGCAACGGCCTGTCGAGTTTTGTGGCGCTGGTGCGCGAGGGCCGCCGCATGGACGGCGAGCTCAAGGACGTCGTCGAGATGATTGTCGATAAGACGGGCCTGCTGCAGGCGTTCCGCGCCGAGGGCACCATGGAGTCCGAGAGCCGCGCCGAGAACATCCAGGAATTCCTGGGCGTCGCTGCCGAATTTGAGGAGACGCACGAGGATATCGAGGGCACGCTCGAGAGCTTGGAAGAGCTGCGTGCAGCCGGTGTTGCCGATGTGCCTGTCAGTGCCGAGCCCGAGCCCGTCGTGGTGAGTGCGCCCGCGCCCGAGCCGGGGCCGTCCGCTCCGGCATCCTCGTTTGAGGCACTTGTCGGCGCTCGTGACGCCGCGGGCTCCAATCCGCTCGATAGCCTAGCCGCCCCGGCGTTCTCGCCGCAGGATGCCTTGGCCGCCGCCATCGCGGGCAACGCCTATGCCGCACCGACGGAGCTGCCGGCGGGTGCTGTACATGCCGACGAGATCGAGCGCACCTATGGCCCGCTCACTTGCAAGGCGTTGCCGGCGCTCATGGAGTGGCTGGCCCTGCGCTCCGACTTGGATTCCCTGGCCGGCGAGACGCATGCCATTACCATGATGACCATCCACTCCGCCAAGGGCCTGGAGTTCCCGGCGGTGTTCGTGGCCGGCATGGAGGAGGGTATCTTCCCGCACGTGCACGACTTTGGCGGCAGCGATGACCCGGGCAAGCTCGAGGAGGAGCGTCGCCTGGCCTACGTTGCCATCACGCGTGCCCGTAAGCGCCTGTTCCTGACCTATGCGGCCACGCGTCGCACCTACGGCTCGACCTCTGCCAACCCGCGCTCTCGCTTCCTCAACGAGATTCCGTTTGAGGATATCGAGTTTAGCGGTATCGGTTCTGCCGGTTTTGAGGGCACGGGCTGGGAGAAGCGCGGCGACCGTCACGGCACCTTTGGCTCGGGCATGGGCTCGGATATGTATGGCGGCAAGGTGTTCGGTTCGCATACGCGCTCGACCGGCGGTTCCGGATCGCGCGGCGGATCGAGCTTCGACGATTTCTTTGGCGGCAGCAGCTATGGGACCGAGCGCCATCGTGGGGTCTCGCCCGACGCCGGCCGTGTTGCCTCGACCTTTGGCTCGGGCGCGCCGCGAGCCAAAAAGCCGTCGTCCAAGGTGTCGCCGACGGTGGAGCGCAAGGTCGATCGCGCCAGCGCGTCGCAGGACTTTGCCGCGGGCGATACCGTGAGCCACAAGACCTTTGGCACGGGTACCGTGATCTCGGTCGCCGGAGACATGATCGAGGTTCAATTCGAAAAGACCGGCCAGACCAAAAAGCTCATGAAGGGCTTTGCGCCGATCGTCAAGCTGTCGTAATCTCGGCGGCCCCGGACAGGCGCCATGGACAACGTCGCCTGCTCGGACAGTCCTGCTCGCACGGAGAGCACATTAAGTGCTCTCCGGCTCGTGCGGAACTCGCGATCGACGTTGTCCATGGCGCCTGTCCGGGGCCTTGGGTAACGTTGCTTGCGAACGTCGCTTTGCTCGTTCGCTTTTTGGTCTGGAGAGCCGGGTGGGCTGATAAATAGATGTGAGTAGGGGCTCTCCCGTTTGATGAGCGGGGGAGCCCCTTGTTGCGTTTTGGTTGTTGGTGCGACCTAGAGGTGGCTGATGATCAGTTCCATCTTGCCTTCGAGGTCAATGGAGCTGACGGTGCTCGGAGCCAGGAGGTGGCTTCCCTTGTGGACGGGGTCGCCGCAGACGGTACCTTCGCCGTCGATGACCGACAGGCACATGAAGGGCCAGCGCTGGTCGAGAGTCTTGCTGCCGTCAACACGCACGCGATCGACGGTGTAGCAGGGGTTGGACTCGAGCTCGGTCACGCCGTCGACCTCGGGCGCGGTCACGGTGCCGTCGGTCGGGGCCTGAACATCAAAATCGATGCAGTCGAGGCTCTGCTCAATGTGCAGCGGGCGCAGCTTGCCGTCGGTGCCGGGGCGGTCGTAATCGTACAGGCGATAGGTCACGTCGCTCGACTGCTGCGTCTCCAAAATGAGCGTGCCGGTCTTGATGGCGTGCACGGTACCGGAGTCAATCTGGAAAAAGTCGCCCTTGTGGATCGGCAGCACGTTGAGCATGTCGTCCCAGCGGCCGTCCTCGATCATCTGCGCGGCCTCGGCGCGGTCCTTGGCGCGCTGGCCGACGATGATCGTGGCGCCGGGCTCGCAGTCCAGTACATACCAGCACTCGGTCTTGCCCAGGCTGCCGTTCTCGTGCTCGGCGGCGTACTCGTCGTTGGGATGAATCTGGATCGAAAGATCGTCCTTGGCGTCCAAAATCTTGATGAGCAGCGGGAACTCCTTGCCCTCACAGTTGCCAAAGAGCTCGCGGTGCTCGGCCCACAGCCACGACAGCGTGTGGCCAGCATACGGGCCCTCCGCAATCTGGCAGTCGCCGTTGGGATGGGCCGAGATGGCCCAGCACTCACCGATGGGACCCTCGGGAATGTCGTAACCAAATACGGTTTCGAGCTGGCGGCCGCCCCAGATCTTCTCGTGGAAGATCGGCGTCAGTTTAATCAAATCGGACATGTGCATACTCCCATAAGGTTGTGCGGGTGCCGCGTAAGACAGCTCAAAACGAGCACCCACCGGATTACAAAACTAGGCCAACGTTACGTTGTGCAGCTCAAAGCGGTCGCCAACGTTGCGTGAGATCGAATGCTCAAAGGCGGTGCCACTATCCAAAAAGCCAATCTGGTTGAGCTCGAGCAGGGGAGAGCCGGGTTTGGTGTCCAGACGCTCAGCCTCTTCTTCGGTTGCCGCAACGGCACGGATGGTGCGATGGAAGCTCGAAATCTTAAGCCCGCACTGCTCGCGGATAAAGCCGTAGACCGATCCGTACAGGTCTTTTTTCTTAAGACCCGGAATCAGCTCGAGTGGCATATAGGTGTACTCGATAACGATGGGCTGACCATCGACCTGGCGCACTCGCACGATGTGATAGGCAAAGTCATCTTCGGCAATTCCCAGCTGAGCAGCGACGTCCGCCGGCGGATTAACAATCGAGAAATCGTAGACCACCGAGGTCACTTTCTCCCCGCGGTGCTCATACGAAAAACCCTGGGCACGGTCGTTTTTGCCCTGGAAAAACGCCTGGCCGGGAAGCCCCGCCGTGTCCTTAACGTAGGTACCCGATCCACGCCGGCTGGTGATCAAGCCCTCCTCGGTAATCTGCTCAATCGCACGTTTGACGGTGATCTTAGAAACGTTATACAGCTCGCAAAACTCTACGACGGTGGGAAGCTTGTCGCCCGGTTTAAGTGCGCCGCCCTCGATGCTTCGACGAATGTCTGCAGCTATCGCCTCGTATTTGGGAATCATGGAACCTCCTTTCCAGTTTGATTGAGTATAAAAGAAAGTATAGTCAACACCTAAGTATCCCTATTGCATTTAAAAAAAGTTCGAGAAAGACATAATTCAAAGTCGCTTTGCATATATGACTAGAGCGCTCTAAATGAATAAACATCTGAGTAATGTCGTGTTGAGAAGTCTGATTGGTCCGAGGATGGGGCCAAACCGATTTGGCGCCCAGTGAACCGAATCCCATACTCTGCGTTTCCCAGATAAAACCTACCAAAACAAACCCGTCCCTTTTTGGTAGGTTTTTGTCTTGGGAGCGGTACCATACAGGCAATGTTTAAACGAGAAAGGTGGGCTCCCATGGAACCTAAGCAGTATTACATCGGCATCGACGTCGGCGGTACCTCGGTTAAGGAGGGCCTGTTCGACGAGGACGGCAACCTGCTGGCCAAGGCCAGCGTGCCCACTCCGCCCATCGTTGACGCCGCGGGCTTTGCCGCGGTGACCGAGGCTATCGACCAGGTGGTCGCCAAGGCCCAGATTCCGCGTGCCTTTGTGGCGGGCATTGGTCTGGCCGTTCCGTGCCCCATCCCGGCATCGGGCGATGCCAAGGTCAAGGCCAACATTGCCATTAACCTGCCCGAGCTGAGAGTCGCCATTCAGGAGCACTGCCCCGACGCGGTCGTTAAGTACGAAAACGATGCCAATGCCGCTGCCATGGGCGAGGCCTGGCTCGGCTCTGCCAAGGGCGTGCAGAACGTGGTGATGGTCACCATCGGCACCGGCGTGGGCGGCGGCGTTATCGTTAACGGCGATGTGGTATCGGGCGTCGTGGGCGCCGGCGGCGAGATTGGCCACATGTGCCTGAATCCGGCTGAGGAGCGCACCTGCGGCTGCGGCGGCCATGGCCATCTGGAGCAGTATTCCAGCGCCACCGGCGTGGTGAGCAACTACCTTGCCGAGTGCAAGAAGGCAGGCGTCGAGCCCATCGAGCTCACCGGCCCCTCCGATTCCAAGGACGTGTTCCAGGCCTGCCGCGAGGGCGACAAGCTCGCGCTTGCCGCGGCCGATACCATGGCCGACTACCTCGGCCGCGCCCTGGCGCTTATCGCCAACGTGGTCGACCCCGAGATGTTCCTCATCGGCGGCGGTGCCTCCGCCTCGGCCGATGTTTACCTCGACAAGGTTCGCGAACACTTTAAGCAGTACGCGCTTTCCGCCTCGCGCGAGACGCCCATTAAGGTCGCTTCGCTCGGCAACGACGCCGGCATCATCGGTGCCGCCTACGTAGCCCTGCGCGCCGCCGGTAAATAGCTGGTGCAAGGGGGACAGGTTACTTTGCACCAACATGGTGCGAAAGGGACAGCCTTGGCCCCCCCCATGCTTGCCACAAAATATGCCGTGGCCCTTCCGTCTGCGAAGGCTCGGCATCGGCGTGCTACCATAGCTACGTCCAAGTACACATATCAAGTGGAGGATATCCATGGCAAACGTTCTTGTCTTTGGTCACCAGAACCCCGATAACGACGCCATCATGAGCGCCGTCGTCCTGTCCCAGCTGCTCAACCAGGTTGAGTATGCCGGCAACACCTACGAGGCCTGCGCCCTTGGTCAGCTTCCGGCAGAGTCTGCCAAGCTGCTCGCCGACGCCGGCATTGCCGAGCCCCGCGTGATTGAGTCCGTCGAGGCCGGTCAGCTTGTCGTCCTCACCGACCACAACGAGTCCGCCCAGTCCGTCGCGGGCCTTAAGGACGCCACGGTCTTTGGCGTCGTCGACCATCACCGCATCGGCGACTTCGAGACCGCCGGCCCGCTGCATTACATCTGCCTGCCCTGGGGCTCCAGCTGCACCATCGTCACCAAGCTCGCCGGCGTGCTCGGCGTTGAGCTTTCCGACGTACAGGCCAAGCTGCTGCTCTCGGCCATGATGACCGACACGCTCATGCTCAAGAGCCCCACCACCACCGATGTCGACCGCGCCGTCGCCGCCAAGCTCGGCGAGCAGGTGGGCGTCGACCCGGTCAAGTTTGGCATGGAGGTCTTCCTCACCCGTCCGTCCGGCTCCTTCACTGCAGCCGAGATGGTCGGCAACGACATCAAGATGTTCGAGCCCGCCGGCAAGAAGCTGCTTATCGGCCAGTACGAGACCGTCGACAAGAGCCGTGCGCTTGGCATGATTGACGAGATCCGCGAGGCCATGCGCGCCTACGCCGCCGAGAAGGGTGCCGACGGCATTGTCTTGTGCATCACCGACATCATGGAGGAGGGCTCGCAGGTCCTGCTCGAGGGCGAGACCGAGGCTGCTCAGAAGGGCCTGGGCATTGCTGACGAGCACGACGGCGTCTGGATGCCGGGCGTCCTCTCCCGTAAGAAGCAGGTCGCTGCCCCCATCATGGCCGCCTGCTAGGTTTTGTAACCTGCTACGACCGGACCGCGGACACCCCGCGCTCCGGTCGTTTTTTGTGCGCGGCGCCGCGTCGTCTCTTGGACAGGCGCGCCCGTGTCGTTGAGCAAATAATGTTCAACCTGTGGTTCCGCTTTTCGGCCACGCCTGCGTGCTTGTCGTGCAGGGTAGGCTAGATGCAAGCGTAATACGTTGGAGCGCGGCGCCGCCACTTGGGCGGGCCGTGCTTTTTTAAGACGGGAGCTTTCCCGTGAAAGGAGCCGCCCATGGCAGCAACTGAGCAGCTGTTCAACGTTCGTGAGCGCAAGCGTTTTGAGCGCCACGACATCTGGGAGCGCATCGCCGAGAACGGCACGATTTCCGCCGCCGTCATGGTCTTCGCCGCCATCGCCGCCGTCATTTGCGCCAATACCGATGCCTACGAGGCCATCCATCACTTTTTGGAGACCCCGCTGTATGTGGGTCTGGGCAACCTTACGGCCGGTCTCACCGTCGAGCTTTTCGTCAACGACTTCCTCATGGCGATCTTCTTTTTGTTGGTGGGCATCGAGCTTAAGTACGAGATGACGGTCGGCGAGCTCAAGAATCCGCGTCAGGCCATGCTTCCCATGCTGGCGGCCGTGGGCGGCGTTGTCGTTCCCGCCTGCATCTACCTGATCTTTAACCATGCCGGCGCGCACAACGGCTGGGCCATTCCCATGGCAACCGATATTGCCTTTGCGCTGGGCGTGCTGTCGCTTTTGGGTAATCGCGTGCCCAACGGCGTGCGCGTGTTCTTCTCGACGCTCGCCATCGCCGACGACCTCATCTCCATCGCCGCCATCGCCATCTTCTACGGTCAGAGCCCCAATCCGTTTTGGTTGGGCGCTGCCGCGCTTGTGACCTGCGCGCTCGTGTGGCTCAACAAGACGCAGCATTACCGCCTTGCCCCGTATTCGGTACTGGGTCTGCTGTTGTGGTTCTGCATGTTCAAGAGCGGCGTACATGCCACGCTTGCTGGCGTCATCTTGGCCTTTACCATCCCGGCCAAGTGCGGCGTCAAGCTCGATAGCCTCACCGATTGGCTGGGCGAGTGCCTGCCGCTACTCGATGACCGCTACGACGACGAGGCGCACATCCTGGGCCAGCATGACTTTACCGTCTCGACCACCAAGGTCGAGCGCGTCATGCACCGCGTGACCCCGCCGCTCATCCGCATGGAGCGTCTGATCTCCACGCCGGTCAACTTTGTGATCCTGCCGATCTTTGCGTTCGTGAACGCACAGGTTCGCCTAGTGGGCGTGGACATGAGCACGCTGCTCACCGACCCGGTGACGCTCGGCGTGTACTTTGGCATGCTGCTGGGCAAGCCGATCGGTATTTTTGGCATGACGTTTGCCCTGGTTAAGCTTAGGGCCTGCGAGCTGCCGCGCAATGTCAACTGGCACATGATTGCCGGTGTGGGCATTCTGGGCGGCATCGGCTTTACCATGTCGATTCTCATCAGCGGCCTTGCCTTCCCGACGGCTGAATTTGAGGTTCTGGCCGCCAAGGCCGCTATTCTCGCCGGCTCTGTCACCGCGGCCGTGCTTGGCATGATCTACATGAGCGTGGTCTGCAAGCATCCCTCGCCCAAAGACGAGTAAGAGCGCGAAAACCGGCTCCAGAACCGATTCGGGCGCGTTCAAAATGCGGATTCGGGCGGTGCTTGCCGCCTGCCAGACACGCCAGTGGTCAAAAAACGCCGTTTGTGAGTACTGTCACAAACGGCGTATCATTTTAGGTGCGGAAAATAATGAACAAAGTTATAAGAACTGTACGTTAATGAGTGACCATCGACTTCCAATTTGGCGCTAGCTGACGGTGATTAGGAAGTTTCAAGTCGAGTTTTGCCGATTTCGACCAAGAATCGCTGCTACTAAAAAGGTAACAGTACTCATATTTGCCCTTTTTTGGCCACAAGCCCTAAAACAAGCCTCGCCAAGGTCGGGAAGCGGGCCAAATCGCCGGCCTCGAGGCTTATTCCACCGTTCCGTAGACGGCGCCCCAGCCGTGGGCGGCCAAGGCGGAGTTGAGCTGGTCGCAAAGTGACTGGCGGTCGTAGTAGCCGGGCGGCAAAAGGTTCACGATTTCCATGAGGTCGGGTGCCAAGTCGACGATTTCGGCCTGCACGATTAGGTCAAGCCGGTCGATGGCGTGGCGGTCGTAAAACAGTCCGTCGACCAGGCGCTGCAGGTCACCGAATTCCTCGGCCTGGAACAATCCGTACTCCATAGTGCCTCCTTGGGCGCCCCACGCCGGCATGCGCGGCGATTCGTAATTTATTGCGATGGACTTAATCTATCACGGCTTCATAACGTTGCGGCGGTGGCGGTCTATACTTAGACGAACTGCAACGTCCCGCTTCGCGAAAGGTCGCACCCATGCAGACGATCTACCAGAAGATGGAAACCACCGAACTCGATGCCGCCATCGAGGCGCTCAAGGCCGAGGTCGCCGAGGTCAAGGCCAAGGGTCTGGCGCTCGATATGGCCCGCGGCAAGCCGTCGCCCTCCCAGGTGGACATCTCGCGCCCCATGCTCGATATCCTCAACGCCGATGCCGATCTGCACGACGGCAGCGTCGACTGCTCCAACTACGGCTGCTTCGAGGGTATTCCTTCGGCACGCAAGTTGGCAGGGGAGTTCCTGGGCTGCCCCGCCGAGCAGACGCTCGTGCTGGGTTCGTCGAGCCTTTTGATCGAGCATGACATCGCCGGCATGTTCTGGCGCTGTGGCTCGTGCGGCAGCGAGCCCTGGGACGCCTACGAGGCCGCGCACGACGGCAAGAAGGTCAAGTTCCTGTGCCCCGTTCCCGGCTACGATCGCCACTTTGGCATCACCGCCGACTTGGGCATCGAGAACGTCCCCGTCGCGATGACCGACAACGGCCCCGACATGGCCGAGGTTGAGCGCCTGGTTGCCACCGACGACTCCATCAAGGGCATCTGGTGCGTGCCCAAGTATTCCAACCCCACGGGCATCACATTTAGCGAGGACACCGTGCGTCGCCTGGTCGAGATGCCCACGGCCGCGCCCGATTTCCGCATCTTCTGGGACAACGCCTACTGCGTGCACGACCTGTACGACGAGACCGACGAGCTCGCCAACATCTTCGATCTTGCCCGCGCGGCGGGCACCGAGGACCGCGTGGTGGCCTTTGCCTCGACGTCCAAGATCACCTTCCCGGGTGCCGGCATCGGCTTTATCGGTGCGAGCCCCGCGGTCATCGCCGAGTTCTCCAAGCGCCTCAAGGCCGGCCTGATCAGCGCCGACAAACTCAACCAGCTGCGTCACGTGCGTTTCCTCCCCACCATCGAGGCGGTCAAGGAGCACATGAAAAAGCATGCCGAGTTCCTGCGCCCGCGCTTTGAGTCCGTCGAGCGCAAGCTCACCGAGGGCTTGGGCGACACGGGTTGTGCCACCTGGACGCATCCCCGCGGCGGCTACTTTGTGAGCTTCGATGGTCCCGAGGGCTCGGCCCAGAAGGTCGCCGCGCTTTGCGCCGACCTGGGCGTCAAGCTCACGCCGGCAGGTGCTACCTGGCCCTATGGCAAGGACCCGCGCGACACCAACATCCGCATCGCGCCGAGCTATCCCACGGTCGAGGACCTGGAGGCCGCGCTCGATGTGCTGGTGCTGGCCGTCAAGCTCGTCGCTGCCGAGCTTGCGCGTGCCGAGCGCGCCTAGCGCGTATGGCCCCGCAAGTACGCACCCATTACTATCAGCACTTTCGATTCGCAAAGGAGCGTTTACATGGATTTGGGTATTTCCACCAACCCCACGCCGGAGCTCTACACCATTAAGGTAACCGGCGAGATCGATATCTCTAACGCCGACAGTCTGCGTAATGCCATCGACTTGGCGCTCGAGCAGCCCACCGAGGCCGTTGAGCTCGACTTTGCCCAGGTGAGCTATATCGACTCGACGGGCATTGGCGTTCTTGTGGGCGCCGCGCACCACGCAGCCGATCATGGTAAGCGCTTTAGCTGCGCCAACGTGCAGCCTGCGGTGATGCGCGTGGTTCAGCTGCTGGGCGTGGACCAGGAGATCTCGATCACGGCGGCATAGGCCCCGCCCCAAAAGGGGTGTGCCGTTTGGCATATGTTTGTGATGCGCTCGGACGTTTTGGCGTCCGGGCGCTATACTTGACCGAATGAATAGACGAGTTCCGGCCGAATGGCGCGGTGCGGGCTCGACTCACATCGAGCCTTGGAGGTATGTGTGTTTGGTATTGGAGAAGGTGAGCTGGCAATCATCGTGGTCTTCGGCTTTTTGCTGTTTGGCCCGGATAAGCTCCCGCAGATGGGCCGCACGATCGGCCGCGCCATCCGTCAGTTCCGCGAGACGCAGGAAAAGATGACGGCCGTTGTTCAGTCCGAGATCATCGATCCGGTAAGCGAGGCCGCGTCGGCGCCGGTCAAGCCCAAGAAGGCCGCTGCGACCGACGACGATTCCGATGCGGACGAGGATGCCGCCGAGACGGCTGCGCCAGCAAAGAAGGAGACCTTTGCCGAGCGCCGCGCCCGTCTTGCCGCCGAGAAGGCCGCAAGCGAGGGCGCTGCTGAGGGCGAAGGCGCTGTTGATGAGGCCGAGGGTACAGAGCCTGCTGCTGCCGTCGAGCCCGAGCCTGCTGCAGAGTCCGAGCCCGAGCCGGCAGAGCCCACGACGGCTGACCTCTACGCCCGTCGTCCCCGCAAGCGCAAGGCCGTCGTCGACCAGCTCGCTCGCGAGCTCGAGGTCGAGGACGATGCCGAGGCTGCTGCCGCCGACGCCCCGAAGGGAGGCGATGAGTAATGCCGATCGGACCTGCGCGCATGCCGCTCTTCGATCACCTGGGAGAGCTCCGTCGCCGCCTGACCATCGTGGTCGTTTCGGTGTTTGCCGCCGCCATCGTGCTGTACTTTGCCACGCCCGTGGTGCTCGATATTCTTGAGGACCCCATCCGCTCCTTTGTGCCGGACGGTAAGTTTTACATCACCACCACGCTCGGCGGCTTTGGCCTGCGCTTCTCGCTTGCCATCAAGATGGCCGTGGTCATGTGCACGCCCATGATCATCTGGCAGATTCTGGCATTTTTCCTGCCGGCACTGCGCCCCAACGAGCGCAAGTGGGTTGTGCCCACGGTGCTCGCCTCGACGGTGCTGTTCTTCCTGGGTGCCATCTTCTGCTACTTCATCATCATCCCGGCGGGCTTTGAGTGGCTCATCGGCGAGACCTCGGCTGTCGCTACGGCGTTGCCCGATCTGGAGAACTACGTCAACATGGAGCTGCTCTTTATGATCGGCTTTGGTGTGGCGTTTGAGCTGCCGCTCATCATCTTCTACCTGTCCGTTTTCCACATCGTGTCCTATGCGGCCTTCCGCAGCGCCTGGCGCTACGTGTACGTAGGCCTGCTCGTGGGTTCGGCTGTGATTACGCCCGACGGCTCGCCCGTTACGCTGGGTCTCATGTATGGCGCCCTGCTCTCGCTCTACGAGATTTCGCTCGCCATCGCTCGCGTGGTCATTACCGCGCGCGAGGGCAAGGAGGGCCTGTTCGTGAGCCGTCTGGACCTGTTCTCGGACGACGAGGACGACGAGGAGTAAATCGGTATGCACGAGGTTGGCATTGTCAACGGCATACTCGATACAGTGATTCGCGCGGCGCGTGGGGCGGGGGCCTCGCGCGCCGTTTTGGTAACGCTGCGTATCGGGGATATGACCGAGGTCGTGCGCGAGGCGCTCGACTTTGCGTGGGAGACGTTTCGCGACGAGGACCCGCTCACGCGCGGCTGCGAGCTTGCCGTGGAGGAGGTCCATCCACAAAGCGAGTGCCTGGACTGCGGCGAGGTCTTTGAGCACGACCGTTTCCATTGTCGCTGCCCCCAGTGTGGCGGCGCCAACGTGCGCCTGCTGCACGGCCGCGAGCTCGATATCGCAAGTATCGAAATCGAAACCCCCGACGATTAGCCCGCTAGCCATCTAATGATGGGGTATAAAGGGGCCAAAGTAAGGAGCGCTAAGTATGGCCGAGAAAACGATTGATATCGCGTCGCCGATTCTGTCGCGCAACGAGCGCCTGGCAGATCAGCTGCGTCAGCGATTTAATGAGGCAGGCACCTACGTGATCAATGTGCTGTCGAGCCCCGGCTCGGGTAAGACCACCACGATTCTGGGCACCAACGAGCGCCTGCGTGACAAGGCCGGCCTACGCTGTGCCGTCATCGAGGGCGATATCGCCTCGGATGTCGACGCCATCACCATGAAGGAAGCCGGCATGCCCGCCATCCAGATCAACACGGGCGGTCTGTGCCACCTCGAGGGCAACATGATCATGGAGGCTGTCGATGCCTTCGACCAGGCTGTGGGTCTGGAGAACATCGACGTCATCTTTATCGAAAACGTGGGTAACCTGGTCTGCCCGGTCGACTTTGACCTGGGCGAGAACCTGTCCATCATGATTCTCTCGGTGCCCGAGGGCGACGACAAGCCCATCAAGTATCCGGGCATCTTCCAGCACGCCGGCGCGCAGCTGCTCAACAAGGTCGACGTGGCCCCAGCTTTCGATTTTGACATGGATAGGTATACTAAGACACTCGATGACCTCAATCCGCAGGCGCCGCGGTTTGCCGTGAGCGCGCGCAAGGGCGAGGGCATGGATGCCTGGTGCGATTGGCTCATCGGGCAGATTGAGCAAGCAAGGGCGTAAGTCGGCCGCCATACGGGCGGGCGTAGCCGCAGAGATACGAGATAGGAGCCTCTTTTGAAGCTCATCATCGCCGAGAAAAACGACGCCGCGCGTCAGATTGCCGAGCGTCTGTCCACGGGCAAGCCCAAAAAGGACAAGGTGTACAACACCGCCATCTACCGTTTTGAGTGGAAGGGCGAGGAGTGCGTGACGATCGGCCTTGCCGGTCACATCCTTGCGCCCGATTTTTGCGACAGCGTGCTGTTCGATAAAAAGCTGGGCTGGTATTCGGTCACCGAGGACGGCGAGATGCTGCCGGCCGATATGCCCGATGGCCTGGCACGTCCGCCCTACGACACCAAGCGCAAGCCGTTTCTTGCCGATGGTATCTCCATCAAGGGCTGGAAGCTCGAGAGCCTGCCTTACCTCACCTGGGCGCCCGTCATTAAGCTGCCGGCCGAGAAGGAGCTCATCCGCTCGCTCAAGAACCTTGCCAAGAAGTCCGACAGCGTCATTATCGCCACGGACTTCGACCGCGAGGGCGAACTGATCGGTTCGGACGCCCTCAACAAGGTGCGCGAGGTTGCGCCCGACTTGCCGGTCGCCCGCGCCCAGTATTCTTCGTTTACCAAGGCCGAGATTACGCAGGCCTTCGATAATCTTGTCTCGCTCGACCAGAATCTGGCCGACGCCGGCGAGAGCCGCCAGCACATCGACCTCATTTGGGGTGCGGTGCTCACGCGCTACCTGACGCTCGCCAAGTTTGGCGGCTTTGGCAACGTGCGCTCCGCCGGCCGCGTGCAGACGCCGACGCTTGCCTTGGTGGTCGAGCGCGAGCGCGAGCGCATGGCGTTTGTGCCCGAGGACTATTGGCAGATTCGCGGCATGGGTGCCGCTCAGGGTGCTGCCGAGGATGACCGCTTTAAGATTGCGCACAAGACGGCACGTTTTACCGATAAAGATGCTGCCGAGACGGCGTACGGCCACGTCGACGGCGCTACGACGGCAACCGTCGCCGCGGTGACCAAGCGCTCCCGCAAGCAGCAGCCGCCCACCCCGTTTGCGACGACCTCGCTGCAGGCTGCCGCCGCGGCCGAGGGCATCTCACCTGCACGTACCATGCGCATCGCCGAGTCCCTCTACATGGCGGGCCTCATCAGCTATCCGCGTGTCGACAACACCGTGTACCCTGCGACGCTCGATCTGGGCGCCGTGGTGAGCGACCTGGCAAAGATCAACCCGGCGCTGGCGCCCGTGTGCAAAAAGGTACTCGCCGGCCCCATGAAGCCCACGCGCGGCAAAGTCGAGACCACCGACCACCCACCCATCTACCCCACGGGCGAAGGCGATCCGTCCACGCTCGATGGCGGCCAGCGCAAGCTCTACGACCTCATTGCCCGCCGCTTCCTGGCGACGCTTATGGGTCCCGCGACCATCGAAAACACTAAGCTCGAGCTCGACGTGAACGGTGAGCCGTTCGTGGCCTCGGGCGACGTGCTCGTGACCCCGGGCTTCCGCGAGGCCTACCCGTACGGCCTTAAGCGCGACGAGCAGATGCCGCCGCTGGAGCAGGGCGACACGGTCGACGTGTTCGACATTAAGCTTGAGGCCAAGCAGACCGAGCCGCCCGCGCGCTACAGCCAGGGCAAGCTCGTGCAGGAGATGGAAAAGCGCGGCCTGGGCACCAAGTCCACGCGCGCGAGCATCATCGAGCGCCTGTACGCCGTGCGCTACCTCAAAAACGATCCCGTTGAGCCGAGCCAGCTGGGCATCGCCATCATCGACGCGCTGACGCAGTTTGCCCCGCGCATCACGAGCCCCGATATGACCAGCGAGCTCGACGGCGACATGACTCGCGTCGAGCGCGGCGAGGACACCGAAGAGCATGTCGTGACGCACTCGCGCGCGCTGCTGGCCGGCGTGCTCGACGAGCTGCTCAAGCATACGCAGGAGCTGGGCGACGCCATCAGCGACGCCGTCACGGCCGATGCGCGCGTGGGCGCCTGCCCCAAGTGCGGCAAGGACCTGGTTATGAAGACGAGCGCCAAGACCCGCGGCAGCTTTATCGGCTGCATGGGTTGGCCCGACTGCGACGTGACCTATCCGGTGCCGAGTGGCGTCAAGGTGAGCCCGCTCGAGGGCGAGGCCGCCGTGTGCCCCGAGTGCGGCGCGCCGCGCATCAAGTGCCAGCCATTCCGCCAGAAGGCCTTCGAGATCTGCGTGAACCCCACGTGCCCCACCAACTACGAGCCCGATCTTAAGGTGGGCGAGTGCAAGGTGTGTGCCGAGGCCGGACGTCACGGCGACCTGATCGCGCACAAGAGCGAGAAGAGCGGCAAGCGCTTTATCCGCTGCACCAACTACGATGACTGCGGCGTGAGCTATCCGCTGCCGGCGCGCGGCAAGCTCGAGGCGACGGGCGAGACCTGTCCCGAGTGCGGCGCCCCCATCGTAGTGGTCAACACGGCGCGCGGTCCGTGGCGTATCTGCGTCAACATGGACTGCCCGACCAAGGAGAAGAGGCCCGCCCGCGGTCGCAAGACCACAACCAAGGCGAGCACGGCAAAGAAGACGACGGCTAAGAAAGCCACTGCCGCCAAGAAGACGACCGCGAAGAAGTCGACTGCCAAGAAAACAACCGCCGACAAGTAACGGCGCAGTCGAAACATTGCCCAAAAAAACGAGCGAGGACCCCGCGATCCTCGCTCGTTTTTTTGACCGGCAGTTAGGGACGTTCTTTTTCTGCCGGCAGTTTAGGAACGTCCCTAACTGCCGGCTCGGGAACGACAAAGCGCTAGTTCACCTCGACAGGCTTGGCGCCGGGATAGCGCTCCTCAAAGTCTAGGCGGTACTTATTGTCATTGGTGCCCGCCACGTTGTCGCGCGACAGCGGCGCCACGATCTCATTCTTGTGGTCCGCAGGCTTGGCGTATTTCAGGCTGATCTCCCAGGCATCACAGATTGCGTCAATGCGGTGATCCAGGTCGTCGTACAGGGCGATGATGTCCTTCCAGGAGCTGTAGTTTTTGGAGCTCGTCGGGACGTCCAGGTCCTCGACGATGTCGTAATACTGCTCGATGGTGTCCTCCGTGCGCTCGGCGACGTCGGCGAGATTTTGACGGGTGGTTCGATCCTCTTCTAGATAGTTGCCGTTGAAGTTCTGCGCGCAGCCACGGACCTGGCTGTCGAGATCTTCGAGCAGGTCGTAGTATTCGCTCAGGCGACGGTAGAGGTTCTGCTCAGAGAGCGTTGCTTCGCCGCCATCCTCGTCGTCATCGTCATCATCGTCGTACAGGCTGTTGGGATCGCCGAGAGGCTTTAGGTCATCGTCGTCGACGTCATGGTGCAGCTTAGCTACCTCGGCAGTCGTCTGCGTGGCGGCGTTGTCGAACGGTCTGATTGCAAAGAAGATGACCAGGGCGATGATGATCGCCACCAGCACAACGATAACGGCGATAAGCGGCCCGGTGCCGCTCTTTTTGGAAGCGGGGGTCTGTGGCGAAGCGGGCACGTATGCGGGAACCGGCTGCTGTTGGGGCGAGCCGCTCGCGACGGGTATGCGCTGCGTGGTCTCGACGGCCTCGGTCCTTGCGGCGGGGTCGGGGCTATAGGCGAGGGAGTCGTCCGCCTTGGCTTGCGGCGTATCAAGGGAGCCGGTCTGCTCAAAAGCGGGCTGGCTATCGCTCGCGGCTGTTTGCTCAACGGGTGCACCGCACGAGGTGCAGAACTTGGCATCATCTGCAAGAAGCTTGCCGCACGAGGCGCAATACCGAGACATTGCCACTCCTTTCGCCACATTTCAATGCAATACGACGATTATACCCAGCATCCAAAATTCCCCATCATAAGTTGCGGTGAAATAGGGACTGTTTGGCGGTCTCAGAGCTTCAATCAGTCCCTATTTCACCGCAACTTTGGAAAGGCGCCTTTAGCCATTGGGGACGCGCCGAGCACTGGGGTATCATGGCTTAGTTGATATATCTGCATTTACGCGCCTTGTAGGAAGGGGCTGCGCCCATGGCTTTTGAGCCTGCTCAACATAGCTTTATCACGCTCGAGGGCGTCGACGGTGCCGGCAAGTCCACGCAGACGCGTCTGCTTGCCCGTGCGCTCGACCTCGCTGGCTATCAGGTCGTAACTCTGCGCGAGCCGGGTGGCACTGCCATCAGCGAAAAGATTCGCGCCCTGCTGCTCGACCCCGCCAACACGGCGATGGGCGACACCTGCGAGTTGCTGCTCTACGAGGCTGCGCGTGCCCAGCTGGTGCACGAGGTCATAGCCCCCGCCCTTGCGGCCGGCAAGGTGGTCCTGTGCGATCGCTTCTACGATTCCACGACCTGCTACCAGGCGTTTGCCGATGGCCTCGACCGCCAGATGGTGCGCGACGCCAACAACCTGGCCGTCGCGGGAACGCACCCGGCGCTCACACTCGTCTACCACATCACGCCCGAGCAGGCGGCGCTACGCATGGCAGCCCGTGGCGCGGCAGATCGCATGGAGGCTAAGGGCATGGCATTCCAGGAGCGTGTGTACCAGGGATTTTGTGCCATTGCTGCCGAGGAGCCAAACCGCGTAAAGCTCATCGACGCCACTACGACCGTCGAGGAAGTTTTCGAGAAGACGGTCGAGCAGGTTCGCGCGTACGGTCTCGATATTCCGCGGGAAGCCGTTGCCGCCGCGCTTGCCAAGGAGGCCGAGTAACATGGCCCCCGCTCAGGCAAGCCTGCTGGCCAAGCTCGACACCCAACAGCGCGTGCGCGACTTTTTGACCAACGCCGTCGCCAGCGGTCGCGCATCGCACGCCTATCTGTTCTTGGGAGCGCCCGGCGCGGGCAAGCTCGACGCCGCGTGGGCGCTCGCCCAAGCCTTCCTGTGCGAGCAGGATGGCTGCGGCGCATGCGACAGCTGCGTGCGCGTCGCGCGCCATACGCATCCCGACGTGCACTATTACACGCCCGAGAGCGCCACGGGCTACCTCATCGCCCAGACCCGCGAGCTGCTCGACGACGTGCCCCTGGCGCCCATCCGTGCCAAGGCCAAGGTCTACATCATCGACCGTGCCGAGCAGCTGCGCGCCAACACCGCTAACGCGCTGCTCAAAACACTCGAGGAGCCGCCCGAGGGCGTCATGTTCATCTTGCTGGGCACCTCGGCAGACGTGATGTTGCCCACCATCGTGAGCCGCTGCCAGTGCGTGCCGTTTCGGCTGGTGTCGCCCGCCGTGGCCGCGCGTGCCGTGAGTCGCGCCACCGGTCAGGACCCTGCGCGTTGCCGCATGGCCGTCGCCGTAGCGGGAAGCCCCACGCGTGGCATCGAGTTCCTCAAGAGCGCCGAGCGCCAGGATGCTCGCCGCCAGATGGTCCGTGCCATCGATTCGCTCATCGCCGCCGACGAGGCCGATGTGCTCAGCCGCGCCAAGTCGCTCATCGTCGCCGTCAAGGCGCCGCTCGCCGAGGTCAAGTCCACGCAGGAAAAGGTGCTCGAGCAAAACGCCGATTACCTGTCGCGTGGAGCATTGAAGCAGCTTGAGGACCGCAACAAGCGCGAACTCAACGCGCGCGAGCGTTCGGGTATCATGGAAGCGCTGGCGAGCGCGCGGACGCTTATGCGCGACGTGCTGCTGACGCTTCAGGACGAGGCAGCCGACGTAGTGAACGAGGACGTGCGCGACACGATCGGGCGGCTTGCCGCCGCGACCAATGTTGCGGGTGCCACGCGGGCGCTCGAGGCAGTCGCGACCGCCGAGCGCAACATTGCCAGGAACGTTACTCCCCAGCTGGCCATCGAGGTCATGCTGTTCGATATCAGGAAGGCACTGAAATGCCGTTAGTCGTACCCGTTAAGTTTACCTACGCCTCGCGCGACCTGTGGTTCGATCCGCAGGATTTGGATATCCTCGAGGCCGATTATGCCATTTGCTCCACCGAGCGCGGAACCGAGATCGGCCTGGTCACGGCCGATCCCTTCGAGGTGCCGCAAGACGAGATCGGTCAGCCGCTCAAGCCCGTGCTGCGCGTGGCGAGCGACATCGACCTGCAGCTTGCCGACGACCTGGCCATCCAGGGCGACGAGGCCATGGTCGACTTCCGCCGCCTGGTCAAGGAGCTCGACCTCGAGATGAAGCCGGTCGGCGTCGAGTACCTGTTTGGCGGCGAGAAGGCCGTGTTCTACTTTGCGGCCGAGGAGCGCGTCGATTTTCGTCAGCTCGTCAAGGACCTGTCCTCGACGCTGCACATTCGCGTCGACATGCGCCAGATCGGCGTGCGCGACGAGACCCGCCTGGTGGGCGGCTATGCCCAATGCGGACAGGAGCTCTGCTGCACGCGCTTTGGCGGACAGTTTGAGCCAGTCTCGATTCGCATGGCAAAAGAGCAGGACCTGCCGCTCAACTCGTCCAAGATCAGCGGCGTGTGCGGCCGCCTGATGTGCTGTCTGCGCTATGAGTTCGAGGCGTACAAGGACTTTAAGAGCCGTGCACCCAAAAAGAAGACGCTCATCGATACGCCGCTTGGCAAGGCACGTATTCAGGAATACGACACGCCGCGTGAGCAGCTAGTGCTGCGCCTGGAGAACGGCAAAGTCTTTAAGGTCAACTTGGCCGACATGACCTGCTCTGAGGGCTGCAAGAAGAAAGCTGCCGAGCAGGGCTGCAATTGCCGTCCCGACTGCGTGACGCGCGACGTGCTCGAGCGCATCGAGTCGCCCGAGATGCGCCTGGCGCTCATGGAGCTCGATCGCGAGAACGGCGTCGACGTGGGCGATGGCCTGTCGAGTGCCGACCGTCTGGCCGGCACGTCGATGCCCAAGCGCCGTCGTCGCGATGCCGAATCCGATGCTCGCGCCGGCCAGGGCCAGGGCCAGGGCGAGGGCCGTGGTCGTGGAAAGGGCCGCGGCAAGGCCGAGGCGCCCGAGGCCGAGGAGGCGGCCGGTAGTCGTCGCCGCCGCAAGCGCGCGGCGTCCGTCGACAATGGCGAGGCCGCGGGCAAGAACGTTTCCCGCGAGCGCGAGGCTCAACAGCCCCAGCAGCAAAACCGCGGCGGTGGCATGAACCCCACGCGCCGTCGCCGTCGTCACCTGTCGAGCGAAGAGCGCGAGGACGCCTTCCGCGCCGCAGCCGCTCGCGAGGCCGGTGCTGCTCCCGAGGGTGGCTCGGGTTCCGACGCGCCTGCCGACAAGGGCGGCAAGCCGCGCGGCGAGGAGGAGCGCGCGCCGCGTCCACGTCGTCGCCATTCCTCGGGCACGCAGCAGAAGCCCTCGGTTCCTTCTGTGGCCGATCAGGTTTCGGATGGCGAAGTCAAGGTCACGCGCCGTCGCCCCGGCGATGGCGGGGGAGCTGCCGCCAAGGCTTCGCGCGGCGGTGCTCGCGACGAGTGCGAACCGCGTGAGAATCGCGGCGGCGAGGGTTCGACCGACCAGGGTCAAAAGCGCCGTCGCCGTCGCCGCTCCCGCAAGCCGCGCCAGGACGGTGGCGAGGGCTCGACCCAAACCTCGCCCGCACCGCAACCGCCTGCCGGCGAATAGCGCCCGTAAACGGATGTAACCCGCCTGGCCCCAGCGCCTCTGGGTATCATGGCTCTACACCGACAACCCTCCCTTCGCCTTCGCGTAGGGAGGGTTGTGTCATGAAGAGACATTTGGACGTATTGATTCGCTTGCAGGGTGTTGGTGCCATGCCGTTTGCGGACGAATTGCTACCGCTTGCCGAGCGCGCGACGTACGAGGCGCTTGAGGCGTTGTCGCCCACGCGATGCGCCGGCTGCGAGCGCTCCGGCGCGCTTATTTGCCAAGACTGCTTGGCGGCGCTTGCGCTCATCGACCCGCGGCATAGCTGCATCCGATGCGGCGCTCCGTTTGGGGAATTGCTGTGCACCGAGTGCTCGGTCGAGGGCGCGTCTTCGGCAATGGCCGAGGCGCTCGACCGCTGTCTGGCGTGTGCCGTCTACGCACATCCGCTGCCGCGCATCATCAAGGCGTACAAGGATGCGGGCGAGCGCCGCCTTGCCCCGTATCTGGCAGAGCTGCTCTACGACACCGCCTTGCATGCCCAGGTGGCAGCCCCCGAACGTTACGGCGGCGTGCTGTCCGGTGCGGACGCGGTGGTATTTGTGCCCGCGACTGCAGCGGCGTTTCGGCGGCGTGGATTCGATCACATGGAAGCAATCGCGCGCTCGTTTTGCGATCTTTCGGGTGTGCCGTTGCTGGACGCCCTGGTCAAATACGGCCATGGTGATCAGCGCGAACTCGGTCGCGATGAGCGTCGGGAACGTGCCCGGGGCATGTACGAGACGATCGAGGACGTGCGGGGCCGCCGCCTGCTGCTTATCGATGACGTTATCACCACGGGTGCGACGATGGCAGCGGTTTCGGCGGAGCTCAAGCATGCCGGCGCCGCAGCAGTCGATGGCCTCGCTATCGCACGCGTTTGGTAGGGGTGATTTTGTGGCAGTGAAGATTGAGCGGCGCAACGATCCGACAGACGAACAACTAGCGGCTTCCGTAATCCTAACAGGCGCCTCGGCGCTACGCATGATGCGCGCCGAGCGCCGGCAGATGGGCTACATAAGCTGGAAGGACCTCGATCCCGATGAAGAGCGCCGTGTGCTGCGCACGTCGTCGCCCTCGACCGAGGACATCTATCTTCCCGACTTGGTGCGGATTGGGGCCGCAAGCGGCGAGGTGCAAGAAGATCTTTGCTTGCTGGTGGGATCAGCGGCGCAGCGCCGCCGCATGCCTGGCGTGGGCTGGTCCGTATGCTCCGGGTTGCCCGCCGGCTCGATTCTAGAGGTGGAACCGGGGGTGTACAGTCTATCTCCCGAGGCCCTTTGTGTTGCCATCGCGCGCGAGATCGGCTGCATCCAGGCGTTTGCCCTGGCCCAGGAACTGTGCTCTAAGATTTCACTGAGCGACCGCGGGAAGTATCTGCCTCCCTATACCTCGCCTGTTGTGAATAGACTTGCAAAGGATAAGGACCAACCGACAGACGTGGGCTACTTTGAAGTCGAGCCAGCGCTGACGCCCGATCGCTTGGCAGATTACCTCGCGGCATGCAAGGGGAACGCGGCCAAACAATTGCAGCGTCTGTGTCCCTACTTGTCAGAAAACCTGCGCTCGCCCATGGAGTGCATCATGCTCGCCCTGTTTTCGCTTCCGTTTCCCTATGGCGGATTTGCCTGCGGTCCCTTTAAGACCGACTACAAGATCGAGTTCGATGACCGCGCGCAGGCAATCTCGGGGATGCCCCATGCAGTTTGCGATGCATATCAGGAGACAGCCCGGTTTGACCTGGAATACAACGGTGAGCTGGGCCATTCCTCCCGGAGGGGACGTATCCATGATGAAAAACGCAACACGGGCTTGATTACTATGGGAATCGAGGTCGCGACGGTCAACAACGAAATGCTCTGTGACATGGAAGCGATGGAAGCGCTCGCATGGCGCATGCACCAGCGTATGCGAAAGCGGTACCGGAATCGTGTCGATGCCCGCAGGAAGAAGCAAGAGGCGTTGCTTAACACGCTGCGGGCGTGTTTTGGGCTTAAGCCGGTCTAATACGCGTCGAAAATAGAGGGTTAATCATATGCCCTGGCCATAATATGGCAAATATGAGTACTGTCACTAAATCAGTAACAGCAAAATCAAGGAATTTAGGACTCGGAGGCGGCGTAAAGTAAGAAGATAATAAACAAATGTAGAATAACTAAGCATCAGGTTGGCGACACTGAGCGCAAAATCTGTCCGAGAGGCCAAAATTGCCTGTTACTAAATTGGTGGCAGTACTCATATTTGCCATATTTTGACCGGGGCACCCTAAGAAGGGTGCCCCGGAGCTCCCCACAGGGGAGCTTCGGGCTTCATAGGGGCACGAATAGCCCACTCCGACCTGCGAAATCTGTACTCGCGGTGCGAATGACGCCCTTAACCTTAAACTTTAGCTTGAACTTAGCTATAATGCGCTACGTTCCTACCAGGCTGTGGTTGCGGACGGACGAAATGCCCGTCCTAGTCCAAGACAGACGCGGTCAAAGGGATCCACGTAAGCGACCGCGTGCGCGCGGCGCGATCATGGCGCGTCCTAGATGTAAGCCGCACCGTCCGTTCTACTTTCTTTGGGGCAATACCGCCTCGCGGGCGAGCGGGCCAGTCGTGAAGGTGGCTGCGGCCTCCCGAGCAAACACCCCGGTGCGCAAGTGTGGGGTCAAATACCAGGTCAGCTGGTGGGAACAACCCGATATTCCGCGCAACGCACGGATCGTATACGACACAGAAGGCAGGGTAGTGGACATGGTGAGGGGCAGCTTGATGCACGCGGCTCGGTTAGGTGCTGGGACCGCAGCGGTCATTGCCGTTTTGGGCCTGAGCGGATGCGCGTTCAACCCGCTGTCTACGTTCACGACTCCCACGATCGACCAGATCGAGTACGAGACCGTCACGCCGGCGGTGTCGGACGATGCCCTGGTCACTCCCGGAACCCTGACGGTCGCCCTCGATACTTCCGATGCGCCGCAGGCAATGCAGGGCGCCGACGGCGAGCTTACGGGGTATGCAGTCGATGCTGCCCGCGCCCTCGCAAGCCGCATGGGCCTTAAGGTCGCCTTTGTCGATGCGTCCTCGGCAGGTTCCGCGCTCGGCGACAAAAAGGCTGATATCTTTATCGGCGAGATCAACTCCACGGACGGGGACGTTAGCTCGCTCGGCACCTGCCTGTACGATGCCGCTTCCGTGTTCGGTAAAACCAGCGATGGTGGGTCGCTAAGCGTTTCCACCGATACCCTTAACACGTCTACTCTGGGTGTCCAGATGTCCTCGGCCTCGCAGGAGGCGCTTGCTAAGCAGAGCATCACCGCCAACCAAAAGACCTACTCCAACATCAACGAGTGCTTTGAGGCGCTCGAGTCTGGCGAGGTCGACTATGTGATCTGCGACTCCACAGCCGGCGGCTATCTTGCACGCCTGATGAGCGAGGTCTCCTATGTCGGTGCGCTCGAGGCGCCCTCGACGCTTGGTGTTGCGGGCCTCTCGTCCAATGACGAACTGTGCCGTGCCGTGAGTGATGCCCTCGACGACATCACGGTCGACGGCACGCTCGAGGCGGTTCACTGCGTCTGGTTCGGTCAGATTCCCTACGACCTTACCACTAAGACGGTTTCGGGCGCTAACGTGCAGCCGGGCGACTCTGAGTCCAGTGAGACCACGTCCTCCGGCAGCGAGTCCTCCGATTCCAACAATGAGACCGCATCCTCCGAGGACAAATCGTCCAGCCAGGAAGGCACCATCACTGACGACGACATTAACAAACTTAATAGCTAGTTATTGCTAGGGGTGGTGTCTCCTATACGTTGGAAAGGACACCTCTTCACGGTTTCAACACGCACTGCCGGGTTTCCCCAATAGGGGAGCCCGGCTTTTTTATCCCTATAAAACCAGCAGTTCAAAGCCAATTTTCGGGACCAAATACAAAGTCGCCGGCTCCCTCCTATAGCGCACTTTGCCACAGAAAAGTGCGAGACTTCGGTATGCGGTATCAAGCAATCGTTATTCGGGTCTTTGGGAATCCGCGTGATTAAATGCACGGCAATGGGTACATAGCCAGTACAGTAAGTCCCCGAGGCAGATTGGAGCCACGTATGGATATCAAGGTTTCTGGACGCAAGACGACGGTAACCGATGCTCTGCGTGCGCATGTGGATGAGAAGATCGGCGAGGCGCTCAAGGTTTTCGATATCGAGCCCATGACGGTCGACGTTGTACTTCGCTATGAGAAGAACCCCTCGAACCCCAACCCGGCAATCGTCGAGGTTACGGTTCGCGCCCGCGGTTCGGTGATTCGCGTTGCCGAGCACGGTGCAGATATGTACGCCGCCATCGACCTCTCCGCCGATAAGGTCACCCGCCAGCTGCGCAAGTTCAAGACCAAGGTTGTGGACAACCGCCAGGGTGGTGCCAGCGCAGCGGATGTTGCACCGGTCGAGCGTGTCGAGGATCTGGCCGACCTGCTGCTGCCCGAGGAGGACGACGACCTGCTCGTCCGCGAGAAGGTCATCGATGTCACCCCGATGACTGAGGAGCAGGCGCTGGTGCAGACCGATCTGCTGGGCCACGACTTCTACGTGTTCGAGAACGCGACGACTGGCCTCATCAATGTGGTGTATCACCGTAAGAATGGTGGATATGGCATCATCAAGCCCCGTATCGAAACACTTGACGAGTAAAATACGTTAACTTGCATGAGTTAACGGTTGGCGGCCATCCCATGCGGGTGGCCGCCTTTTTACGTAAGGAGTCGCTTTGATGGACAAGGCCGCATCCGCCGGTCATTCGGACCGTTGCCGCATCGTCGTCGATACCTGCTGCGACTTTAGCCCCGAGGTCGCCGCGAACCTCGATGTCGATATCCTGGGTTTCCCCTTCATTATCGATGGCGAGGAGCGCACGGATGACATCTGGTCGAGCATCACACCCAAGGAGTTCTACGACCGCATGCGCG
Source organism: Collinsella sp. OM04-5 (assembly GCF_003439125.1). Classification (GTDB taxonomy): domain Bacteria; phylum Actinomycetota; class Coriobacteriia; order Coriobacteriales; family Coriobacteriaceae; genus Collinsella. The sequence goes on along the minus strand of NZ_QSUU01000006.1, from coordinate 86,804 downwards.
CTGGTGCCCGCGTGTCCACCTCGGCTGTGTCGCTCGGTCGCTATATCGAGTTCTTTACCGAGTGCGCCAAAGAGGGTACGCCCACGGTCTACCTGTGCTTTACCTCGGCGCTGTCGTCGAGCTACAACTCCGCGTGCCAGGCGGCGGACGCCGTGCGCGCCGAGTATCCCAACTTTGAGCTGTACGTGGTCGACAACGCTCTGCCCTGTGCGACCGGTGAGCTCTTGGCGCTTGAGGCCGTGCGCCAGCGTTCGGCGGGACTGACCGCCAAGCAGCTGGTCGACTGGGCAAACGAGGCCAAGACCTATGTCCACGGTTACTTTACGCTCGAGAGCTTTGACGCGCTGGCTGCCGGCGGCCGCATTCCGCCCGCGGCGGCACAGCTCACGGCAAAGCTCGACGTCAAACCCGAGCTGTCCTACGACCTGGCCGGCTCGCTGTCGCTGATCGGCGTCAACCGCGGTCGCAAGAAGGCGCTCAAGTCCATCCTCAAGTCGTTCCGCGAGAACTATGTGCCCGATCGCACCATGCCCATCGCCATTATGACGGCCGATGCCGAAAAGGACGGCGACTGGCTCGAAGCCGCCATCCGCAAGGAGGAGGGTTGCGCCGACGTCACGATCATTCGCAGCTCCGTCGGTCCTACCATCGGCTCGCACGTGGGCCCCGGCATGGTGGCCTGCGCGTTTTGGGGTAAGAACCGCGCCGACAAGGCGTCGCTTTCCGACCGCATCGCCCGCCGCGTGCGCGGTCAGTAGGCAAGTAACGCGGCCGTAATCGATCCCAACTCACAGCCCAAACGCTGGCACCGAGTATTCAACCTGGTAATAACACCCAACCCAAAAGGAAAGGCTTCATGGCAAACAAGCTCTCTGTCGCATTCATCGGCACCGGAATCATGGGTGCCCCCATCGCCGGCCACATCCTGGATGCCGGCTATCCCGTCACGGTCAACAACCGTACCAAGTCCAAGGCCGTCGCGCTTATCGAGCGCGGTGCCGTTTGGGCCGATACGCCGGCAGATGCCGTGGCGAACGCCGACGTCGTCTTTACCATGGTGGGTTATCCCTCCGAGGTCGAGGAGCTCTACCTGGCGGGCGACGGCCTGCTCGCGTGCACTAAGCCCGGCGCGGTCCTGATCGACCTCACCACAAGCTCGCCCGAGCTGGCGCGCGACATTGCCGAGGCCGCCCAGGTTTCCGGCCGCATGGCGTTTGACTGCCCCGTCACCGGCGGCGAGTCGGGCGCTATCGCCGGTACGCTCACGGCTATCGTGGGCGCTACCGAGAACGACATCGCGCCGGTCCGCGACATCCTTGCCACCTTTGCGGCCAACATCTGCTGCTTCGACGGCGCCGGCAAGGGCCAGGCTGCCAAGCTCGCCAACCAGGTGTCGCTGGGCGCCTGCATGGTCGGCATGGCAGACGCCATGGCATTTGCCGAGCTGAGCGGCCTTGACCTGGAGAAGACCCGCCAGATGATCCTGGGCGGTACCGGCAAGTCCGGCGCCATGGAGAGCCTGGCTCCCAAGGCGCTTGACGGCGACTACAAGCCCGGCTTTATGGTCGAGCACTTCATTAAGGACCTGCGCTTGGCGCTCGCTTACGCCGATGACCGCGAGCTCGCGCTGCCCGGCGCCGACGTCGCCTTTACGCTCTACGACATGCTCGACGCCATCGGTGGCGCCAAGCTGGGCACCCAGGCCATCACGGTTCTCTACAAGGAGGAGGCCGACGCCATCGCCGCCGGTCTGGACTGGTCGCAGTATCGCCCCGAGGAGCATGGCGCTCACGAGGAAGGTTGCGGTTGCGGCGAGCACGGCGAGGACCATGAGTGCGGCTGTGGCCATCACCATGGCGAGGACCACGAGTGCTGCGGCGGCCACGGCCATGACGACGGCCACGAGTGCTGCTGCGGCCACCATCACGGGGAGTAGCGCCCATGAGCTGGACGTTCGTGGTGCTTGCGCTGGTGCTCTTTCTCTTTGCGATCTACATCGGCTTTCTGTGCGGCCAGTGGGCGTGCGAAAAGCGTGTCATCACCAAGCGCGACTACTGGATTGCCAACTTTGCAGGAGCGGCGGCGGTCGTCCTGCTGACCTGGGTGTTCTCGCTGTTCCCGCTGGTGCAGTTTGCGCCGATCGGCTGGCTCGGCGGCTTTATCGCCGGCCTTAAGATGAGCTTTGGCGAGTCCGTCGGTCCATGGCGCAAGCACGACGAGGTTTTTAACGTCAACAAGGCTCATCGCGCCGCCGCCGACGCGGGCGACGCCGAGGAGCGCCGCCGTGCACGTCGCAATGGCGCGGCCGACCGGCAGCTCATCTCGGTCACCGATGACAGCAAGGGTGCTGGCAAGCACGCCAAGAAATAAAAAGAAGAGGTAACTATGGCAGAAAACAAAGACGAACAGCTCACCGACGAGGAGCTGGCACAGCTTCAGCTGGCAGAGGAGAACGAGAACGCCGTCGATCGCCTGGTCCAGGAGCTCGGCTGCCCCACGCGCCGCATCCGCCAGTTTGCCGCCCGCGTGCTGCACCTGCTTGCCGAGCGCGATCCGCAGCGCGTCGCGCCCTGCGTGCCCGCGTTGATCGAGGCACTCAACCGCCCCGAGGCGCAGACCCGCTGGGAGGCCCTTGATGCCCTGACGGCGCTCGCTACCACCTGCCCCGAGCAGCTGGGCGATGCCTTTGAGGGCGCCGAGACTGCACTGTTCGACGAGATCTCCTCCACGCTGCGCTATGCCGCCTTCCGCCTGCTGTGCGTGTGGGGTGCCACGGGCGTCGAGCGTTCGCGCGAGGCTTGGCCCATCCTGGACGAGGCCATCCAGTGCTACCACGGCGACCTTGAGTATCGCGACATGCTCGGTTGCCTGTACGAGTTTTGCCAGGGCGAGATTGACGCCGAGGTTGCCGAGAAGCTTGCGCTGCGCCTTAAGTTCGATGCCGAGAACGGTAAGGGCAGCTATCTCAAGGCCCGTTCGAGCGAGATTTGCGAAATGCTTGTTAAACGTTTTGGCCTGGATCTCTCCAAAAAGAAGAAGCGTGCTAGCGTTAAAAAATCTGACGACGCCGAAGACGAGGAGTAACAGATTATGGCGCACGATGTAGTCCTGATTCCCGGTGACGGTATCGGTCCCGAGATTACGCAGGCCATGCGCCGCGTGGTCGAGGCCACCGGTGTCCAGATCAACTGGAACGTCCAGGAGGCCGGTGCCGGCGTCATGGACGAGTTTGGCACGCCGCTGCCCCAGCACGTCCTCGATGCGGTCGCCGAGACCAAGGTTGCCATCAAGGGCCCCATTACCACGCCGGTTGGCACGGGTTTCCGCAGCGTCAACGTGGCCCTGCGCAAGCATTTCGACCTGTACGCCTGCGTGCGCCCCTGTCTGTCGCAGCCGGGTGACGGCTCGCGTTTCCGCGATGTCGACCTGGTCATCGTGCGCGAGAACACCGAGGACCTCTACGCCGGCATCGAGTTCGATGAGGGCGCTGCCGAGGTCGAGGAGCTCTCGCAGCTCGTCGAGCGTTCGGGCCAAAAGACCTTCGCCGCCGATTCCGCGATCTCGATCAAGCCGATCTCCATCGCCAAGAGCCGCCGCATTGTGGAGTATGCCTTTGAGTATGCCCGCCGCTGCGGCCGCAAAAAGGTGACGGCCGTGCACAAGGCCAACATCATGAAGGCGACTGACGGCCTGTTCCTGCGCGTTGCGCGCGAGGTGGCCGCTAACTATCCCGATATCGAGTTCAACGACAAGATCGTCGACGCCACCTGCATGGGCCTGGTCCAGAACCCCAATGACTTCGATGTCCTGGTGCTGCCCAACTTGTACGGCGATATCGTCAGCGACCTGTGCGCTGGCCTGGTGGGCGGCCTGGGTATGGCCCCCGGCTCCAACATCGGTGCCGACTGTGCCATCTTCGAGGCTACGCACGGCTCCGCACCCGATATCGCGGGCCAGGATATCGCCAACCCCACGGCCGAGATTCTGTCTGCTGCGATGATGCTCGATCACCTGGGCGAGAACGATGCGGCCAATCGTATCCGCGCCGCCGTATCTGCCACGCTCGACGAGGGTGAGCAGGTTACCGGTGACGTGCGTCGTGCCCAGACCGGCTCCGTTGAGGGCGCGGTGGGTACGCAGGCCTTCGCCGATGCCGTTATCGCGCACCTGGCCTAAGGTATGCACGCTGCAAACGCCTAAATAGTACTTAAGTGTTTGCGTATAACCTAAGAATCAATACGCCCGGCGCTCCGTCGGGCGTATTCTATTGGGGACTATGTTTCCTAACAAGGAGTAATTGATATGGGTCTGATTCAAAAGAAGGACGAGAAGGACGAGATCGACGGCATCCAGATCATCGAGCGCGGCGAAGGCCCCGACGGTGATGAGGGCGAGAAGATCGACCTGGTCGCCGGCACGTCTGCCGAACATATTGCCGCCGGCACGACCGCCGAGGAGGAGGACGCTCGCCTGGAGGCAAAGATCGCCGCGGACGCCGCCGACGAGAACCTTATGCCTGAGGAGCAGGACGAGGATGATGACTCCCTAGGTTCCGATGGGGACGATCACGTATCCAAGCACAAGAAGACGATGATTGCCGCCTTTGTGGTTGCAGTCGTGATCGCTGCGGTGGTCGGCTTCTTTATGGGCAATGGCGGCTTTGACGGCAAGGGCGTCGGTTCGTCGACCCTGACCGAGGACCAGCTCGATTCGACCGTGGCAAGCTATAGTTATAGCGGCAAGAAGAGCGACATCACCGCGCGCGAGGCCATCGAGAGCCAGTACAGCCTCGATACCGTCAAGGATAGTAACGGCAACTACACCGCCCCCTCTGCCGACGTCATCCTGTCTTACGTGCGCAACAAGATTCTGCTCGATGCTGCCGAGGACGAGGGCATTACCGTCTCCTCTAAGGAGATGAAGAAGTACGCCGAGGATTCTATCGGCACCTCGGACTACGACACCATGGCCAAGCAGTATGGCGTGTCCAAGGACCAGGCCAAGCAGATCGTCCGCCAGTCCGCGACGCTGCAGAAGCTCTACAAGAAGAAGGTGGGCGATGCTTCCGCGAGCATGCCGACCGCTCCGACCGAGCCTTCTGACGGCAACGAGGACACCGCGAGCAAGGATTACGCCGATTACATCATCAACCTTGCCGGTGACGAGTGGGATAGCTCGAAGGGCACCTGGAAGGACGAGAGCAGCACCTACGCTAAGGCCTTCGCTAACGATGCCTTTACCGCCGATAGTGCCACCTATAAGCAGGCCATGACCGCCTATTACACCGCCTATCAGCAGTACTCCTCGCAGGCCTCGAGCGCCAGCTCCAAGTGGACCGAGTATGCCAACGGCCTGTACGCCAAGGCCAACATCAGCATCTACGGCCTGTTTGCTTAAAGGTTGCCCGAGCTTTCGAGCACGAAGTCGAAATATCTGATTGAGCCCGCTAGAACGCATCGTTCTGGCGGGCTTTTTGCGTTGAGGGCGTGATTGGCGGCTTAATTATGGCTATTAATCTTTAAGTCCAAAGAGGTTATCGGCTTCATCGTCAGGCATATATTCCAGCACATCGCCCGGTTGGCAGTCGAGTGCCCGGCATATCGCGTCAAGAGTTGAAAAGCGCACGGCAGAAACCTTGCCCGTCTTGATACGCGACATATTGACCTGGGAGATACCCACGCGTTCCGCAAGCTCTTTGGATGAGATCTTGCGTTCGGCAAGCATGCGGTCGAGCCGCAGAATAATCATGGATTCCCCCTAGAGCAACTCGTCATCTTGTATTTGCAGGATACACCCGTACTGGAAGACGCTGGCAATCAGGCTAATAATCAGGCCTGCAAAGAGCATAGAGAGGTCGAGATGCTGGCCGCCAAGCGCATCCGTAAAGTTGCCGCCAAATCCTGAGAGTATCAGCCCCGTGACTATGGCACCAAGAAGCTTCACAGCAACGCCGCCAATAAGGAACAAATGTCCTACTTGACGTAGTATGCGGATGCATTCGAGGTCAAAGGGCCTGCCTGCCTTTTCAATGGTGGAGAAAAACCTGTATGCGCTTAGCACAATGGCAAGCGCAAGGCATGTCATCATGGCGCTCCCTATGGCAGTATGACCGTCGTGCGCGACAAGCATAAGAGGGGTCTGTTCATTGGCGCCGACGAGAGCGAGAGATGGCCCTTCGCCGGCATTAAGCTCTACGGATTGGAGGCAGAACCCTTGGGAGAGGCTAGGCAATATGAGTAGAAGCTCGATTGCAATGACTGCGAGGAGTCCCAGAGCGAGCGCTACGGCGGTGCAGATTGTGGCCCATTTGCAGATGTGAGCGAGCTTCCTCAGATCGGCTATTGCCTGTTCGCGGTTGATGGGTTCATTCGATTTGGATACGTTCCAGCGGATCATAGCTCCTCCAACCAATGTCTAGGATGATATTTAAATCTTATAACATACTTAATGATAAACGATAAACAATTACAGATTAGAGTAAGTTATGTTTGTAAGACGAATAGCGAGAGCTTATGGCATATTTAGGGAGTGAGAGTTTGGCACGTGGGGGATGGACGAGTATCGAAATTTCCCGCAACCACGCAAGTGCTTCATCGGGTCTCCCTAATTCATATGGAAAAGGAGCTGCAAACGATTGGAAATAACCGCTGAGCGGTCGAAAACTACCGTTCACCGATAATTTCTAAACTGGTTCTAACTGGTATTAAGTCAAAAAGACCAATTCACAAATCTTCACAATGACCTGCATTTTTTCTACACGCCATTTTTAGCCACCCTGCGTTGTTTAGACACGAAGAAAAGTTCCGATCTTTGGCCAAGGCATTTCAAAACGATTACAAAACCGCAGGTAGAAGTGTTAACGAGCGGTAAACGGTCGATTTTTCGCCGTGAACGGCGCAAAAACGTTTTACTGTGTGAATCAGCGAAAGCGACCTCTTCTGTGGTGATATAGTGACAACAACACGTCACGTGGTTACTACCAGTTGAGAGACCACTGGTCTTAAAGAACGCTTTCCAAGAAGCTTTAAGGGCACCTGCCCGCTGGCTTCCGAAAACATCGGACTCGTATCGTACACACCTTCGGAAGGGAAATTTGAATGGTTGGCTTTATTCTTACCGGTCATGGACAGTTCGCACCCGGCCTCGCAAGCGCTATCGCTATGGTCGCTGGCGACCAGCCCGCTTTTACCGTCGTTCCTTTTGAGGGCGATCAGGCTGCTTCCTACGGTGAGGATCTCCGCGCCGCTATTACCGCCATGCGCGAGGAGTGCGATGGCGTGCTCGTCTTTACCGACCTGCTTGGTGGTACCCCGTTCAACCAGGCAATGATGATTGCCCAGGATGTCGACAACGTCGAGATTCTGACTGGAACTAACCTTCCCATGGTTATTGAGCTTCTGTTCCTCCGCGGCAACGCCACGCTCGCCGAGCTTGGCGAGCAGGCCGTGACCGTTGGCCAGACGGGCATCACCGCCCAGACGGTCGCTTCCGTCGCTGGTGCCGAGGATGAGGATATCTTCGGCGACGAGGACGGCATCTAATGGCCGATTTCGGAGCCAGTGTTCTGAGTTCCTCGGTCGCTCTTTTGGGCCTGCTTGTCATCATGGGCTTGATTTACACCATCTGGTCGCAAATCAACATGAAGAAGAAGCAGAAGTACTTCAAGGAGCTGCACACGGAGCTCAAGCCGGGTCAGGAGGTTCTTTTCGCCGGCGGTATCTACGGAACCGTCAAAGGCATCGAAGGCGAAAAGGTCCAGATTAAAGTCCGATCCGGTGCCGTCGTAGATGTTTCGCGTTACGCGATTCAGGAGATCAAGTAACTGTCGTCAGCAAATAACGAAAGGAAGCTGATCAACATGGCAGAACCCAACATTCTTCTTACCCGCATCGATAACCGACTGGTTCATGGTCAGGTTGCCACCCAGTGGAACTCCACCCTGGGCTCCAACCTCATCCTCGTCGCCAACGACGACGTGTCGAACAACACCATGCGCCAGAACCTCATGAAGATGGCCGCTCCCACCGGCGTTGCTACGCGTTTCTTCTCCCTGCAGAAGACCATCGACGTCATCGGCAAGGCGAGCCCGCGCCAGAAGATCTTCATCGTGGCCGAAACACCGGAAGACGTGCTTACGCTCGTCAAGGGCGGTGTGCCTATAAAGAAGGTAAACATCGGCAACATGCACATGTCGGAAGGAAAGCGCCAAGTCGCCACCTCCGTCGCAGTTAACGACGAGGATGTCGCTGCGTTTAAAGAGCTGCAGGAATTGGGGGTGGAGTTGGAGATCAGGCGCGTTCCGAGCACGCCTGTTGAGGATACGAGCAAGCTCTTCTCGTAATCCTCGTGATCCACGTTGTCAGGAGTGAAACCCTGACATTCTGTACGTGATATCCAAAGTGCGTACATACATTTTGAAAGGAGGAGCAAGATGGAATTCTCGATCATTCAGGTCGCACTGGTCTTCGTTGTTACGTTCATCGCGGCAATCGACCAGTTCAACTTCCTCGAGTCTCTCTATCAGCCCATCGTCACCGGCGCCGTCATCGGTCTTATCCTTGGCGACCTCAACACCGGTCTTCTCGTGGGTGGTACTTATCAGCTCATGACGATCGGCAACATGCCGATCGGAGGCGCTCAGCCGCCTAACGCCGTCATCGGCGGCATCATGGCAGCCATTCTCGCTATCGCTACGAAGCTCGAGCCCAACGCGGCAGTCGGCCTCGCCATTCCGTTCGCTCTGCTTGGCCAGCTTGGTGTTACCCTGGTCTTCACGCTTATGTCCCCGCTTATGTCCTCGGCCGATAACATGGCTCACAACGCGGACACCAAGGGCATCGAGCGCCTGAACTACTTCGCCATGACCCTGCTCGGCCTGATCTTCGCTGTCGTCGTCACCCTGTTCTTCATCGCTGGCGCCACCATCGGTCAGACCATCGCTTCCGCCATCCCGACTTGGCTGCAGACCGGTCTGTCCGCTGCAGGCGGCATGATGCGCTTCGTCGGCTTCGCCGTCCTGCTCAAGGTTATGATGAACCGCGATATGTGGGGCTTCTTCCTCATGGGCTTTGGCCTCGCGCTCATCACCGTTGCCAACGATTCTCTGGCAACCCCTGCCCTGCTCATCCTCGCTCTCATCGGCTTCGGCATTGCTTTCTGGGACTTCCAGCAGCAGACCGAGCTGAAGGGTGCAGCTGTTTCTGACGGAGGTGACTTCGAAGATGGCATCTAATGAGTATGTGATCCCGGAGCACTACGAGGATCTCACTCCTGCTCCGCAGCTCGACCAGAAGACCCTCAACAAGATGGCTTGGCGCTCCTGCTTCCTGCAGGCATCGTTCAACTACGAGCGCATGCAGGCCGCTGGCTGGCTTTACTCCATCATCCCCGGTCTGGAGAAGATCCACACCAACAAGAACGACCTCGCGGCTTCCATGAGCCACAACCTGGAGTTCTTCAACACTCACCCGTTCCTCGTCACCTTTGTTATGGGTATCGTGCTTTCGCTCGAGCAGAACAAGGTTGACATCCCCACGATCCGCGCCGTCCGCGTCGCCGCAATGGGCCCGCTCGGTGGTATCGGTGACGCCCTGTTCTGGCTGACGCTCGTGCCTATCACGGCCGGCATCACCTCCAACATGGCCATCAACGGCAACGCCGCTGCGCCGATCATCTTCCTGGTGATCTTCAACGTCGTCCAGTTCGCTCTGCGCTTCTGGCTCATGAACTGGTCCTACAAGCTTGGCACCAGCGCTATTGACGCTCTGACTGCCAACATGCAGGCCTTCACGCGTGCCGCTTCCATTATGGGCGTCTTCGTCGTCGGTTGCCTGGTCGTCACCATGGGTGGCACCCAGATCAACCTCCAGATCCCCAACGGCACCACCCGTGGCCTCTCCGCTACTACCGTGATCGTCTCCGAGAAGGAGGCCGAGAACTTCACCGGTATGGAGGGCATCGATACCGAGACCGCTGAGGCCGGTACCATCGCCATGACCGATGAGGACGGCAACGCCCTCACCGCTTCCGATGCCGACGGCAACGCTGTCGAGTGCGGCGTCACCGATCTGGGCAACGGCATGGAGTCCGTTACCTACGGCACCGTCACCGAGGATCCGGTCAACTTCTCTGTTGCCGACACCCTCAACACCATCGTCCCGAAGCTTGTCCCGCTTATGCTTACGCTGCTGCTTTACTACATGTTCGCTAAGCACAGCTGGACCCCGACCAAGGGCATTCTGCTGCTCTTCGTTCTGGGCATCCTGGGCGCTGGCCCGCTTGGTCTCTGGCCGAGCATCTGGTAAGGCTCTAGCTTGAGGGGTGTGTCCCTACGCGGCTCACACCCCGACCCCTTAAGCCATGTGTATGTTAAAAGCCGCGTGCTCGAAAGAGCGCGCGGCTTTTGTTTTCTTAATGATTCGGGTGTTGCAGACCGATAATGCTTAACACCCAAGGTAGTAGCCTAGTTTGAGCAAAAGGGAGGATAGGATGGCGATCGGAGCGCGTAAGCAACCGCTGTACGATCAGCTGGTCGATATTCTGACCGAAAAGATTGACCATGAATATCGCGCCGGTGACATGATTCCTTCCGAGCGCGAACTTTCGGAGCGCTATGGTCTCTCGCGCACTACGGTACGCCTAGCTCTGCAGGAACTGGAGCGTTTAGGACTGGTGGTTCGGCAGCACGGTCGCGGTACCTTTGTGACCGACCGTTCGGCAAAGGCAACCAATCTTATGCAGTCCTACAGCTTTACCGAGCAGATGCGCGCGATGGGTCGCGACCCCGAGACCACGATTCTCGATTTTTGCGAGATGGAGGCCGATAAGAATCTGGCCGAGCATATGGGATTACGTATCGGTGATCGCATTTTTAAGCTCAAGCGCCTTCGTTCTGCCGACAACATGCCCATGATGGTCGAACGTAGCTATCTACCGGTTCGTCAATTTCTGTCCCTAAAGCGACCGCTGCTGGAGCGTAAGCCGCTTTACGATGTGATTGAGCAAGACTTTCAACAAAAAATACGCGTGGCCGAAGAGGAGTTCTATGCGAGCATAGCCCGTCCCACCGATGCCCACCTTTTGGAAATCGTCGAGGGCTCGCCTGTGCTCGATTTGGTTAGGACTACGTATAACGAGTCAAACGAGGTTGTGGAGTATACGCTCTCGGTTGCTCGTGCCGATCAGTTTAAATACAAGGTTTACCACCAGCGTAGCGACTAGTGTTGGCATCGTTTCCATATGATGATTCTTTGTATTTAACTGGTTACTACCAGATAACCAACCGAAGTGTATAATTGCACGTCAGAGGATTACTTCTAGAGAGAGGTATTAGAAATGTTCGAGAAGAGTGTCGAGGAGCTCACCGAGCTCGGCGCCCAGATCACCACGGCCGAGATTGCTCAGCAGCCCGAGCTTTGGCGTGATACGCTCAACATCTATCGCGAGAACAAGGAGGCCATCGAGGCCTTCCTGGCCGAGGCTCGCGCTATGGGCGAGGGTCGTCTGTCCGTTGTCTTCACCGGTGCCGGTACGTCCGACTATGTTGGCGATACCTGCGCCCCGTACCTGCGTCACGCTGGCAACACTGATCTCTACGACTTTAAGCCCATCGCCACGACCGACATCGTGAGCGCCCCGCGCGACTTCCTGCGCGCCGAGGATCCCACACTCGTGGTTTCCTTTGCCCGCTCTGGCAACAGCCCCGAGAGCCTTGCCGCCGTTGCCGTTGCCAAGGAGCTCGTCCACAACGTCAAGTTCCTCAACATCACCTGCGCTCCCGAGGGCAAGCTCGCCGTCGAGTCCGCTGATGACCCCAATGCGCTGACGCTGCTCATCCCGCGCGCCAACGACAAGGGCTTTGCCATGACCGGCTCTTATTCTTGCATGACCCTGCTCTCCACCCTTATTTTCGACACTGCCTCTGACGAGCAGAAGGCTGAATGGGTCGAGACCATCGCCAAGATGGGCGAGGAGGTCATCTCCCGTGAGCCTGAGATCGCCGATTACCTGGCTGGCGACTTCAACCGCGTAACCTACTTGGGCTCTGGCTCCTTCGGTGGCCTTGCCCAGGAGAGCCAGCTCAAGATCCTCGAGCTCGCTCACGGTCTGGTCGCTACTTCCTACGACACCTCCATGGGCTATCGTCACGGACCTAAGTCCTTCGTCGACGATAAGACGCTCGTCTTCGTGTTCGTCAACAACGACGCCTACACCCGTCAGTACGATATCGACATCCTCAACGAGATCGGTGGCGACGAGATCGCTCAGCACACCGTTGCCGTTCAGCAGGATGGCGCTACTGTCTACGAGGGTGAGTCCTTCACCTTTAAGGGCTACGAGGCACTTCCCGAGGGCTACCTCGCCCTGCCGTTCGTGATGTTTGCCCAGGCTATCAGCCTGCTCAACTCCGTGCGCGTGGGCAACACGCCCGACACGCCGAGCCCCACCGGCACGGTCAACCGCGTGGTCAAGGGCGTGACGATTCACCCCTTCACCGCTTAATCGCGTCCCCCTGTAAGGGCGCCCGTCCGCTCATAACGGCGGGCGGGCGCTTTTTGTTTTTACGTGGGCTGGGTATAAGCATCACCACAGTCAACTGCTTTAGAAGCAAGGAGTGCATATGAGCACGTACGCAATTAAGGCTGACAAGTTCATCTTGCCGGCAGGCCCGCAGCTGGGCGGCTATCTCATGGTCGAAGACGGCGTCTTTGGCGCCTGGCAGGCCGACGAGCCCTCTTGCGAGATTAAGGACTACACGGGATCGTGGATCGCACCGGGTATGGTCGATACTCACATCCATGGCTTCTACAACCACTCAACTACCGATAACGATCCCGAGGGCATCGATATCAGCTCGACTGAGCTCGCCCGTCGCGGTACCACCAGCTGGCTGCCCACGACGTTCACCGATGGCGTCGAGCAGATCAAGGATGCCTGCGCCGCCATCGCCCAGGCGGATGAGGGTCGCGGCCCCGACTTCTGCGGTGCTCGTATTCAGGGTATCTACCTGGAGGGCCCCTTCTTTACCATGAAGCACGTGGGCGCGCAGAACCCTGCATATCTGATCGATCCTTCCGAGGAGGTCTTCGATCAGTGGCAGGAGGCTGCGGGTGGTCGCATCGTTAAGAGCGCTATGGCGGCCGAGCGCGACGGTGCCGCTGCTTATGCGGCTGCTCTGAACGCCAAGGGTGTGGTGACCAGCATCGGTCACTCCGACGCCACCTACGATGAGTGCATCGCCGCCATCAACGCCGGTGCCAGCTGCTTTACGCATACCTATAACGGCCAGCGCGGGCTGCATCACCGTGAGCCCGGTGTCGTGGGCGCTGCTATGTCCACGCCCGAGACCTACGCCGAGATCATCTGTGACGGCAAGCACGTAAACCCTGCCGCCATCAAGGCGCTGCTGCAGGCAAAGGGCTGGCAGCACACGGTGCTCATCACCGACTGCCTGGGTTGCGGCGGCATGCCCGAGGGCAGCTACACCAGTGGTGGCATGGACGTCATCATGAAGGACAACCTGTGCTGGCTCGCCGATGGCAAGAGTATTGCCGGTTCGGTGCTCACGCTTGCCCAGGGCGTCAAGAACATCGTCGACTGGGGCATCGCCAGCGCCGATATCGCCATTCGCATGGCAACCGAGGTGCCGGCACGCTCCGCGCACATCGAGGATAAGTGCGGCAGCATCATGCCGGGTCGCGACGCCGACTTTGTCGTGTTCGACCATGAGCTCACCCTCGTCGAGACGTATGTTGGCGGCCAGAGCGTCGGCAACGCCTTTACCGAGTAACGAAAGAAAAAGACGGCGGGCCCGAATCTGCTCGGACCCGCCGTACGGGTTAAACGCTCAAAAGCACCTTTACAGTTACAGCTTGCTAGCGATTTTCTTTGCCGTACGCTTAACGCCGGCCACCAGGCCTCCTGCAGGATGTTCCTTCTCGTATGCTAGACGCTTCTCGCGCTTGGCGTACTCTTCGACGATGATGTCTCCATACTCGTCTTCGATCTTGTCGAAGAAGTCGACGGCACCCTTAATTTCCTCAGCGGTCGGGTGCCCCTTTTGGACCCCGCCGGTGAGTTTGAACGGCCCCCACGTATCAAAGCCGGGGCAGCCGTAGACACCCATAAAGATGGCCTGCCTCATGCGGCAGATGCCATCGATATCCTTGCCGTACCACTTGTTTTTGCCACCGTAGGTCATAAGGCCAAACACCTTGTCCTGCGGCTGCAGCACGTTAGTGAGCACGCGTGCCATGTCCTTGTCGATCTCGGAGTAATAGATGCCCGTGGCGACACCAATCAGATGGTATTCGTGCAGGTTGGGATACTCGTTTTTGCCGAGTGTTTTCACGTCGAGGGTATCGATTTTGGGGTGCGCCTCGACGATGGCGTCCACGAGCTTTTTCGTATTGCCGTGGTGGCGTGAGGCATAAAGAATGATGGTTCGCATAAGAAGGCCTTTCAGCTGTAATTGCATCAATGTCTGTATGGTACCCCGTTACATGACCGGGATACCGGACGCATCGATGAGCGTGCGGGTTTGTTCTATGGTTAGGATTGAAACGGGCGCTTGCGTGAAATAAAGCAGTTGTTCGAAAGGATGGGTAATGGAATACGCTCTTTCCAACGATTCGATTTCTATTAAGGTTTCCACTGCCGGCGGCTCGTTTACCTCGATTGAGGCCGACGGTCGCGAGTATTTGTGGCAGGGCGACCCCGCAGTATGGTCCGGTCAGGCGCCGGTCTGCTTCCCGATTTGCGGAGGTCTGCGCGACGGCAGCGCCATGACGTTCGCTGGGCATCATGTGAAGCTCGCCCGCCACGGGTTTGCGCGTAAGCAGGAGTGGAAACTGCTGAGCCAAAGCACGAACGAGCTGGCTGTGTGTCTGGCTTCGGAGGATAACGCCGCGCTGCTGAGCGATTATCCGTATCCGTTTAGGCTCGTCGCCCGCTATACGCTCGAGGACGCCGCCGTGCGTGTCTCCTATGAGGTTACCAACGAGGGCACCGAGGACATGCCGTTCTTTATCGGTGGGCATCCCGGCTTTAGGTGCCCGCTCGATGAGGGCGAGGCCTATACGGACTACGAGTTGCGCTTTGAGAAAGAAGAGGCTGCAGAGCTTTGCACCGCTGTCCCTTCGACTGGCTTGATTGACGTGGACAAGCGCTCCAAGAACCCCATGGTGGGAAAGACGCTGCCCCTGTCGCACGAGCTCTTCGATTTTGCGGAGACCATCTTTGACGTGCTCGAGAGCCGCCAGGTCACGCTTTCCAAAAAGGGCGAGGACAAGGGCGTTCGCCTGAGCTTTGAGGGCTTTCCGTACCTCATCGTGTGGAGTAAGCCCGAGGGCGATTTTGTGGCAGTTGAGCCCTGGGGCGGCCTTTCGACCTGTTCCGATGAGGACGACGTGCTTGAGCATAAGCGCGGCTGCCTTGTCGCCAAGCCCAAGGAGACCGTCGTTCGCTCGTTCACGATTGAGATTCTGTAATTCCGTTTTGTCGACTCGTATCGCGAGGCACAAGGAGCCTGCGAGATAAGGAGCTAAA
The DNA here is from genome assembly GCF_003439125.1 of Collinsella sp. OM04-5. Lineage (GTDB taxonomy): Bacteria > Actinomycetota > Coriobacteriia > Coriobacteriales > Coriobacteriaceae > Collinsella. The sequence goes on along the minus strand of NZ_QSUU01000006.1, from coordinate 71,258 downwards.
AATGATCCTCACCGTTACGATGAACCCGTCTGTCGATACGCGCTATCAGCTCGATGAGCTCATTATCGACGACGTCAACCGCGTGACGCCCGAAAAGACCGCCGGCGGCAAGGGCCTTAACGTGGCCCGCGTCCTGGATCAGCTGGGCGACGACGTTGTGGCAACCGGTCTGCTCGGCGGCCACATGGGCGCCTACATGGCCGAGCTCATGGATGCCAACGGCATTAAGAATGATTTTGTACCCATCAAGGGCGAGACTCGTATTTGCCTCAACATCCTTCACGCCGGCAACCAGACCGAGCTGCTCGAGAGCGGCCCGACGATTGCCCCCGAGGAGCTCGATGCCTTTACCGCCAAGTTTACCGAGCTTGCGGGCAAGGCCGACGTCGTCACCATCTCGGGTTCGCTGCCCCGCGGCGTCGAGGCGGACTACTACGCCAAGATCACGGGCATTGCCGAGAACGCCGGCGCCAAGGTGCTGCTCGATACCTCGGGTGCTTCGCTTGAGGCCGCCCTTAAGTCCGAAGTTAAGCCCGAACTGGTTAAGCCTAACCTGACCGAGATCAACGGCCTTCTGGGCACGAGCTTTACCACCGACGATGTGGACGAGCTCCGCGCCGCGCTCGCCTCTGATGCCCGCTTCTCCGATATCCCCTGGGTCGTCGTGTCCATGGGCGCTGCCGGTTCCGTGGGTTTCCATAACGGCCGTGCGTTCCGCGCCAAGACTCCCGATATCCCTGCCGTTAACGCTACGGGCTCTGGCGATTCGACCATTGCCGGCTTCGCGCACGCCATCGCAGCCGGCGCGGATGATGAGACGGTGCTGCGTACCGCCAACACCTGCGGCAAGCTCAACGCCATGGATCCCATGACTGGCCACTTGGTCATGGACCGTTGGGACGAGGTCTACAACGGCGTTGTCGTGACCGAGCTGTAAGAGCTTGGGCGTCGGCCCCGGCATTGCTTGCTAGCTCATGTCGACGACAAGTGCGGTAGCATTATGCTGGGGCGCGACGCCGAGTTTGTCGTGTTCAATCCCGACCTTACCCTGGTCGAGGCGTATGTGGGTGGCAACAGCGTCGGTAACGCGTTTGCCGAGTAGCCGCCAAAGAAGCGATCCGAGAGGGGATTTAGATGATTTACGGTGCATTGGGCGATATCGAGGAGTACCGCGGAATGCTCAAGGGCCTCGACGTGCTGATCGACTGGCTCGAGGAGAACGACCCGGCAGAGCTCGAGGTCGGCAGCCATCCGATTCTGGGCGACAAGGTCTATGCGAACGTCATGGCTCCCACGACGCGTCCCGAGGCCGAGGCTCACTATGAGACGCATCAGCGCTATCACGACCTGCAGATCGACGTCGAGGGTCGCGAGGCCTTTAAGGTCGCCACGGGCAGCCTGACGCTGGTTCAGGAGTTTGACGAGAAGGACGACTACGATCTGGTCGATTCCGACGCTTCGATCGCCGGCGATCTTGCCGACGACAAGTTTGCGCTGTTCGTTGCCGGCGAGCCTCACATGCCCACGCTCGAGTTCCCGGGCGATGGCGCACAACCGATCAAGAAGATTTGCTTTAAGCTGCTTGCAGATGCTTACTGGGAGGAGTAGCGCGCTGCTCGACTGAGCTGCTCGTCTGATGGCGTGATTCCCCTAGGGAAATCACGCTAGGACCCCGCCAAACGTGTTTTCCCTAAGGGGATCACGCTTGGCGGGGTTTTCGGTTTTTGAATAGGGGAGATGTTTATTTGCGAAGAACATCGGCTAGCCGCAGGATTGAAATCATCGACCGATAAGTGAGTTCCACCTTTTCGCCCGCAAGCAGTCGTTTCGATTGAATCTCATCCAGCCCCACAAGCCGAGAGAACAATGTACTGCTCATCGTGCCCTCGTCAATTGATTCCCTTATGGTCTTCAAAACGTCCGTATCATGAAGCGATGCCGAGCTGTAGGGGGCAACACGAGCGGAACTCTCAATTAACGACGAGACAAAAGGATGGAGATGCTTTGGACATAGTCCATCAAACACCACATCCCCATTGTCGTTCGAGCCGACCAGGCGCCAAGTATAATGATCGACCCAGTCATCTCCGTCATATATGGCGTCCATGAGCAACTTCCCGTCTAGAGAGAGAAATCTATTTGGACATCGGGGCGCAAGACCGCAATCCATATCGGGCCTGCAGCAGCTCCAACCCAACGCACCACATAGGTTCCCTTTCGTACATGTGTATCAATCTGCCCCGAAATGCCGGTGAATGCAATTCCAGACCCGTTTGTCGGATAGCAATCGACGTATTTTTGTTTTCCGCTCACAACCTTGTATAGATATATCGTTCCAGCAAAAGAGAAGGTATCGTGGCTATTTTAAATCTATATGGCCAATTCGAGCCCTCACCATGGCAATTGTTGCAGCTGGGTTTCTTTTCATTATAATTTCACTTTGGTAAATCCCCGCCCCCTAAGCATTAAATCCGAAGTCCACCGAGTGGCCGAATCGGCAACAAAAAAGCCGCCCGAAGGCGGCTATCTTGTGCAATGGAGCCAGCGACCGGGCTCGAACCGGTGACCCCCGCTTTACGAGAGCGGTGCTCTACCAACTGAGCTACGCTGGCGACCATGTGGTGACGCAACTGAGGCGTCAACGGCTGTCTATGATACGGGACATCGCACATCCGCGCAAGGGTTCTGACGGCTTTTCTCACTTTAAATGCACTAATATTGGAGACGCGATGTCTTGCTCTTACGGGTCTCAAAAAGAATGGGGCAGCGATGGCACAACCCAAGATTCTTCTCACACGCATCGACGACCGTTTCATGTACGGGCAAGACGTTGAGCTGTGGAACGAAGCCGTGGGTTCCAACCTTGTCCTAATCATCAATGATGAGATCGCGGCGGATTCGCGCAAGTGGGCACCGATGAGGGTGGCGGCGCCAGAAGGCGTTTGGACGCGGTTTTTCTCGGTGCAAAGGACCATCGACATCATTCATACCGCAACGCCGCGCCAATGGATTCTCATCATGGTGGCGTCGCCCGCGGATGCGCTCGCGCTGGTCAAGGGCGGTGTGCCCATTACCAAGATCAGTATCGGTCACATGCAAGCAGGGGAGGGCAAGCGCTCTGTAACGCCTGCCGTTGCCGTAGGCGAGGCAGATGCCGCCGCCTTTAAAGAGTTGCAAAAGCTCGGCATAGAGCTAGAAATCCGCTATCTTCCCAGTTCCGCCCCCGACCCCATCAACAATCTGTTCAACTGATCCCTTGGGGACGGAGGAAAACGGATCATTTTGCCCTTGCGAGGGACGCGCTCGATGCCGCCTGTCAAAAACTATGCCCATTTACTACGTTTGATCGGCTATCGCCGAGCATGTCGAATTTGAGAAAAACAAAACAGCAGGTAGACGGCTCGCGAATTTAACAAAAACCGGTGCATGGTCGAGCATCCCGGGCTAAACGTAGTAAATGGGCATAGTTATGATATGTCACTCATACAGCCACAGCGAAAATGAGCCCAAAAGATGAAAAAACGCCCGTCGGCAGTGGTGCCGGCGGGCGCTGCTGTGCGATATGTTGCGTTGTGGGCTTAGTGCCTCATAAAGTGGTATTCGATCACATTGCTGTAGGGGTGACCCGGGCCCACAATGCCCTGCGGGAACAGCGGCTGGTGCGGTGTGTCGGGGTACATCTCTGCCTCGAGGGCAAAGCCAGCGCCCCAGCCATAGTTGGCATCGTCCTTGGCGTGCTCGTCGCCCAGCCAGTTGCCGGTGTAGAGCTGCACGCCCGGGGCGGTGGTGTAGTAATCCAACTCACGACCGGTCCACATCTCCTCGACGTGCAGGGCGCGGCGCAGATTACGGCCGTACTGATAGCCATCGATGCACAGGCAGTGGTCGTAGCCGCGTGCCTGCTTAATCTGGGGATCGTCGGCCTCCATGCCAGGCGCGACGGGGCGCAGCTCACGGAAGTCAAACGGCGTGCCCTCGACCGGAGCGATCTCGCCGGTGGGGATATTCTGCTCGTTGATGGGCAGGTAGTGGGCAGCGTTGGCAACAAAGAAGTGCTCGCAGTCCATGCCGGCGTTATGGCCGGCAAGGTTAAAGTACGTGTGGTTGGTCATGGACACGTAGGTGGCGCGGTCGCTCTCGCAACCATACTCGATGCGGAAGACGCCGGTGCGCGTAACGGTAAACACAGCCGTAAAGATTCGGTTGCCGGGCAGGCCCAGCTCGCCATCCTTAAGCGAGGTGGTCATGCGCACGGCGTTGTGAGTCTCGTCGAGCTCAACGTCCCATACGCGCTTGTGCAGGCCGTGCTCAAGATCGCTGTGTAGGTTGTTGGCGCCTTCGTTGGCCGGCATATGCCAGTCCGTGCCGGCGATGGTGATCGTGGCACCTGCAGTGCGGTTGGCCACAGGCCCGATGGTTGCGCCAAAGCAGGCGGGGTTGTCAAAGTAATCCTCGAGCTTATCGAAGCCCAGCACCACATCGCGCACGTTGCCGGGAATGTCGGGCACATCGATACCCAGCACGGTGGCGCCATAGTCCATAATGCGAACGCAGATCTCGGGCCCGTTGAGGGTGTAACGATGAACGGGGGTACCGCACGGCGCGGTGCCGAAAAGCTCGGAAGTGATCATTTGGTTCCTAACATCGAGGTATTTCCGACAAACTGTAGCGCGAACAGGCGAGATTATCACTACACCCCACTAAAGCAGGGGGTATTTTTCTCAAAAAAGTGATGATTGGAGCTGTGCGGGCGTTCATTTTTGACGCGCGCGAGTCTGATACAATTTGTTCGTTATTGTTTGAATGATATGCACGCATAGAACGGCGAGGATTCATCGTGATTAAGGCAGAGCGACAGGATAAGGTTCGTCAGCTGCTCGAAGAGCAGGGCACGGTCTCGGTCAAGGAGATTTCGGATGCGTTAGGTGTCTCGGATATGACGATCCGCCGCGACCTCGAAGAACTTGCGAGCCTGGGCGAGATTGAACGCGTGCACGGAGGAGCCCGTAGTGCACAGGGCCGTCCCCACGCTATGTTGCGCCACGAGTATTCGCACAGCGAAAAGCGCACCAAGCATGCCGAGGAAAAGCTGCAGATCGCGCGCCGCGCTGTGGAGCTCATCGAGGAAGGCTCGACCATCTTTTTGGGCACGGGCACTACGGTGGAGCAGATGGCCTCGATGCTGCCGGCGTTTCGCCTGCGCATCGTGACTAATTCGCTTTCGGTGTTTAACCTGCTCGAGGCGCGCGAAGACTGCGACCTGTGCCTCGTGGGCGGTATGTACCGTCGCCGCACCGCCGCTTTTGTGGGGCCAACGGCCGAGGATACTCTGCGTGCGCTGGGTATCGATGCGGCGTTTATCGGCGCCAACGGCATTCTGGATGGCGACGTGTCTACGTCTAATATGGATGAGGGTCGTATCCAGCAGCTCGCCTTTAGCAAGGCCGACTCGCGCTATCTGATCGCCGACTCCAGCAAGATCGGCAAGCGCGACTTCTACACCTTCTGTCGTCTGGATAATTTGGACGCCGTGGTGTGCGAGCCGAGTATCGCCGCCGAGGATCGCGCCGCCATCGAGGAGCATACGCAGGTCATCTGCTAACTAACGCTGCAGGCGATACTTCTGCCCCCTGTCGGCGCGGGGATTACCGCTTCACGTTGACGCGCAAATGTGCTCGGGCCAAGTATTCAGCTTGTGGGTTAGACCAGGCGGGCGTAGTCCTGTGACTGATGAAAGATGTGAGCGATATAGATTGTTTCGTGCTCAAACTTATAAAGGCACACGTAGTTGTTGACGGGAAACGATCGGTAATTACGTGCCGCCAGCTCTTGCATATGCGAGAGGGGACGTAGGAGCGGCTGCTCGCGAAGCAGATCAAGCTGATATTCAAACTCAGCGACAAAATTGCCTGCTGCACGCGGATTCTTGAGGATTTGAGCAAGGTACCCGACGATACTCTCGTACTCATATCGCGCGCTTTTGAGTATAACGACGTTATAGGTCATATTTGTCTCGTATCGCGGTCGCGAAGGAGTCGTAGTCGCTGTAGTCGCCTTGCGATATTTCGTCTTCTGCCAACATCATACGAGACAGCAGTTTTGCCTTGGCGATTTCTTCTTGCATGAGACGATACTGGTCGCTGCTGATGCAGTGCATGGCCTCGTAGCCGTTCTTAGTTACGGTGACGTCGCGCTCAGACTCAACAAGCGCGGTGAATGCAGCAGTGTCCTTCATATCTCGGACGGGCACACAAGCTGACATGGGTACCTCCTTTGCGTCGTGGCATAATTGTACCACGGTGTGTCCAAGCGACTGGTACCGTCGAATCGTCTCAATCTGTAACAGTTGGGATCGAAAAACTCGGCTACGTGTTACAGATTGAGATCTTCAAGTTCGGACCGTTCGTTTGTCTCGATCTGTAACAGTTAGACGGTCGAAAGTGGGCTACGTGTTACAGATTGAGATCTTTCAGCCCTGGTCGCCCGTTCGTCTAAATCTATAACAGTTAGGATTGAAAATCCCTGCTAGATGTTACAAATCGAGACAAACGGCCTGCACGGGCCGAGCAAAAAAATAGGCCGCATGCGAACCCGTGGAGGGATTCGCATGCGGCCGACAGGGGGTATGCGGCAAAAGTTAGGCCATAAGCAGGCCGGTCTCCGAGACGTTCTTGTACCAGTACGCGCTCGCCTTGGGATAGCGCTTCTGGGTCTCAAAGTCGATGTAGAACAGGCCATAGCGCTTGTTATAGCCGTTGGTCCAGGAGAACTGGTCCTGCAGCGACCACACGAAGTAACCGTCGACGTTCACGCCGCCGTCGATTGCCTTGAGAATCCATGCGAGATGCTGACGCATGTAGTCGATGCGAGGGGCGTCGTCGATAAAGCCGTCCTCAAAGTCGTCCTTATAGCCCATGCCGTTCTCGGTGATGTAGATCTTCTTGTAGTTGGGGTAATCGTTCTTAATGCGGAGCAGCAGGTCGTAGAGACCCTCGGGATAGATAATCCAGTCCCAATCGGTGGTGGGTACGCCTTCGCGCACGCATGACTCGCCCACGCCCTTGAGGAACCAGCGCGAGGAGCCCTTGTCGCCGGTGCCATTGTGGTTGATGTCGTTTTCGCCCTCGGCGGCACGCAGGAACTGGCACTTGTAGGTGTTGACGCCCAGGCAATCGTTGTAGGGGAGCGCGGCGGTCAGCGCGGCGATGTCCTCGTCGCGGACGTCGAGCTCGCCGCCGGCGATATGGGCCAGCTTGGTCGCAGCCTCCATGGTGTCGGCTGCATAGTGGCCGCGGAAGGTGGCGTCGAGTACCCAGCGGTTGTTGATGACGTCGGCCATGCGAGCTGCCTCGCAGTCGGCGGCGTTGTTGGGATCGAGGGGATACTTGGGCTCCAGGTTCTGGACAATGCCGATCTCACCCTCAAAGCCGCCCTCATGGAAGGCGACGACGGCCTTGGCGTGGGCCACCATCATGTTGTGCATGAGCTGGAAGGCCTTGTCCAGGCGATACTTCTCGCCGTGCGGCCAGTTGCCGACGATAAAGCTGCCCTCGGCGGTTGCGGGAATCTCGTTAAACGTGAACCAGTGCTTGACCTCGGTGAACTCGGCAAAGCAGAACTTGGCGTACTCGACAAAGGCGTCGATCGTCGTGCGCGTCAGGAAGCCCTCGCCGCCGTCCTGGTAAAAGGCCTCGGGCGTATCAAAGTGATCGAGCGTGACATAGGGGATAACGCCGGCTTTGTTGCAGGTGGCGAAAAGCTCATGATAGAAGGCGACACCCTCGTGGTTGATCTCGCCAGTGCCGTTGGGGAAGATGCGGCTCCAAGCGATGGAGACGCGGATACCGTTGATGCCGAAGCGCTGGCACAGGTCGATATCGACCGGGTACTTGTTGTAGAAATCGCTTGCGGGATCGGGGGAGAAGCGACCCTGAGCTGCCAGGAAATCGTCCCAGGGCACTTTGCCCTTGCCGTGCGTGCGGGTCTCGCCCTCAACCTGGTAAGCGGCGGTGGCGCCGCCAAACACAAAGCCGTCGGGGAACTGCATGGGGTTGGTCATGAGTCATCCTTTCTGTGGGATTCGAATAGGGAGAGGTGCCCGAACTGGGGATCCGGGCACCAACAGAGGGAGGAACCTAGTCGAGGTTCTCGCGGAGCCACTTGATGGCGCCAGCGGGGTCGCGAGTAAGGTCGATATATTCCTTACCGCGCGGGGCGAGCAGCTTAATGCCCAGGCGATCGGTGTCGGCCTTCATGTCGTTGTAGTAGCTACGGACCTGCGGGGCAAGCACGATAACGTCGTACTGATCCATGATGGCAGTGTGCTGGCCATAGGCGCCTGCGGAGGAAGCGATGTTCTCTCCGGTCTGCGCGGCACCTTCCTTGATGGCGTTGGCAAGCATGGCAGAGGTGCCGGCGCCGGCGCACAGGACGAGGACCTTCAGACCGTCGACATCCTTCTTAGCGGATGCATCGGCAGCGGGCTCGGGCTGATCGGCGACAGGCTTGCTGTCAGCGGCAGCGGCGGTCGGCTCGACGGCAGCGGTGGCCTGCTCGACAGCGGGCGCAGAGGTGCTGGCGGCGATGGTGGCAGCACCATCGGACTCGAGACCCAGCTCGGCGGCGCGCTCGGCTTCCTGGTCGCAGAGCAGCTTATCGTATGCCTTCAAGAACGGCAGGTAGATGATGGCGTCCAGCAAGATGATGATCGCGACAAATACCAGGGCGATAAGCTGGAAGTTCGTGGTGATGAAGATGCCGATGGGGGCAGGGGTAGCCCAAGGCACCACGAAGGAGAAGCCGTTCATGCCCACGTTGTCGATAAAGAACTTGGCAACACTTACGTTGACGCAGCCGGCGGCAACAAAGGGGATGAGCATGTAGGGGTTGAGGATCATGGGCGCGCCAAAGAGCAGCGGTTCGTTGACGGCGAAGGCAACAGGAACAATCGAGGCCTTACCGACGGCTTTGAGCTGCTTGGACTTCATAAAGAGAATCAGCAGAAGCGGAACGATGAACGTGGCGCCGGTGCCGCCGAACTCACCCACGAGCGACATGTTAAAGGTGAGGGAGTGGGCGGGGTGGCCACCGGCCAGCAGAACCTGCAGGTTCTCGGCCTGGTTGGCAAGACGGATGGGGTCGATGCCCGGCTGGACAATCGAAGGGCCGTGGACACCGATGAACCAGAAGAACGCGGTGGCTGCCTGAATAAGGATGAGTCCGGGGTAGGTCTCTGCCGCAGTGAAGAGCGGGGAGAGCAGTTTGATAAGCAGCTCGGAGAACGGAACGCCCATGAGGTTGCGCACAACCACATCGATGATGCCGCAAATGATGACAGCGCCACCGAAGGGGATGATGTCGCGGAAGTTCTGTGCGATGGCGCCCGGAACCTCCTTGGGCAGCTTAATGGTCAGATCGCGCGAGACGCAGAACTTATAGACCCACACGGTAATGAACGCGGCGATATAGGCCGAGAACAGACCGCGCGTACCCATGCTGGTGCAATCGAAGACCGAAAGCTCGGAGCCGTTGAACTTGGTGGTGAACTGCGTAACAGCGAGCAGCAGCATGCTGCACTGGGCGGCAACCATGGTGGAGCCGTCGTTGAGCACCTTGCCGGCGGGCATGCGACGGTTCATGGAAGCCGTAAAGTTCTTGGCGGTGGTGCCGGCAACCATGATGCCCATGACGCCCATGGTGAAGTTGTACAGCTTGTTGCACCAGTCGATGAGCGGCTGGGGCAACGTGATTCCAACTACGCCGGGAAGGGTGGCGATCAGCAGAAAGATCGAAGAGGTAAGGACGATGGGCATGCACCCAAGGAATCCGTCTTTGATGGCCTGGAGGTAGATGTTTCTCGAGATCTTCTCGAAGAACGGTTGATGCTTTTCGAGCATCTTTACGATGGCGTCCATAGAGCTCCTTTGCTACTTGATGCGCGATGCATGTGGATGGAACTGGTCGTCGATGGATGGTCAGGACTGCCCGGAAACCTTCCTGCTTAAGGAAGGCATTGCGAAATGACAACGTTGTCATTTCGTTAATGACAACGTAAGACATTTTTGGAAGAGCAACAAGGATATACGGGTGAGCGGTCGATATTGTCCGGTAAACGGTTGATTTGTCAGTCGGGCAGGTAGTGTATGCTAGAACGCAAAAAGCAAGCGATGCAAAACCGACTGGAGAAGTAGTGGCAACGATGGACAAGAAAAATGTCTCAATGAACGATGTGGCGATTGCTGCGGGTGTTTCTCTCAAGACGGTTTCGCGTGTGATCAACGAGCCCGATAGCGTGCGAGAGTCGACACGCGATAAGGTTCATTCCGCAATGGAGGCGCTCGGGTTTCGAACCAACTTTGCCGCGCGTTCGCTCAAGTTGGGCCGTTACGGGTGCATTGGCGTGGTGCTGTTCCACTTGTCGGGCGGTGCCGTGGACATGATTGACGGTATCGCAGATGCCGCCGAAGAACGCGGCTTTGCGCTCACGATGATCAAAAAGCGGGCGGGGGAGAAGATGACCCTTGCCGAAGCGGCGCGTAGGATGTCGCAGCTGCCTGTTGATGGCATGATCTTCAACCTGCGTCAGATGGTCGATGACTTTGATACTTTTGAGGCACCGAAAGACCTCAAGACGGTGATTATCACACCGATGGAACATCCTACCTGCTCCACCGTCAGTGACGACCAAGAGGGCGGCGCGCGCATGGCGTGCGAGTACTTCTTGAACCACGGGCATAAAAACGTGTACTTCGTCTCTGGTAAGAAAGAGTCGTTGTCGAGCCAGTGCCGTATGAAAGGTTGGCGTGCGGCACTCGAGGCGCGTGGCATTGAGCCGCCCGAGCCTCTGCAAGGCGATTGGAATGCGGATAGTGGCTATGCCGCGGGCCTTGTGCTTGCCGATAAGCCCGATTGCACGGCGGTCCTCGCTGCTAACGACTGCATGGCAAACGGCGTGATGATGGCTCTACGTGACAAAGGGCTCAGTGTGCCCAATGATGTGTCCGTGATCGGCTTCGACGATGAGCTCTATAAGACGATTCCCAACTCGATTCTGACGTCGGTGAAGTTTCGCCACCGCGAGCTGGGCGTCCGTGCGCTCAACGAGGTCGTCGCGGGTCTGGAAGCTCCGAGCTCCAGAAGCCGTACGCTCGTCTCGGGCGTGTTGGTCGAGCGTTCCAGCGTAAAGGACTTGCGGGCGTAGACGTGCTCGGCCTATTCCGTTTGTCTCGATCTGTAACAACTAGACGGTCAAAAGTGGTCTACATGTTACAGATTGAGATTTTCGGCTTGGCCTGTGCGTTCATTTCGATCTGTAACAGCTAGGACCGAAAAACTCGGCTAGATGTTACAGATTGAGATGAACAGGAGGACGGGTGCGGTCTAAACAAAATGGCCCGCGCATCACACATCGATGCACGGGCCATTTATTGTCTGCAAGCGGCAGGTGGTGTCAGCGTCTTATGCCTCGAGGTTTTCCTCGATCCAGGCGACGGCACCCTTGGGATCCTTAGTGAGGTCGATGTACTGTTTGCCCTTGGGCGACAGCAGCGTGATGCCCAGGCGGTCGGTGTCGGCCTTCATCTCGTTGTAATAGGTGCGAACCTGCGGAGCCAGGACGATGACGTTGTACTGGTCCATGATGGCGTAGTGGCTGCCGTAGGCACCGGCGTTGGCGGTAATGTCGATGCCCAGCTCGTCGGCGCCTTCCTTAAGCGCGTTGGCGAGCAGTGCAGAGGTACCGGCGCCAGCGCACAGAACCAGAACCCTCAGATCCTTGCCCTTAAGGGCGGACGGAGCTGCAGAGGCCTCAGTGGCAGAAGCGGTCTCGACAACAGGAGCCTCAACGGCGGGGGCGGCAGCGGTCTTGACGGCCTTGGTCTCCTCGGCCTCTTCTTCGGCCAGGGTCTCGGCCTCCTGCTTGCACAGGACGTTGTCGTAGGCCTTGCAGAACGGGTAGTAGATCAAGAAGTCAACGACCAGCAGGACGACAACCAGGACCAGAGAGATCGGCTGGAAGTTGGTGTCGATGAAGGTGCCGATCGGTCCGGGGAGTGCCCACGGCATGGCATAGATAAAGCCGTTCATGCCCAAAAAGTCGATGAAGAACTTACCAATGAGGACGTTGGCCACGGGGGCAAACAGGAACGGGATCAGGAAGTACGGGTTGAGGATGATGGGCGCGGCGAACAGCAGCGGCTCGTTGACGGCGAACATCACGGGCACGACAGAGGCTTTGCCGACGGCCTTGAGCTGCTTGGAGCGCATAAAGAGCAGGAAGATGATCGGGACAATGAACGTGGCGCCGGTGCCGCCGAGTTCGCCGATGTAGTTACCGAAGTTTTCGGTCAGGGCGAGGGCGGGGTGACCGCCGGCCTGCAGCGTGGCGAGGTTGGTGGTGATGTTGCCAAACAGCGCGGCGTTGAGGGCAGGCTTAACGACCGAGGGGCCGTGGATGCCCATGAACCAGAACAGCGGGATCATGAACCAGATGAGGGCGAGGCCGGCGTAGGAATCGGCAGCGGCGAACAGCGGGCTCACCAGCGTGGAGATGACGTTGGCAAACGGGACGGCCAAGCAGGTGCGGCAGATAACGTCGATGACGGCGACAAACAGGATGGAGAAGCTGAAGGCGAAGATGTCGCGGAAGTTCTGGGCGATGGCGCCGGGGACTTCTTTGGGCAGCTTGATGGTGATGTCTCGCTTAATGCAGAAGGCATAGATGTTGACCGTGGCAAATGCGGCGACAAAGGAGCTCAGCAGGCCCTTGGTGCCCATGTTGTCGGTAAAGAACACCGAGACATCGGCGCCGTCGATCTTGGCACTCGTCTGGGTAACGGCCAAGATGAGCATAGCGCACATGGCGGCGACCATGGTGCTCGTGGCGTTGATGGTCTTGCCGGCAGGCATGCGGCGGTTCTTGGAGCCGGTCAGCGCGCTTGCGGTGGTGCCGGCGACCATGATGCCCACGACGCCCATCGTGAAGTTGTAAACCTTGTTGCAGAAGTTCACGACGTCGACGTTCCACCAGTCGGGCAGCGTAAAGCCGCCGACCGTGGCGACAACGCCCGGCAGGGTCGAAATAAGCAGGAAGACAGAAGAAGACAGGATAATGGGCATTGCTGCCAAAAAGCCGTCTTTAATGGCCTGAAGGTAGATGTTCTTAGAGACCTTGTCGAAGTACGGCTGACCTTTCTCCAAGAACTTAACGATCGATTCCATAGTTCACGCTCCTCTTTGCATGAAATCTTAATGGCATGGACGTTGAAAACCTATATGGTCTCCCGCTTGCTAAAAGCCCGGGTGCAGGCGGGGCCGGTCCCAGGGGGAGAGAGGGGAGCGGCTGGGTTTGTATCGCATAGGGCCGCTCCCTTCTCGGGGGGAAAGCGAGGCGATGCGCTACTGCGCGTCCGCCATAGTGTCGGCGAGCTCCTTGTACCAGAGTGCCGACTGCTTGATGTAGCGTTTTTGCGTGTCGAAGTCGATGTAGAACAGGCCGTAGCGCTTGTTATAGCCATTGGCCCACGAGAACTGGTCCTGCAGGCTCCAGATAAAGTAGCCCTGGACGTCGACGCCCTCGGCGCGCGCCTGGAGCACCTTCTCCATGTGCTGGTCGACAAAGTCGATGCGCTCGGGATCGGCGACGATGCCGTTTGCGTCGGGCTCGGGGTCCTTGTGGCCCAGGCCGTTTTCGGTGATATAGATGACGGGGAGGTTGGGATAGGTGGCGCTGATGTGCTTGAGCGTGTCGTAGAGGCCTTGCGGGTAGATGAGCCAATCCCAGTCGGTGGTGGGGATACCCGGCATATCGACCTGCTGCCCGACGCCCTTAAACTTAAAGCACGAGGTGCCCTTGTCTCCGGTGCCGTTAAAGCTGTTGGTTGACTCGCCATCGTAGGCGGCGATAAACGCCGACTGATAGTAGTTGAGGCCGAACATATCGTTGCGGGGCGCCGCCTTGGCGAGCTCCTCCATGTCGCTGTCCTCAACCGTAAGTGTGGCGTTGTTGGCACGCAGAATCTCGTTGATGAGTGAGAGGGTGCGCGCGGAGTAGTGACCCAGGAAGGCGCCGTCCATGATGAAGTCGGTGTAGAAGGCGTTGTACAGGTCGGCGGCGTGCTGGTCGGCGGGCGAGTCGGTGGCAGGATATGCCGGCGTCAGGACGTTGACCATGCCAATGCGTCCGCCCAGGTGCTCGGTCTCGTCAAGATCCTTATACAGGTTGACGGCGCGGGCGTGGGCAACGAGCTCGTTGTGCTGGCTCTGGATGCCGTTCGTCACATCAAAGTGATGGTTGGGCGGGAAGTTGCCTTGGATGTATTGGGAGTGCGAGAGGCTGATGAGCTCGTTGATGGTGAACCAATTCTTGACCTCGCGGAACTCGCGGAAGCAGAACTCGGCATAGCGCACATAGGCGTCGACGGTCTTGCGGTTGAGCCAGTCGCCCTGGTTGAACAGGGCGGCGGGGGAGTCAAAGTGATGCAGGGACACATAGGGCTCGACGCCATACTTTTTGCAGCAGGCGAACAGCTCGTGGTAGTGCTTAACGCCCTCGGCGAGGGGTTCGGCATCGTCGCCGTTGGGGAAGATGCGGGTCCAGGCGATGGACACACGAATGGCGTTGAGTCCATGCTCGGCAGAAAGGCGGATATCCTCCTCGTAGCGGTTGTAGAAATCACTGGCCGGGTCGGGCAAAAAGCGACCCTGGGCGACAAGGTAATCGTCCCACATGGTCTTACCCTTGCCTGCCACCTTCGTGGAACCTTCCGTTTGGTACGCGGCGGTTGCGGCGCCCCAAACAAAGCCCTTCGGCAGCTGCTGTACGCGGTTTAGCAAAGACATATGCATACACCCTCTCGTCTCGCTGTTCGATATTGTGCGTTTGCGCTCAGGAGGCTCCCTGGTTAGCGTTCAGCGGTGAAAAAGCCCGATAAACACTATCTTAAAATGATTAGAACCAAAATGAGCACGTGAACATTTGACAATGAGCACGTTAACATCCGGCTGGGATGTATAGAAACAAAACAACTTCAAACAGCCGCGAACGGTTGTATTTGTTCGGTAAGCGGTTTTGATTGACAGAAGTTTTCATGTTGTGGTATATGGCTCGGGTATCATGAGCACGTTATCAATGTATGTACGATGCGCCATGGGCGCGGGGAATAGTTGGGAAGCAGGTTAGCGTGGAAGGCATGGATCAGCAGACAAGGAATGGTCGTTCGGCGAGCGCGGCAGAGGTTGCGGCGCTCGCTGGCGTGAGCCGCCAGACTGTGTCTCGCGTGGTCAACGGTATGCCCAACGTGACGGAAAAGACGCGCAAGCGTGTGCTGGCCGCCATGGAAGAGCTGGGCTTTCGTCCCAATTTTGCTGGAGCGGCGTTGCGCGGCGGGTCGTATCGTTCTATTGGCCTGTGCATGTACAACATCACACGTGTCGGTAACCTGGCGACGCTCGAGGGTATCATGCAAGCGGCGCGCGAGCACGATTTTGCCGTCACTATGATCGAGATGGGCGGCGACAAGCCCTATGCACTTGCCGATGCCTCGCGCCGCATGGTCGAGCGACCCGTCGACGGCATGATTCTCAACATGAACCGCATGGCTCCCGATTTTGAGGAGTTTGTTCCCCAGCCGGGAGTGCGAACGGTCATCCTGTCCATGTATGCGCATCCGCGCTGCACGACGATCGACTCCGACCAGTATGGTTCGTGCGAGCTGTTGACCAATTATCTGCTGGAACATGGTCACTCGAATATGCGGTTTGTGGCGGGTCCGGAAAACTCGATTTCCTCGCGTTTTCGTGAGGCCGGTTGGCGCGATACGCTGGGTCGTGCTCATGTCGATGCCGCTCCGATGCTGCGTGGCGATTGGAGTGCGGACAGTGGGTACGCCATGGGCGAGCGGATTGCGGCCGAGGTGCTTGCCGGCGGGTCGCAGGCGCCGACTGCCGTGCTTGCGGCAAATGACCAGATGGCGCTGGGCGTTATCGCCGCGCTCGAGAACGCGGGCCTGTCCGTGCCCGACGACGTGAGCGTGGTTGGTATCGACGACGCACTCGAGGGACTTGTTCCTCACAATCGACTGACGACGCTGCGATTTGATTTGCGCGGTGTCGGTAAGCTTGCGTTTGAGGCGGCGATTGGAGAGAGCTCGTCTATCGAGGCGATTCATGTGCCGAGTACGCTGGTCGAACGCTCGACTGTTAGGGACATACGGGGTTAGGTCCTACTCCGTTTGTCTCGATTTGTAACAGGTAGACGGTCAAAAGCGGGCTACGTGTTACAGATTTAGATTCTTCGGAAAGAGCAATCCTGTTCGTCTCAATCTGTAACAGCTAGGACCAAAAAACTCGGCTAGATGTTACAGATCGAGACAAACGGCTCCCGACCAGCCCAAAAACAAAAAGACCGGGGGCGGCGCGCCGTGTGACGTGCCGCCCCCGGCTGAGAAATGGGGACAGGTTGTGTGAGCGGGCAACCCCGCCAGCCACTAGTCCAGACGACGGGTCTGCGCCACGTGCTTGTACCAGTAGGCGCTTGCCTTGGGCGTGCGCTTCTGGGTTTCAAAGTCAACGTAAAAGAAGCCGTAACGCTTGTTGTAGCCATTGGTCCAGGAGAACTGATCCTGCAGGCTCCACAGGAAGTAGCCGCCCACGTTGACGCCCACCTCCATGGCCTTGAGCAGCCAACGCAGGTGCTGCTCGATGTAGTCGATGCGCGGCTGGTCGTCCACAAAACCGTCCTTGTAGGGGTCCTTGTAGCCCATGCCGTTCTCGGTGATGAAAATCTGCTTGTAGTTGGGGTAGCGCTGCTTAATGTAGACGAGCAGATCGAACAGGCCCTCGGGATAGATGATCCAGTCCCAGTCGGTGGTGGGGATGCCAGGCTTGTTCACATGCTCGCCAATACCCTTAACGCGCCAGCGGCCAGTGCCCTTCTCGCCCGTACCGTTGTGGTGCAGGTCGTTCTCGCCGTCGTAAGCCTTCAAGAAGCGGCACTGGTAGTTGTTAACGCCCAGGTAGTCGTTGTAGAGCGCGGCCTCGCGCATGATTTCCAGATCCTCGTCTAGGATCTCGATGGTGCCGCCCGAGACGGCAGCCAGGCGGTTGGCGCACTCGAGGGTGTCGGGCGCATAGTCGCCGCGGAAGGTGGCGTCGAGCAAGAACTGGTTTTGCAGCACGTGCTCGTTGTTGGCGGCTTTGATGTCGGCGGGGTCGTTCTCGTTGAGCGGGTACTTAAACTCCAGCGACTGGATGACGCCGATTTTGCCCTTAAAGCCGCCGTTGTGGAAGGCCAGCACGGCCTTGGCGTGGGCGAGCATCATGTTGTGCTCGCACTGGAAGGCCTCGGCCAGATGAGCTTTGACGCCGCCGGGGAAGGTGCCCTCGATGTAGGTGTTGGAGGCGTCGGCCCAGATCTCGTTAAAGGTGAACCAGTAGGTCACCTGGTCGGCGTACTCCTTAAAGCAGAAGGTGGCAAAGTCCACAAAGGCATCGATGGTCTCGCGGTTGAGGAAGTCGCCCTTCTCAAAGAGGGGAAGCGGCGTGTCAAAGTGATGCAGCGTGACGAACGGCTCAACGTGGTGCTTGTGGCACTCGGCGAAGAGATCGTGGTAGAACTGGACGCCCTCGGGGTTGATTTCGCCGGTGCCGTTGGGGAAGATGCGGCTCCAGGCGATGGAGAGGCGAATGCCGTTGATGCCGAACTCCTCGCACAGCTCCAGGTCGACGGGGTACTGGTTGTAGAAGTCCGAAGCGGGATCGGGGGAGAAGCGCCCCTGGGCCTCCAGAAAGTCGTCCCAGGCAACCTTGCCCTTACCGTGAGTGCGGGTCTCGCCCTCTACCTGGTAGGCAGCGGTGGCGCCGCCAAAGACAAAGTCCTCGGGAAACTGCGCGGGCGGGTTGGTGACGCTAGCAGGATTAACGGACATGATGATCCAATCGTCTAAATCGAAGGGCCAGCCGGTCTTGGATGGTCGGCTGGCCCTGGGCGTTACTTACTTCGAAAGTTGCTCACTCACGAAGGCGAGAGACTTGTCGCCGTTCTGGGAGAGCTCGATGTACTGCTTGCCACGGCAGGCGACGCACTTGTTGCCCACGCGCTCACAGTCCTTCTGCAGGTCGGCCAGGTAGCTTGCGGCCTGCGGGGCCAGGACGACCAGGTCAAAGTCGGGGAGCATGTCCACGTGGTTGCCATAGGCCTCGGCAGCGGTCTCGAGGTTAATGCCGCGCTCCTTGGCGGCCTTGGCCAGCGCGTTGGCGAGCAGGCCCGAGGTTCCGCCGCCCTGGCAGAGCACGAGCACGCGCTTGCCGTTGAGGTCGCTGGCGGTCGTTGTCTCGGCAGCGGGTGCTGCGGAAGCGGCGGGGGAGTCGGCCTTCACGGCCTCGGCAGCAGCGCCGGCGGCAACGCTCTTGGCGTCAGCCTTGCCCTGGAAGGCATCGTTGAGCTTGGCGGCTTTCTCGGCGTTCTTGGCGGCGAGCTCCTCCTGGGAGATCTCGGCCTCCTCGGCGCACTTCTGGGCGTCATAGGCACGGAAGAACGGATAGTACAGGGCAAAGTCGACGACCAGGATGATGGCGAGCATCACAAAGGCGAGCGGCTGGAAGCCCAGGCCCATGATGGTGCCGATGGGGCCGGGGACGGTCCAAGGCAGGGTGTACATAAAGCCGTTCATGCCCAAGAAGTCGATAAAGATCTTGAGGATCCAGATGTTGGCGATCGGGGCAAAGACAAACGGGACAAAGAAGACGGGGTTGAGCACGATGGGTGCGGCGAACAGCAGCGGCTCGTTGACGGCAAAGCAGACGGGGACGATGGCGGCCTTACCGACGGCGCGCATCTCCTGAGACTTGGCCAGGAAGCAGAACATAAAGACCAGGACGAGCGTGGCGCCGGTGCCGCCCATGCAGACGACGAAGTACTGGGCACCCTGGGTCAGGACAGCGGAAGCGTGCTGGCCGGCCTGGAACGCAGCCAGGTTGTCGGTCATGTTGGCAACGAGAGCGGCGGCGATGGCGGGCTCGACGATCGAGGGGCCGTGGACGCCCACGAACCAGAAGAGGCTCATGGCGCCGTAGATCACAGCGAGGCCGATGTAGCCATCGGCAGCGGTGAACAGGGGCTGGAACACCTGGATGACACCCTGGGCAAAGCAGAAGCCAAAAGCAGCGCGGAAGACGATGTCAAAAACCCAAAAGACGGTGATGCAGACGGAGAAGGGGATGATGTCCTTAAAGGTCTGCGAGATGTTGGGCGGAACCTGCTCGGGCATCTTGACGGTGATGTTGCGCTTAATGAAGAACTTGTAGATGATGCCGGTCACAAACGCAGCGATGAAAGCGGTCAGCAGGCCCTTGGAACCAAGGTAGGTGGTGTTGAAACCGCTGGCAGCGTCCGTGGCGATGGTGTCGCTCGAAAGGAGCAAGAAGCCGATGATGGCCGCGCACATGCACGAGATGAAGTTGATCTGGTTGTTCTTGGGCAGATCGCGGTTCTGAGCGTCGGCGAAGTGCTTGGCCGTGGTGGCGGCGCAGGCGATGGCCAGGATGCCCATGGAGTAGTTGTAGCACTTCCACAGGGCGTTGTTGATGTCATCGGGCCAGTAGAAACCCCAGATGTTGGGGACCGAGGCTACCAGGCAGAAGATGGACGAGAAGATGATGATGGGGATGACGGAGATAAAGCCGTCGCGGATCGCCTTGAGGTACTTGTTGCGGGCGATCGCGTTGAAAAAGGGCTGGCCCTTTTCGATGATGGCGATGAGTTGCTCCATGCAATGCTCCTAAGAGTCGGTGGGTTAGCAACGATGGTAGCTTTTGGCGTCCGGTTGCCAAAATGTTGACGTTGCCATTTTGCGACACAAAAAAAGACGCGAACCGGTGATTCCTGTGCCTGCGAACCGTCGATTCCTTACGCGTAAACGTTTGAGCCGCCCGGTGGCTCTGTGTTTGCACAATGGCAACGTTAACATTTGGTAGACAAAAGCCGTTCGGGGAAGCAAAAATGTCGGTGAACGGTAGGTTTTGGGTGGTGAGCGTATGGTGGGGGAGGCGTTGGATATACTTGAAGACGTTTCATTTGACTGCGCAAGGTGCCACCAATGGCATCGTTGACATAGAAAGATCGACCTATGGCCGCTGTTAAAAAATCGGTATCCGTCAAAGACGTAGCGCGCCTCGCGGGCGTCTCGGAGCAGACAGTCTCGCGTACGGTGCACGATTCGCCCAGCGTGCGCCCCGAGACCAAGGAACGCGTGCGTGCCGCCATGCGCGAGCTGGGGTATCGCCCCAATTTTGCCGGTCGATCGTTGCGCCGTGGCAAGTTTAAGACCGTCGGCGTCGCCATGTTCAACATTACCGGCACCGGCAATCTCGACCGTATGGAGGGCTTTGCCGCAGCGGCCGACAAACATGGCTATGCCATCACCCTCACTAAAGTAGACGGGCATCCGTATACCCTCGAGAGCGCATCGTCGCGCATGAGCGCACTGCCGGTGGATGGCATGGTTGTGATTATGAACCGCATGCCGGCGGACTTTGGAACCTTCGAGCCGCTGCCCGGCATGCAGACGGTGCTCGTTACGATGTTGGAGCACCCGCTCTGTTCAACGGTCGATAACGACCAGTTCGATTGTTCGCGCCAGGTGGTCGAGTATTTGCTGGGGCAGGGACACAAGACTGTGCACTTTATCTCGTGTCCCGAGCGCTCGCTTTCGGGCATGCGGCGCGAGGAAGGCTGGCGTGAGACATTGCGTGCGCATGGCATTGAGCCCCCGCAGCTCGTGCGTGGCGACTGGACGGCGCAGAGTGGATATGCTGCCGGCCAGGCGCTTGCGGATGATCCGACCTGCACGGCCATTTATGCCTCCAACGATGCCATGGCATATGGCTGTATCCGTGGGCTCGAGTCGCGCGGGAAGTGCGTGCCCCAGGACGTGAGCGTGGTGGGTGTTGACGATAGTCTGGGTGATATCGTGCCCGACCGTCGCCTGACCACGGTGCGCTTTGACAACAAGCGCGTCGGCATGTGGGCGGTCGACAAGATTGCCGACGCCGAGGGCGTTGCGCCCGGTGTGGAGCACATGCTGTTTCCGGGCGTGCTCGTCGAGGGCGATACGGTGCGCGATGTACGCTAGGGCGCGGGTCTGTTTGGGTTTCCGCTAATTGTGTTCGATATTGTTTAAATTGGTTTAAAAACCGTTCACGGTCGAAAAGTGACCGTTCATAGCTCGAAATTACGTTTTGCGCTGTTCTTTTTTGTTTGAATGTTATTGTTTCTGTCATACACAACGCAGCGCGTATGCCCGGACGCGATGCTCTCCATTGGTTCATATGTGAAAGGAACGCAACATGGCAACCAAAGAAGAAATCTCGATGGTTGGATTCGAGATCGTCGCATACGCAGGTGACGCCCAGACCGATCTGCTTGCAGCGCTCGATGCTGCTCGCGAGGGTGACTTTGAGAAGGCCGAGCAGCTGCACAAGGATGCCAGCGATGCGCTCATCGGTGCCCACGACACGCAGACCAAGCTGCTTTCGCAGGAGGCCGGCGGTGGCGAGATGGAGATGACCTTCATCATGGCTCACGCTCAGGACACTCTCATGACCACTATGATCCTGGAGAAGCAGGCCCGCTTTACCATCGATGCCTACAAGCGCATTGCCGAGCTCGAGGCCAAGCTCGCCTAACGAGCCCTCACAACCAAGTCCCCTTCCAAAAGCTCTGCCGCTACCCGCGGCAGGGCTTTTTCTGTCCTCCTCCAAGTTGCGGTGAAATATAGTCATTGGGGACGTTCTTAAACGACTAGTCATTGGGGACAGTCTTGGTGCGCTCCGTTCGTCCTCCCGTTCGATTTTTGCTCGGTGGGTATACTTCCTTTCGCATTAAACGCCGGACTGAGGAGGTATCCAAATGCCGGATAACGGGTCAATACAAAAAAGAGGCGCGCACGAGATGGCTCATGGGCGTCCTGTCCAGATAACCGAGCACACGACGGTAACCGAGCTGCAGCCCAGTCTGTCCGATGTCGTGTGCGCAAACAAAAAGCTGCAGATTGGCTTTATCGTTGCGCTCGTGGTGCTGGCGCTGCTGTCGGGCTTTGTGGCTCGTCCGCATTTCGCCGATACCAAAACTTGGGACTCCACCATCGAGGTCATCGATCAAAAGAAAGGAAACGTACTGGCGCTCACGACCTCGTGCGTGGCGCTGTCTGCGGGCATTACCGCGCTGCCGGGTGATACGGGAACGCCGGTTGCCGAGCAGCTCGCGCAGCTTTCAGGCAACCTTGGTATCGTGCTTGCCGTGCTATACCTAGAGAAATATTTGCTCACGATTTTGTGGTCGGTTGGCCTGGGCATCTTAATCCCGTTTGCGTTGGCGCTCTTTGCGGTGTCGCTCGGCATTCACGGGCGCTGGAGCACGAGCGCTGTCCTGCGCCGTGTGGCGACGCGCGTGCTGGTGGTTGCCGTGATCGGCATGGCGCTCGTGCCCGCGAGCGTATGGGTGTCGCAGAAGGTCGATGAAACGTATCGCGTAAGTATTGAGCAAGCTGAGCAAAAGGCTGCGGACGCTGCGGACGCGGCCGACACCACGGACAAGTCAGCCGAGACCAGCTCAAAATCGAACAAGAAAAAATCCGAGGCCAAGGAGTCCAAAAACGTGCTCGAGCAGTTGACTGACGGGGCCTCGAGCCTTGTTACGTCGGTGACCAGCGGTGCCAAGCAGATGACCGATGAGATCGTGCATCAGGTGACCGATCTGATCGAAGGCGTCATCGTGATGATCGTGACCTCGTGTGTGATTCCTCTACTGGTGCTCGTGGCGTTCCTATGGCTAGGACACGTGCTGCTGGGGATCGATATCTCCGGTCCCGCGAACTATCTGACGGGTCGTTTCTTGAGCGCTCCGTCCAGACATGCCAAGAAGAGCGGGCAGTCTGAGTAGGCGGCAAAGCGATCTTTGGAAGATCAACCGTAAGAAGGGCGGCCGAGACACGTTCTCGGTCGCCCTTTTGTTTGTTGAACACGTGGGCGCTACGTCCGCGCCGGGCTCAAACGGTCAGCAATCATCCGTGAATGGTGTTTGTTCAAAAAAGAACAAAGATAAACAAATTATTGTTGCAGTCGGTGTTCGAATGTGTTCAAATAAACACGAACAGTGAAGAACCGCACATTCAGATGCCCGGACCTGAACGCGATTCAACACTTCCAAACAGAAACTACGCACCTGCGTATCTCTCAAGGAGGATGTCATGAGGGTTGTAATCGCTTCCGATGCCGACGGTATGTCGATGAAGGAGTCCATCAAGGAGATGCTCATCGCCGACGGTCACGAGGTCGTCGACTATTCCGAGACCCCTGCCGCGGACTTTGTCGATTCCGCGACCGCCGTTGCCAAGGACCTGCTGGAGCACAAGGATTCCCAGGGCTTTGCATTCGATAAGTACGGCGTCGGCTCCTATATGGCCGCCGTCAAGATCAAGGGCATGGTCGTCGCCAACATTTCCGACGAGCGTTCCGCTTACATGACCCGCGAGCACAACGGCTCGCGCATGGTCACCATGGGCCCGGGCGTTGTGGGCACCGAGGTCGCCAAGAAGATCGCCCGCGAGTTCCTGCGTGCCCAGTACGCCGGCGGCCGTCACCAGATCCGTGTCGACATGCTCAACAAGATGGCCTAACGAGAGCCACCGAGAACTCGAACTTCTACCTCAACTTGTGAATTCAGACGAAAGGACGTTCTGATGAAGAAGACCATCGCAATCGGTTGCGACCATATCGTTACGGACGAGAAGATCTATCTGGCCGACCGCCTGGAGCAGGCTGGCTACAAGGTGCTCGACTGCGGCACCTACAGCCACACCCGTACGCACTATCCCATCTATGGCAAGGCCGTGGGCGAGGCTGTTGCCAGCGGCAAGGCCGACTTTGGCGTGGCCCTGTGCGGCACCGGCATCGGCATCACCAACGCCGTCAACAAGGTTCCCGGCGCCCGCTGCGCCCTGGTCCGCGACATGACCTCTGCCCTGTATGCCCGTCGCGAGCTCAACGCCAACATCGTGGGCTTTGGTGGCAAGATCACCGGCGAGTTCCTGATGGCCGATATCATGCTTGCCTTCCTGGAGGAGCCCTACGACAAGACTCCCGAGCACGACGCCCTGATCGCCAAGATCGACGCCTGCAATAAGGCCGACGCCGAGGCTCAGGCTGACCCGCACTTCTTTGACGAGTTCCTCGAGAAGTGGGACCGCGGCGAATACCACGACTAAGGAGGTTACGCGGTTTTACCAAACCGCGTAACGGGTCGACGCTGCGCGACGCCCAGGCACCCCATCTCGCCGCTCAAACCGTCGCTCGCGTACATGAAGTACGCGTCGCTCCTCTTTCGCGGCGACCTGGGGCACCTGAGCGCCGCTCGCTGACGTTGGGGGTACCTGTGGGGTTACCGCTGTTGTTGCGAAGCCGTCGGTTCGGTAAGCTGCTCCGATAACACGTTTGCTTGCTTGGCTTGAGTGCTTCGCTCTTGGCGGTACCCGGCATTCTGCAGCTTTTCAATTGACGGCTCGCGTTTCTGTGAGGGGGCGCGGGCCGGTTTTCTATCAGCCCTATTGACTTGGCGGGCTGTCGTAAGAAAGGGAAGGCTCCTATGGAGTTTGTTCTTGATAACGGTTTGATTTGTGTGGCGTTGACCACGGCGGGCGGGTCGTTCACTTCTATTGCGGCCAACGGCCGTGAGTACCTGTGGCAGGGCGATCCGGCGGTCTGGTCGGGCCAGGCACCCATTTGCTTTCCGATTTGCGGCGGCCTTCGTGGCGGCCGCGCGATGACCATGGGCGGCCGCGAGGTCAAGCTTGCCCGCCACGGCTTTGCCCGCAAGCAGGAGTGGAAGCTCGAGGAGCAGGGCGACAGCATGGTTGCGCTGAGCCTAAGCTCTGCCGACCACGCCGAGCTACTCGAGCAGTATCCGTATCCGTTTAAGATCGTCGCGCGCTACACGATCGATGCGGCTAAGGTGGCCGTGTCGTACGAGGTGACCAATGAGGGCACCGAGGATATGCCATTCTTTGTGGGCGGTCACCCCGGCTTTAAGTGCCCGCTCGACGAGGGCGAGTCCTATGACGATTATGAGCTTCGTTTTGAGCAGCGTGAGGCCACCGAGCTCTGTACTGCCGTTCCCTCGACTGGCCTGATTGATGTTGAGCATCGCAGCAAGAACCCCATGATCGACCAGAGCCTGCCGCTTACCCACGAACTCTTCGACTTCGCGGAGACCATCTTTGACGTGCTCGAGAGCCGCGTGGTTACGCTGACCAAGAAAACCGAGGACAAGGGCGTGCGCCTGACGTTCCCCGATATGCCGTACCTGATTGTGTGGAGCAAGCCCGAGGGCGACTTTGTGGCTGTTGAACCGTGGGGTGGTCTGTCCACCTGCTCCGACGAGGACGATATTCTGGAGCACAAACGTGGCTGCCTGGTGGCCAAGCCGGGAGAGACCGTCACTCGCTGCTTTGAGATCGAGATCCTTTAAAGAGCTATCGTATGTTTGGGGTCGCACACGTCGTGCCCCGGAAACAGGAGTTCAATATGATTCTGACCGTTACCATGAACCCGTCGATTGATACGCGCTATCAGCTCGACAAGCTGATCATCGACGATGTTAACCGTGTGACGCCCGAAAAGACCGCTGGCGGTAAGGGCCTCAACGTGAGCCGCGTGCTGCTGCAGCTGGGCGACGATGTGCTTGCGACCGGTCTGCTCGGCGGCCACATGGGTGCCTATATGGCCGAGCTTATGGATGCCGATGACGTCAAGAACGACTTTGTGCCCATTGCCGGTGAGACGCGCATTTGCCTGAATATTCTGCACGAGGGTAATCAGACCGAGCTGCTGGAGAGCGGCCCGCAGATCGCCCCGGCCGAGCTCGAGGCCTTTACGGCTAAGTTCGCCGAGCTTGCAGCGAAGGCGGACGTTGTGACGCTTTCGGGCTCGCTGCCGCGTGGCGTCGATGCCGGCTACTATGCCGAGCTCGTCAAGATCGCCGAGGAGGCGGGCGCTAAGGTGCTGCTCGACACCTCGGGTGCATCGCTGGAGGCCGCGCTGGAGTCCGACGCTAAGCCTGAGCTCGTAAAGCCCAACCTGACCGAGATTAACGGCCTGCTGGGTACGTCCTTTACGATCGATGATGTCGATGCCCTGCGCGAGGCGCTTGCCGCCGATGGCCGCTTTGCCGATATTCCCTGGGTTGTCGTTTCGATGGGCGCTGCCGGTTCGGTGGGCTTCCATGAGGGCCGTGCGTTCCGTGCCAAGACGCCCGCGATTGCGGCTGTGAACGCGACGGGTTCCGGCGACTCGACCATCGCCGGCTTTGCACATGCCATTGCTGCTGGTGCCGACGACGTCACGGTGCTCAAGACCGCCAATACCTGCGGCAAGCTCAACGCCATGGATCCCAAGACCGGCCACCTGGTCATGGACCGCTGGGACGAGATCTACAACAACGTTGTCGTGACTGAACTGTAGGGTTACGCGGTTTTACCAAACCGCGTAACGGCCCGACGCTGCACCTCAGGTTCCGCCGTTCTGCCGAACGGCGGACCGGCCGACGCTGCAAACCCGCCAGAGCGGCAATCTGCCTTTCAACTGCGGCGGCATGACCAGAAGGTCAATGCCGCCTCGTCTCAAGGCACCTTGCTCGCTCTGGCGGGTTTTCGCTGTTGTTGCCAAAACATCGACGTTGCCCTGGTCGCAAGTAGTCGTTGGGGACGTTCTTAAATGACTAGTCAAACAAGAACGTCCCGAACGACTAGTCGTTTAAGAAAGTCCCCAACGACTAGCCAATAAAACGGCGCCCGTCGGCGATGTTGCCGGCGGGCGCCGTTGTCGTGTGGGTGTCTATGCTGTGCGGGCTGCCGTTGAGCGACCGGGTCTGTGCTCTACAGCGAGTCGATAAAGCGCTGCTGGGCGGCACGTCCCGCCTCGTCCCACTTAAAGACGCCGGCGTTGTCGAGCACGTGGCCAAACACCACGCCGACCTCCTCGTGCAGGATATCGATGGCGTTGTCGGCCGTAAGCTCGTCGGCGCGGCGGGCATAGACATCCTCGGCCCATGCGGCGTGGCTGCGGCAAAGGTCGTCGCCCTCGAGCGCGCCAGCAAGGTCGTAGCTGGCATCGGCCTTGGCTGCCAGCAAGTGCTCGCGGACAGCGCCGAGCTCGGGAACCAAGCGCGGCGGCAAAATGGCCAGGCCCATGACCTCGATCAGGCCGATGTTCTCCTTTTTAATATGGTGATACTCGGCATGCGGGTGGAATACGCCCAGCGGATGCTCATCGGTCGTGATGTTGCAGCGAAGCGCAAGATAGGCCTCGTAGATCTCGCCACCGGCGTTGCCGCGGGAGTCGACGCGGCGGATGACGGGCGTCACGGTGTTGTGCGCCACGCCATCCGCTGTGTGCGCGATGACGCCCACCGACTCATCGGTCCACTCGCGCCAGGCAAGGATAATCTTCTCGGCGGCGTCGAGCAGCTGGGCGCGGTCGTGCGAACGCAGTCGCAGCACCGAGAGCGGCCACTGCAACACGGTACCGCTGACCTGGTCAAAGCCGGGCACGCTAAACTGCGAGACCTCAGCGGCGTGCATCATGGGGAACTCGTGTGCGCCGCCCTGGAAGTGGTCGTGCGACAAGATCGAGCCGCCCACGATGGGCAGGTCGGCGTTGGAGCCAATAAAGTAGTGCGGGAACAGGTCCACAAAATCGAGCAGGCAGGTCAGACCCTTGCGGTCGACGTGCATCGGACGATGCTCGGAGCTCATAGCAATGCAGTGCTCGTTAAAGTACGCGTACGGGCTGTACTGGAAGCCCCAGCGCTCGCCGTCGAGCTGGATAGGGATAACTCGCAGGTTCTGACGGGCGGGATGGGCACCGCCGTCGGCTGCGGCGGAGCGTCCAGGGTAGCCCTCGTTCTCGATGCACAGCTGACAGGCGGGATACTTCTCGCTCGTGTTTTTGGCGGCACCGGCCGCGGCAATATCGCGCGGGTCCTTCTCAGGCTTGGACAGGTTGATGGTGATCTCCAGGTCGCCCCAGTTGGTGGGGGTGCTCCATTTGATATTGCGCGCGATGGCGGCGCGGCGCACGTAGCCGGCGTCGCAGCATAGACCGTAGAACCAGTCGGTTGCGGCGCGGGGCTCGTTGACACCAATGCGGCCGTTGAATTCCTCGTTTACAACCGAAGGCCTCGGCATCAGCACGCCCATGATGCGCATGGCGATGCGATCGCGGCCCGATGCCGTGTCCTCGGCGGCGCCGTTGGCAACGGCAGCCTCGGAAAGCGCGGCAAGCGTGCCTTCAAGGTCAAAGTTGGGGAGTGTATCGGGGTGCAAGAGCGAAATCTTCTCGGTCTTGAGCGCCCAGGCCATGTCGAGTGCGGGGCCCGTGGCGCCGATGCACTCCAGAATGGTGTTGTAGGCCCAGATGCGGTCGTCCTGTCCGATCATCGATCGGTGGATAGCATATTCGATGAGGCCCTGCGCAGCCTCGCGCGCGTCAGTCATTACAGCCATGCCGCGTAAGCCCCCTTGTCAGAAATTGCGTAGTGGCGGGCAGAGCCCTCGCCCAGCCAGCCGTTCATCTTGGCAATGAAGGTGTCGACCAGGTCGAGCGGCACGAAGGCCTGGATGGTGCCACCAAAGCCGCCGCCGTGGATGCGGACGGCGCCGCGGCCGTCGAGCACATGCTCGGCCAGTGCCAGGGCATACATCGAAGGCTGCTCGGAGCCCAGCTTGGCAACGACATTCTGCAGGTACATGGCAGAGCTGGCGCCGGACTCGCGCGTCAGGACCAGGAACTGATCGATGTCGCCGGCGTTGAGCGCTGCCCAGCGCTTGTCGACCAGGCCGTTTTCGTACCAGTAGTGAACGGCGCGCAGGCAGGCACGGTCGCCCAGCTTGGCGCGCAGCTCGGGGAGTTTGGCGTCAAAGTCCGCCACATTTACCTCGCACAGGCGCGCCTTGCCAAACTCGGCAGCGACGTCTTGCATCTCGCGTGGAACGGCGGCGTAGTCGTCGGTGGCGGCCACATGGTCGGCGCCAACCTTAACGAGCACGAGCGCATAGCCGTGATCCTCAAAGTTGAGTTCGAGCTTCTGGGTTTTAGGCTGAGCCTGGTCCTCAAAGTCCATGTAGGCAAGGCCGCCCAGGCACACAGCGGCCTGGTCCATCAGACCGCAGGGCTTACCATAGTAGTTGTTCTCGGTGCGCTGGCTCATCTGGGCGAGTGCGACGGGCTCGATGGCGGGTGCGCCCCAGAGGGTTTCCATGGCACGACCGTATGCGGCCTCGACAGCAGCAGAGCTGGAAAGGCCGCCGCCAGAGGGGACAGAGCAGGTGAAGGCGAAGTCGAAGCCCTGGGGCTCAACGTCCAGAGCAGCGATTTCGTGGGCCATGCCGCGGACGAGGCTCGCGGACGTGCCCTTCTCGGACGCTTGAATATCCAGCGTGTCGAGCGTGATCTCAAAGGCGGGGTAGCCCTCATCGGCAACGCGGACCTTGTTGGTGTCGGTTGCCACGGCGATGCCGTCAACGGCGACATCGAGCGAGCCGGCGATGACATGGCCACCCTCGTGGTCGGTGTGGTTGCCACTGATCTCGGAACGGCCGGGCGCGTGCACGTAGAGCACCTGGCGGTCGCCGATGGGACCAAACTCCTCCTCAAACAGCTTGGTGAGCATGGCGAATGTCTTTTCGTCGGGGGTGGTCATGGGAGTCCTTTCCTTGGCGCGCACGGGTGAGTTTTGCGTCGTTATGAGTACGTTAACAACTTGAAGCGGCATGAACCAAGTGTTCTCGACACCGCACGTTACAGGCTATGTTAACGTACTCATAACACATCGCTTGTCACTTTTTGAGAATCTGGTAATCGGTAGAAATACAGCCGTGAACGGTACTGCCGTGTGGACTTATAAAGCAGAAGAGATTCAGATAGAAAAAGTAGAGTACGTTAACATGCGTCCGACGATAGCGGGCCTCGGCGCGGGGTGTATTTCTGTCCGGGCCGGCATGCACGCTATTCACATCTCGCAAGGGTGAAGGTGATCCTGTGGCAAGGCGCCCGTCCAACGATACCAGTTCGCGTCCGGTCTCCATGGCCGACGTCGCCCGCGCTGCCGGCGTTTCGCAGCAGACGGTTTCGCGCGTCGCCAACGGCTTGCCCAACGTTAACGAGCAGACGCGCCAGCGCGTGCAGGCCGCTATGCAAGAGCTCGGCTTTCGTCCGAGTTATGCCGGTCGCTCGCTGCGCGACGGCCGTTACCATTCGGTCGGCCTGTGCGTCAACGATGTCACCAAGTTTGGCAACCTCTCAATGATCGACGGCATCGCCAGCGCTGCTCGCGAGCATAATTGCGCTATCACGCTGGTCGAGATGTCCAAGACCGAGGAGTTTTCGCTTGCCGAGGCCACGCGTCGTATGGCGGCATTGCCGGTGGACGGCATCATCATCGGCATGAGTCGCATGGCACCCGATTTCGAGACGTTTGATCCACTGCCGGGCATTGGCACGGTCATCGTTACCATGTACGCGCACCCCCGGGTGACCACGGTCGATTCCGACCATTACGGCTGCTCGCTATTGCTTATGGATCACCTGTTTGAGCTGGGGCACGAGCAGATTCGCTATATCGGCGGCCCGTCGTTCTCGGTCGACGAGCAATTTCGTCGCGCCGGTTGGCAGGATGCGCTCGAGCGTAAACACATCGAGCCGGCAGAGCCGCTCGAGGGCGACTGGTCTGCCAACAGCGGCTACGAGGCCGGCAGGTACCTGGCCGAGCACGATCACACCATGACGGCGATCTATGCGGCAAACGATCAGATGGCAAATGGCGCGATTGCCGCGCTGCGTGATAGCGGCCTGCGCGTGCCCGAGGACGTGAGCGTGGTGGGCGTCGACGATTCGCTCGATGATTTTGTGGCACACAACGAGCTCACGACCGTGCGATTCGATCTACATCAGCGCGGACGCGAGGTGTTTGAGCATGCGGTTCCCGAGGCGGGTACGGCGGGCAAAAACGTTGCCATTCGTATTCCCGGTCAGCTCATCGTTCGACATAGTACGGCGGCACCGCGCGCATAGTTTTCGCAGGTCAACGGTAATATGTTGAACATCAATAACAATCGGTAAGGATGTCGGTAGATAGCTGTTGGGATGTAGCCGAGTGCTATGATAGACGGGCTCTTTTGTCTATCTAGGAGGCTTTGCCTGATGGAGATCACCAAGGATATCCGCTACATTGGCGTCGACGATCACGACATTGACCTGTTCGAGGGCCAGTACGACGTGTCCGAGAACGGTATGGCATATAACAGCTACGTTATCTTGGGCGACAAGATCGCTGTCGCCGATTCGGTCGACGGTGGCTTTGTCGACGAGTGGCTCGGCAACCTCGAGGCCGCGCTCGATGGCCGTACGCCCGACTACCTGGTTGTTCATCACATGGAGCCCGATCACTCCGCCGGTATCGCCGCCTTTATGGAGCGCTATCCCCAGGCACAGATTGTGGCCAGCGTGGGTGCTTTCCGCATGATGGTCAACTACTTTGGCACCGACTACCCCGAGCGTAAGATGGTCGTCAAAGATGGCGACGTGCTCGACCTGGGCGGCCACAGCCTGACGTTTGTCGGCGCCCCCAACGTTCACTGGCCCGAGGTACTCTTCTCCTACGAGTCCACCGATAAGGTGCTCTTTAGCGCCGACGGCTTTGGAAAGTTTGGCGCCAACGACATCGAGGACCCCGAGGGTTGGGCTTGCGAAGCGCGCCGCTACTACTTTGGCATCGTCGGTAAGTTCGGCAAGTTCGTGCAGGCCGTGCTCAAGAAGGCCGCCGATCTGGATATCCAGATCATCTGCCCGCTCCATGGTCCTGTGCTGACCGAGAACCTGGGCTACTACCTCGACACTTACAACACCTGGTCGAGCTACCAGCCCGAGGACGAGGGCATCACGATCGCCTATGCGAGTGTGTATGGCCATCTGAAGGCTGCCGTTGAGGAGCTCGCATCTGCGCTCGAGGCCCGCGGCCAGAAGGTCTCCGTCTTTGACTTGGCTCGCGACGATATGGCCGAGGCCGTTGAGGACGCGTTCCGCTATGACCGTCTGGTGCTCGCCTCCATTACCTATCAGGGCGAGATCTTCCCGTTCATGAGCACCTTTATCCACACGCTTGCCGGGCACGCCTATCAGAACCGTACGGTGGCACTCGTCGAGGCCGGCTCTTGGGCGCCCACCGCTGCCAAGGTTATGACCAAGGAACTCGAGGGCATGAAGGACATCACTCTGGCGCAGAACAAGGTGACCGTGCTGGGTTCGCTCAACGACGCCTCGCGCGCTCAGATCGAGGCCCTCGCCGACGAGCTTTCCAAGTAGCGATATTTCGCTTTTAACGAGCAAACCACCACAAAGGGGACAGGCACCTTTGTGGTGGTTTTTGTTTAAGCGCCGGCGATGACGAGATTTGGGCGGGCGTCGTCGACGATTTCGGCGATTGAGGCGGCGACGGCATGATCGGGGTCACGGTCCATCACGATGGCGTCGACGTCGGCGAGCTCGGCAAAGCGGTACATGCCACGTCCGTTGACCTTACTGGCGTCCATGAGGGCGACAGTTTGACGGGCGGCGCCGACCATAGCCGCTTTGGTCTCGGCCATCTGCGGAAAGTCGGTCGTAAAGCCGCAGCCGGGAACAAAAGCTCCAGGGCACATGACGGCAAGATCGGCGTGGACCATTTGGAGCGCCTGCATAGTGAGCGGTCCGTACAGATAACGATGGCCTTTGCGCAGCGCCCCGCCCGGCATGACGACATCGACTGAGGGCATGCTCTCGTCGATGTAATCGGCAATGGTAATGTCGGCCGTGATGACGGTGATACCATCGCGCTGATCGAGGAGCCGGACGAACTCGAGCGCCGTGGTGCCCGAGTCGACGAGCAGGGTGTCACCGCTGCCGACGAGTTCGATGGCACTTTGTGCGATGGCCTGCTTGGCGGCGACATTTACGTTGATGCGGCGATCTTGCGTGGAGACAGTTAGGCGTTTGTGGAGCGACACGGCGCCGCCATGCGTGCGACGCAGCTTGCCGGATTCGGCGAGCGCGTCCAGGTCGGCGCGGGCGGTGACGGAGGACACGCCAAAGGTTTGGGCGATGTCTGCCACCTGAACGGAGGCGTTATGCTCGAGCATTTCCATGATGGCGGCGCGGCGCTCATCGGCGAAAGCCCGGGTTGTTGCGTGGGCCATAGCTGCTCCATCCTCAACCTAAATTTGCAGGAATTGTGTTGAGTCTATTTTCGTTCATTTTCTTTTTAAGTAAGAAAACACCTTTCGATTACTTATCTTTTCTATAAAAGAAAGACAATTCGTGTGAAAACTTCAGTGTCGGATAGAGGAATTTGGTCCGAATCCCTTCCGTTTGCTTTTCAAAAACGAGCGTCTTGACCTGCGTGCCGGCGATATCTCATGCATGTAACACGAACGATTTTCATACAATGGGGGCAGCAAAACGCAAGGTAAAACGCCTTGCGGACACGTACGCCCGATGTCCAGATGCGGGCGAGGGAGAGGAGCAAACGCTCATGGCACTTGTTACCACCGAAAAGATGCTCAAGGACGCTCAGGCCGGCCACTACGCTGTTGGCGCTTTCAACGTCGAGAACCTCGAGTTTGTTATGGCCGTTCTAGCCGCTGCCGAGGAGACCAAGTCCCCCGTCATCATGCAGACCACCCCGGGCACCATTAAGACCGCTGGCCTGGACTACTTCTACGGCATGGTCAAGGCTGCCGCCGAGCGCGCTTCCGTGCCCGTCGCCCTGCACCTCGATCACGGCGATGGCTATGACCGCTGCATGCAGGCTTTCCGCACTGGCTACACCTCTGTCATGATCGACGGTTCGCATGAGTCCTTCGAGGACAACATCGCCCTGACCAAGTCCGTTGCCGACGCTGGCCGCGCCATGGGCGTGCCCGTCGAGGCTGAGCTCGGCAAGGTCGGCGGCAAGGAGGACGACGGTCCCGCGGTTGAGGGCGAGAGCCCCTACACCGATCCGGCCGAGGCCAAGGAGTTCGTCGAGCGCACCGGCTGCACCTCGCTGGCCATTGGCGTTGGCACCAGCCACGGCGTGTACACGAGCGATCCGCACATCGAGCAGTCCGTGGTCAAGGCCATCCGCGACGCCGTCGACGTGCCGCTGGTTCTGCACGGTACCTCCGGTGTGCCCGATGAGCAGGTTGCCGAGGCCGTGAAGAACGGCATCTGCAAGGTCAACTACGCCACCGAGCTGCGTCAGGCCTACACCAAGGGCTTCATGGCCTACATGGCCGAGAACCCCGCCTGCTTCGATCCCAAGAAGCCGGCCAAGGAGGGCATGCGCGAGATCACCGAGCTGGTTAAGATCCGCATGACCAACCTCAACTCTGTGGGCAAAGCAGAGTAACAGCAAGGGTACTCTGATCCCACCGGACGGTTTGGGCGGGTCCCGTACTTAGTTTCCAAAACGTCCTCGCGCATGAAGGCCCCCGTTGTCTCGCTTCTTCGAAGCGTTGACAACGGGGGCCTTCGCGCTGCGGAATGATTTTGGAAACTAAGTACGGGACCCGCCAAACCGTTCTGCTCAATCGCCCTTGTGGCGTTAGTGTCGGAAAAATAAGACGTTGCTTTTTGCCCCCTGCGGAAAGATTGGAGAACTAAGCCCTCGTCCCTCCCAGGTTGACCTACTCGAGGTCGTCGCCCTTGTGGCGTTAGGTCTGAAAATAATAAGAAGCCTTCGCGCTGCGGAATGATTTTGGAAACTAAGTACGGGGACCCGCCCAAACCGTCCTGCTCAATCGCCCTTGTGGTGTTGGGGCTGAAAGGGTGGGACGCGTGGGTTATTTGGTTGTTAGGGTTAGTAGGTCGTTGGGGGTTTTGAGGTTGTAGGTGGCGTTTGGGATATCTTGGTGTGATCCCCATGCTGCTCGGGCAAAACTGACCCCTGCTGAAGTTGCGCATTGTTCGTCGTAGACGGTGTCGCCAACGTAGACGACGTTGCCAGGATTCGCGCCCGCACGTCGGAGATATTCGAGCATGGGTGCGGGTGCGGGTTTATGTTCGGTTGTGTCTTCGACAAGGATGATGTGCTCAAAATACTTATCGAAACCAAGGGGTGCAATTTCTTTTGCGTATTCGTCGCGCGCACGTGAGGAGACGATGCCAAGTTTGCAGCCGCTATCGGCGAGTGTTGCGATGACTTCAAGCAAACCTGGAAACACGCTGATGGTGCTTTTAAAGCTGGCGGCAACTTGGCACCAGCGATCCAACGTTGCCTGCGAGTAGATCCCAAGTTTCTCAAGGGCATCCTTGCCGGGTATGCCGAGGGCAAAGTCAAGCTCGTGTCGGGGAAGCGTTTTGCTGGTCTCTTCTTGGACAATCTGGACAAGCGATGACAGAACGCTTTCTTCTGTATCTGCCAATGTCCCATCAACGTCAAATACGATATGGTCAAAGTGCTTCATATGATTGCTCCTCTCTGTTGTTTGCCTGCAAGTTTGATGCAGTGACAGAAGAAGGGCTAGCGGGATTTCTGCCTGGTGCTATCGAGATTCTGCCTCGCTGCTCGATAGCTCGAAGGAGTGCACCCCATTTGTTCTTTAAATACCTGGCCAAGATGGCTTGCTGTTATAAATCCGCATTGGCGCGCGACTGTCTGTACCGTTCGCGTGGTGTGTGCCAAAAGTTCGCAAGCACGGTTTATGCGGTATGCGCGTAGATATGCCGCCGGGGTCGTTCCTGCACAAGTTTCGATAATGCGGTAACACTCTCTTTCGCTTACGCCGGCTGCAGATGCCATCTGGGGCACATCTATAGCGGCTGCATAGTTTGCGCGGATAAAGTCCAGGATTGCCTTGAACTGTACGTCGCGGCTGGTCATCCAAGAGGCGCCGTCGGAAGAAAAGAGCGGTTCGGTCTTGGCGTTAATCTGAATCCAGAGCTCTGACAAACTATTTCGAAGCGCCATCTCGTTCTGCGGCTGTTGAAGGTCGTGGCTAAAGGAGCTCTTCAGCAAATCGATAAAGGGCATATCGTCGGGATTGGTGGGCGACCATTTGAGCACATCGACGCCTCGACATTGAAGCAATGGGTTGATGTAGCGCTTTTGGAGACGTCCCGCGGGATCGCCGAGCATCGACGGCTGAAAGATATGCAGCATTTGAATGGCTGGCGCCGAATTGGGTGATTGCAGCGTACTGTGCAAAACGCCGCCGTTGATAAAGCCGGCGGACCCTTCCTCAAAGCGTACGTGCTCATGAGCCGCGTGCGTTCGATAGTCAATCGCTCCCTGCTCCATGTAGAAAAGCTCAACTTCGGAATGCCAGTGCCAGGGGACGGAATTGCCCGGATAGCGAGCGAATTCTGCGCGTTCGGCAATATAGGGCCAGTCTTCGGCGGTCTCGGGAAACGCTTCCTCGCGTCCTCCGCGGTGCAATTCTATGTGATCCATGTTTCGCATGGCATCAGTATAAAGCGCGATGGGCTTAGATTGCTCTTGCCTGTTCGGGGAACGCCTTGTCTAGGGATGCTTGGAGCTTTTCGAAGGAAGCTCGTAAGTTGAGGCTCTGATCGGCTGAGCGCTTGGTTTTTGTGGTGGGGGAGTCGAGGAGACCGTTTCTCTGTGTCGGGGGGAAGGAGAAAAGGTCTGCATGTGTTAGGGATGGCTGCTGTGTTGCGTCATTGGAAGAATGCATGCTTATGCGGCCTCCTCGATGTCCACCAAAAGGTTGCGCTCGGGGTTTGCTGCTAGGTCCCGTGCGCTGGCAGTATTATGCCGCGGCTGCCGCAAAGAAGCGCTAAAGAAAGGCTTAACCTGGTTTGGTGTTACGATGAAACTGCAGGTCAGAGGTATCGAGTAACACTCTTGAAAGGTTTTGAGCTTAAGGGCTTTCTAAGGTTTGTGACGTGGATGTGGCGCGGACGTGCGGAGCGTGTGAATGCTCGCTGTTAGCGCTGCGGCTCTGTGGCGCGCACCTGCTCGATGACCTTTTCCATCGTGGCGTCGATGCGGTCTTTTTTGAGTTCGCATTCCCAGATGGTTATGGGCGTCCAGCCCATTTGAGTGAGCGCTGCCACAGCAGCACGGTCGCGCTCGACGTTGCGACGGAACTTTGCCTCCCAAAACTCAACGTTGCGCTTGGGCTGGCTTGGGTTGCACTTGGGGCAGCGGTGCCAAAAGCAACCGTTGACGAAGATGGCGATCTTGCGGCCGGGGAAGGCGATGTCGGGCTTGCCGGGTACCTTCCATTCCAAACGATAGCCCGTAAGGCCCGCGGCCCGTAGGCGCTGACGTACGAGCAGCTCGGGCTTGGTGTTGGCGCGCTTGTTGCCCTTCATGGACTTTTTGATGGCGGCGCGACGGCGGACCAGTTCGCGCTCGTCAGCGGAGAGGTCCGAGGTATCGATGCCGTCGAGCAGACCGGGCTTGGGACGCTTTTTGCTGCGGCGTTTAGGTGCGCGCTTGGGTTTGGTGGCGGGTTTGTCGGTTGCGTTGGGCGCGGCGTCATCGGCGGAGCTTGCCTCAAGCCGATCTTCCTTTAACTCAATCAGAGCATCGATGAGCCCCTTGTCGGCGGGCATCCACTCCACCGTGGCAAGCGAGGTGCGCGGAATCCAGCGGATATCGAGCTGGCGGTCGTGCTTCTGGGGCTCATCGGATTCATCGGCGAGCGAGCAGTAGTAGCACTCCATGGAGAGATGGAAATCGGGATAGTCATACTCAACGGTGTAGAAGTCACGCAGGTTGGTGACCTTCACCTGCAGCTCTTCCATGAGCTCGCGGCGCACGGCGTCTTCTGGCGTCTCACCGCGCATGAGCTTGCCACCGGGGAACTCCCAAAGTCCCTGCATGTCGCCATAGCCGCGCTGCACAGCCAGTAGCTCGTCGGATCCTTCCTTGCGAATGATCCCGGCGGCAACATGAACAGTCTTCAACAGGAGTCCTCTCTCAACATCAACACGTGGCAGACTACGCTTACCTTACGCAACGGTAAGGCAAGCGTAAGCCATATCGATGGTAGCCGACTCGGCATCTTGCGACTATAGATGCCGTAGACTAATTGCAAGAAAGGACTCGGTATGCAAACCATGCAAGCAGCGACCCCGGTACTGGAGGTCGCGCATCTCGAAAAGGTATATGGAGCGCTGGGCAACGTGACCCGCGCGCTCAACGACGTCAGCTTTACCGTCAACCGCGGCGAATTCGTCGGTATCATGGGTGCCTCGGGCTCGGGCAAGTCGACGCTGCTCAACTGCGTGTCGACCATCGATGCCGCCACGAGCGGCACCATCCGCATCAACGGCCAGGACGTAACGCGCATGAAACAGGCCAAGCTTTCGCAGTTCCGCCGCGAGGAGCTCGGCTTTATCTTCCAGGACTCCAACCTGCTCGATACGCTCACGGCACGCGAGAACATTGCCCTGCCGCTCACCATCGCCCGCACAAACTCGGCCGAAATTTCGACCCGCGTGCAGGATGTAGCCGCGCGTCTGTCTATCAGTCAGGTGCTCGACAAGTATCCCTACCAGATGTCCGGCGGTCAGCAACAGCGCGTTGCCGCGGCTCGCGCGCTCGTCACCGACCCCACTATGATTATGGCCGACGAGCCCACCGGCGCCCTCGATTCCAAGAGCGCCCGCTTGCTGCTCGAGAGCCTGGAGGCGCTCAATCGCCGTCTGCGCGCCACCGTGCTCATGGTCACGCACGACAGCTTTGCCGCCAGCTACACGAGCCGTGTGCTGTTTATCCGCGACGGCAAGATTTTCACTGAGCTGCGCCGCGGCGACACCGACCGCCGAGAGTTCTTCGACCGCATTATGGAGGTCGTTGCCATGATGGGCGGTGAGGGCTCCGATGCTCTGTAAACTCGCTTGGGGCAACGTCCGCCGCGCCGGCCGCGATTACCTTGTCTACTTGCTGACGCTCACCCTGGGCGTCACGGTCTTCTATGCCTTCAATACCGTCTCGATGCAGGTCGACATTGCCGGCATCAAGGAGGAGGGACTGTCCGAGCTCATGGGCAGCATGCTCGGCTACCTGACGTACTTTTTGGCCGGCGTCATGGCCTTTTTGATGGTGTATGCCAACAACTTCATTATGAAACGCCGCAAAAAGGAGTTCGGCCTGTACCAGGTGCTCGGCATGCGCCGCGGGCGCGTCGCCACGATCATGGCGCTCGAGACCGTATTTGTTTCGGTCGGCGCGTTTGTCGCCGGCATTGTGCTGGGCGTGGGGCTCTCCCAGCTCATGACATTCTTTACCGCTTCGCTCTTTAAGACGCAGATCGCCGATTTTCACTTCTTCTTCTCGGTGCATGCGTTCAATCTGACCCTTGCCTGCATGCTCGTGATGTTTGTGCTCACGCTACTGCTGAACCTTCGCGCCGTGCGTCGCACCAGGCTCATTGAGCTCATGGGTGCCGAGCGTCGCAACGAGAGCATCAAGACGCGCAACCCCTGGATCGCGATTGCCATCTTTGCCGTGGGCGTGGCGCTTGTGGGCGTGGCCTATTACCGTCTGCTACGTGATGGGTTCCCGCTGACTGCGACGGACAGCAAGCTGCAAGAGGCCATGAGCCAGTTTGGCATTACGACCGCTATGGTTACAGTGGGTACCTTTGCGCTGTTCTGGGGACTCTCGGGCATGCTCATCAAGCTGCTGCAGAGCCTGCGCGGCGTGTACTGGCGCGGCCTCAACATGTTTACCGTGCGCCAGCTTGCGGCCAAGGTCAACACGGTGTGCTTTTCGATGGGCGTCATCGCGATGATTCTGTTTTTGGCCATTACCTCGGTGACCTGCGGTATGTCGATTGCCAACGTGATGAACGAAAACCTGGAGCGCTATAACCCTGTTGACGTGTCTCAGACGTATGTCTATTACACGCCCGAAACGCTCGACTACTACAAGGAGTATGTCAATCCGTCTGAGGCCGATCGCATGGTGCTGGCCGATGCAACGGTCGATTTGTACGCTGCATGGCATGGCGATCGTAAAGATCCCGATAACGTTGCAGACGGTATTAAGGGCAAGTCGGCGGACAACAACGACGAGACCGGCAAGAAGGTCAATATCGCCGATGTTGCCGGTGAACATGTGCAGATCGATTCGTATCTGAGTTACCCGCTTGGCGGCTCGGGCCCCTCGGTGGTGGCGGGTGAGATGTGCAAGGCCATGGGCGAAAAGCTTCCCAAGGCGCTCGAGGGAAGCAACGCCGATGCGATGGGTCTGTTTGTGACGCCGGCGAGCCAGTACAACAAATTGCGCCAGATGATGGGCGAGGAGCCGGTGAGCATTGGCCGGGACCAGTACTTGCTTACGTGTGATATGGGCGGTGAGCTGGGCGACCTGTACACCAAATACATGGCCGGCGGCCATGCCCTCACCTTGGGCGGGCATGAGCTCAAGCCCGCAACCGATAAGTCGGACGAGGACACGGCGGCCATCGCCAACTCGGCGATGGGCAGCAATCCCGGTACCGTGGTCGTAGCCGATGAACTGCTGTCCCAGCTTAACCTGCAGCCGTATTCCAGTAATCTGCTCGTTAACTACAAACAGGGGATGGATACGACCGAGGCAGACGAGAGCATTAAATACACCTTGCTCGACAATCTGCTCGTTGACGGCAAGGAGCCGGGGTCGTGGGGAGTCTTCATCACGCGTTCCGAGATGTACACGCAAGCAGCGCAGATGAACGGCATGATTAGCTATCTGGCCATCTACATTGGCTTTGTACTGGTCGTTGCGTGCGCGGCAATCCTATCGATCCAGCAGCTCTCCAATGTGGCCGACGGCAGCCGCAGCTATCGTGTGCTGGCACAGATCGGCTGTGACGACCGCCAGATTCGTCATTCGGTGATGGCGCAGCAAGCGGTATTCTTCCTGTTCCCGCTGGCAGTGGGCTTGGCGCACTCCTTTGTGGCGCTCAAGGTGATCATCGAGCTGGTGAGCGTATTCGGCGATATGAGCATCGCCGGCACCGTGGGCCTCACCTGCGCGATTTTCCTGGCGGCCTATGGTGGCTACTTCCTGGTAACGTACCTCATGAGCGCCGGCATGGTACAAGCTGCCATCGCCACCCGCTACAGCGAGTAGCAGACGGGTAAAACCATCGCAAAGCCACTGCGAACAGCCGCCGCGAACGGGGTTCGGACCCCTTTCGCGGCGGTTTTTTGCCTTTCTGGTGCGCCTCAGATGCAAGTGAGTAGACTTTCTTGGATTTGCCGAGCACACCGCGACAAGTGCCCAATAAAACCGCAGGTCAGGGCTGTGTCGATTTGGGGCGTGCTCGGCCTTCTGCAAAAAGCCTACTCACTTGGTTTTCGCTGTTAGAAGGCCGTCGCGAGGGAAAGCAGTTCCCTCGCGACGGCCTTCACGTTTGCCCAGATAAAACCTGCCAAAATAAACCTGTCCCTTTTTGGTAGGTTATCGCTTCCAAAAGTGGAGGATGAGCGTCGTGCGGTTTTGCTGTTCGGTTTTGACCAGGATGTTGTGGATGTGGGTCTTGACGGTGCCCACGGCAAGGAATAGCTCGTCAGCGATCTCTTGGTTCGATTTGCCCAGTACGACCAGACGCATAACTTCGGTCTCACGGTTGGAGAGCTTGTAGGCGTTGCGATAGAAGGGCATCTGCTCTTCGATGTGTCGATCAAGATCGCTGACGTTCTTTTCCTCGGGCGCCTCCTGCATGCGGATTGAAAGCACGTGGTAGGAGTAGATGATCAGCAGAATCGCAAAGTAGCAGGCAAAGACGTTTTCGCTAAAGTTGCGCTCGGACAGATATAGTTGCAGCCAAGAGGGCGCCAGACTCATGGGGACAATCAGAATGTTGTAGAAATCCTCGGCAACGATGCAACCGACCAGAATAGCGCCGATAATCAGGTGCTTTCGTTGGTTGTTAACGCGTGCCTTCAGCTCGACTTGTGTGCTCTTGCGTGCCGTCCAAAAGATATATAGCCCCACGAAAACAAGGAATACCTGACGCATCGTGTAGTAGAGCCATTGATGAATGGGGCCGTAGGGGGCAGCGACGATAATCAGCAGCTCGCTCAGCAAGAACGTTGCGACGGGAATGACAAACTGCTTTTTTGAATGCTTGTCGAGCAAATCCATGGCAATGAGCCAAATAAAAGCCTGCGAAGCGGTCGCCACAAAGGTCCGCAACACAGGCATGGTAATTGAGTAATAGTCGCTGGCTGGAAAACTCTGGTTTTGCAGCGTGTATTCAAAAAAGAAAATCTCGGTCATCTCGATGGCATAGCAGATAAATACGCCGCTGCCATAGATAAAGAAGCGTCGACGAGATGAGGCATAGGCGGCAAGCGAGAGCACCGCCGTCACAATACAGATCACGAGTATCGCTAGGGTATAGAAGAACATCAGGGTGTTCATCTGTCACCGTCCCATCTCATTTATTCTATGGCCGAGTTCTGTATACCTTGTGGGATATAGACGTCTCAACCCTTCGTTTCATTGTGGATTAGGCGCCGAGATACAGCATAGCCGTATACCGTTCGCGGTTCTAGATGGTAAACCCCCTGTAAACTCTTGACCTGCGGGTTTATATTGGTTTAGAGGGGGTGTAACTCCGTGAACGGTCTTTAATCCCGAATAAACTAGGTAAAAATTGCATACGGGTGAATGATGGTCTTGTCAACACGAGGCGTGATGTTCGAGCGCCTCATAGTAATAGTCGGCAAGACCGGCGGAAAGGAAATCGACATGGCACTGCCTAAGGATTTCATCGACACCAACGACTTCACCAAAGAGCAGATCCTGGCTATCGAGGATCTTGGCCTGGCAATGAAGAAGGCCATCAAGGTTGACGGTTATTATCCGCACCTGCTCCGCAACAAGAGCCTTGGCATGATCTTCCAGCAGGTCTCCACCCGCACTCGTCTTTCCTTCGAGACCGCTATGACCGACCTCGGCGGCCATGCTCAGTTCTATGGCCCTGGCACCATCCAGCTCGGCGGTCACGAGTCCCTGGGCGATACCGCTCGCGTTATGGGCTCGCTGCTCGACATCATGATGGCTCGCGTTGACCGTCACAAGGACGTCGTCGGCCTCGCCGAGGGCTCCGCTGTGCCCGTCATCAACGGCATGTCCGAGTTCAACCATCCCACGCAGGAGATGGGCGACCTCATGACCATGCTCGAGAACCTCCCCGAGGGCAAGAAGATCGAGGACTGCACCCTGGCCTTCATCGGCGACGCCACCCAGGTCTGCGTCTCCCTCATGTTCATCGCTTCCAAGGTCGGCATGAAGTTTGTCCAGTTTGGACCTAAGGGCCACCAGATCCCCGACGGCGGCCTGCACGTTGGCACCGTCGAGGAGCGCGCCGAGTTCGGCAAGCAGATGATGGCCATCGCCGAGGAGAACTGCAAGGTCTCCGGCGGCTCTGTCGTCATCTCCGACGACATCGAGTGCATCAAGGGCGCCGACTTCATCTACACCGACGTGTGGTATGGCCTGTACGACGAGGAGGTCTCGGGCGAGAACTACATGGACGTGTTCTATCCCAAGTATCAGGTCACCATGGACATGATGAACTTCGCCGGCCCCAACTCCAAGTTCATGCACTGCCTGCCGGCCACCCGCAACGAGGAGGTCGTCGACGAGGTCATGGACGATCCCGAGCGCTCACTGTGCTGGGTCGAGGCCGAGAACCGCAAGCACTCCATCCGTGCTCTCCTTGCCGCCCTGGGCAAGCGCACCCCGCTCAACGACGAGGGTGTCGAGTACTCCGCCAAGGCTGAGCTCCACGCCGCTCTCGAAGCTCTCGAGCAGCTCTAAGCCTCAAGGCTTCTAAAAGCACGTTTGCGGGCGGCGGATGCTCGTCTCCTGTCGCCCGCTCACCGAGGCCCAAGCAATTGCCTTAATACCTTAGGGCCTCGGATCTGTCCAAGACTGAGCGAAGGAGCTCATCATGAGCGACGGAAAGAAAAAGCTTTCCTTCTTGACGGTCATTTCGACCATCATCTGCGTCGTCTTCGTTTGCGAGGCCGCCGCTCCTGCTGCTGCCATTGGCAACCAGCAGTTCTTCTGGTGGATCTTCCTGATCCTGACCTTCCTGCTTCCCTACGGCATGGTTGTCGCCGAGCTCGGTACCACCTATGACGGCGAGGGCGGCATTTACGACTGGGTACGCGATGGCCTGGGCGACAAATGGGGCGCCCGCATCTCGTACTACTACTGGGTCAACTACCCGCTGTGGATCGCCTCGCTGGCTACCATGTTCCCCGACATTTTGGGCATGGTCTTTGGCGTCGAGTTCAACTTGATCGCCAAGATGGGTATCGATCTTGCCTTTGTGTGGATCGTCTACCTCATGGGCCGCTCCAAGGCGGCCGACTCCGAGTGGGTCCTTAACGGTGGCGCCATCATCAAGGTCGCCGTCGCCGTTATCGTTGGCGCTTTGGGCATTTGGTATGCCATGGAGAACGGTTTTGCGAACGACATGTCCGCTGCCACCTTCCTGCCCGAGCTCACCAACACCAACGCTCTCGGCTACCTGTCGA
Source organism: Collinsella sp. OM04-5 (assembly GCF_003439125.1). Lineage (GTDB taxonomy): Bacteria > Actinomycetota > Coriobacteriia > Coriobacteriales > Coriobacteriaceae > Collinsella. The sequence goes on along the minus strand of NZ_QSUU01000006.1, from coordinate 26,678 downwards.
TCATCATCTTTAACTTCATGGGCTTCGAGGTCATCTGCACTATGACCGACGACATGGCCGATCCCGCTCGCGATATCCCCAAGGCTATCATCGTCGGTGGCCTGTCCATCGCCGTGATCTACCTGTTCGCTGGCTTTGGCATCGGCGCTGCTGTGCCGGCCGATTCCATCGACCCCGACTATGGCATGATTGTCGCAGTCCAGACCATGGTGGGCGACTCCATGATCTTCAAGGTCATCTGCATCGCCTTCCTGATCACCCTGTTCGCCAACATGGCCGCCTGGTCCTTCGGCGTCAACTCCGTCGCCCGCTACGCTGCCGAGCACGGCAACATGCCCAAGGTCTTCGCCTCGATGATTTCGGATGATGACATGCCCAACGGCGCCAACCTGGTCAACGCCGTCGTTGCCTCCCTGGTGCTGTGCCTGCAGCTCGTTCCCATCGACGCCATCTCCAACGGCGTCTTCTGGATGCTCTTCGGCACCTCCGTCGTCTTCCTGCTGCTGACCTACATCCCGATGTTCCCGGCGTTCCTCAACCTTCGCAAGAACGACCCCGACCGCGAGCGCATCTTCACGTTCCCGTTTAAGGGTGCCATGATGAAGGTCATGCTGGCCATCCCTTGCATCGAGCTGATCCTGGCCATCGTTGCAACGCTGGTGCCGCTCTCCGCCGCCGAGATTGGCGACAAGCTCCCGATGATCGTTATCTTCATCGTGCTTCTGCTCATCGGCGAGGTTGTCCGCGTCGTCAGCGCCAAGGGCCGCGAGACCGAGTACAAGGGCCTCACTCCCGAGCTGGCAGCTCAGCGTCTCGCTGAGGAGGCCGCCGAGGCCGAGGAGAACTAGAGCACCCGGTTCTGGGACTCCGACCCTCCTCGCGTACCAACGTGCGCTTCGTCGGGCTTGTCGTTCCCGACTCTGGGCACTCCGGCCTCTTTGGAGGCGTGCCCAAGCGACAGGTTTGCTAACCATTCCCTGGGGTGGGTGTGAGCTATTGCTCCGGTAACCACCGCCCACCCCAATCTCTCTTCCGTATCCTTCGTGCGTTCTGTCTCCGCGCACCGGGTTACGTCGTCGCTTGCCGGTGCGACTCCGTGAAAACCGGCGCCGGGCGCCCCGACCTTTGCCGGGGAACGGGCGCCTACCATCTCTTGGTTTTAGGCTGCGGGTAACCCGCCCGCGGCAAACGATCGTTCGATTTGGAGGAAATCTTATGCGTACGATCACCGAGTCCGAGTCCACCCCCAAGGCCGACGGCTTCTTCATGCCCGCCGAGTTCGCCCCGCAGGATCGCGTGTGGATGGGCTGGCCCCACCGCACCGACACCTGGGCCCACGGCGCCAAGCCTGCTCAGAAGCAGTATGCCGCCATCGCCCGCGCCATCTCCGAGTTCACCCCGGTCTATATGTGCGCCAACCAGGTCGACTATGCCAACTGCAAGGCCGTCTTCGAGAACGACGAGAACGTCACCGTCATCGAGATGACCACCGACGACGCCTGGTTCCGCGACACCGCCGCCACCTACGTCATCAACGGCAAGGGCGAGAAGCGCGCCAACCACTGGCACTTCAACGCCTACGGCGGCCTCGTCGACGGCCTCTATTTCCCGTGGGACAAGGACGAGCAGATCGCCCTTAAGATGGCTGAGCTCTCCGGCTGCCGTCGCTATCGTCCCGACGACATGATCCTCGAGGGCGGCTCCATCACCGTCGACGGCGAGGGCACCCTTGTCGTTACCGACCAGTGCCTCCTGTCCCCCGGCCGCACCTGCTCTGCGGTGCTCGAGGAGGAAGAGGATCCCGAGTCCATCTGGCCCAAGTACCACAAGAAGTTCGAGCCCTGGAGCGAGGAGCTTCGCGAGTACATGAACGAGCACCTCAAGGATTACCTGGGTGTCGAGAAGGTCATCTGGGTCAAGGAGGGCATCGACCCCGAGGAGACCAACGGCCACATCGACGACGTCGCCACGTTCATTGCCCCGGGCGTCATGGCCTGCATCTGGACCGACGACCCCGAGTACCCGTTCTACGAGCAGTGCCACGCTGCCTACGAGACCCTTTCCAACGCCGTTGACGCCAAGGGCCGCAAGCTGAAGGTCTACAAGCTCTGCATGCCCGTGAACCCGCTGTTCATGGACCAGGCTTCCTGCGACACCATCGACGCCGACGAGAACGCCGAGCCGCGCGTCCCCGACGAGCCGCTGATCGCCTCCTACATGAACTACCTTGTCACCAACCACGGCGTTATCGTCCCGCAGTACGGCGACGAGAACGACCAGCTGGCCGTTGACACGCTCCAGAAGATCTATGACGAGGTCTGGGGCGAGGGCGTCTACAAGTGCGTCGGCGTTCAGTCCGAGCAGGTCGTCTTCGGCGGCGGAAACATCCACTGCATCACGCAGCAGGAGCCGTCCGCTTAATCGTCTGACTTTCCGAGGCACCCCATCTCGCCGCTCAAACCGTCGCTCGCGTACCAAAGTACGCTTCGCTCCTCTTTCGCGGCGACCTGGGGCACCTCGAAAACCCAGCCGATCAATCGGACAATCGGCGAATCGAACCATCTTGGGGCATTGATGGTCGGCTTGCCCGATGTCTTGGTCGGTTGGGTTTTCTTTGGGCACTCCGTTGCCTCCACATCGGAGTGCCCTTTTTCTTTGATTGAATACGCGTCTGATCTGGGATTTATTGCGGGTTAGGCCAATTGTTCGCTTGAATTTCCCAGGTCAGACGCGTATTCAATTGCTGATAGTTTCCGGTTGCGAGCGCGACCGTTTTGATCGGAGTATCTATGTACCAGCGTATCGTTGTCTACACGCGCCTGTTCCGCGAGCGTTGGTCCAACAATTGCATCCTCTCTTCTCTTTGGGATGGCACCTGCACCGGTGACGCGGCCTGCAACCCTACCTTGGGCTGCGCCTTCGGTACAGATGCCATCCTTTTTGCTGTAGGGGGAGCGTGCCATGGCAGGTAAAAAGTTCTCCCTGTTCGAGGTCATCCTCTCGGTCATCTGCGTTGTCTTTACCATCGAGGCGGCTGCTCCGGCATCTGCCATGGGTAACGTGCAGTTCTTCTGGTGGATCTTCCTCATCATTACGTTTTTGCTTCCCTATGGCCTGGTGGTGGCCGAGCTCGGTACGGCGTTCGATTCCGAGGGCGGCCTGTACGATTGGGTTCGCCTGGGCTTGGGCGACCGTTGGGGCGCCCGTTGCTCCTGGTGCTACTGGGTCAACTTTCCACTGTGGGTGGCAAGTATTGCCTGTATGTTCCCCAGTGTCATCAATGCGGTATGGGGCATCGAGTTTTCGCTCGGGGTTCGAATTGCCATCGAACTTACCTTTGTGTGGGGCGTCACGGTCATGGCGATGCACCCGGTGTCCGAGGCCGATTGGGTCATGGACGGCGGTGCCGTCATCAAGGTGCTCATTACCGCCGTAGTGGGAATCGTCGGCATCTGGTTTGCCTGCAATAACGGCTTTGCAAACGATATGTCGTTTAAGACCTTCATTCCAGATTTGGGCGACACCAATTCGTTGACGTACCTATCGATCATCCTGTTCAACTTTATGGGCTTCGAAGTGGTCGCGACCTTTGCCAGCACGATGAAAAACCCATCGCGCGATATCCCCAAGGCGGTTATCGCTGGTGGCGTTGCCATTGCGGCAATCTACATTATCTGCGGCATCGGCATTGGAGCCGCGGTTCCCACCGAGCAGCTTTCACTCGATTCGGGCATTGTGGACGCGGTCGCCGCCATGTTGGGGCGCAGCCATCCGCTGACGATGGTCGTGGGCGTGGCCTTTTTGGTGACGCTGTTCGCCAACATGATCTGCTGGAGCTTTGGCGTCAACAACGTGGCGAGCTATGCCGCGCGTCATGGCAATATGCCGCGTCCCTTTGCGCTGGTGTCCAAGAAGACCGGCATGCCCAATGGCTCGGCAATCATTAACGGATGTTTTGCCAGCCTGGTACTACTGCTTCAGATTCCGCTGGGCGAGGGCTCCGACGTCTTTTGGGTTTTCTTCTCGATGAACGTCGTCTTCTTGCTCATGAGCTATATCCCGATGTTCCCGGCGTTTTGGCGTCTGCGCAAATATGACGATCGCCCGCGTGTGTTCCGTGCGCCCTTCGAGGGCAAGGTACTCGCGGTGGCGCTCGCGATTCCCGTGGTAGAGCTCGTGCTTTCGATTGTCGCTACGATTGCGCCGCTCAACAGCTCGACCGCCGAAATGGCAAAGCTGCCCATTCTCATGGGTGTGGTGGTCGGCGTGTTGCTGGGCGAGGTTTCGCGCCTCATATCGCGCCGCGGCCGCAGTGTCGATAATCCCGGCGTTGGTGCAAGGGGGACAGGTTTCTTTGCACCAAAACAGTAGCGCCGCGAGCTGCGCGGCGCTTGCTGTGTCTTGGATTACTGCTCGCAGTGCTCGGGATCAGAAGCGAGCTTAGGCGCAAAGTAGGGAACGTGGCCCAGGTACGGACAGCCGTCCGGGCGCTCGTCGACAACGCAGGGGATATCTTCGTAGGTGAGTGAGTCGCTCAGGCGGGCGATGGTCTTGGCGGCAGGAGCGACGAGCATCTTGAGCGGTGCGATAGGCGCCATGGCATCTCCTTTCTTGCATGCGACCCGTGTTTTGGCGCGAATGTATACGCCGCCAGTCTAGCATTCCGCCGAGGAGAGCTCCAAACCACCACAAAGGGGACAGGCACCTTTGTGGTGGTTTTGGTGTTTGACCAGATAATACCTGTTATCGCTCCCGGGCAGTCGTTGGGGACGTTCTAAAACGGTTATATGTCACTATCCAATAACGCCTCTGAACTGGGCCACTATTAGATTATGGAAAACACTACTGCAAGATTATGGCAAATGATACTGTCAGATTATTGCGTGTGCTGCTGTAGTCGTCGGGGGCCTGCCTTATGAGCGCCGGCATGGTGCGAACTGTCATCGCTGCCCGCTGCAGCGAGTAGCAAGCGGGCAAAACCGCCTCAAAACCAGCGCGAACAACCGCCGCGAAGAGGATCGGATCCCTTTCGCGGCGGTTGTTCGCCTATCTGGAGCGCCTCAAAACCAAGTGAGTAGGCTTTTTTGGATCTGCCGAGCATATCACGACAAGTGCTCAATAAAACCGCAGGTCAGCGCTGTGGCGATTCGGGGTGTGCTCGGCCTCCTGCAAAAAGTCTACTCACTTGGTTTTGGCTGCTAGAAGACTGCCGCGAGGGAAGGCAACTTCCTCGCGGCGGTTGGCGTTTACCCAGATAAAACCTGCCAAAATAAACCTGTCCCTTTTTGGCATGTCCCTTTTGGCGTGGCTGATTGCTTTGGGCTGTCTTGGAGAAAGCCCGTGAGGCGGCACTCAAGCTAATCCTGCGTGTCGCCTCCGTACATGTAGACGATAAAGCCGTCGCCGGTGTCTTGGCTGTGATCTTCCAAGATGCGCTTCATGTTGAGGTGCTCGTAGAACTGCCAGTCGGAGCTGCAGTCGCTCATCAGGAAGAACTTGGTGCAGCCTGCCCGGGCGAGCTCGGCGCGCGCAAGGTCGATGAGCGCGCGGCCGAGCCCCTTGCCCTGCCACTCGGGCACGATGATGATGAGGTTGAGTTGGCCCTGGGCATACTCATTGCCCGTGGCGGCAAAGCGGTCGGCCGTGGCCTTCTCGCGGCTGTCGCCAAAGAGCGAGCCCTCGAGCTTGGCGTCGGCGGTCTTCGCCATCTCGGTTGCCTGGGCGAACATCTCGTCGTAGCAGGGTACCCACGTGGGGTTGGTACGCGGCTTGCCGTCTTCGAAGATGCCGATGCAGCAGGCGGCGATAATGCGGCCCTCGGCCTCGGCGACAAGCGCGATGGGGGAGCGCTGCAGCTGCATGGCGATGTTAAAGCGCGCGCAGAAATCGGCAGCTTCGACGTCGCCGCGGTTGCGCAGCGTGTTGCACCACAGCTGGTTGTAGATGGCGGCGATGCCGGTCAGGTCATCAAGTGTGGTGGCGCGCAGGGCTACGTTGTCAAGGCTCATGGAGGCTCCTTCCGGGTTGGGTCAGGCCACCTCTGAGTGTGACATGGCCGCAGGGCCGCCGCATCAACCATTCGGTAGACGACCCCCGATCCCACGGGGGCGGAGAGATAGTCATTGGGGACGTTCTTAAACGACTGGTCAAACAAGAGCGTCCCCAACGACTACCTCAAGGAATGTCCCAGACTGCCGGCAGAAAAGGAACGTCCCTAACTGCCGCATCCGGAGCAAGACAACGCCGCAGGTAGAGGACGGACAGAGCGAGCGGGCCGCATTTGAGACAAGGTGACGTGAAACGAAAGGGCGCTGACCTTCTGGTCGCGCCCTTGAAGTTGAACGTCAGATTGTCCAAATGCGGCCCGCGTAACTAAACCCGCTCTGCGATCTCGTGGATGAGGTAGTCGGTCTTTTCCCAGCCCAGGCACGGGTCGGTGATCGACTTACCAAAGACCCCACCATCGACCGGCTGGTTGCCGTCCTCAAGGTAAGACTCGATCATAAAGCCCTTGACCAGCTTGGAGATGGACTCGTTGCGGCGGCAGCTGTCGAGCACCTCCTTGCAAATGCGGTACTGCTCCAGCGGGCGCTTGCCCGAGTTGTCGTGGTTGCAGTCGATGACCGCCGCCGGGTTGGCGTAACCGGCATGCTCGGTGTAGCGCTCGGCCAGGCGCTCTAGGTGCTCGTAGTGGTAATTGGGGTAGGTACGACCGTCGAGACCGATGTAGCCACGCATAACGGCGTGCGCGAGCGGGTTGCCGTCGCACTCGACCTCCCAGTTGCGGAAGATAAAGCTCTGATGTGCCTGGGCGGCGTAGATGGAGTTGAGCATAACGGTGGTGGAACCGGCGGTGGGGTTTTTCATGCCCACAGGCACCGAAATGCCGCTCGACACCAGACGATGCTCCTGGTTCTCGACCGAGCGCGCGCCCACGGCGACGTAGCTCAGCAGGTCGACGAGGTACTGGTAGTTGGACGGGTAGAGCATCTCGTCGGCGGTAAAGAAGCCAGTCTCCTCGATGACGCGCAGGTGCATGTGGCGGATGGCCTTAACGCCTTCAAGCAGGTCATCGGGCGCCTCGGGGTCGGGGTTGTGCAGCAGCCCCTTGTAGCCGGTGCCCTTGGTGCGCGGCTTGTTGGTGTAGACACGCGGAATGATGATGAGCTTGTCCTTGACCTCTTCGGCGACCTTGGCCAGTCGGTTCATGTACTCAAGCACCGAGTCCTCGCGGTCGGCAGAGCACGGGCCGATGATGAGCGCCTTGCGTGCGTCCTCGCCGGTAAAGACCTTGGCGACCTCGGCGTCGAATGCCTGCTTTTTGGCGGTAAGCTCGGCGGGAAGCGGCATTTCCTCGCGGATCTCCATGGGGATCGGCAGCCTGCGCTTGAATTCCATGGCCATATGGGGCCTCCTTTATCAATTAACGGCAACAATTGGCGAATTCTCGAATGCTCGGCATTATCCGCTGTCGCACGCTAAAGTGCAAGTGAAACCTGCCGAAAAGGGACAGGTTTATTTTGGTCGGTTTTATCTGGGGAAATGTCGGCGCTCGCCGGAAGGGGAGGGCCAACGTACGGCACGCTGGAGCAAGTTGGATCTTCTGCGGCATACCCTATGGACAAAAAATGGCAAATATGAGTACTGTTGCTAGCGTAGTATCATATCGATCTTACAAGATAATAGACACAACAGTAAATATGTTCATTAACGTTGGCACACAGAAGCATGCTACCGGGCATTTTGATCAATTTGAAGGCATATCTAGGCCGCAATGAGGTCGTTTGGGGCAGTTTTGGCTGTTACTAAAAAGGTGACAGTACTCATATTTGCCATTTTTTGCCCACAGGGGCTGGAAAGGACCGTCAATTCGGCTCCAGGGGATGCGGTCCAAGGGCCGCAGAACGAAAAATGGGGGCGCTGGTTGTCCTGCGCCCCCATTCTTTGGGTATTGCGGTTGTTTGCCGCCGGTTGTTACGCCGCTTCGTCGAACTGCGAATTGTACAGGTCGGCGTAGAAGCCGCCTTGGGCGAGCAGCTCGTCGTGCGTGCCCTTCTCGACGATGTCGCCGTCGCGAATCACCAAGATCACGTCGGCGTTGCGGATCGTGGACAGGCGATGCGCGATGACAAAGCTCGTGCGGCCCTGCATCAGCGCATCCATGGCGCGCTGAATAAGCTCCTCGGTACGGGTATCGACGTTGGAAGTCGCCTCGTCCAAAATCAGCGCCGGACGGTCAGCCAAAATGGCGCGGGCGATGGTCACGAGTTGGCGCTGGCCCTGTGAGAGGTTGGTGCCCTCCTCATTGATCATAAAGTCGTAGCCGCCGGCGAGCGTATGGATAAAGTGGTCGCAGCGTGCGGCGCGTGCAGCGGCCTCGACCTCGGCGTCAGTCGCATCGGGACGTCCGTAGCGGATGTTCTCGCGGATGGTGCCGTTAAACAGCCAGGTATCCTGCAGCACCATGGCAAACTCGCCGCGCAGCGCCGCGCGATCCCAGTCGCGCACGTCGACGCCCTCGACACGCAGCGAGCCGCCGTCCACGTCGTAGAAGCGCTGCAGCAGCTTAATGAGCGTGGTCTTGCCAGCGCCGGTGGGGCCGACGATGGCGATGGTCTGACCGGGCTGCGCCTCGCAGCTAAAGTCGTGGATGATGGTCTTGTCGGGCGTGTAGCCAAACTTGACGTGGTCGAACTCAACGTGGCCGGGGCGCTTCTCGGGAATCTGGGCGTCGGCTTTCTGCTCCTCCTCGGGCGCGGCGAGGAACTCAAAGACGCGCTCGGTGGCAGCGGCCATCGACTGCATCGTGTTGCTCACGTTGCCCAGCTGCTGCACGGGTTGCGTAAAGTTGCGCACGTACTGGATAAAGCTCTGGATGTCGCCGGGCGTGGCATTGCCGGTCAGCGCGAGCTGTGCGCCCACCACGACAACGCCCACGTAGCCCATGTTGCCCACCAAGCTCATAAGCGGCATCATCAGGCCCGATAGGAACTGCGAGCGCCAGCCACTAATAAAGAGACGGTCGTTTTGACGGTCGAACTCCTCGATTGAGGCCTCGGCGCGGTCGAACACCTGAATAACGTTCTGGCCGGCAAAGTCCTCCTCGATAATGCCGTTGACGGCGCCCAGGACTTGCTGTTGCTCGCGGAAGTACGGCTGCGAGAAGGGAATCATCACGGTCAGGATAATCGCGGCTGCCGGCAGCGTGAGCACGGTAACGCCGGTGAGCGGCAGGCTGATCGACAGCATCATGACGAGCACGCCGATAATCTGCGTCACCGACGTGATGAGCTGCGTCACGCTCTGGTTGAGCGACTGGCCGAGCGTATCGACATCGTTAGTGATGCGGCTGAGCACGTCGCCCTTGCTGTGGCCGTTGAAGTAGCTCATCGGCACGACGGCAATCTTGGCGGCGATCTCCTTGCGCATGCGGTAGCAAATCTTTTGCGTGACGCCGGTCATGAGCCAACCCTGGATGAGGCTGCAGACAGAGCTTGCCAGATACAGGCAGAGCAAAAAGCCGAGCGTCTTGGCGATCCAGGCAAAGTTGACATCGCCGGTACCGTTGACCTTGGAGACCAGGCCTTCGAACAGTTTGGTCGTAACCTGGCCGAGCACCTTGGGTCCCACAATGTTAAAGATGACCGAGCACACGGCAAAGGCGACGGCGGCAAACACGGCAATCTTGTGCTGACCGATATAGCCGAGTAGCTGCCTCATGGTGCCCTTAAAGTCCTTGGCCTTTTCGCCGCGGCCCATGCCACCCATGCGGCCCATGGGACCGCGCCGGCGGGTGGGCTTGGGAATCTGAGTCTTGGTCTCGTCGGCCATTAGTGCTCGCCTCCTTCCATGACGGCTGCAATTTCTTCTTGGGTAAGCCCCAGCTCCTCGGCGGAAAGCTGCGACTGTGCGATCTCCAGGTACGCCGGGCAGCTGCGCAGCAGCTCCTCGTGCGTACCGGTGCCCACCACGTGGCCGTCGTCGAGCACGATGATCTGGTCGGCGTGCATGATGGTCGCGATGCGCTGGGCCACGACCACGAGCGCAGCGTCAGTGACGTTTTTGGCCAGCTCCTCGCGCAGGCGCGCGTCGGTTTTGTAGTCGAGGGCGCTAAACGAGTCGTCGAACACCACGATCTCAGGCTTTTTGGCCAGGGCGCGGGCGATGGCCAAACGCTGGCGCTGGCCGCCCGAGACGTTGGAGCCGCCCTGGCTGATGGGGGAGTCGTAGCCGCCCTCGCGCTCGGCGATAAAGTCCTCGGCCTGGGCGATGCGTGCGGCCTGGTGCATGTCGTCATCGCCCACCATGTCGCCGGCAAACTTGAGGTTGCTCTCGACGGTGCCCGAGAACAGGCGACCCTGCTGCGGGATGTAACCAATGCGGCGGCGAAGCTCGGAAAGGGTCATATCGCGCACGTCGATGCCGTCGAGCGAAATGCTGCCGCCGGTGACGTCGTACAGGCGCGGGATGAGCTGCACAAGCGTGGACTTGCCCGAACCCGTGGAGCCGATGATGCCGAGCATCTGGCCGGCGTGCGTGGTGAAGTTCACACCGCTGATGACATCGGCGCGGGCATCGGGATACTGGAAGCTCACGTCGTGGAAGGCGAGCTCACCGCGCGGCGCGTTGGCCGCGGGCAGTTTGGGCGAGACGGGGTCGTTGATGCTCGTGGGACAGGTGATGACCTCTTCCACGCGCTCGGCTGCGACTTCGGCGCGGGGCAGGATGACCGACACCATGGTGAGGATCATAAACGCCATGACGATCTGCATAGTGTAGGAGATGAACGCCATCATGTTGCCGACCTGCATCACGCCGTCGGACACGCCCTGCGCGCCAAACCAGACGATAAGCACGGTGATGCAGTTCATGACGAGCATCATGAGCGGCATCATAAAGCTCATGGCGCGGTTGGTGTAGAGCTGCGTGGTCATCAGGTCGAGGGACGCCTGGTCAAAGCGCTCGAGCTCATGCTCCTCGCGGTTAAACGAGCGGATGGGCATAAGGCCGTCGAGCAGCTCGCGGGCGGTAAGGTTCACGCGGTCCACAAAGCTCTGCATCTTTTTGAACTTGGGCATGGTGAGGCCCATAAGCACGCCGACGACGGCCGAGACCGCGATGATGGCCACGGCGATGGTCCACTCCAGGCCGGTGTGGTTGGCCAGGACGCGCATGACGGCGACGATGCCCATGACGGGCGCCATGAGGCACATGCGGATAAACAGGGTTGCGGCCATCTGAATCTGCTGAATGTCGTTGGTGCAGCGAGTGATGAGCGAGGCCTGGCTAAACTTGCCCACCTCGGCCGGCGAGAAGTGCATGACCTTGTTGAAGGTCTCGCGGCGCAGGTCGCGTGCGATGGAACAGGCGGTGCGCGAGGCCACGGCGCCGGTTAGGATGGTGGCGACCAGTGAGATCAGGCACAGACCAAACATCGTGGTCGCCATGCGGCCCAGGTAGGCGTTCTGCACGTCGGCGGGGTCGATGCCCTGCGCCTTGTACTCATCCTGCACATAGCTCACGGCGCGCTGAGTGACGATGGAGCCCGACATGGAGCCCATTTTATCCGCCATTTGGTTGGCGCCCTCGACGAGCTTGCTTTGGTCTACCAGACCGCCCTCGATGCCCAGACGCAGACTCTTCATGGTGATCTTGCCGCCGTCGGCATCAATCTGTTTTTGCATGTTTTGCGCCGCTGTGGCCTTCTGCTGCATCTCGGCGAGCTGCTCGGGCGTCATTGTCGCCATCTGCTCGGGGGTGGGCATGGCCTGGGCGCCGCCGCCATTGCTTGCCTCGGTGGATGCGCCGGTCATGTCGCCCATGGAGCTGGCGTCGATGCCCTGGTTGAGAGAAAGGACGACGGTCTCGGGCAGGCTCATAATGTCGGCAATCTTGCCGCCATCGGCACGCTCTTCCTCGGTGCCCTTGTACGTTCGAATGCCGTTTTTGTCAGCCTTGCTAAACACGGCCTCCACAGCTTTGGCGTCCTTGGTGCTCATAAAGAGCTCAAGGTCATCGAGTGATTCGGCACGAATGGTGTCGGGCACGGGCGAGGCGATGCCGCCTTGCTGTACGCCCACGTCGACGATGTCGCTCATGTAGGTAGGCAGTGCCAGATCGGCGTTGCAGCTGATTACGATAAGTACGATAGCTGTGAACAGTGCCAGGACATGCTTTTTAAAGAGCTTGAGAATCCTCACTCGGCATCTCTCCTTTCTTGATTGCGGTCGATAATTTCGTTGAAACGCCTTAGAAGGCGCACCATCTCTTGGGTATCTGTTTCGCCGAGCTGCTCGAGGAAGGCCGCGGTGCGCTCCTCGAATTCCCGACGTTTGATTTCGAGATTCTGGAATCCCTTATCGGTCATCGTGACGTGTACACGACGACGGTCGGTCTTTGAGTGCTCGCGCTCGACCCAGCCCTTGGCTTCGAGAGTGCGTAAGATATTGGCGATGCGGGCACTCGAGACCCAGGCGCGATCGGCGAGTTCGCTCGGCGTGAGCGAACCGCCGGCGAGCATGAGAGCGCGCATGACGGCCATCTCGCCGCCGAGAGCTTTGTCCGCAAAGCGCGAAATGCGCTGATGCATGCTGCCAAACTCAGTTAAAAGCTGACGCCCAAGCTCATGGAAATCGGTATCTTCCACCGAAAACCCCTAACACTAGAAACTATTTTCGGTAAAAGATGATACCCCTGTATGCACACCTTATGCGGTAGATTTTGGGACATGCCTAGAAAACTCTCCGTACACCGTCGGTACCAGCAAAGTTGGGGGCAGATCGTTAGACATGTCCTAAAGCCTACTCAGAGGCACTTTACCCTGCTAAAGCTGGCATAACAGCTAGAGTGAAGGACGTATAAAGGCAAGGGGAAATATCAAATAATTCGGTGAACGGTAGCTGATGGCGGGCGCGTTTCCTGCGGATTTGTTGAAAACGCTCTAATGACACAAAAAAAGGAACATATAACAGCCCTGATGAAGGGGGTGGCTATGTTATCCTTCACTAACGGGTGAAATCTTGGGTTTAGGGTTGCAAGACCAAGGTGAATAAACGTTTTTCCCTGTGCTAATGTGCGGCGGAAAGCGAATGAAGCCGGTCATGCAGGTCTAACATTCAAGAATTCAATAAGCAGCGGTGTGAGAGAGCGCCGCATTACACGTAACTAGGAGCGTGGTTACACAATGCAGGAGGCATGGGAAGGCTTCAAGGAAGGCATCTGGACGGGAGAGGTTGACGTCCGAGACTTCATCCAGAAGAACTACACCCCCTACGAGGGCGACGAGTCGTTCCTCGCCGGCCCGACCGAGCGTACCAAGGAGCTGTGGGGCGAGGTTCTCGACCTGCTGCTCAAGGAGCGCGAGCAGGGCGGAGTCCTCGATATGGACACCAAGACCGTCACGGGTATCGTGAGCCACCCCGCTGGCTACATCGATAACGCCCATCGCGACAAGGAGACCATCGTCGGCCTCCAGACCGACAAGCCGCTCAAGCGTGCGCTGCACGTCAACGGTGGTATCCGCATCGCTTGCCAGGCTGCCAGCCAGCACGGCTACAAGATCGACGAGAACGTTGTCGAGCGCTACACCTTCGAGCGCAAGACCCACAACGCCGGCGTCTTCGATGTCTACACCCCCGAGATGCGCGCCTGCCGTTCGGCCCACATCATCACCGGTCTGCCCGATGGCTATGGCCGCGGCCGCATCATTGGCGACTACCGTCGTGTCGCCCTGTACGGTGTCGACTACCTGATCAAGGACAAGGAGGCCCAGAAGGCTTCCACCCCGACGGTCATGACCGCCGACAACATTCGCGATCGTGAGGAGCTGCAGGAGCAGATCCGCGCCCTCGGCGAGCTCAAGATGATGGCCGAGACCTATGGTTTCGACATTTCCAACCCTGCTACCAACACGCAGGAGGCCATCCAGTGGATGTACTTCGCCTACCTCGCTGCCGTCAAGGAGCAGAACGGCGCCGCTATGTCCATCGGCCGCACCTCCACGTTCATCGACATCTACGCTGAGCGCGACCTTGCCAACGGCACCTTCACCGAGGAACAGATTCAGGAGTTCGTGGATCACTTCATCATGAAGCTTCGCATGGTCAAGTTCGCCCGTACTCCCGAGTATCAGGCCCTGTTTACCGGCGATCCGCAGTGGGTCACCGAGTCCATCGGCGGCATGGGTGTTGACGGCCGTACGCTCGTTACCAAGATGAGCTACCGCTACCTGCACACGCTCGAGAACATGGGCACCAGCCCCGAGCCCAACATGACCGTTCTGTGGTCGACCCGTCTGCCCGAGAACTTCAAGAAGTTCTGCGCCAAGACTTCTGTCGCCAGCTCCTCGATCCAGTACGAGAACGACGATCTCATGCGCGTTTACCACGGCGACGACTACGGCATTGCCTGCTGCGTGTCCTCCATGCGCATCGGCAAGGAGATGCAGTTCTTCGGCGCCCGTGCCAACCTGGCCAAGTGCCTGCTCTACGCACTCAACGGCGGTGTTGACGAGGTCTCCAAGAAGCAGGTCGGTCCCAAGTATCGCGCCGTCGAGGGCGATACGCTCGATTACGACGACGTCGTGGCCAAGTACAACGACATGATGAAGTGGCTCGCTGGCGTGTACGTCAACTCGCTGAACATCATTCACTACATGCACGACAAGTATTGCTACGAGCGCATCCAGATGGCTCTGCACGACAAGCACGTGCATCGTTGGTTCGCTACGGGCATCGCTGGCCTTTCCGTCGTGGCTGACTCCCTGTCCGCCATCAAGTACGCCAAGGTCCACCCCGTCCGTGACGAGAACGGCATCATCGTCGACTTCGAGACCGAGGGCGAGTTCCCCAAGTACGGTAACGACGACGACCGCGTCGACCAGATCGCTCACGACGTTGTGCACCAGTTCATGGAGTACATCCGCATGAACGACACCTACCGCAACTCCGTGCCCACGACCTCGGTTCTGACCATCACCTCCAACGTCGTGTACGGCAAGAAGACCGGTTCTACGCCTGATGGCCGCAAGGCTGGCCAGCCCTTCGCCCCGGGTGCTAACCCCATGCACAAGCGCGATAGCCACGGCGCCATCGCTTCGCTGTCTTCGGTTTCCAAGCTCCCGTTCCGCGATGCTCAGGACGGCATCTCCAACACCTTCTCCATCATCCCGGGTGCGCTCGGCAAGGAGGACCAGGTGTTCTTTGGTGATATCGACCTTGATCAGCTGGGCGAGTAACTATTGTTAGTGCTATACTAACAATAACGATTACTGATTAGTGCGCTGGTTTCGGCCGGCGCCTATCGATCGAAGGAGACACATTATGAAGGTTTCTGAAGTTTCCGAGACTCAGGCCGATAACCTGGTCCACATGCTCGACGCTTACGCCGAGAAGGGTGGCCACCACCTGAACATCAACGTCTTCAACCGTGAGACGCTGCTCGACGCTCAGGCTCACCCCGAGAAGTACCCGCAACTGACCATCCGTGTTTCCGGCTATGCCGTGAACTTCCACACGCTCACCAAGGAGCAGCAGGACGAGGTCATTTCGCGTACCTTCCACGACAAGTTCTAAAGGGGTTTAACTCCCGCAGGATCGCCGGGCCGCTTTGGGTTACTTTCCAAAACGTCCTCGGACATGCAAAGGGCTCCGCTGCGCGCTTCGCGCGGCGGAGCCCTTTGCGTCCTGCGGAAATGTTTTGGAAAGTAACCCAAAGCGGCCCGGCGGGGGTCCTGTGTAGTCACCCTTTAGGCGGAACTCTCCTAATTATTTGGATGAGTCGTCTACTTACTTGTGCCGTTACCGTCTTCCCGCTGTTGTTGGGGTATGCTTTGTTCGTATGTAAACGTATGACATGTTGATGGGGGAGGGTGCTATGGCTCGCGAGGGCGCTCGTTCTAAGGATTCTGCTAAGCCTGGCATCAAGGAAGTTGCAGCGGTGGCGGGGGTTTCGCCTACTACGGTATCTCGCGTGCTTAATAATCGCGGCTATATTAGCCAAGAGACCCGCGATAAGGTCCATGCCGCGATGGAGCGCATCAACTATACGCCCAACGATATCGCCCGTGCCATGCTCAACGGCCGTCTGAACCTTATCGGCATGATCGTTCCCTTTGTGAGCAGCCCGTTCCATGCTCAGGTTGTGCAGGCGGTCGAGCGCACGTTAGCGGAAAACGGCTTTAAGATGTTGCTGTGCAACAGTGCCAATCGACCCGATCTTGAGCGTTCCTATATTGACATGCTCCGCCGCAATATGGTCGACGGCGTCATCGTCAACTCCCTCAATATCGGTGCCGAGGCATATGCCGAGATGGGCTTGAGCCTGGTTGGCATCGACTGCGATCTTGGCGAGGGCTCTGTCCAGATTGCAAGTGACAGCTATGGCATTGGCGAGCTCGCCACGCGCCGTCTGATTGATGACGGCTGCAGGCGTATCCTGTGCCTGCGCAGCAATAGCCGCATGCGCATGCCCGCCAATAAGCGTACCGATGCCTACCTCGATGTTGTTGAGCAGGCCGGTTTGTCCGCGCTTGTCCGTGAGGTTGAGTTCGTTAAGCCCGACGACGAAAAGGGCGCGGTCGTTGCGAAGATCCTCGATGAGAACCCCGATATTGACGGCATCTTTGCGGGAGACGATACGATGGCGGCCATCTGTCTCAACGTGATGAAGCAGCGCGGCTTGAGCGCTCCAGACGATATTAAGGTCGTGGGCGCGGATGGTGCCCGCCGAACTATGACGTTTATGCCTGACTTAACAACCGTACGTCAAGATATCGATCGCATCGGAGAGCTCGCGGCGCAATCCATCATCGCTCTTATTAACGGCGATAATCCCGAATCGAATATCAAGCTCCCCGTTGAACTCATTGAGGGCAAAACCGCGTAGTTCATCCTGTGCCAAAAGAATTCCTCAAACGCCTCCGATGACCGTTCGCCGGCATATGTCAACCGTTTACCGACGACTGGAACTGCGAAAAGACGTATTGATATGAAAACGTTTGACATATGAAAACGATTGACATATCTTGCCATTGTACCGAGTTAGTATGTCGTGGAAAGGAAGTCTCGGATGCACAAGGTGTATTACCAGCCTGAGGGAATTTGGGTAGGCGACATCATGCCGTACGGCGAGGACGGCACGTTCTATCTCTATCATCAGCGTGACACGCGTAACCCCGAACCTTTCGGAGAGCCGTTTGGCTGGGCACTCGCTACGACCAAGGATTTCGTCAACTACAAGGACTTTGGCGAGAGCCTTGAGCGCGGCGGCGACGAGGAAGTCGACCAGTACATTTATGCCGGCACGGTGTTTAAGGTGGGCGACAAGTACCATGCGCTCTACACTGGTTGCAATCGCGATAAGGTCCGCGCACGTTTGATGAAGCAGGTTCTTCTTCACGCAACGAGCGACGACGCCGTCAAGTGGGAGAAGAACATCGCCGAGACGCTGCTTCCGCCCCAGGAGGGTTACGATGACCGCAACTGGCGCGATCCCTTTGTGCTTTGGGATGAGGAGAACGAAGAGTACATGCTCATCCTCGGCACGCGTGTGGGCGAGGACAAGCGTCTGATGACCGGCCGCCTGGTCAAGTTCACCTCCAAGGATCTGACCAACTGGGAGTTCCAGGGCGACTGGTGGAACCCAGGCCTGTACACCATGTTTGAGATGCCTGATCTCTTTAAGATGGGCGACTGGTGGTACCTCGTCTTTTCCGAGTACAGCGACGGCAACAAGACCCGTTACCGCATGTCCAAGTCCATCAACGGTCCTTGGATTACCCCCGCTGACGACTCCTTCGACGGCCGCGCGTACTACGCCGCTCGCACCGCATTCGATGGCGAGCGTCGCGTTCTCTTTGGTTGGGTTCCTACGCGTGACGAGGGCGACGACCCCAGCTCTTACCTGTGGGGTGGTACCTTCATGCCCCTCGAGATCGTTCAGCGTGCCGACGGAACGCTCGGCACCAAGCTTCCCGACAGCATGCTCGGCGCCTTTGGCGAGGGCAAGGCTGTCGAAGCCTTCGAGCTCTCCTGCGAGTCGGGCAAGGTCGAGCAGGTTTTGTCTGCAGACGCCGGCTCCACCTACTTGCTCGATACCGACATTGAGCTCGGCGGTAACGCTGCCGGCTTCTCGGTCAAGTTCGCCGAGGACGCCGAGACCGGTCTTGCCTATGAGTTCCGCGCCAACCTGCGCGAGGGCAAGCTCGAGTTCACGCCGGCTCCCCAGTACCCGTGGTTCCAGGTCAACAACATGGGCCTCGAGCGTCCGTTGTTCTTTAAGGGCGAGGGCACTCATCATGTGCGCCTGGTCGTTGACGACGATATCGCGACCATCTTTGTCGATGATGTTGCGCTCAACGCTCGCTTCTGCAACAAGCAGGGCCAGGGTGTGGCGCTTACCGTCACCGACGGTGCGCTCAAGTGCGCAAACGCAACGATCGCGTCTCTGTAGCGGCAACGAACCGTTTTATGATTTAGAAAAGGAATGGAGAGGAACATGGACTACAAGGCAGTGTCCCAGCAAGTCGTCGACAACGTCGGCGGACTGGAGAACATCGAGGGCGCCACGCATTGCGTGACCCGTCTGCGTCTGGTGCTCAAGGATACGAGCAAATACAACAAGGCCGAGCTCGAGAACATCGATGGCGTCAAGGGCGTGCTGTACAACAGCGGCCAGCTCATGATCATCTTCGGTACCGGTACCGTCAACAAGGTTTACGATAAGTTTATGGCTCTGACGGGCGTTAAGGAGATCAGCGCTTCCGAGGTCAAGGGCGCCGAGGCGGACAAGAAGGGCAAGTTCTTCTCGGTCCTCAAGGTATTCTCGGACATCTTTATCCCCATCATTCCCGCCTTCGTCGGCGCTGCAATCATCATCGGCCTTAAGTCGCTGATCGTTGCCAACGGCCTCTTCGGCATGGAGGGCAGCCTCGCCGATCACAGCGAGTTCCTCAAGAACCTCGCAAGCTTCTTTGCCATTATCGCCACCACCTTTGACTACCTGCCTGTCCTGGTTATGTATAGCGCGGTCAAGCGTTTTGGCGGCAACCCGATCCTGGGCATCCTCGTCGGTATCGTCATGGTTCACCCGAGTCTTATGAACCGTAACACGTTCGTTATGGACCCGACGGGTGCTGAGTACTGGAACTTCGGTCCGCTCTCCATCCCCATGGTTGCTTTCCAGGGCGGCGTGTTCCCTGCAATCCTGACTGCCTGGTTTATGGCCAAGGTCGAAAAGATTGCCCAGAAGTACATCCCCGAGGTCGTCTCGTTTGTCTTTGTCCCGACCGTTACCCTGATTCTTGCTAACGTTGCCCTGTTCACCGTGTTCGGCCCGCTCGGCAACCTGATCGGCGACGTCCTCGCTGGCGTAATCGATGTCCTGTACAACAGGATGGGCGTCTTTGGTGCCTTTGTCTTCGCCGCGTTCCTGCAGCCGCTCGTCGTTACCGGTACGCATCAGTTCATCCAGGGTATCGAGGCAAACCTCGTTGCCACGACTGGCTTCAACTACATCCAGGCCATCTGGTCGGTCTCCATCATCGCCCAGGGCGGCGGCGCCATCGGCATGTACCTCATTCACAAGAAGCACTCCAAAGAGCGCAACATCTGCATGTCGTCCTTTATTCCGACGCTGGTCGGTATCTCCGAGCCCGCTATCTTCGCTGCAAACATGCGCTATTCGATCATTCCGTTCATCTGCGCATGCATCGGTGCAGGCTGCGGCGGTGCCTTCGTGAAGTTCTTTGAGGTGCGCGCCATCGGTCAGGGTCTGACCGGTGTGCTTGGCCTGCTCATCGTTACGCCCGAGACTCTCGTGTGGTATGTGGCTGGTAATCTCATCGCCTTTATCGTGCCGATCGTCTTGATCTTTGCCTACAACAAGGCAAAGGGCGTTCCGACCACCGATGAAGAGGGCGCTGGTGCTGGCTTCGATGTCAGCTTCTAGTTGAGCCGTTCAGCGTAATGTGCGGATAAGTCCATTTGAGGAAGGGCGCTCGGCTCGTGCGAGTCGAGCGTCCTTCCCTATAGACGAGAAAGTCAATGGCGATGTTTAATCAAAAAAATAAGGTGACACGCGCGGACTATGAGCAGTGGCGTGCCGGACAGGATGAGACGGCTGGTCGCATCGCGTCCGACCCCGATAGGCTCCTGTTCCATGTGGAGCCTGAGCTTGGCTGGCTCAACGACCCCAACGGTTTGGTTCAGATTGGTGATACGTATCACATCTATCATCAATACGATCCGTTCGATGCTGCGCATGGCGGTCCAGTGCTTTGGAACCATCTGACGACAAAGGATTTTGTGACGTACGAGAATCATGGCTCCGTGCTGTTCCCCGATTCCGATTTGGATTCGAACGGAGCGTATTCTGGTTCTGCCTTTGTACGCGATGGCAAGATTCACTACTTCTATACCGGCAACGTCAAGCATTTTGACCGCGATGATTACGACTACGTGTTGACGGGTCGTGAGCAAAACCAGATTCATATGGTTGCCGAGAATCCCGACGAATTGGGCGAGAAGTGCATAGCTGTTGGACCGGTCGATTACCCCGACGATATCGGTACGCACGTGCGCGACCCCAAGATCCTTGAGCACGACGGTATCTACTACATGGTTCTGGGCGCTCGTACGAAAGACGATCGCGGCTGCGTGCTTGTCTATACCTCGCGCGATCTAGAGGACTGGAACTATGCGACGCGTATTGAGCTGGGCGAGAAGTTTGGCTTTATGTGGGAGTGCCCCGATCTGTTCGAGCTCGATGGTGAGCTTATTCTCGTTTGCTGTCCGCAGGGTGTGCCTGCCGATGGATGGCGTTACCGCAATCCGCATCAGTGCGTGTGGTTCTCCATCGAGGCCGATTGGGAGGCGCCGAGCTTTAAAATCGTCGGGCAGGGCATGCCCCCGATGGTCGATGCCGGTTTTGATTTCTATGCTCCGCAGTCCTTTGAGGATGCTGCAGGCCGGCGTTTGATGATCGGATGGTCGGGTTGCCCCGACGCGACGGCAGAAAACCCGACGGTGGCGCGCGGGTGGCAGTGCGCGTTGACGGTGCCGCGAGAGCTGAGCATGCGCGATGGTAAGCTCTGCCAGCAGCCGGCGCACGAGATTGAGAGGATGCGCGGCGACTGCGTTCGCGCGACAGGCGGTGAAACCGTTGAGGAGCCGGGCCGCCTGTTTGATGTTGTGGTTTCCTGTGAGGGCGCCAAGATGGTCGAGCTCGAAATCCGCAAGGGTGTCTTTGTGCGCTATGCAGACGGGATGCTTACCCTCGACATGGGTGACGAAGGCTATGGGCGCGACCAGAGGTCGATCGAGCTCAGCGAGCTTCGCGACCTGCGCGTGCTTTCGGACACTACGATGGTCGAGATTTTTGCAAATGGCGGCGAGGCGGCACTTACGAGCCGTACCTATTCGCCGGCGGTTCCGGCGATGGGGTTGCATGCCGAGAGTGCGGCGTCGATGGATTTCTACCGCCTCGCGCATTAACCATGCGTGAGGCACGATTGGACTTGCTGGGCGGAATGTGTTGCAGTTGCCGCAGCGAACTACCGTTTATCGCGTATAGCTACCGTTTGCGGGATAAGTAACACTCATTTATAAACCGTGTAAAATCTCAGCCAAGCACGGAGTTTTCCAGGGAGACGCTGTCCTTTGTTATGTGCAAGGGACGGCGTCTCTTTGGCGCTTGGACGCCGTTGTGCAACAGTGCGGCGGCGCGTGCCATGTATTGAAAAACCAATGTCGAGATGGGTCGTGATAAGAATGGGCAAGTACGTAATCGTGGTTGAATCTGGTTCGGATGTGACGCCAGAGCTCTGCGAACGCTACGGCATCGTGCGCGTGCCCATGCATGTCACGATTGGTGACGAGACCGTCGAGGACGGCTCGATCGATCCGCTCGAGATTTATTCGCGCTGCAACGAGTTTGGCGTGATGCCCAAGACCAGTGGCTGCGCACCGGCAGATTTCTCCCGTGTGTACGACCGCATTCACGCCGAGCAGCCCGACGCGACTATTCTGCATCTCGCGTATTCCGAGGCCACGACCTGCTCGCATCAGTCCTCAAAGATTGCGGCCCAGGGGCGCGACTACGTGTTCTCCATGGACACGCGCTTTGTCTCGGTGGGCCAGTCGCTCGTTGTCGTCGAGACCGCCAAATACATCGAGGCTCACCCCGATGCCACCGTCGACGAGATCTTTGCATTTACGAACTCCGTCATGGACCGCGTGCTGTTGGGCTTTGTTCCTACGGACCTTGCCTTCCTTAAGGCGGGCGGTCGCTTGTCCAACGTCGCGTTCCTAGGCGCCCATCTGCTCAAGATTAAGCCCTGCATTGAGGTGACGGGCGGCAAGTTCGTGGCGACTAAGAAGTTCCGCGGCTCTATGCTCAAGTGCGCCCGCGCCTTTATTGACCACATGGTTGCCAAGGGCGAGATCGACTACTCGCACATTGGCCTGGCGTATTCGGTGGGCCTTTCCCAGGAGCTGCGCGACGACATGGAGGTCTATGCGCATGACCTGGGCTTTAAGGATATTACCTGGACTCAGGTTGGCGGTGTCATCTCGAGCCATTGCGGCCCGACCGCCTTCGGTGCGGTGCTCACGCTTAAGGCGTAAGGCCTGGCGTCTATCGATTTCTATTGCCTCGGCGACGGGCGGGTTGTGACAACCTTCCCGCCGCTTTTGCGTGAAGTAAAATAGGACGACCTAATTGACCCCTAAACCGTTTTGCCATCATGCGTATGGGCTAGAATGGCTCTGACATTTATGTAGCTAAAACCAATGAGAGGCAAGGTAGCGGGAATGGCTGAGATGACGCTCGAGGGTGTGGACGCTCGTCCCGAGGACTCTGCGTTTGCCCTGGGCCGCGTGCATTCGATTGAGACGATGGGTACGGTCGACGGTCCCGGCATCCGCTTTGTGGTGTTTGTTCAGGGCTGTCCCATGCGCTGCGCGTATTGCCACAATCCCGATACCTGGTCTGTTAACGGTGGCACGATGGTGACCGTCGAGCATCTCATGGACGAGTTCCAGAGCAACCATGAGTTCTACCGTAGCGGCGGCATTACCGTTTCGGGCGGCGAACCGCTCCTGCAGCCCGAGTTTTTGGCCGACCTGTTCCGTGTGATGCACAACAACCCCGATGGCCGCGTACACACCTGCCTAGACAGCTGTGGCTATGCATTTGATCCCAAGCATCCGGAGAAGTTCGATGCTGTTCTCAACGAGACCGATATGGTGCTGCTCGACATCAAGCATGCCGATCCGGTTGAGCATAAAAAGCTGACCGGTTGCGATCCTGCGCGCATCCTGGCGTTTGGCGATGAGCTTGCCCGTCGCAAGATTAAGGTTGTTATTCGCCATGTGGTGGTGCCGGGTATCACCGACACGGCGGAGGAATGCGAGAAGCTCGGTCGCCTGATCGCTCCATGGCACAACGTGGTGGGCCTGGAAATGCTGCCGTATCACACGATGGGTGTCGTCAAGTACGAGCAACTGGGTATTCCCTATAAGCTCGAGGGCGTGCCCCAGATGGATACCGCGCGCATGCCCGAGCTGCGCAACGCCGTCATGGCCGGCATGAAAAAGCGCCGTGCGGAACTCAAAAACGCCATCGGCTAGCAGCACTCATTGGGGACAGACTTAAATGAGTGCCCCGGGCACATAGTTGATCGCTAAAGAGCCCCGTCAAGTTGCGGTGGAATAGTTCTTGTGTATCGGCCTATGCCGTCCAAACAGGAACTATTTCACCGCAACTGCGTTTTGGGCAGAGATGCGCAACAGAATCGTGCCATTTGGATAAATACGCCTGTGGTTTCTTTAAAGACGCCTTAAACGGTGTCAAACAATTTGGGAAAGAAATGGCTGCTCAGTATTATGCTGCTCGTATATGAACGGGCACAATCAGGAGACCACGTGCGAAAGGGCAAATCGCGGGACGAGTATGTGCCGCAGCATGGCAGCAGATATGAGACGAAGGGCATGTCTTCGCGCGGCCTTGCCGACGCTCGCTTTCGCGGGGCGAAGATTGCCGCCATAGGAATGCTAGCGTTAGCGGTTTTTATCCTCGGAATTGCCGTTAAAACCCACGCCTTGGAGCGAACGGTGCGCTCAGATGCGTCAACGGTACAGCTGCAAAACGAGAAGGTTTCAAAGTCCAAAGCGTCGGCAGATCAAGCTCTGTCGACGGCAGATCTCAAGACGAGACTTTCGAAGGCGGACTTCAACGATATCCCTTCGGGTGATACCGTTCAAACCTTCTCGTTGGTGGATAACAAGACTCCTACCTTGGAGGATCAGAGCCTTACCTCGCTCCAGGATGCCCTGAGTCGGGCGCAGGAGCTGGGCGACGTAGGCGTAGTGTTCTACGACCTATCGAGCGGTAGGGGCGTGACGTATAACGCCGATGTCGCGGTGTATGGAGCGAGCAGTTACAAGGCGCTGTATGCGCTCTATATTTGCGAGACGTTGGTCGAATCGGGGCAGGTGTCGCTCGATTGGGCTTTAGCCACGTATGGTGGTTACAGCATGGGCTGGCAGACGGTACGCGACCTTATCGAGAATGCCGTCGTCAACTCGGACAACGATTCGTTTATCGCGTTACGCGCGGCGTTTGACCATGATGGCTATGAGGATTGGATTGCCAACCTGGGTGTTGATAACGAAACGGCACTGGATCCGATGAGTGATTTTCCGACCTACTGCCCGCGCACCTCGGCCAAGTTGTGGTGCGAGATGAGTGAGTATTTGAGCTGTGACACCGAGACGTCGCAATGGCTGTCGGGCCTTCTGACCTCTACGACCCGATCGTTTATTCGCGATGGCATTGCGGACGATCAGGTCTTGGTGCGCAACAAGGCGGGTTGGATCAGCGAGGACGGTTGCTATTCGACATGCGATGCCGGACTGATCGACGTCGACGGCCATAGCTATGTTATGAGCGTCATGACGTCGATGCCGTGGAGCGATCGCTCGAGCGAGGTTACGGCTGCGATTGCAAAGGCGCTCTATGATGTGCGGTCCTCGTTGGCCTAGCGACTTCGTAAAAAGTGAAAGAACCAAAATGCTGGTACCATACCGTGGATAAGCAATTTGCACGAATTTGGGGGGATGGCATGGCAACCATCGCGATCATAGGCGCACTCGAAAAAGAGGTTACGCAGATTAAAGAAGAACTGAACGGCGCTCATGTGTCGCAAGAGGCGGGCTTGACCGTTGTAAGCGGCGAGCTTGACGGTCTGACAGTAGTCGCCACGACCGCTGGCATGGGCACCGTGAATGCCGCCGCCGCAACGCAGCATCTCATCAGCAAATACGCCCCGCGGGCAGTTGTGTTTTCGGGTATCGCGGGCGGCCTAAACCCTAAGCTCCATATTAACGACGTGATTATTGGCAAGTGCCTGCGCTATCTGGATACTGACACGGCACTCATTGCCGAGTCGGCGCCGGGGCTCGAGGAGTTTGTCTCGACGCCGGCGTTGGTTGATGTTGCTGCCGCCGTGCTTGCCGAGCATGGATTTGTGGATGCCTCGACGGAGGAGACTTCTGCGGAGAAGGACCCCAAGCAGTTCCTGTGTGGCACTATCGCCACGGGTGACCGCTTTGTTACGGGTGACGCCATGCGTAACGCTGCGATTGAGGCCACGCATGCCGATTGCGTCGAGATGGAGGGCGCGGCAATTGCGCACATCGCGGCCAAGAATGGTGTCGATTGCCTGGTGCTGCGCGCTATCAGCGATAATTGTGACGAGGCATATGACGCGTTTTGTGAGCGCGAGTTCGATCTGGATGAGTACGCTCGCACCGCGAGCGGCATCACGCTTGACATCGTTCGTCGTATTGCCGCCGCGCAATAGCGCGCCCGTTTTGTAAAAACCTACGACCAAGGAGTGTCCATGGCCGATTCCATTAACTATCAGCTTGCCAAGTTCGTCGCCAGCTATGGCAAGGTTTCGCAGATTCCCGAGTCCACCTGCCCCGAGGTGAGCTTTGTCGGCCGCTCCAACGTGGGCAAGTCGTCGATTATGAACAAGCTTTTTGGCCGCAAGAACCTGGTCAAGGTTTCGAGTACGCCGGGCAAAACGAGCAACATCAACTACTTTGAGGCCGATGACGTGCATTTTGTCGACCTGCCGGGTTACGGTTTCGCCCGTCGCTCCAAAGCTGAGCGCGATCGCTGGGCCGAGCTTATCGGCGACTTCTTTGACTCCGAGCGCAGCTTTAACCTGGTTGTATCACTGGTTGACATTCGTCACGACCCCAGCAAGCTCGATCATGACATGATCGACTACCTGCAAGGCAACGAGTTCAACTTTATCGTCTGCCTCACCAAAGCCGACAAGCTCAGCCGCACCCAGCAGGCCCGCCAGTCAGCAGCCATCAAAAAGCAGCTCAACGTCCCGGCCGAGAACGTAATCATCACAAGCTCCCAAACCGGCACCGGCATCGACGAACTCAAACGCCGCATCGCCGAGGCCTGCCTCTAGTAAGGGCTCCAGCCTAGCAAGAGCCCCTACCAATAAAAGGCCATAATTTCAGCCCGGCGCCCCTTCAAAGCGTGGGTCCCTGTAGACATCGCTAGTCACGTTACCATAGGGCCACCCAGGGGCATCCCCTTAAAAACATTCCGCACTGATATCTTCTGTATTGAAGACGTCGATGATGCACCCGTAT
>NZ_QSUU01000005.1:30923-157429 GCF_003439125.1 Collinsella sp. OM04-5 | reverse complement strand
CGCAGGATCATCCCCATGCCCTGCATCCCCGCGCGGGCGCCCCGCGGTGCGGTTCGCCGGGGTCCGGCCTACTGCCCCTGGGCGCGGTAGCGCGCCTCGGTGGCCTCCTTGGCCGGGCGCCACCAGGACTCGTTGGCGACGTACCAGTCGATGGTGGCCCTGAGCCCCCCGGCGAAGTCGGTGTGGGCCGGCCTCCAGCCCAGCTCGCGCCGGAGCTTCGTGCTGTCGATGGCGTAGCGGCGGTCGTGTCCGGGGCGGTCTGCGACCCAGTCGAAGTCCTCGGGGTCGCGCCCCATGGCCTCGAGGATCATGCGCAGCACGGTGATGTTGTTCCTCTCCCCGTCGGCTCCGATGAGGTAGGTCTCCCCCATGCGGCCCTTGGTGAGGATGTCCCAGACGGCGCTGGAGTGGTCCTCGGTGTGGATCCAGTCGCGGACGTTCTCGCCGCGGCCGTAGAGCTTGGGGCGCACGCCGTCGACGATGTTGGTGATCTGCCTGGGGATGAACTTCTCCACGTGCTGGTAGGGGCCGTAGTTGTTGAAGCAGTTGGAGATCGTGGTGCGAAGCCCGTAGGTGCGGGTCCACGCTCGGACGAGCATGTCGGAGGACGCCTTGGTGCTCGAGTACGGGCTGCTCGGGTGATACGGCGTCTCCTCGGTGAACTTCGCCGGGTCGTCGAGCGCAAGGTCGCCGTAGACCTCGTCGGTGGAGACGTGGTGGTAGCGGACGCCGTATTTGCGGACGGCCTCCAGCAGGCGGAAGGTTCCCTCGACGTTGGTGCGCAGGAACGGCTCCGGGTCGGCGATGGAGTTGTCGTTGTGGCTCTCGGCGGCGTAGTGCACGATGGCGTCGTGGCCCGGCACCAACTCATCGAGCAGCGCGGCGTCGCAGATGTCGCCCACGACGAGCTCCACGCGGTCGGAGGGCAGCCCGGCGATGTTCTCGGGGTTGCCGGCGTAGGTCAGCTTGTCCAGGACGGTGACGTGGACGCCGGGGTGGTTGTCCACGACGTAGTGCACGAAGTTGCTGCCGATGAAGCCGCAGCCGCCCGTGACGATGATGTTCCTGGGCTCGAAGAGCTCTTCAGACAGGTTTCTATCTCCCATTGGATTGAATTAGTACTCGCGCGGGCTGTTGACGATCTCGCCGGCGGCGACCTTCTTCAGGTGCCGGCCGTAGACCGACTTGCCGTAGGCCTCCGCGGCCTCCTCCAGCTCCGCGGTCGTGATCCAGCCGTTCTCCCAGGCGATCTCCTCGGGCACGGACACGGGCAGGTCCTGGGAGTGCTCCACGGCGCGGACGAACTCCGCGGCCTCGTGGAGGCTCTCCATGGTGCCGGTGTCGAGCCACGCGTAGCCGCGGCCGAGGGTGACGACGGACAGCGTCCCCTCCTCCAGGTACATCCGGTTGAGGTCGGTGATCTCCAGCTCGCCGCGGGCGGAGGGCTCCACCCCATGCGCCTTGGCGGCCACGTCGCCCGGGTAGAAGTACAGGCCGGTGACGGCGTAGGAGCTCTTGGGCTCGGCGGGCTTCTCCTCGATGGAGACGGCACGGCCCTCGCGGTCGAACTCCACGACGCCAAAGCGCTCGGGGTCGTCCACGTGGTAGCCGAAGACCGTGGCGCGGCCCGACTCGGCGTTCTGCACGGCGCGCGTCAGGTGGCGCGACAGGCCGTTGCCGTAGAAGATGTTGTCGCCGAGCACCAGCGCGCACGGCTCGCCGGCGATGAACTCCTCGCCGATGGTGAACGCCTGCGCCAGGCCGTCCGGGCTGGGCTGCTCCGCGTAGGAGAGGTTCACGCCGTAGCGCGAGCCGTCCCCGAGCAGGCGCTCGAAGTTGGGGAGGTCGGTCGGCGTGGAGATGACCAGGATGTCGCGGATGCCCGCCAGCATGAGGGTGGACAGCGGGTAGTAGATCATGGGCTTGTCGTAGACCGGCAGCAGCTGCTTGGAGGTCACGAGCGTGAGCGGGTACAGGCGCGTACCGGACCCGCCGGCGAGGATGATGCCCTTCATGGCACTATTACCTTCCGAGGAAAAGTTCTTCATAGCTGTCGGTGATGGACCGCCACGAATACCGGTCGCGGATAACGGAAGTCGAGGCCGTATCGAGCTCCTCGATCGAGTTTGAGTCCATCATGTCCGCACGGTTAATAAGTTCAGCCAGGTCTCCGGATCCCTTACTCCAATACAGAGCCGAGTCCTCGGCGACCTCGCGGTTGAAGCCGACGTCGAGAAGGAGGTTAAGGCGCGTGGATGCCAGCGCCTCCAGGAGGCTCGGGTTGGTGCCCCCGACCTCATGGCCGTGGAAGTAGCCGTAAGCCTGCTCACGAATCTTCTTTAGGAGCTCCTGGTCGTAGACGGTTCCCACGAACTTGATGCGTGGGTCGGACTTGAAGTGCGTCTTCCGCTCGAGCTCTGCGAGGAAGGAGTCGTCCACTCCCGTCACGAGCGCGAAATCCCGCTTGGAGTCGGAAGCCATGAACTCCCGAATCATGGTCTCGTAGTTGTTCTCAGGCACGAAGCGTCCCACAACCAGGTAGTAGCCGTAGGGCTCGAGGCCCTTCTCGGAGAGCCATCCGGTGAACTTGGGGTCGTCGTCAGCGAGCGCGGAGTGCCTGATGTCGGCCCCGTAGGCGATGAAAGTCGTCTCGGGGTCCAGGTCGGCATACTCCCCTCGAATGTACTTCTCGATGTTCTTGGAGTCGCACACCATCAGGTCGGCGTGCTTGACCATCCCGCGTTCCGAGACCTTCCAGTACTTGCGGACGGGCGCGCTCCACTTGGCGCGCTTCCATTCGTGCCCGTCGGGGTTCACGAGGACCTTGCCGCCAAGGGCGTGGATCCTG
The DNA here is from genome assembly GCF_003439125.1 of Collinsella sp. OM04-5. Taxonomy (GTDB): domain Bacteria; phylum Actinomycetota; class Coriobacteriia; order Coriobacteriales; family Coriobacteriaceae; genus Collinsella. Next base: position 154,581 of record NZ_QSUU01000005.1, on the reverse strand, counting down.
TTCACGTACCTGCCGAAGAACGGCCCGATGCGACAGGCCAGCACGTAGACGATGGGGTGCTGGACTCGGTTCTCCTCAATGTAGGCGATGCACCACTTGAGGGCGTCGATGTCGTAGAAGATCGCCCTCGCGGCACCGACAGGCCTGCGCAGCACGTTGAAGCAGTGCGCCCCGTTGTGCTCGAACTCGCCGACTTGCTCGGCGGAATCCACGGCGCACGCCACGTGATATTTGATGTCAGGCGAAACCTGATTCTCGGTCAGCTTCTCCACGAACGTCTCGTAGCCGCCGTAGTTTGCCGGAATCCCCTTGGATCCGATGATGAAAACATGCTGCATTAGTACGCATCGCTCCCGTTGAAGACCTCCAGAACCGTGAGGAAGACGATCTTGAGGTCAGTGACAATTCCGCGCCTGGCTATGTACTCGAGATCACGGCGGACCATGCCGTCGAAACCAGTTGAGTTACGATCGGTAACCTGCCACCAGCCGGTGATGCCGGGCTTCACGGCCAAACGTTGCAGGTCGTACTCGGTGTACTCCGCGACCTCATTCGGCAGCGGCGGTCTGGGGCCAACCACGGACATCTGACCCAGAAACACATTCAGGAACTGCGGGAACTCGTCGATGGAGTGCTTGCGGATGAACTTCCCGATCTTGGTGACGCGGGGGTCCTCCTTCATTTTGAACATGGCGCCGGCGATCTCGTTTTGCTCCTTGAGCTCGGCGAGGCGCTCGTCGGCGTCCCTGTACATGGAGCGGAACTTCCACATGCGGAAGGTTGACAGGCTGCCGTCGGGGCAGGTCTGACCAACGCGGATCTGGCTGTAGAAGGGGTTGCCCTCACTCTCTAGGCGGATGGCCGCGGCAAGCACAAGGCTGGGTACGGCTATGACGGCCAGCACGCAGCCGCTGAACACGATGTCAAAGGCGCGCTTAACGGCGCGGTAGGCCAGGCGCGAACGATCCCAGTCCACGATGGATTGCATGGCCTTGTAACGGCCGACGCCCTCGCGCCGGTCCATGGCCTGAGCAATCAGTGCCGCCCCTGCGGGCGCATCCGTTGTATATTGAGTTTTATCCGACACGTTCTCTTCCAACACTTCGTCCCCGGGTCGGGGATCCTCCCTGTTCTGAATAGCGACCGTCTGCAGCTAAGCGATCGCCTTTTTAAGGTTTCGCGTTACACGCTGCTCGGCCGAAAGCACGGCAAGACCAACGCGCGTAGTCACGCGTCGACCGCACAGGTCGAGCTCCAAATAAGCAGTGTTTTTGCGTCTGTTAATGGTTTTGATAAGGCCTTCGTGGCCCAGCAGTGGACCTGCCGTCACTACGACCTGATCACCGTTTTTTAGGGCCTCGCTCATGGGCACAACGCGGTCTCCCCTATGCGTAAAGCTGCCAATAAGCTGGACCTCTTCTTTTGCCAGCGGCACAAACTGACCGTCCTGGGATAGCACCCGGGCAAAGTCGTCCACGCGAAGCAGATACTGTTGCACGGTACGGGGATCTGCCGTGTCGCAGATAAGATAACCGGGGAACAGCGGCTTGGTCGTATTGACCCATTCGCCGTGTACCTTGATCTCGGTTTGAAATTGGGGATAAAAGAGCTCCTGCATGGCGCTTGCCGGCACCATATGCTCGATGCGCTCGCGCATTACGTCTTCGCGACCGTTAATGACCTGGATCACATACCACACGAGTACCACCCCCTTGCTGTCTTACGTGTGGCTCACGGGGTTTGGGTATGGCTACGCCAGAGCGCTTGTGCGCAAAGGCGCCCCATATTCAAACCCTGAGCCCAGTCAGACAAGCACGTGGCTCTGCCCCACCGTGAACGGTATGTATACAAGCAGCGCTGAGGTCACAGGCACGTATCGCAAGAATGCCAGCAACCTCAGCTGACTGCGTGCGAACCAGTCAAGAGAGTTCAAAAGTGGTCCGCACGCAAACAGCTGAATACTGCTGCGGTTTGTCATGAGAATATATTGCACAGCCTATGGCGAGCTTATAAATAGCCACAAAGCAAGTGCAAAATCGCACATGACAATCGATATTGGAGCTCGTGGTGTTTCTGGCACCGCCGTTACGGCCGGATGCTGATCAACCCTGCGCTTTATGACTTGCTGGAGCCGTGAGCACAGTTGAACTCATGTAACGTTAGGTATCCTAGCACAAGCTGTTAGTGAAACTGATTTGGGCTGCGTTGGACAACATATCGTTCATTTGACGTGATTAAGGGGGTTGTTTTGGGATGTTGTTCACGTTGGCGCAGGTTATTGGGGTGCTGGCAATAATTAGGTGCGTTCCTGAAGCCAAACTGGAGCAGCGAGCTGCACTGGTAATTGCGTTTGGATAACAAACTATGTACAGACATGGGAAATAAATTGTGCAACTTTTTGTTGGCGTAGGTGGGGTTTGTGGCGTGTGGTGTTTCATATGAAAAAAGGCCTTCGAAATACCGAAGACCTTTGCATTCACGATGGTGGAGACGAGGGGGATCGAACCCCTGACCTCTTGACTGCCAGTCAAGCGCTCTCCCAGCTGAGCTACGCCCCCGTGACGTGGAGATACTATAGGGGAAGTTGGCACGGCGTGCAAGGACTTTTTTGAGCCAGACTCTAAATGCCTATTGATATAGAAAAGCGATGGCGATGCCGGTGTGGACTTGAATCGTGGCTGTTGACCTGACGACGTTGCTAATGCCCGTGTCGGCTAACAAGCCCAGGGGGGCGTGATCTAGCTCCCATTCTAGGCCGTGTTCGCTTACCTCGGTGTTGGGGGCAATGGCGATGATGGAGAACGTCTTGCCCTCGGCGCCTTCGATGGCCCACGATTCGCCTGCGCGAAGGATGTGGGAGACTACCTTGTCCTCGGCAATCCAGACGGGAGCATCTTTGTAGTTGGATAATAGGCCTAGGACGCTTAGGGCCATATCGGGGCGGCCGCCGGTGGCGCAAGTCGCAACTACTTCGGCAACCGGCCAGCGGCGTCGGACGGAATCGAGCGCCAGCGCCAGATCGGTATAGTCCTTGTACGGATCGTGGCGCTCAACTTCAAAATCGGTGGCGGCATCGACCAGCGCGCGACCTGCATCGCTCACCGTGTCGGCATCCCCCACATATACGTCGCAGCTCAGGCCGGCGCCCAGCAACGCATCGAGTCCGCGGTCCACGGCGACAACGTGGTCGCACTCCCCTGCTAGCCTACGCAACAGATCCGCGCTCGCCACCACGGGCGAGCCGCAGACCACTAATACCTTGCAAGCCACAGCCCTCGCCTATCCCTCAAACGAAAGCACGCGGACCAGATCCAGGTCCTCATAGCCATCGATAAAGATATCGCAGTTGGCGCGTACGTCGTCGCGCTTCATACGGCCGTGCGGGTCATAGATGCCCACGCGCTTAAAGCCGGCGACCCCAGAGCTCTTTAGGCCAAAAACCGCGTCCTCAAACACCCATGCGCGGTCAAACTGGTGTCCATGGCGCCCCTCCAGACGGCGCAGCGCCAGCTCGTACACATCGGGGAACTGCTTGGAGCGTCCCGCCTCGCCCGTCGTGGTAACAAACTCCATGTAAGCGTCGAGCCCGGCACCAGCGAGCGCGGACTGCACCAGCTCGGCCGGCGTGGACGTGGCAACGCACATGGCAATACCGGCCGCCTTCGCCTGCTCCAAAAACGTCAGCAGACCCTCGCGTGGCGGCACCTTAGAGTAGCCATCGATCAGAATGTCGCTCAGCTCGCGATACAGCTCCTCGCCATTCGCTCCAATACCCCAGGTGTCGTGGTAGGCCTGGCACTCGTCCTCGAGCGACAAATGCTCAAACTGGGCAAAATCGTCGACCGTCACGTCAACACCGTGGCGGTGCAATAACTCGGGCTGCGCATAGGCCCAAACCGGGGTGCTATTAACCAGTGTTCCGTCGCAATCGAAAATAAAAGCGGCATTGGGAGCGGCGGTCTGGAACATAAACGTACCTTTCGATGTCAAATGGTAAACAACCTGCTAAAAACGTTTTACCAAACGTCAACCCAACTATCTTGAAACCCTAATTGGTAAAACTGTCAAGAGTTTTACCACGGCAATTCTGCAAGTGGTATAAACATGGCGCTTACCGATTAAACGCCACCGCAAATCCTCTTTCGTTCATAAAAGTAACGTACAGGTGCTATCTTATTTTGTGCCGAAAGTTCCACCGAGCACGCGAGGTGGAACGAATCATAGAACTATCGCCGTCCCTTCGATTCGTGCAGCCTTGGACCTTTCGCATCTAGTCACCAAGGCAACACGCTGCCGCGTCATGATGGGATCAAACGTGAGCGATACAAAGCTAAAGCCAACGGCTAAAAAGCCCGCAACCCGCAAACCGGCTCCGCACGCACCGGAGCTCTCCAAGGACGATGTCTACCTGTTTGGCATTGGTATGTGGGAGCGCAGCTGGGAAAAGATGGGCGCGCATCCCGACACGCAGAACCGTACGCGCGGCTGGCGCTTTTGCGTTTGGGCGCCCGACGTAAAGAGTGTCCATGTCATTGGCGAATTTAACGACTGGAATGAGGATGCCAACCCGCTGGTACCCGTGCATACGAGCGCTATTTGGGAAGGCTTTATTCCTGGCGCCGAGCAGGGCCAGCTCTATAAATATCTCATCGAGACCAACGAGGGCGAAAAGCTCTACAAGGCAGATCCGTACGCCTTTAAGGCCGAGTGCCCTCCGGGTACCGCGAGCGTGCTGTGGACTCTCGATGGCTACAAGTGGAACGACGCCGCATGGCTCAAGCGCCGCGCCAGCCATAACCACATGTCGCAGCCCCTTAACATCTACGAGGTGCATATTGGCTCGTGGAAGCGCCACGGCGACGCGCCGCAGGGCGAGCCCGACGAGTACGGCAACTACCCCGGCCCCATGGATCCCTTCCCCGCGCAGCGCGGCGAGTTCTATACCTACGACGACCTGTCGGTGGAGCTCGTGGACTACGTGCGCGACATGGGCTACACGCATATCGAGGTCATGCCGCTTATGGAGCATCCCTTCGATGGCTCCTGGGGCTACCAGACGACAGGCTACTACGCCGCCACGTCGCGTTACGGCAACCCGCAGCAGCTCATGCACTTTATCGATGCATGCCACGAGGCAGGTATCGGCGTGATTATGGACTGGGTGCCCGGCGGTTTTTGCGCCGACGCCCACGGCCTTGCCACCTTTAATGGCCACATGCTGTTTGAGCACGAGATTCACCCCAACTGGGGAACGCACAAGTTTGACTTCGCCCGTGGCGAGGTCCGCTCCTTCCTGGTTTCTAACGTGCTGTACTGGCTCGAAAACTTCCACGTGGACGGCATTCGCATGGACGGCGTGTCCAGCATGCTGTACCTCAACTTTGGCATTGACGATCCCGGCCAAAAGAAGTTCAACAAGTACGGTACCGAGGAGGACCTGGACGCCAGCGCGTTTATCCGTCAGGTCAACTGCGCTGTAGAGGCGCACTACCCCGACGTGATGATGATGGCCGAGGAGTCCACCGCGTGGCCGCTCGTGACCTATCCGCCGCAGGACGGCGGCCTGGGCTTCCACTACAAGTGGGACATGGGCTGGATGAACGACACCCTGCACTACATGCAGACCGATTTTCCGTGGCGCCCCGGCAACCACGGCCTGCTCACGTTCTCCATCATGTACGCCTTTACCGAGAACTTTATTTGCCCGCTGAGCCACGACGAGGTCGTGCACGGCAAGTGCTCGCTCATTGGCCGGATGCCGGGCGACTGGTGGCGCCAGTTTGCCGGCCTGCGCACGCTGGCCTTCTACCAAATGACGCACCCCGGTGCCAAGCTCAACTTTATGGGCAACGAGATCGGACAGTTTATTGAGTGGCGCTACTACGAGTCCATCCAGTGGTTCCTGACCGAGGAGTACGAGACACACCGCCATCATCAGGCGTTTATCAAGGCGCTCAACCACCTGTACACCGCCGAGCCCGCCCTGTACGAGCGCGGCTACACCGACGACGGCTTTACCTGGATTGACGCGGACAACTCCAGGCAGTCCATCGTGAGCTTTGTGCGTCAGGGCGAGGACGTCGATGACGACCTGGTGATCCTGATCAACTTTGACCCAGCGAGCTACGAGAGCTTCCGCGTGGGCGTGCCGCGCGAGGGCGACTGGGAAGTCATCTTCGATTCTGACCGTCCCGAGTTTGGTGGCAGCGGATACGCCGGTGAAGAGCCCTACACCTGCTCGAGCGAGCCCTATCCCTGGAACGGGCAGATGGACTCCATCGAGATGAAGGTGCCCGGCCTGGCAGGCGTAGTGCTTAAGCGCCGCGGTCCCAGCAGCTACAAGCCGCCGGTGGTTGAGGAGCCCAAAGCTGCGCCCAAAAAGCGCACGTCCTCGGTGAAGCCCAAGCCTGCAGCTGCTAAGAAGGCTCCGGCTAAGGCCAAGGCGAAGGCTGCCAAGCCCGCTGCCAAGGCTTCGGCTAAGTCCACCACGGCCAAGAAGGCAACCGCTAAAAAGGCTGCTCCCAAGGCCAAGACAGGCGCTGTTAAGGCTCCTGCCAGGAAAGCGTAACAAAAGCGTTACCACTGCAATTACCCGCCCCGCAGGGGCGTAGGATACAAGCCATAACCGTTCCGGGAGAAACATCCCGGGGGAAGGAACGTATGAATAAGATCTTCGACAACAAGCAGGAGTTTACCGAGCTCTATCGCGATGCCGTCATGAGCATCAGCGGCAAGAGCGTCGAGGCCGCCAGCGACCTGGACCGCTTTAACGCCCTGGCCAAGCTCGTGGCCGAGAAGGCACGCACCGTTGCCACCAAAAGCGACGCCCGCGTCACCGCCGAGGGCAAGAAGCGCGTGTACTACTTCTCGATTGAGTTTTTGATCGGCCGCCTGCTCGACAACTACCTGCTCAACTTTGGTGTGCGCGACATGGTCGCCGAGGCGCTCGACGACATGGGCTTTGATCTGTCCGTCATCGAGAACCAGGAGCCCGATCCGGCGCTGGGCAACGGTGGCCTGGGCCGTCTGGCCGCATGCTTCCTGGATTCCATGGCAGCCGAGGGCATTGCCGGCTACGGCAACGGCATGCGCTACCGCTACGGCCTGTTTAAGCAGGAGATCGTCAACGGCAGTCAGGTCGAGGCCACCGATGAGTGGCTCACCCACGGCTATCCCTGGGAGGTTCGTCGTCAGGACAAGGCCGTGACCATTAAGCTTGGTGGCCATGTTGAGGGCTTTAAGGAGAACGGCCGCACATTCTACCGCACGGTGGACACGCAGGATATCCTGGCCGTTCCTTACGACATCCCCGTAGTGGGCTATGCCGGCGAGACCGTCAACAAGCTGCGCGTCTGGGCCGCCGAGCCGGTCGAGGAGCACTTTGACCTTGAGGCCTTCAACCGCGGCGACTACGCCCTGGCCGACGCCGAGCGCGCCGAGGCCGAGGCCATCAGCGCCATCCTCTACCCCAACGACGCCGGCGAGCACGGTCGTCTGCTGCGCCTGAAGCAGGAGTACCTGTTCGTTTCGGCCGGCATCTACAGCCTGCTCGACACCTTTGAGAAGGAGCACGGTGAGAACTGGGAGCTGCTGCCGCAGTTTGTGGCCATCCACACCAACGACACGCACCCCGCCATGTGCGGCCCCGAGCTCATGCGCATCCTCATCGACGAGAAGAAGCTCGAGTGGGATGACGCTTGGAACATCGTGACGCAGGTCGTGAGCTACACCAACCACACCATCCTGCCCGAGGCTCTGGAGAAGTGGCCCATCGGCACGTTCTCCAAGCTCCTCCCCCGCGTGTACCAGATCATCGACGAGATCAGCCGTCGTTGGCATGAGTCGTTCGACACCACGCAGGAGGGCTGGCAGGAGCGTCTGCGCCAGACCGCCATCCTGTGGGACGGCGAGATTCGCATGGCCAACCTGTCTGTGATCTGCAGCCACAGCGTCAACGGCGTGGCCAAGATCCACTCTGACATCATCAAGAACATCGTGCTCAAGGACTTCTATGCCCTGACGCCCGAGAAATTCAACAACAAGACCAACGGCATCTCGCACCGTCGCTTCTTTGCCGAGGCCAACCCTACCTACGCCAAGCTCGTGACCGAGGCCATTGGCGATGGCTGGCTGAAGGACGCCTTTGAGCTGGAGAAGCTCAAGGAGTTTAAGGACGACACCGAGTTCCTGAAGGCCGTGGGTGCCTCCAAGCGCGCCAACAAGGAGCGCCTGGCCGCTTACGTCAAGGCCGAGACCGGTCTGGTCATTGACCCCAACACCGTCTTCGATGTTCAGGTTAAGCGTTTCCATGCCTACAAGCGCCAGCTCATGAACATCATGAAGGTGATGGACATCTACAACCGTCGCATCGCCGATCCCAACTTCCACGTGACGCCGACGACCTTCATCTTTAGCGGCAAGGCAGCCTCGAGCTACACCTTTGCCAAGGAGACCATCCGCCTGATCAACTCGGTGGCCGACGTCATCAACAACGACCCGCGCGTCAACGAGGTCATGAAGGTCTGCTTTATCCCCAACTTCCGCGTGAGCAACGCCCAGCTCATCTACCCTGCCGCCGAGATCTCGGAACAGATCTCCACGGCCGGCAAGGAGGCCTCGGGCACGTCCAACATGAAGCTCATGATGAACGGCGCCATTACGCTGGGCACCCTCGACGGCGCCAACATCGAGATCGCCGACCTGGCCGGCCGCGAGAACGAGGCCATCTTTGGCCTGACCGCTCCCGAGGTCGAGCAGCTTTGGGCGTCGAACAGCTACTTTGCCTGGGATACGCTCAACAACGATCGCGACCGCCTGGGCCGCGTGATGGACGAGCTCAAGGACAACACCTTTGCGGGTCTTTCGGGCAACTTCGAGAGCATCTACAACGAGCTCATGAACAACAACGACCCCGACCTGGTCATGGCAGACTTCCGCAGCTACGTGGATGCGTGGGAGAAGCTCACCGGCAGCTATGGCGACCAGGAGACCTGGAACCGCAAGGCCCTGCTCAACACTGCCTCCTCCGGCTGGTTCTCGAGCGACCGCACCATTCGCGAGTACCGCGACGAGATCTGGCACGCGTAAAGGCGCGCGAGCTCCCTTATGCCAGCACGGCATTACTCGACGGGCGCGACCGAGCGCCGCGCCCGTCGCTAATGGGTTTAGGAACATCGATGACAGAAGGAGAAATCGATGAGTAAGAAAGAATGCATCGCGATGCTCCTCGCAGGAGGACAGGGCAGCCGATTGGGGGCACTCACCCAAAAGATCGCTAAGCCGGCGGTTAGCTTTGGTGGCAAGTTCCGCATTATAGACTTTTCGCTCTCTAACTGCTCCAACTCGGGCATCGACACGGTGGGCGTTCTGACGCAGTACCGCCCCTACCTGCTGCATGCCTACGTGGGATCCGGCGAGGCTTGGGATCTGGACAGCCGCGATGGCGGCGTGTCGATCCTGCCGCCGTACGAGACGCAGACCGGTGGCGCCTGGTATGCGGGCACGGCCGACGCCATTACGCAGAACCTCGACTACATCAAGGCTAACGACCCCAAGTACGTCCTGATTCTTTCGGGCGATCACCTGTATCGCATGGACTACCGCAAGATGCTCAAGACGCACATTGAGAACAACGCCGACCTCACGGTGAGCGTTATGCCCGTGCCGTGGGAGGAGGCCAGCCGCTTTGGCATCCTGACCACCGATCCCGAGGACGGCCGCATCACCAAGTTCACCGAGAAGCCCGATAAGCCCGATTCGAACCTCGCGTCCATGGGCATCTACATCTTCTCGGCAGACGTGCTGATCGAGGCGCTCGAGGAGGATGCTCTGGACCAGCGCTCGAGCCACGACTTTGGCAAGGACATCATCCCCAAGCTGCTCGGCGAGGGCAAGCGCCTGTACAGCTACGAGTTCCACGGCTTTTGGAAGGACGTCGGCACCATCGCCAGCTTCCACGAGACCTCGATGGACCTGCTGGGCAACAACCCCGAGTTCGATCTGTTCGACAAGCACTTCCCCATCATGTCCAACATCACCACGCGTCCGCCGCACTACATTGGCCCGGACGGCCGCCTGGACGACTGCCTGGTCTCCAACGGCTGCAAGATTTACGGCACCGCTCGCCACTCGATCCTTTCGACCGATGTCATCATCGAAGAACGCGCCGTGGTCGAGGACTCCGTGCTGCTGCCGGGTGCGCACGTTAAGAGCGGCGCGCACATCTGCCGCGCAATTTTGGGCGAGAACTCCACGGTCGAAGAGGGCGTGAAGCTCGGCTCTGTCGATACCACCAAGGATACGGCCGTCGTTGGAAATGACGTCGTTATCGGGAAGGGGGAATGATCCGATGATCAATCGCAAGGCCATCGGTTATATCACCGCTAACTACTCTTCGACCTACGGCAGCGTGCTGCTCAAGGACCGCCCCATCGCGTCCGTTCCTTTTTTGGGCCGCTACCGCCTGATCGACTTCCCGCTGTCCAACATGATGAATGCCGGCATTAAGACCGTCGGCGTCGTCATGCCGGGAAACTACCGCTCGCTGATCGACCACGTGGGCTCGGGCAAGGACTGGGGCTTGGACCGCAAGAAGGGCGGCCTGTTCATGGTGCCCGGCAACGCGTATGGCACCACCAAGGGTGGCATGCGCTTCCTGCTGCGCGACATCATCTCCAACAAGACGCTGTTCCAGCGCTCGGATAAGCCCTATGTCGTGATGATGGGCACCAACATCATCTTTAACATGGATCTCAACACCATCATCGACGCGCACGAGAACTCCGGCGCCCAGATGACCGTGGTGTACTGCAAGGCCACGCGCAACGTCGATGACGAGACCAAACTCGAAATAAACGAGAACGGCCGCCTGACGGGCGTGAGCGCTGGCGTCGTGTACGGCGACAACGCCTCTATGGACTGCTGCATCGTCAACCGCGATACGCTGCTCGAGATCATCGACCACTACCAGGCTGCCGACTATCTGGACCTACTCGAGGCACTTCAGGGCGACTTTGGCAACATCGACGTGTGCAGCTACGAGTACAAGGGCGAGGTCGTGGGCGTGTTTAGCGAGAAGTCACTGTACCGCCGCAGCATGGACCTGCTCGACCAGACCGTGGCCGATCAGCTCTTTGACCCCGAGCGCCCGATCCTGACCAAGGCTCACGACGTGCCGCCTTCGCGCTATGCGACCGGCAGCCACGCGTGCAACTCGATCATCTCGGCCGGCTGCATCATCAAGGGCACCGTGCGTAACTCGATCCTGTCGCGCGGCGTCGTGGTCGAGGAAGGCGCTTCGGTGACCAACTCGATCATCAACCAGAGCTGCATCATCAAGAGCGGCGCACGCGTTGAGAACGCCATTCTGGACAAGAACAACGTGGTCCCCACCAACACCGAGCTTCGCGGCACGCCCGAGAACATCCTGGTGCTGGGCAAGGCTCCGTTAACTTCCGACACCACCATCGTACGTTAACGTTGGCACCGCAACATCGCTCGTAAAATGTAGAATAGCCGCCCGGTTAGCGCCAGGCGGCTATTCTCGAATTGCAACATGGGAGACAATATGGCTGATTCCAGCAAAAAGATGCAGATCGTGTTTGCCTCGGCCGAGTGCGCACCGTTTGTAAAGACCGGTGGCCTGGGTGACGTGGCGGGCTCGCTGCCTGCGGCGCTTGTGCGCGCCGGCGCCGAGGTTATCGTGATGGTGCCCAAGTACGCCACCATCAAGGACGAGTACAAGGCGCAGATGGAGCACTTTGCCGACTTTTACGTGAGCCTAGGCTGGCGAAACGAGTACTGCGGGCTTGAGAAACTCGAGCGCGACGGCGTCACCTATATGTTCGTGGACAACGAGCGCTACTTTGCGCGCGACTATCCGTACGGCTTTTTTGACGACGGCGAGCGCTTCGCGTTCTTCTCCAAGGCCATCACCGAGAGCCTGCAGCACCTGCCGGCCGGCTTTGAGTGCGACATCCTGCATTGCAACGACTGGCAGACGGCGCTGGCACCAGTGTTCTTACGCGAGTTCTACCAGGGCCTGCCGCTGTACGACCGCGTCAAGACCGTGTTCTCGATCCACAACGTGGCGTTCCAGGGCCAGTTTAGCGACACCGTGATGGAGGACATCCTGGGTGTGGCGCATATTCCCGCGGCCGCCTCACAGCTGCGTTGCGACGCTTGCAGCGTCAACTACATGCTGGGCGCGCTTCGCTATGCCGACGCCATTACCACGGTGAGCCCCACCTATGCCAACGAGATCCAGACGCCCGAGTTTGGCGAGGGCCTGGACGGTGTGCTGCGCGAGCGCTCCTATGCGCTGCAGGGCATTTTGAATGGCATCGACGTCGCGGGCTTTGATCCGGCGACCGACAAGCGCATTGCCGCCAACTACACCGTGGAGGACCGTTCCGGCAAGGCCGTGTGCAAGGCCAAGCTGCAGGAGGAACTGGGGCTCGAGGTTCGCGACGACCGTCCGCTCATGGTGATGGTCACGCGCCTGACGCGCCAAAAGGGCATGGACCTGGTCATGTACGCGCTCGACCGCATCCTGGCAGGCGGCGTTCAGGTGGCCGTGCTGGGTACCGGCGACCGCGACTACGAGGACGGCCTGCGCTACTTCCAGGACAAGTACCCCGGCACCATGGCCGCGCGCATCGAGTTCGATCCGGCGCTGTCGCAGCGCATGTACGCTGGCGCCGATATGTTCCTGATGCCTTCGAAGTTTGAGCCCTGCGGCCTGTCGCAGATCATCGCCATGCGCTACGGTACGCTGCCCATCGTGCGCGAGACCGGTGGCCTGAAGGACACCGTGATCCCGTATAACGAGTTTACCGGCGAGGGCACGGGCTTCTCGTTTAGCAACTTTAACGGCGACGAGATGGGCGACGCGGTCTTCCGCGCAGCGCGCCTGTTCTGGGATAACCGCGACGCTTGGAACCAGCTGGTCACGCAGGCCATGAGCCAGGACTTTAGCTGGACGCGCTCGGCAGACAAGTATCTGGATCTGTACTTCTTTATGCACCCGGAGATCGAGCGCCCGCTGGCTGTTGTCGACGAGCCTGAGGCTGTTGCTGAGCCGGTGGCCGCTGAGGAGCCCAAGGCCGAAGAGAAGCCGGTTGAAGCTGAGCCCGTTACGGCCGAGTCTGAGGTGAAGGCTGAGGCTGCTCCTGAGGCAGAGTCCGAGGTCAAGCCAGCTGCGAAGCCTGCAGCTAAGAAGACCACGACTCGTAAGACGACGGCTAAGAAGGCCACAGCGGCCAAAGCGACGGCAACCAAGACCACCGCTGTCAAGACAACGACCTCGCGCAAGCGCACCACCGCAGCTGCCAAGAAGGCCGCCGAACCCGAGGTCGCTCCTGAGGTAAAGGCCGAGATCGCTGAGGCCAAGCCGGCCGCCAAGGCTCCGGCAAAGACCGCTGCCAAGAAGGCGACAACGACCGCCAAGAAGGTAACAGCTGCCAAGAAGACCACGGCAACGAAGTCGACGGCCGCCAAGGCTACTGCGACCAAGGCCGCTCCGAAGGCTGCCACAAAGCCCGCCGTCAAGGTTAAGGAGGCAGCCGCCGAGCCTAAGGCCAAGGCAGCTGTCGAGGCCAAGCCGACCGCCAAGACCACCACGCGCAAGCGCGCAACGACGACGGCCAAGAAGTCCACGACCAAGGCCGCAGCTGCCAAGGCAGAGGCTAAGCCCGCCGCCGTCAAAGAGGAGCCCAAGCCCGAGGCAAAGCCCAAGCCGGCACCGAAAACCGCTCCGAAGGCTACGGCAAAGGCCGAGCCTAAGGTCGAACCCGCCAAGGAGCCCCCGGTCTCCCCCGCCGCCGCGACCGAGAAAAAAGCGCCGTCCAAGAAGACGTCCGTCCGCAAGGCAACGGCCACCCGCAAGCGCCGCTAGCCCACAGACGATCCAAAACCTCATCAAACCATAAGTAAGGGGCGCTCCAACCGGGCGCCCCTTCTCTGTGGATAGTTGGTAAAACGATTTTCTAGGACAACCGTTCGCCGATGGTAAACGGATGTTGTTTATACAGCCTGTGTACAACAGATATACTTACATCCTGTGCGTAAAGCCCATGGCCAGCAGGCCATGATTCTATTGAACTGGACCGTACTATGAGATTGATACACAACAGCCGCCTGCCGCAGTTTCGCACTCCGTTTGGCGCTGTTACCACTGGCACTTCCGTTTCGCTCTCGGTGATCTTGGAGGATGCCGACCCCAACCAGGCAACGCTCACCCTGCGCACCTGGGTCGATGAGATCGGCGAGTCTCGGTATCCCATGACGCATGAAGGCGACGGCATATTTTCCGTAGAGCTTGAGTGTACCGAGCCCTGTCTTATCTGGTACAGCTTTATCTGCAATATCGAGGGCCAGCCCGAGGTTCGCCTGGGCGCACCGCAGGGCCGCACCGGCGGCGAAGGCGTAACCTACGACTACGCCGAGGTACCTTCGTTCCAGATCACCGTCTATAAGCACCGCGACAACCGCCCCGCCTGGTACGAGCGCGGCATGGTGTACCAGATCTTCCCCGACCGCTATGCCCGCGACGAGCACTGGCGCGAGCGCACGCTGGCCGAGGTCGAAAAACCGCGCAACGGAATCCAGCGCCGCATGGTCGAGGACTGGAACGAGCCGCCCGTGTACGAGCGTGCCGAGGACGGCTCCATCAAGACATGGGACTTCTACGGCGGCTCGCTCAAGGGCATCCAGGAAGACCTGCCCCGCATCGCCGAGCTGGGCTTTACGGCCATCTACTTCAACCCCATCTTTGAAGCCGCGAGCAACCACCGCTACGACACGGCCGACTACACCAAGATCGACCCGATTCTGGGCATCGAGCAGGACTTTACCGAGCTGTGCCAGGCAGCCGAGAAGCTGGGCATCTCCATCATCCTGGACGGTGTCTTCAACCACACAGGCGATGACTCGATCTATTTCAACCGCTACGGCAACTACCCCGGCGTGGGTGCCTGGCAGAGCGAGGATTCGCCGTGGCGCGATGCGTTTACCTTCCACGAGGACGGCTCGTACGACTGCTGGTGGGGCGTTGGCAACATGCCAGCCATCAACGAGAAGTCCGAGCTGGTGCGCGAGAAGCTCCTGGGCAAGGACGGCGTGATCCGCAAATGGCTGCGCGCCGGTGCCCATGGTTGGCGTCTGGACGTCGCTGACGAGCTTTCCGACGCCTTTCTGGCCGAGATCAAGAAGGCCGTACTTGCCGAAAAGCCTGATGCACTGTTGCTCGGCGAAGTCTGGGAAGACGCCTCCAACAAGATTAGCTACGGTCATCTGCGCCGCTACCTGCAGGGCTCCGAGCTGGACTCTGCTATGGATTACCCCTTCCGTGACATGGTCATCGGCTTTTTGATGGGCTACAAGAACGCCTACCAGGCAGCCGAGGATATCGAAACCCTGCGCGAGAACTATCCCCGTGAGGCCCTGTCCTGCGCACTTAATCTGCTTTCGAGCCACGACCGTCCGCGCATCATCTCGGTGCTCGGCGGCGGCCCCGACGAGTCGCAGCTGCCCGAGTGCGAGCGCAGCAAATGGCGCCTGGACGAGAACTCGATGGGCCTGGCCAAGAGCCGTTTTTGGCTCGCCACGCTCATGCAGATGACCTTCCCCGGTGTGCCTTCAATCTACTACGGCGATGAGTACGGCTTGGAGGGCCTGACCGATCCGGGCAATCGCCGCACGCTGCCTTTGAAGGAAGACCTGCACGACTTCGATACGTTCGCGATCGTCAAGAACGCATCTGCTGTGCGCCGCGCTCTGCCATTTATGATCGACGGCGAGATCAAGGCCTTCGCGCTCAACGACGAGGTACTGGCATACAACCGCACGGGCAAGGATGGCGAGTCCGCGACGGTTATCATCAACCGCAGCCTGCGCAATTCGCACCGCGTGACGATTCCAGCGCTCGGCGAATGCGCGAGCGACGTGATCAGCGGTCACGAGTGCGAGATCCACAATGGTACGGTCACGCTCGATCTGTATCCGCTGGGGTCGTCGATCATCTATCACCACGCCGAGCAGCGCCTGCAGGAGCCGCTCGATCACGGTGCGGGCGTTGTGTGCCACATCACCTCGGTGCCGACTGACGACGGCAACCCCGGCACAATCGGTGCGCCCACGCGTCGTTTTATCGATCATCTGGCCGCTATGGGCATGCGCTACTGGCAGGTCCTGCCTGTCAACCCCACGGACTTCTTCCGCTCCCCTTACGCCGGTCCTTCGGCCTTTGCAGGCAATATCGACCTGCTGCCCGAGAGCCACGAGGAGCTGGCAGCCGACTTTGAGACCTGGAAGGCCCGCGGCGGCGAGGATGCCGATCCGCTGTACACCGCGTTTAAACATCGCAATGCCGATTGGCTCGAGAAGTACTGCGTCTACATGGCCGTCAAAAAGTACTTTGAGGGCGAATCGCGCCACGATTGGCCGGCAGATGTCGCGCGCTACAACGAGCATCTGATCGACGACAAGCGCTTCCACGACGAGGCCGAGCTTCAGGCGTACATGCAGTACCGCTTTGACCTGGCCTGGTGCGAGCTCATGAACTATGCGCACAAGAAGGGCATCGAGGTCATCGGCGATATCCCTATGTACGTGTCCGACGATTCGGCCGACGCGTGGAGCGAGCCCGAGAACTTCTGGTTGTCCGATACCGGTAAGGCAATCGAGATCTCCGGTGCGCCGCCCGACAACTTTGCGCCCGAGGGCCAGGTGTGGGGCAACCCGACGTTCCGCTGGGACCACATGAAGCAGAACGGCTATAGCTGGTGGATGGATCGCCTGCGTCGTGCATTTTCGCTCTACGACCGCGTGCGCCTGGATCACTTCCTGGGCTTCCACAGCTACTTTAGCATTCCCGCGGGTAAGGCCTGCGCCGACGGGCGTTGGCTGGCAGGCCCGGGCAAGGACCTGTTCCAGACCGCCTATGACGAGCTGGGGCCGCTCAACTTTATCGCCGAGGACCTGGGCTACCTGACGCCCGGTGTTCGCGCCATGGCTTCGACTTGCGGCTTCCCCGGTATGGACGTACTGGAGTTTAGCGATTACGACGTTCGTTGCGGCGTGCACCCTACGCCCGGCAAGATCCTGTACACATCGACTCACGACACGTCGACGCTCGCGGGTTGGTGCACGCGCTCCTTTGCGGGCGGCGACGAGCCGAGCGGTGTTGAGGTGGCAGCCAAGCTGATGAGTGACGCGCTGACAAGCGACGCTCCCCTGGTGATGATGCCGCTGCAGGATGTCCTGGGGCTGGGCGACGACGCGCGCATGAACGTACCGGGCGTGGCCACGGGCAACTGGACCTGGCAGGCTGACGAGGCCGACGTTGCGGCCGCCGAGAGCAAAACCGCACAGCTCCTGCGCAACACGCATAGATTCTGGGGCGAAGCGTGATAAAACGCCCGATATAGGGTACAGTTACAGACGTTTGAATTTTTGCGGGCAGAGTAATCTGCCCGCTTTGTGCTGAAAAGGAAGTATTATGGCGCGCTACGATTACAAGTGCTCGAGCTGCGGCAACGTGTTTGAGGTTGAGCATCCCATGTCCGAGACCCCCGAGGTCGTGTGCCCCAACTGCGGCGCTCCGGCCGCCAAGACGTTCTCGGCCAGCGGCATCAAGTTTGAGGGCAGCGGCTTCTACAACACCGACCAGCGAAGCGGCGGCTCCAGCACCAGCGCCACGAGTGGCTGCTGCGCCAACTGCCCGCACAGCCACTAGAAACCAATCAGCCCCGCGATCAACACCGATCGCGGGGCTATTTCTTTGCGCAATGGGTAGCTAATTATCAGGCCAGGTTTCCTTATGAATTGCGGTGAAATAAGGACAGTTTGGCAGGTAGAAGCCGCTATTCAATCCCTATTTCACCGCAAATTAGTAGTTAGTTGTGGATCAGGCGAGCGCAGAAGTGGCCGTCGTAGGAGTCGGCGTTTACGGGGACGCTTTGGAAGAGGCCACGGTCGTTTTGACGGACGGCTACCAGTTTCTTGGCCTGCTCGAAATCGGGGAGTTGCAGAATCTGCGCCTCGGAGAGCGGCTCCAGGCTAAAGTCCGCACCCTCGGGCGACGCCAAGAACGCATCCACAACCTGCGTGTTCTCCTCATCAAAGACCGAGCACGTCGCATAGATGAGCTCGCCGCCGGCAGCCACACGCGCAGCGGCTTCCTTGAGCATCGTCAGCTGCAGCTTGGGTAGCTCAACCGTCACATCCTTTTCGGTCAGGCGCCACGGGATCTCGGGATGACGGCGCATGGTGCCGGTGCCAGAGCACGGCGCATCGATAAAGACCGTGTCGAACTTAACCGGCTCGCCAAGCATGGCATCAAACGATGTGAGCACCTCATCAAGCTCGCAAGCATCACCCGAAACCGTGCGAACGCCCTGAATACCAGCCTTATGCAGGCGAGCGAGATTCAAATCGCACTTGCGATCATGCAGATCGAGCGCCGTATGCTGACGCTCATAGCCCGTACGCTTGGCCTGGCACATCATCACATAGGTCTTGGTGCCACGACCGGCACCAATCTCAAGGCAGCTACCAGGGCGCGTGGCAGCTGTGGCGATAAGTTGCGCGTTGAGATCAGATGCCACCGCGGCAGCACGTTCAAACGCACCCGAAGCAACGGTAACCTGGGCATCAACCGGGGCATGGCAACCCGGGAACACGGGTGCCACAAGCTGCGAGATATACGGATCGGGATTAGTCGCAAAGGCGTTCTCATGCAGGGCCAGCGGCGCGGGGGCCAGATTGCCGGCAAAGTTAAGCGCACCCTCTGGCGTGTCAAACGACGCCATAATGCGAGCGCACAGCCAGCGAGGAAGACCCATCAGACGCGACAGACGAACCAAGCGTCGCTCAGACTCATCCACATCGGACGCAGTAGCAAAGTCCTCAACATTGTCTGAAACCTTATGGAGTACAGCATTGGCCAAGCCAGCGGCGGACTTAGCACCGCAGCGAACCAGCTCAACTCCCTGACTTACGGCAACGCGGCCAGGCGTATGCAGGTAGAGCATCTCGAAGGCCGAGATACGAAGCGCCATGCGCACACGCGGAGCGACCTTTTTGGGCTTATCGAGAAACTGGTCGAGCAGCTCGTCCAAAATACCCTGCGTGGCGGCAACACCCAGCGCCAAGCGGGCGGCAAAAGCGGAATCGCGCTGGTCAATGGCCCTGGCGGAAGCACGGGACAAGAGCACGTCGCGCGCGTACATGCCGCGGCGATCGGCCTCCATCAGCACATCGAGCGCAAGCTTGCGCGCGGGAGACAGCTTGCTCATGACAAAACACCCCACGAAAGATCGGCACCCTGCAGGCCAGCAGCCCAAGCAGAAGCGGCCATAGCACGCTTGCCATCAGGCTTAACCTCGAGCAACTCAACCGAGCCATCGGAAAGGCCAAGGTAAACACGCTTAGCCTGAATGGCGACGAGCCCCTCACCAAGCGACACATCAGCCGGCGCAGCGTCGAGCACGCGCACGGTCTTGCCGGCAATCACGCAACGAGCAGGCGCGGTATCGGACGAGGCCAGCACATGACGCACGCAATCAAGCGCCGCCATGTGCGGATCCAGACGCATCTCTTGCTTGGAGATCTTGGCAGCATGGGTAACGAGCGCCTCATCCTGTTCAGTCCACACGGCGGTGCCATCGGCAAGAGAAGGAAACGTATCGGCAAGCAGTTTGCCGCCCAGCTCGCCAAGCTCCGTAGTCAGTGCCTCGGCATGCTTGCCTGCAACCGACGTAGACGCCTGGGCGCAATAAGCGCCGGTATCCACGCCATGCCCAATGCGCATAATGGAAACGCCAACAACCTCATCACCAGCAAGAATGGCACGCTGAATAGGAGCAGCCCCACGCCAACGAGGCAGCAAGGACGCATGAACATTCACAATGCCGAGCGGTGCCATATGCAGCACCTCATCGGGCAAAATGCAGCCATAGGCAGCCACACAGAAAATATCAGCCTGGGCAGCCTGGAGCACCTCAACAACCTCAGGCGTCATACGATTCGCCTCAATGACCGGCAACCCCAGCTCCAGCGCCTTAGCCTTAACAGGAGACGGCTCCAGCTTCTTACCACGCCCACGAACAGCATCAGGACGAGTAACAACAAGCGCAATCTCATTCCCAGCCTCAACAAGCGAAGTCAAAGAAGGCACAGCAAAATCAGGCGTACCCATAAACACAATACGCATAAAAGTTAGTCTCCTCTCAATAACGAGCCGAGACGGCTACAAAAAAGCGTTCCTGGTCGCAAGCGCGCCCAGCCGCAAGAATAGTTCAACAGAAACAAATATACCCAAAAACAAAGAAAGAGCCGCATAAAAGCAGCCCTCCCAAGAAAGCACCTATCAGCGAAGACGCCCCTCCCTGGCCCGACGGCACCCGGGCGAAACGAAGAGCGACAACGTAGTCCCTGGGATGGGGCCCACACATATCGTCCCGCGCGCAGTTTCGCAGCAAAGCGAGAATGTTTGAGCACGGGATGATATGTGTGGGCCCCATCCCAGGGACGGACAATTAACCTACTCCGTCTCGCCCGGTCGAGCGCCGCGGGCCAGGGCGTCCTGGTACTCCTTGACGGCCTTGAGCCTCTGCATGGGCTTCAGTCGCTCGAACATAGTGTTGCCATGCAGGTGATCGATCTCGTGCTGCAGGCACACGCAGAACAGGTCGCCCGTAGCCTCGTAGCGAATCAGGTTTGCGTCCAAGTCGTACGCCTCTACGACGACATGGTCGGGACGCTCGATCTCGCAGCTAATGCCAGGGATGGACAGGCAGCCCTCGCTAAACGGCACCAGATGGTCACTCTGCTCAACAATGACAGGGTTGATGAGCACGTACGGGTCGTAGTCGTTCTTGTCGCTGTAGTCGCAGTCAATGGTGACGAGCTGAATAAGCTCGCCGATCTGCGGAGCAGCCAGGCCGCAACCGCCGTTGTCGAACATCATCTTCTTCATCTTCTCGGCAAGCGCCTCGATCGCTGGGGTGATCTCCTCGATCACGGCGCACTCCTGACGCAGGCGAGGGTCGGGCGACAGTACGATTCCGTTGGCTTCCATGGCCATCCTTTCGGGTTGTTACATCAAATCATAGGCATCGACGTCAACGCTCACGCTCACGCCGCGCACAGAGCCCACCTCTTTGAGGCAGGCGTCGATATCATCAGAGACATGGTACCCCACAGGCGACTTCACAAGCAGATGGAAGCGGTAACGGTCCTTGGCTCTCTCGATTACACACGAAGCCGGGCCCAGCACCTGGGGCACGGCGCTCCCCGCCCGCAAAAAGTCGGGCGCGGCGGCATGCCAGCGGCGCTTAAGAAGCTTTGCAATGCGCCCGATATAATCCTGCGCATCGTCGCGGCTTGCCGACCACACCAAAATGTTAACCAGGCGCACGAACGGCGGATACAGTGCGTCGCGGCGCTGGTCCAGGTCGTAGTCGGTAAAGATCGAGCGATCGTGCTCGGCGACGGCGCGAATGACCGGATCCTCGGGCAGATA
Source organism: Collinsella sp. OM04-5 (assembly GCF_003439125.1). GTDB lineage: Bacteria > Actinomycetota > Coriobacteriia > Coriobacteriales > Coriobacteriaceae > Collinsella. Next base: position 133,058 of record NZ_QSUU01000005.1, on the reverse strand, counting down.
CGTCTGGATGATGACCTCGCCAGGGCGGTCGCCGCGACCGGCGCGACCGGCGACCTGCTCAAGCAAATCGTAGGCGCGCTCCCCTGCGCGGAAATCCGGCAGCTTGAGGGCGAAGTCAGCATTGACCACACCCACGAGCGTGACCTCGGGAAAGTCGAGGCCTTTGGCGATCATCTGGGTGCCCAGCAACACGGCGCAATCGGCAGCATCGAACTGCTCGAGCAGCTTTTTGTGCGCATCCTTGCCGCGCGTGGAATCGGCATCCATGCGGATGATGGCGACGTCCTCGGGCAGCATCTGGTGCAGTGCGTCCTCGATCTGCTGCGTGCCCAGCCCCATTTTTGCCAGGTAGCGACTGCCACATTTGGGGCAACGACTCGTGGGCGCGGGATACGGCTGCACGCGCCAGGAGGATCCGCATGTGTGACATTGCAGCGTGTGCGTGCGCTCGTGATACGTAAGCGCGGTGGAGCAGTGGTTGCAGGTGGGAACGCAGCCGCACTCGCGACACATCAGGAACGGCGCAAAGCCACGGCGGTTATGCAGCAGCACGGCCTTCTCGCGGTGCTCTACAACGCGCTCCAAACCTTCCATCAGCGGTTTAGAGAACATTGAACGGCTACCGTGCGAAAACTCGCGGCGCAGGTCGGCAATGCGGACCTCGGGCAGCACGGCGTGTCCCGGGCGCTCGGGCATCTCGACGCGCGTCCAAGTGGTGCCGTTATACGTTCCACGGCGGCAGTGGTCGAGGGCCTCGGCCGAGGGCGTGGCGGAGCCCAACACGAGCGGGCAGCGGTAGCGCCGCGCCATCTCGGCCGCCACCTCGCGCGCGTGGTAGCGCGGACTGGACCCCTGCTTGTAGCTGGTCTCGTGCTCCTCGTCAATGATGATGAGGCCCAGGTCGCCAAGCGGGCAAAAGAGCGCCGAACGTGCGCCGACGACCACGCGGGCCGCACCGCTGGCAACCATATCCCACTGGTCCAGGCGCTCGCCGGCCGAAAGCCGCGAATGGAACACGGCGACCGTCTCGCCAAAGCGCGAACGGAAGCGGCCGACGGTCTGGGCCGTCAGCGAAATCTCGGGCACCAGCACGCAGGCCGAGCGACCGGCTGCGAGCACGCGCTCGATGGCGGAGAGGTAAACCTCGGTTTTGCCGGAGCCGGTGACGCCGTCGACCAGCACCACGTCGCCATGAGCGTCCAGACGGGCGCGCTCAATCTGCGCGAGTGCCTGTTGCTGGCCACTGGTAAGGGAGACCGGCGCTTTGCCGCTTGCCGAGGACAGCGTGGCCTGCTCGCCGCAGCCACGCCAGGCGCGGCGCTCTTCCACCACCACAACGCCGCGTTTTTCGAGCGCCTTGATGGTCGCCGACATGCTGTTATAGAGAAGGTTGAGGTCGCGCGTCGTGACCGGTCCGCACTGGAGCGCCTCGATGAGTTGGCGCTGGCGGACCGCGGTCTTGGGTGGCGTGTAGTCAAAGCCTTCGGGCGTAAGCATCACCCAGCGGTTTTGGATGGGTTTGACGGCTGGACGTTCAACCGTCCACACGCCGTCGTCGCCCTTGACCACACGCGGGCTGCCGCCCGGTGGCAAAAACAGGCGCAGGCACTCGGAAAGCGTCGCGACATACTCGCGGCTCATCCAGCGCGCAATGCGTGCAGCCTCGGCGGTAAAGAGCGGTTTGCTGAGGATGGCTTCGACAGGCTTGATGCGCGAAAGGTCAAGGGCGTTGTTGCCTTGTAGGTCGCCCAGCTCGGGCGCAATATCGACGATGTAGCCTGCGGCGGCACGGTTGCCAAAGTGGACCAGGACCGTCGATCCGACCTGGGCCTCGTTGGCAAGGGACTCGGGAATGCCGTAGGCGAATGGCTCGGACAGCGCTCGGGTAGGAATGTCGAGAACCACGCTCGCGTAGGCAGCGATGGGCTCAGGTGCAGGCTTAGGCTGAGCCGAGGCAGCGGCAGGCATGAGCTTCACCAGAGCCTCCTCCGGTTCCGGTGAACCAAACAGCGACAGTTGTTGAGCCATACACCACCTCTAACGAACGGACCTGAAAGGGGTGGGACAAAATAATCAGTGGTGTTTGTCCCATGGCCGATACGAGTGTCGAGCTTGTTGCGTCGCTCGAACACGGGACAAACACCACTGATTATTTTGTCCCAGCAACCCACTCATCGGTACAGAAACAAGAGCCCCGCTCGGGGTGAACGGGGCTCGAATACATACGTTTGCGCAGCTGCTACAGCGCCATCGTGCGGGCGCGGTCGATGCGTGCCAGGCAGTCATCGCAGCCGACGAGCGCCATGGTCTCGCCCAGCGGAGGGCTCACCATGTTGCCGCAAACGGCGACGCGCACGGCCTGGAACACCACGCGCTTCTTGAGGTCCATCTGCTCGGGCAGCGGCTCAAGCGCGGCGTCGATGTTCGCGGCTGTCCACTCGTCCACGCCCTCGAGCGCGGCCTTGGCGGCGTCCAGGATGGCGCCCATGCCTTCCTTGGCCAGGCCCTTGTTAACGGATTTCTCATCATACTCGAGCGTCTCGGCCGTAGCAAAGATGGGAGCGGCGACGGTCACGGCGTCGGCTGGCATCTTGGTGCGCGGCTTGACGATGGCAGCGAGTGCGTCAATCCAGTCCTCGCCGTACTCGACGTTGCCCTCGATGAGACCCGCCTCGTGCAGCTCGGGGACCATGATCTCGTCGGCAAACTGGGCATCGGACATGCCGTTGATGTACTCGGCATTGACCCAGTCGAGCTTCTTGGGGTCGAAGGTCGCCGGGTTCTTGGAGATGCGGTCGAGTGAGAACTTGCTGGCCAGGACATCGCGCGGGATGATCGTGGTCTCGCCGTCAAGCGACCAGCCGAGCAGCGCCAGATAGTTGACGAAAGCGTCGGACAGGTAGCCGGCGTCGCGGTACTCCTCTACTGAGGTGGCGCCGTGGCGCTTGGAGAGCTTCTTGCCGTCGGCGCCCAGAATCATGGAGATGTGGGCGAACGTGGGCACGGGCGCGCCGAGGGCCTCGTAGACCATGACCTGGCGCGGGGTGTTGGAGAGGTGGTCGTCGCCGCGGATGACATGGGTGATCTTCATCATGGCGTCGTCGACGACGGTCGCAAAGTTGTACGTGGGCGTGCCATCGGAGCGGAAGATGACAAAGTCGTCGAGCCCCTTGGCGTCGAAGGTCACCTCGCCGTGAACGGCGTCGTGGATGACGACGTCGCCGCGGTCCTCGGGCACCTTGATGCGCAGGACGTAGGACTCGCCGGCCTCGATGCGACGGCGGGCCTCCTCGGGATCAAGGTCGCGGCAACGGCGCTGATAGCCCTGGAAGGGGTCCTTGCGCTCCTGCGCGGCCTTGCGATCGGCGTCGAGCTGCTCCTTGGTGCAGAAGCAGGGATAGGCCTTGCCCTCGTCCCAAAGCTTCTGGGCGGCCTGCTTGTACAGGTCCAGGCGCTCGGTCTGGGCGTAGGGGCCAAAATCGCCGCCCACCTCGGGACCCTCGTCCCAGTCCAGGCCCAGCCAACGCATGGCGCGCAGGATAATCTGCGTGTTCTCGTCGGTAGAGCGGGTGGGGTCGGTGTCGTCGATGCGCAGGATGAACGTGCCGCCGTTTGCACGGGCGAAAGCCCAGTTATAGATAGCGGTGCGGGCGCCACCGATGTGCAGCTTGCCCGTCGGTGAGGGTGCAAAGCGGACGCGAACGTCTGATGCCATGGAAATCTCCTCGATTGCAGGATGGATGTCTAACCGCATTAGTATAAAGCAACAATGCCCACCTCCGCACAAAGGGCACCGACCCACTCATTGGGGACAGACTTAAATGATCAGTCTTTGGGCAACCTGTCGGCACTTAGGCAAGGCTGGTCATTTAAGTCTGTCCCCAATGAGTAAAGTGCCGCAAGGGTGCGGAAAGGGTGTGAATGTTTGATTTACGCGCTATGATGTGCCATTGCATAGAGAGCCCAGCGGAATGGTAACGGTCGCCGGGACACGTTTTTGAAAGGACAATCATGTCAGAAGAACTTCGTTCCATCCCACCCCAACACGGGTCCTTTGTTTTTACGTCGGAGTCGGTGACCGAAGGTCATCCCGATAAGATCGCTGACCAGATCAGCGACGCCGTCCTCGACGCAATCCTCGCCAAAGAAATAGAGCTCCAGGAGCAGGGCTACATCGCCCCCAACGGCGTGCCTGCCAACGTGGAGAACGTCCGCTGCGCCTGTGAGACCCTCGTGACCACCGGCACCGTCATCGTCGCCGGCGAGATTCGCACCCAGGCCTACGTCGACGTACAGGAAATCGCCCGCGGCGTTATCCGTCGCATTGGCTACAACCGTGCCAAGTTCGGTTTTGACTGCGACACCTGCGGCGTTATGAGCCTTATCCACGAGCAGTCGCCCGATATCGCCCAGGGCGTCGACGAGTCCTTCGAGACCCAGACCGGCGCCACCACCGACCCGATCGACCTGATCGGCGCCGGCGACCAGGGCATGATGTTCGGTTATGCCTCCAACGAGACCAAGACCCTCATGCCCATGCCGCACTACCTGGCAAGCCGCCTGGCCGAGCGCCTGGCCGCCGTGCGTCACGACGGCACCCTCGCCTATCTGCGTCCCGACGGCAAGACCCAGGTCACGGTGCGCTACGAGGAAGGCAAGCCCGTGGAGGTCACGACCATCGTCATCTCCACGCAGCACGCTGCCGAGATTGAGGACATGGGCAAGATCAAGGCCGACCTCATCGAGCATGTCATCGCGCCTGTCATGGCTGCCGAGAACATGCCTTGGGACGGCGCCGACATCTACGTAAACCCCACCGGTCGCTTTGTCGTGGGCGGCCCCATGGGCGACACGGGCCTGACCGGCCGCAAGATCATCGTCGACACCTACGGCGGCTACGGCCGTCACGGTGGCGGTGCCTTTAGCGGCAAGGACTGCACCAAGGTTGACCGCTCCGCCGCGTATGCCGCGCGCTGGGTCGCCAAGAACGTGGTCGCCGCCGGTCTGGCCGACCGATGCGAAGTCGAGCTTGCCTACGCCATCGGCGTTTCCAAGCCCCTCTCAATCATGGTCGACACCTTCGGTACCGCGCATGTTGCCGAGGACAAGATCGTCGAGGCCGTAGAGAAGACCTTCGACCTGCGCCCGGGCGCAATCATCCGCGACCTAGACCTGCGTCGCCCCATCTACGAAAAGACGGCAGCCTACGGTCACTTCGGCCGCGAAGACGCCGACTTCACCTGGGAGAAAACCGACCGAGTCGATGAACTCAAAGCAGCCTGCGGCCTGTAAGCTAACGAGAAAAGCCACAGCCAAATAGAAACGCACCAATAGAAGTACCGGCTCCAACCGGTACTTCTTTTTTATTAATCCGGTGGTGAAGATATATCGATATGAGCCCACGCTGCGTCACCAGCTAATGAATTTTGCAGCATGCGCACTTCTACCATGTATCCTTAGTCCCGAGGGGCGGGGCATAAGGTCGATCGCGAGTTCCGCACGAGCCGGAGAGCACTTAATGTGCTCTCCGTGCGAGCAGGACTGCCCGAGCAGGCGACCTTATGCCCCGCCCCTCGGGACGACGAGACAAGGCAAAGGAGCAGCCATGGCAGGCAAGCCGCAAACACTAGCTACGACCTCGGCATTCGAGATCTTGGGCCCCGTCATGGTCGGCCCCAGCTCATCGCACACCGCCGGCGCCCTGCGCTGCGCCCAAGTTGCCGCCAGCCTGCTGGAAGGCCGCATCACTAAGGTCACCTTTGGCCTGTGGAACTCCTTTGCCCACACCTACCGCGGCCACGGCACCGATCGTGCGCTCGTCGCGGGCATCCTGGGCCTCGACACCGACGACGAGAACATCAAGCAGGCCTTCGACCTCGCACGCGAGCAGGGCCTCGACTACCACTTTGACATCAAGGGCGACGACGCCTCCATCCACCCCAACACGGTCGACATCGACATGGTCGACGCCACGGGAGCCACGGCTCAGGTACGCGGCGAGAGCCTGGGTGGCGGCAAGATGCGCATCAGCCGCATTAACGGCGTCGGCGTCGATATCTCGGGCATGTATTCCACGCTGTTTGTGGCACACCAGGACGTCCCCGGCGTGCTCGCCGCGCTCACCAACCTCCTCGCCTACGCCCATGTGAACATCGCCTTCTGCCGCACCTACCGCACCGAAGTGGGCGGCCAGGCCTACTCCGTCTTTGAGACCGACGGCGCCCCCGACGACACCGTCGTCCCCATGCTCCGCAAGCTCGACAATGTCGATTACGCGACCTTTATCGAGCTCCCCGGTTCTGCCTCGTCGCTCTCCCCCGGCGTCTCGGCAAAGGAAATCTTCGACGACGGCGAGCAGCTGCTCGATGCGTGCGAGGAACTGGGGCTCAACATCGGCGCCGTCATGGCCGTGCGCGAGGCACGTCTGACCGGCGAGGCACACGCTATCGCCGCCATGCGCCGCGTACTCGACGTCATGCGCGAAGAGACCACAGCCCCCATTTCCAATCCACAGCGCTCGCTCGGCGGCCTCATCGGCGGCGAGGCAAAGCTTGTCGATGCCACCAGCCGAAACGATCTGAGCATAAGCCTGATGGGCGCCGTCCAGACCGATGCCGTGGCCCGCGCCATGGCCGTCCTTGAGCGCTCCGCCACAATGGGAGTGATCGTCGCCGCCCCCACGGCCGGCTCCGCAGGCGTCGTGCCCGGCTGCGTGCTGGCGCTCGCCGACCATCTGCAACTGGACGATGAGCAAGTCATGGACGCCCTCTACTGCGCCGCCGCCATCGGCCTCAACCTCACCACGAGCGCCTGCGTCGCCGGCGCCGAGGGCGGATGCCAAGCCGAGGTGGGAAGCGCGGCCGCCATGGCCGCCGCCGCGCTGGTGCAGATGCTCGGAGGCACGCCTGAGCAGGCACTCGACGCCAGCTCCATCGCCCTGAGCAACCTGCTGGGCCTGGTCTGCGACCCGGTGGGCGGCCTCGTGGAGGTGCCGTGCCAAAACCGCAATGCCATCGGCGTGGCCGCGGCATTTAGCTCGGCGCAGCTTGCACTTGCCGGTATCAAGAGCCTGGTGCCGTTTGACCAGATGGCGCACGTCATGCTCTCCGTGGGCCACGCGTTGCCGGCCACGCTGCGCGAGACGGCAAAGGGTGGCATCGCGCAGGCTCCGGCCGCACTTTCGGCCTGTGCAAAATGCGGTGTGTGCGGATAGCGACAAAGAAAGACTCGAAGGTGGGACAAATGTCCCACCTCTTTTGAATGCCACCGTTTCCATACCACAAACAACTGGGTAATCGCTATAATGCAAGCCCAGTAAAAACACGATGAGCCGCAAGGCGAAATCCGAAGGATATGCATACGATGTCGCAAAACGATCGAACTCAACTGATTCCCGATCCGCAGCAGCCGAGCAGGCACACCGGCGGCGTTCAGTCGCCGCGTCCTATCGCGCCGAGCCACGGTCAGCAGCGTGGTGCGGCAAACGCTTCGCAACGCCCGAACCAGCAGCGCCAGCAGCGCCAGGCAAACGGCAATACGCCCAAGCAGCCCCCCACGCACGGTCGAGGCGATCGCGACCCCGCGCGCAAACCCACCGGGAACAATAAGTCGGGCAAAAAGACGACGCTCTTTGTCCTCCTGGGTCTTATCGTCATTGTCTATATCGTAGGCGTCGTAGCGTTTTCGCAGGTAGCCTACCCCAACACCGCCATCGCCGGCGTCGACGTCTCGTTCTCCAACGCTTCGTCTGCCGCCACCAAGGTCAACTCAGCGTGGAAGCACTATAAGCTCACCGTGGCGGGCGATGACTTTAGCTGGACCTATCAGCCCGAGTCCGATGAGCCCATCGTCGACGGCGAAGCTGCCGCAAAAGAGATCATCAACCACAACGAAGCCTTTGTATGGCCGGTCCGCCTTGTAGAATCCTTAAGCGGCAAGACCAAAACAACCGCTACCTCCAACGAAGTAGATCTTGATCAAGACGTCGACCTGTCCATGCTCTCCGATACCTTTGACCAAAAGCAGTTTGAGAAGGATCTGGGCACCGCCATCGATGAGTTTAACGAGGGCCGTTCGGGCACGTTCGAGGCCAATAGCTCCTATGACGAGCAGGCCGGCAAGTTTACCGTCGAGAAGGCGCGCTCCAACGAAAAACTCGACCGCGAGCATGTCATTAAGTATGCCGAGCTCGAGCTTGCCTCGCTGTCCGAGACCGTAGACCTTTCCAAGCTCGGCAACGATGCCTATGAGCCGCTCAATGGAACGCTGACCGATGATCAGATTCAGGCCGCATGCGATGCCGCCAACAACTTCCTGGGCGTCAACGTGACCCTCAAGCTCAACGGCGAGGATGCCGGCAAGGTTGATGGCAGCTCCGTGTTGCAGTGGATCAGCTTTGCCGATCCGGCCAACCCCACGCTCGATACGTCGCAGATCGGCAGCTGGGCAGCCGAGCTCGCCAACGGCTTTAACACCGTGGGCTCCACTCGCTGGTGGACGCGCGCCGATGGCAAGCAATGCGCCGTCGAAGGCGGCGACTTTGGTTGGTCCATCGACAGCAGCTCGCTCGCCAAGCAGGTCGAGGACGCCATTAACAACAAGCAGACCGGCGAAATCGAGATCAAGTACTCCCAGAAGGCCGACACCTTTACTGCAAAGGGAGAGCCCGACTGGAAGGCATACGTCGATGTCGATCTGTCCGAGCAGCACGCGCGCTACTACGACGAGAGCGGCAATATCGTGTGGGAGGCCAACTTTATCTCCGGCAAGCCGGGAGAGGACGCCACCCCCGAGGGCGTATGGCAGATCAACAGCAACAATGGCGCCAGCAAGCTTATCGGTGCCAAGGACCCCGAGACCGGCAAGCCCAAATACGAGAGCCCGGTCAGCTATTGGATGCCGTTTGAGGGAAACATGGTCGGCTTCCACGATGCAACGTGGCAAAACGACAAGAGTTTCGACGATCCCAACTCCTACAAGTGGTGCGGCAGCCACGGATGCATCAACCTTCGCCTGGCCGACGCCAAGGCGCTGCACGATTGCATCAAAGTCGGCCTGTGCGTGGTTGTCCACTCGTAGTGCAACGCGCGCATTCATACAACATGCAACTGCTGCGACCAATCTAACAATTCCGAAAGATACCGTCCTATGCGCCTGGCCCAACCGGCGGGCGCATATACTTATCAAGGTTCTTTCTATAAAGGAGACGCTATGCCGAATGTCCCCAACATCACCCCGGGCCCGGATGATACCGAGCACACGCCCGAAGGTGCCACCGAAACGCTTCCTCTGATCACAGACGTACATGCCGACAAGGAGAGCGGACGCACGAACGATACGGCCGAGATTTCCGATGAAGAGGCATATGCCAAGCTCAAGGCAAAACGTGCCGAACGTCGACGCAAAAAGCTGATTCGACGCGGCATTGCCGCCGGCATCGTGGGTGTCATCGCGCTCATTGCTATTGTTGCAACCCTGGTTATCAATGCGCAGCCACAGGGCGATAGCAGGCCTGCGACCGACATGGTGACCGAGGGCACGTTTAGCACAACGGTCGAGGCAAAAGGCCAGCTCAAACCCATTTCGTCCTCAGTGGTCTCCCCTTCTGCCGACGGCACGGTCGATTCGATCAACGTGCAGGCAGGCCAATCCGTCAACGAGGGCGACGTGCTTATGACCATTAAAAACGAAGAGCTCGATCGCAACGTTGCCGAGGCGCAGCGTGCAGTTGCAGCCGCTCAAGAAGACCTCGCCAACGCGAAGAAAGCCGCAGCTGCCGCGCAGGCCAACCCAACGACGGACGTCGACGGAGGTTCCGCAGCGGCTGGCATCTCCGCCGCATCAGCGGACACGAACGCCGTATCGGCCGCGCAGCGCAGCCTCACATCGGCCCAGGCAAACCTCGATCAGGCGAACGCCAAGGCCGCCAGCCGTACGGTCACGGCCCCGAGCTCGGGCAGCATCGTGGCGCTCAACGCCAAGGTGGGCGCCACGGTAACAGGCGGCATGATCATGGGCGAAAGCGATACGAGCGGCGGCAAGCAGTGCATGCAGATCGCCGACCTGTCCAAGATGAAGGTGACGGTTCAGGTGGGCGAAAAGGATATCGTCAAAATTGCCGTGGGCCAAAGCGCCAACGTGACCTACCCCGCGTTTCCCGATATCGTGAGCCAGGGCACCGTCACGGCTATCGCCTCGGTGGCAAACTCCGACTCCTCCTCCGGGAGCGGCGGCAGTGTGACCTTCAACGTCGACATCCTCATCGAAGCACCTGACAGTCGCCTTAAGCCGGGTATGACTGCCGAGGTCTCGGTAGTGACCGAGAAGCTCGACGACGTGGTGATGGTGCCGACCATGGCGCTGATGACCGAAGATGGCGAGCACTATTACGTCAATTTGGCCACCGATTCGGAGGGCAAAAAGACGCGCCGCGTGAAGGTGACCGTCGTGACGCAAAACGACAACGAGGCTGTAGTCGGTAAGGCGCAGGTCAAGCGCGACGACCAGGGCAACGAGATCAATCCAGACGTCCCGGTTACCAAGCTACGCGACGGCGACACCATCGTGACGGATACCGGCACAGGAATGACGGCAGACGGCGGCGACAACATGCCTGCCGACGAGGGCAAGTAATGCGTCCCGTCATCGACATCCGCAACGTGCACCGCATCTTTGAGAGCGAGGCCGGTTGCGCCCACATCCTGCATAACGTGAGCCTGGCAGTAGACCCCGGTGAGTTCGTTGCCATCACCGGCCCCTCGGGCTCGGGCAAGTCGACGCTCATGAACATCCTGGGCTGCCTGGACAAACCGACGGCGGGCGATTACTTCCTGCAAGGGCTCAACGTCGCCGAGCTCGACGATGACGAGCTCACCGAGGTGCGAGCGCTGAGCATCGGCTTTGTCTTTCAGAGCTTTAATCTGCTGCCGCGCCTGACGGTGATCGAAAACGTCATGCTGCCGCTGTCCTACACCAATGTGCCGCGCAGCCAGCGCGAGATGCGCGCCGTACACGCGCTGCAGGCCGTCACGCTGCCCGTCGACCACTGGGACCACCGCATATCCGAGCTCTCGGGCGGCCAGATGCAGCGCGTCGCCATCGCGCGCGCCCTTGTCAACGATCCACCCATCATTTTGGCCGACGAGCCGACGGGCAACCTGGACTCCGCCACGGGAGCGCTCGTCATGGAAACCTTCCACAAGCTCCAGGAGCGCGGCAAAACCATCGTGCTTATCACACACGACCCCGGCATCGCCGCCGAGGCCGACCGTGCCGTGACCATCCGCGACGGTCGCATTCACGACGGCGCGTATATTCCGCATGCACCGCGGACCCTACGCAGCGCCGTAGATAACCTGCCCATGATTTCCGCCTCCGCCAACCCGCCGAAAGGAGTGATGGCATGAGCGCCCGCGATCTTATCCAGGAAGCCCTTCACTCGCTCGAGGCCAACAAGGGGCGCAGCCTGCTCACCATCCTGGGCATTGTCATCGGCATCGCCTCGGTCATTGCCATGACTTCGCTCATCGGCGGCATCCAAAACAGCTTGGTCAACAGCCTTGGCCTCAACGCAGCTCGCATGGTTCAGATCTATTCGTCCCAAGAACTCTCTGATTCTGACGTCCAGAAGCTTAAAAAACTGGTGCCGCAGATAGAACAGATCGGCATTGTCAAAAGCGCGTATACCGAGTACAAGACCGGCGATAAAAGCTATACCGTCATGGCACAGGGTGTCGATAGCGACATGCTCGACGCCGTGGGTGCCAGTAAGCTCGTTGCGGGGCGCACCTACACCGATGTCGAGTCAAAGGCAGGCTCGCGCGTGGCGCTCATCAGCCGCGGCGGCGCCGATCAGCTTTACGGCAACGAACAGGATGCGCTGGGAAAAACCATCAAAGTGTCCAACGGCGAGGTGCAGATTGTAGGCGTGATTGATGGCGGCGGCGACTCCATGGGCTCGCTCACTTTGTATATGCCACGCGAAACCATCTCCGGCCTATTTGGCGACGAGAATCCTTCATTCCCCAGCGTGACGGCACTTGCCGCCGAGGGCACGGACATGGATGAGCTCTGCAAGACCATCGAGTCCAAGGTACGCGCGATGAAGGGTATCGCGGAGGATGATGAGTACGACAGTGTATCGGCTACCTCCATGAAAAGCGCTATCGACTCCCTCAATTCCTTTATGGGCGCCTTCTCGCTCATCATGGGTGCTGTCGCCAGTATCTCGCTGCTTGTCGGCGGTATCGGTATTATGAACATGATGCTCACCAACGTGACTGAGCGCATCCGCGAGATCGGCATCCGTCGCGCTCTGGGCGCCAGTCGTCGCGATATCACCGCACAGTTTTTGGCCGAGTCCTCGGCGCTGTGCGTCACCGGTGGCCTGCTGGGTGTCCTGATAGGCTATCTGCTGGCCTGGGGCCTCGCGATGTTTGCCTCCGGATCCGGGATTCTTGGCGAGCTCGGTGCCAGCGGGCAAATCACCCCGAGTTTTTCAATCGCCACGGTGCTGCTGGCCTTCGCCGTCTCCGTCGGCATCGGCGTAATCTTTGGCTTCTACCCCGCTCGACGCGCGGCAAAGCTCGACCCGGTGGAGTGCCTACGCTACCAGTAAGCCACCACCAACAAGTTGCGGTGAATTAGGGACTGAATATGCTATCTAGCAGAAAAAACAGACACTATTTCACCGCAACTCATTGAAGGGCTGTTTGCGCCAGTTTCGGGCGTCGTCCTCGAGCTCTGGCGGATGACGGGCTTGTACGGGTCGAGCTTGCTCGGGGCGATCCTCCTCGCGGGCGGGAGGGCGCGCTAGGCGCGGCGAGCGCCTAGCGCGCGAACTCCCGTAAGAGCGCATCTTCCACTTCCCGAAGCGAAAGGGCCCCGCCTCCCTCGGCGGGGCGGGTGACCACGATACAGCGCGCTCCCACGGCGCGCGCTGCGGCGAGCTTCTCGGCCGTGCCGCCTACGGTTCCCGAGTCCTTGGTCACAAGCCACTGGGCGCCCACCTGCCGAAGCATCGCCTCGTTGAGCTCGCGGGTGAAGGGCCCCTGCATGCCGATGACGTGCGACGGCGAAAACCCCGCGTCGATGCACTTCGTTATAGCACCGGGCAGCGGGAGCACACGCACGAAGAAGCGCTCCGCGAAATCGGCGACGCGCGTGTAGGGAACAAGCTCCTTGCTCCCCGTCGTGAGAAGAACGCGACCCGGGTTCTCGGAGAGAAAGCGCGCCGCGCAGGCAATCGACGCGACCGGCACGATGCCTTTGGGCAGCGCCTCGACCGGGCGCGCAAGGCGCAGGCATCGTGCACCCACGGCGAGCGAAGCAGCCCGGATGTTGTCGCTTGCGAGCGTAGCGAAGGGGTGCGTGGCGTCGACGACGATGCGCGCGCCGGAAAGCTCGCGCTCCATGTCGGCATCGTCGAGCCTGCCCGCATGCACCTCGATGCCCGGAAGCTCACCCAAAAGCTCGCCTCCGTACTCGGTTGCCGCGTAGGCACGGGCGGGGATGCCCGCCCCGCTCGCCCATTCGCACAGAAGGCGGCCCTCGGTGGTGCCGGCGAAGATGCGCAGCGCCGGCACGGATGCGGGGGCCGTCACTTCGCGCCACCCGTGCGCGTGATCTGGTAGAGCAGCGCGTTCATAATGGCGGCCGCCACGGTCGAGCCGCCCTTGCGACCCCTCGCGACGATGGCTGGCACGCGTCGTGCGAGTAGCTCCTCTTTCGCCTCGACCACGTTCACAAACCCGACCGGCACCCCAACGACGAGCGCGGGCGCGATCTTCCCCGCGTCCATGAGCTCGGCGAGGCGCAGAAGTGCTGTGGGAGCGTTGCCGACGGCCACGATGAGCGGACCCTCGATGCCGCAAGCTTTGTCCATGCTCGCAACGGCGCGAGTCGTGCCCGCGGCGCGCGCAGCCGCGGCGACATCAGGGTCGGCCATGTAGCACACGGCCTTGCAGCCGAGCTTCGCGAGCGCGGGCTTGCTTATGCCTGCAAGCGCCATGTTCGTGTCGGTGAGCACCGTGGCCCCTGCGCGCAGTGCGTCGAGCGCACAGTGCGCGGCGTCATGGGTGAACACGAGAGAATCGGCGTACGAGAAGTCGGCAGTGGTGTGGATGACGCGCTTCACGACGGGCTCTTCGAGCGGCGGGAACGTGCGGCCGCCGAGCTCTTCGGTGATGATCTCGAAGCTGCGCCGCTCGATGTCGCCGGGCGCCATCTCCTTGGAATCCATCTAGTACTCCACTCCTTCCCTTGCACATATCCCCTGCTCGTAGGGATGTTTCTCGCACCGCATCTCGGTTATGTAGTCGGCCTTCTCCACGATCTTGCGGGAAGGCGCGCGCCCGGTGAGCGCTACTTCGACGCCGCGCGCGGACATATCGAGCGCGCGGTCCACGAGCGCCTCGTCGACAAGCCCCTTCGAAAGCGCGTCGAGTGCCTCGTCGAGCACGAGCAGTCCCTCTTGCGCGCCCTCGAGCTCGGCGAGCGCGGAAGCAAGGTTCCCATCGTGCAGCTCGCACGTCGCGGCAAGTTCTTCCGACGTCATCGACCAGGTAAACTTGTCCGACACCTTCCCCGCGAACACGGGCACGCCGAAATGCTCGGCGAGCAGGCGCACCTCCCCGCTTTCGCCGTCTTTCAGGAACTGCACGACGACGACGCGGCGGCCTGCAGCGAGCATGCGAAGGGCGAGGCCCATCGCCGCCGTGGTCTTGCCTTTGCCGTCGCCATGATACACGTGGATCATACGCCCTCCTCGATAATGCGGTAGACATACTCCATGTCGAGCACCCCGCGCACGACGTCGGCCAGGCGGTCAAACTCGCGCGCACGGTGATCGGCCGCGGACGCCGCGCCCGCAGCACCCACGACGCTCTCGGGCAGGCCGCGCATGCGCGCGAGCGAGCGCGCGAGGGCGAGCGCAACCCCCGGTTCGTCGAACAGGCCGTGGAGATAGGTTCCGAACACGTTTCCGCAGGCCGCGCCTTCCGGTTTGCCGCCAATCGTGCCCGCAGGAGCGCAGGAGACGGTCGTTTCGCCGTCGTGAATCTCGTACCCGCGCGCCGTCATGCCGTTCCACACCGAGAACGCGCCTTGGGCGCCCGTGATGCGCAGCTCCGACTGGGCGAGGCGCTTTTCCTCCTTGAACACCGTACTTGCAGGGATGAGCCCGAGCCCGCGCGCGGTGCCAGCGCCTTCCCTGCCGTGCGGGTCGGAAAGCTCGTCTCCCAAAAGCTGGTAGCCTCCGCATATGCCGAGCACCGGCGTGCCCGCGCCCGAAAGCGCGCGTACACAGGCTCCGATGCCGCTAGCCGCAAGCCAGCGCGCGTCGTCGAGCGTAGTCTTCGAGCCGGGAAGCACCACCAGGTCGGGTCGGCCCAGATCGGTCGTCGAGGAAACGTAGCGCACGCCCACGCCGGGCACGCGCGAAAGCGGGTCGAAGTCGGTGAAATTCGACAAATGCGGAAGGCGCACGACGGCGACGTCGATGACGCCGCGCGCCTCGCGGGCAGATAGGCGCGGCGCGAGCGAGTCCTCGTCGTCAAGGTCGAGCGTAAGATACGGCACGACACCCACGACGGGAACTCCGCACATCTTCTCGAGCGGGGCCAAACCCGGGCGCAGGATTTCCACATCGCCGCGGAACTTGTTTACCACAAGCCCCCGCAAAAGCGCGCGGTCCTCGGGCGCAAGGAGCGCGACCGTGCCGTAGAGCTGGGCAAATACCCCGCCCGGGTCGATGTCGCCCGCAAGCAGCACGGGGGAGGACACGGCGCGCGCGAGCCCCATGTTGACGATGTCATTTTCGGCAAGGTTGATTTCGGCGGGGCTGCCGGCGCCCTCGATGACGATGACGTCGTTTTCCTCCGCGAGCGAATCGAACGCCTCCAAAATCTGCGGCATGAGCGCCTTCTTTCGCGCGAAGTAGTCCCTCGCAGCGAAGGCTCCCTGCGCCTTGCCGGCCACGATGAGCTGGCTTCGGTGGCCGCTTTCAGGCTTGAGCAGGATGGGGTTCATGCGCACGTCGGGCGGGATGCCGCACGCCTCGGCCTGCATGATCTGGGCGCGCCCCATCTCGAGCCCGTCGGCCGTGACACCGCTGTTGAGTGCCATGTTCTGGCTCTTGAAGGGAGTCACGCGCAGGCCGTCCTGCGAAAGCACGCGGCACAGCCCCGCCGCAAGCAGGCTCTTCCCCGCGTTCGACATGGTGCCCTGGATCATGATGGGCTTGGCCCTACCCACGGGTATCGACCTCCTTCGCCAAGCCTCGGCCATCCGCGCCCGCCATAGCGCCGCCGCAAGAAGCGCCGCCCCGTTCGTCGGGTTCGCCTTCGCCCGATGCACCTTCCGCCCGAAGCGCGCGGCTGAACGCCATCGCAAGCCGGGCGTTCTCCTTGTGCGTGCGCACCGCGACGCGGCACCAGAAACGGGACAGTACCGAAAACGAGTCGCACGTGCGGACCAAAACACCCTGATTATACAGGCGCTCGGGGATGTCTTTCGCCGGCGTGCGGACTAAAAGGAAGTTCGCATCCGACGGCACGACGGAAAGCCCGAGCGAGGAGAGCTCGTGGGAAAGCCACGCTCGCTCGCCCGCCAATACATCGCGCGTGCGCGAGACGTATTCAACGTCTTCCAGGGCGGCGATGCCCGCGGCCTCGGCGACCGAGGAGACGGGCCACGCCTGCCCCGCCCGGCGAATCCCCTCGATGAGTTGGGCGTTTCCGCTGATCAGATATCCCAACCGCAACCCCGCCATTCCGTAGAGCTTGGTGAACGCGGAGAGCACGGCCACATGGCGCGAACACGCGGCGCGTGCGGCCACGCTCCTTTCGCGGGCGTCGGGCGCAAATCCGAGGAAGCACTCGTCCACGACGAGCAGCGCGCCCACCTGCTCGCAGCGGAAAGCCGCGGCATCGATCACGCTGGGGTCGACGAGGCGCCCCGTAGGGTTGTTCGGATTGCAGAGGTACGCCACGTCTCCCGGCCCCTCGATCGCGCGGGCGAAGGAGGCGGGCACGTCGAAGTCGTCCGCTTCGGAGAGCGGGAACTCCTGCACGCATGCGCCGTAGTACGATGCCGCCTCCGCATATTCAGAGAACGTCGGCGCGCACACGACGATGCGTTTCGGGCGCACCGCCGCGGCGAGCCGCCAGATGATGTCGGACGCGCCCGCGCCGCAGACGATAGTATCTTCGGGAATGCCCTGGGCGCGCGCTAGGGCGCGAACGAGGGCGAGGCTTTCCCTATCGGGGTAGGCGTCGATTCGAGAAAGCGCCTTGCAAGCTGCGGCGACGGCGCGCGGCGAGGGGCCTGCCGGATTCACGTTCACCGAGAAGTCAATGAGGTCGGAGGCACCCCCTTCGCAAGCGATGCCGAGCGATTGCGTGCTACCCCCATGCGCACGGGCGCGCAGGATTCCCCCGGCAGCCCGGGGCGCGGCGTGGTCTTTCCTCATGCCATCGCCCCCACGGCGAGCACGACCGCCGCGCGCGCGGCACCGAAGACGACGAGCGCGCATACGGACGCGGCGAGCATGAGCCTTGTCGCCCGGGCGATGTCGCCCCACTCGATTTCACGGGACGCGTCGCCTATCGTCGGTTTCTCAACGAGCTTGCCAAAATACACCGCGGGTCCTGCCAGGCGCAGCCCGAGCGCGCCCGCGCACGCTGACTCAGTCTGTGCCGCGTTCGGGCTCGCATGGCGACGCCTGTCGCGGCGCCAGATGCGCGCCGCCCCGCGCGCGTCGAGCCCGACGATCGGGCACACGGCGATCATGATCAGGGCCGATAAGCGCGAGGGAATCCAGTTCACCGCATCGTCGAGGCGCGCCGAGGCGCAGCCGAAGTCGATGTAGCGCTCGTTTTTGTAGCCCACCATGCTGTCGAGCGTGTTCACCGCCTTGTACGCCATGCCCAAGGGCGCACCCCCGATCATAAGGTAGAAAAGCGGCGCGATGACGCCGTCGCTCGCGTTCTCCGCCACCGTTTCCACGGCGGCGCGCGCGACGCCCTGCTCGTCGAGAACAGACGTGTCGCGTCCCACGATGAGCCCGACGGCTTCGCGCGCCGCGACAAGGCCGCCCCTCGAGAACACACGGGCCACGGCCAGGCTCTGGCGGCGCAGCTCGCATGCCGCGAGAATCTGATAGCTCGCCCATGCCTCGGCCACGAAGCGCAAGCCGGAGTGAACCATGCCGCAAAGATGCAGGATTCCCCAGGTCAAAAGCCCACACGCAAGCGGAAGCGCCACGGCGAGCACAAGCCCTGCGGCGCGCGTGCCCGCGGACGTTTGCGGGAATGCGCCCCGCAGGCGGCCTTCGGCCCACGTGATCGCGCGCCCCATGGCGACGACGGGATGGGGAAGCCAGCGCGGGTCGCCGAAGGCAAGGTCAGCCGCGAACCCGGCGGCGACGGCAAGAATCGTCATCACCGTGCATCGCCCCCCGAAGCGGGGTAAACGTCGCGAAGGCAGCGCCCATCCCATGTGGCGACCCATGCGCCGCCCGGCTCGGTATGCACGTCGAAGTATCCCATTGTCGGGACAGCTAGCTCGGAGAGCAGCGCTTTCACGGTACCCGCGTGAACGACGAAAACGGCGCGCCCACTCCCCTGGGCGCGCTCCGATTCGCACGCCTCCCGAAACGCCGCGACGACGCGGCGGGTGAAATCGCTCTTGCCCTCGCCATGCGGGCAGCGCGTCTCGCACCAGAAGTCTACCCAGGCGCGGTAACGCGCATCCTCTTTAAGCTCGGCGGCGCTTCGTCCCTCGAAGTCGCCGAAATCCATCTCGCGCAGACCGGGGCACGCCATAAGCTCCGCGTTCGGGAAGAGGATGCGCGCCGTCTGGTCGGTGCGGGCCATGCCGCTCGTGATAACACGGAACACGTCACGATCGCACGCGAGGTCGCGCAAAGCGCGCTCGCCCGCGCTCGACAGGGGCTCGTTGGTGCCCGCCCCGCTGTAGCGATGGTCTTCCGTGCCCGCCGTGGCACCATGGCGCACGAAGACGACTTCCAAAGGCGCGCCCGCGCCCTGCGTCCCTCGAGGCGCATCGGCAAGGTTTCCTTTGATGACCTGGGGTATCCCGCACGTCATGCGCACGACGACGTCGGCGCGCGCAGCGAGCGCGCATCCCAGGCGCCCCGCGCGCTCGCGCCATTGGGCGTCTTCCGCAAGCATGGGGACGACCCCCGAGCCGACCAAGGACAGAATCACTACGTCGAAGCCGATCAGCCGCTCGAGCGCCCGGTCAGCGTCGAGCGCGCGTACGAGTTCCTCAGCACGGTATGCGACGCGGCCGGCAAAAGCAGCGGGCACGCCGCCCTCCGCAAGCTGCGCCGCGTCGACGAAATCGTCCGCCGCGAACCCGAGCTTTTCGCGCACGAAGGTCCTCTTCCCCGAATGCGCGCCACCTACCACGAGCATCATAGGAGCATGCCCCCCGCCACCAGCATGGCAAGCATCGCGAGCTCGGCCCATTGCAGAAACCATCCGGCCAAATCCCCCGTCACCCCGCCGAAGCGGGACAGGGCAACATGGCGGTACCACGCGAGCGCCAAAAGCCCCGCCACCGCCATAAGGGCACCGACGGCCTGAGCGCACGCGACCATCCCTGCGGCCGAAGCCGCAGCGAAAGCGCAAAGCGGCACGACGATCGCCGCGCGCTTCTTAGCAGGCGAGAGCCCCGCGGCCATGCCGTCCGCCCGCGCGGCAGGCCAGCATTCAACGGCGAGCCCCGAAAGCGAGCGGGAGAACACAAGCGAGCACAGAAGCGCAAGGAACGCCCCCGCCGTAAGCGGCAGCGCGGTGAACAGGGAAAACTGCAGAATAAGGTACACGACAACACCGATGACCCCAAAGGCGCCCGCCCGCGGGTCGTGCATGATCTCGAGCTTTCGCTCGCGCGGGGCCCAACTTGCAAGCGCATCGGAGGTGTCGCAGAGCCCGTCTAGGTGGATGCCTCCCGTCACCGCCACAGACAGCGCCACGAGCACGGCCGCGACGATGGTCGCGGGCACGCCGAGCAGGTTCGCAACGTGTCCCCACGCCGTGATGAGGAAGCCTTCCGCAAGGCCCACCAGGGGAAACGCGGCAAGCGCATGGGTTGACCCGAAATCGGTCCAGGCCGATTTCGGGACGGGGATGCGCGAGAACGTTCCGAACGCCGCGCCGATTGCCTCTACTATCTTCACCTTGTAGGTCCTTCGCCTTTCATCCACACGGGAATCCCGCATACCACTTCGACTGCGCGGTCGGCCAGCGCCGCCACGCCCGCGTTCACGCGCGCGAGCGCGCGCCTCCATGCCTCGGTCCCTTCATCGTAGCGCATCCCATCGGCGAACACGTCGACGGTGACCACCACCGTATGCGCAGCGGCCCGAGCGAGCCGTTCAATGCCTCCGAGCACCTCGCGCGCCGCGGCGTCGGGGTCACGCGGGGACAAGCCGCCTTCCGCGAAGAGCTCGTTCGCAACCAGGTTGCCCACGTCCTCCAAAAGAAGCGTACAGCCGCGCGGAAGCCCGGGCACTGCGGCGCCCACGTCACGCGTGCGTTCGAGGGTGGAAAACCCCTTGCCCTCGCGCAGCTCCCGATGGCGCGCGATGCGGCGGGCGCCATCTTCCCCGAAGGGCTCCATCGTTGCCAGGTACACGCGAGGGCCGTCGTGCCCGAGGCACAGGGACTCGGCGTAGGCGCTCTTGCCGCTCGCGGCGGCGCCGATGACGAGCGTCACCGTCATTTCCCGGCCTCGAAATGCTCGTAAGCAGCCATGCCAGTCGCCGTGAACGTCTTCCCATCCCGGTACACGCGCAGCGCCGAATCCAGAAGGGGGAGATACGCCATGGCGCCCGCGCCCTCGCCCAAGTGCATGCCTGCGTCGAGGGGCGCCTTTATGCCGAGCTCGCGAAGGAGCTCCCGGCTTGCGGGTTCGCTTGATGCGTGGGTGCCCACGAGGTAGCCCAAGGCGTTGGGGCACAGGCGCGCCGCGCACAGGGCCGCCGTGCAGGATATGACCCCGTCGAGGAGCGCCGGCGCCTTCGAGACCGCGGCCCCCAGGTAGAAGCCGCACATCGCAGCGATGTCGAAGCCGCCCACCTTCGAGAGCACGTCGATCGGGTCGGCGGGATCGGGCGAGTTCGCGTCGATAGCGCGCTCGACCACGTCGCGCTTGCGCGCGAGCGAGGCGTCCGAGAGCCCCGCGCCGCGCCCGACAAGGCTCCGCGCGTCCGCCCGGATGAGCACTGCGGCCACCGCCGCCGAGGTGGTCGTGTTGCCGATGCCCATCTCGCCCGCGGCGAGAAGGCGCACGCCGGCGCGGGCAAGCCCGCACGCGACGGCGATTCCGACCTCGATCGCGCGCACGGCCCCATCGCGAGACATAGCGGAGCCGTGAGCGATGTTGCCGCTCCCCCGCCGCACGTTCGCGCGCACCATGCGCGCGTCTTCTATGCCCCGGGCCATACCCACGTCGACGGGCACGACCTCGGCACCCGCGAACGCCGCCATGCGGCAGGCGCTCGCGGCCCCCTCGCACATGTTGCGCGCGACGGCTCGCGTCACATCTTGCCCGCTTTGCGACACGCCTTCGGCAACGACCCCGTTGTCGGAGAAGAATACCGCGAGCGCACGGGGAAACTCGGCCACCTCGGCGCTCCCCTGAGCTGCGGCGATACACGCGACGGCGTCTTCAAAGTCGCCCAATCCCCCCAAGGGGTGCGCGATGGAGTCCCACGCGGCGTACGCGGCGGCACGGGCGCACTCGTCTGCGGGCGCGATCCGGGAAAGCGCGGCTTCGAGCACGGCGCCCGGCGCCGACGAGAACGCGCGCTCGACTTCCTCGCGGATGCAGGCAAGCGCGGTTTCGGTTGCTTCAGCCATGCCGCCTCCTCTCTGCGAACGACGCTGCGGCAGACGCGAACGCGCGCGCAACGTCGGGGTTCGCAGGATAGTACACATGCGGGAAGCCCGCCACCAGGGACGGGGTGGTCGTCATGCACGGCCAGCCCTTGTCGCGCCGGGGCTTCTGCGCCCAAAAGTCGCCGCCCGGGCAGGTGGACTGCCAGTAGTGGAACTCGTGCGCGCGGATGCGTGTGCCGCGCGGCCCGTAGAGCCCGTCGCGTTGGGAAGTAAGCTCCACGTACCCGAAATGGGACAGCCTTCCCCCGTTCTCGCTTGCGCCCTCAAGGGCGCCCGCAACAGGCCAGCGCCGCCCCTCGCTATCGGCGATTTCGCGCTGCAGGTACAGAAACCCACCGCATTCGGCGACCGTCGGCGTGCCGGATTCCACCGCGCGCCGCACCGCCTCGCGCATCGGCGCGTTCTCGGAGAGCTGCCGCGCATGGAGCTCCGGGTAGCCGCCCCCCAGATAGAGGGCGCTTGTCCCCCGGGGCAACTCGCTATCACACAGGGGGCTGAAAAAGGCCAGCTCGCAACCCAGATCCTCGAGCGCGCGCAGGTTCTCCTCGTAGTAGAACGAGAACGCCTCGTCACGCGCAACGGCGACGATGGGCCGCGCTCCCGCGATCGGCTCCAACCGGTAAGGTTCCTCGCGGATATCGGGTGCCGTCGCCGCCATTTCGAGCAAGCGGTCGACGTCGACGCTCTTTTCCACCAGCTCGGCCATCTTGTCGATGCGCGCGGAGAGCTGCTCGACCTCGTCGGCGGTCACAAGCCCCAGATGCCGGCTTTCGAGCGAGAACGCCTCGTCGGCGGGGATATTCCCCAAAACCGCGACGCCCGTGTGCTTCTCGATCGCAGGCGCCGCGTAGGCGCAGGCAGCGGCGCTCGTCTTGTTCAGCACGACGCCGCGCACGTTCGCACAAGGCAGGAACTCGGCGATGCCGCGGATTACGGCGGCGAGCGATAAAGACGCCCCGCGCCCGTTCACCACTAAAACGACCGGCGTTTCCGTGTCGCGCGCAACCTGGTAGCTGCTCGCGTCGGCCACGCCGGGCGCCATGCCGTCGTAGAAGCCCATAACCCCCTCGAGCACCGCGACATCCGCGCCCGCGGCGCCGCGTGCGAGCAGGGCGCGCAGCGTCGGGGCGTCGGTGAAGAAGCCGTCTAAGTTGCCCGAGCGCGCACCCACGACGCGGCGGTGAAAGAGCGGGTCAATGTAGTCGGGGCCGCATTTGAAAGCCGCGCATGCAAGGCCGCGACGCGCGAGCGCGCGCAGGAGCGCGCACGTGACGACCGTCTTGCCGCTCCCGCTCGAGGGCGCAGCGACCATGAAGCGCGGGATGGACGTGCTCACCGGGCGCCGCCTTCCCCACCTGCGGCGCCGCAGTTAGCAAGCGAGACTACCTCGACGGATGGGTTCCCCTCGACAGAGAGGTCCTCCCCGACAGGCGACTCAGCAAGCGCGCCGACTTCGGCAAGCTCCTCGGCATCCGCGCCCGCACCACGCGCGCTGACGAGGAACACGGGGTTTTGCGCCTTCATAAGATGGTGCGAGCCTACAGCCTCGGCACGGGCGGCCGACACCTGGCACGCCTCGAACCCCTTAAAGCGCGAACCCGAGAGGAGCGCGCACGCCTCGGTGAGCGTCTCAACGGTGACGCATGGCACGCACAGGCGAACCTGCGAGTTCTTCTCGAGCGCCGCCTCCACGATGGAGGGAAGCTCGCCCGCGCTCCCGCCGACGAACACGGCGTCGGGGACAGGCAGTTTCGCGAGCGCTTCGGGGGCGACACCGGGGACCGCATGCACGTTGCCGCACCCGAATGCATCCGCGTTCTCTCGGATGAGCCGCACGCCGGCCGCGTTGCGCTCGACCGCCCATACCGACCCCGCTCGCGCGACGAGCGCCGCCTCGATCGACACGCTCCCCGTGCCGGCGCCGACATCCCACACGGTGTCGGTCGCGGTAAGGCGCAGCTTCGCGAGCGCGACGGCGCGCACCTCCTGCTTGGTCATGGGAACGTCGCCGCGGATGAAGAGCTCGTCGGGAATGCCCGAGGAAGCGTACGGCCAGCGGGAGCTCGCGGCGCGGGATGCGCCCGCAGAGTCCGCCGCGAAAGAAGCCGCCGCGGGCGCAGACGCGCCGGCCGGCGCCTCGGAGGCTGCGCTAGAGCCCGCAGGCGACCCGGCGCAGCCTGCGAACTCGATAAGCATCACGTTCAAGTCGTCGAACGTCTGACCTGCGATTTCACTTGCGGTCGCGCAGGTGATGCGCTCGTCGGGGTACGACAGGCGCTCGGCCACCGTCACGCGCGCGTCCGCGAAGCCCGCCTGCACAAGCTCGCCCGAAAGCCGCGAGGGGTCTTCCCCGCCCGACGTGGCGAGGAAGAGCTCACCTGCGCGCTCGGCCTCGGCCACGATGTCGCACGCCAAGCCGTGAGCGCTCGCGAAGCGCCAATCCTGCCATGGACGCGCGAGGCGCGCGGCGAGATACGACGCTGAGCTTATGCCGGGAATGACGCGCACGTCCACCCGCGCGTCGCCGGAGAGCGCCTCCACCAGGCGGCGCGCGCCGCTGAACAGCCCCACATCGCCCGTCATCACGACCACGGCGCGCTGCCACGACGCCGCATCAGTGAGCGCGGCGACGATGTCCGCCGTCTTCACGAGCTCGCATCTCACCACGTCGGGCGGCACGTCGATGCCGACAAGCGCGCGATGAGCGCCGATGACCACGTCGGCGATGTCGATCGCGTCGAGCGCCGCACGCGAGAGCAAGTCGGGGTTTCCGGGCCCCGCCCCGATGATCGTTACCTTTCGCATGGAATCTCCCGATACCCGCGCGGCGTGACCATACGGCCGCCTACGCGCTTCGTGTCCGCGTTGCCGACGAACACGGTGGTGAACATGTCGGCGTCGAACTCCCCCAGCTCGGAGAGCCTGCACATGCCCGACTGCTGCCCCTCGCGCCCGATGTTGCGTACCCAACCGCAGAGCGTGTCGGGGGCCTTCCATTCGAGCATAATCTTCGCCGCGCGCGAGAGCCTGTCGGCGCGCTTTCTGCTGCGCGGGTTGTACAAACAGATGCAGAAGTCGGCGCTCGCAACGGCAGCGAGCCTGCGCTCGATGACCTCCCACGGCGTGAGCAGGTCGGAGAGCGACACGACCGCGAAGTCGTGGGCAAGCGGGGCGCCGAGCACCGCCGACCCGCTCTGAGCCGCGGTGGCCCCGGCGATAACTTCCACGTCTACATCGGGGTAGTCCTCCGCAAGCTCCAGCACGGGGCTCGCCATGCCGTACACGCCCGCGTCACCGCTGCACACAAGCGCCACGGCTTCTCCGCTCTGCGCGCGCGAAAGCGCCAGGCGGCACCGTTCGACCTCGTGCATCATCGGCGTCGCGAGATGCGCCGCGTCGGGCACGGCGGCGAGCGCGAGCTCCACGTATTTCGTGTACCCCACAACGATGTCGGCCGCCTCGAGCGCGCGCCGAGCCGCAATCGTCATGCCGTCGGGGCCGCCCGGGCCGATCCCCACCACGAAGAGCTTTCCCATCACCGCTCCTTAAACGAAAGTTCGATAGTTACCTTGGAAAACGCGACGGTCACGCCGCCGTGAGCGAGCTTCGGGAAGATAAGTTTGCCCCCGCCCGCGAGCGCCGCGCGCTCGCACACATTGTCGACCCCCACCGTCGCACGCACGAAATCAGATGGCGAAACGCTGCCTTCGACCTGCGACAACTCCTCTGCGGAATACGTCGCAAGCGGGATATTGCGCGCGCGGCAGAAGGCGAGCAGACCCTCCTCGTGCGCCTTCACGTCGATCGTCGCCGCCTCGCGCACGGCCGAAGGCGAGATGCCCGCCTGCCCGCACGCGAGAAGAAACGCCTCCCCGATCGCTTCGGCGCACGCACCGCGACGGCACCCTATGCCCGCAACGATGCAGGGCACGACAAGGCGAAGCGACTCGGGCGCAGGCGCCTGCGCCCGCACGCCCGCCGGCTTCCCCGTCACACCGGCGGGTACGACCTCGCCCGTTGTCTCCGCCGCGCGAACGGACGCACCCGCATTCGCGCCAGCGAACGGCGACACGACGATATCGGCCCGAGCGCGGTCGGACGCAATGTCAACCCCCTCAGGCGGCAGTCCCGAAATCGGCATGTCGGAATAGAGCGCCACGCGCCCGCCCGAAAGCAGCCGCGCCGACACTCGCTTGATGGCCTCGGGATTCGAAACGGCGAGCCCCGCACAGCGCGCCCACGTATCCACCGCCCACACGCCGCGGACGTCGGTCGCCGTGGTGATGACGGGGATGGCCCCTGCCGCGCGTGCCACAGTTTGCGCAAGCTCGTTCGCACCGCCCAAATGCCCCGACAAAAGCGGGACGGCAAAGCGCCCCGCCTCGTCGATCGCCACAACCGCGGAATCGCTTGCCTTCGAGGCGACATGCGGCGCGATCGCCCGCACGGCGATGCCCGCCGCGCCCACGAACAGAAGCGCGTCCGACGCTTCCCACGCGAGCGCCGTCCATGCGCGCAGGTCGGCCTTCCCCTCGCCGAACCCGCGCGAAACGGAAACGTCCCAGCCAGGGTCATCTTCACCTGTCTGCGCGCAATCGGAAAGCGCGTGTGCGGTGCGCTCCGCCAACGCATACCCCCTCTCAGTGAACGCTATGCAGGAAACCCTCATCTAGCGCACCACCATCGTCGAGAAGTAGCTGCCCCGATCGGGCACATCGTCGAGCGAGCGATACACGCGCTCGCCCGGAAGCCCACAGTCCTCTACGAGCTCGGCACCGTCGAAGGCGCCCTCCTCGCGAAGGATGCGCTTCGTGTCCGCAAGCGAGCGACGCGCCTTCATGACCACCTTCGTCCCCGGCCAGCCGATTGCGCGGCGCACGTCGTCGTAGCCGCCGGGCACGATGTGCAGAGGCGACGACATCTCGGGCGTGAGGTCGCGCTCGAGCGCTGCGGCGACCGCGCAGAAGCTCGGCACGCCGGGAATGGCGCGCGCCTCGAACCCGCAGGCGCGCACGTCGGGCGCTATGCGCTGGAAGGTGGCGTAGATGCTCGGGTCCCCCAGGTTCAGCAGCGCGACGTCGCGGACCGCATCCAGGTGCGCGACAAGCTCGCGAACAAGCGAGGCATGCTCGGCCGTGCGGCGCTCGGCGTCGCGCGTCATCGAGAATCGCACGGGGATCACCGTCTTGCTTGTAAGGTCGACGGCGCCGCGCACGATGTCGAGCGCGACCATGGCCCCGTCCGCCGTCTGCGGTGCGGCGATGACCGGACACGATTCGATTGTGCGGACGGCCTTGATCGTGAGCAGCTCGGGGTCGCCAGGCCCCGTGCCCACCCCGTACAGCACGCCTTTACTCATACGTAGCCCCCAATTCCCCGATAACTGCATCGGCGCCCGACGTGCGGAAAAGCTCTCGGCGCTCGGCGTCGAACACGACCGCGGCGATGTCGCATGCGCCCGCCGCGCGGCGGCGCAACCTGTCATCGATTGCCGCAGCGAGCGAGGCGCGCGCAGCGTCCCCCACGCCGGCGGCCTCGATTACCTCGAGCGCCGCCGTGGTCGTGACCGACGACATGATCTCGCGCACGGTCTTCGCGCCAGCGCCGGCCAAGGCCGCGTGGGCGGCCAGAATCTCCGCGCGGCAGTCGGCGGTACGCGAATGGGTGTCCATGATGCCGCCCGCAACCTTCACCAGCTTGCCGATGTGTCCCACAAGAAGAACATTGGTAAATCCCTCGCGAACGCAGCAATCAATCGCATCGCCCACGAAGTTGGAGATGAAGACCACCGGTGCACCGTTTAGGTGGAAATGCCCCGAGATGAACTGCCCGCCGTAGTTGCCGGGCGTGAGCACGACTCCGCGCCACCCCATAGCCGCATGCTGCCGGATCTCGAGCTCGATGCTGTCGCGCAAGGCAGCAAGGCTGCGCGGCTCGACGATGCCCGTCGTGCCCAGGATGGAAATGCCGTCCTCTATCCCCAGGTGCGGGTTGAAGGTCTTTTCGGCAAGGGCAACACCCTCGGGTACCGAAATCGTCACAGCGATATTTCCAGAAAAGCCGTGCGCGGCGCACACCTCGCGCACCGCCGAAGTGATCATCGCGCGCGGCGTCGCGTTGATGGCGGCCGCCCCCACCGGCTGCTCGAGCCCGGGCAACGTCACGCGCCCCACGCCCACGCCGCCATCGACGGAAACTTCCGATTCGCGCGCGGGCACGCCCTTGCTGCCCGCAGCGCCCGTGCCCGACCCCGCATGTTCCACGCGCGCGTACACGAGCACGCCGTCGGTCACATCGGCATCGTCGCCTGCGTCCTTTCGCACGGCGCACTGGGCGCACCCCTCGCCGATACATGCGTCGACCACGTTCGCCTCGACGGGCAGCCCGCCGGGGGTGACGATCGACACGCGGCCGACGGGCTTTCGTGACAAGAGCATCTCGCAGGCCGCCTTCGCCGCGAGCGCGGCGCAGCTCCCCGTGGTGTAGCCGCAGCGCAGGCGGGTCGTCCCGGTATATATGTAGTGCTCGAAGGCCACGCTAGCTGCTCGCCTTCCGATACCCTGTGGCAAACGAAGGGTCGTAAAGCTTGCTGCGCTCGTACGACTCCGCTTGCCCGCCGTTGTGCGCAAGCCCGCCGCGAGCTCCGAGCACGCGGCCCACCACCACGAGCGCCGTGCGGTCGATGCCCTCTCGCGCGCCCGCATCGGCGAGCGTGCCCACTGTGCATCGCACCACGCGCTCCTCAGGCCAGGTCGCCTTGTACACGAGCGCCGCCGGCTCGTCGGAGCTGCGGCCCGCGGCCAAAAGCTCGGCGGAAAGCTCGGCGAGCATACCCGAGCTCAGGAAGATGACCATAGTCGAGCCGCTTTCCGCCATGGTGCGCATGCCCTCGCCCGCGGGCATGGGGGTGCGCCCGGAAAGCCGCGTGATCACGACCGACTGGCTGATTCCCGGCAGCGTGTATTCCTGGCGAAGCGCCGCCGCGGCACCGCAAAAGCTCGACACGCCGGGCACCACCTCGTAGACCACGCCGCGCGCGTCGAGCGCGTCCATCTGCTCCTGGATGGCGCCGTACAGGCACGGGTCGCCCGTGTGCAGGCGCACCACTTCCTCGCCCCGCGCATCCGCCGCGCACATCACGTCGAGCACTTCCTCCAAGGTCATGTGCGCGCTGTCGTAGACGACGCAGGATTCCTTGCACTCGGCGAGCAGCTCGGGGTTCACAAGGCTCCCCGCCCAAACGACCACGTCGGCCGCGCGTAGAAGACGCGCCCCGCGCAGCGTGATAAGGTCGGCGGCGCCCGAACCTGCGCCAACGATATGAATCATCCGAGCCTTCCCTTCCCGTTTCTCATCGCAACCGTTTACGCCGCCATTCGCGCAGCGGGCAAAACACGGCGCCTGCGGCAGCAATCGGCGCAAATACGCAGGCAGGAGGCGCAATGCCGCCCGCGCTGGCTTTGACACGTTCACAAGTGCCCACTATCATAGTAAAAGTTTCGGCAACGAGCATATGACAATCGGATAAAAGGAAATGACCGGCGCGGCGCCTGCACAGCCCGCGCTGGCTTGCGGAGGGAACCAGGTGGGAATCCTGGGCAAGGGACATTACTGTATAGGACGCGCGGGCGAACCGCCTCGCGCCCCAAGCCAGACTGCTTCGCCTTTTCCTCACGGCATCGCCGTGGCGTTAGCTCCTTGTGAACCCCGAGGGGTGCGCTTTTCTTTCGCTTGTGCCGACAAGCAACTGTCGCCGGGGGACCGGCAAACCGAGGAAAGGAAAAACCATGTCCGACCAGATGTCGCGCCGCGGCTTCATGGGCGCCGCAGCAACCGGAGCCGTCGCGCTCGCCGGAGTCGCGCTCGCGGGCTGCTCCAACACCTCCGCGAGTTCCGAGAAATCTAGTGAAAAGGAGAAGGCCGCGAAGCCGGTCATCCTCGTCACGAGCTTCGGCACGAGCTACAACGACTCGCGCCACATCACCATCGGCGCCATCGAAGACGCTATCCGCGAGAAGTACTGGCAGGACTACGACATCCGCCGCGCCTTCACCGCGCAGATCATCATCGACAAGCTTAAGAAGCGCGACGGCATCACGATCGACAACATGACCGAGGCGCTTGACCGCTGCGTGGAAGACGGCGTGAAGGAAATCGTCGTGCAGCCGACGCATCTCATGGCTGGCCTGGAATACGCCGACGTGAAAGACGAGCTCGACAAGTACGCCGACAAGTTCGACAAGATCTCGCTCGGCGACCCGCTGCTCACCTCCGACGACGACTACAAAAAGGTGGCCGCAGCCATTAAGGAGAACATGGCGTCCTTCGACGACGGCGAGACGGCGCTGTGCCTCATGGGCCACGGCACCGAAGCCGATTCCAACGCCGACTATGCCAAGATGCAGGAAGTGTTCAAGAACGAGGGTTTGACGCAGTTCTTCGTCGGCACCGTCGAGGCTGAACCGACCTGCGAGGATGTTATCGCCGCCGCGAGCGCCGCAGGCTACAAGAAGGCCGTGCTCGCGCCGTTCATGGTGGTCGCGGGCGACCACGCGAACAACGACATGGCAGACGAGACCGACCCCGACAGCTGGGCTGCGAAGTTCGTGGCCGCCGGCTTCGAAGTGACGTGCCTGCTCCAGGGTCTGGGACAGAACGTCGCGGTCGACGACATCTACGTCTCGCACGTGGACGACGCCATCGCCAAGCTGTAAACTCGCCGCGCACGGGGGCGCCGGTCGCGTCCCCGTGCAACGGGCATGCGCCTTTCCCCGACTGACGACGCATGCCCGTTGCATTCGCATCCCGACCGCCCACCGCACGGCACGGGCGGTCGAAGCGATTGAAAGGAACCCCCTCCATGTTGAAGAAAACCCTCGTCTTCGCCCTGTCGGCGGCGCTTCTCGCGTTCTCGCTCGCCGGCTGCGCCGGAAATTCAAGCGACAGCGCAAAGGCAAGCAATACCGATTCCCAGGAAAAGACCGAGCAGGCGGCCGATGCGACCGAGGGCGCAAGCGCTGCCCCCATCACCGCCGACAAGGTGGCCGACGGCACCTATCCGATCACCGTAGATTCCAGCTCGAACATGTTCAGGATTGTGGACGCCCAGCTCATCGTGGAAAACGGCTCCATGCACTGCGTGATGACGCTTTCCGGCACGGGCTACGGCAAGCTCTTCATGGGCACGGGCGACGAGGCTGCCGCCGCGAGCGAGGCCGACTTCATCCCCTATGTGGAAAACGCGGAAGGCAAGTACACCTACGACGTGCCCGTTGATGCGCTCGACGAGGACACCGCCTGTGCCGCGTGGAGTATTAGAAAAGAGCAGTGGTACGACCGCACGCTCGTGTTCGAATCCGCCGGCGTCGATCTACGCGCCGACGCACTGAAGTAACGCCATGCGGTCGATTCTTCCCAAGGGGGAAAACAGGAAGCGCCGAAGCATCGCGGCGCGCGCGATCGCCTGCGTTCTCGTCGCCCTGCTCGCGCTTCCCTTCGCGGGGTGCAGTGCGAACCCGAACGCGACCGGTGGCACGGCGGGCTCTCAGGAATACACTGTGAATGTCTCGCTTTCCGGCGGGTCAGGGCGCGCAAGCATCGCCTCACCCACCACAATTGTGAAGGATGGCGACACCTACACCGCGACCATCACCTGGTCGAGTTCGAACTACGACAAGATGACCGTCGACGGCGTGGACTACGCGCCCGTAAACGACGGCGGCAACTCCACGTTCGAGATACCCGTCACGCTCGACGAGGACATCGCCGTGTCGGCCGAGACCGTCGCCATGTCGACGCCGCACACCATCGACTACACGATCCACTTCGACTCATCCACCATGAAGGAGAAATCGGGCGACGAAGCAAGCGGCGGCTCCCCTGTGGGAACGGCTTCAAGCGCCGCGGCCGACTTCCACAACGCCGATTTGGGCTGTGGCTGGGAGCCGACGGGGGCGCTTCAGCTTGAATACGCCGAGCACTTCACTGTCGACGAGTTCAAAGGCGGTCTGCGGCTTATCTGCGTTTCGAATGGGGAACGTTTCCTCGTGGTGCCGCAAGATGCGAAGGTACCTGATGGGTTGAGCTCCGACATCGCGGTCATAAGGCGCCCCGCCGACAAGGTGTACCTCGTGTCGTCGGCGACGATGTGCCTGGTCGACGCGCTCGATGCGAACGACAATATCATCATGTCGGGCACGAAGGCCGACGATTGCTCGGTCGTGGGCTTCAAAAGCGCGCTCGAAAGTGGGGCGATCGCCTACGGCGGCAAGTACAGCGCGCCCGACTACGAGCGAATATCGGCCTCGGGCTGCACACTCGCCATCGAGAACACCATGATCAACCACACGCCCGATGTGAAGGAAAAGCTGCAGAAGCTCGGGCTCGTCGTGCTCACCGAACAGTCGTCGAGCGAGCCCGAAGCACTCGGGCGCGTCGAGTGGATTAAGCTTTTCGGCGTTCTGTTCGACAAGGAAGACGAGGCCGCGCACCTGTTCAACGAGCAGAAGGCCCGCGTCGAGCAAACGTCGGGGCTCGCGTCGTCAGGTAAAACCGTGGCGTATTTCTACATTAACTCGAACGGGGCCGCCGTCACGCGGCGGGCGGGCGACTACGTGGCGCAGATGATCGAGCTTGCAGGCGGCAGCTATGCGCTCGATGACGCGCAGACGGCGTCGACGTCAGGTTCGTCAGTAACGCTCGAAATGGAGCGCTTCTACGCGACGGCGAAGGATGCCGACATCATCGTCTACAACGGCACCATCGACGAATCGGTTGCCACCTTGAACGACTTCGTAGGCAAAAACGCGCTATTGTCGCAGTTCAAAGCCGTGAAGAACGGCAACGTCTGGGTCACAAGCGCCGACATGTACCAGCAGATGACTTCTACCGCCGACATTATCGACGAGCTGCACGGGGCGTTCACCGGCGATGACGCGAGCGACTTCCATTATCTGAGGAAGCTCGGTTAGCGCCATGAGAAGCCGGCTTTCCATGGCATACGACGAATCGGGGCGCGCCGCGCGGTGTCGCGTCGTGACGGCGCTGCTCGCTGTTGCCCTCATCGTGCTCGTCGGGGCCAACCTGTGCATCGGGAGCGCGCTCGTGCCCGCAGACCACATCCCCGGCATCCTTTCGGGCGGCGCGGCCAATTCCATGGAAAGCCAGGTCATCTGGGAGATTCGCCTGCCGCGCGTGCTTTCAGCCGTGCTTCTCGGCGGGGCACTTTCGCTTTCCGGGTTCCTGCTGCAGACGTTTTTCAACAACCCCATCGCCGACCCGTTCATCTTGGGCGTCTCCTCGGGCGCAAAGTTCGTCGTCGCGCTTACGATGATCGTACTTCTAGGCGCGAACCAGGCCATGTCCTCGCCGGCCATGGTGGCCGCAGCGTTTCTGGGCTCGCTTATCACCATCGGCTTCGTGCTCCTCATCGCACGGCGCATAAGTTCCATGGCCATGCTCATCGTGGCGGGCGTCATGGTGGGATACATCTGCTCGGCGGCGACGAACTTCCTCATCGCCTTCGCCGACGACCAGTCCATCGTGAACCTGCACAACTGGTCTTTGGGTAGCTTCTCGGGTTCGAGCTGGGACGACATCGCGATCATCGCGGTCGTGGTGATCACCGTGAGCGCATGCGTATTCGCGATATCGAAGCCCCTTTCCGCCTTCCAGCTGGGAGAAGCCTACGCGAAAAGCGTCGGCGTGAACGTCGCACGCTTCCGCGTGGTGCTCGTCCTTCTAGCGAGCATGCTCTCCGCCTGCGTGACCGCGTTCGCTGGTCCGGTGTCGTTCGTAGGCATCGCGGTTCCGCATCTCGTGAAGTCGGCGCTAAAGTCGTCGAAGCCCATCCGCGTGATTCCTGCGTGCTTCTTGGGAGGCGCCATCTTCTGCGCGGGCTGCGATTTGATCGCGCGCACGCTGTTCTCTCCCGTCGAGCTTTCCATCAGCGCCGTCACCGCCATCTTCGGCGCTCCGGTGGTTATCGCGCTCATGTTGAAGAAGCGGGTGAGGTAGATGGGGGAATTCGTGCCGCGGCCCAAAACGCTCGGAGGGGACATTCCATGCTTAGACAGTCCTGAGCTCGCACGAAAGCGCCAGAAGGCACTTTCGGCTCGTGCGGAACTGCGCGCGGAACGCCTCCTCCGAGCGGAGCCGAACCTCGAAACTACGGTCGAAACGCAGGCTGACGGAGCGCCGCTTTTCCACATAAGCGACCTGTCGGCGGGCTACGACAAGAAGGTCGTAGTCGAAGGCGTCGATCTGGAGGTTCGCGCGGGCGACGTCGTGGCGCTCATCGGGCCGAACGGCTCGGGCAAGTCGACCATCTTGAAAACCATCACACGCCATCTGGCACCGCTTGCCGGCGCGGTCGAGCTCGACGGGCGGGAGATTTCCCGATGGAAGACGGCGGAGTTTGCAAGGAACCTTGCCGTTATGCTGACAGATCGCCCCCGGACCGAGCTCCTCACCTGCCGCGATGTCGTAGAGGCAGGAAGGCACCCCTACACCGGGCGAATGGGCACACTCTCGCCCGACGACCATAGTCGGGTCGACGAGGCCATGAAAACCGCACATGTGGAAGAGCTCGCCGAGCGCGACTTTATGCAGATAAGCGACGGGCAACGCCAGCGCGTCATGCTCGCACGCGCCATCGCGCAGGATCCGCGTGTGCTCGTGCTCGACGAGCCCACGTCGTATCTCGATATCCGCTACCAGATCGACCTGCTGCGAATACTTCGCCACCTTGCGAAATCGCGGAATGTGGCTGTCATCATGTCCATCCACGAACTCGAGCTCGCGCAGAAAAGCGCCGACAAGGTGATTTGCGTGAAGGACGGCCGGGTCTTCCGCGCCGGCGCACCCGAAGACATATTCACGCGCGAGACGATTGGCGAGCTCTACGGCCTTCAGCATGGCACCTTCAACGAGCGCTTCGGCAGCGTGGAAATTGGGCGCCCGCACGGCGATGCGAACACGTTCGTCATCGCCGGCGCAGGTACGGGGTCGGCTGTGTTTCGCCAGCTCGTCCGGCAGGGCAAGGCGTTCTACGCGGGCGTTCTGCACGAAGGGGACATCGACTGCGAGCTCGCGCGCGACCTGGCAGCGGAATGCGTGGCCGAGCGCGCCTTCGAGCCGATCGGGGATAAAACCATAGCCCGCGCCAAAGAGCTCCTCGTCCACTGCGCGCGCCTTATTGTGTGCCCCGCCGCCTTCGGCACCATAAACGCCCGCAACGCAGAGCTCGTCGAGTTCGCACGCTCGCATGGTATCGAGGTCATGTGAGCGTGCGAAGGCGCATCGGAGGATTCCCAATTGGAGTGGGAAGGATAAACTGGACTTTCTTTTAATGATCCTCAGGCTACAGCTCCTACGCCGGCGAGGTCTACAAGGCGCCGGAGAACCTCGTAAACAGGAATTTCCACGCCGACGAGCCCAACCTGCTGTGGCTCACCGACATCACCGAGTTCAGACTCCCGGGCGGCGAGAAGGTCTACCTGAGCCCGGTCATCGACTGCTTCGGCGGGATGCTCGTCGCCTGGTCGATCGGGCTGCACCCCGACAAGCGCCTCACGAACTCGAGCCTGCGCCTAATCCAAGCGAGATTCCAGACTCGATAGGCCATTGAGAGTCAGGTCGTTGGCGACCTCCGAGACGCGCTCGATAGGAACCGAGCCATCAGACAGGGCCCACGTGCGATAGATACCGATAATACCCGACAGCAAGAACGCCAGATAGTAGTCGAACATCTCGTCCTTGAGACCTTGGGGCAGCAGATCGCGCTCGGCAATCTCGTGTTCGAGCGGCGCACGAAGACGAGCCATAAAATCATCGAGCGGAATGTTCTCGATCAGCTGACGATTGAGCACCAAGTTGTTGCATAGTGCCTCGTTAACGGTTTTAAAGAAGGTCGCGGCCGCGCCCAGGGCGCGCTCGTTGGTGTCGCCGTCCATGGAGGCAAGCGTTTTCTCAACCGAGTCGACAATCATCTCCACCACATCGACGGCAATGGCATCGAGCAAGCCATCAACCGTACCAAAGTGAACGTAAAAGGTCTTGCGGTCGACATTGGCCTCGCGCGCGATGGCACTCACCGTAATGTCTGCCAGCGGCTTTTCCATGAGCAGGCGCTCGAAAGCGGAAAGGATGGCATTGCGGCTGCGAACGATGCGGCGATCAAGACGCGGTTTGCTGGTGTCCATAGACGTGTCCCTTCGATATGCGGGCATTCATCAACAGATGAGAGATAATCTACGTAAGAGGATTATCCCCCATACAGCACAAATATGCCCCGCATCATGAAGAACGCACGACTGTCCTACTGCGACTTAGGGTGCTTCTTCTTATTGAGTGCCGACGGAGATACGCGGATACCGTCGCCCGTCTGTCGCACATAGGCTTTATGAGCCGGCTTAGCGGTCCCAGAAGCCTTCTGAGCGTGCTTCCTGGGATCAACGGTAACAGCATTCGTGGGGTGCGGCTTAGTGGGCGCAGAGGGCGTCTGAGGAGCGCGGCCGAGCTTGCGCATCACGCGATCCCAGCGCGCATGGATACTCTCGTTGTGGGCGCTCTTAAGGCCCAGCAGGGGCGCAGCCAAAATGGTCGGCGCGATAAACGTAATGAGACGCCACAGCAGATAGCCGGCGGTCGAAGCCGACCCAAAGAAATGACCCAAGAACAAAGCAAAGCCGCCCTCAGCGCCACCAGTTCCACCGGGCAAGGGAACCGCAGAGCTCAGCAGCTGGACAAAGGCGCTCGCGGCCATGACCGAGAAAAAGTCGACCTCGTGGTGGCCAAAGGCGAGCATCAGAAAATACGGCACCAGATAGAAAAACGCGAGCTGCAGCATGGTGATAAACACGGTGAGCAGCATGGAAGAAAAATGTCCGGCCGAAAGCTTGAACTTCTCGGAGAAGGAGTAGATCTCGCCATCGACAAACGAGCGCCATCCATCGATCTTAGTGGCCGAGACACCTATGCGCTCGAGCCAATTGATGATGCAATGGGCGACGCGCGTGACGGTCTTGGGCATGAGCGCGACGGCGAAGATGCCGAGCAGGATGCAGCAGTGACCGCCAAAACTAAAGACGCACAGCAGCGTCATGTCGCCATAGCGCTCGGCAAAAAACGGCATGCGAGCAAGCAATAGGATAGCGCCCCAGGCAACTAGGCCAAACTGATACACAATAAATCGGGTGAACTGCGTGGCACCCGCTTCGCCCACGTTTTGGCCCGCTTTGGTCAGGCGGTAGATCTGGGCAGGCGTAGAGCCCATCATCATGGGCGTCAGGTTGCCAAAGAAGATGCCACTCGCCTCGACCGAGATCAGGTCGCGAATGCCGACGGGTGAATTGGGGTCGAGCCAGACGGCGATCGCATAGGCCACAATGCCAAAGAACAGATACATGAACATGCAAAGACACGCGACAACGAGCCAGGGCGCCTGGACGCTCGACATAGCAGCCCAGAACTGCCCCATCTGCCCGGTTACCACCAGATAGACGATATAACCCACCAGCACAACGCCGATAAAGATTGCGCCGCGGCGTGCGCTCTTATTGTCATCGCCGCCCGAGGCCTCAACCTCGACCTGGGGCTTGGACGTATGCTGAGAGGACTCCGTCATGAGACTCCTTCTAACAGTCAAAATATCTTGGTTATTGTACCCGTAAGGGCCATAAGCAGAACGCAAAGCTCTTGTTCAAACGGGAATGACAGACAGTTGTTTGATAATAAAAAACCCGGTCTTCCGTGGAAAGACCGGGTATCAGATGCGTGGTAGCCCGTACCAGATTCGAACTGGTGATCTCCGCCTTGAGAGGGCGGCGTCCTAAACCGCTAGACGAACGGGCCATAAGCCTCAGCAGAAAAGAAGTGGTAGCCCGTACCAGATTCGAACTGGTGATCTCCGCCTTGAGAGGGCGGCGTCCTAAACCGCTAGACGAACGGGCCACATGACATCTGCACTGCCGTGCTGCGAGGAAATATATTACGGGACAAAAAACGCAAGCGCAAGAAGAAATTCCAAATTGCCGAAATTTTGTCGCGAGGTTATGGAACGCGCAGGTCAACAAGGTAGCTAATTTGGGACGGGGCTATTTTAGCTACCCTAGGTGGAGATGAGTCAGGAGGGCTTCGCGGTTGTTGGGGATGTTGTCCTCGATCACGGCGTCGAGGGCGGCGTTGAGAAGCTGTCCCAGCTCCGGCCCCGGCTTGACGCCGGCGCGGATCAGGTCGCCACCATTGATGGCAAGCATCTTGAGTGTATAGGGCTCCCCCGCCTGCAGCAGATCGTGGGCGAGCGTACGCATCTCCTCGATCGTCTCGACGTAATAGAAGCACGAGGGCGCCTTGCCGAGCGTGTCGGCACGCTTAAGGTCCATGAGCTCGTCCATCAGACGCGGCGTATCGACACCCTCGCCCGAAAGCGCGCGCATCATATTGAGCAGGCAGGAGCGCTCGGGGCGCAGCGGCTTGTCATGGTATTTGATCAGCAGGCACACATCGCGCACCAAATCGTGCGAGAGCGCCAGGCGATCCATGATGACACGCGCCTTCTTGACGCCGAGCTCGGGATGACCGTAGAAGTGGCCGCTGCCGTCGTGATCGACCGTAAAGCACTCGGGTTTGGAAACGTCGTGCAAAAACGCCGCCCACATAAGGCTCGACGAGGGCGCGACGCCGTCGCACAGCGCCAGCTCCCCTGCCACCGTCAGCACGCGGGCGATATGCTCGTAGACGTTAAACGCATGATAGACGCTGCGTTGATCAAACCCGCGAGCGGACGCGAGCTCGGGCACGGCGGCGCAAACAAGCTCGGGGTAGCGCAGCATCGCGTCTCCCCCATGGCCGGTCGAAAGGATACCCTCGAGCTCAATGCCCACGCGCTCGCGCGCCACGGCATCGAGCAGCGGCGCGCACTCGGCAAGGGCACACTTGGTCTCGGGCTCAATCACAAAGTCTAGGCGGCAGGCAAAGCGCACCGCGCGCAACATGCGCAGGGCATCCTCGTTAAAGCGGCGCTTAGGATCACCGACGGCGCGAATCAGCTTGCGGTCTAGGTCGCCCTGGCCATCGTAGCGGTCGACAAGGCCGCGCTCGGGATGCCACGCCATGGCATTGACGGTAAAGTCGCGGCGCGCCAGATCGTCCTCAAGCGAAGCGGCGCGCTCCACACTCTGAGGATGACGACCGTCGGTATAGAAGCCGTCCAGGCGATAGGTGGTGACCTCAATGCGCTCGCCATCGCAAATAGCCGTAATGCCGCCAAATTTAATGCCCGACTCAACTACGGCAATACCGGCGGCCTCGAGTGCCGCCTTGGACTCCTGCCACAGGCCGCTACAGCACATGTCGACATCGTGGCTGGGACGTCCCATCAGGGCGTCACGTACCCAACCGCCCACGTACCAGGCCTCAAGACCGGCATCCTCGAGGGCTCGCAACACGCACAGAGAGGCGGCTGACGGCTGCGTAGCGTTGAGCGAAACATTGCACATTCCTGTGGCCTCCTGCAATTGCGGGCATATCGATTGATGGTTTCCATGAAGTCTAGCAAGAAATGAGAGCGGGCGCACACGCGAACGCGCTTCAAGCACGATTGGATCCCAAGGCATCGACTACAAACATGAAAAAGCACCCGCCTCGGCAATCCGAGACGGGTGCTCTACAAAGCAAAGATGCAAGGTCCGTGCGCTGCGTTAGCAGACCTGACGGATGGCGATGCCCTTCTGATACTCATCGACCTTGGCAAAATCGCCCAGACCCGGGCACTCGACCACGTTGGCGCCGGTGGCCATCGAGAGGCGCAGGGCATCCTCGACGCGCTCGGGGGCGTCGTGCCACACGGACAGGAAGGCGGCCAGCGAGGAGTCGCCCGCGCAGACGGTCGACAGCAGCTTGACGTCGAAGGTGCGGTTGGCAAACCAGATGTGCTCGCCGTTGGAGAAGTACGCGCCGTCGCCGCCGAGCGTCAGCAGTACATTCTTAGCGCCCTTGGCGTGCAGCTCGGCCATGGCGCCCTTGACGGACTCGTCGTCGCCACCGCTCACCTTAATGCCAAAGATGTCGAGCAGCTCGTCGTCGTTAGGCTTAATGAGCAACGGCTCCATAGCAATGAGGTCGGCCAGCTGATGGCTCGAGATATCGAGCACGAACTCGGCGCCCTTCGCCTTCACGCGACGCAGGACCTCTGCCAGGAAGCTCTCGGAGGTGTTGGGGGGCAGCGAGCCGCTGATAACCAGGCAGGTCATGTCATCGAGCGAATCGATAAGCTCAAACATCTCCTGCTCGTTGGCTTCGTTGATGGCGGCACCGGCGTTGACCATGTTGTACTCGGTGTCGGGACCGGCGTTGAGGAACACGTTAACACGCGTGATGCCGTCAGTCCACACGGGCTTGACGGGCACGCCCAGGGCCTCGGCGCCCTTAACGATATACTCACCCGAGAAGCCGGCGAAGAAGCCCAGGATCGTGGTGTCGACGCCGTAGTGGTCGAGCGTAAACGAAACGTTGAGACCCTTGCCGTTGGGGGTGTAGACAGCGTTACGGGTGCGGGTAACGGTGTTGGCGGACAAGCCATCGCAGGAGATGTTGTAGTCAATAGCGGGATTTGCAGTAAGCGTGTAAATCATGAATGTTCCTTTCACGAAGCAACGTGTTAATGAAAGTATATTCCACGCTTCGGCATAAGGCTACAACAACTCGGTGAACGGTGTGGAACGCGTGAAGCGCGGCTCCGAGGTTCGAGTGGGACAAAAAACGGCGCCCCGGTCGAAACCGGGACGCCGTATGCGCACGAGTTTGTCGTGTTTCGCTTACTTGCGATCGAGCTTGCGAACGGCAACGCGCTTGCTGTACTCGTCGACGTGACCAAAGTCGCCGATGCCGACGGACTCAGCAACGTTGGCGCCGGTGGCCATAGCGAGCTTCATGGCCTCCTCGACGTTGTCGCGATCCCTGTACCACTTGTGCAGGAACGCAGCGAGGGTGCAGTCGCCGGCGCAGACGGAAGAGACAAGCTTGATGTTGAACTCACGCTTGGCATACCAGATGTCCTCGCCGTTGGAGAAGTAAGCGTCACCGCGGCTACCACGGGTGAGCAGCACGTTCTGGACGCCGGCCTCGTGAGCCAGCTTCATGGCAACGCGGACCTCGTCGTCGGTGTCGACCGGCACGCCGAAGATAGCCTTCATCTCGTGATGGTTCGGCTTAATGAGCAGCGGCTTCTTGTGAGCGAGCTCCTTGAGCTTGTCGGAGGACAGGTCCAGGACGACGTCGGCGCCACGGGCCTGAGCGTGCTCCATGACCTGAGCCAGGAAGTCGGGCGTAGCTTTGGGAGGCACGGAGCCGGAGACGATCAGGCACTCAAGGTCGCCCGCGGTGTCCAGGATGTTGTAGAGCTCCTCCTGATGCTGCGGCGTGATCGGAGCACCGGGGTTCAGGATGCCGTACTCGTGCTGGCCATCGTTGACGTAGGTGTTGATGCGCGTGATACCGTCGGTCCAGACCGGGCGGCAGAGGCAACCCAGGTTCATGACCTCCTCGACGATGAACTTGCCCGTGAAGCCGGCGAAGAAACCGAGAGCGACGGTGTCGACGCCCATCTTCTTAAAGGCGAAGGACACGTCGAGGCCCTTGCCGTTAGCCGTGTAGCTGGCCGAGCCGGTGCGGACGTTCTCGTCGGGCTCGAGCGGAGAGCTCGAAACCGTCATGTCGACAGCCGGGTTAGCGGTTAGCGTGTAGAACATTTACAGTACCCCCTGTATATGTGAGGGCCGCGTGGCCGGCCCATTCCAACCACGCGGTTACCTCTGATACCAAATTAGCGAGCTGCGGACTCGAGCAGTGCCTTGACCTCGGCAGCGGTGTTGCAGGCGAGCGCCTTCTCGGCGAGCTCGTCGCACTCGGCCTTGGTCCACTGGCTGATGGTCTTGCGGGCGCGCAGGATGGACGGAGCGCTCATCGAGAACTCCTCCAGGCCCCAGCTGATCAGCAGCGGCTCGAGCAACGGATCGGCAGCGGCCTCGCCGCACATACCGACCATGATGCCGGCCTTCACGCCGCTCTCGATGATGTTCTTGAGCGAGCGGAGCACGGCGGGATAGTAAACCTGGTACAGGTTGGAGATGGTGTCGTTGCCACGGTCGGCGCACATGGTGTAGCCGATCAGGTCGTTGGTGCCGATGGAGAAGAAGTCGGCGACCTCGGCCAGGCGGTCAGCGAGCAGCGAGGCTGCAGGCGTCTCGACCATGATGCCGACCTCGATGTTCTCGTTGAACTTGCGACCCTCTTCGGTCAGCTCGGTCTTACACTGCTCGACGAGCTCCTTGACAGCCAAGACTTCCTCGACGCAGGTGACGAGCGGGATCATAATCTTGACGTCACCGAAGGCGCTGGCGCGCAGCAGGGCGCGGAGCTGGACCTTGTACTGGTCGGGGTTGGCCAGGCAGTAACGCACGGCGCGGAAGCCCATGAAGGGGTTCTCTTCCTTGACCATGTGCAGGTACGGAATCTCCTTGTCGCCACCCACATCGAGCGTGCGGATGATGACCGGAGCGCCCTTGAGCGCGCTGGCGACCTTACGGTAGGCGTTGAACTGCTCCTCCTCGGAAGGAAGCTCAGCAGAATCCATGAACAGGAACTCGGAACGGAACAGGCCGATAGCCTCGGCATCGTGATCGAGCGCGTTGGGCACGTCATCGGGGTTGCCGATGTTGCAGGCAATAATCTTCTTGATGCCGTCGGCAGTCACGGACGGCTTGCCGCGGAAGGCCTCGAGAGCCGCCTTCTCGGCAGCGAAAGCCTCGGCCTTGGCAGTGTAAGCGGCGAGCGTCTCCTCATCGGGATCGGCCTCGACGATACCCTTGCCACCGTCGACGACAACGGTCATGCCGTTGCGCAGTGCGGTGCAGCTGTTGGAAACCGAAAGGACAGCCGGGATCTCGAGGGCGCGCGCAATGATTGCGGAGTGCGACGTGCGGCCACCAGTCTCGGTGACGATACCGGCAACGTGGGCCTTATCGATCGTGGCGGTCATGGACGGCGTGAGGTCGTGCACGACAACGACGGTGTTCTCGGGCAGGACGGAAAGGTCGACGACCTCCTTGCCCAGCAGCTCGGCCAGAATACCGGTGCGGATGTCGGCGATGTCGGCCGCGCGCAGACGGAACATCTCATCGTCCATGGACAGGAACATGTTCTCGAACATGGTCGAGGTGTCCATGAGCGCCTGCTCGGCGCAGGTGCCGCCGTCAATGGCGGCGTTGATGGCGTCGGTCATGCCCGGATCCTGAGCCAGGACAATGTGTCCGCTCATGATCTCGGCCTCGGCCTCGCCCACCGTCTCCTTCATGTGGTCGGCCTGAG
Organism: Collinsella sp. OM04-5; assembly: GCF_003439125.1. Classification (GTDB taxonomy): domain Bacteria; phylum Actinomycetota; class Coriobacteriia; order Coriobacteriales; family Coriobacteriaceae; genus Collinsella. Next base: position 89,766 of record NZ_QSUU01000005.1, on the reverse strand, counting down.
CCTGGGTCTTCTCGCAGAAGACCGAAAGAGCGGTCTGATAGCGCTCCTTCTCTGCTGCCGAATCAGCAACCTCGTGCGGCTCAAACGTCAAGTCGGGATCGACGGCGACCATGACGGTGCCGATACCGATGCCCTCGGAAGCGTTGACTCCCTGATACATTCCCATTCCTCTCTCCGTGTCATGTGATAAAGCGTTTTGCCATATCCATGACAAAAGAGCGCAGCTACCTTAAGACAGGTCACTGCGCCCCCAAATATGAACTTAGTTGTTCAACATGCGACCCGTTTGAGTTCTACTCGCCAAGACCGCTCTTGATGAGCTCGATGGCAGCAGCCAGAGCCTCGGCCTCGTCGGCGCCGTCGCACTTGACCTCGACCTCGGTGCCGCAGGGGATACCAGCAGCCATGAGGGCCATCGGGGACTTGCCGTTGACCTCCTTCTCGGGGGTGACGACCGTCACGTCACAGGCGTACTTGCCCATGGTGGAGGCGAACAGACCAGCCGGACGCATGTGCAGACCCTGAGGATTAACGAGGGTAGCCTTCTCAGAAACCATAGTTGACTCCTTTTTTTGTGTTTAACCCCTGTCATGCATGTGGCAGGAGTCAGATTCACGACGTTGTTTATATTAACTCACATCAAACGGTTTTTCATTGTGTTTCGCACGAATTGTTGGACAGATGTCGTTCGCTGTCCGCTCGCCTGCCGGGCGGGGCGGTTAAGTTTGCTGCTCTACAGTCCGGCGCAAGACAGAAAGCACATTAAGTGCTTTCCTTTGCGTGCGGAACTCACGACAAACTTAACCGCCCCGCCCGGCAGGCGAGTTGCGGAAACTCGGATGGTCCAGAGCAATATCGTGCGAAAGGAATTCTGGCTGAATTTTTGTCCGCACGGACGATCTAATAGACAAGCCGCGCTATCCCCTTCTTCTAACTTGCGGTGAAATATGGACTGATTTTGGGGTTGAAACGTTTAAACAGCCCTTATTTCACCGCAAGTTAGAAGAAGGGGGATGAAAAAGGCGGAGGCCCTGGGGAGGGACTCCGCCTTATATACAGGGGGGGCGATGTTATTCGCGTACTGTGGAATTAGACCAGGCGGGCGTTGATCGTCTTGGCGATCTCGGCGGCGTCGGTGGAACCCTTGACGGTGGCACGGAAGTCCTCGTCTATGAGCGCCTCGGCGACCTTGGACAGGATCTTGAGGTGCGTGGTGCCAGCCTGTGCACCAGGGATGAGCAGAGCGATGGCCACGTTGACGGGAGCGCCGTCCATGGTATCCCAACCGGTCACGCCGGACTCGTCCTTAACGACGATGACGGCAGCCTCGGTAATGGCATCGGACTTGGCATGCGGGATGGCGAAGCCCTCCATCATGCCCGTGGTGCCCTCGGCCTCGCGGGCCAGGAAGGCGTTCATCACGGCGTCGGCGTCGCTGGCGATACCGGCCTTGACAGCCTGGTTGGAAACGAAGCTCAGAGCCTCGTCACGAGAAGCGAAGTCCTCGGCGACAAAGACATTCTCAACCTTCACGAAGTCGGCAGCCTCGGCCTTAGGGGCCTCAACGGCAGCGGCCTTGGAAGCCTCAACCGGCTTGGCTACAGGAGCGGCCTTCTGATTCTTCTCGAAGTCGTACTTCTTGAAGGCCACGAACAGGATGCCACCGACAACAGCACCGATGAGGATCGCGAGAACCCAAAGCGGACCGTTCTCGACAACGGGCAGGACCAGGAAGCCACCGTGAGGCGCCGGATCGTGAACGTTGAACAAAATGGTCAGGATCGAAGCGATGGAGGAACCGAGCATCATGATGGGCATGACCGGCCAGATGTTCTTGGTCATGAACGGAATGGCGCCCTCGGTGATGTGGGTGCAACCAAGAATGAGGTTGACGATACCGGCGTCGTGATCCTCCTGGCTGAAGTACTTCTTGCCGACAACGACGGCGAAGGTGGTGATCAGCGGCGGAACGATGCAAGCTGCGGAGACGGCAGCCATGAAGTTGGTGCCGAAATTGTAGGTATCGGTGCCAACGCCGGCAGCCAGTGCCTCGGTGAGCATGGCGGTACCGGTGACGTAAGCAGCCTTGTTGACCGGGCCACCCATGTCAAAGGCGCACATGCAGCCGATGGCAAGACCCAGGACAACGGCGCCAGAGGCGGACAGGCTCTTGAGGAAGTCCATCATGGCGGTGTTGATGGCAGCCATGGGGCCGGAGATGCCGAGCATGACCAGACCGACGATGGCGGTCGAGAACAGCGGGTACAGGAAGATAGCCTTGAGGCCGTCCAGGTTCTTGGGCAGACCGGCAAAGACCTTCTCGAGCAGCAGGATGACATAGCCAGCGAGGAAGCCGCCGACGATGCCGCCCAGGAAGCCGAAGCCCACGCCGGCGCCACCGGCGTCGATCATGCCGGTCTCGGCGTTAACAGGCAGGCCCTGAATGGCGATCATACCGGCAACAAAACCAGGGACGAGCGCCGGGCGCTTACCGATGGACTCGGCGATGTAGGCGGAAAGCACCGGAACCATGAGGTTCATGGCGATGCCGCCGATGATCTTGAGCATGGCAGCGAAGCTGTTGTAGTCAGCAGCCGTCGAATCGAAGGATGTGATGCCCCACAGGAACGAGACGGCGGTCAGGACACCACCGGCAACGACGAAGACCAGCATATGGCTGACGCCGTTCATAAGGTGCTTGTAGATGACGTGACCGATGGACTCCTTCTCCTCGGCCTCGTCCTCGACATCGGCAGCGGCTGCAACCGTGTTGTCGCCCTTGGCGGCGAGCGCGCGGTCAATCAGCTTACCGGCGGCCTCAACGGACAGGGCCTTGGAAACACCAACGGAAACCATGGGCTTGCCGGCGAAACGCTCAGCCTGGACATCCTTATCGGCTGCGACGACGACGGCCTTGGCACCGGCGATCTCGCTCTTGGTGAGCTCGTTCTCGACACCGACCTGGCCATGGGTCTCAACCTTAATGGTCAGACCTCGCTCGGCAGCTGCCTTCTCCAGCGCCTCCTTCGCCATGAAGGTGTGCGCGATGCCGGTCGGGCAACCGGTAGCGGCGATGATGTCAAACTTAGCCATGTGTCCCTCCTTCTTGAGTACTGCGCCCGCAGGCGCTCCCCTACACGCGCATCCTTGCGCGCTTTTCCACAACTGAAAGATACCAACCTACCGTCCGCGTGAGAAGAGACAAGGCGCAATTCTCCGGTGAAAGGTTCTTTCATAACCGTAAACGGTAAGTGAAAGTTTACCATCAACACTTGAAACGGCAAGGTGTATCTTGTAATTGAAAATCCCCCTATACTATGACATTACAAAACGAGTCCGATTTTCATGCCAACCAGGAGCCATCCATGACCGATAGTAGCAAGAGCGCACTTTCCCTCATTAGTACCCACCAGGGATACAGCGAGTCCGAGCAGCGCATTGTCGACTATATATTGGAGCACCAGTCCGAGGCGCCACGCCTCACGGCGGCTCAGCTCTCGCGCGCCGCCGCCACGTCCGAGGCGACCGTTTCGCGCTTCTGCCGCAAGCTTGGCTTTGGCAGCTTCCGCAGCTTTCAGTTTTCGTTGGCGAGGGATTTGGAAAGCCAGCGCAACGAGGGCCTGACTGACGAAGTCTCGCTCGACAATATGGAGCAGAGCCTTAAGAACATCCTGGCTGCCAAGGTGAGCGAGCTTAATGCGACCATCGACGGGATCGACCACGATACGTTGGCGGCTGTTGTGCATGCCCTTAAGCATGCAGGGGTTATTGAGTTTGCGGCTGTGGGCAATACGAACGCGGTCGCGCTCGATGCGACGTTTAAGTTTTCGCAGCTGGGCCTGCGCTGCATGGCAAGCACCATTAGCGAGACCTCGATCGGGTTTGCGCTCACGCTACGCCCCGGCGACGTCATCGTGCTCATCTCAAACTCCGGCAAATCGCGCCGACTGAATCGCATGGCAAAAGCTGCTCGCGACTGCGGTGCAACCGTAGTCGTCATCAGCAGCGACAGCAAGTCTCCACTCGCACGCCTGGCAGACTATACTTTTAATACCGTCAACCACGAGGCGTTGCTGACGACGGGCGACTTTGCGTTCTCCAAGATCAGCGCCACGATGATCATCGAAGTCATCTACAACTTCCTGCTGCCCGAGATTGAAGACGCTCGCGAACATATCAGCTACTACGAGGAGCTCATCCAGCCGGACAAGGTCGTTGAGTAAAACGCGTAGTGGGACAAAAATTTCAGTCTATTTTGTCCCACCAACACCGCTGATACGACCTAGCCTCGAACTTCTTCGAGCATCTGCTTTGCGTGGGCCAAGCTTGCCTCGGACTGATCGCCGCTCAGCATGCGGGCGATCTCGGCGGTACGCGCTTCGCCGGTTACCTCGTCCAAATGCGTCTGGGGAACATCGCCCGGCTCCTTGCTGACAACATAATGCTTGTCGGCCATGACGGCGACCTGCGCCAAGTGGGTTACGACAATCACCTGATACGTAGCGGAGAGATCGGCCAGCACACCAGCAAGAGCACGAGCCGTGGAACCACCGACACCGGCATCGACCTCGTCAAATACCAGTGTGTCGACGCCGTCAGCATTACCCAAGACCACCTTGCTCGCCAGCATAACGCGGCTGAGCTCGCCGCCCGAGGCAATGCGGCGCAGAGGGCGTGGCGTCAAGCCGGCACCGCTCCGATACAGAAGCTCGTAGCTCGAAGGACCCGCCGGCGTCCACTCGGCGCGCGGAAGATCACGCGACTCCCAAACGAGCTCGGCGCCGCCCATCTCCAAGCGTGCCATCTGACGACCAACCTCGTGGCAGAAGCGCGGGGCCGCCGTATTGCGAGCGCGCTTAAGCGCCTTGGCAGCGGCAAACAACTCGCGCTCAGCAGCACCAAGTGATTCGCGCGCCTTTTTGATCTGTTCATCGCCATCATCGACCAGGGACAGCAGCTCTTGCGAGCGATCGCGCATGGCAAAAACATCGTCCATGGTGGGACCCCACTGACGCAACAGGCCCTTGAGGTCGGAAAACCGCTCACGCATGCGAGCGAGCTCGCGCGGGTCGAAGGCGACGCCATCGCGATAAGCACGCAGCTCGTTGGCGCAATCCTCGAGTAAGATGCAGGCATTCGAAAGTGCGTCGGCGATGTCACCCAGTTTACGATCGACGGTAGCCATGCGCGACAGTTCTGCCACGGCGCCGTTCACGGCATCGAGCGCTCCCCCTTCGGAAGTAAGCGATGCATGGGCATCGTTGGCCGTCGCCACCAGCACCTCGGCATGCTCGGAGCGCGGCAGCAGCTCCTCGAGCTCCTCATACTCACCCGGCTTGGGGTCGACCTCGGCGATACGCTCCAGGGCGAAGCGCGCCTCCTCGACGCGACTCCCCTGCGCGCGTGAGGCTTCCTCCACACGGCGAAGCTCCTTGGCGGCGTCACGCGAAGCCTTGAAGCAGGCACGGTAACGGTCGAGCGCCTCGAGCGCAGAGCGACCAGCCCAGGCATCGACCATGGCAACGTGATGCGCCGGATCGAGGAGGCGCTGGTGCTCGTGCTGACCGCAAAGATCCATCATCACGCCGACGCGCTCCGAAAGCTCACGCACGCTGGCGATGCGGCCGTCAATTTTTACGCGGCTGCGGCCCTCGGCAGAAAGGCTACGCTGTACGGTGAACCCCTCCGTGTCGTGCGGACCGTCGAACAGGCGCGCCTCGACGCTCGCCAGCGCCTCGCCCTCGCGCACCGTCGACGAATCCGCGCGCTCGCCCAAAATAAGCTTGAGGGCCGAGAGCAGCGCGGTCTTGCCGGCGCCGGTCTCGCCGGTCAAAACCGTTAGGCCCGCACTCGGAACCAACGTCGCCTCGCGAATGAGCGCGATGTTGGAAACCTGCAGCTCATCGATCATGGCGCACTCCATAGAACACGCGGCTCACCGAGTTATAGAAGCTCTCGGGACCGTAATCAAGCAGCAGCACGTCGCCGGGACCACGGCGCACGGCCACGCTCTCGACCGTGCCATCGCAGGTAATAAACTGTCCGTCGATGGCAATCGCCGGCACGCTCGGGCGATCATCGGACATAAAGATCTCGACGACATCACTCGGCGAGGTCAAAAAAGCGCGAGCCTGAATGGTATGCGGGGCGATGGGCACACAGACCATACCCGTGTAATCGGGGCTGACAATGGGACCGCCGGCGGAAAGCGCGTAGCCGGTGGAGCCGGTCGCCGTCGAAACGACGACACCGTCGCCGCGAAGGCGGTCGATATGATGGCCGGACACCGTGATGTCAAACTCAACCATATCGGACAGGGGGCCGCGCGTAAGTGCCATATCGTTGAGGGCAAACGTGCGCACGACATCCTTCGTGCCGTCTTCGCGCACGGACACGATATCCGCGGCGATGGTGGCGCGGCGGCTCACGTGCAGCTCGCCGGACAGGGCGTCGCTCACGACCTGCAGAATGTCGCGCTCCTCGGGGCTCGCAGCAGTTAAAAAACCCAGGTGACCATAGGAAAGACCAAGGATAGGAATCTCGCGATGGTTGAGGATGCGGGCAGCGCGCAGCAGCGTACCGTCGCCGCCGAGCGTAATGACCAGATCGGAGCCGTCAATATCAGGCGTGCTTTGAATCTTCGATCGCTGGTCGGCAGCCCATGCGACCTCATAGCCCTGGCGCGTCAGCCAAAGCTCGAGCATCAGGCCGCTCTCGACCGCCTCTTGCTTGTAGTAATTGGGAACCAGAAAGACCTTCATAGCGTTGCAGCTTTCTCGCTCAAAACCGATACCTGGGATTGCAGCTCATCGTCGGCGCGCTCCCCGGGGACAAACCTTGTGCCGTACAAGAAAAACTCAACGTTGCCCTTAGCGCCATGGATGGGCGACACGCACACGTCAAGCGGGAACAGGCCCTTGACGGCAAAAAGCTCAATCGCCGCCACGAGCGTATCGCGGCGGACGGCGGGTTCGGTCACGATACCGCCCTCGCCCACCAGCGCCGCCGGAGCCTCAAACTGGGGCTTTACGAGCGTGCAGAACGAACCCGAAGGCTTCAGGCACGCCAGCACGGCGTCGATTATATTCGCGATGCTGGTAAACGAGACATCGCACACAGCCAGGTCGATGGCGCCGGCATAACCAAGCTCAGGCAGCTGCGTCACGTTTGTGCGCTCATGCAGCGTCACGCGATCGTCCTGACGCAGCGACCAATCAAACTGGGCACGGCCCACGTCCACCGAGACAACGGTCGCAGCTCCGCGCTTGAGCAGGCAATCGGTAAAGCCGCCGGTAGAGCAGCCAACATCCAGACAGGCAAGGCCCGTCGGATTGATACCAAACGCATCAAGCGCGCCTTCGAGCTTAAGACCACCGCGGCCAACATAGGGAATGCGCCCCTTCACGTGCAGCGGCAGGCCCGGGATCACCTTAAGACCCGGCGAGGTCAAGCGCTCGCCGCCACTCGAGACCAAGCCGGCCATAAGAGTGCGAAGGGCATCCGCGCGATCGGCGCAGATGCCCTGTGAAATCAGTTCGTCATCGAGACGCACACGTTTCATGAATGCCATCAACCATTCGTATCCAGAGACGCGGCCTGACTATCCTGGGATTCGTTTGCCGCATCCTCATCGTATTCCTGCTCGAGTTTATCGGCCTCGCGAGGCGTCAGCTCAAACTTGTCGACCATGTCGACCGCACGGGAGCCCAGCTCGATCGCCTCGTCAAACAGATCGAGCGAACGCTCCAAGGACGTATCCTTGGAGCGAACGGTCGCGATGATCTGATCCAAGCGGTCCGAGATCTCGTCGAAGTTGCGGACGGAACCCTCTGGCATGGCTACTCCTCGACGGTACCGGTCTCGGCCTCGGCGACCTCGGCGTCCTCGTCGAGAACGCCGGCCGCAGCCTGAGCGGCGGCAACCTTGGCGGCAGCCTCGGCGGCCTGGGCCTCCTCGCGGGCACGGTCCTCGGCCAGCAGTTCCTGATACAGGTCCTCGCCCGGCAGCTCCTCGCTTCGAGCGATCTTGCCCAGCACGCCGTTGACAAACGACGCAGACTGATCGGTGCCATAGGCCTTGGCAAGCTCGACAGCCTCGTTAATCACGATGGCGTCCGAGACCTCCTCGTCGGTAAGGAAGCGCATCTCATAGACAGCGATACGCAGAAGATTGCGGTCGGCGCCGGGCATGCGCATAAGATCCCAGTTCTTGGCGACGGAGCGCAGGGCGCAGTCGATGCGGTCGATGTGCTCGTAGGCACCGCGGCACAGCTCCAGCGCGTAGGGGTCGAGGGGACCCTTCGAGATCAGGAAATCGCCCTCGAGGACGCGCTCGAGCGGGCTGTCCGTGGCCTCGGCCTGGAACAGCAGCTGCAGCGCCTGACTGCGGGCAAGCGTACGCCCGCGATAAACCTTAAGGCTCAAAGGTTACTCCTTGGGGAAAACGAGGCCGTCGATGCAAACGTCAACGCGCTCGACCTCGACGCCCACCTGGGCGTCGATGGCGGCAACCACGGCAGCGCGAACGGCCTCGGCGAGTTTCTTGAACGGATAGCCAAAGAACACCACGACGCGCACGGTAAGCGCGAGCTTGTCGCCGATGACCTCGGCCTCGACCGCCGGCTCGGAAGCCGGGGCCTTGGACGAAAGCATCATGGAGACAAGGTTGGTGGCAAGGTCCTTGACGCCCACGGAGGCGATGCCCTCGACATCCGTGACGGCGCGCGAGACGATGGCGGTCAGAACATCGGGCGAAATGCCGATGCCGTCAATCTTGATTTCCTGGGGCATGAGTCCTCCTAGAAGAGTTGGTTGCTAGACGCGGGAGACGAACTTGCCGTCGCGGGTGTCAACCTTGATGACCTCGCCCTCGTTGAGGTACATGGGGACCTGGATGACGGCGCCGGTGTCGATGGTGGCCGGCTTGGTGGAACCCTGGACGGTGTCGCCCTTGAAGCCCGGGTCGGTCTGGACGATGGTGGTCTCGATGAACATCGGCGGAGTCACGCCCATGAGCTCGTCATCGGCGAAGAGCAGCTGGCAGGTGTCGTTCTCGCGCAGCCACTTGGCGTTCTCGCCCACCATGTCCTCGGGAACGGGAACCTGCTCGTAAGACTCGTTATCCATGAAGATGTAGTCAGCGCCGTCGTTGTAGAGGTACTGGAACTCACGGGTGGTGAGCATGACGCTCTCGAACTTGGTGCCGGCGTTGCAGGTGTTCTCGACGACGCGGCCGCTCTTGATGTCGCGGGTCTTGTAGCGCACGAAAGCGCCGCCCTTGCCAGGCTTGACGTGCTGGAACTCGACGATGGTGTAGACCTTGTCCTTAATGCGAAGACCGAGGCCGTTCTTGAAGTCGGCGGTAGAGATAGTAGGCATAGCAACCTTTCTTGTTATTGGCGAGACGCACAAGCGTCCAAATTACATACGAGCGAAATTATACACTTGCAGACGGCGGCTGCGGCGAGCGCATAAAAAGAGAACGCGGGGCGCCCGAATCGTTCCGGACGCCCCGCCTCCAAAGAGGACTATTGGGACATGCCCCAAAATCTACCGGAGTGGATTAGCAGTCGATGACGTGCAGGTCGTGCGGGGTCTTGGTGAAGGGCTCGTAGCCGTTCTCGGTGACGACGCCGTAGTCCTCCAGGCGCACGCCGCCCACGCCGGGCAGGTAGACGCCGGGCTCCATGGTGATAACCGAGCCGACCTCGATGATATTCTTGCTGCGGTTGAAGTTAGGCAGCTCGTGGATGTCGATGCCCACGCCGTGGCCCAGACCATGGTTGTAGTAATCGCCATAGCCGGCATCGCCGATGATCTTCTTGGAAAGCTTGAAAATGTCGTTGCCCTCGACGCCCGGATGGATAGCGGCGACGCACTCCTCATGGGTGCGGCGCACGAGCGCGTACAGGTCGAGCTGCTCCTGAGTGGGCTCACCCATCACGACGGTACGCGTCATGTCGGAGCGGTAGTCGCAGTAGCCCGCGCCGTAATCCATGAGGACGAAGTCGCCCTTCTCGATCACGCGATCACTCGGGACGGCATGCGGGTTGGCGGTGTTGGGACCGCTCGCGACGATGGAGCCAAAGGCCAGGCTGTCGGCGCCGTTGGCGAACATAAAGTTCTCGAGCTCGTTGCGGACCTGCTTCTCGGTCATACCGGGCTTAATAAAGCCGAGCATGTGCTGGAAGGCGGCGTCGGTAATCGACTGCGCATGGCGCATGAGCTCGATCTCCTCGGCGTCCTTGATGGCGCGCATCTTGCGAATGTCGTCATGCATCAGCGGCAGCATGCAGGCGACGGAACGATCCTCCAGACCACGCTGAATTCCCTGGTAGAAGTTGATCTGCATGTCGTCCTCGACAGCGCAGACGCGGCACTTGTTGGCCGCGATCTTGCCGGCGACCCAACCGGGGATGGTGCCCTCGTCCATGTCGTAAACCCAGGGGCTGCCGGCGGGCGTGTTCTCCTCAAAGCTGTTGAGGTAGCGCGAGTCGGTATGGAACAGGCACTGGTCAGCCGTAATAAACGCCGCATGCGGGAACTCGAAGGTGTAATCGAAGACGCCCTTCACGCCCGTAAGCCAACGAAGATTGGCCTCGTCACGAACCACGATAGCGTCGTAGCCGCGCTCAGCCATCAGGGCACGGACACGCTCGATACGACCGACAGGACCGGCAGCAAACTCAGACATGCAGATTCCTTTCTTGTTGTCTCCATAAAGACGGGACGGGCTCAATCAGCGTACGGAATCGCGCGCGATTCGCAACCGATTGGAAACCCGCCCCTCAACATGATACGAAAGACGATGTATGTCAATAAATCCTAGAGAAGTTCTTTGCGAGAAGCCAAGTAGGCGTGAGCATGGCGGTCGAGGACCTCGTCCTCAACGCTCGTTAGACGAATGGCGCCGAGTGCCACGGGCAGCGGCAACATACTACGGTTCGAGCGGACAAACTGCTGCCTGCGGAACTCCTCGATATATGCGGCAGGCTCCAGATCGAAGGCGAGCTCCTCGATACCAAAGTCCTCCAGGCAGTCATCGACCTCAAAGACGTAATCGATATCGAAGTCGCAGGCATCGTGTGCTAGGCGCGCCTCAAAGCGCATGCCCTCGGACAACAGCTGGTAGGCAGGCACCTGCGAAGCGGCATCGCCCAAGCAGGCGCGCAGGGTACGCTCCCCCGTCTTGCCAAAATCGAGCGCATGGCGGGCGCTCGGGTTCGTGGCCATCAGTACGTCCTTGCGGGCAGTCTGAGACCACTGAACGGCATTGACGAGCGCGACCTCCTCGCCCGCGAGAATCTCGGGAACGGTCTCGGTAAACTGATTCCAGCGGGACTTACTACTCGAAAGCATGGTGCCAACAAGTACCGCATAGCCGAGCTTGAGGTCCTCGGGGTCCGCCTCGCGTACGAGGTCGAGGTCACACACGACCAAGCCCGGCTCGGGACGGAACGCGATAGCGGGAAGCGCATTCGCCGACGAGGCGACAAGCGGCTTCATGGTCGTCGCGACCGTAAGCATGGCGTCGAACGTCGTCGGCAGCAAGGCGCACTCGGTGCGACCGCACCACTGATTGGCACACCAGCAAACGACCGAGCAGGTCGCTGTGTCGCCGACAGCGACAACGAGATCGTCGCAGGTGATGCCGTTAGCCGACAGGGCGCCAAAGACGGTATCGGCATCAGCCAGCGTAGCACCGGCAGGTGAAACCTCGAGGACGAGCATCGACACGACAAAACCGGCGTCGACCAGCGCATGCTCGACAACCTCGCCAAAACGCTCGGATGTAGCGTCGTTCCAAACCACCATCGCGCGCTTAGGCTTGCCCACAGCCGAGGCAAACATGCGCGGCAGCTCCTCGAACGCGCCCAATCCGACGCGGACATCGACACTGCGGTTTTGGAAATTGATAAGTTGACGGCGAATCATAGCAGTCCACGCTCCAAAAGCATCTCGGCACAAAGGTAGGAAACGTCCTCGAAGGACTTGTTGCGAATATCAAGGGTAATATCGGCGGCCTGACGATACAGCGGACGGCGATGCTCAAACAGGCGCGCAGCGTGCTCGGGCGAGCGGAAATCGGGCCGGGTATCGGAGCGGCGAATCTGGCGCAACGAGTCCTCAAAGTCACCTTCGAGGTACACACAGGTACCCATCTCGTGCATCAGCTCAATGTTCACCGGCGTCTCGACGATGCCACCCCCGCACGATACCAGCAGGCTGCGCTCGCTTTGAAGCGAACGGAGTGCCGAGGTCTCGAGCTCGCGAAAACGATCCTCACCCTCGGTCTCAAATATCTCGGTCACCGACTTGCCGCATCGACGCACAACCAAACGATCGGTATCGATAAAACGCCGCTTGAACATAGTGCCCACGTTGCGCGCAAGCGTCGACTTGCCCGCGCCCAAAAAGCCGATAAAGAAGATATGGTCGCAGCCGTGTTTGATGTGCTGAGACATGGCGAAACCTATTCCTCGCAGGGAAGGTCGCGCAGGGCCCGGCGCTCAAAGATACGGAAGATCTGCGTGTACCACAGGTCCTGGGTCGCCTGCGGCTTGACCAGAATAGTGTCAACGCCGGCAAAGTTACCGCTCCACACGTCCGTGTAAAGCTGGTCACCGATCAGCACGGCCTCGTCGGCCGTGGCGCCCAGACGCTTAAGACCCGCCTTCAGGGCAAACGGGGCAGGCTTCATGGCGTGGCTGATAGCCTCGAGCCCCAGCTCGCGCGCCGATGCCATGACCTGGTCGCGATGCCAGTTATTGGACACCATACACAGTTTAAAGCCCTTGGCATGGGCGGCTTCGAGCCAAGCTGAAACCGCAGCGGGAACCTGCTCGGTATCGCGCGGCACCAGAGTGTTATCGCGGTCGAGTAGAATGGCGCGCTTGCCGTCGGCCCAGAGGGTATCGAGGTCGATGCGGTCAACTGAGGCAACATATCGTTTGGGGCTAAAAATCCTCATGATCAATTCCAAGACTGTTGGTGCTCTTCGTAGGTCTTCGAGAAATACTCCTCGTCCTGTGTAATGTAGAAATACAGGTCATCAGAGTCGGTCGGCTCAAGGGTAGCCTTGAGCGCCTCGAGCGACGGAGAGCAGATGGGCGTGGGCGGCAGGCCTTCATGCTTATAGGTGTTATACGGACTATCGCTCTGCAGGTCGTCGGCGGTAACCTCGCCGCCGGTGACATACATCATGGTCGCATCGCTATTGAGGTAACGCAGGCCATCGAGCTTGCCCGCCAGACGGTTATAGAAAACCGAAGCCACATGCGCGCGCTGATCGGCGTTGAGGCCCTCGCGCTCGACGATCGAGGCAAGGTTAACGATGTCGTAATCGGACATCTCCACGCCATAGCGCTCCTTGATCTTGGCCTCGCAGCTGGCAAAGTCAAGCGACTTATACTCGGCGTTGAACTGGTCAAGCATGGCGCGAATCACATCATCGGCAGACGGGTCCTTACCCAACGAATAGGTCTTGGGGAATAGGAAGCCCTCGAGCGAATCGTTCGCGGCATCTTTAAGGAAAGCGAAATCATTCACATAATTGCTCGCCTTGGCCTGGTTAAGGAAGTCTTCCTTGGAGATGCTGTCGTATGCCGCGGCCACGCGATCGGCGACCTGGTCGACCGTTAGGCCCTCAGGGATAGTCAGCGCATCGGAGCCCGCATTGGGGCCTTCCATGAGCTGCTGAACAACCTTGGTCGCGTCCATGAGCGTGGTAAACGAGTAGGCGCCAGGCTTAAGCGACATATCGGCATTGAGCTTTTTGACCGCCGCGTAATAATCCTTGGGGTCTTCGACGATATGGTTCTCGGAGAGAATCGAAGCGATGGTATCACCCGAGGCGCCATCGGGAATCGTGATAGTAACTTGCTGGCCAGCAGCGACTTTCGCATCCTCGCCGGCAAAAAAGCCCTTGACGGCTGGCACGACAAAGAAAACGATCGCGACAAGCGCAAGCACGGCGATGACGCCACCGATAATCATAGGCACCGGAGAGCTTTTCTTTTGGACGCCACGGTGGGCACGCGTGTTATAGCTCGAGCGCGTGGCCGGAGCTGCGCCATGTGTGCCGTGAGCATGATGTGTACGCGTATGCGATTGAGGCGCCTGCGCACGCTGCGTGGGCGCCTGCTGCTTAAAGCGGGTACCGCTTGCGGCCCGGGCTGCGCGGGCAGCGGGCTGTTGGGCAGGACGCTGAGCAGATTGTGCTGCACGAGAGGAGGGCTGTGCGGGACGAGCAGCAGGCTGAGCCGCACGCTGCGTCGGTTGCATCGGACGCTGGCCGGACGATACAGGGCGCGGCGTAGGCTGCCCCTGGCGATTCGGCTGGCGCGGATCGGAAGCGCTAGGCATGCGAAACCTCCTCGTTTTTGCGATCGAGCCACGTCTGCAAGAACAGGCTGGCGGCGATCATGTCAATCTTGCCCCTCATCTGCTTTTCGTTGAGTCCCTGCTCGCGCAGGATACGCTTTGCCTCTTGCGAGGACAGGCGCTCATCCTCAAACTCAAGCGGAAGATCGAGCTCTTGGGCAATCTTTTGCGCAACGGCGGCAACGCGCTCGGCCTGGGGGCCGGGCTCACCGGCCATGGTCAAGGGACGTCCGCTTACAAGGATATCGGGCTCATAGTCCTCAACCAGGTAACGGAACGTCTTGGCCATGCCAGTGACCTCGGCAGCCGGGAGCACCTTGACGGGCATTGCCATCTTGCCATCACGGCTCGAGACGGCAATGCCAATCCGGGTCTCCCCTATGTCCAGCGCGAGCGCGACCACAGCGACTACTTAAGCGCCGAGCGCGGTCTTGGCGGCCGCGAGGGCATCGGCGATACCGGCGGCGTTCTTGCCACCGGCCTGGGCCATGTTGGGACGGCCGCCGCCGCGACCGTCGACCAGGCCCGCGATCTGCTTGATCACGTTGCCGGCGTGGAAACCGGCCTTGACGGCGTCATCGGAGCCGGCGGCGAGCAGGGCGGGGGTGCCCTTCTCGGTCACGCTGGCAACGACACAGGCGACGGGACCGTCGACCTTCTGGTGCACGGTATCCCAGACGTTGCGCAGGTCGGCAGCTTCAAGGCCCTGAAGTTCAGCGACGACGAGCTTGTAGCCGCCGAGCTCGACAGCGCCCTCGATGGCGCTGGAGATCGCATCGGAGGAGCCACCGGTCAGAGCCTTCTTGAGCTTACCGGCGGTCTCGCGCAGCTCGGCCTGCAGGTTCTCCACGCGGGCGGGAACCTCGTCCACGCGGCACTTGAGCGCTGCGGCAGCGGCGTCGACGAGCGCCAGACGGTCGGCCATGTAGTCGAGGGCACCCTTAGAGGTCACGGCCTCGATACGGCGGACGTTGGAGCCCGTGGAAGACTCGGAGATGATCTTGAACAGGCCGATCTCGGCAGTGTTGGCGGCATGCGTGCCACCGCAGAGCTCACGGGAAAACGGCTGGTCCTCGGCGCCCACGGAGACGACGCGGACGACATCGCCGTACTTCTCGCCAAAGAGGGCGACAGCACCGGCGGCCTTGGCCTCGTCGATACCCATGACGCGGGTAACGACCGGCTTGGAAGCGAAGATCTGCTGGTTGACCAGATCCTCGACAGCCTTGAGCCGCTCGGAAGAGAGGGCCTCGAAGTGCGTGAAGTCAAAGCGCAGGTGCTCGGGCGTCACCAACGAGCCAGCCTGGGAGACATGCTCGCCCAGGACCTGCTTAAGCGCGGCGTCGAGCAGGTGCGTGGCGGTGTGGTTGCGACGCAGGAAGCCACGGCGCTCGGCGTCGAGCGCGGCGGTCACGGTAGCACCGACGGTCAGCGTGCCCTCGGCAACGTGAGCAACGTGGGCATACAGGCCGTTGTGGTTCTTGGTATCGGAAATGGTCAGCGCAACGCCCTCGGCGGAAAGCTCGCCGGCGTCGCCCTGCTGGCCGCCCATCTCGGCGTAGAACGGGGTGCGGTCGAGCACGACCTCGACGTCCTCGCCGGCAGCAACGGACTCGACGGACTCGCCGTTGCGCACGATGGCGACAACCTTGGCGCCATCGATGACGTCGTTGTCATAGCCGTCGAACTCGGTCGCGGAGACCTTGTCCGAAAGCTCGACCCACACGTCGTTGAAGCTGCCCCAGGCATCGCCCTTGGCGTTGGCGCGAGCGCGGGCCTTCTGGTCCTCCATACAGGCGGTGAAGCCGTCCATGTCGACGTCATGGCCAGCGGCGCCGGCGATCTCGACAGTCAGGTCAATGGGGAAACCGAAGGTGTCGTGCAGCTTAAAGGCAACGTCGCCCGGAAGCACAGCGCCCTCGGCGAGCGCGGCCAGGGCCTCGTCCAGGTAAACGCGGCCGTTGTCGAGCGTCGTGGAGAAACGCTCCTCCTCGGAGGCGACGATGCCCTTAACGAGCGCGACGTTCTTGAGCAGCTCGGGATAGGCCTCGCCCATCTGGGCGTTGACCTCGTCGATGAACTTGGTCAGGAAGGCTCCCTCGATGCCCAGCAAGCGGCCGTGGAACACGGCGCGGCGGAGCAGGCGGCGCAGGACGTACTCGCGGCCCTCGTTGCCGGGCAGAATGCCGTCAGAGATCATAAAGTCGACGGCACGGGAGTGGTCGGCGATGATGCGCAGCGAGCGGCTGGCACCGGAATAGTCATCGGCGTCATAAGTCTTGCCGCTGATCTCCTCACCGAGCTTGATGAGGTGCTGCATCAGATCGCCGTCGTAGTTGGCGGTCTTGTGCTGCATGATGGCGGCCATGCGCTCCAGGCCCATGCCCGTATCGAGGTTGCGGTGCGGCAGCTCCGGCATGGAGCCGTCCTCCTGGCGGTCGTACTGGGTAAACACGAGGTTCCAGAACTCAAGGAAGCGGTCGCAGTCGCAGCCAGGCTTGCAGTCGGGGCTGCCGCAACCGACCTCCTCGCCCATGTCAAAGTAGATCTCGGAGCACGGACCGCAGGGACCGGTGGGGCCAGCGGCCCAGAAGTTGTCGTCCTCGCCCAGACGCGAGATGTGATCCTCGGCAACGCCCAGGGAGCGCCACACGTCATGGGTCTCGTCGTCCTCGGTAAAGACGGTGAAGTACAGGCGGTCGAGCGGCAGCTTGAACTCCTTGGTGATGAGCTCAAAGGCCCAAGCGCAGGCCTGCTGCTTGGAGACGCCACCAAAGGAGAAGTCGCCGAGCATCTCAAAGAAGGACAGATGACGGCCGTCCTCGCCGATGCAGTCGATGTCGTTGGTGCGAACACACTTCTGACAGGAGATTGCGCCGATCTCCTTCATGGTCTTCTTGCCCTGGTAGTACTCCTTAAACTGGTTCATGCCGGCATTGGCGAGCAGCAGCGAAGGATCGTCGGGAACGAGGGACGAAGAAGGATAGAGTTTAAGACCGCGCTCCTCAAAGAAGTTGAGGAACTTAGAGCGAATCTCGGCCGTAGTCATTGACGGGTAGTCAGCACTCATAGAGGGAATCTCCTCGGTTTCACATCGAAACAGTTCAAACGTAACGATATTACCATCCCACCGCCCTAGCGCAAAAAAGAGGGCCGCCAAACAGCGACCCTCCAGCGAAAGTGCATGTTATTTAGGACTAAGCAATCCTTTGAAAAAAATGTTTCTTTCTAAAATGTTCAGCTAAAGTAAACTTACATTCAGGATAATTTGAACAACCATAAAACGATTTTTTTAATACAATATTGTTGCCACACTTAGGACATTTTCCTACAAGGGGTCCCGAGCGCTTAGTGGGAATTTGTACCCCTTATCGATACAAATTCCCCGTAGGCGCTAGGGACCTCTTTAGCTCCTTGGAAGCTGTCAGTAGTATACCTAATAATTTATCTCCATTCCCTTTAGTAACGTGTAACTTTCCAAATTTACAAAAGCGACTCATAGAATTATTTCCTCCCGTTAAATAATAGATAACTATTAAAAATAGACAATACTTGCTCATAAGTAACGGTACTTAAATTGTTTACTTTGGCGTGTTTCATTGCTTGATGAAACTGATTTTTAGTAAACAGTTGACGATATTCTCGATTGACCCATTTTGAAACAAAGTACGTATATAGCTTCCAATATTTATCTGGAACATCTGTGGTATGGCGGGTAAGTTTTATTAAGACACTGTTTACTTTTGGTTTAGGATGAAAGCATTCCGCTGGCAGCTTAAGCAATTGCTGAATCGAGACTTGAGTGTGCAAGAGCAACCCTAGTGTTCGGTGAATATCCAAGGTACGCTTGTAGAATCCTTCTTCAACAATCAGATAGATGTCAGACGCATGGCTTTCAAAAACCACTTTTTTAATAATTTGTGTGCTTAAATGGTAAGGAATACTCCCAACAATTTTATACCTCTGTTTGTTAGGGAATTGAAACTGTAGAATATCTTGGTGAATTAAAGTGACACGAGTATTCAGTTTTAATTTTTCTGACGATAAGTTGAATAGATGACTGTCTAATTCAATAGACGTTACCTGTTTACTTATTTAGCCAGTTTCGACGTTAAATGCCCTTTACCTGTTCCAATTTCGTAAACGGTATCGGTTTCTTTTAAATTCAATTGTTTTATTATTTGGTTGAGTACTTTTTCACTCGTTAAAAAGTTTTGAGAATATTTTATATTTTTGTTCATATAATCACTCCTGAAGTGATTACATCAGTAAAGAAATACAGAAGTTAAACGATTTGTTTGTATTTTTAGTTATCTGTTTAAAAAGTCACAAGATTAGTCACTGGTAGGAATTAATCTAACGTATTTATTTATCTGCGTAATCACTGTTTTTAGTCTGTTTCAAAACAGTAGATGTTTTATCTACATTATGCATTTGGAATACCAACATGACGAATCCCTCCTTCTTAATTACAAATTTTTAGCATCTAATTTAACTTCAATTCCTATTATACACAAAATTTTAAGATAAATCAATAGCTGTTGTTAAAATATCGCTTGCTGAAATAGTTTCTTTTTCCGTGTGAATATCAAAATCAATAAAGAAGGTATTGATTTGTCTTAAATTGTTTTCAGAATGTCCTTTAGTGTATGAACGGTTTTCGTCTGCATACGTACCATAACGATAAACGTTTGGTGTCCAATGCGTAAATGTATCTTGATTTTCGTGAATCGCTTCTTCGGAAGTCAGAACAACGCCACGTCCGCCAATCATGCTTTTTTTTGAGCGATACGCAAAAATAGCCCCTTTACTTTTACCTGGCTTGGTAGTGATTGAGCGAATTTTACTATTTTTAAATTTGTACTTTAACAAGCCGTCATGAAGCACAGTTTCTACAACAAAAGGGATATTCATTCAGCTGTTCTCCTTTCTTACGAAAATTAATTAGTTAGAAGCTACGATCAAAGTTGAATCACAACAAAAAAGGCAATCAACTAAGTTTTTCTTAATTGATTGCCTGGTATCTTCTTAAAGACTTGAAATCCCCTCAAAAACCCGATATAATGGGTTTACAGATATTTAAGTATCTGATTAATAAAGTAATTAAATACTTTACCAAATTTTGGGTCTCGACTTCTTTAATTGATTGGTGGTAATCAATTAAGGCTCGCAGTTAAAGTTTCTCAGGCTTTAACTGGTCGTGGCTCTTTTTTTGTATTCTTTATTCAGTTCGTTGTTTCGTTATATCTAGTATATCGCTTTTTAAAAAAAATACTATATAAGAATCATCCGGAAGGAGCGGCCGATGAATACCAAACGATTTATCCTGAATGCACTTCTGGTTGTAGCACTTTTAGCGCTCTTGGCCTTCTCCCACTGGTATTCAAACCAACCAGCATTTGGCTACGTATTATATGCAGTAATGTCCGGCGATAAGGCCTATTGCCCTCTACGCGCAATTGACGTTCTCTATTTCTATGTAGCCGGCCCCTTATCAATCGCTTTGCTCGTGTTTCTTGTCTTTTACAACATCAAGAAACGTTAAAAGACCTATTTAGAATCCGAATCATCCATGGAGCCGTCGATGCCGGTTCTGGTGTCGTCGTCCGTATTGGAATCGTCATCCTTGGCGAAGGGGTTCTTGAAAAAGCCTGTCGCGTCGGGCTGAAGCCCCGAGAGCTTGATCCAGGGATTATCGAGCTCGGGCTTGGGCATTGCCTGGGCCTCGGGCGCGGTCTCGTTGCCGATGAGCTCGGACTCGTAGATGAACGTATCGTCTCCAAGCGCGTCATAGGCGGCGACAGGATTGCCCTCGGCATCGCGATACGGCGTACCCTTAAACACGGCACCTTCGTAGGCCACGAGCTGGCGGCCGGTCTCGTTTTCGAAGTAGTACACGAAGATACCCTTGAGGGCCGCGCACAGCGGGATGGCGATAACCATGCCGATGGGGCCCATAAGCGCCGAGCCAATAACCAGGGCCGTGAGGCTCATGATAGGATGCACCTGCACCGAGCTCTGCATGACCTTAGGCGAAATGACGTTATCGGTGACATTTTGTGCCACCATGGTCACAACCAAGGTCCACAACGCCAGCATCGGGCTAAACATAAACCCGAGCACCGTGGCAATCGCCGCGCTCACCCAGGGACCGACAACCGGGACCAAGTGCATGATGCCGGTAAAGATGGCCATGAGCGCCGCATACGGATGCCCGATGATCGTAAAGCCGATAAAGGCAAGGATGCCACCGCAGATGGACGTCACAACCATGCCACGCATGTAACCGCCGACTGAGCGCGAAAGAATCGCGACCATAAAGCGGTACGAGGTTTCCTTTTCCTGACCGATGATGGTGCAGACCTCGTGGTGCATACGGGGATAATCGCAGGCAAGCCAATAGGCAAGCACCAGACCCAAAAAGATCACGAACAGCTGTGAGGCCGTGTTGGTGATAAGCGGGAACACGCCGCGGCCGAGCTCGGCGGCAATCTGTGAGACATATTTGGACGCCACCGTAACGAGCGAAGAAAGGTTATCGTCCAGGTACTCCTTGACCGGCGTGTTGTTGAGCGTCTTGGCGCGCGAGATCATCTCATTAAGGTCGCTGCCCGCAACACGTAGCTGCTCAGGCAGGCGGCTCAGGACTTCCATGATCTGGCCAAAGAGAATCGGCGACAGGATACAGACGACACCGACGAGCACGGCTACGACTACAATGAGCGCGATGAGCGAGCCGATGCCGCGGCCCACCCCATGATGCTCAAGCCAGTTGGTAATCGGCGACATTACAAAGGCAATAATGGAGCCGACGGCCAGAAACTCAATAACCGGCGCCAGAATCCCCATGAGGTTAAAGATGACGGCAGCGATCACGATGCAGCCGACGACGGCCCAAATGCGCAGCGTCAGAATGCGGGTGTCACGCAGCGCGCGATCGGTTTGTTGAGGGTGCTCACTCATGAACGAACCATTACTCCGTCGGGGTCAATCTTGTCCTGAATCTTCTTAAGCGTACGGCGCAGCAGGCGCGAGACCTGCACCTGGGAGATGCCCAGCTTCTTGGCGATCTCGATCTGGGTCATGCCCTTCACAAAGCGCAGCTCGATCACCTCGCGCTCGCGCGGCGAGAAATCGCGAATGGCCTCCTCAATCACCAGACGGTCATCGGTAAAGTCGAGCTCGTTGTCGTCGTCAGCATAGCGGTCGAGAATCGAAGGCGCATCGTCGGAATCGGACGCACCGGGGGCCTCGATGGGTACCGAGGTGTAGGCCGAGGACGATTCCATGGCTTCGAGCACCTCGTCAACGGTCACGTCCAGGTATTCGGCGATTTCCTCAACCTTAGGAGAACGCTGTAGCTCGTTGGTGAGCTTGTCGGTGGCCTGGTTGACCTTGGCCGAGAGCTCCTGCAAACGACGCGGCACGCGCACGCTCCAGCCCTTGTCGCGGAAGTGGCGCTTAATCTCTCCCAGAATAGTAGGTGTCGCGAACGTGGTGAACTCGAGCCCGCGCTCAGGGTCAAAACGGTCGATAGCCTTGAGCAAGCCCAGATAGCCGACCTGCAAAAGGTCATCGAGCGGCTCACCGCGGTTCTTAAACTTGTTGGCAAGAAACCTTACCAGGTTCATGTGGGACATGACGAGTTGCTCGCGGGCATCCGGATCACCGGTCTCCTTGTAGCGACGAAACAGCTCGCGGGTTTTCTCCTTGTCCCAAGCGGTCTTACCGCTCCGGGAACGTTCGGTCATATTAGATATCCGCCTTGAGGTCGAGGGAAAGCGTCAGGGGCGCCGCGGTCTTTTCGTAGGAATCGCACACGCTTGCAAGAATGAGTTCGGCATACACGGCAGCCTGGTCATCCTCATCGACAGTCGCCTGATCGCCAAAGGTAAAGGTCATTCCCACATGAGATTCGTCGACATCGAATGTGATCGAGATATCGTCGCAGTCGACCGCGGTGCACCCAAAGATGAAGGCCTCCTCGGCAGCCATGCGAATATCCTCGATGCGATCGACGGACATAGAGCACAGGGCGCCGACGTTGGCGGCCGTCATGCGCACCAAGCGCGCGAAACGCGGATCACCGGCAACGCTCAGCGTAATGGGGCAGGTTGTTTCGCTACTCATCGCAGGACTCCTCGGAGGTCTCGGCGGGCGTATAGGTGTAATACTGAGCAGGCTTGGCTGCGGGCTTCTGAGCCGTATCTGCACCATCGGCGGCCTCGTCCTCAGCCTCACCAATCAGAACGTGCTCGGTAGGCTGTTCGGCCTCGGCGGCAGTGGCGAGCTTGCGATCGGCGTCGGCTGCAGGAGCCTTCACCTTGTTAAATAGTTTCTGCACGGCACCGGCCGCAGAGTCGGTCACGCTCGACACGGCATTGCTGGCCTCGGCCACACTGCCCGTGACCTGAGAAATGTCGCGAACGACCGCCTCAACCTCAACAAGGTTGGACGTCAGGGCGTCAACGGCAGTCTTGCTCGATTTGAGGAGCGGCTCCACCTGGGCAAGTGCCGGTGTAAGCTCATCAACGGCACCATCGAGCTTTGCCACCACGGGCTGTGCCTCGGCGAGCGTATTATTGAGGTCGCTCACCGTCTTGTCGAGCGAGTCGACGACGGTGCGGGTCTTGCGCAGCGTGAGCGCGAGCTCGACAACAGCCCACACGCCGGCAACGGCGAGCACCAGCAGGGCGATTTGAATGGGACTCATACAAGCCTCCCGAAGGAATCGAAATACAGACGTTTTTCATGGTACCCCAAAGAAGGGCAAAGATACCCAAAGGGAATGCGCGAGGCGCCAATGGCCTACTTGGGAGCGTTGCCGCTACGGTCGCGCTCGCTTTGCTCCACACGCCACTCTTCCCAACCGCGGCCGGCAGGCTGCCAGAACGCGCCGCGCTCCAACCCCTCGGGCAAATAGCGCTGATCGACCCAGCCTTCGGGATAATCGTGCGGGTACTTGTATACACCGTACTCGTCGCTGCCGGGACGGTGACGATCGCGCAGGTAGCTGGGCACCTCGCGAAGACCACTGCTGTGGATATCGGCCAGCGCCGCATCGATCGAGGCCTCACACGCGTTGGACTTAGGCGCCAGGCACACATAGAGCGCAGCCTGAGCCAGGTTGATGCGACACTCGGGATAGCCAATGACCTCGGCAGATTTAAATGCGGCATGTGCCACCAAAAGCGCCTGCGGGTCGGCGTTGCCAACATCCTCGGAAGCCTGAATCATAATGCGGCGAGCGATAAACTTGGGATCCTCCCCCGCATCGATCATGCGCGCAAGCCAATAGATCGTGGCATCGGGGTCGCTGCCGCGCATAGATTTAATAAACGCACTGATAATGTCGTAGTGAATGTCACCGTTTTTGTCATACGAAAACCCACGACGTGGATTGGCGATTTTCACGTCATCCACGGTAATGGGATAGCGTTCCCCGGCCGCCGGCGCTGGCGTTCCCTCAGTATCGGGACGCGTAACGGCAATCTCACTCGCAAGCTCGAGCGTCGTGAGCGCCGAGCGCGCATCACCCGCGGCCAGCGTGCAAATGGTCTTGACTGTATCCTCATCGGCCGAGAACTTACCGTTTAAACCCTGCGGCGCCTCGAGCGCACGCTCAATGAGCATGGCGATATCCTCGTCCTTCAGGTGCTCAAGCTCTACCACACGCCCACGCGAGAGCAATGCCGAGTTGACCTCAAAGTACGGGTTTTCCGTCGTGGCGCCAATCATAATGACGGTGCGGTTCTCAACCGCATGCAGTAAGGCATCCTGCTGCGACTTAGAGAAGCGATGGATCTCATCGATAAACAGAATGGTGCGGCGGTCGTAGGTGTTCAGACGGGTCTTAGCCTCATCGATTACGCGGCGCAGGTCCTTCACAGTGCCCGTCACGGCGCTGACCTCGACAAACTCGCTCTTGGTATGGTTGGCGATAATGTGGGCCAGCGTCGTCTTGCCCGTGCCAGCCGGGCCGTACAGAATCACGCTCGACAGCACGTCATGCTCAATCGCGGCGCGCAGCCACGAGCCCTTACCGACGGCCTTTTGCTGGCCCACATACTCGTCGAGCGAATTGGGGCGCATACGCACCGCAAGCGGCGCATTTTTAAAGGAGCGCTCGCGCGTCGAAGCAGAAAAAAGGTCGTCCATAGCCATCCCATGCATTAATCAAAATCGTTGTTGACCAACAGTATACCGAAAGGATACGAACTACCGTTCGTTAATATAGGTGCGGTGCGGAAACTTTAGACCTGGGAACAATTTGCTCGTCAGCTCGCAGAAATAACCATCCGTCATGCTTGCGATGTAATCGACGACGGCCTGATCCTTGTCGTCCTGCCAGGCATAGGTGCGATCGTAGTAGGAAAGCTGCTGCTCAATGCGCGAAACATGATGCTTAAAGATGTAAGAGAACTCGTCGCCTTTATTTAGATCCTGCAGGCAACGGTCGTAGAGCTTTTCGAAGGCCTCGCGCAACTCTGCCTCAGAATCGCCTTCGATACCGCCCTTGCTATAGATCTTCTCGTAGTTCTCGCGCTTCGCCCGGCGGATCTCCTCAAACAGGTCCTCGCTCATCTCGATACGCGGTTTGCCATAGCTATGCTCAACGATATCGATGGAAGCGTGCGTGAGAATCCAGCTGTTATAGGCGCCGCCCCGACCATCGTCAAAAGCGTCGGGCGACAGCAGGCCCGCCGCAATGGCGTCCTGACGATCACGACCGACGTAGGCGAGGATATCCGAGATACGCACCACACAGCCCTCGAGGGTCATGGGGCGCAGGTGCTCGATCGCGCCATAGCCCGTGGCAATGCAGTCCTCGACGGTACGGTCGAACTGGTCAAACGACGCCATGTCCGAGAGTTCAAAGACACGCTGCTCGTACTCGCCGTTATGGCACAGCACGCCGTCGAGCGTCTGGAGCGACACGTTGCGGCCGTACAGCGCGTCGAGCACGCGGACGGACTGCACGTTATGGAAAAAATAACGACCCGTACGCTCGTGATAGATATCGTTGAGGAAACGCTCGCCGGCATGGCCAAAGGGCGTGTGGCCCAAATCGTGGCCCAGGCCAATCGCCTCGATCAAATCGCAGTTGAGGCCCAGGGCACGGCCGATATCGCGGGCAATGCGCGAGACGAGCTGCACATGAAGGCCGCGCCGCGACAGGTCGTCGTTACTGCGAAAGCTAAAGACCTGCGTTTTGCCTGCATAACGCGTGTACGCAGGAAGATGAAGAATCTTTTCGGTATCGCGCATAAACGCCGGACGCATAAGCGTGCCTTTGTCGGCAGCGCGATCTATACGACGAATGACCTGGTCGTCGCAGCATCGATAAGGATTAACGACACCCGAGGCGCGGTCGGCGGCGATACGCTCGACCAGCTCGGGCGACAACGCCGCGGGAATGCGGTCCATGCGCGCCTTAATGACGGCCGTTTCTTGATTAGTTGCCATGGCATGCTCCTTAAAAAGGATGCGCAATCGGTTACAATGCCCAGCCCACGACCTCGATTATGGCAAATATCGGCACCAAAAACGGGAGCAATGGCAGGGAGCGCGATTTTGTGAAGAGGCAGGAGAGGGCCAGGACCAGGAGCGCGACGGCAAATGCCACGATGCCGCCCAGAGGGTCGAGCGTGCAAAGCGCGAAAAGCGCCTTGGCATCTCCCATGCCGATACCGGGGGCCTGGCGGAAACGCCGCCAAAGCGACTCGGTCAGCACAAGGGAAAGGTACACGATAACGGCAGGACCGGCGTGGTCAAGCGCCGTGTTCAAGCCCCTGTCCAGCCAAACGCCTGCAAACGCCGCCACGGCGCATGCGGCGGCAAGCGCGTTGGGAAACCGCCGTTCACGGACATCAATCACCGCACCGGCAAAGGCGCAGATCCAAAAGGGAATATAGACCATTGAACACCTCCCGGGGCAGTCACTCAAAAGCAAAAACCACCACAGAGGTGCCTGTCCCCTTCGTGGTGGTTTTGGTGGTGGTTATTTAGCGCCCTGCATGACCTCGTCGAGGGTAACGCTGACGGCATGCTGCGTCGGGACCCAGTCGACCTTCAGGAACAACGCAGCCACCGTAATGGGGATATAGCTGAACATAAAGATCGGGAAGGTAAACAGGTTGGTCACCAGGCGCCACTTTTGCGCGCAATGGATGTGCTTGTACTCGAAGATAGTCGTGAGCAGCGCCAGGATAAAGAAGGTCTGATACATCATGACGAAGGTCATGATGAGCGAAGCGGCACACGCCTGCATCTCGACCTCGGTAGCTAAGAAGCCGTGGGAAAGACCGCCAACAATGAGGAACGTCGCATTGGCAAGCATCGAAATCAGCGATAGCAGCATACCCGGTGCGATTGTCATGAACATGTCGTAGGCAGCGAAGCGATGATAGCGGAAGGTTGACTTGACCAGATGCTTACCGTAGGTAAAGAAGACCTGGTAGAAGCCCTTGGTCCAACGCATACGCTGCTTCCAGGACGCCTTAAACGTCACGGGCTGCTCGTCAAAGAACTCCGCCGGCGCATAGCCAATACGAATGCCGTGAATAGCGCAGAACGTGGTGAACTGAATATCCTCGGTCAGCGTATGGAACTGCCAGCCGTGCATGCCCTCAATAACGCTAGCCGAGATAAGGTAGCCCGAACCCGATACGGCGCAGGACGTCTTGCAGATGTTGCGCGCGTTGTTGAGGAAACGCGCCTCGCGCAGATAACAAGTGGCATTCGCTGCCGAGATCCACGAGCTTCCGAAGTTCTTGGAGTTACGATAGCTCGTGACCACATGGAAGCCCTGGTCAAAGGCATCATTCATCTTGGACACATAATCGCGGGCGATAACATTATCGGCATCGAAGATAAAGTAACCTTCAAAGGTGTCGGGATACTCGTTAAGGATACGGTCGAAACCAAAGTCCATGACCCAACTCTTGCCTTTACGGGCCAGGTCATTGCGCTCGTACACAATGGCGCCCGCCTCGCGCGCGAGCTGCGCGGTGTTATCGGTGCAGGCATCGGCGACCACGAAGACCTCGATGAGCTCGGACGGATAATCCTGGTCCTTGATGGAGCGAACGAGGTTGGCGATCACGGCCTCCTCGTTATGCGCCGCGATAAAGAAGGCATACCGGTGGAGTTTTTTGGCCTTGGGAGGCGCGACCTCGCCGCGGAGAGCACCGATGACAAAGAAGACCACCTGGTACAAGAAGCAGACCGTGAGCAGCGTGACGACGATCTGGTTGAAGATCACGATGGGTGTGTTGGTTTGTAAAAAGGCGAGCATGCAGGCTCCCAGGAACGTGTTACGTAAACAACCGTATATCTTACCGCAGGCTTACCGAGTTCAAGAAACCACCTAATACTGGCTAGGCTTCGAGCAGGCCGAGCTGCGGTACGATTTCGTCGCCGGCAGCAGTGCGACCAAGCGAACGCGGGGCTAAGTCGTCGAGGACGGCGGCGAGATCCCACGGCAGCTCGTCGCGGCACTCAATGCGCTCTCCCGTCACGGGATGATCGAACGCCACGCGCCAGGAATGGAGGAATTGCCTGGTCAGACCCTGATCGGCACGCGCATCGCACTTACCGTAGAGCGGATCGCCCACGCAGGCGTGGTTGATATGGCGCATGTGCACGCGAATCTGATGCGTGCGACCGGTAAACAGGTGACACTCAACGAGTGTGTAGCCGTCATCAAAGCGCGTGGAATCAAAGCGCTCAAGGACCTTAAAGGTCGTGATGGCCTGGCGCGCAAAAGGATCATCGGAAACCGCCATCTTGACACGGTCACGTGTAGAACGGGCAATGCCGGTGTTAACGGTGCCCTCATCCATGGCGATATGACCGTGAACGAGCGTAATGTAGCGGCGGTCGAGCGTGCGCGTACGGATAAGATTTTGGAGCGCGCGCTGGGTGTCGTCGTCCTTTGCCGCAAGCATAAGACCCGAGGTATCGCGATCCAAACGATGTACGATACCGGGGCGGTCCTCGCCCTGCACGGTGCCCAGATGGTCGATGCCGCAGTGGTAGACCAGGGCGTTCGCAAGCGTACCGCTCTCGTGGCCGTGAGCAGGATGGCACACCAGGCCGCGCTGCTTGGAGAGCACGATGAGGTAGTCGTCCTCATAGCGAATGTCGAGCGGGATGGCCTCGGGAATCACGTCGGTGGGATCGTGCGGCTCGGGCAAATCAACCGAAATACGGTCACCGGCTCGCACGGCGTACTTTTTGGACAGGCAGGTCTCGCCATTGACCACTACGGCCCCACCCTCAATCAGATGTGCGCAGGCAGAGCGCGTAGGGCAGCCGTCATTGGCGCCCAGATAGGCGTCAAGACGCTGACCAGCGGCATCGTCGGCAACAAGGATATGGATGTCGGCCATTAGCGCTCAGTCCTTTCGCGAATCTTGCGGGCACGCTCCCCACGTTGTTTAGCCTTGCGCTTGGCGCGGGCCTCGTCACGGGCGTTAAGCTCGGCGGTCGCATCGACCTCACGAGCCGCGGGGCTCAAGAACATGTAACCGAAGAGCGCCAGCACCACACCGACCGTAATGCCGATATCGGCCACATTGAAGACGGGGAAGTCGATGAAGGTGGTGGCAATAAAATCGGTCACGAAGCCAAAGGCCAAACGATCGATAGCGTTGCCGATAGCACCGCCCGCAACCATCGCCATGCCCACAACCTCAAGATGGGCGAGCTGAGGTGCACGAACGAGGTACACGGCAATAGCGATAATGACCGCCAACGCCAGCACGGCAAACGCGATGCCATGCCCCTCGCCCATGCTAAAGGCAGCACCGATATTGCGGACAAACATAAAGTCGATAACACCGGGAATGACGGTCACATGCAAGGCGTCGCCCACGGCACGAACCGCGAGCTTAGTAAGCTGGTCAACAAGCAGCACAACCAGCGCCACCCCACCAGCAACACCCAACCGCCAACGCAAAGGCGGCGTCATATCCGCACCACGACCCAAAGAAATCCCCTACCCTCAGATAATCAAATTCCATTTAACGCAGATAACCATCTTATATTGCCACACGCAGAGCGCACGACACATTCGCTAACGTCAGATAAATAACCAGCATAAAAGAAAGCGGCATTCCGGATAACGGAATGTCGCTTTTCTTCAGCGGAGCAAATGGGCCGAAGGCGCCTAAATTCTCCCTATAACTAAAATGCCGAGTTACCGTGCCTTAAAGGGCATTCGCGCAGCGCTTGCAAATGTGAGCGTGGCCGTTGTACTCGCCGACGGTGGTGCGGTAGTTCCAGCAACGGTCGCAGCACTCGCCCTCGGCTGCATCGATGGCAACAGAAAGCTCCTCGCCCTGGGTAAGCTCAACATCGGAGACGATGTAGAACTCGGCCAGGTCGACGGCCTTGTCGCCGGTCAGCAGCGCATACATTTCGGCAGGAACGACCGCCTTGACGCGGACCTGCTGGCTCTTGGTGAAGGTGCCGGCGGAGCGGGCATCCTCAAGGGCCTTGGTCACGACGCTACGGAGCTCGAGCGAAGCCTCGAGCACGCCCTCAAACTCGTTGGCCTCGTCGACCGTGATGGGCGACTTGTACCAATCGAGCAGCGCGGCGTACTTCTGGTGATCGACGCAGCCGGCGGGCGCATAGGCCATGGCCTCGTCGACCGTATAGGACAAGATCGGCTGCAGGTCGCGCATGAGCATCGAGAAGAGCTCGGCGAGCACGGTCTGGGCGCTGCGACGCTCGAGCGAGCCGGGCTTCTCACAGTACAGACGGTCCTTCAGGGCGTCGAGGTACACGTTGGAAAGCTCGGTAACCACGAAGTCGTAAAGCGCACGGTAAGCGCGCGGGAACTCGTAGCAAGAGTAAGCATCGTCGACCTCGGCCTGGACCTGGGTCAGACGGGCAACCATGAGCTTGTCGAGCGGCAGCAGGTCGGCAAAAGCGACGCCGTCGGTCTCGGGCTCAAACTGGCCCTCGAGCTCGGAGAGCAGGAAGCGCAGCGTGTTGCGGAAACGACGGTAGGCATCGGACGTACGAGCGAGAATCTCGTGGTCGATGGAAACGTCGGAGCTGGTGTCGACCGAGGCGACCCACAGGCGGATGATGTCGGCGCCCATCTCGTCACAGACCTTATTGGGGTCGATGACGTTGCCAAGCGACTTGGACATCTTACGGCCCTGGCCGTCGAGGGTGAAGCCCTGCGAGACGACCGCCTTGTACGGAGCGTGGCCGTTGGCGCCCACCGAGGTAAGCAGCGAGCTCTGGAACCAACCGCGGTGCTGGTCGGAGCCCTCGAGGTACACATCCGCCGGATACTCCAGCTCGGGACGGTACTCGCAGACGGCCTTCCAGGAAACGCCGGAATCCCACCACACGTCGAGGATGTCCTTATCGGCCTTGAGGTGATGGCCGCCGCACTTGGGGCAGACGCAGGCCTCGCCCAGGTAGCTCTCGGGAGCGTCGGTGAACCAGGCGTCGGAGCCCTTATCGTGGAAGAGCTTGATGACGGCGTCGAGCGTGGCGTCGTTCATGACCTTCTCGCCGCAGTCGGCGCAGGTGTAGCTGGGGATAGGCACGCCCCAGTTGCGCTGACGGCTGATGCACCAGTCGGGACGCTGCTCGACCATGGCACCAATGCGGTTGGCGGCATGCGCCGGATACCACTTGACGTTCTCGCGGACCTCCTTGCCAGCCTGCTCGCGCAAGCCGGTCTTGTCCATCGAGACAAACCACTGGTCGGTAGCACGGAAGAGTACCGGGTGCTTGCAGCGCCAACAGTGCGGATAGCTGTGCGTGATCTTCTTCTCGAGGACCAGGGTGCCGCGCTCGCGCAGGAACTCGATGATATGCGGGTTGGCTTCATCGGTATCCATACCGCTGAAGGGGCCACCGGTACCAAACTCCTCGCCGGTGTAGAACTTGCCGTCGTCATCGACCGGCATGCAGATGTCGGTGATGCCCTCCTTGAGGCAGGCAAAGTAGTCGTCGACGCCGTGACCGGGCGAGTTGTGGACGATACCGGTACCGTCATCGACACCGACGTAATCGGCCAGCAGCGCCACGCCCTCGACACCGTCAAAGATCGGCTGCTTGTAGTGGATGTGGTGGAAGGTCTCGGCGGGAACCACATAGGGCTTGCCGTCGACCATAACCGGGGTGTACTCCCAGCCAAACTCCTCGCAGCACTTGGGAGCCAGGTCCTCGAGCATGACCTCGGCACGGCCCTCGTGCTCAACGGCGACATAGGCGGCGCCGGGCTTAAGGGAAACGGCCTGGTCGGAGGGGATGGTCCACGGCGTGGTCGTCCAGATAATGAAGTCGACCGGGCCGTCGAAGTCCTCGAGGCCGGCGGGCTTGGAAGTCATCTCAAAGCGCACGAAGATGGACGGGCTCGTCTCGTCGGAGTACTCAATCTCGGCCTCGGCCAGCGCGGTGTGGCAGTGCTTGCACCAGTGAACCGGCTTGTGGCCGCGATAGATCATACCCTTATCGAACATGGCCTTAAAGACCTCGATGTCGGCGGCATCGTGCTGGTGATAGAGCGTCAGGTAGGGATTGTCCCAGTCGCCGAGCACACCCAGACGACGGAAGCCGGCCTTCTGCAGCTCGATGTTCTCGACAGCGAACTTGTTGCAGAGCTCACGGATCTTAGCCGTGGAGGTCTGGTTGAACTTCTCGGTGCCGAGCTTCTCCTCGACCTTGTGCTCAATCGGCTGACCGTGGCAGTCCCAACCGGGGACATAGGGAACCTCATAGCCCTGCATCATCCAGTAACGGTTGATCATGTCCTTGGAAATCTTGTTCATCGCATGGCCGATGTGGATCGGGCCGTTGGCGTACGGAGGACCGTCGTGCAGCACGAACTTCTTGTGACCCTCATTCTTCTTCAGAACCTGCTCGTAGACCTTGTTGTCCTGCCAGTCCTTGAGTCGCTTGGGCTCGGACTTGGAAAGACCGGCACGCATGGGAAATCCGGTTTTGGGCAGATTCATCGTCTGCTTGTACTCGTTTGCCACGGTACCCCTTTCATGTCGTGGGCGCGCACGCCCATTGGGCACCAAAAAAAGCGCCCGTCCCTGCAAGCTGGGACGAAGCGCCACAAAACGGGCCATGTGCCCGCAAAAGCTCTTCGCTTAACCACCCAGCTTAGATGCCCTCGCCCGCGTTACAGCGCGCTCGCATCCGTTACTCGGCTGGCCTGTATCGACGACCATCTCGGCGATGTCTACTAAGACGTGCCTGTGCGGCGCGCCCGTTGGGACCGCAGCTCCGGGGTGATTTTCATCGGTCGCATGCACGGGTTCTCAGCGCTCCCCGCTCTCTGTAGCATGCGGACGGCCGACTACTCGTCCCCATCAACGCTTATGCGGAGTATGCTAGCACGTTCCGCGCCGGCGAAAAACCCTCAACACTGGTTTTATACGTTCGAAATTTCTCGCGGCAGTGAGCCTTCTCTTGGAGCAAAATACCTGAAAGCACTTTATCTAACGAAAGAAGGCTGCTATGCGCACGATTGGAATGAGTGACTACACCGTCGGCGAGGATTGCTTTGACGAGCTGCCCGGCGCGCTGGCCGAGTACGGAGCGGCCAAGGTCGCGATTATCGGTGGTAAACGAGCACTGGCCGCGGCGCTTCCCAGTATCGAAGCGGCACTGGAGGACACCGACGTCGAGATTCTGGAGACACGCGTCTACGGCACCAACAGCACGCGTGCCAATATCGCCAAGCTTGTTAACTCCCCCGCCTGCCGAGAGGCCGATGTGCTCATCGCATGCGGCGGCGGCAAAGCGCTCGACACCGTCAAGACGGCGGCCATCGAGCTCAAGAAGATCGTCTTTACGGTACCGACGATCTGCTCCAACTGCTCGGCCGCGACCGCCATTGCCGTTGTCTACAACGACGACGGCTCGCTCGAGGGTTATTCGTACCCCAACCGCCCCGCGCACATCTTCATCAATCCCAAAATCATCGCCGAGGCTCCGGCGGAGTACTTCTGGGCCGGCGTGGGCGATGCCCTGTCCAAGCAGCCCGAGGTCGAGTACGCCACGAGCGCTGGCAACCTGGAGCACACCGCTGGTCTTGGCCTGGCGCTCGCACACACCTGCTCCGAGCCGCTGTTTACCTATGGCGTGCAGGGTCTTGAGGACGTTCGCCAGAACCTGTCGACCGAGGCCGTCAAGCAGATCGCGCTCGATATCGTGGTCAACACGGGCTATGTCTCCAACCTGACCAACCAAAACGATTACTACTACAACTCGAGCGTGGCGCATGCGTTCTACAACGCCACCTGCAGCATTCCGCGCGAGGGCACCTACCTGCATGGCGAGGTCGTGAGCCTGGGCGTGCTGGTGCTGTTTGCCTACACGGGCGATACCGAGAACCTTGAGCGCTACGCAGCCTTTAACAAGGAGATGGGGCTGCCCGTGACGCTTGAGCAGGTCGGGCTTTCCGAGTCCGATATCCCCGCCCTGTGCGAGTACGCGCACGCCACCAACGAGTGGAAGCAAGGCAACCCCGAGCCCTTCACCGACGAAAAGTTCGCCGCCGCCATCAAGGCTGCCGACGCTTACGGCCACACGCTCTAGGGCTGGCCCAAAACCACCACAAAGGGGACAGGCACCTTTCTGGTGGTTTTTTATTGCTCCAGCATTCAGTTCGTACTCGAACCCGATTCTTTACGAGAAAGGGTTCGGGTACGTTTTTTGTTTATCGGAAATTCTGCGGAAGGACTACTCGGAACGGTAAACAGGAACGAACAGAGGCAGGGCATCATCGTGGTGATGGTATCCTGCCTTTTGTTTTGCGGGATCAAGGTCGCTTTATGCGAACTTGATCGCCACTTATATGGGGCATTGATGGCAATTGCTTCGTACGTGCATACCGAGAGCCTGTACACCTCTGGCAAGGCGTAAAACACTAGACTTTATTCCAAAGTCCGTGTGCTAAGGGGGCAGGCCCCTTAGAATTCCTGTGGAGTGTGTACGCACGTACGCTGGAAAACGGCAAAATTTCGCTATATCAGGGCGTTCTATCATTGGAGAGTATGGTATACACGGCTTAGTTCAACAAATAAGAATTTATATATAAAGGAGAATATTGATGAAACTGTTTTTATGTTCTCACTTTTCAAGTGTAGGAAGTCTGATAAAGGAAGAAATTGAAAATAAAAAAGTCGCATTTATTCCAACAGCTTCGCTGCGTGAAGGCTACACCGGTTATGTCGGCTCGGCTCGAAAATTATTCAAAAAGTTGGGAGCAATCGTAACTGAAATTGATATTTCAACGGAGGCTTATTCAACGATACAGTCTCTTTTTGAAGATGCGGATGTGATCTATTTTACCGGCGGAAATTCTTTTTTCCTTATAGACCAGCTCCGTAAAACGGGAACGGATGAGCTGTTGAAGAAAGAATTGGCAAAGGGAAAACTGATGATTGGTGAATCGGCAGGTGCGATTGTATGCGCTCCAAGCATCCAATATATCGAGCAAATGGATGAAATGCCGGAGGACTACTCACAAGAAGATGATTCAGGGCTTAATTTGATTGATTTCTATGTTCTTCCGCATTATCTCACAGCACCATTTAAGAAAGTTACCGAGAAAATAATGGCTGAGTTTTCGGATTTGAATCTATGCCCAATTAACAACCGTCAGGGAATTGTAATTGATGGTGAAGGTTCAAAGGTAATTTGCAAAGACTAATTTGAAAATTCCAGTTAGCTGTACTCGTTCCTAGCAGGGTTTGGGGCAGGCACGCCCCAACAAGAAGCTGTCCCAAAGGGGCAAGAATGGGGACTGCGGATGATTTCATGGACCGTCACGCGGCCCTTCCCAGCGCGGAGCGGAACTCGGCCGGCGTGCGGCCACCGAGCGCATCGCTGCGCCTCTCCGTATTGTATCGACCAATCCAGCCCCCGAGCTCCTCGATGAAGCGGGCGGGGGTCCAGTCCGACCTGTCCCTGCCGTGCCAGAACTCCTTCTTGAGCAGGCCGAAGAAGCCCTCCATCGCCGCGTTGTCCGGGCTGCAGCCCTTGGCGGACTGGATTGGCTACACTGATGTGGACAGTTCCGGGAGAGGCGCAAGAGACGGGAAGGCCGTGTGCGCGTTCCTGCGCGATGGCCGCGGGGAGGGGCTGCCTGGGTACGGCACCTGTCAACTCGGTCTACGTCTTTGATGACCGGGTCGTACTCAATATCAACTTCACGGATGATGCCAAAACGGTCACCCGTGAGGAAGTGTTGGGTTCGAGTGCTGTGAACAATGTTCCAGCATGCTGGGGTCAAATTCGCTTGCAGGGATCACACGGTACCCGTGGCGCAGGAGCAAGTCAACGAAAACGCCGTTACCCGCGGTGAGCGTACCGCTAAAGGTGCCATCGTAGACGCGACCCGCACCGCACGAGGGGCTACGGTCCTGCAAGACGCACGCAGCGATCTCGGACGGGCCGCCCGCCTGCTCGCACATATCGAGCGCACGTTGGGCACCCAGGCGAAACTCGCGATCGACTGAGGCGCCCTCGCAGGTACGGACCTCGCCGCTCACAATCTCGGACGGCTTGCGCGGTGTGGGAAGGCCGCCAAAGACCTCGGGGCATACCAACAGGACCTCGGTCCCCGTGCGCTCGCAAGCCTCGACCAGCTCGCGATGGTAGTTATCGAGCCCGTTATACTTGCAGCTCTCGCCCATCAAGCAGGCACTCACCACGATCTTCATATAACAACTCTCCTCACGCAAAATCGCCCCATTTGAGATGGACACTCAAATGGGGCGATTGACACAGCGCAACTAGTGTTACTGCTGCTTTGGCATCAGCGGATTCTCGCGCGTAAGGAGATTCATGAACTCCTCGCCCGTAATCGTCTCCTTCTTGTACAGATAACGAGCCAGCTCGTGGAGCTTAAACTTGTTCTCCTTGAGGATCTGCAGGGCACGATCGTGCGCATCCTCAATCAGCTTGGCGACAATCGCGTCCACGCGCTCGGCCGTACCGGGAGCGCAGGTAAGCGACGTGTCCTGGTTGAGGTACGCGTTCTGGACGGTACCGAGCGCCATCATGCCAAACTCATCGGACATACCAAAGCGTGTCACCATATTACGGGCGAGCTTAGTGGCCTGCTCGATGTCGTTGGCCGCACCGGTCGTCATCTCGCCAAAGATGAGCTCCTCGGCAGCACGTCCGCCGCAGTAGACGGCGAGCTTGTCCAGAACCTCCTGGCGCGTGGTCAGGAAGCGCTCGTCCTCCTCGACCTGCATGGTGTAGCCCAGAGCGCCGCTCGTGCGCGGCACGATGGTGATCTTGGTAACCGGCGCAGAGCCCTTCTGGCGGGCGGCAACGATGGCATGGCCGATCTCGTGGTAAGAAACAACCTGCTTCTCGTGATCGGACAGCACCGTGGACTTGCGCTGCTGACCGGCGATGACAACCTCCACCGACTCCTCAAAATCGTCCTGAGTGGCGCGCTTGCGACCCTCGCGGACGGCGCGCAGGGCGCCCTCGTTGATGATGTTGGCAAGGTCGGCGCCCGAGGCACCGGGCGTGGCGCGGGCAATCGCGGTCAGGTCGATCGGCGGCTGCGTCTTCACGCTCTTGGCATGGAGCTCAAGAATGTTCTTACGTCCGGTCAGGTCGGGCAGCTCAACGGGAATACGGCGGTCAAAGCGGCCGGGGCGCAGCAGGGCCGGGTCAAGGCTATCGGGACGGTTGGTGGCAGCGAGAACGACAATACCCTTGTGGTTATCAAAGCCGTCCATCTCGGTCAGCAGCTGGTTGAGCGTCTGCTCGCGCTCGTCGTTGCCACTAAAGCCGCCGCCATCGCGCTTCTTGCCGATGGTATCGATCTCATCGATAAAGACGATGCACGGGGCCTTTTCCTTGGCCTGCTTAAACAGATCGCGAACCTTAGCGGCGCCACGGCCGACGAACATCTCGACGAACTCAGAACCAGAAATACTAAAGAACGGAACGCCCGCCTCGCCGGCAACGGCCTTGGCAAGCAGGGTCTTACCCGTACCCGGAGGGCCGACAAGGAGGGCACCGCGCGGCAGCTTGGCGCCGATCTCCTCGTAGCGCTGCGGCTTCTCCAGAAAGTCGACGACCTCCTTGAGGGACTCCTTGGCCTCTTCCTGGCCGGCGACATCCTTAAAGGTCACGCCCACATCCTTGGAGGCGATCACGCGAGCACCGGACTTGCCCAGTCCACCGCCGCCAAAACCACCGCCGCCAAAGTTCATCGAGGGACCGTCATCACCCATGGCCTTCTTCATGCGGCGGTTGAGCCACCAGCCAATCAGGAAGAAAATCACCATGGGAAGAATGAGGGTGAGCAGGTAGTAGGTCATCAGACCCGAGTTCTTATCGGGAACGACCGACTCAAGCGAGGCGCCAGATTCAAGCACGCGATCGGTAAAGCCCGCGTCATTCGGCACACCGGTCGTCTTGTAGGCGATGTTCTCGTCCTCGCCCTTCTTGGTGTAATAAATCGTGTAATCGTCCGTGTTGTACTCGACCTTGTCGACACTCTTCTTATCGAGCGCTTTGACAAACGTCGAATAATCGGTCTTCGTAATCTGCTGCGTGTGACCGATGTTGGGGAACAGAACGGTCGAGAGCACGAGGTAGACGACGAAGGCGATGAGCACGTAGAGGATCATATTCCGTCTACGTTTGTTGTCATCCATCTCCATCTGCTTGAACTCCATCTACTGGGGTTGATAATGCTATCTAGAATACCCAACCCGAACGGCGATAAACCGACGCCGGGCACGAAAGGACAGAGATGGCATCACTGGAAGTCGGCAAGGTTCAAATCTATACGGGCGACGGCAAGGGCAAGACGACGGCTGCGCTGGGGCTCGCGCTGCGCGCCACGGGCTATGGACTTAACGTGCTCATGCTTCAGTTTGCCAAGAAGCTGCACTGCGCCGAACATGACGCAGCACCTCGATTGGGGCTACGCATCGTACAAGCCAATCGCGATACGCCCGAAGCCTGTGCCGTACAGATCATGGAGCTGGCGCGCGAGCAGATTTGCCAGGTCGACGTGCTGATCTTGGATGAGCTGGGGGAAGCCATGCGACGGGGCTTTGTAACGCGCGAAGATGTCGAAGCATTGATCGCGATGAAACCGACCACCGCGGAGCTCGTGCTCACCGGCCGCGGCTTGCTGCCCCTCGCCGACCTTGCCGACCTAGTAACCGAAATGCGCCCCGTCAAACACTACTTCGACGAAGGCCTCCTAGCCCGCCAAGGCATCGAATACTAATTGATCCGAAGGGGACGAAGGGAAACGGATCCTCGACATCACGACGGAGAGCAATGAGCCGTTTTCCTCCGTCCCCCCCCCAGGGATCATTAGGCAGTGGCGCGGCCTAGCCAGTTGCCGCTGTGGTGGTAGACGGTAAACATCGTGGCGGTTATTACCCAGGTTACGGGGTAGACCAGCAGCAGATGCTCGAGCGAGGGGTCGAGCGGCATAATCGCGAACACCCACGCCACGCGGAGCACGACCGTGCCGAATATCGTGAGCATCATAGGCTGGAAGCTCACGCCAGCGCCGCGGATGGAGCCGGACGCGTTTTCGATAATCGAGAAGATCGCGTAGAACGGCGCGATGAAATGAAGAATCGTCGTGGTGTAGGTCGAAATCGCGGCATCGTCGATAAACAAACGCGAAAGCGGGCCCGAAAACACCAGCAGCACGGCAGACAGGCCACCGATAAGCACAAATGAAAGCACGAGCGACGTGTGATATCCCTTTCGCATGCGATCGTAATTGCGCGCACCAAAGTTCTGCGCCGAGAACGTAGTGATCGACACACCAAGCGCCTCGGTCACCATCCAGATAATGCCGTCCAGGCGGCCGGAAAGGCCCCAAGCGGTCGTGACATCGGCTCCAAACGAGTTAACCGACACCTGAATCAAAACGTTGGAGATCGAATACGCCGCAGACTGAACGCCCAGCGGCAAACCGCACGAAAGCATGCTCTTGCAAATGCCGCGATCAATACCGAGCTTGGATAGCGACAACCGCCACGCCCCCGGAGCGCGCATCATGCGGATCACAATCATCGTGGCATTGGTGCAGATAGTCAGCGCCACCGCGATGCCGCAGCCCAGCGCTTCCATGTGCAGCACGGCGACAAAGAGAATGTCGAGCGCCACGTTGACGAAGCAGCCGGAGGCAATAATGACCGCCGGACCGCGCGTGTCGCCCACGGCGCGCAACAACGCCGTCCCCATATTGAGCAGCAGCGCTGCAAACATGGCGGCAAAGTAGCAACGGGCATACGCCACACCCTCGGCCAACAGCTCATGCGGTGTATTCATCAGCACAAGCATCGGCTCGACAAACACCATGCCCAGAATGGAAATGACAATGCCGCCCACCAGCGCGAGCGTCATGGCCGTATGGACCGATCGGCTCAGGCACTCGTCATCGTGCTGGCCAAAAAACTGGCCCGTAATGACCGCACAGCCAGCACCCACACCGACGCAAAAACCAATGCAGAGCTCCGTGAGCACCATCGTGGCCTGAATGCCGCCCAGCGCGAGCTTGCCGCCAAACTGACCGACGATATAGGTACCGATAAGCGTGTAAGCCTGCTGAAAAAACGAGCTAAAGAAGATAGGGACGCACAGCGACAGCAGCTGCTGCCAAATAACGCCCTGCGTTACATCGATAGCCGTAGATTTCTTAGCCACACGCCCTCCCCACTAGCGTACGTCAGACAACAAAACGGCAATTTAAGACCAAAGCAAATACCAGCTTAGCACCGACCGACGTCGGCCGAAACGCCCCGAACCAGAGCCCGGTGCGAACTATCTGCCTAGTGATACAGACCCGGCTGGTAGTGGTACTCGTTGCTCACATGTGGGCACAGCTGCCAAAAGGCAACAGCACTTGCCGCGGCCACGTTGAGTGAATCGACCCCATGCGCCATCGGAATACGCACGGCGCGGTCGCAGCCTGCAATGGTCTTGGCGCCCAAGCCAGCACCCTCGGTGCCCATAAAGATTGCCAGGCGGTCAATCTCCTGGAGCGCGGGATCGTCCAGCGACACCGAATCATCCGTCAACGCCATAGCGGCACACGAAAAGCCGGCATCGTGCAGCGCCGCCAGCCCATCATGCGGCCATACGCGCGCCTCGCTGCCAATGCGCGTCCAGGGCACCTGGAACACCGTGCCCATGCTCACACGGGCCGAGCGGCGGTACAGCGGGTCACAGCAAGTGGGGCTCACCAAAATACCATCGACGTTCAGTGCAGCCGCCGAGCGGAAAATCGCGCCGACATTGGTGTGGTCGACAATGCCCTCGAGCACGCACACGCGCACCGGGCGCTCACCCGCCGCCTCGACGACGCCACTCAAGAACTCGGCTACCGGAATCTGGCGTGGACGACGGAATGCCGCGAGCGCACCGCGCGTCACGTTAAAACCCGTCAGCTGCTCCATAAGCTCCATCGAGGCCACGAACACGGGAACCGGGCCGGCGGCCTCGCACACAACCAGGCGCTCAAACAGCGGCATCATTTGATCGAGCCAGCGTTCGCCCAAAAGAAAGCTCACCGGCTGGTATCCGGCACGCACCGCGCGCTCAATAACCTTGGCACTCTCGGCGATAAAGATGCCCTTTTGCGGCTCCAACACGCAGCGCAGCTCGCGCTCGGTCAGTCGCACGTAGGCATCGAGCCGCTCGTCCTCGAGCGAATCAATTCGCAGAACCTCAACGGCATCAGTCATAGCAGCCAGCCAGCACCCTTCTTTACAGCACATCTATACCAAACGAGGCGACGCTAAGCGCCGCCCCATGCATTCAATCAACCCGATGATACCGTTCACGTCAGGCGATTTACGCCTCAACGCGACGATACGTCACGAACTCATAATCGACGCCCTCGTCGCCCTCGCCCGAGGCAATCGTGGCAGCACCGCCACGCCGCGCAATCTCCCACGCGGGATCGGCATCCAGATCGGGAAAGTACGTATCCACGTCATGCACGCAATGGTCATGCGTAACCTCGGCCTCGGCGCAATACGGCAAAAACTGCCGATACACCTCGCCACCACCGATCACCCAAGCAACGGGCTCATCGGCTACCGCGGCGAGCGCTTCGTCGATGCTATGCACCACGTCGACACCCTCGGCAGCAAAGCTCTCGTCGCGGGTGAGCACGATATTGCGGCGATTCTTGAGCGGACGCCCGCCGGGAAAACTCAGCAGCGTCTTGCGTCCCATAATGACCGGGCAGCCTTTGGTGCACGCCACAAAATGACGCATGTCGGCGCGATTGGACACGACCATGTCGCCCTCGCACCCAATACCCCAATCATCGCACACGGCGACAATGGCAGAAAGCTTACACGTCATGAGCACCACCTACACCGCAATGGGAATGTTCTTGACCTGCGGGCCGTGCTCATAGCCCTCGACGATGAGGTCATCGGTCGTAAACGCGTAGAAATCGTGCACGTCGGGGTTAAGCGTCACCTTAGGCGCCGCAAACTGCGGACGCTCGATAAGCTCGCGGACTATATCGACATGGCGGTCGTAAATATGAGCGTCAGCAATCACGTGCAACAGCTCGCCAGCGATCATGTCGACCGAC
Organism: Collinsella sp. OM04-5; assembly: GCF_003439125.1. Classification (GTDB taxonomy): domain Bacteria; phylum Actinomycetota; class Coriobacteriia; order Coriobacteriales; family Coriobacteriaceae; genus Collinsella. The sequence goes on along the minus strand of NZ_QSUU01000005.1, from coordinate 47,778 downwards.
TGCGCGACCATCATCAGCAAAATGGCGTACTGGCACACATTCCAGTTGTTCGCGGCCAAAATATCCTGGCTGCGCTGGTTGAGAATCATGTTGAGTGTCGGCTTATCGTCCTGCGGGCGCTGCGTCACGTTATACGTCACGCCGTAGGCGCACGGATACAGGTGCATCTCGGACAAGTCGCTAAACACATAGGTGTTCGTCATGATGCGGCGGCTGTACGGAGTGATCTTAAGGTCGTACAGTACGCGATCCATCTGGTCAAAGTCGCCCTCGGCATAATGGCTCTTCTGCCCAATCTGATACCCGTAGGCCTTGCCGATGGAGCCGGTCTCATCGGCCCACTCATCCCAAATATGGCTGTTGAGGTCATGGACGTTATTGGACTTCTTTTGATAGATCCACAGGATCTCGTCCATCGCAGACTTAAGCGCCGTGCGGCGCAGGGTAAGCGCGGGAAACTCCTCGCGCAGGTCGTAGCGAGCCGTAACGCCAAAGTTTTTAATGGTATAGGCAGGGGTGCCGTCCTCCCACACCGGTCGGACCTTTTGTCCCTCGGTGGTGGTGCCATGGTCCAGAATATCGCGGCACATGGCCACAAACTGCTGATCAGCCTTGCTCATTGACCCTCCTGTCAGTCGCCTATAAGCGAGATTCATTGTAGCCCAGGCACATGCGGCCCCACAGCCAAAACATAAGCCCTCATTTTCTGGCATATGCCAGAAATTCCTTGCGCAAATCAGCGCGTTCGCTATTCTATTGTTGACATATGTCAGATAAGGAGGGCGCATGGCAGGAAGACGCGAAAAATTGCGCCGCGTCGGGATCATCCCCGAATACCGCGGCTTTACCCCTGACGGCCTAGCCAGTGGAGACGCCATCGACATGACAATCGACGAGTTCGAAGTCCTGCGCCTGTGCGACCTGGAAGGCCTCAATCAAGAGGCCGTCGCCCAGCACATGGGCATTGCCCGTGCCACGGTGGCGGCAATTTGCAGCCGCGCACATCGCAAGGTGGCAAACGCCCTGGTCAACGGTCGAGCGCTTATTATCGAGGGCGGCAATATCGCGTACTCCCCCATCACCACAACGACGGCCGCATGGCCAGCAAAGGAGGTCGGCACCATGAGGGTGGCAACCACGTACGACAACGGCAACATCTTTATGCACTTTGGCCGCAGCGAGCAGTTCAAGATCTACGACATTCAGGACGGCAAGGTACTCAACGAGCAGGTCGTGGGCACCGGCGGCACCGGCCACGGTGCCCTTGCGGGCCTGCTCGCCAACGGCGGCGTGGACACGCTCATCTGCGGCGGCATCGGCGGTGGCGCTATCAACGCGCTTGCCCAAGCCGGCATCACGGTATACGCAGGTGCCCAAGGCAGCTGCGACGCTTGCGTCGAGGCCCTTATCGCCGGCACGCTCGCACAGAACAGCGAGGCCACGTGCGGCTGCCACGGCCACGACCACGACCACGCCCACGAACATGGCGAGTCCTGCAGCTGCCACGACCATCACGAGCACGAGGGCCACGAGGGCTGCGGCTGCCACTAACGGCACGGCACCGCGAGCTCGGGGCGCGACGCTGAACGCAACCCAACAATCAAAGCCAACAACAAAGGCCACCCGGTAGCTTCCGAGTGGCCTTTGCCATATCAAGCTGGAATTACAGCTCTATTTCTTATTACGCATCTGCGCTTCCATCTGGCGCAGCAGTTCCATATCGGACTTGGGGCCGCCCGTACCCAGGCCGCCCATGCCACCCAGACCCATAGCGTCCAAGCCAGGGATATTGGGCATGCGCATCTTCTTGCCCTTCTTGCCCTTCTTGCCCTTTTTGCCGCCGGCCTGTGCCTGATTGGCCATCGTGCGCATGCGGCCCATCATCTTATTCATCTCGCCCCACTGCTTCATAAGGCTGTTGACCTCGGTGGGGGTTACGCCGGCTCCCTTGGCAATGCGGGCGCGACGCTGGCCGTTGATGATGGAGGGACGCAGGCGCTCCTCCTTGGTCATTGACATGATGATGGCCTCGTTCTTATCGAAGATGCCCTCGTCCAAGTTGCCGCCCATCTGGTTGAGCGCGCGCTGGCCGCCGGGAAGCATACCCAGAATGCCCTTCATGCCACCCATCTTCTTGACGGCCTTCATCTGGTCGAGCATGTCGTTCATGGTGAAGCCCTCGCGCAGCATACGCTCGGCAGCCTCAAGCTGCTCTGCATCGGCTGCCTCCTGGGCCTTCTCGATGATGCCGACAACATCGCCCATGCCCAAGATGCGCTTGGCCATGCGATCGGGATAGAACGGCTCAAGCGAATCGGGTTTCTCGCCCATGCTCACAAACTTGATGGGCTTACCGGTCACCTGGCGCACCGAAAGTGCGCCACCGCCACGGGCGTCGCCGTCGAGCTTGGAGATGATCACGCCGTCAAAGTCGGTGCGCTCGGCGAAGGTCGAGACGACGTTGACGATATCCTGGCCGGTCATGGCATCGACGACCATCAGCACCTGGTCGGGCTTGACGGCCTTCTTGATGTCGACTGCCTCCTGCATCATCTGCTCGTCGATCTGCAGACGACCGGCGGTATCGACGATGACCACGTCACGCAGGTGGTCGACGGCCTCCTGGATGGCGCCCTTTGCGATGTCGATCGGGTGCGCTCCGTCACCGCGGAAGACCGGCACGCCGATCTCGCCACCGAGCGTGGCCAGCTGGTCGGCAGCGGCGGGACGGTAGACGTCGCACGCGGCGAGCAGCGGAGAGCGGCCCTGCTTCTTGAGCAGGTAGGCCAGTTTCACGGCCGCCGTGGTCTTACCGGAGCCCTGCAGGCCCACGAGCATGATGACATTGGGAATGCGGTTGCTAAAGACGAGTTTGCTCTCGGTTGAGCCGAGCATCTCGGTGAGCTCGTCGAGCACGATCTTGACGACGTTTTGCGCCGGCGACAGCGACTCCATGACCTCGGCGGTCATGCAGCGCTCCTTGGTCTTGGCAACGAACTCCTTGACGACCTTAAAGTTAACGTCGGCCTCGAGCAGCGCCATGCGAATGTCGCGCATGGCCGAAGTAATATCGGCCTCGGTCAGCTTACCCTTGCCGCGCAGGCGGTCAAATGTGTCGTTGAGGCGATCGCTCAGAGAATCAAACACTAGTCACTCCTTAGTTGGACTCGCCCACCAGGGCGCGGCAGAAATCTATGGCGTTAAACTCCTGCAGGTCATCGACCTGCTCGCCCACGCCGATGCGCAGGATCGGGAGCTTGAGCTTCTCGGCCACGGCCATGGCGATACCGCCCTTAGCCGTGCCGTCGAGCTTAGTCATGATAATACCGTCCAGGCCCAGCGCCTCGTTAAACTCGAGCGCCTGGTTCAGACCGTTCTGACCAGTGGCGGCATCGATCACGAGGACAACCGAGACGGGCATGGGGCCGGCGGCCATATTAGCGGCGCGCTTACGCGTCACGTTGACCACCTTGGCGAGCTCGCGCATGAGCTCGGGGCTCGTGTGCAGACGGCCGGCGGTATCGATGAGCACCAGGTCACTGCCGCGCTTATCGGCCTCGTCGAGCACGTCATAGCATACGCTCGCCGGATCGGAGCCGCGGTCACGCTTGATAACCGGTACGCCGGCGCGCTGGCCCCACACATCGAGCTGCTCGATGGCGGCGGCGCGGAAGGTGTCGGCCGAACCGATCACCACGTTCTTGCCGCGGGCGGCCATGGCACTCGCAATCTTGCCGACCGTGGTGGTCTTGCCGGCACCGTTAATACCGACAAACAGCACGCAGCTCGGCGTATCGGAAAACGGATCGCGCTTAACAGGCACAAAATGGCCCTCGAGCTGCTCTGCCAGGGCGCGGCGAAGCTGCGGGGCGGTCTTGAGGTTCTTCTTGGCCGCGGCGTCGCGCAGGTCATCGGAAACCTGAATAGCGACCTCGGCACCCATGTCACCCATGACGAGCGTGTCCTCAAGATCCTCCCAAAAATCCTCGTCGACCTCGCCGCCAAAGTAGAAGACCTCGTTGAGGGCCTCGCGGCTGCGCTCGAGTCCGCGCGAGAGTGCGTCAAAGAATCCCATTATGCATTCACGACCTTTCCGGTTTCGCGATCGAGTTTTTGCGAGACGACGCGACTGACGCCGTCGGCTTGCATCGAGACGCCGTAGAGAACGTCAGCATCCTCCATAGTACGGCGCTGATGCGAGATTACCAAGAGCTGCGTATCGGAACGCAGCACATCGAGGGCGCCGATGAGCTTGGACAGGTTGGCGTCGTCGAGCGCAGCCTCGACCTCGTCCAGAACATAGAACGGCACCGTGCGCGTACGGTATACGGCAAAGAGCAGGGCAAGCGCCGTCAGGCTCTTCTCGCCACCCGACATGAGCATCATCTTGGTGATACGCTTGCCGCGCGGCTGCGCCACGACCTCAATGCCCGTCTCGGCCGGATGCTCGGGATCGGTCATCTCAAGGTGAGCCTGACCGCCGGGGAAGAGCATGGCAAAGATCTCGCGGAAGTTCGCATCAACCTTCTCAAACGTCACCAGGAACGCCTTGCGCATTTTGCGGTCGATCGCCACGGTAATCTTGGTGAGCGCCTTGCGCGCGCTCTCAAGATCGGCCAGCTGCTCCTCGATGTAATCGGCACGGCGCTTGAGCTGCTCGTACTCCTCCATGGCGACCTGGTTCACAGGACCCAGGTTGTTGATCTGGCGCACGAGCTGGTTAAGTTCCCGCTCGGCGGCATCGCGATCGGTGGGTGCCGGCAGCATGAGCGCTTCCTCGAGCACCGTGGTACCGTCGGCGGTGATGGCCTTGATGGCAGCCTCGACCTGCACCTCGAGCTTGCCGCGCGCCACCTTGAACTCATTTTGCGTCGTGGCGGCAACATCGACCCTCTCTTTGGCGCGGGCGACCTCGGTCTTGGCGTCCTCGATGGTCTTCTTAAGCGAAGCCGAGTCCGCCTCCTCAAGCGATGCCTGATCGCGCAGGCGCGCAGCCCAGTCCGAGGCGCGCTCCAACAGGGCAGAATAGCGCTCGTGCATGGGATCGACGCGAAGGCGCAGCAGCTCGAGCGAGCGTGAGGCCTGACGCGTCCCGCGGATACGACGGTCGATACCCTCAAGGCGATGCTCAAGATCGGGCACGCGGCCCTTCAGCGAACGCAGGCGCTCGCTCGTCTGAGCCAGGCGCACCTTAGCGTCGGCGAGCTTACCGGCGGCCTCGGAGTCATCGCGCCGAACGCGATCGAGCTCGTCGTTGGCCTCGGCAATCTGCAAGCCCAAGTCACTCGCCTGCGCACGGGCCTCGTCACGTGAACGGGTAAGTTCATCCACGCGCGGACGTGCGGCACGTACGGCCTCGGCAGCCTGCTCGCGGCGCTTGGAAATCCGTACCCGCTCGACCTCGGCATTGTTGGCACTCTGCTCCAGGCGGCCGATCTCGGACAGCAGGGAGCGACGCTCGCCCTCAAGGCGGGCAATCTCGCCGGCAGTATCGCCCTCGGCAGCATGGGCCTCCTCAACGGCAGTATTGGCCTCGACGACCTGATCAGAAACATGCTCAAACACGGCAGCGAGATCGGGCTCCAGGCCTTCCAGCTCGCGGATACGACGTTTACGCTCCAAGGCACCCGAAGCCTCGCCGGCATCAAGCCCCACGCGAACCAGGCCGCCACAGCTCACGCGGGCGCCATCGGGAGTCACATAGGTCGCGCCGTCAACGACAGGCGCAGCCAGTGCGGCAGCCAAATCATCGACCACGTAATAGCCGCCGAGCAATGCCTCGACGACCGGACCGTAGCCCGCACGCACGGACAGACGATCAACAAGACGGGTACCGGCGGCACCCTCGGCAGCCGCAGAGCCACTCACGCTGCGCGCCACCAGCAGCGCCTCGCCCGAGGCCTTCTTCTGGTCCAGGGCGGCGCGACCGGCGCGCTCGAGTGCGGCAGTGTTATCGAACAACAGGGCATCGATATCGCCGGCGAGCAGCTGCTCAACCAGACCCTCGAGCTCACGCGGCGCCTCGAGCACATCACCCAGACGGCCCGAAACATCGTCGCCCAGCGCGCCCACCAGACGGCTTACGAGCGGCGAGCTGTCTGCCATGCGGGCATCGAGCTTCTTTTGGCTGGCAAGCTCCGAGCGTATCTCGGACAGCTTGTTGCGCGCCTCGCCCTCGCGGGCACGCAGGTCCTTGAGGGCAGCGCGTGCCGTCTCGGTGGCCTCGCGCGCATCGCTCTGGGCCTGACGAGCCGCCTCAAGGGCGCTCTCAAGCTCCTCAGCACGGTCGCGGCGGCTCTCAAGCGATGCTGTGACCTCCTCGAGCTGTTCATCAATCTGCTCCAGGCGCGAGGCGTACATGTTGTCCTCGACCTCAGCGTTGCTCAGCGAGTCCTTCACCTTGGCAAGCTCGAGTGCGGCGTTATCGGTCACACGCTGCACATCGCGCTGCTCGCGCATGAACTGCGAAATCTGCGCATCAAGCGCCACGCGGCGCTCGTGAAGCTCGGCAGCGGCAGGACCAGCGGCGTCGACGTCCTCCTGGGCCTGCATATGCGCGCCGGTCACTTCCTCAAACTGGGCTCGTGCATCCTCGAGCTCCTCGACCACGCGACGGCGCTGATGCTCGGAGCTCGAGATCTGGCCGCGCATGTCGGACAGGCGCGACACCATGTTGTGGCCCTTTTCCTCGAGCAGACGCATGTCGGAGTTAATGCGACCGACCACATCTTGCATATGGCGGCGCTGCTCGCCCAGATCGCCCACAAACAGGCCCTTTTCTTCGAGCATGACCTGGAGCTTCTCGAGCTCGCGCTCTTTCTCACCCAGACGGTACTGCGCAAGCTCAAGCTCGGCAGCGCCCTCTTTGGAGCGGCTTTCCAGGTCGTTCCACTGCGACTGCAGCGAACGAAGCTCGTCGACGGCCAGCATCTGCGTAAGCTCGTTCGCGCGCGAGGACAGCTCTTTGTACTTGCGCGCGCGATCGACCTGACGCTCCAGCGGTCGCAGCTGACGGGCGATTTCCTTGTTGATATCGCGGGCACGGGTCAGGTGCTCGTCCATCGATTTAATCTTTTTGAGCGCACGCTCCTTGCGACGCTTGTGCTTGGAGATGCCGGCGGCCTCCTCAATGAGGGCACGGCGCTCCTCAGGGCGGCTCTGCAAAATGGCATCGAGCTTGCCCTGGCTGATGATGGAATGCGTATCCTTGCCCAGTCCCGAATCGTGCAGGATGTCCTGGATGTCCATCAGGCGGCACGGGCTCGAGTTGATGAGGTACTCGCTTTCGCCCGAGCGATACATGCGGCGGGTGATAGCCACCTCGTCAAAGTCGACAGGCAGCATATGGTCCGAGTTATCGAGCACCAGCGTGACCTCGGCCACACCCACCGGCTTGCGCGCCGACGAGCCCGAGAATATGACGTCCTCCATGGCCTGGCCGCGCAGCTGCTTGGCGCTCTGCTCACCCAGGACCCACAGAATCGAGTCGGAGATGTTCGATTTTCCCGAGCCGTTGGGACCGACGATGACGGTCAGGCCCGGCTCAAACGTCATATGGGCGCGGTCGGCAAACGACTTGAACCCTTTGAGCGTGAGGGACTTGAGATACACGGCTCCTCGCTTAAACAGGCTTCTTGTTGAGAATCACGCCGTTGGTGGTGTAACCCATGCGGTCGAGCGCCTCGAGCGCGGCAGCTCCCTCGGCTTCCTTCTTGGAGGAACCGGTGCCGCGGCCCTGGCGAATACCGTCGATGAGAACCACGGCGGTAAAGGTCGGTGCGTGCGCCGGGCCCTCAGAGCCAACGAGCTTGTACGCCGGAGGCTCGTGGCCGTCGGCCTGCACGCACTCCTGCAAGAACGACTTGGGGTTCGCGGGGTGCTCGGCACGCTCGGAGGCCAGGTGCGGCTTAAGCGTACGGTGAATGAACTCCGCCGCGGCATCCCAGCCAGCATCCAGATACAGCGCGCCCACGAGCGACTCGTAGACGTTCTCGAGCGCCGAGTGCAGGCCGCGCGCGCCGGTACCGGTCTCGGAGGCACCAAAGATGATGATGTCGTCGATGCCCAGCTCATGGGACACCTCGGACAGCGTGGCACCCGAGACAAGGGACACCTTCAGGCGCGTAAGCTTGCCCTCGTCAAACTCCGGATAGGATTCAAAGAGCGAACGGGCAACCACGGCGCCCAAAATGGAATCGCCCAAAAACTCAAGACGCTCATAGCTCGCCGAGACGGGCTGACCTTCCACGGCAGAGGGGTGCGTGAGCGCCGCGCGCAGCAGCACCTTGTTATTGAACTCGTGGCCCAAGATTTCCTGGGCGCGCGCGAGTCGTTGAGATAAAGCCAAGACTTAGGCCTCCTTGGCGTTTTCAATAGCGTCGACAGCGTCGGCGACAGAGTTGAGCGACAGCAGGGTCTCGTCATCGATCTCGAGGTCGAACTCGTCCTCGATGGCCGTCACCAACTGCAGACGCTCGAGCGAATCGGCATCGAGATCGTCGAAGGTGGTCTCGTCGCTAATCTCGGCAACGTCGACACCCAGCACATCGGCGGCAACTTCGGCGATCTTATCGAAGATTTCGGAGCGGTCCATAGCGCTTCCTCTCGTATTGCGTGAACATCAACGCGCTGGCGCCGCAAGCGCAGCGCCAAGACACGGTTTTGATTCTACCCCACGACGCAGGCCGCGAGGCACATAACAGCGCCCTAACTCGCTCCTACAAAACGATGCCGTCCATAGAGTTGGCGACGTTCTCGACAAGCCCGGCGCGCACGGCCTCCGCCGCGGCGAGCGTACCGTTTTTGACGGCCTCGACCGAGGTGGCACCATGGCCAATCAGAACTACGCCACGCAGGCCCAGCAGAATGGCGCCGCCCTTAGCATCACCCGAGAGCTTTGCCTTAATCTCGCGCATCTGCTTTTTTATGAGCAGCGCGGCAATCTTGGTGCCGAGCGAAGACATAAAGACACCCTTGAGCTCCTGCAGCAAAAATTTGGTAGCGCCCTCGGTGGCCTTGAGTGCGATGTTGCCCGACATGCCGTCGGCAACCACGACGTCAAAATTGCCCGACGTAAGATCGGTGCCCTCGCAGTTGCCCACAAAACCGGGAACAGCGGCCTTCATGGCCGGGAAGCAGGACTTGGTAAAGTTGGAGCCCTTCTCGTCCTCGGTGCCGTTAGCAAGCAGGCCCACGCGGGGATGCTCGATACCCAAAACGACGCGGGCATAGGCGGCGCCCATCTGGGCAAAGCGCACCATATCGTCCACCTCGACATCGGGGTTGGCGCCCATATCGCACAGCACCGTCAGGCCGCCGGCGCGATTGGGCAGTGCATTGGTCAGACAGGGGCGCACCGGCTGCTTCTTGCCTTCGGCCTGATACCTAAACGGCGTCACATAGGCGGTAGCGGCAGCGGTCATGGCACCGGTCGAACCGGCAGAGAAGAACGCGTCAGCATTGCCCTTCTTGATAGCGCGGCACGACAGCACGATCGAAGACTTGCGTTTGGTCATCACGGCGCGAATGGGATCGTCATCCATGGCGATAACGTCGGGTGCCTCAAGGGCCTCAACACGTGCGTGGGAAGCAGCAAAGGGATTGACGATTTCGGCGGGGCCAGCTGCCAAGACCTCGATATCGGGATCGGCGGCAAGCGCAGCCTCGATACCATCGAGAACAACCTGAGGTTTCTCGTCTCCGCCCACAACGTCTACACAAACGCGAACGTTACTCATATACATGCTCCTTATACAAAAATGGCCGACTCATTGAGCCGGCCATTGTGGTTCCATTTGGAACGGCATCGCATCCAGAGTATAGCGTTACTCGGTAACGATAACCTCGCGGTCCTTATAGAAACCGCAGCTGGGGCACACGTGGTGCGGAAGCTTGACAGCGCCGCAACGGGGGCACGTGGACTGAGCCGCAGCCGAGATCTTCATGTTGGCGGAACGACGGGTGTGAGTGCGGATACGACCCTGCTTTTGTTTAGGTACGGGCATAGTGACCTTCCTTATGAACTATCCAGTGTGGCGATTACGCGCAAGTAGAGATACTACCACAGTTTTACTCATCGAGCTTGAGATTCTTCAATGCTGCAAATGGATTTTCCGTGGCAGCGGCCCATTCTGCCTCTGCCTGGGCGGCGCAATCGCATTGCTCGACGTTGAGATTACAACCGCAAGTGGGGCACAGACCGCGGCAATCGGGCTTGCACAGAACGACAAACGGCGTGTCCATGACGACCGCGTCGTTGATGGGCTCACCCAAATCGACGATGCGGTCCTCACCCAGGAGCTCGTAGCCGTCCTCGTAGGCCTCGGGATCCTCGGGCTCCTCGAAGAGGTAGAACTCCTCGATCTCGCCGGCGATATCAAACGAGGCGGGCTCCAGACAACGGTCGCACTCGCCGGTGGCGTGCGCGCGAACCATGCCCGTGAGCAAGACACCGGTACCGGCATTGGTAAAGACAACGTCGTAGTCGATGCCGTCCTGTAGCTGATACTCCTTCTCGCCCACCATGTAGGTGGCGACGTCGACCTTACCGGTCAGCGGATACGAATCACCAGGAAACTCGAGCTGCTCGGAAAGATCGACGGTAACGCTCGGGAACTCAGCCATTACCACTGACCATTCTGCTGGGCGGCACCCTCGTTGAGCTGCTGACGGCAACGGGTAACGGTGCCGGTCAGGCTCTTGAGGTTCTCCTCCAGGTGCGTAAAGACCTGCTCTGCGTAGTCCTCGGCAGCATAACGCGTCTCGCGCTCGTACTGCTGGGCACGATCGCGGATGTCGTCGGCCTGCTGCTGGGCTAAGCGGACGATCTCCTGCTCACCGGCAATGGTGAGGGCCTGCTGCTGAGCGTCGGCGATGATGGAATCGGCCTGAGCGGCGGCGGAAGCCATAAGCTCCTCGCGCTCCTTAAGGATACGGCGGGACTTCTGCCACTCCTCGGGATAGCTCATGCGGATCTCGTCGAGGATGTTGAAGAACACGTCGGCGTCGATGACCTTGAACTGAGCGTTCTTGCCGAAAGGCGGCTTGGCTTCCTCGATCAGCCCTTCGAGCTCATCGACCAAGCTGACGATCCTATCGCCAGGAAAATTCTCGCCCGGCATCCGGTCTCCTTTCATAGGTAACATATCATCGTGCTAGTTTACCACATGCCACCAGGCAATAAAAAACGTCACGAAAAGCGATGTCTGAGCGCTTCGACCACGTTGGGCGGGACAAACGTCGATACATCGCTGCCGAGCGAGGCGATCTGGCGAACGACCGAGCTCGAGATATAGCCGTACTGCGGCGCACTCATGACAAAGATAGACTCCAGCTCGTTATCCAAGCGATAGTTGAGGTCGGCCTGCTGCAGCTCGTACTCAAAGTCGGTCATGGCGCGCAGGCCCTTGACCACGGCCCCCGCCCCCTGCTCGCGAGCGAAGTCGACCAAGAGGCCGGTAAAGGGCAGGACCTCGACGCCGTCGATATCACCGAGCGCCTCACGGGCCAGCGCCACGCGCTCATCGAGCATAAACGTGGTGCCCACACCGTTTTTACCCTGCGACTCGGCAACAGCGACGATCACGCTGGGAAAGATGCGGCGGGCACGGCGGATGACGTCGATATGGCCAAATGTGATGGGATCGAAGGTGCCCGGGACAATCACGCGGTTGATGGTGTCATTCATGGGCGTCCTCCCAAGGCGCTTCCTCGTTATTTTCGTTCTTGTCAGCAAGGTCGTTCTCGTCCTCGGCCACCCAGCGCAGCAAGTCAACCGAGGTTATGCCGTAGCGCTTCTCTCGCACGGTCTCAAAACCGGTCGGGTGAGCGCCCGCGTCGGCGGCAGCGTGCTCAAACAGCGCATAGGCACCCTGTGCCAGCAAGCCTTGCTGAGCTAGGTTTTGCAGCAGCTCCTCGACCGGCTCGGCGCCAAAGGCATAGGGCGGATCGAGCAGGACCAGATCAAAGGGGCCACCCGGCACACGGCCGCGCGAGGCGCTCGCCAACACATCGCCGGTAACGACGCGCCAACGCGAGCGGTCGCCGCACAGCGACTCGATATTCTTGGTGATCAGACGGGCGGCATTGCGATCGATCTCGAACGTGGTGAGCGAGCGGGCGCCACGCGAGAGCATCTCGATTCCCAGGGCACCGGAGCCGCCAAAGGCATCCAGCACGCGGACCTCGTCCAAATCGAAATCGAACGCCGACATGACCATGGATGCACATGCCTCGCGCACGCGATCGGTCGTAGGACGGGTGACATCGCGTCCACGCGGCTCTTCGATCTTGCGGCCGCGCCATTCACCGCCGATGATTCTCATCCTCCGCTGACCTCCTTAAAGATATGTCGATAACGCATGGCGACCGCGTCGCGCAAGGGGCGCGTCGCCACGGAGTCAAGGTTGCAAGCATACCGCAAGAGCTCGACCGCGTCCAAATGGGCCCATTCGATAAGATCCTCGTCGGCGTCCAGGTCCACAAAGCGCAAGGTAATGCCGCCGTGTTGACGATAACCCAGAATCTCGCCCTCGTGGCGCAGACGCAGGTCCATCTGGGCGAGCGTAAAGCCGTCCGAGGTCTTTTCGAGCGACTGGAGGCGGTCTTGTGCCGCCGAGGCGCCGCCATTGCCCTTGGAGTGCGTCATGACCAGGCAGGTGCCCGACACGCTGCCGCGGCCCACGCGACCGCGCAGCTGGTGCAGGGCCGCCAAGCCAAAGCGCTCACCGTTCTCGATGACCATGACGGTGGCGTTGGGCACGTCGACGCCCACCTCGACCACCGTAGTCGAGACGAGCACGTCGATCTCGCCACGCTTAAAGGCATCGATAACCTGGTCCTTCTCCCCCGCTGGCATGCGGCCGTGAAGGCGCTCGATGGCAAGACCCGGCAACGCCAGACGCAGGCGATCGAGCTCGGTCGCCGTATCGTGCAGCGGCACGGGGACCGTCACGCGGCCCTCGTCGTCGCGGGCGATACCGGGCACGTCCTCCAGATCATCGGCCGAGTCACTCGGCTCCACGAGCGGGCAAATCACGTAGGCCTGCTGACCCTTTTCATGCGCCTCGCGGATGGCGCCATAGGCAAGGTCGCGGCTCGACTCGGTAAGCACGCGTGTCGTCACGCCAGCGCCAGGGACGGGCCGATGGCGGATGATGCTCGTGTCCAGATCGCCGTAGACCGAAAGCGCCAGCGTACGTGGGATGGGCGTTGCCGTCATAACGAGCAGATCGGCACCAGGGCCCTTCGCACGCAGGGCGTTGCGTTGGCCGACGCCAAACCGGTGCTGCTCATCGATGACCACGAGCGACAGATGCTTGAACGCCACGTTATCCGAAAGCACCGCGTGGGTGCCAAAGAGGACATCGAGCTCGCCCGATTCCAGCTGGGCATGGATCCGCTCGCGCTCGGCCGCTGGCGTGGCGCCCGTCAGGAGCGCCCAGGTCATGCCAGCCTGCGAGAGCAAGGGGCCGGTCTTATCGGCATATTGACGCGCCAGCACGCCCGTGGGCGCCATAACGCAGGCCTGCGTGCCGCTATCGGTAGCCACAGCCAGCGCGCAGGCGGCAACGGCGGTCTTACCGGTACCGACATCGCCCAGCAGCAGGCGGTTCATCACGCGCCCGCCATCGCACATATCGCGCAGGATATCTTGGAACGCGGCCTCCTGCTCGTCGCTCAGCGAAAATGGCAGGGCCTGCTTGAGCGCGGCCAGGTGCTCGCCCGCGGCGTGGGCGTAGGGCACCACATCGACCAGGCTGCCGTCGTTGCGCAGGCGCAGCGCCAGCTGCAGGTAAAGGCACTCCTCGTAGGCAAGCCGTGCGCGCGCGATATCGCGCTCAGCCATGCTCGAGGGAAAGTGAATTGATCGAAGCGCACGAGCATTGCTCATCAGGCGACGCTTAACGCGCAAGCGTGCGGGAATCGGGTCGAAGGGATTGCCGACGACCTCGAGCGCGCCACTTACGATGCGGCGCATCCATGCCTGGCTCACGCCGTCACTCACATAATGGACCGGCAAAATGGTGCCCGCAGCACGCCCGTCATCGAGCTTTTCAAAGTGCGGCGAGGCCATCTGCTTAAAACCGTAGGCAAACTCGACCTTGCCCATCACGGCCAGGCGGTCGCCCTGCTTAAGCTGCTGGGCAATCCAAGGCTGACGGAAAAAGGCGACCTGCAGCACGCCCGTCTCGTCAACGAGTGAGACCTCGGTCACCTGCATGCGCGGACGCGGCTTCTTTTGAACGATACGGTCGACCGTGGCGATGATGGTGCACACGGTACCGATGGGCGCCATCTCGATGGACCAGGAGCGCGTAAAGTCCAGGTATCGATGAGGGATATGCAGAAGGAGGTCCCCCACCGTCCGAATTCCCAGACGGCGAAGGGCCTCCTCACGTTTACCCGAAACATATTTGAGTCGCGCGATATCCTCGTCGAGCGCATTGCTCTGGGCAAAGCGATCCGAGACGCGCGGCACGGAGCAGAGCTCAGACATGGGCAGATGCCTACTCGATCGAGAAGATCACGGGATAGAGCGGCTGCTCGCCACGATGGGCGTCGATCTCCAGGTCGGGCTGAGCCTCCTCGATAGCGTCGACGATCTCCTGGAAGGCTTCATCGGACAGCTCCTCGCCGGCCAGAATCGTCAGCGCGTCGCCCTCCTCTTCCTCCTGCATACGGTTGATACAATCGAGCGTGACCTGTTTCACATCGGAGCCGACCACATCGATGGAACCGGCAATGATACCCATGACGTCACCGGAGTGAATCGGGGAGCCGTCCGAGGCGCTGGAGTCGCGCACGGCGCGGGTGACCTCGCCATCGCGGACCTCGCTGATGGCGTCAACCATAGCGGCGACGGCGTCCTCGAGATCGGAATCGGGCAGGACCGCGAACAGCGCGGAGAAGGCCTGCGGAACGGTCTTGGTGGGAACGACGGCGACCTTCTTGTCGGTGCAGGCAGAGGCGGCGGCCTCGGCAGCCATGCGGATGTTACCGTTGTTGGGCAGGATGATAACCGAGGTCGCGTTGACCTGGTCGACGGCGCCCAGCAGGTCTGCAGTCGAGGGGTTCATGGTCTGACCACCCGACACGATCACGTCGACGCCGAGGGACTTGAGGATGTCGGCCTCGCCCGAACCGGCGGCAACGGCGACAAAGCCCAGCGCCTTGGCGGGCTCGGCAGCCTTCTCCTGGTCCTCATGAATCTTGGCGGTACGGTCGTGGGCCTCCATCTCCATGTTGTGGATAAAGACCTCGTAGATCTGACCGAGCTGCAGCATGTGCTCGAGCACCAGGTTGGGGGTGTTGGAGTGCACGTGGATCTTGTAGTCGGGGTAGGCGCCCACGAGCAACTCACAGTCACCCATGGAGCCCAGGAACTTGAGGCACTCGTCCTCGTCAAAAGGAGCGTCGGCCTTAAAGAGGAACTCGTTGCAGTAGCGGAACTCCGAGCCCTCCCAGTCGTCGTTGGCCTCGATCTCAACACGACCAAGGGCCGCGTCGCGGGCAGAGCCAGCGGAATCAAACGTGGCAGAGAAATCCTCGACAACGGTGCTGCGGCCAAGCGCAGCGGCAACAAAGTTCTCAAGGAAAATAGCAAAGCCGAAGGCGCCGGAGTCGACCACGCCGTTCTCCTTCAGAACGGGCAGCAGGTCGGGCGTGCGGGCGACGGACTGGTAGGCCTCGACGACGATAGCGTCGAGCGCATCCTCGGCCGAGAACTTCTTCTTTTCGCACTCGTCGGCCTTGGTCGAGACATCGCGCAGCACCGTGAGGATCGTGCCCTCGATGGGCTTACGGACGGCCTGGAAGGCGACCTTGACGGCTCGGCGGAACGCATAGGCAATGTTGGCGGACGTAATGGGCTCGTCGGCAGAGACAAGACCCTCGGCCACGCCGCGCAGGATCTGCGAAGTGATGACGCCGGAGTTGCCGCGGGCGCCCATCAGGGAGCCGTGGGTGATGGCGCCGGCAATGGCCTCCATGTCGGCATCGGCGGGAAGGGCAGAAAGCTCCTTGGTCACCGAGGCGAGCGTGAGCGACATGTTGGTGCCGGTGTCGCCGTCGGGCACGGGAAAGACGTTGAGCTTGTTGATCTCCTCGGCCTTGTCGGAAACGGCAGCCGCAGCGATCGGAAAACAGGTGCGAATGGTCTTTGCAATCATGGGTATTTGAATCTCCGTTTTCGGATGCTAGTTCAGACGGCTCTTGAGCGCGTCGATATGGATGCCGATCTTAAGGCTGGCGGGATCGATCTGGGCGATCTCCTGCAGGGTGAAGGCAACGGAGCTCGAAAGATTGTGGCAGACGGACTTCATGTTGACGCCGTTCTCGAGCACGACGTGAAGATCGACCGTAAGGCCGTTCTCGTCGGCGGAGACAAGCACGCCCTTGCGGAGGCGCTGGCCGGCAAGCAGGCGCACGCTCTCGGCGCCCTGGAGCTGCTCAGCCATACCGACGACGCCATAGCACGTCATCGCGGCATAACCGGCAATATCGGCAATAACGTCGTTCGAGACGCTCAGGCTGCCGTTAATGGTCTCAGACACAAGAATCTCCTTATCTGGTGCTCGCGGCACCATGTCGTGGGAGCAATCATTGCAATATTTTACAACGACCGCGCCATGTTGAGGTGGTGGGTCGCGGGATTACATCCTCGACACGAAATGTTGATATGGCAACGTTCGAGTCAAGTGGTCGCGGCATGAAAAAACCCGCCGCTTAAGCGACGGGTTTTACAACCTGGCTCCCCGGGTAGGACTCGAACCTACAACAGCGCGGTTAACAGCCGCGTGCTCTACCATTGAGCTACCGAGGAATTAAAAAGCCCAGCGAAATGGGCTGAGAAATT
>NZ_QSUU01000005.1:0-30913 GCF_003439125.1 Collinsella sp. OM04-5 | reverse complement strand
TTTTACAACGACCGCGCCATGTTGAGGTGGTGGGTCGCGGGATTACATCCTCGACACGAAATGTTGATATGGCAACGTTCGAGTCAAGTGGTCGCGGCATGAAAAAACCCGCCGCTTAAGCGACGGGTTTTACAACCTGGCTCCCCGGGTAGGACTCGAACCTACAACAGCGCGGTTAACAGCCGCGTGCTCTACCATTGAGCTACCGAGGAATTAAAAAGCCCAGCGAAATGGGCTGAGAAATTCTGGCTCCCCGGGTAGGACTCGAACCTACAACAGCGCGGTTAACAGCCGCGTGCTCTACCATTGAGCTACCGAGGAATAGGTGCGTGCTCTCAAGCAACGAAGTTTATTATACGGACGAATCAGCTTAGGGCAAGAACTTTTTTGAGAATTTTTCCGACCTAGTCATTGGGGACGTTCTTGAATGACTAGTCATTCAAGAACGTCCCCAATGACTACATGAAAGCGCCCCCAGGCGGATGTGCTTGAGGGCGCTTCTTGCTTGACTAGCTTTCGATATAGTCCTTCAGCTTGCTCGAACGGCTGGGGTGGCGGAGCTTGGCCAAGGTCTTGGACTCGATCTGGCGGATACGCTCGCGCGTGACGCCAAACTCGCGGCCGACTTCCTCGAGCGTACGGGGATGTCCGTCGACAAGGCCAAAGCGCAGCTCGATAACCTTGCGCTCACGATCGGCAAGCGAGTCGAGCACCTGAGTGAGCTGCTCCTGCAGCATGGAGAAGCTGGCGGCATCGGGCGGAACGATTGCCTGGGAGTCCTCGATGAAGTCGCCCAGCTGGGAATCCTCTTCCTCGCCGATGGGGGTCTCGAGCGACACGGGCTCCTGCGAGATCTTCTGGATCTCGCGGACGCGGTCGGCGCTCATGTCCATCTCGGCACCGATCTCCTCGGGGGTCGGGTCGCGACCCAGGTCCTGAAGGAGCTGGCGCTGCACGCGGACGAGCTTGTTGATAGTCTCGACCATATGCACGGGAATACGGATGGTACGGGCCTGGTCGGCGATAGCGCGCGTAATGGCCTGACGGATCCACCACGTGGCGTACGTGGAGAACTTGAAGCCCTTCTGGTAGTCGAACTTCTCGACGGCGCGAATCAGACCGAGGTTGCCCTCTTGGATCAGGTCCAGGAACAGCATGCCGCGGCCGACATAGCGCTTGGCGATGGAGACAACCAGACGCAGGTTTGCGCTGATGAGTGCCTGCTTGGCTTCGAGGCCCACGTTCTCAATGCGCGTAAGACGACGCATCTCGGCACGCGTGAGCTCGAGCTCGCCGGCATCGGCAGCCTCGAGCTTCTCGGTGGCCTCGAGACCGGCCTCGATCTTCATGGCCAGATCGACCTCTTCGGAGGCGGTCAGCAGGTCGACCTTGCCGATCTCCTTGAGGTACATACGAACCGGGTCGCCGGTCAGCATCACCGTGGAGGCATCGATGCCACGCACGCGGGAGCGTGAACGGGACGTGCGCACGGTGCGCTTCTTCTTGCTCTTGGAAGAACCCATCTCGGCATCGGCCTGACGGGCCATCTTGAGCTCGTGATCGTCAAGCGAGCCGGAATCGTGCTCGTCGTCATCATCGAAATCGTCAGTATCGGTATCGTTATCGTCATCGTCGACGTCCATGGGGGCGTCGTCGTTACCGCTCGCGGAGATAATCTGGATGCCGCTGTTGCGCAGCGCGGAATACACCGCGGTGAGCTGCTCGTCAGAAACATCGATATCCTTCAGGGCGACCTGAATCTCGTCCTCGGTTACCGAAGTCCTGTTTGAGCCGTTGCCCATGAGCTTTGCAACGTAGGATTCCAGCCCAGTACCCGTGCTCTCAGTCTTTTTTGGCACAGATTCTCCCTTCATAGTCCACAGGACTCAATACTTTAGCACACACATTGACGTCTATACCCAAAAAGAGGACTGGATATAGGCAAGAATACGCTGGTTGACCACAACATCTAGGCCTGTTCGGTGCCTGCGGCCTCCAGACCGATCAAACGGAACGGGTCCGCCACGCCGCCGATCGACTTTTGCAGTTCGCGTTGACGCTGCGAATCCTGCGCGGCCTGCACGGTCAGCGCGCGACGGGCCTCATCGTCGAGCGAACGGTCCTGGCGCAGCTTGGCCTGTGCGGCACGCATGCGGCGCTTGATGGTGTAGAGCTCGAGCGTATCGAGCATAAACACGATGTTCGTCTCGGTGGGGTGCTTGCTCGTCGCCGAGATGCGCCCGGCACTCACAAGCGTTGCCGCCTCGGGACACACCGAGCGCGCCGCATCCATGCAGGCTGCAGGATCGGTTCCCGGCGGAGTTGCCAGAACGGCCCATGCGATGGACTCGTGACGTGGGTCAACCCACTCGATAGAGCAGATGCGGTCGGCATACGTGCGGAACAGGTCGGGGTAGCTCGTGAGCATGGTCAGCAGCTCACGCTCCCCTGCCAAGGACTTACGCTCAAGATCAGTAAGAACCATCGGCGCCGCCGCAGCCGGAGCGCCCGAACCATCAGTCACAGGTGCAGCACCCATACCATCAGGCACGTCGATCGGCGGCAGGTCGTCGACGACCTCCACGGGCGCGGCACCGTAGGCATCGAGCGGGACATAGTCGTACGGCTCTTCCTCGACCGGCGCCGCTACTGCCGGCGTCGCGCCCGACGCCCAAGCACCGCGACCGGCATCGCGAGAACCCGACGCCCGACCGCCCGCGCTACCGGACCGCTCAGCCTGCGCCCGCTGGCGCTCATAGTTCTGTTCGCGGCGGCGCTCGGCATCCTCGCGCTTGGCGACATCGCGAAACACACGGCCCGAGCTCGCACGAACTGTCTCCAGATCCAAACCCAACAGGTCGGCAATTTGAATAAAGTACGTGTCGATCATATAGCTGTCGCGCAGCGGATAGATAAGCGTCAGCGCATCCTCCAGCGCCTTGGCGCGACCGCCCGGCGTGGAGATGTCGCTCGACTCCTGAAGCGAACGGTACACGAAGTCCATGAGCGGCTCCGCGGCGTCAATGCGTTTCTGCAGCTCCCCTCCGCCGTGCGCCGTGATGAACTCCATGGGATCGTTACCGTCGGGCAGTACCACGCAGCGCAGGTCCATAGAATCCTGCTCGATAAACTGAATCGCACGGCGAGCGGCCTTTTGACCGGCAGCATCGCCGTCAAACATATACACGATGCGCTTGGCAAAGCGGGTGAGCGTCTTGACGTGATGCTCCGTGAGCGCGGTGCCCAGCGTGGCGACAACGTTTTTAATCCCCGCTTCCCAACAGGCGATGCAGTCGGTATAGCCCTCCACCACGATGGCGGTATCCTGCGCGACGATAAACTCCTTGGCCCAATTAAAGCCGTAGAGGTTTCGCTTTTTATGAAACACGCTCGTTTCGGCGGTATTGAGGTACTTGGGTTGGCCGTCACCCATGATGCGACCACCAAAGGC
This sequence comes from Collinsella sp. OM04-5, assembly GCF_003439125.1. Classification (GTDB taxonomy): domain Bacteria; phylum Actinomycetota; class Coriobacteriia; order Coriobacteriales; family Coriobacteriaceae; genus Collinsella. Next base: position 27,462 of record NZ_QSUU01000005.1, on the reverse strand, counting down.
AATGTTGTGACCCTGCTCGTCAAAGATGGGGAACATCACGCGGTCGTAGAAGCGGTCGGCAAGCTGCCCGCGCCCGCGGCTCACGGCAACGTTGGCATCGATCATCTCCTGCGGGGTAAAACCCGCCTGGGACAGGTGCGACACCAGCGCGTTGCGGCCAGGCGCAAAGCCCAGGCAGTAGCGGCGGCAGACGTCGCCACCCATGCCGCGGCTGGCAAAGTACTCGCGCGGACGGCCGTCCTTACCGCGCATAAGCATGGTGTGGTAGAACTGGGCGGCCTCGGCGCACAGATCGTAGATTCGGGCACGCTTGGTACCGCGCTCGCGGCGATCTCCGGTGTCATGCAGCTCAATACCCGCGCGATCGGCCAAATATCGGATTGACTCGGGAAAGCTCAGGTTCTCGCGCTTCATGATATAGGTGAAGACATCGCCGCCTTCGCCGCAGCCAAAGCAATGCCACACCTGCGTGGCAGGGATTATGTGGAAGGACGGCGTCTTTTCGCCATGAAAGGGGCAGCAGCCCCAAAACTCATGGCCGCGGGGCTTGAGCTCAACCGTTTCCTGCACGATGGCAACTAGGTCGGACGCAGCGCGGACCTGGTCTTTTTCCTCATCGCTAATCACGGACGCTCACCCCCTGCTCGCCCAAGTTGTGACGAATATCTTCGATATTACCCTCGACGGTCGCGATCAACTCATCCAGCGAATCGAACACGCGCGACGGACGCAGCCAGCGCGTAAACGCCAGCGAAACGGAAGCGCCATACAGGTCGCCCGTATAACCAATTAAATTGGCCTCGAGATGCGCAGATGCCGCATCGTCAGCATACGTCGGCGGCAGTCCGACGTTAACGGCAGCGGGCCACACGATGTCGTTGACCAGCACCAGGCCCTCATACACGCCATCGGCAGGCACCTGAATGCCGTCGGGAACATGTAGGTTTGCCGTGGGAAAGCCCATGCCAGAACCCTCGTGACGGCCGCGAATAACACCGCCGCGCACCATATACGGGCGGCCGAGCAACTCAGCAGCAAGCTCCACATGGCCCTGTCCCAGCTCATGACGAATGCGGGTGGCGCAAATGGCCTCACCGCCCTCGCAAAGCAAGTCGTGCCCGTATACGTCAACGCCGCGCTCGGCACCCCAGGCGCGCATCTCGGCAACACCAGAAGCACCGCCACGACCCAGCCTAAAGTCGCTGCCAACGCGAATCGATCGAATGTCGACCAGACGCGACACCAGCGAGAGAAAATCAACATGGTCAAGCGCCGCAACCTCAGGCGTAAAGGGAACGGCCACCACCGCATCGACCCCGGTTTGAGCCAGGGCATGTAGACGGTCGGCCGTCGTCATCAATTTTTGAGCGGGCGAAGGACTCACCACAACGTCCGGATCGGGATCGAAAGTGACCACGACAGCCTTGCAGTCATGGGCACGGGCATCACGGACAAGCGCTTCGATGAGTTCCCGGTGTCCACGGTGAACGCCATCGAACACGCCGATGGCAATCGATGCAGCACCCAAGTGCTCGCACTCATCAAACGCATCGGCAGTGACGATGCGGGCCTCGTCCGACTCGCCCTCGAAAAAGATACGCGCGAGCTCACGAGCGGACAACATCATCGAACACCGCCGATTGCCTGCGGAAACACGTGCTCCATGACAAAGCGGCCACTCTCAATGCGGGCAAGCGCCTTGAGTCCCCCATCGAGCACCAACGCAAAAGGCGCCTTCGCGGAATCGAAATCGGCAAGCGCACGCTCAACGGGAATGCGTCGGCCGTAGAGCAGGTCGTCGGCAAGATTGCCCGGCAAGTCAACACGCGTGGCGCCCAAGGCCGCAATGGGATCCAGGGCAAAGCCAGCCGCGGACTCGGGAGAAAGCTCCTCGACCGCATGACAAGCGCCAATGGAAACAACACCGGAGGCCGTGCGGCGCAGCGCGGAAATGTGCGCGGCGCTCTCGCAGGCGCGGCCCAAATCGCGAGCGAGCGCACGGATATAGGTACCCTTGCTCACTGAGAACGCCACGGTCCACACACACGTATCACCTTCGCCTCCCACGGCGATCAGGTCGGCGGCATAGACCTCGACGGGGCGCGGAGGTAGGTCCACCGCATTGCCCTCGCGAGCAGACTTGTAGGCGCGAACGCCATTGACCGAGATAGCCGAAAACGCCGGCGGCACCTGCATCTGCGGACCCAGCATAGCGGCCAAGCGCTCACGGGCATAGGCAGGATCGCGGAGCTCGTTGGCAACAGCCACCGTGCGGACCGCCTCGCCCTCCGCATCATCGGTATTGGTCTCGGCGCCAAACGAGATGTCGGCGACATAGCTTTTGGTATCGAGCGTGAGCATGCCCAGCAGACGGGTGGCCTGGCCCACACCCACCACCATGACACCCGATGCCATGGGGTCGAGCGTGCCGGCATGGCCGACGCGTCGCTCATGGAGGGCGCGCCGGCATTGCGAAACCACATCGTGGGACGTGCAGCCCACCGGCTTATCGACGGCGAGCAGCATATTCAGTTGAGAAGGCGTACGACGAGCCATGTACCATCCAAAAAGTTAAAGCTCGACGGTCACCGAAGCGGGATCCTCCCCTACCAGTTCGGCCAGCATGGGAAGTGCCACGGTGAGCGTCTCGAGAATCGTTCCGTTGTTGGAGAAACCGGCGGCAGCAGGATGTCCGCCTCCGCCAAAGGCAGCAGCGATCTCGGACACGTTGAGGTCACCCTTGGAGCGCAGGTTGCCGCGCACCTTGGTATCGCCCTCAATGCCCTTCAGGAACAGGCAGACCTCGACGCCCATCACCGAGCGCACCACGTCAACCAGACCGTCGCACTCATCCGAGGTGACACCGCACGCCTCAAGGTCACTCTGGTACGCGTAGCTATACGCGACGCGCCCGTGGGCCACCGTCTTAATGCGGCCCATAACGATGGACTTGAGGTGCAAAAACTCAACGCGCATGCTCTGGTAGACCTCGAGTGCCACACGCGCCGGATCGGCACCGTGGGCAACCAGACGCGAGGCTGCATGGAACGCGGCTGCATCGGCGTTTTGGTACTGAAAACGGCCGGTATCGGTAACCAAACCACACAGCAGGCAGGTCGCAACGCCATCACGTGCGACAATGCCGCAATTGTCCAAGAAGCGGTCGATGATCATGGCGCAGGCTGCAGCTTCGACGCGCCTCAGGCTGAGCTCGGCAAACTCCTCGCGCGCCGGATGGTGATCGAAGCACACCACATGCTTGGAGCGACGAAGCACCTCGGCGGAATTATTGAGACGCTCGACGACCGGCACGTCCACCGAGATGAACAGGTCCGGATTGCCGGTATACGCAGATGCCGGTACCAGGCGATCGGAGCCTTCCATAAAGCGGTAGATGCGCGGAACCGGATCATCGTCTGCCAGCAGCAGGGCAATGTCCTTGTTAGGGAAAAACTTCATAAGCGAGAGGCCCAGACCCAACACGGAGCCCAGGGCGTCGCCATCGGGAGAAGTGTGTCCCGAAATCGCAATGGAGGACGCACCCTCGATGAGCTCGAGGATGCGTCGCTGAATATCTGCAGACTCGCACGAGGCGAGGTCGGCGGAATTAGTCATCTAAAGCTGCCTCCTGGGCGGCATCCGCTATCGGATAGCCGTCCTCGTCCTTTTCGATCGCAAGCGTGGCGGGAACGTTTTCCAGCGCACGCGTGATGCGCTCGGCCTCATCGGTCGAGCGATCGATGCGAAAATCGAGCTCGGGCGTGACGCGCCAATCGAGCGAGCGGGCCAACAGGCTACGGATGCGGCCCTTGGCGCTGGCGAGCGCCTCCATGACCTCGTCGTAGCGGCTCGCGTCGCACGACACGTACACGCGCGCGAACGAACGGTCCACCGCGACCTCGACCGCGGTCAGGGTGACCAGGTCGAGACGCGGATCGGAAACCTCAAAGAGCAGGATATAACCGAGCTTCTCGCGAAGCTGCTCGCCCAAACGGCGGGTTGCCTGCGTTTGCTTCATAGCGCTACCCCCTACTCGGTACGGGCAACCTGATCGATGCGGTAGCCCTCAATGGTGTCGCCAGGCTTGATGTCCTGGAAGTTCTCCAGGCCAATACCGCCCTCGGAGCCGCTCTTAAGGCTCTTGGCCTCGTCCTTGTAGTGGCGCATCGAGGCGATTTTACCGTTGAAGACCACGATACCGTCGCGCACCAGGCGCACGGAATCGGTCGCGGCGATCTCGCCCTCTTCGACGCGGACACCGGCGGCGATACCGACCTTGGGCACCTTGAAGGTGTCCAGAACGGTCGCGGTGCCCGTGGAAACCTCGACCTCGGTGGGCTTGAGCATGCCGATACGGGCTGCGTCGAGGTCCTCGAGGCACTTGTAGATGACGTCGTAGCAACGGATCTCGACGCCCTCGCGCTCGGCGGCGGAGCGGGCCTTGCCGTCGGGACGGACGCCAAAGCCGATGATGATGGCGTTGGAGGCGTCGGCCAGAACGACGTCGGTCTCGTTGATGGCGCCAACGGCGGAGTGGATCGTGTTGATGCGCACCTCGGACTGGTCCATCTTGTCGAGGGAGTCCTGAAGGGCCTCGATAGAACCCTGGACGTCGGCCTTGATGATCAGGTTGAGTTCCTTGACCTCGGCGTCGGCGATGGTCTCAAAGAGGTTCTCGAGCGTCACATGCTTCACGCGGCTCTGCTCCTCGATGCGGGCCTTGAGCGAACGCTCGTCGGCCAGGGCGCGAGCCTCGCGCTCGTCCTCGAACACGCGGAACTCATCGCCGGCGTTGGGGACGGACTGCAGGCCCAGGATCTCGACGGCGTCGGAGGGACCGGCCTCGGTGACGGCGTTGCCCTTGGGGTCGAGCATGGCGCGGACGCGGCCGTAGGTAAGGCCGGCGACCAGCGTATCGCCCACGTGCAGAGTACCGCGGGTCACGAGCACCGTGGCAACCGAGCCGCGGCCCTTGTCGAGCTTAGCCTCGAGGACGTTGCCCGAAGCGAACGTATCGGGGTTGGCCTTGAGCTCGAGCACGTCGGCCTGGAGTAGGACGGTCTCGAGCAGGTCGTCGATACCGATCTTCTGCTTGGCCGAGATATTGACGAACATGTTCTGTCCGCCCCACTCCTCGGGGATGATGCCGTACTCGGTGAGCTCCTGGCGCACGCGGTCGGGGTTGGCACCCGGCTTATCGATCTTGTTGACGGCGACGACAATGGGAACACCGGCGGCCTTGGCGTGGTTGATCGACTCGATGGTCTGGGGCATGACGCCGTCGTCGGCAGCCACGATCAGAATGACGATGTCGGTCACCTTGGCGCCGCGGGCACGCATGGCCGTAAAGGTGGCATGGCCCGGGGTATCGATGAAGGTGATCTTGCGGTCGTTGATCATAACCTGCGAAGCACCGATTGCCTGGGTAATGCCGCCTGCCTCGCCGGCAGCGACGCCGGTGTGACGGATGGCGTCGAGCAGCGAAGTCTTGCCGTGGTCGACGTGGCCCATGACGGTGACGACCGGGGCACGCGGCTTAAGGTCGGCGGGATCGTCGTAGAACGAGAAGGTGTTCTCCTCTTCGGGGGTGATGATCTTGATCTGGCGGCCCAGGTCGTCGGCAACGAGCTCGACGAGGTCGTCAGACATGGACTGTGTCATGGTGAGCGGCGTGCCCAACAGGAACAGGCGCTTGATGATGTCGTTGGCCGGAACGTCAAGTGCCTCGGCGAGTTCCTGGACGGTAACGCCCTGGGAGACCTTGATGGCGTCGAGCTCCTCGGGGTTCACGCCCTGGGCCAGCGCCTCCTCTATCTTGCGCTCCTCCTGAGCCTTGGCAGCCTCGCGCTCGCGCTTCTCCTTGCGCTTCTTGCGGCGACCGGTGGACTCGCGAGAGGCCTCCTCGACGGCGGCACGGGCCTCCTCGAGCACCTTCTCGCGGCTGTACTCCTCGGCCTCGCGAGCCATACGGCTGTAGTGGTCCTCTTCGTTGTTGTGACCGCCCTTGCGCTTCTTGCCCTTGCCCTGCTTATCAGGGTTGGGGAAGTCCATGCCAGCAGCGACGTTGTTGCTGGCGTTGGTGCGATGGCTGTGCGGACGGCTCTCGGAGGCGTTGCGCTCGGAGTTGCTGTCGGAGGCGTTACGATCGTTGCGACGGCCACCGCGGCGGTCGTTGTTGCCGCCACGACGGTTACCGCGCTCGGCGGCGCGCTCGGCCTTGGCCTTGTCCTCGGCGTCCTTCTTCTCCTTGAGCACGGTCTCCTGTGCGGCGATCTGGTCGAGCAGCGAACGGAAGCGCGAACCGGAGTCGGAAGCGGGAACGGCGCGGCGCTGGGCCTCGCGGGCAGCCTCCTCCTTCTCGCGGGCAAGGCGCTCCTGCTCGGCCTTCTTCTTGGCCTCGGCCTCGGCGCGGGCAGCCTCCTCGGCAGCCTGGGCTGCGGCAAACTGGCGGCGCTCCTCCTCGCGGGCCTTCTCGGCGGCGATGCGCTCGCGCTCGGCCTCGGCAGCGCGTGCGGCTTCCTCGGCGGCAGCCGCCTGCTCCTCGGCCTGCTTGGCGGCCTCGACTTCCTGAGCGCGGGCCTCGATCACCGAGGCGAGCTGCTTGCGGACCATGGCGACATAGGCGTCCTCCAAGGTGGAGGAAGCGGACTTAGCGGGAATCTTCATATCGGCGAGATGACCCATCAGTTCCTTGGAGGTCATGCCGAACTCTTTGGCCAAGGTGGACACACGGACTTTTGCCATATGACTTCACCTACCCTTTCTGGCACCTTGGGTGCCTAGAGACTGAACGAGCGTGGGAGACGCGCCGGGGCCCGCCCGGCGCGACCGCGCGCTAGATCAGGTCCTCCGCATCATCGAAGGCGTCGGTGTCGTGGACACCGCAGAAACGGGAGCCGGGACGAGCCTGGTTGCGGCACTGGATGCCGTCCTCGGACACATACTCGCAGCGGCGGACATCCTCGTCCTCCTCGTCACCGATCAGGTCGGCGGCGGGCTCCTCGTGAACGGGAACGTTCTTGAGGATGTCGGCGGCAAGCGTCTCGGACTTGATGTCGATGTGCCAGCCGGTCAGGCGCGCAGCGAGGCGGGCGTTCTGGCCTTCCTTGCCGATGGCGAGGGACAGCTGGTCGTCGGGGACGATGACGCCGGCGTAGGCCTTCTCCTCGTCGATGAGGACGCGGGTGACCTTAGCGGGCGACAGGGCGTTGGCGACGTAGACGGCAGGATCGGCATCCCACAGGATGACGTCGACGCGCTCGCCACGGAGCTCGCCCACGACAGCGCGAACACGGCTGCCCTTGGGGCCGACGCAGGCACCCACGGGATCCAGACGGTCGTCGAGCGAGTGGACGGCAACCTTGGAACGCTGGCCGGGCTCGCGGGCGATTGACTTGATCTGGACGGTGCCCTCATAGATCTCGGGCACCTCCTGCTCAAACAGACGACGCATGAGCTCGGGGTGGGTACGGGAGATGACAATCGGCGGACGGCTGTGCTCGCCACGAACCGGCTGCAGGTTGGAGTTGGGGTCGCGAACGTCGATGATCACGGCCTTGATGTGCTGATTGTGCAGGTAGCGCTCGCCCATCGGACGCTCGTTGCGCTCGTTCTCGTAACGACGCTGATCGAAGTGCGGCAGCTCGGCCTCGACGCCTTCGCGAATCTTGACGATCGTGAAGTCGGGCGTGGACTGCAGCACGGTACCGCTGATGAGGTCACCGATGCGGCCGGAGAACTCCTCGTAGATCTGCTCGCGGGCGGAGTTACGCACGATGGCGTTGATCTCGGCCTTGGCGTGCTGGGCAGCGATGCGGCTCGTGTTCTTGGGGGTGACGTCGATCTCCTCGAACTCGGTGAAGTTGCCCTCCTCGTCCATGGAATCGTCGATCGGCTCCAGGCGGTAGACGTAGATCTTGCCGGTGGTGCGGTCGATGGTCACCTTAGCGCCCCACTCAAGATGCAGGATCTCGGCATAGCTCTTGGCGAGCGACTGCTCCAGGCGGTCGATCAGGTAGAGCTGGTCGATGTGCTTCTCCTGGCAAAGCTCCATCAGGGCGGACATCATGTCGGATGCTGCCATCTTACTTTCCTTCCTTCGCGGGCTTGAAGTCGTAGGTGGGCTTCAACTTGCACTTTTTAACATCAGAGAAATCGAGGGTGACGGAATCGCCGTCCTCGAGCTCGAGGGTAACGTCGGTCTCGGTCGCGGCGACAATCTTGCCGGTGTACTTGCGACGGCCCTCGGTGGCGGTGGAGGTGAGCTCACAGTCCTCGCCCACAAAGCGGGCAAAGTCGCGCGGACGGCGCAGGGGGCGTGCCATGCCCGGGCTCGACACCTCGAGCGTATAGCTCGAAGAGATGGGGTCGAGCTCCTCAATCACGTCGCCGACCCACTTGGTATTGGCCGTGACGTCGTTGAGCGACAGGCTCTGACCCTCGGCACCCTCGATACGTACGCGCACGCAGGGGGCCTTGGTGGCGCCCACGAGCTCAACGTCGACGATGTCGACATCGTGCTGGGGAGCGACGGCCTCGAGCGCGTCGATGATCGCCTGCTCGGTCTTGGTCTTGACCATTGCGGCACCTCCATCCATACAAAAAAGAAGCGGGGCCGAAACCCCACTTCTTTCAATTACAACTTCATTTGCAAGTAAACTATACCAATAGCTGCGAAAACGTGCAAGCACAGTACGAATCTGCAGGCCAGCGTGCGCACAGCTTCTCCACAAGAATAGGACAATTGACCGCAAGCACTTGGTCGGGTACACGCAAGACGAGGGGCGACCCAGCCGGATCGTCCCTCGTCTTTAATGTGTCAGCTAAGCGCGCAGCGCTTACTTGACCACCAGGTTGACCAGCTTGCCGGGCACGCAGATGGCCTTGACGACCGTCTTGCCCTCAAGCCACTTGGCAACGGCGGCCTCGGCGGCAGCCTGCATCTCCTCGTTGGAGGCGTCACGGGCGACGTCGATGCGGCCACGGACCTTGCCGAGCACCTGTACGACAATCTGCACCGTGTCCTCGATGGACTCGGCCAGGTCAAACTCGGGCCAGGCGGCGGTATAGGCGTTGCCCTCGCAGCCGAGCGCCTCATGCCACAGCTCATCGGCCCAGAACGGGCAGATGGGGGCAAGGACGCTCACGATATCCTTGGCCACGCCGTAACACAGGGCCTTGTCACGGGAAGCGCCCTCAGTAGCGTTGAGGTAGGCGCTCGCGGCATTGACGAGTTCCATGACGGCCGAGATCGCGGTGTTGAACTGGCCGCGGTCAAAGTCCTCGGTGCACTTGGCAATGGTGCGGTGACGCTCGCGATAGAGCTTCATCGCGGCCTCGTCGAGCGCGGACTTGTCAAAGGCCACGTTGGCGTCACCGGACTGGACGAGCTGCCACACGATACGCCAGGCGCGCTTAATGAAGCGGTTGGCGCCCTCGACGGCCTTGGGATCCCAGTCGAAGTCCTTCTCGGGCGGGGCGATAAACAGGATCGCCAGACGCATGGTGTCGGCACCGTAGGGTTCAATGACCGAGCTCGGGGGCACGACGTTGCCCTTGGACTTGGACATGGTGTCGCCGTTCTCGTCCTTGACCATGCCCTGGCACAGCAGGTTGGTGAAGGGCTCGTCAACGCTCAGCAGGCCCAGATCGCGCAGCGCCTTGGTAAAGAAGCGGCTGTAGAGCAGGTGCAAAATGGCGTGCTCGATGCCGCCGATGTAGTTATCGACGGGCATCCAACGGTCGGCAGCCTCACGGGAGAAGGGCAGCTCGGTGTTGTGCGGGTCGGTATAGCGCAGGTAATACCAACTGGAGCAGGTAAAGGTGTCCATGGTATCGGTCTCACGCTTGGCCGGGCGATCGCAGACCGGGCAGGTGGTCTCGTAGAACTCCTTGCACTCGGCGAGGGTCTCGCCGGCACCCAGGTCCAGGTTCTCGGGCAGCGTCACCGGCAGCTGGTCCTCGGGCACGGGCACGATGCCGCAGTGCTCGCAGTGGATGGCCGGGATGGGGTTGCCCCAATAACGCTGACGGCTGATGAGCCAGTCGCGCAGACGGAACTCGACCTTGCGACGGCCGCAGCCCATGGCCTCGAGGTCGGCCACGATGGCAGCCTCGCCCTCAGAGTGCTTGCCGCCGCGCATGCCGGTGTACTTGCCCGACTGGACCAGCGTGCCCTCGGCAGCGTGGGCGCAATCCCAGTCGACGGTCTCGGCATGGAAGGTGTCGATGGTCTCGCCGCTAGCCTCGACGGCAGCGCGATCCTCATCGTCCAGGATGATCGGCACGATCGGCAGGTCGTACTTGCGGGCGAACTCAAAGTCGCGCTGGTCGCCGCAGGGAACGGCCATGACGGCACCGGTGCCGTAGTCGGCAACGACATAGTCGGCAACCCACACGGGGATCTTCTCGCCGTTGACGGGGTTTACCACGTAGCGGCCCGTAAAGGCGCCGTGCTTCTCGAGGGTACCCTGGGCGCGCTCGACGGCAGAGATATGCTTGGAGTCCTCGACGATCTTGGTGACGGCCTCCTCGTACTGAGTGCCCTCGACGAGCTCGTGCAGGCGCGCGTACTCGGGAGACAGGACAAAGAAGGAAACGCCAAAGAGCGTGTCGGCGCGCGTGGTGAAGACGGTGATCTTACCCTCGTCGCCCTCGATGGGCTCGCCATCGGCGTCGCACAGGGTAAAGTCAACCTCGGCGCCCTCGGAGCGGCCGATCCAGTTGGCCTGCATCTGCTTGACGCGCTCGGGCCAGCCGGGGAGCTTCTCCAGGTCATCGAGCAGCTCCTGGGAGTAGTCGGTGATCTTGTAGTACCACTGCTCGAGGTCACGCTTCTCGGGCTCGGTGCCGCAACGCCAGCACTTGCCCTCGGTTACCTGCTCGTTGGCCAAAACGGTCTTGCAGGTGGGGCACCAGTTGACCGGGTTCTTCTTGCGGTAGACCAGACCCTTTTCCCACATCTTTTCAAAGATCCACTGACCCCAGCGATAGTAGTCGGGGCTACAGGTCTTAACGGTACGATCCAGATCGTAGGAGAAGCCCATGCGCCTCATCGTGGCGAGCGCCTGGTCCATGTTCTTATACGTCCAGGCGGCAGCCTGCGTATTGTGCTTGATGGCAGCGTTCTCGGCGGGCAGGCCAAAGGCGTCAAAGCCGATGGGGTGCAGCACGTCAAAGCCGCGCATGCGGGCCTGACGGGCCATGGCATCGCCGATGGTGTAGTTGCGCGCGTGGCCCATGTGCAGGTCGCCCGACGGATACGGGAACATCTCGAGCACGTACTTCTTGGGCTTGCTGGCGTCGGTGTCGACGGCAAAGAGGTTGGAGTCCTCCCAGGCCTTCATCCACTTGGACTCAATGGCCTGTGCGTCATAGGCAGGGATCTCGTCCTTATGATCTGTGCAATCGCACATATCAGCTCCTTTAATCTTAGCTGGGGTCGATCGGCTTAGCTTGATTCGCTACTGCGGACAGTCCTGCGCAAGACGAAGAGCACATTAAGTGCTCTTCTTTGCGTGCGGAACTTGTAGCGAACAAAGTCAAGCCGCCCGACCCTAAGGTTAACTCGCACGATGATAGCAAATACGACAAGCGAGATGCCTGCGACTTGCAGGCATCTCGCTTTATCTAAATAACGTGGTTGAGGCTCAACCTTTATGTGCAGGTCTTATCTTATCGATACGTTACGCTCTGTTGGGAGTCCTTGACTACGACGTCGTGAGCTCCACCTTCGACGATCGAGGTCGAGGAGACCAGGGTCAGGCGTGCCTTTTCCTGGAGCTCGGGGATCGAGAGGGCACCGCAGTTGCACATCGTGGACTTGACCTTGTAGAGCGTGCCGCCCACGCCGTCCTTGAGGGAGCCGGCGTAGGGAACGTAGGAGTCGACGCCCTCGACGAAGCTGAGCTTCGCGGCGCCGCCCAGGTCGTAGCGCTGCCAGTTGCGGGCACGCGCAGAACCCTCGCCCCAGTACTCCTTCATGTACTGACCGTTGACGTTGACGCGCTCGGTCGGGCTCTCGTCGAAGCGGGCGAAGTAGCGGCCCAGCATCATAAAGTCGGCACCCATGGCAAGGGCGAGCGTCATGTGGTAGTCGTAGACGATGCCGCCGTCGGAGCACACGGGCACGTAGACACCGGTCTCCTCGTAGTACTCGTCACGGGCGCGGCAGACGTCGATCAACGCGGTGGCCTGGCCACGACCGATACCCTTGGTCTCGCGGGTAATGCAGATGGAACCGCCGCCGATACCGACCTTGATGAAGTCGGCACCGCAGTCGGCCAGGAAGCGGAAGCCCTCGGCGTCGACGACGTTACCGGCACCGACCTTGACGTCCTCACCATAGTTGGCGCGAATCCACTCGATGGTGCGCTTCTGCCACTCGCTGAAGCCCTCGGAGGAGTCGATGCACAGAACGTCGGCACCGGCCTCGATGAGCAGAGGCACGCGCTCGGCATAGTCGCGGGTGTTGATACCGGCACCGACCATGTAGCGCTTGTCGTTATCGAGCAGCTCGTTAGGATTGGTCTTGTGGCTGTCGTAGTCCTTGCGGAAGACGATGCCCATAAGGTGATCGTTGTCGTCGACGATAGGCAGAGCGTTGAGCTTGTTGTCCCAGATGACGTCGTTGGCAACCTTGAGGCTGATGTTCTTGTCGCCCACGATGAGCTGCTCACGCGGGGTCATGAACTCGGAGACCTTCGTCTGGTGGTCATCGCGACTGGGGCGATAGTCACGGCTGGTGACGATGCCCAGGAGCTTGCCCTTGGGAGTGCCGTCGTCGGTAACCGGCATGGTGGAGTGGCCGGTCTTCTCCTTGAGCTCAATGACCTGCTCCATGGTCATGTCGGGGGTCAGCGTGGAATCGGACTGAACGAAGCCGGCCTTGTGATCCTTGACGGCCTTGACCATAGCGGCCTCGGACTCGGCGCTCTGGGAACCGTAAATGAAGGACAGGCCACCCTCGGTAGCGAGCGCGACACCCATGTCGACGCCCGAGACGGACTGCATGATAGCGGAAACCATGGGGATGTTCAGGGTGATTGCCGGCTTCTCACCGCGCTTAAAGCGGGTCAGCGGCGTCTTAAGAGAGACGTTGTTGGGGATGCACTGCGAGGACGAGTAACCAGGGACCAGCAGATACTCCGAAAACGTGTGGGACTCACCGGGAAAGAACGTAGCCATGTTTCTCCTTTTTCCATGCGACCGGTCGGCTGCAGGCCTCGTAGGACCCAGCCCAACCTTGGGCGCCCAATACTGGGGAAGTATCTTAACGCACTTTGACTGCTACAATGCATGATTTAAGAAGAGCACACGAGGGCTTGACGCAGGCTTTGCGTTTGCCCAGCAAACACTTTAGCGGGGAGACGTGGAGCGTATGAAGTACAAGACGACGGCAAAGTTGGTCATTCAAGCGTGCGACAAGGATCTGCCGGGCGTCTTCGGCCACGGCTGTGTCTTGCTGCTGCAAGGTATCGCCCGCGAGCACTCGCTCAACCGCGCCGCCAAGAGCATGGGCATGGCCTATTCCAAAGCGTGGCGTATTGTAAACGAGGCCGAAGGACAGCTGGACTGCAAGCTCATCGAGCGCGACGGCGCCCGCGGATCCACGCTCACGCCGGCCGGCGAGCGAGCCATAGCGGTCTACGAGGAGCTGCAGGCCGACATCAACCAGGTCATCGCCACTAAAGCCGACGCCCTCATCGCCAGCATCAAAGAGTAGCCAATTTGGGACGGGGCTTTTTTAGCTACCCATCCAGAGCATTCTTGACTCATAGCCAAAATTGACATTGGGTAGCTAAAAAAGCCCCGTCCCAAATTGGCTACTTGCGGAGGGCATTGTCTAGGGTGGCGGCCACGATCAAGGGGTCGTCGGTGCCGGCGAAGAGGCGAATGGTGCTCCCCTGCTTACCGCGTGGGGCCGAAAGGCGCGTCGTTGCGCCGCCGGCGGGCGATGTACGAAACTCCCTCGGCAAAGCATCGAACAGGTCATCCGCACTACGCTCGATAAGGTCAAATTCAACTGCCGGGCCAAAGCCGTGCTCGAGGATTCCCGTTGCAACCGCATAGTCGGGATGCGAGTTCAGTCCGGGATAGCGAACGTTGCGCACCATCTCGTTGGCGGCCAAATACTCGGCCAACGCACGGGCGCGATCGAAGTGCGCCTGCATGCGGGCATCGAGCGAGGAAAGCCCGCGCTCCAGCACGTGGGCCTCTTCGGTAGAAAGGTCGAGTGCCAAAGCACCGCAGCCCGCAAACGACGTATGCGCGCACTCGGCAGCGGCATCCACACGATGGCGCTTGAGCTGCGAGCGCGCCACCGAAGCAGCAACGAGCTTGCGCGGAGCCTTACCTGCGCAAACACGGTCGAGCGCCTCAAGCGACAGGACGGCACCCAAGCGCAGCAAATCGCAGCCAAAAGCCGACGCCACGGTGTTGTCCACAACCAGCAGCGCATGAGCCTCACGAGCCGCGCGACCTAACGCACGAAGATCGGAGACGCGCAGACCAAACCCGCCGATGGAGTTGACGAACCACCACAGGTGCGGCCCCTCGGCATCAAACGAAGCATCAAAGCCCTCGGACGCAGCAGCAAACGCCGCAACCGACGGCTCGCCCACCATAGCCACGTCGCAGGCATCAAAGCCGCGCGCAAACGCATCGGCAAAGTCATCGGCAAACGCAACCAGGCGGTCACCGGGGCGCACAATCCCCAATTGCGACAACGCTGCTGGCACATGCGAGGCCGCGAGCAACCGCGCTTCACGCGCGCCGGTCCTCAAAGCCCAGGCCTCTTCTAGCTGCTGTACGCCCATGCGGTACCGTCCCTTCAAAACAAAAACCCACGATGCGGGTGTTCCCCGCATCGTGGGCAACGGCTGCAGTATAGCGCCGATAGGCGACTGAACGCCTAAATGTTGAGCGCGCGGTAGATCACGTAAGCCTAGACATTCATCAGCTGATGGCCGAGCTTGAGCGTCTTTAAACCGCTCTCCCCCTCCACGCCATCGAGCGTATTGAGCAACATATTAGTCGCCTCGACGCCGCTGGTCAGGTAGCCGTAATGCACGGTGGGAATGCCGCCCGTCAGCGCGCGCAAAAATGCGTTGTCGCCAAAACCGCTCACGCGACGCACACCCTCGCCCATGCCGCGAACCTCGTCAAGAGCGCGCAGGGCGCCGGCCGCCATAGTATCGGTCGCGCAAGCGATAAACGAAACATCGGGATCGACGGAGAGCAGTTCGCGTGCAGCGCGATAGCCCGAGTCGAGCGTAAAGGACCCCTGGCAAATCAGGCTCGGATCAAGTGCCACGCCCGCGGCGCGCAAGCCGGCCTCAAAACCACGACAACGGTCATAACCGGCGGCACGGTCTTCCTCGGTAACTCCGATGTAGGCGATCTTGCCCTCAGCACGCTTCGCGAGTGCCTGACCCAGCTCGAAAGCGGCCTCGTAATCGTCGTGATAGACGCACGCCGCGCCCTCGACATGTTGGCCGATCAACACAATGGGCACACGGCACGACTCAATCGCCCGGCGATGCTCGCCGGTAATCATAGTTGCCACCAGCACAATGCCATCGACCGGATGGTTTTGGAATAAACCGAGGTATTCGAGCTCGCGATCGGGGACGTTATCGGTATTGGCAAGAAGCATCTGGTAGCCGCGGCGGCCAAGCACCTGCCCGATGCCCGCCGTAATGCGGCTCACCGACTCGGAATTAATCTTAGGCACGATGACGCCGATGAGCTTGGTGGAACCGGTTCGCAGCGCGCGAGCCTGGCTGGATCGCACGTATCCGGTCAGCTCAATCGCCTGCTTAATGCGCTCGGCCTTGTCCGCCGAGATATACCCACCATTGAGGTAGCGCGAGACGGCGGCGCTCGAAACGCCCGCCAGCTCGGCCACATCTTTCATCTTTACCACGAGCACCCCTGTCGTTGAAATCGCTTTCACCATGATACCCGTGCGGAGCTACATGCGTGTCGCAAGACGGGACGTCACGGTCAATTTAGCTGTCGCAGCACGGGCATCGCAGGGCTTCAACTAGAAACTTCGAAATATAAATGCCGAATCAGTCAGACTACCGATTCGGCACCCCGTTACATTTGCACACAGCGGCAGGCAAAATCCAACTCGAGAACAACTTACTCACTTTGGAAAGATGCATCGCTGTCCGCTGCCAATTCCGAAGGAAGAATTGCCGGCAGCGTCAAAGCCCCCATGGGCGAAAGTCCAGTAACGACCATCAGATAGCTCTTAGCGTGACCATACGCCATGGAAATCGCATTAGAGAGAAGATAACGGCGCGCTTCATCGTCTGAAATGTCGAACGGCATTTTTGTTGACACCGAAATAGCAACCGTCACATCAGCGCGCATTTTTTCCTTTGCATCGTCCCTATCAATCAGACTGCCACACACATACAGCTTTAAGTCTGCACGCTCGCCCGCCTTGTTCCTCAATAGATGGACGTCCTGATAGCTAACGTCAACTTTTAAATCCATATTCTGGGAGGGCTCATTCTCGATATGAAAAGTTGAGTCGACAACAAACAAATGAACAACCTGAATAGGCGCAATGAAATCCTTGCTCATGCAGCCAAACCTCCCGGAATCATCTCAAAGTTCAATCGTTTCGCCGAGCAGTCGCTGTTAAATGAAGACCATTGTTCTCGGACAGAATTATTAGACGAAGAAAACGGCGCCTCATTCGAATAACTGGAAATGACCTGAGGAATGATTTTGATACCCAACGCAAGCTCAAACTTTGCGATTGTTTTCAGCGTCATGTTGGGCTGAGAATTCAACAATTTCGAAAGCGACTGAAGACTCACGCCCATACGCTTTGCCAGCTCGCTTTTACTCAAGCCCGAGCGCTGCATCTCGCGATGAACAATAAACTCAATATCTAGTGCGTGCTCATAGGCACGGGTTTCGCTCGTTTCCGTTTCCGCGTAAAAGTCTGATAAATCGACCTTAACCATTACAAGTCTCCGTTTCGTAAGCGGGCAAAAAAGGCGACGCTATAACTCCAAAAGCTGCTTTGCTATCGGGGCCAACTGTTTTGCGCGTTTAATTTCTTTGGAAATATTTCCCGAGCCTTGATGGCCCTTAAACCAAAAAAGCAAAACAATCTTGTCCACGCCTTGGCAAATCGTGTAGACCATTTCTCGATTAACCCCATCAAAACCCTTGAGTTCGTATAGCCCAATCTTAGGCTCGATACATCGAAGCTTTGACGTTCCAGTGACATCCTTTAGTCCGTAATCATAGATTTTTGAAATCTGATTGATCATTTTACGGGCGGTAAACTTCGTTTTAGGATCAGACATCATCTTCTGAAACTGAGAGTTCTCAGGGGAGGTGGTTAGTTCCCAAAAAGGTCGTCCCTCGGGATCAGCATATTCGACAAGCTCATAGTCACTAGCCAAAGGCCACCCCCCCCCTCCGCTTCAGATGAAACCAAATTTGGTTAATTTATAAGTTAAGTTTAGTCAAATTCAAATACATGGCAAGCCACAAGCCGAGTTCAAGCAATCTGCATTATTAATTCAGAGAAATGTGGGAAAGAAGCGGCAGAAACTACATTGGCAAATAAGGCCCTCAGGGAAGTGCCCGAACTTTTACGGTGGCCAACAACATACCTAGGAAGACGAGGGCAAGGCACGCAACCGCCCAGTCACCGTGGCCGGCCTTAGGGAGCGCGGCGGCTTGCGTTGTTGCGGGCTTGGTCTTTTTGGTGGTCTTGGTCGCAGGCGTCTTGATAGACGCGGGCGCGGGCTTGGCGTCCGACTTGGGCGACGAATCAGGCGTGGGGGCGGAATCTTCGCTGGGCTTGTTCTCGTCGCTATGCCTTCCTTCGCTTCCGGGCTTTGTATCCCCCGCGGGATTGCCACCGGCAGGTTCATCGGTACCGGGCTGGGTCTTCCCCGCCGGCGGCAGGGCGCCCGCGGGTTCAATTACCACATGCAGCGCTACGGCCCCGCTTGCGTCCATCACGCAGGCGGTACCAAAGGCCCCGCCCGCCGGCGTCACAAACTGCGCGGACGTAAGTGGGCCACTCTCGCAGACAACATCGGCTATGGCGCCGGTCGCGTACACCCAGGAGGCGTCCATGGCAAACTGACCATCGGAGGCGTACGCACCAAAGAAGCGACAATCATCGACCGATCCGTCGCCAGCAGCAACAACGTGCGCGCCACCCAGCCGGGGCCCGAGACACCCGGCTCGTCGAAGGTCTGCCCCACAATGGTAAGGCTATCCACACCCGCGGCATAAGAAGGCCCGCCTAGCAAAACGCATAGGCAGGCCAGGCGAGTCTCGAAGAAGCGCGAGACGGCCTCATGCTGGAGCTGCCGCATCACGTATAGCCAACGAAGCGCGGGCGGGACGCCACCAATGGGCAACGTCCCGCCCGCTCTGCGCAATCTCATGCGCATCCAACTTGTAGAGTAAATTCATCGCTCGCGTCGATTACGACCCCAATATTTCCTTAGGAAACACACTCGATAAATCGTTAACACCCATAGCGAAAAGCACCTTTGCGCTGGCATCGTTGCTGAGCTCGTCGCTCAACTTAAGTGCATCAAGCAGTATATTTCGTCGTAACATCTTATAGTCATCCTCAGTCAGCACTAGCTCAAGATCGCTTAAAACCCCTACTAGATTGACATCGTGAGACGGAGACACCCTGGCGCAGAATAGACGTTCGTCATGCGCACAGATATTTCGAAAATCTTTAATGTGATCGTATGCAAGTCTTAGCCTACGCGGGCTGATGCGCTTATCGACTTCATGCGTCTCGGAATAAAGATCAGAAAACGACTTGGCAATGGAATTTCTCATGCTTTCTGGCTGAAACTCATAGAACTTGAATGCCTGACCAAGCATCAAATAATTCATAAGAATCCATACCGGCGTATTGTCGTGATTATTCTCATAATGCCGAATGTAGTCCCTTTTATAATCGCTTTTCCATTTTTGAGACCTACACAGCACCTTCTCGAAATCACCAATAAGCATGTCGATCTTTTTTCGATAACCAGCATCGGCACGGTAGGATCTTCTATCCAGGTATGCCTCCGGGCTATCTTTATGGGCCATTGCGAAACGATAAGAACAGACGGTTTTAAGAATCGCTTCCGCCTTGTTAAAGTACTCAAACATGAGCAGACGCAATGAACGGTCAAATTCGAATAAACGATATATATCAGAAAACTTCGTACCTTTTACGAATAGCTCGTGGCAAGAATCTCCGCGCTGGTCGAGAAATAAATCCTTGTAGCCGTTAATAACCGGATAGTATCCCTCGCGCTCCAAAACTAAACGAGTATTGTTATCGCATTCGAGTCCACGGCTTTCAAGAATAGCAATCTGCTCATCAATAGATTTAAATGGTTTATCCATTTGGACCCCTTAAACGCGAAAACCGCCTTTCGGCGGTTCCCACGGACCAAGCCGGACGTACCGTCGCAAGGCCTCATCACAACGATTACTTTAAGGGAAAACTCGGGGTCCGTCAATCCGATATCACCAATCTGAGCGAGACCGACATACGCCAGCGCTGCGAGGTCGGCTGATAGCAACAAATAGGCACCGAAATCGGTGCTATCAATCAGGCGCCGCAGCAAAAGAGCACCGAAGTCCACGTTAGCTCCGGTGCTCAAACGCGTCATCGGCGGTGCCGCATCGCGATATTAAGCAATGCTCGAACAGGCAGCTGCTCAGGAAGGCAGCCTCCGTCTAGTCATTCGCAACATGCCAGCGAATAAACCAGTTTGAATCATTTGAGAGTTCACCGAGCAGCTTCTGCTCAAGAATGGCATCATCAAACTTCCCCTGCTTGCATAGGCGTACAAGCCTAAATGCAACATTTGAGGAAACGTCATGTATCGACTGAAACGCCAAATCGCTAAAAGAACATGACCCCCACCTACGGTAAGCTGCAGCAACGCTATCAAGCAATATTGCACGCACAGCAGAGTCCTCACTAAGCATAACGCTCGAACAGATTGCAGAAACGACGCCACGGTATTGATCGCAGATAGCATTACAAACAATCAGCTGCTCAAGTACTTCTAAAAACGCACGCTGACCGGCGGCAGTAAGGGCATCAAATTTAATACCAAATGTCAGGAACTCTATGTCTGTTGCAAGGCCGGTAGCAACTTTTAGAGCTAAACATCTTACAGACCATGCACATGAGTCCATTGATATAGGCTCTCTAAATACCGGGTCTTCGGGCCACTCATCCGGAAGTTCAGAAATTAAATCCGTCCAACCGACGGGAAGTGCCTTTCCATCACGCACGCAACGACATACAAACTTATTTAATACGGACATAGCCTCTCCTGCAGAGCAGGGTGATCCTTGATATGTCGGAAGTCCTTTAAGACAATGCTCCAGCACGCCAGCCAAGGATGCGTTAAATGACTCAGAAGGGACATCATCGAGTGAACGACATAGCAAAGAAGAGGGGCGAATGGAAAACCCTGAGTGAAAATCAGAACGATTATTCGAATCAAATTGCCTGCGCAATTCATCGATGCAAGCCATCTCCGTATTATATGCAGGAGATTTATTGTCTAAATAACAACCCCGTTCAAAAGTGGAAAGGCGCTCCACTTGCTCTTCACTCAAAATAGAAAAGCCACAACACTTCTCAACACATCCGAATACGCCAGCAGAAAAATTGTTTTTAAGCAGTTCATCGGAATTCGATTTAAGGCTACTGCCCAGTTGATCAACGAGCCCATTGTCGATTTTGTCTAAATCCATTCCGGCAATAACGTTCGACACATCAGAAGCGACGGTATATAAATGTTGATCGACAACCTGACAAAGTAGGCTTACAAGCGACTTCTCCTCAACCCGCATCTTGATCATGTCGATCGCCTTAATCCATTTTGATTCGCATCGCCGAAAATCATCTACAACGTTCAACGTGTTCCAAGCATCGCAAATAGTATCATCCGAAAAATAAGGCGCACACTCCTTAATGACGACGGAACTCGTACTCGGACGATATGCCTGCGCCGTTAAAGAAGTCAGATGCCACAGTTCCTCGGCACACGACGGAAGAAACGACCTTAAACCATCGCTCTTATAAGCAAACCTATTATCGAAGCCCTTAGCATCCCCCTGAAGAACAAGCAGTTTAATTCCCTCAAGCTCAAGTTCGGGCCGATTGTAAATAGAGGAGTAGTCGATAAGCGAATTAGCAAGCAGGCTGCGAGAGTATAAGGCGCTCGATATACTCCCGCATAATATTGAACTAAATAACAAACACGATATATTCGACATGACGGAAGCAAGGCTAGCGTCATGTCGAATCGTTGTGTAAGGATTAACCGCCCTCGCCTCTCTCGAAGCGTTTAAGACAGCAGTCCCCACCTCCTCTTCGAACTTAAGCGCAAGGGGAATATAGACTGGAGCGGAGAGCGCATCGATTTGTTTCTGAATTGACCACTGGGTGCCAAATCCATATTCGGAAAGCATGCCAGCGACAGTCCGCTTGTCAATTAAACAATTTCCATAAGCCCAACAGTCTTTCGATTCAATTGAGTCACAGGCACGTTGGAGAAGTTCATAGCACTTGGAATAGCGACCTTCAATAGAAGCATCGAGGGCGTCAAGCCTTAGTGAAAGAGTGTCTCTGGGAATACCGCTGTCTTTCATAATCTCTAGAATGCCAGCCTTGAATGCACCGACCGAAAAGGGGGTGCCATATAGAAGCCAATTGACCGCTTTCTCGCCAAGAAAGAAGAGATAAGGATTGTCAGACCTTCTCTCAAGCCAATCAGCATGGTAGTTAAATTTTTTTGAAATCAAGGCAACTGAAGAACCGAAAGCATCGAGAACATCTTCGGGAATAGAGACAGGAGCAATATCAGTAAAAACCGCCGATCCACCATCTTCAATTTCAAATCGTCGATTGTGAAACAAATCGACCATCACGTTGTTAAGTTGGTCCATCAGATAAGGAACAAGGCCTGAATCATTCGGCCGCCCTACATACGTGCACGCATCCATTTCTCTGGCATAACGAAGCAGAGACTCGATTTCCGGCGACGTCCCAGACTCAAGCTTAACAAGCAAGAGTGGCTTTCTGAGCCTGATAGCATGATAAAGCTCTCTGCTAGTCCCTGGCCTCAACTCCGATCGTATAATTCCAATTACTATATCGCTTTGCGCCAAGCGATTAAGATAATAAGAGGATGATGGCTCAATGCTCGCATGAAACTCGATGGCAAAGGGCTTAAAGATATCCGATTTCAGCAAAGCGCAATTAAGCTCGTTCCTCAGCTGCTGCCAGCTAAAATCGCCTTCATCGCGCATCGAAGAGCTAACAAACACCTCAATACGGTCACGATCAATAACCTCAGCGTCCATCTTGTTAGCACCCATATAACCTCCTAATGAGCGAGTAGATCCATAGAATAACAAGCGGCGCGGACCAATTGTGCTGACGAGAAAACGGTCGCTACAGCGCTCGATTCAATAGTTTATATCGCCAACGTCTTGCAACTGAACTGGCCTGGACCGCTCGATGCGCGCGAAACAGCAAGTCGGCCATTCTCGACCTATTCTCAGTCGCTACTCGTGGAGGGTTGCACCTCATCGCCACTCCCCTTCTTCTTGCGCAGCACCTGCATCGCGTGTTCGCCCAAGATTGCTGTGCACAGTTTCAGCGCCGCATCCTTAACGGTGTTGAAGAAGTTCTCAAGAAACGGTGCGTTCATGTCGCAGTAGTTCATGTTCCTAAACAGTGCATAAATCGCGAGGAACGTTTGAGCAATGACCGCTACGACACTCATTGCAAGAGCGTTATACGGAGACTGGGAAATCCAGATCAAGGGCCTTAAGCATAGTTGAGCAAACCATTCTCCGACGAACAGCGATCCATCTTGGGCAGTCTCGATAAACCCATAGGGCAAATAGTTGCGCATGAGGAATTCGATAACAGATAGGTAAAAATCAGAACAGACAAGCGAGGCGACCAATGCAACGCACTCAACAATAATCAAAACAATTGAAACAGTGAAAACCATGCTAAGAACACCCTTGTTGGGCACACAATCAGCCAAAGTAAACAGTACAAAACTTAATCCCAAGGAGAAAAAGAATAATAGCAAGGAAGAAGCCAAATGGAGAACCAGTGCAAAAGAAGGATCGCCAGCAATGCTGTCCAGTTCCAAGGTTCAATCAAGCTCCACTGCGCCCGCAGCGGGTAAAGGTCACACGCTCTCGACCCCAGTCGATAACCAAGATACGCGATATGAGGCTTTTTGAATTCAACCATATGAGACTGCTTGATATACGGCCAAATAATCCCTTCAACACTTTTATTTGCCTGTAGGCAGCTCATGGCAGAAGCCCTCTTGGCCGCAGACGCCTCATAGCTCCAGGTTATATAAACAAAAGCACAACCATACAAGGCGCAGGCAACAATCAGGAGAAGCAACATGCCTGCCCTATAAGGAAACTCAGAAATTCCACCGGACACGAGTCCGAATAAATACGGGTCAAAAGCAAGAAGACCAGCACAAAAACGTAGCGGATATCCATAAAGAACAATCCTAAGAGTCTCAAAACACATCTTAAAGACGTCATGCGAGCGCGACTCCTCTCTAGGATCAATGTATCCGAAGTATTTCGCAGATTTGAATAGGTTCATCCCACGCATAACCAGCGACCCATCATGGCGCCGGACATACTCACTCCATAGTCGCTCAGCTTTAGCCCTAGCGCTCTCATAAAAGCAGGCAATAATGAAGACCAAAACGTATGCAAAACCCAGAATAAAGGCAAGGTAATGGTCACCGAGAACCGGCTCGCCATTTAACGTGCCAACGTCTGCCCATATAGTCGCACAAACCAAGAAGGCGGCAATTGCCTTGGCAACGACAACAAGCATTGCAACGATTATTGTATGGCGCTCATTACCGCCGCCAAGCAATGGAAGCCTATTTCTACCCGCACTCTGCGGGTTTGTCTTATCCTCCGCAATGCCCCTAATATCATTGATGAGATAACGCGCTTGGTAGCCACAGATGTCAACGACAAACACAAGCAAGAAGAACCGGAAGAACCACTCTCCAAGAGAATAGCCTCCTCCCAGGGAAGTACCCAACAAAGCCCCGCCTAAATAAAAGCAGCTTTTCATTGAATCGCGAGGACGTGTGTACAACAGACGAAGGAATTTACCTCTAAATTGCGAGAAGTAGTGACCCGGCCTATTATCCTCAGACACCCCACCACTATCCGCTCGATATTCCTTAGGGGCACCATTTACATTAAGGTCTAATATCTCTTTAAACGTCAGCCGACTAAAGTCAGTAGCTATGAAATAGCAGTACAAAAGATATATTAGAGCGGACATAACAACCAGCGGCAGCAGAAGCCTGACCCATTTATTATGCACGGTAAGCAGCAATAGCAAAGAAAGCAAAACGCACCCGATGACAAGCGATACAAGCGCAAGTGCAAAATGCACATAGTGCCTACGCGCACCCCTATTTGTAAGGTGATGAATATTGGCAGTAATTAAACGAGAAGAAAACTGGTTCCAACCCAGTGCAATATTCTCATCGCCCGTTGGCACTATCTCGGAAATCCTCTTTTCGATCATTTCCATATAGTGATAGCGAAACATGCGTTCCTGACCAATGCTAGAGCCGTAAAATCCCGCTACATGAATCACACAGGCTGCAATCGTAGCGATTCCCTCATTCTTCCAGGGAATCGATTTTTCAGAAGCGCCAAATCCGGCCGCAACAGAATACAAAATGGCGAGCGCAGCAATACAAGCAACAAGGACCTGAACGATATGATCCAAAGACACTCTCTGGTCCTCGCGGGCTTCATCAAGTTCAAATAAAAGCCACTCAAGCTCTTCTTGATTGCCATCTTCTTTAGGGTCACTCATACTTGGCATCCTTATAAGTAAGGGACGAACAGTTCGTACAAATCACAGCGCGCTCAAGCAAAAAAGAACACAATTGCTCGACCCCTACGAGTAATACTGGAGACACCGGTTCTTCGCTCAGCAACAATTAAAGAACGCTATTGATCGTTTGCACTCAGAGATTGGTTAACCGGCATGACAACCCCCCAATAAACAATCGACCAAATTGAAAGGCCAAAAAGCGGATGTTAACGTCATGCACCAGGCAGTGAACGCCCGAGGTAATAGTACTCCCTGACACTTCTGAGAAGTGCAGCGGTCTATTACTATTCGCCAAACGGCAGTCTGAAAAGCATACTGTCAGAGCACAACTCGTAGTCTACCTAAGTAGAGCGCCCGGCAGGTGAAAGAAGTGGAGACGACCTTAATGAACTCATTAGATCAGAAACGTCTGTACTCTGGTGGCGATCATTTTTAATTAGATAGAATGTTAGTTGGAGTCTTTACCGTGAATCTCTCCAGACAACATTGGTACCGCGTTGAAACTGTTGCGAGTGAGGCTATATGCGACTTGATGCCCCGATAAAAGAACTGACGTTTGCTGATGGTCAAACCTTGAAGCTACGCAACGATTCGATCGTTGTGTTCGTTGGACCAAATAATGCAGGAAAGACAACCTGCTTGCGCGATATCTACTGTCATCTATCAGGCGACAGCAACTGCAACTTAGTTTCCTCAATTGATTTCACAAAGCCCAGTATCGAGGATGTGAAATCGCTTCTGAATGAGATTGCGATCGAAAAACATGACCCCCTTTTAAGCTATGAAGGCATGGGATTTAGGATCCCAGATTACGACATGGGAAATTACAGCAAATTCAGCTATTACCCAAAGTCTATTAAAGAAATGCTATTTCACTTCTTAACGACGGAGACACGACTTTCTGCCTGCTTTCCCCAAAAAAGCGTCCCGCGTAAAGACCCAGCCACAGGCCCCATCGCCCTGCTGGCCCGCGACTCATCCTATTTGGAAAAAGTGTCTTCAGCTTTCCATTCCGCCTTTTCATTGGAAGTGATACCGAATTATTTTAATGGTGGTGAAATACCCCTGTGTTTAGGAAGCACGCCCGTCGCGCCAAAAGATATGCCCGTTCCTCAAATAAATGATTTCATGTATGAAACATTAAGTAGCTATCCCCTTGCGCATCATCAGGGAGATGGCATGCGAAGCTTTCTCGGTATCGTGTTATTTATATACGCCAATCAATACACCTCAATGTTTATTGACGAGCCAGAATCGTTTCTTCATCCGCCACAAGCCAAGCTTATGGGATCTCTAATTGCTTCAAATGAAACTTCGGGACGCCAGCTGTTTATTAGCACTCACAGTAAAGAGCTGCTTAATGGAATGCTTGAGTCTGGTCCCGACCGCATTCAAGTAGTACGAATTACAAGAGCCAATGATGTGAATGATTTCGCCCTGCTGGATGTGGATGACATTTCAAAGATCACGTCGAATACGCTGTTAAAGTATTCTGACTTAATTAACTCCCTGTTCCATGAAAGAACCGTGCTCTGCGAAAGCGATAGCGATTGTATGTTCTATCAACTTATTTGGGATACCGTAAGGGCTAGCGAACCAACTCCACTGTTCCTACCCGTAGGTGGAAAGGGGCGGTTTAAAACTTACGTCGACCTTCTTTCGAAATTACATATCGATTATTCGGTCGTGGCCGATGCAGACATCTTGCGAAATCCCACCGATATTAAAAGTGTCCTTCTGCAGGACAATGTAGTTTGGGAGTCTATCAAATCGGATTGGGAAACAATTAACCAAGAGCTTGGAAGCGATGAGGGATTAAGCGTGGCTTCCTTAAAGGCTGAAATAGATGAAGTTTTCAAACAATGCAAAGGCCCAACTTTTTCAAAGACTAATTGTGGGAAGATTCGAAAATTGCTCGAGAGCAAATCGCGCTGGGACGAAATGAAAAGACATGGCATTAATGCGTTGAGTGGTGGTGCGAACAAAGCGTGTAAACGAATAGTCAATACGCTTTCGCATCATAACGTTCAAATCGTTCCTGTTGGCGAATTAGAATGCTTCGTTCCCTCTATTGATTCCCACGGTCCATCTTGGGTCAACGATGTCCTTCAGGAATATCCCGACCTGAACGATGAAGTCTACGACAAGGCCAGAGACTTTGTTTCCCATTGGTAATTCGAGAAAGCTGGGGCCTCGGACAAAATATCGCACCCAATCTGGGTCCAGGAGGAAGTCCGATGTATACGAGAGATGAGTGCGAGGGGATTCTCTGGGAATGAGTTCCACCGGGACGACCTGTCCGCCCCTGCCGCCTGCAGGAGCCTCCATGTCGGCGTACTTCGCCACGGTGTTCCGGCTCACGTGGAGCATTCGGGCGATCTCGGACCTCGAGCGCCCGGCGGCATCCATCGACCGTATATCATTCACTGTGTCCAGGGGCACGGTCATCTCCTCCATCCTTCCCGGGCGGGCTCGCCAAAGTAACCGCCCGGGGAAACCATACGGCGAGGGGC
>NZ_QSUU01000004.1 GCF_003439125.1 Collinsella sp. OM04-5 | reverse complement strand
CTACCGGGAGTAGCCCCGACGGTTGACAAAACTATAGGAACACCCAATGACTATTTATCCGGACTGCTAATTTGTGCGGGCTGTGGTTTTGTGACCTGCTGATATTAAAGATACTGTACAACTGTACACTAACTCATCTTCGTAGTATATTGCTACCCGCAAAACTCAATACCATTGTGCTTCGAGACGCTAAAGCGCCTACGTACAATGGTTTTGATAGTACGATTTGATTCAACGACAGGATGGATGGTCCAAGCGTGAGTCTCGGCAGCAAACTATCCGATGCAAAGGTCTCCTTTGCGATATTTAAGCGCGACATTAAGCGACTGCTTGTGAACCCCGTCGCCTTGGTGGTTACCCTTGGCGTGTGCGTTATCCCCTCGCTGTATGCCTGGTACAACATCGTGGCAAACTGGGATCCGTACGGAAACACCCAAGGTATCAAGATTGCCATCGCCAACAACGATCAGGGCACTCAGAACGACCTAGTGGGCGAGCTCAACGCGGGCGATAAGGTGGTCGATCAGCTCAAGGAGAACGATCAGCTGGGCTGGACCTTCGTCGACTCGGCTGCCGATGCCAAAGAGGGTGTCGAGAGCGGGGAATACTACGCTGCGATCGTAATCCCCAAGAACTTCTCCGACAATCTTGTCTCGATGCTCGATGGCAATTACCATCAGCCGAAGCTCACCTATTACGTCAACGAGAAAAAGAGCGCCATTGCGCCCAAGGTCACCGATACCGGTGCCAACACCATCGAGGAGCAGATCAACTCGGAGTTTGTCTCCACGGTGGGCGAGACCGTCGCGGGCATTGCCAAAGATGCTGGCATCGATCTTAAAGACAAGGCAACCCAGACCCAGGATTCGCTGGCGGGCTCGGTGTCCGAGGCGTCTGATACCCTGGGCGAAGTGCGTGATTCCATCGGCGACATGAACACCGCCATCGACAAGACGAGCAGCTCGATTGCTTCGGCCGATGCTGCGTTGGCGGGCCTGCAGGGACAGGCGCCTTCGCTAACGCAGGCAATCGCTCAGGGTAATGATCTGCTGGGCGAAGCTCGTACCACGGCTGGCAAGTCCATCACCTCGCTCTCCAAGGCGCTCTCGGAAGGCAGCCTTGCGCTAACCAAGACATCGGCCTCCGCGAACGCTGCCATCGGCAAGCTGACGGGCACGGTCACATCTACGACCACCCGCATCGACAACTCGCTCGAGTCTCTCCAGGCAACGATCGATCACAACACCGCAGTTATCGGCCACCTGCAGATTCTTGCCGGCGATACCTCGACGGGATCGGATCGGATCGACGCACTGATCGCCTCGACGATCGATACGCTCAAGAAGCAGAACGACCAGCTGCAGAGTATCAAGAACAGTCTGTCCGCGCAGTCGAGCGCCATGGCAAATGACGCCACGGCCGTCTCGAACGCGAGCAAAGCACTCAACGCGGCAATTCAGACCGGTACGGCTAACCTCGGTCAGGCTCAGACCGATCTGGGTCAGAACGCACTTCCGAAGGCTTCGAGCGCGCTTGACTCCTTTGCCGCCGTTTCGGGCGATTTGACCGGCATTGTATCGGGTATGACCCCCACGATAGCGAGCGCGCGCGGCACGCTGGCGCAGCTCGGCGCCACGCTCGAGCAGGCAAAGACCACGCTGTCCCAAACCGACGCCTCCCTTGCCAAGGTTCAGGACAAGCTCGCGACCGCCGCCAATGACATTGCGGCGTTGCAGACCTCTGGGTCTATGGGCGAGTTAGCCGACCTCATGGACGTCGACGTCAATGACGTGGCAGATTTCATGGCATCTCCGGTTGAGCTGACATCCAAGTCAATCTATCCGGTCAAGAGCTTTGGCTCGGGCATCGCGCCCTTCTACACCAATCTGGCGCTATGGGTAGGCGGCTATGTGCTCATCGCTATCTACAAACTCGAGGTCGACCGCGAGGGCATCGGTAGCTTTACGGCGCATCAGGGCTACTTTGGCCGCTGGCTGCTACTGGTGATCCTGGGCGCGTTCCAGGCCATCATCGTTACGGTAGGCGACCTAGTCATTGGCGTTCAGTGCGTCAATCCGCTGCTCTTTGTGCTGGGCGGCATCGCTATCTCGTTCACCTACGTCAATATCATCTATGCGCTGTCCACCACCTTTAAGCATATCGGTAAAGCCATTGGCGTCATCCTCGTCATTGTGCAGATCCCCGGCTCGTCGGGCATGTATCCCATCGAGATGATGCCCGGCTTCTTCCAATGGCTACATCCGCTGCTGCCCTTCACCTATGGCATCAACCTGCTGCGCGAGACCGTCGGTGGCATGTATTCGTTCAACTACCTGTTCAACCTGTGCATCCTGGGCGTGTTCCTTATCATCGCGCTCTTTATCGGTCTGCAGCTGCGCCCGTTGCTGCTCAACCTCAATCTGCTCTTTGATAAGCAGCTTTCCACGACGGGCCTCATGATCTGCGAGTCCAACGACCTGCCGCGCCAACGTTATTCGCTGCGTACGGCCATGCGCGTCATGCTCGATTCCGATTCGTACCGTCGCGAACTGCTCGATCATGCGGTCGCCTTTGAGCATCGCTACCCGTACTACATCAAGGGCGGTTTCGCTGCTGTAGTCGGCGTGCAGGTGCTGCTCTTCATTCTGTCGACGGTTCTCGATATCGACAACAATGGCAAGATCATTCTGCTGGTTATCTGGATTATCTCGGTCATTGCCATCTGCGGCTGGCTCATCAACATCGAGTACATCCGTGCAAGCCTCAACACCCAGATGCGCATCTCGGCGCTTTCGGACGAGGACTTGCGCCGCGAGATGCGCGAGCACACGGCTGCCATCCCTGCCGCCCGTCGCATGTTTGGTCTCAACGCCAGCGAGCGGGGCACCAAGGACAGCGAACAGCCCACGAGCCGTCTGCCGCATATTGGTGCGCATCGTAAATCTCAGGGCAGCGACAGCACAGCTACAAATGATGGAGATACCACCCTGCTTGGCAAGCACTCTAAAGGAGGTGAGGCATAAATGAAGAACATCCTGCACCTGTTTAAGCGTGATGTCCAAAACGTGTCTCGCTCCGTGATCGGCATGGTCGTCGTGATGGGCCTCATTATCGTGCCGTGCCTGTACGCGTGGTTTAACATCGCCGGCAGCTGGGATCCGTACGGCAATACCGGCAACCTTAAGATTGCAGTGGTCAACACCGATGAGGGCTACGAGAGCGACCTGATTCCCGTCGAGATCAACGTGGGCGAAAACGTGACGGCGACCCTGCGCGGTAACGAGAACTTTGACTGGGTTGTCCTCAACGACCGCGATAAGGCGATTGAGGGCGTTAAGTCGGGCACATACTATGCCGCCGTCGTTATCCCCAAGACGTTTAGCGCCGACATGATGACGCTTTTCTCGACCAACGTGAAGCACGCCGACATCGAGTTCTACGAAAACCAGAAGGCTAACGCCATCGCCCAGATCGTGACCGAAAAGGGTTCGAGCGCCGTCCAGAGCCAGGTGAATGAGACCTTTACCAAGACCATCACGACCATCGGCCTTAAGACCGTGTCCAGCCTGCTCGATTACATGAGCACCGATCAGGTCAGCAGCTTTATCGCCAACCTGTCCTCGACACTGGGCGATTCGGTCGAGGACCTGCAGGACGTTCAAGCCAACGCGACTTCGCTGGCGGGCATTTTGAGCTCGACCTCCGATTCGTTGACGTCGGCGAGCGGTATGCTCCAGCAGACGGGTAAGGTCGATGAATCTACCAAGCAGTTGATGGAGCACGCCGAGAGCGGCATTAGTGATTCCAAGGAAGCACTCAAGGCCGCCAACGACGCCATCAACGCCGCGATTGACGGAAGTGCGGGCTCGTTTGACAACGTGTCCGCCGAGCTCGCGAAGGCTTTCGACGCCGCAAACCAGCATGTCAACGTTACGGTGACCCAGCTCAACGAAGCCGCGTCGGCACTCGAATCGCGCGCCAAGGAAATCGACGACACGGCCGACCAGCTCCGCAGCTTTGCCGATCAGGTGAGTGACGAAAAGCTCCAGGACAACCTCAAGTCTGTGGCTACATCGCTGGGCAGGATCGCGACGGAGTATCGTAACAATGCCAACGACCTGAGGGCAACCGCAAAGTCCCTTTCCGACAGCATGGCAGAGGTCAACAGCACGCGTGCCGAGGTCGACCAGGCCATCGCCGATGCCAAGGCGGGCATCTCGGGCGCTAAGTCCGACTACGATTCCACGTTCTCGGTCAAGGCCAAGGAGCTCAAGAAAACTATTTCGGGCGTTCTGGATTCGCTCGACGGCATCTCGGGCGACCTGGATAGCGCTGTTGCCGGCCTGACCGACGCATCCGGTTCGCTGGCAAAGGGTCTCTCCAAGGCCGCAAAGCTGGTCAACAAGGCTTCCGATCAGCTGGGCGAGGCGTCGGACAAGATCAGCGCGTTCAAGGACGAGCTCGACGGCGCCCTGATGTCGGGTGACCTGGCGACGATCAAGACGATGATCGGCAACGACCCCGAGGGCCTGGCCGTGTCGCTTTCCGGCCCCGTTGCGCTCGACCGCAAGCCGGTCTATCCGATCCGCAACTACGGTTCGGCCATGGCGCCGTTCTATACGATTCTGTCGCTGTGGGTCGGCTCGATCGTGCTGGCGGCCATGATGAAGGTATCGGTTGACGATGAGCTCATCAACGAGCTGATCCCCGTGCGCCTGCACGAGATCTACCTGGGCCGCTACCTGTTCTTTGGAGGTCTGGCCCTGCTGCAGGCGACACTCGTGTGCGCGGGCGACATCCTGTTCTTTGGCATCCAATGCGACAACCCGCTGCAGTTTGTGCTGGCGGGCTGGGTCGCGAGTCTCGTGTTCTCCAATATCGTCTACACGCTCACGGTTTCGTTTGGCGATATCGGCAAGGCGCTCGCTGTCGTGCTGTTGGTCATGCAGGTCGGCGGTTCAGGCGGTACGTTCCCCATCGAGATGACCGGCCCCGTGTTCCAGGCGATCTACCCGTTCCTGCCGTTTACCCACGGCATCAACGCCATGCACGCCGCCATGGCTGGCGCCTACCATATGGAGTACTGGATTGAGCTGGGTATCTTGGCGAGCTACCTGATTCCGTCGCTGGGCCTGGGCGTCGTCTTCCGCCGCCCGGTCATCAAGGCCAACGACTGGATCATCGAAAAGCTGGAGTCGACCAAATTGATTTAGCGCGACAATGTGGCGTTGACGGAACATCGAGGCCTTCCGGCTCGACGCTTTAGCGTAGTGAATTGCGTGGGTTGCTTGGTTGTTGCTACAGTAGCGGGGCGTACCGGGGGTCCGGTGCCCCCCGTTTTTATTTGACCATGAGGCGGCATGCGGTCACGCGCGTGCGGACACCACGCCCAGATTGAGCGCGAGGATGTTCCATGGCCCAATACGCTGCCAACGAAATCGAAAACATGCCCGATAGCCCTGTAGCCCGTGAGGATTTGGGCGCGGGTGGTATTCCCCGGGGTGCCGGCGCACGCTCGCCGTTGTTCTGGAAAGTTCTACTGCTTTCGGTGGCGATTATCTGGGGCTACTCCTTTACCACTATGAAAGACGCACTCGACACCATTCCGGTGTTTGAACTGCTCTACGTGCGCTTTCTGCCTGCGGCGTTGGTCATGTTTGTCATCTTCCACAAGCGCATCATCGCGCACCTCAACGCCCGCAATCTTATCGTCGGACTTGGAATGGGCACACTTATGTGGGCCGCCTACGTCCTGCAGACGGTCGGTCTGGCGCACACCACGGCGGGCAAGAACGCGTTTTTGACGGGTACGTACTGCATCCTCGTGCCCTTTGCGAGCTATTTTCTGAGCGGCGAAAAACTCACCCGCTATAATCTGGGCGCGGCACTGCTGTGCTTGGCGGGCATTGGCCTGGTGGCGCTTGATAGCGTCGAGTTCAACATCGGCGATGCCATTACGCTGGGCGGCGCGGTTTTCTTCGCCATCCAGATGGCGGTGACCGCCAAGTACGGTCGCAAAATGGACATCAACGTCATCACGTTTTGGATGTTTGTGGGCAATGGCGTGCTGAGCCTGATCTCGTCGCTGCTATTCGAGACCCAGGCGCCTCTGTCCGTGTGGACGCCGAATTTTATCTGTGTGATGGCGTTTCTCTCGGTGGGCTGCACATGCGTGGCTCTGCTCATCCAAAACGTCGGCCTGGCGCATGTCCCGGCTTCGACGGGCTCGCTGCTCCTTTCGATGGAGTCGCCTTCGGGCGTGTTGTTTTCGGTGCTGCTGATGGGGGAGGCGCTCACCTCGCGCCTGCTCGCCGGCTTTGTGCTTATCTTCCTGTCGATTATCTTGAGCGAGACTCACTTCGATTTTTTGCGTCGAAAGCCGCGCCCGCAATTGTAAACAACTTGTTGCGCCGCCCTCCTGGGGCGGCATTTTTTATACCTCGCCCTTAAAGTTGTACCTTGCGCTTTACGCTATCAAAGTGCTTACTGCAAAAACGTTACTGGAGGGCATTTATGGCACCAGCTCAGTCCGATCTTCAACCGCAATCAGCGCCCAAGGCCACCGCGGCGGCGCAGGCCGCTATCGGTGACGGTCTTGTTGCAGAAGCTCAGGCGTTTGCCAACGAGCTTGCCGCATGGCGCCATGATCTCCATCAAACGCCTGAGCTCGGTAACAACCTTCCGCAGACGTCCGCCTTTATCCAGGCGCGTCTGGACGAGATGGATATTCCCTATGCCGTGCTTGTTGACGGCACCTGTGTCGTTGGCCTAATCGGTGCCGGCGCGGCAGCTGCTGCTCGGGGTAACGGTACGTGCACGGACAAACAGGCCGGTACGGTCATCATGCTCCGTGGCGACATGGATGCCCTGCCTGTTGCTGAAGAGTCAGGCGAGCCTTTCGCCTCTACGAACGGCTGCATGCACGCATGCGGACACGATATGCACGCGACGGCGCTGCTTGGTGCGGCGCGCCTGCTCAAGGCCCGCGAGTCCGAGCTTGTCGACGCCAACGCCACGATTAAGTTGCTGTTCCAACCGGGCGAGGAAACCTTTGAGGGTGCCCGCGCCGCCATCGCCGACGGTCTGCTGCAGAACCCGCGTCCCCAGGCCGCCTTCGCCATACATGTCAATAGCCAGTCGCCGCTTGGCCTGGTGCTCTACGGCAGCCCGGCGCTCTCGGGCGTGTACGGTTTTCGCATCACGCTTCAGGGCAAGGGCGGCCATGGCTCGAGCCCCGAGATCTGCATCGACCCCATCACGGCCGGCGTCCATGTGCATCTGGCGCTTCAGGAGCTCATCTCCCGCGAGGTGCCGGCGGCCAAGGAGGTCGCGCTTACCATTGGCAAGTTCGCCGGCGGTCAGGCCGCAAATGTCATTCCCGACACTTGTGTGCTTGAGGGAACGCTGCGTGGCTTCGACGTCGAGCTCATGGAGCACCTCAAGACCCGCATCGCCGAGGTCGTCAACGGCGTGGCCGCAACGTATCGCACGCCGGCGACTATCGAGACGCTTTCGGATGTTCCGCCGCTGGTACT
Organism: Collinsella sp. OM04-5; assembly: GCF_003439125.1. Classification (GTDB taxonomy): domain Bacteria; phylum Actinomycetota; class Coriobacteriia; order Coriobacteriales; family Coriobacteriaceae; genus Collinsella. The sequence continues at coordinate 168,288 of NZ_QSUU01000004.1, read as the reverse complement.
CGACGACGGCATGACGCAGGCGTCGCTTGGCTACGTGGGCGCGGTGCTGCCCAAGGCTGCCTTCCTGCCGCTGTTCCACGCCATGGCGAGCGAGGACTTCGCGTTGATCTCGAGCGAGATCCCGAGTGCGTACTTTACCGTGGGCGCTGCCGTGACTGATACGGACGAGCACTTTGCTCAGCATCATCCCAAGGCACGTTTTAGCGATGCCGAGCTTCCCCTTGGCGCCGCGGCTTATGCCGCCGTCGCTTTGGGCTACATCGCCGACCACCGGTAGCACCCAATCTTGCTACTCGTTCGTTAAAAAGGAGCAGTATGTCCCGGCAGCATAAATTCTTCCCCGGTTGGCTCGTCGTGGCCTCCGGCTTTGTCATCATGGCCACGTGCTACACGATTTTCGTTAACTGCATGAGTCTGTTCCAGCCGCTCATCGTCAGCGACTTGGGCATTTCTCTTGCGCAGTACAACATCTCCAACGCCATCTCCACCGTGGTGAGCGTTATCGGCTCACTTGTGATCGGTCATGTGGCCGATAAAGTGAGCGGTCGCGTTTTGGGCTCCCTCACTGTTATCGCCACCTCTGCCGTTCTTGCCGGCATGAGTTTTGTCGGTGAGCTGTGGCAGGTCTACGTGCTCTTTGCCGTCTCGGGCTGCTTTGCCGTCGCCTCGACCCGCCTGCTCATTAGCCTTGTGACCGCCAACTGGTTTACGGCCAAGCGAGGCCTTGCCATCTCCATCGCACTTTCGGGCTCGGGCTTTGGCGGCGCTATTCTGTCTCCCATCGTGAGCTCGCTTATCGTGAGCGTTGGCTGGCGTTCCGCCTTCCTAGTGCTCGCGGCTATCTGCATGGTGGCGGCGCTGCCCATCACGGCCTATTCCTTCCGCACCAAGCCTTCCGAGATCGGCCTTAAGCCGCTCGGCGAGAACCCGGGCGATCCGTCCGTCTCGACGGCTGGCGACAAGGATGAGCACACGGCGCCTGAGGTTAACGTTGGCTGGTCTCGCATCAAGAAGAGCCCGGCGTTTTGGCTGCTTGTCGTCGCCTTCCTCTTTATGGGACTCGTTAACGGCGCCATCTTGCCCAACCAGGTCACCAACATGACGAGCGTTACCGTCAACGGCGCCAAGATCGTTACGGGCGGCCACGACCCCATGTGGGCCGGTACGGTGCTTTCTGCCTACATGGTCACGGTTGTTATCGCCAAGATTTCGCTCGGCGCCATCTACGATCGCTTTGGTTTGCGCTTTGGCAACGTGCTGGGTTCCGTTGCGTGTATTGTCGCCTGTGTGGCGCTGTGCTTCCCGACGACGGACCTTGGTCCTATTGTGGCCGCTGTGAGCTTTGGTATCGGAACGTGCATGGGCACCATCACGCCCACCATTGCCGCGTCAAAGCAGTTTGGCATGGCCGACCTCGGCAAGGTCACGGGCACCATTACCTCGCTCGAGATGGTCGGCGGCACCGTGGGCGCCATCGTTTCGGGCGTGCTGTTCGATGCCACGGGCTCTTTTGCGAGCACCTGGATTGTGTGCCTGGCGTGCTCCGTGGTCATGCTCGTGTTCCTGCTGGCATCCGAGCCCATCGCCGCCAAGCTGCGCGCGAGCGTGGCGGGGGAGTAAGCACGCTGCCGCGTTTGCCGGCTCACCCTGCTCTGTCCGCGGCGGTCTTGGGAGCCGAATGGATGCTCGTACCATCATTCGGTTTCCAAGGTCGCCACGGGCCTACGAAATGATCCGTTTTCCTCCGTCCCCAACAGATCACGTGATCCGAAGGGGACGGAGGAAAACGGATCACAAACAGCGGCGGCGCGTCTGGCCGAACGAGTCCCCATACCCTCGTTCGGTCAGACGCGCCGCCGCGTTGCTGCTTTGTGCCGTATAATGTCCTGTACCTATGACGCGATACAAAAGAAAGGTGTTTGCCCATGCAGGCACAGAAGGCGGAGGGAACCCGCGACCTTATCGGCGCCGAGATGCGCGCTTGGCAAAAAATGCAGCAGATTGCGGCCGGCGTATTCGAGCCGTTTGGCTTTAAGCCCATCGAGACGCCCGCCATCGAGCAGGTGGACGTGTTTGTCCACGGCATCGGCCAGTCGACCGACGTCGTGCGCAAGGAGATGTTCCGCGTGTTTAGCGGCGCCAACCTGGAGCGCGTCTTTACCGAGGGTACCGATAGCAAGCTCAAGCCCAAGCAGCGCCTGGCGCTTCGTCCCGAGGGCACGGCCGGCGTGGTGCGCGCCGTCGTGGAGAACAACTTGGTGCCTCAGGGCTCCACGCCGTTTAAGGCCTACTATGCCGAGGCCATGTTCCGCGGCGAGCGTCCTCAGAAGGGTCGCCTGCGTCAGTTCCACCAGGTGGGCATCGAGTGGCTCGGTGCTCCCGATCCGGCGGCAGACGCCGAGTGCATCATTATGCTCATGGAGTTCTACAAGCGCCTGGGCTTCGATCTTTCCAAGCTCCGTCTGCTCATTAACTCGATGGGCGATGCCCAGTGCCGTCCGGCCTATCGCGAGCAGGTTAAGCAGTTCATTCTCGACCACGCCGACGAGATGTGCGACGAGTGCCGCGAGCGCGCCGAGCTTAATCCGCTGCGCGCCTTCGACTGCAAGAACGACCATTGCCGCGAGATCATGGCCGAGGCCCCGTTGATGGGTGACAACCTGTGCGACGAGTGTCGCGAGCACTACGAGCAGGTCAAGCGCTATCTGGATGCCGCTGGCATCGAGTATGTCGAGGACCCCACCCTGGTGCGCGGCCTGGACTACTACACCCGTACCGTCTTTGAGGTCGAGGCTCCCGGCGCCGGCGTCGGTTCCATCGGTGGCGGCGGTCGCTACGATGGTCTGGTTGAGCTCGAGGGCGGCAAGCCCACGGCCGGCGTCGGCTTCGCCGTCGGTTTTGAGCGCGCCCTGTTGGCCCTGCAGGCCTTTGGCAGCGACCTGGGCGCCGATGAGGCCCCGTGTGTCTACGTCGCCAATGCCGGCAAGGAACTGCGCCAGAACGTGTTTGCCATTACGCAGCAGCTTCGCGCCGCAGGTATCGTGACCGAGGCAGACTATCAGGGCCGTTCGCTCAAGGCCCAGTTTAAGCAGGCCGACAAGGTGGGCGCCAAGCTCATTTTGGTCTTGGGCGGCGACGAGCTTGCTGCCGGCAAGGTTAAGGTGCGCGACATGCAGAGCCATGACGAGGTTCTCGTCGATTTGGCCAATGTGGTCGAGGCGGTTCGCGAGCGCCTGTAGCGCATCTTTTTGAGCTGCGGGCCTGCTAACGTGCCCTGCTCATGGAGAACGATTGTTACGGGGGTGTTTCGCTTTTATGCGGAATGCCCCCGTTTGTATATGCCGCCTACCGAGAAATACGACCATTTAGGGCAAAAACCCTTGCAATGCAGAAAATACTTTTGTGTGGTAAAGCGCAATCAGCGTCGAAAGTTTTTGCCGAGTGCCTATAATGGATACCGCATGTTACGTGCATAGAAGGAGGAATGGGAGGAAACGTGGCTGAGAACCCAAGCAACCAGTCTGTACCCGAAGCCGCGGCGCGTGTCGCTGCCGTGGTCAACCGCCTCGTTAACCGAATCGGCTTGAATGCCGAGTCCAAGGAGCGTCTCGCCGAGATCGAGATCCCCGAGGAGCTGCGCGACAATCTGGCGCTGTTCTTGCGCCTGGAGCGCCGTGTGCTTAGCGAGTATGATCCCGAGATCGCGGACCTGTTCGACAAGATTTTGACAGCCGAGATTGTGGCCAATGCCGGCAACCCCGGTAGCCGTGCTGCCGACGAGTCCGTCGACGAGCAGGGCGTGCCCACTGCCGACGAGCCCACCGCCGTGGCGTTTCGCGAGGTTGTCGATATGATCGACAGCCTGCCGCTCGATAAACAGCAGGTTATCGTCCGCGCCTTTACGAGCTTCTTCCATCTGGCAAACCTGTCGGAGGAGAATTACCGTGTGGCGCAGCTGCGCGAGCGCGAGGCCGGCGCATCGACCGATACCGAGGTCGATCCTGCCAACGAACTCACCGTCGCCTATCACCAGTTGGTAAACGAGATGGGTGTCGAGGGCGCCAACGAGCTGCTCGGCAAGCTCGAGTTCCACCCTGTCTTTACCGCACATCCCACCGAGGCCCGTCGTAAGGCCGTCGAGGGCAAGATTCGCCGTATCTCCAACCTGCTGGAGGAGCGTCCGCGTCTGGGCGGTTCCGACCTGGTGGAGAACGAGCGCCATATGCTGCAGGAGATCGACGCCCTGGTGCGTACGAGCCCCATCGCGCTCAAGAAACCCACGCCGGTCGAGGAAGCCGATACCATCATCGACATCTTCGATAACACGCTGTTCGACGTTATTCCCGTCATCTATCGTCGTTTTGATGACTGGGTGCTGGGCGATAAGGCCGGCACCGTGCCGCCGCTGTGCCCGGCGTTCTTCCACCCCGGCAGCTGGATCGGTTCCGACCGCGACGGTAACCCCAACGTCACCGCCAAGGTGAGCCGCGAGGTCGCTGCCAAGTATTTCACCCATATGGTGCTCAAGCTCGAGGACAAGTGCCGCCGCATCGGCCGCAACCTCACGCTCGAGGCCACCTACAGCAAGCCGTCTGCCGAGCTCATCAACCTGTGGAACCATCAGGTCGAGATGAGCACTCAGTACACCGCACGTGCTGAACTAATCTCCGAGCACGAGCCGCATCGCGCCGTCATGCTCGTCATGGCCGACCGACTCAACGCCACCGTGCGTCGCATCACCGACACCATGTACCACAGCGCCGATGAGTTCCTGGAGGACCTGCGCGTCGTCCAGCGCTCGCTGGCCGCCTGCGGTGCCGTCCGTGCTGCCTACGGCCCGGTCCAGACCATCATCTGGCAGGTCGAGTCCTTCGGCTTCCACATGGTCGAGATGGAGTTCCGTCAGCACTCCGTGGTGCACGCCCGCGCCCTCAAGGATATCCACGAGAACGGTATCCATGGTGATCTGCAGCCCATGACGCGCGAGGTCATCGATACCTTCCGCGCTATCGGCTCCATCCAAAAGCGTTACGGCAAGAAGATGGCGCACCGCTACATCATCTCGTTCACCAAGAGCGCCCAGCATGTGGCCGACGTCTTTGAGCTTGCCCACCTGTCCTTTGCGCATGAGGAGGATGTCCCCGAGCTCGACGTGATCCCGCTGTTCGAGCAGCTCGAGGACCTCGAGGGCTGCGTCGACGTGCTCGACCAGATGCTTACGCTGCCCGTGGTGCAAAAGCGCCTTGCCCAGACCAACCGTCGCATGGAGGTCATGCTGGGCTATTCCGACTCCTCCAAGGATGCCGGTCCTACCACGGCTATGCTCGCGCTGCACTCCGCACAGGAGCGTATTGCCAAGTGGGCCGAGAAGAACGATATCGATCTGGTGCTCATGCACGGTCGCGGCGGTGCCGTGGGCCGTGGTGGCGGCCCGGCCAACAAGGCCGTGCTGGCGCAGCCCAAGGGTTCGGTCAACTGCTTCTTTAAGCTCACCGAGCAGGGCGAGGTCATCTTTGCCCGTTACGGTAACCGCACGCTGGCTCAGCGCCATGTTGAGTCCGTTGCCGCTGCAACGCTTTTGCAGTCGGCCCCGAGCGTCGAGAAGACCAACACCGAGACCACGCAGAAGTTCTGGGATATGGCCGAGAAGCTCAACGCTGCAAGCCACGAGCGCTATCTGGATCTGCTGAACACCGAGGACTTTACACCGTGGTTCTCGACCGTGACGCCGCTGACCGAGGTCGGTCTGCTGCCGATCGGCTCGCGCCCGGCCAAGCGCGGTCTGGGTGCCAAGTCGCTCGACGACCTGCGTACCATTCCGTGGATTTTCAGCTGGAGCCAGGCTCGCATTAACCTGGCCGCTTGGTACGGTCTGGGTACCGCCTGCGAGCAGCTGGGCGATCTTGACCAGCTCAAGGCTGCCTACCAGGAGTGGCCGTTCTTCCGCACGTTCATCGACAACATCGAGATGTCGATCGCTAAGACCGACCAGCGCATCGCCAAGATGTATCTGCACCTGGGCGATCGCCAGGATCTGTCCAAGAAGGTCTTCACCGAGATGCAGCTCACGCGTAAGTGGGTCCTTGCCATCGTCGGTGACGAGTGGCCGCTACAGCGCCGTCGCGTGCTTGGCTGCGCCGTTCGCGTGCGTAACCCCTATGTCGACGCCCTGTCCATCGCTCAGGTCCGCGCCCTTCGCGAGGTGCGTATGAACCAGGACGAGATGGCCGAGGAGAAGAAGGCCGAGTACATGAGCCTGATTCTTTCGACTGTGACCGGCGTCTCGGCAGGATTGCAGAACACGGGGTAATCGATAACCCTGTAGTCGTCCGGGTCCGCCATCAGTTTACTTTTAGGCACGTCCTCGGACATGCAAGAAGCCCTCGCTGCGCACTTCGTGCGGCGAGGGCTTCTTGCGTCCTGCGGAGTGTGCCTAAAAGTAAACTGATGGGGCCCTACGATGTCCGGTCTTCGGCGGATTACTGCTGGGGAAAAGATAGCGCGCTTCGCGCGTTTTGGATGGGGTCTGTCTCGGCGGCGCGTTTGGCGCTTCTCGCCTTGCGACTGTAGCGCCCGCGGTCCTCATTGGGACCACGGCCGTTTTGTTATGGGTCAAATATGAACGTTGTGTTAATGAGTCGGTGGACGGTGGTGTTTTTCGGTGAGCGGCGTATCCTTCCAACGGTTTGACTAGTGTGTCAGTTGAAAGGAAGAGGGCGCTCGTCAATGTTTGAATGTGAACTACCGTTTGACCACAAGACGTTGCATCTGGAGCTCGAGGACAAGAACTTCGCGGGTGTGATGGAAGGTCATCAAAACGAGTTTAAGACTACAAAATCGCAGGAAGAGCTGGTAGAGGAGTCGCTTGCCAACCCTTATGGCTCGCCTTCGCTCGAGGAGCTTTGTGCTGGCAAAAAGGATATCGTAATTATCAGCTCTGACCATACGCGTCCCGTTCCTTCGCGTGTGACGATGCCTATTCTGCTGCATCACATTCATGCCGCTGCGCCCGAGGCCCGTGTGCGTATTTTGGTTGCTACGGGTATGCACCGTCCGTCGACGCACGAGGAGCTCGTCAATAAGTATGGCGAGGACATCGTTGCCAACGAGGAAATCGTTATGCATGTCGCGACCGACGACAGCATGATGAAAAAGATCGGCACCCTGCCTTCTGGTGGCGAGTGCATCATCAACAAGATTGCGGCCGATTGCGATCTGCTGCTTGCCGAGGGCTTTATTGAGCCGCACTTCTTTGCCGGTTTCTCTGGTAGCCGCAAGTCCGTCCTGCCTGGCATCGCCAGCTACAAGACCATCATGTACAACCACAACGGTCAGTTTGTGAACGATTCCCACTCGCGTGCCGGCAACCTGTGCCACAACCACGTGAGCGAGGACATGTTTGCCGCCGCCGAGATGGCTCACCTTGCCTTTGTGCTCAACGTGGTGCTCAACGGCAAGCACGAGGTCATTGGCTCCTTTGCCGGCGACATCCACAAGGCGCACGAGGCTGGCTGCGAGTTCGTGAAGAGCCTTGCCGGCGTTGAGCCCGTCGAGTGCGAGATCGCCATTACCACTAACGGCGGCTACCCCCTCGATCAGAACATCTATCAGGCTGTGAAGGGCATGTGCGCTGCCGAGGCCACGCTTCCCGAGGGCGGCGTGATCATCGACGTCGCCGGTTGTGCCGACGGTCACGGCGGCGAGGGCTTCTATCACAACATCGCCGACAACGATCCGGCAGAGTTTGAGCGCGCCTGTATCGATCGTCCTAAGGACGAGACCCTGCCCGATCAGTGGACGAGCCAGATCTTTGCCCGCATCCTGGCGCATCACCCCGTGATCATGGTCACCGACCTGTGCGATCACCAGATGCTCAAGGATATGCACATGACGCCGGTCAACACCCTCGAGGAGGCGCTCAAGCTCGCCTTTGAGATGAAGGGTGCCGACGCCAAGGTCGCCGTCATCCCCGATGGCCTGGGTGTTGTCGTCGCGCAGCACTAGTGCGCGGCTTAAACGAATCGTTTATAACCGACAAGAAAGATAAGGTTTTATGCTTACCAAACTCCTCTGCGAATTCGGCGCGACGGCCCTCATGATCGTCTTTGGCGTGGGCGTGCACTGCGATACCGTGCTCAAAGGCACCAAGTATCAGGGCTCCGGCCATATGTTTGCCATCACCACCTGGTCTTTTGGCATCTCGGTCTGCCTGTTTGTCTTTGGCGGCGCCGTGTGCATGAACCCCGCTATGGTGCTTGCCCAGTGCATCGTCGGTCTGGTGCCGTGGGGCAACTGCATCCCCTTCATGCTTGCCGATATGCTCGGCGGCTTTGTGGGTGCCGTGATCGCTTGGTTTATGTATGCCGATGAGTTCAAGGCTTCCGAGGGTGTCGTCGATCCCATTGCCCAGCGCAACATCTTCTCGACCAACCCCACCACCGAGGGTACGAACTATGCCCGCAACTTCTTCTGCGAGGCAATCTGCACCTTTGTGTTCATTAGCGCCATCCTTGCTGCTGCTAGCCGTGCTGGTGAGGACGTTTTGATGCTCGCCATCTGCGTCGGCCTGATTGTCTGGGCCGTTGGCATGGGCATGGGCGGCATCACCGGCTTCGCTATGAACCAGGCACGTGACCTTGGTCCCCGCCTTGCTTATCAGGTGCTGCCGATTAAGAACAAGGCTGACAACAACTGGAAGTATGGTCTGCTTGTTCCTGGCATCGCGCCGTTTGTCGGTGCTATTGTGGCCGCGCTGTTTGTGCATGGCTTCTTGGGCATGTTCTAGTCCAAGGCTACATAGGTTGTCAGCCGTCCGCATGGGGTAACTTCCCAGCGCGTCCTCGGACATGCAAAAAGGCTCGCTGCGCACTTCGTGCGGCGAGCCTTTTTGCGTCCTGCGGAATGCGCTGGGAAGTTACCCCATGCGGACGGCTGTGGGATCTTTGCTGCGCTCGAGTAAGCAACCCAACATATATATCTGAATATGGATGGGAGGGGCTTGTTGCTGATAGGGGCGTTGAGCTGTTGTTGACACTTTGGGATGCGTGGCGCCCTGGGTTGGGGTGATGCTTTGGGATGAGCTTCTTACTTAGTTGAAGAGGGGCGCTATGGCTGAGAGGTAGTTTTTGGCTACGTTGGATTTGTTGGCTTGGAAGTTGTGCCAGGCCCACCATTGGACCATTCCTACGAAGCTTGAGGCTATGTGGTGTAGTAGGAAACTGCGGTCCATGGTGCCGGCGGGGCCTGCGGGGTCGACGGGGACGGTTTCGGCTGCGCGCGACATGATGGTCTTGCGGAGACAGTCGGCGAAGACGCGTGAGCCGGCGCCGGCTACGAGGGCTCGAACGCCCTGGCGGCGTTCCCAGAGATTGTTGAGGATATGCTCGACCTGCACGAGTGGGTCGTCGAGCGGTGTGCCATCGTCGTCAAGAGCGTGGGTGCAGATGTCGCTCACGAGTTCGGACAGTAGGTCGTCTTTGCTCTTAAAGAGACCGTAGAATGTCGCGCGGCCTACGTGAGCGCGAGCGATGATGTCGCCGACGGTGATCTTGCCGTAATCTTCCTCGCGCAGGAGCTCGGAGAACGCCGCAACGATGGCGGCGCGGCTTTTTGCCTTGCGGGCATCCATGGCTATGCGTCCGCGTGAACGAGCAGGCAGCGGAGCGTGCCGGAGCAACCCTCGTAGGGGCGTTTGCCGGCGCCGTAGCCGACAGCTTCGATGCGGTAGCGTGAGGGCAGTTGGTCGGACGTACGCAGGGCGGTGACGATGGCGGCGCCTGTGGGCGTTACGAGCTCGCCAGCGACCGGTGCAGGCGTGAGAGCGATATTGCCCGCCTGGCACAGGTTGACGACAGCGGGGACGGGAATGGGCATGAGGCCGTGTGCACAGCGGATGGTTCCGTGGCCCTCGGAGAGCGACTCGACCACGATGTCCTCAATGCCCAGGTCATCGAGGCAGATGGCGACAGAGCAGACGTCGACGATGGAGTCGATGGCGCCCACCTCGTGGAACATGACGGTCTCGGGCGTTTTGCCGTGAGCCTTGGCCTCGGCAGCGGCGAGTGCGGTAAAGATGGCGAGGGCGCGACGCTTGGCGCCATCGCTTAGCTGCGAGCCATCGATAATGGCGGTGACGTCCGCCAAAGACCGGTGGTGATGGTGGTGGGCGTGATGATGCCCCTCGTGGCCATGGCCGTGGATCTCATGGTCATGGTCGTGTGTGTGCTCGTGCTCATGCTCGTCATGGTCATGATGATGGTGGTGCTCATGCTCATGCATATGCTCGACAGCTGCTTCGTTGCCGTAGAGCCAGGCCATATCGTGGTCGTGGTTCTCGAGCTCCTCTGCCAGCTGAACGTCAAAGTCGCAGGCGTCGATGCCGTGCTTGTTTACGCGCGTGACGGCGATCGAAAAGCCATCGACCGGCAGCGTGGCGAGCTGTTCGCGCAGCTGCTCCTCACTGGCATCCAGGTCGAGCAGGGCCGCAACGGTCATATCGCCGCTGATGCCCGAGGTGCCGTCGATGATAAGCGTGTGCTGATGGTTGGACATGGGATGCTCCTTAGCGGGCGCAGGGCGTGCCGGCGCTCAGATGATTGATAAGACTTGCCTGGTAGGCGGCACCAAAGCCGTTGTCGATATTGACGACCGAGACGCCGCTGGCGCAGGAGTTGAGCATGGCGAGCAGCGCGGCCACGCCACCAAAGTTCGCGCCGTAGCCCACGCTGGTGGGAACGGCGATGACCGGGCAACTCACCAGGCCGCCGATGACGCTCGCCAGGGCGCCTTCCATGCCGGCGATGGCGATGACCACCTGCGCCTGGGCAAGTTCCTCGGCATGCGCAAGCAGGCGGTGCAGCCCGGCGACGCCCACGTCGTAAAGGCGATCGACTTCGTTGCCATAGAACTCGGCCGTCAACGCGGCTTCCTCGGCGACGGGCAGGTCGCTCGTGCCGGCGCAGGCGACAACGATGCGTCCGTTGCCGGTAGGGGAGGGCTTGCCGCCCACGAGGGCGAGCTGCGCGTCCGGGACATATCCCAGGTCGATGCCGTTGCCGAGAAGCTCCGAGGTGCGGGCGGCCTTTTTGGCGTCCAGGCGCGTGACCAGGATGCGCTCCTGGCCGGCATCGCGCAGCGCTTTGATAATGGCGGCAATCTGATCGGCGGTTTTACCGGCACCGTAGACAACCTCGCCGGCTCCCTGGCGCACCCCGCGCGAAAGATCGAGCTGCGCAAAGCCCAAATCGGCGGTCGGAGCCGTCTGGATGCGCGTGAGGGCGACGGCCGGGGTGACTGCCCCGCCGGCAACATCGCTCAGTAACTGCTCAAGATCTCGCTTATCCATATATGTTCCCTTCGACGGCGCAAAGTCTAGCACTCAAAGGGTATGTTTCCGAACATTAAGACAAAATTGTTCGGAAACTATAGGACAGACTGATTCAATTGTTAGACGGATCGACTAGTCACGCAGGATGATGTCCATGGCGAGCATCAGATTGCGCTCGTCGATGGCAAACGGGGCGGCCTCGCGCGTCTTGGGCTTGGCACAAAACGCGATGCCCGTGCCCGCGGCCTGAATCATGGGGATGTCGTTGGCACCGTCGCCGATCGCGACGGTGTGGGCCATGTCGACGCCGCACTCAACTGCCCAGTCCAGCAGCTGGATGAGCTTGGACTCCTTGGTCACAATGTCGGCAGCCAACTTACCGGTGAGCTTGCCGCCTACGACCTCCAGACGGTTGGCCAGGCAAAAGTCGATTCCCGCGGCGGCCACGATCTTGTCGGCAACCTCGTGGAAGCCGCCACTTACGACGCCGACCTTCCAGCCCTTGCTGTGCGCCGAGCGCACAAGCTCCAGCGCGCCGGGGGTAAACGTCACGCGCTCAAAGGTGCGCTCGAACACGCTCTCGTCCAAGCCGGCAAGCAGCCCCACGCGCTCCTCGAGCGCTTGCTTAAAGTCAAGCTCGCCGCGCATGGCGCGCTCGGTGATCTGCGCCACTTGCTTGCCCACGCCGGCTTCCTCGCCCAACAGGTCGATGACCTCCTGGTTGATGAGCGTGGAGTCGATATCCATAACGATGAGGCGTGCAGTCATGGCGGGCCTTTCCAAGTGCAGTTGTATTGGGGCACATTGTCGCACGTGACGAGCGCGGGCGGGTGTCACGGCGCGTCAATTGTTTCGTCTCCGTCAAGTCTTTGGGCAGGAGCCACTTTTTCGCGGCACATCGACGCGAGTGCGATAAGATAGAACGCCATGTCTGGCTGCGCGGTTTACGCAGGCTGGGCAAATCTGTACGACGCCGCCCGGAACGACACGGGGCGGCACAGATCCATAAAGGAGGATCACTGGTATGAGCCAGACCCGTCCCATCGATGAGCATTCCATGCACACCCGTACCTGCGGCGAGCTTCGCTTCGAGAACGTGGGCGAAGAGGTCACCCTCACCGGTTGGGTGAGCCGTCGCCGCGACCACGGCGGCCTTATCTTCTGCGACCTTCGCGACCGTGAGGGCATCACGCAGCTCACCTTCGACCCCGAGCACTCCGACGGCGACGCCTTTAAGATCGCCGAGACCATGCGTCCCGAGTGGCCCATCAAGATTCACGGCGTCGTGCGCGCCCGTGGCGAGGAGACCACCAACACCAAGCTCGCGACTGGCGAGATCGAGGTCCTGACCGACCACGCCGAGGTGCTCAACACGTCCGTCACCCCGCCGTTCCAGATCGAGGACGGCATCGAGACCAGCGAGGACACCCGCCTGCGCTATCGCTATCTGGACCTTCGTCGTCCCGAGATGATGGCCAACCTCAAGCTGCGCTCCGACTTTACCTTTGCCATTCGCGAGGCGCTGCACAACCGTGAGTTCATGGAGGTCGAGACGCCCTCCCTGTTCAAGTCCACGCCCGAGGGCGCCCGCGACTTCATCGTCCCCAGCCGCATCCAGCCGGGCAACTTCTACGCCCTGCCGCAGTCCCCGCAGCTCCTGAAGCAGCTGCTTATGGTCGGTGGCGTCGAGCGCTACTATCAGGTTGCCAAGTGCTTCCGCGACGAGGACTTGCGTGCCGACCGTCAGCCCGAGTTCACCCAGGTCGATATCGAGATGTCCTTCGTGGACCAGAACGACGTTATGAGCGCGCTCGAAGAGGTTCTTGCCGATGCCTTCGGCCGCATGGGTGTCGAGATGCCCACGCCGCTGCGTCGCATGAACTACTGGGAGGCCATGGACACCTATGGCTCCGACAAGCCCGATACCCGCTATGGCATGCACTTGGTCGACCTGACCGACATCTTCGCCAACTCCAAGTTCAAGGTCTTTGCGACTGCCGCGAACGAGGAGGGCTCTGTCGTCAAGGCCATCAACGCCAAGGGCGCCGGTGCCTGGGCTCGCGCCAAGATCGATAAGCTTGCCGGCGTGGCTTCCACGTTTGGCGCCAAGGGCCTTGCCTGGATCGCCTTCCGCGAGGACGGCTCCATCAACAGCCCCATCGTCAAGTTCTTCTCGGACGAGGAGATGGCTGCCCTGCGCGAGCGCATGGACGTCGAGCCCGGCGACCTTGTGATGTTCGCCGCCGGCCCGCGCCTGCTCTCCGACGAGATCCTGGGCGGCATGCGTTCCCACATGGCTAACGCGCTCGAGATCAAGCGCGAGGGCCACGACTTCTTGTGGGTCGTCAACTTCCCGCTGTTCCACTGGGACGAGGACCGCAAGGCTTACGCTGCCGAGCACCAGCCCTTCACCCTGCCGACCGAGACCGACATCGCCAAGATCGAGGCCGACCCGCTGGCAGCCGGTTCCTGCACCTACGACTTTGTCATGGACGGCTTTGAGGCCGGCGGCGGCGGTATGCGTATCCACAACGCCGAAATGCAGATGTCCATGCTCAAGCTCCTGGGCTTTACCGAGGAGCGCGCCGAGTCGCAGTTCGGCTTCCTCATGGAGGCTCTCAAGTTTGGTGCGCCCCCGATGGGCGGCTTCGCCCTGGGCCTGGACCGCGTGTGCATGCTGCTCACCGGCTCCGACTCCATCCGCGACGTCATGGCGTTCCCCAAGACGGCCAGCGGCTCCGACCTCATGTCGGGCGCCCCGAGTGCCGTTTCCGGCGCCCAGCTCAAGGACGTCAGCCTGCGCCTGATGTAGGCAAGCGGCTACATATTGCCCGTAACGAGGGAAGGACACGTGCCTTCCCTCGTTTTTTATACGTCGAGATTGTGAGGGCATGGGATGACCGGGCGTTGCGGAAAGTGCGTCCCGGAATCTGCGTCCAGAACGGGTCGCGCTTTCCCAAAGGGGGTCCTCTGGGAAAGCGCGACCCAGAATTCGGCAAAATAATGGGGCACAGTTTCCGCTTGAGCGGTCTAACGGAAACTGTGCCCCAGAATGAGCGCTCAAAACGGGGCAGGCTTTCCGCAACAACTGTCTGGCGAAAAGCCCGGCCCAGTTTCCTACAGCGAGTCTCTCTGAACGAGCTGCATGTGCATCACGGAGGTGGTGGGCTCGGCGCCCTTGATCATGTCGAGCGCAATGTTGGCGGCCATGTGGCCTTCTTCGCGCAGGGGCTGGCGGACGGTCGTGAGTGCGGGGACGCAGCGCGCCGCAATCTCGTGATCGTCGAAGCCGACGACAGAAACGTCCGCCGGAACGGATAGGCCTGCCTCGTTGAGTGCGGTGATGACGCCAGCCGCGATACGGTCCGATCCGCAGAGCACGCCATCGAAAGCAATCTCGCGCGCGAGGATCTGGTGCATGGCCTGATAGCCGTCTCCGCTGTTCCAGCCGGTATAGATAACGTTTGCGTCTGGGAGGTCTTCGCCCAAGACGGCGCGGTAGCCGCGCAGGCGGTCGACAACAGCGGGGTTGTCTTGCGGTCCCAACACGGCGACGATATCTTTGCGCCCGCGCTCCTTCATGGCGAGTGCCGCAAAGCGTCCGCCCTCTTCGTCGTCAGAGTAGACCGTCGAGAACACATCGCGATAGGGGTGACCCTCGAGCTGGCCGCACAACACGGTGGGCACGCCCAGCTCGCGCAGTACCTCGAGCAGTTCGCTGCCCTTGTAGGGGGAGACGTTGATTACGGCGTCGAACGAGCGGCGCTCAAAGTGCTCGCGTGCGCGGTTGCGCTCATGCGTAGAAGACGCCTGCAAGATAACGGGCAGATAGGATGACTCCGACAGTTCTTCGGTAATGCCGCTCAAAAACTCGCTATAGGTGGGGTCGCTGAAGAGTTCACTCAGGGGCTCGGTCACGAGCACGGCGATGATTTCCGTGCGTCCGACAGCGAGCGCTCGGCCACGAGCGTTGGGGACAAAATTGACTTCCTTGGCCGCTGCGCGGACGCGCTTTTTGGTTTCCTCGCTAATGCGGGGCGAATCGTTGAGGGCGCGCGATGCCGTGGAGCGCGACACGCCGGCAGCTGCGGCAACCTCGGCAAGCGTAGGTGCGGTGCGAACTGGTTGGGTCATGGCGTCTCCTGGAAAATGCGGTCGATGTTGTCATTGATACGGGCTGGTGCGGATACAGCTTACTATAGTGCGCCTGAACAGCGTTCATGATATCCGGCCACTGGTGGCATTTCACGTTCAAGCTGCTGTTGAACATGGCTTGCA
This sequence comes from Collinsella sp. OM04-5, assembly GCF_003439125.1. GTDB lineage: Bacteria > Actinomycetota > Coriobacteriia > Coriobacteriales > Coriobacteriaceae > Collinsella. The sequence goes on along the minus strand of NZ_QSUU01000004.1, from coordinate 152,684 downwards.
CGGGTGGGGCATAGATGGGCGCGGCCGTTGTCAGCCGCCTGGGAATGCTGTTTTGCGCTGAGTTTCGATACTCAGGGTGACATAAGTGTCGTGGTTGTACAACCGGTTGCACCGTTAATCCGACAAAATCGACCGTTCGGCGGACAACCGGTTGCACAGATTTTTGTACCGCCCGTAAGATAAGGACAACCGGTTGCACAAAGAAGCACTACGATGACGAAGGAGCATCACCATGGACGCCATTAACGATTGGGAAAACCAAGCGCTCACCCACAGGAACCGCCTGGCACCCCATGCGTACTTTATGGGTTATGAGGCCGCCGATCTCGCCGCTACGTACAGCCGCGAGCTGTCGCGCGGATTTGTCCAGCTGTCCGGCTCGTGGCAGTTCCGCCTTTTTGAGGGCCCCGCGGCCGTCTCCAACGAAGCACTTTGCACGTACAAGCCCGAGTGGGATCACGTGGAGGTTCCGCACCTGTGGCAGGTAGACGGCTATGGCAACCTTGCCTACACCGACGAGGGTTTTCCGTTCCCGGTGGATCAGCCGTTCGTTCCCTCCGACGACCCTACGGGCGTCTACCAGCGCATCGTCAAACTTCCCGCCGTGCCTGCCGGCGCTCGCGAGATTATTCGCTTCGACGGTATCGAGAGCTACGGCGAGCTGTATGTCAACGGCAAGTTTATCGGCATGACCAAGGGTTCGCGCCTGTCCGCCGAGTTTGACGTGACCGACGCGCTCGTCGAGGGCGACAACCTGTTTGCGGTCAAGGTTCTGCAGTACAGCGATGGTAGCTACATCGAGGACCAGGACATGTGGTGGGCATCGGGCATCTTCCGCGATGTGTACCTCATGCAGCGTCCCGCCGCGCATCTGGTCGACTTTAGGTTCCGCACGCACCGCGAGGGCGATGCCGCTCTGATCACGCTCGATACGGTTGCCGAGGGCGCAAGTCGCGTCGTGTATACGCTCAGCGATGGCCAGAATGTGGTCGCTACGGGCGAGTGCGTCGACGGCCATGCCGAGTGCAGCGTTGCCGATGCCCACTTCTGGAACCCCGAGGACCCCTTCCTCTATGACCTTACGCTTGAGGTCTACGACGGCGACGAGGTCAGCGAGTACGTTCCGCATCGCCAAGGCCTTGCCGAGGTGACGGTCGAGGGCAATCATATCTACCTCAACGGCACCTACTTTAAGATGCATGGCGTCAACCGCCACGACCACGACGATCACAAGGGCCGCGCCGTGGGTCTCGAGCGCATGCGCCGCGACCTGGAGCTCATGAAGCAGCACAACATCAACGCGGTGCGCACGTCCCACTACGCCAACGATCCGCGCTTCTACGAGCTGTGCGACGAGTACGGCATCATGCTGGTCGCCGAGACCGATATGGAGAGCCACGGCTTCGAGAATATCGGCAATATCGCCCTGGTCACCGACGACCCTGCCTGGGAGCCGGCTTACGTTGACCGTGTTGAGCGCCTGGTGATGCAGGAACGCAACCACGCGTGCATCATCATGTGGTCGATGGGCAACGAGAGCGGCTATGGCTGCAACATCCGCGCGATGTACGCCAAAGCTCACGAGCTCGACGGTCGTCCGGTCCACTACGAGGAGGATCGCAACGCCGATACCGTCGACGTCATTTCCACCATGTACTCCCGCGTGTCGCAGATGAACGACTTTGGCGAGCATCCGTTCCCCAAGCCGCGCATCAACTGCGAGTACGGCCACTCCATGGGTAATGGTCCCGGAGGCCTGTCCGAGTACCAGGAGGTCTTCGATCGCTGGGATTGCATCCAAGGCCAGTTTATTTGGGAATGGTGCGACCACGGTTTGGCTGCTGTGACCGAGGACGGCGTTGCCTACGACATGTATGGCGGCGACAACGGCGATTACCCCAACAACAGCAACTTCTGCATCGACGGCATGGTGTTCCCCTGGCAGCAGCCGAGCCCGGGCCTTACCGAGTACGGCCAGGTCATCTGCCCGGTTCGCATGGCCTACGATGCCGAGGCGGGCGAGCTGACCGTCACCAACAAGCGTTGGTTTACCACCCTCGAGGATGTCTGCCTGTCGGCGGAGACCCTGGTGGACGGCGACGTGGTCTGCCGCAAGACGCTCATGCCCGGTGCGGTTGCCCCCGGCGAGTCCGTCCAGCTTCCGCTGGTGATTCGCGAGGCCGCAGTGGGCGAGACCCTGCTGACCGTGCACGCCTACACCATGGCGGCTCACGCCTGGTGCGAGCCGATGTTCCAACTGGGTGCAAGCCAGTTTGCCATCGCAAACCATCCGGCGCCGGCAATTGCCGCCCCCACTCGTCCTGAGCTTACGGTCGAGGAGACCGAGCAGGAGATTCGTATTCGCTCCCTCAACGGCGAGCTGACCTTCAGCAAGGTCAACGGTACCGTGAGCGAGTGGAAGGCATCCGGTCGCGACGTCATGACCTCCGGTCCCCAGGTTGGTTTTTGGCATCCGCTCGTCGATAACCACGCCCAGGAGTACGACTCCCTGTGGAAGGATAACTTCATCGATGTGATGCAGACGTCTACCCGCAATGTTTCTTGGAAGCAGGACGACAATGCGGTTGTCGTTACCGTGAGCCAGCGTATCGCTCCTCCCGTCCGCGCGTTCGGCATGCGCGTCGAGCTCGTCTATACCGTGCTTCCGAGTGGCCGCGTCGACCTCAAGGTTTCCGGCGAGCCCTACGGCGACTATTCGGACATTATCCCGCGCATCGGCATCTCCTTCGAGGTCCCCGGTTGTGATCGTGCCGTCGAGTGGTATGGCCACGGCCCGGGCGAGAACTATCCGGACTCGCTGCGCGCCAACCCGGTCGGTCATTACCGCACTACGGTCGACGACATGTTCACGCCCTACGTTATGCCCCAGGACTGCGCCAACCGCGAGGGTACCCGCTGGGTCGCCCTGCGCTCCAGCCACGGTGACGGTCTGGTCGTGACGCGTCCGAGCGACGCCGCTTCCAATCCGTTCTCGTTCTCCGCATGGCCCTATAGCTGCGAGGCTATCGATAATGCCAAGCATGTCTACGATCTTGTCCCGGGCGACACGGTTACGGTCAACATCAACGACCAGCTGCTCGGCCTTGGCTCGAACTCTTGGGGTTCCGAGGTGCTCGATTCCTATCGCACCCGTTTTGAGAGCTTCAGCTTTGAGGTTTCCCTGCGACCGCTGACGTCTGCCGATCTGGCTCAGGCGCTGGCACCCATTAAGGAGGCATAAGTCATGCATATCTTTAACTCGCGTGCCGATTTCGACGCCCAGATGAAGTCCGTCAAGAAGTGGATGCGTACCGGTCAGGCACTCGACGGCGTTTCTGAACTGCAGCACGATGTGGCGTACTCTATCGGCGACTCGCTGGTGTATTGGTGGGTGAACGCCCACGAGGCGGCTACTGCCGATCTGGTCGGTCACCGTCGCTACCATGCCGTGCTCGCCCCGCTCGACGGCAATCTGACCGTTGAGGTGGCTTCCAAGGCCGATCTTACCTGTACGCGCGCCTACAGCGATATCGATGATCGCGAGCGCTTTGAGGGTACGGGGGAGACCGTGACGATTCCCACCGGCGGCGTTGCCGTCGTCGAAATTGACGAGGCCTACCGTGTCGTGGCCGATGCCGCGGATCCCCGCGTCGTGGTGCTGCACGTGACAGTCGAAGGTTATTCCTTCCCCAACAAGTAGTATTCGTCCGCCTGGACGTTTGCTTCGCGCCGTTAAGGGGGATGGCTTTGTTGACTCCCTTTTCCCCATTCCCCTTAGCAGGTGCGCCGTCCGTGTTTGCACTTGCAGCTCGGACGGTTTTAGATGACATTTAACAGATGATTGGGAGGGCTTATGAGCTCTGAAAAACGAGGAACGATTGGTTCGTTCGCTCTGCTGGGCATGACGGTCGCCGCCGTGTTCGGTATCAAGAACATCATCAACAACAACGCGGCCATCGGCTTGGCAGCTGCGCCGTCGTTCTTCTTCGCCACGCTTTTGTACTTTGTCCCCTATACCCTGGTTACCGCCGAGTTCGTCGGCCTCAACAAGGACTCCGAGTCTGGCGTGTACGCATGGGTTAAGACCTCGATGGGTGGTCGCTGGGCGTTCCTGACGGCATTTAGCTACTGGTTCGTTAACCTGTTCTTCTTTGCGTCCGTCCTGCCCAACGTCATCATCTACGCGAGCTACGTGTTCTTTGGTGCCAACGCCGAGCTTTCGCAGCTGTGGATCACCATTATCGAGATCGTCGTCTTTGCTATCGCCACGTGGGTTTCGACCAAGGGCGCTAAGTGGATCGGCTCCATTTCCTCCTTCGGTTCGACCGCGGCTCTCGGCCTGACCGCCGTGTTCATCCTGCTGTCCCTGGCTGCTGCCTTTGGCGGCGTTGAGTTCGCTACGGCTCCTACTCCCGCTAACATGGCTCCCGACATGAGCAACTTCGCAACTGCGTGGGGCTTCTTCGGTACGCTTGCCTGGATCATCCAGGGCGTTGGCGGCGCTGAGTCTGTCGGCGTGTTCCTTAACGACCTTAAGGGTGGCGTCAAGGCCTTCGTGCGCACCGTCGTTATCGCCGGCCTGACCATCGGCCTTCTGTATGCAGGCGCTTCGCTGCTGGTTAACCTGTTCATCCCCGAGGGCGGCGTTGCCATCTCCACCGGTATCTTCGACGTATTCGGCGCTGTCTTTGCCCACTTTGGCATTCCCATGGAAGTGTCTACGCGCGCCATCGGCTTGATCCTTCTCGCCGCCACGCTGGGCTCCCTCATGATGTGGACCTCTGCTCCCATCAAGGTTTTCTTCACCGAGATCCCCAAGGGCGTCTTTGGTAGCAAGATCGTCGAGCTCAACGAGCATGGCATTCCTGCCCGCGCTGCTTGGCTGCAGTTCGCCATCGTCGTCCCCATCCTGATCATTCCGGCCCTGGGCTCCGGTAACCTCGACGACCTGCTCATGATCGTTACCAACATGACTGCTGCCACCGCTCTGCTCCCACCGCTGCTGATTTTGCTTGCCTACTTTATGCTGCGCAAGAACTTTGACGCCGCTCCCCGTGGCTTCCGCATGGGTTCGCGCCGCTTTGGCCTGGTCGTTGCCGCATTCCTGCTTGTGGTCTTCTGCTTCGTGCTTATCTGCGGCACCATTCCGCTCGATCAGCCGCTGTGGCTGACGCTGGTCTACAACGTTGGCGGCGTGGTTGTCTTCTTGGGCCTTGCCGTGATGTGGTACAACCGCTACATCAACCGCCTGCGCGAGACCGATCCCGAGGCCGCCGAGAACGAGCTTCGCCCTTCCGTCCTCGATATGATGGAGTAGCGGCTAGGATTAATCTACGGCTGTGGAATAAATCGATTCCCTTTCCTAAGGAGGGGCCTTACGAGGCCCCTCCTTTTGTGTTTTGGGGCATGGTTTTGGCCCCCGTGGTCAAAAAATGCCAAATATGAGTACTGTTGCAAAAGAAGTGCCATATTTTTCGGCCTGCTCTGAGCGAAAATGGGCTCAAAATCGATTTATCTAACTCCCTTTAAAGGGCGTTTGACGGCTTTCAACCTCTTCGAATCGCTCAAGCTAGGCAATTTGCTCTCGATTTTGCTGCTACTAAATTTGTGACAGTACTCATATTTGCCACTTTTTGACCACGGGGTATCCGGAGGGGCCCTCGATAAGCATCTAACGCTACAATAACTACCACGTGGCTGGGTTTGCCGGCCGAATGTGTGATGTCGTGGGAGGGGACATGGTCGAGTTTACAAAGACGATTAAAGATCCGTTGGGACTACACGCCCGCCCGGTTGCGCTGCTCTATGACATCATTGCCAAGCACCGTAGCGACGTGTCGGTCAGCATCGGCGACCGCCATACCGACGGTCGCGATGTCATGGGCCTCATGGCTCTCTACGGCGAGTGCGGCGAGGACATCATCTTTCGCGTTTCGGGCGTAGACGAGGCTTCCTGCGTTACGTCGATCAGAAACCTCTCGCTCTAAGCATGACAGGGCGCGGCAAAGGACAGCTCTTTGCCGCGCCTTTTTGTTTCATATAGGAAACTTTTTCGAAATCTGAATAGGGACCCTTTCCAAAAAGTTAACCACGTGCTAGTTTACTAAAGCGAACATAGACGTGGTTAACTTTTATCGCGTCGATGTTGAGGACGAACTGACGTTAGGAGCCACTCATGTCTTGCGGACCGCAGATGCCGGCCATGCCGCTTTCGATGGTAAAAGCGGGCGAAACCGTGCGCGTGTCTCGTGTAAAGGGCAATGAGGACATGAAGCACCACCTCAAGGACCTCGGCTTTGTCGAGGGCAACGAAATCCACGTGGTGAGCTCGAGTGGCGCCAATATCATCGTCACGGTGCTGGGCGCACGCTTTGGCATCGATTCCAAGGTTGCCATGCACATCATGACCGTCGGTTAGTCCGCAGCATTTCATAAAAACTGAAAGGGGGACAAGAGGATGAAGACGTTGGGTGACGTTAAGGTGGGCGAGAGCTCTACCATCGTCAAGCTTCACGGTGAGGGTGCGCTTCGCCGTCACCTTATGGACCTGGGGCTCATCAAGGGCACTTCGTTCAAGGTCGTGAAGGTTGCACCGCTCGGTGATCCGGTCGAGATCAACGTGCGCGGCTACGAGCTTTCCATCCGCAAGGAGGAGGCTGCCGTCGTCGAGGTCCAGTAAGGGCTCGCGGCGCATATATCTGCAGATAAAGTTAGGTTTTTCTAACTTAATGCAGCATCTTTGAAGCACATTATCCAGCCTGCGCGGAGAAAGCAGCGCAGGCACACAAGGAAGAAGGATTGAATGGCGGATTCTCAGATCCATGTCGCGCTGGCGGGTAACCCCAACTGCGGCAAGACCACGCTTTTCAACCTGATCACCGGCGCCAACGGCTACGTTGGCAACTGGCCCGGCGTCACGGTTGAGAAAAAGGAGGCCAAGCTCCTAAGCGACAAGAACGTTACCATCACGGACCTCCCTGGCATCTACTCGCTTTCCCCCTACAGCCCTGAGGAGCAGTGCTCGCGCGATTACCTCATGAGCGGCGAGCCCGATGTCGTCGTCCAGGTGGTCGACGCCACCAACCTCGAGCGTAACCTGTACCTGGCGCTTCAGGTTATCGAGACCGGCCTGCCCGTGGTCGTTGCCCTCAACATGGCCGACCTGGTCGAGAAGAACGGCGATAAGATCGACACGGACAAGCTCTCCAAGAAGCTCGGTTGTCCGGTCATGATGATCTCGGCCCTTAAGAACAAGGGCATCAAGGAGCTGTTCGAGCAGGTCAAGAAGTCCGCTGCTTCCAAGGGCCAGGTGCCGGAGCACAAGTTCGATTCCTCCATCGAGGACGTTCTGGACCACATCGAGAACAATCTGCCGGCGAGCGTTCCCGCCAACAAGCGCCGCTACTACGCTGTCAAGCTGTTCGAGCGCGACGCGGACGCCTGCAAGCTCATCAACCTCTCTAAGGAGAAGGCCGCTCGCGTGGAGCAACTGGTCGCCCAGTGCGAGCAGGATTGCGATGACGACGCCGAGTCCATCATTACCGGGGAGCGTTACGGCGTCATCGCGCACATCATTGACGAGTGCCTCACTAAGGCTCCGGCCAAGATGAGCACCTCCGAGAGGATCGACCGCGTGGTTACCAACCGTATCCTGGGCCTGCCGATCTTTGTGGTCATCATGTTCTGCGTGTACTACATCGCCGTTTCCACCCTGGGCGGCACGGTGACCGACTTCACCAACGACCAGCTCTTCGGTACCGACGGTTGGTATGTGCTCGGTCAGGGTCGCGACGCCTACGACGCAGCTGTCGAGGCTGCGGGCGACAATGCCGACTCGGTCGACCCGGCGCAGTACGGCCCCTATGTCCCCGGCATCACCACCGTGGTGCACGACGCCCTTGTGGCAGGTGGCACCGAGGACGGTGGCCTGGTCGATTCGCTGGTCTGCGACGGTATCGTCGGCGGACTGGGTGCCATCTTCGGCTTCGTCCCGCAGATGTTCCTGCTCTTTGTGATGCTGTCCTTTCTGGAGGACTGCGGCTATATGGCCCGCGTCGCCTTCATCATGGACCGTGTGTTCCGCCGCTTTGGCCTGTCCGGTAAGTCGTTCATCCCCATGCTCGTATCCTCGGGCTGCGGCGTCCCCGGCGTCATGGCCACCAAGACCATCGAGAACGAGAAGGACCGCCGCATGACGGTCATGACCACCACGTTTATTCCCTGTGGCGCTAAGCTGCCGATCATCGCCCTGCTCATGGGTTCCATCATCGGCGATTCTTCCACCACCGCCGCGTGGATCAGCCCGCTCTTCTACTTCCTGGGCGTCTTTGCCGTCATCGCTTCGGGCCTCATGCTCAAGAAGACCAAGCTCTTCGCCGGCCGCCCGACGCCGTTCGTTATGGAGCTTCCCGCCTACCACTTCCCGGCGATCCGCTCTTGGGCGCTGCACGTGTGGGAGCGCTGCTGGGCCTTTATCAAGAAGGCCGGCACGGTCATCTTCGCGTCCACCGTCGTTGTTTGGTTCCTGTCCAACTTTGGTAGCTACAACGGCACGTTTGGCTTCCTGCCTGCTATGGAGGGCATCCCCGAGGAGTTCATGGACTACTCCGTGCTTGCCATGCTGGGCAACCTGGTCGCCTGGATCTTCGCCCCGCTCGGCTTTAGCACCTGGCAGGCAACTGCGCTGACCGTCTCGGGCCTTGTCGCTAAGGAGAACGTCGTCGCCACCGCCGGTTCGCTGCTGTCCGTCGCCGACGCCGGCGAGACCGACCCGAGCCTGTGGACCGCGTTCGCCGGCATGTTCCCGACTATGGGCGCTTGCGTTGCCTTTGGTGCGTTCAACCTGCTGTGCGCTCCGTGCTTTGCCGCCATGGGCACTATCCGCAACCAGATGGATTCCGGCAAGTGGACCGCCATCGCGATCGGTTACGAGTGCGCCTTTGCTTGGGTCATTGGTCTGTTCATCAACCAGTTCTACAACCTGTTCGTTCTTGGACAGTTTGGTATCTGGACGGTTGTGGCCATCGTGCTGCTGGTTGCGATGCTCTTCCAGATCTTCCGTCCCATGCCTAAACATGCTTGGACCGACGAGGACGAGACCAACACTGCTTCCGCCGCAGTTTCCGCTTAAGTCCGAATAAGGATTAGCCCCTTTCCATGAGCCCGGGTGTCCCAGCGACACTCGGGCTTTTTGGTGCAATGGGGGACAGATTGCTTTGCTCCAGAAGTAAGATGTGGCGTTTCCGCAGATAAAACCGACCAAAACAAACCTGTCCCTTTTTGGCAGGTGGAAGATGGGGTAAAGTAAGTGGTGGTTAACTAGAGGAGGCTTACTATGGCACCTATCGATATTGTTGTGTTGGCTGTTATCGGCATTGCGTTTGTCGCCGTGTGCGTGCGTATCTACCGAAAGGGCACCTGCGCCGACTGCGCCCAGGGTGGCGTTTGTACGGGGCATTGCTCCAACAAAAAGACCTGCGCCGCACTTAAGGGCGTAGACAAAATCGCCGAAGACTTGGGCCGCGGTATCAAATAAAGGTCCAGGCACCCAAGCGCCTCGCGAGCATCCGTTCGCGGGGCGCTTTGCACATTTGGGGGAGAGTGTGGCGAGTTGAAGAGTATTTTTGGGTATCGCTAACTATGTGGTCAACGGCCCGCTCACCGTGGTCCATGCCGTAGCGAGCGCCAATCTCGCCGTCGAAGGCATGACCAACTACCTGGGCCTCTAACTCCATCCCGCCCATCAGTTGCGGTGAAATACAGACTGTTTTGGCCGTCAAAGGCCTTATCTACTCCGTATTCCACCGCAACTTTTTTGTGGGGTGGGCTAGAGACGCTGCATGCGGTACCCGACACCCATGTGCGTCTGAATCATCTTGGGGTGAGAGGGGTCTGCCTCGATCTTCTTGCGCAGGGTGCGCATGAACACGCGCAGGCTCGCCAGATCGCTGTCCCAGCTCGTGCCCCATATCTCGCGGGTGATGAAGGTGTGGGTGAGCACCTTGTCGACGTTTTTCGCCAGAAGGACGAGCAATTTGTACTCGGTTGGGGTGAGCGAGAGCTCGCGTCCGTCTTTCGTCGCGTATCCCGCGGCGTAGTCGATATGCAGCGGACCGTTGTCGAACGTGCTCGCTTCTGTCGATTCGCTTGACGCCATCGAGGAGCGCCTCAAATTCGCACGGACGCGCGCGAGCAACTCATCCACAGAAAAGGGCTTGGTGAGGTAGTCGTCTGCCCCTGCGTCAAGTGCTGCAATCTTGTCGGAATCTTCGGTGCGCGCCGAAATGACGATAATGGGGACTGCCGACCAGCTTCGGATCTTCGTGATGACCTCGATACCGTCAATGTCGGGAAGGCCGAGGTCGAGCATGATGAGGCTGGGGCCGTGCGACACCGCATCCATGATGGCGGCCTGGCCGTTGCAAACCTTGCTCACGACATAGCCGTGGAGGTCAAGCGCGGTCGAAACGAGGTTTTGAACGGTCAGGTCATCTTCGACCAGGAGGATGCGTGGCTTAGCGGCATTATTCATGAATCTCGATCTCCTCGGCGGGCAGGGTAAAACGGAAGACGGCCCCATGGGGGTGGTTGTCGCGAGCTTCGATGACGCCGCCATGCGCCTCCACGATGGAGCGGCAGAGCGACAGCCCAAGGCCGATGCTTCGACGCGAATCCACGGGCCGCGTATTGCGTGAGGTGAAGAAGCGCTCAAAGATATGAGGCTTGTCGCAGTCTGCCACACCCGGCCCATCGTCTGCGACGTCCACCACGACGAACGCACCCTCGCGACGTGCGCTGATGGTGACAGTCGAGTCCTCGGGCGTGTATTTGAAGGCGTTCATGATGAGATTCGTAAGCACCTGCATGATGAGATGGACGTCGATGCGTACCAGCAGGATGTCGTCAGTGTGCTCGATGGTGACGGTACGTCCATGCGATGCTTGGGCGACATGGCTGAGGGCGGCCTCGATGACCTCGTCGATGAGCTCGGATGTGAAGTTGAGGCAAATGGTGCCATCCTCGACGCGTGTGATGGCGAGGAGGTTCTCCACGGTATCGATAAGCCAGAGGGAGTCGTCGTAGATGGCATCGGCAAGATCGCAGCGTTGTTCGAGGCTGAGCTTCTCGTCGCTCTTCCGAAGGATTGCCGCAGATCCGGATATAGCCGTGAGTGGTGTCCTCAAATCGTGGCCGATGGAGCGCAAAAGGTTGGCGCGCAGCTGCTCGTTTTTCGCCAAGACCGCAGCCTCTTCGCGCTCTTGCGCCGCCCGGTCGCTTTCGAGCGCCAAGGCGCATTCGCCTACGATAGATAGGACGATCGAATGCTCGAAGGCTTCGATCTCGCGCCCCTCCAGGTCGATGCCGATGACACCGAATACCTTGTCGCCGGTGCGAACCGCGAGGTAGAGGCAGCGCGCCTCGGGCAGGGTCCGCGTGCTTGCGCCCGCGCGTTTGTTGTTGGTGTAGGTCCAGGTTGCAACAGCGCGCTCGTAGTCGGTGAGCAGCGACGCGGATCGGTTTTCGGTGCCAGCGGACTCATAGAGCGTCTTGCCGAGCGTGCCGTGTTCGGCGGTGTAGAAGACCACGTCGAGTTTTAGCAGTTTGATGAGTTGGTTCATGGCGACGCGGGCACACTCCTCCGCGCTATGGGCTTGCTGCAAGAGCTGGTTCGTTTCGAGGAGTACGCGCGTTTTGAATGCGTTCTCGGCGGAGGTACGGGCGTTGTCGGCGATGCGCGCAGTTAACTCGCCGGCGACCATAGCGGTAGCGAACATGATGCCGAACGTGACCAGATAGCTTCGGTCGTAGCTGGCGAGCGAAAACAGAGGCGTTACGAAGCAGAAGTTGTAAAGCACTACAGAGAGCACGCTCGATACGATCGTGCAGATACGCCCCGTCGTGGTGACGGCGGTCAGCAGGGCCGTGAGGATATAGAGGGATATGATGCTGGAATCGGCAAATCCCAGATGGCGGAAAGCCGTGCCGATCGCTGTGGCGACAAGAGAGAGGGCCAGCGTGCGAAGCACGTTTCGGCTGCTGGGCGGCTGCAGGGCGAGCGCATGGCGGCGTCCTTTGGGTCGGGAGGGCGGAGTCGACTGGTCTGGAATGATGTAAATGTCGAGGTTCGGGGCGAATGTTATGAGCTGTTCTACGAGAGATTTGCGGCCAAAGAGGGCCTGACGGACGCTGCTGTGCTCGCCCGTGCGCCCCATGACGATCTTCGAAATACCCGACAGGCGTGCGAACTCGGAGATCTGAAACGCGACGTCGTCGCCATAGACGGTTTCCATATGTGCTCCGAGCTGCTCGGCTAGGGCGATATTGTCTGCAAGCTTGGCGCGCTCATCATCGCTCATGGCTTGCGTGCGCGGGCTCTCTACGAACAGGGCGACGAGCTCGCTGCGAAACGCTTTCGCCATGCGTGCGGCGGCACGGACGATGCGGGGATTGGTCGGCGCCGGGGAGACACAGACTAAGATACGCTCCCTGGTGTAGTAGTCACGGTTTCCCAGCACGCGTGCGGCGTCTGTGAGGTGGCCGGTGCGATCGGCGCAGCGGCGCAGCGCGATTTCTCGGAGTGCGGTGAGGTTCTCGACGGTAAAAAAATGCTGTTGCGCTCGCTCGGCTTGTGCGGGACGGTAGACGAGGCCGGCGCGAAGGCGCTCAAGTAGGTCTTCGGGCTCTATGTCAACGAGCTCGACCTGGTCGGCATCATCGAAGATGCGGTCGGGGATTCGTTCGCTCACGACAACGCCGGTGATGGATGCAACCATGTCGTTTAGGCTCTCGATATGCTGAACGTTCACAGTCGTATAGACGTCGATGCCTGCATGTAGAAGTTCCTCGACGTCTTGATAACGTTTGTCGTGGCGAGACCCCGGCGCATTCGTATGGGCGAGCTCGTCGACAAGGATGAGCTGAGGGGCGCGTTCGATAGCCGCATCTAGATCGAACTCGCTGAGCGCAATGCCGTTGTGCTCAGCGAGTTTACAGGGCACGTTCTCAAGCCCTTGTGCAAGATGGGCAGTTGCCGGACGTTCGTGCGGCTCGATGTATCCCGCGACGACGTCGACACCTCGCCGCTTGGCGGCGTGGGCGGCTTGAAGCATCGCATAGGTTTTGCCTGCACCAGCAGCGTAGCCAAAGAAAATCTTGAGGTGTCCCCGGCTGGTTCGAGCGTCATCGGCGGCCTCGTCTTTCTCAATTGCCTTGAGGATGAGGTCTGGATTGACGCGAGTGTCCGATGCGTCGCGCTGCATAGCGTAGCCTTTCTGAAACGTTGCCCATGCGTGCATACGCGGTGAGGACGCCACTGTATGCTCGCGAGGTCGAGTATAGGCGCACTGCAGCCGCAATAGTGCTTTCTACCTGCATCTTTACGGCATCTTAAGGTCGTGAGCCCCGGCCCTCACGCCTCTTTAATCTCTAGAAGCGTTTACTGTCCCCAGGCGCTTGCGAGAGCAGGCGTCCGAGACATCGGACCGCGCGTGAAAGGGGCGGTAAATGAACATCCTCATTCCCATCATCGGAGTCGTCTGCATTGGACTCCTTATCTATTACATCTACATTCTGATGAGGAGTGATTCGTAAACTATGGACGCTGCGATTCAGTACATCTTGTACTTTGCCGTGCTCGTCGTCCTGGCCGTTCCGCTCGGTCGGTTCATGGCCCATATCATGGATGGTGAGCATACGTTCCTGTCGCCTGTGATTGCTCCTGTGGAGCGTGGCGTCTATCGTCTGCTTCGCATCGACGCGGCAGAGCAGATGGGGTGTAGGCGCTACCTGGCGAGCGTGCTGGTCTTTTCGGGGATCGGCCTCGTGGTCCTTGTGGCACTTCAAGCGCTTCAGTCCTTCTTGCCAGGCAATCCCCAGCACCTGCCGGGTGTGCCATGGGACCTGTCGTTCAATACGGCTGCTTCCTTCATAACCAACACCAACTGGCAGTCCTACTCCGGCGAGACCACCCTGTCCTACCTTGTGCAGTTCATGGGTCTCACCGTGCAGAACTTCGTTTCCGCTGGCGCCGGTATCGCGGTCATGTTCGCGCTGATTCGTGGCTTCCGTCAGGTCAAGGAGCAGAGCTTGGGTTCCTTCTGGGTCGACCTCACCCGCACCGTCCTGTATGTGCTCATCCCGCTGAACCTCGTGTTCGGCATCTGCCTGGCTGCCGGTGGCGTCATCTCCAACTTCCAGCCGGCTCAGAAGGCTGAGCTCGTAGAGCCCGTCGCCGTCCAGCCTAATGCAGACGGCGGCTGGAGCGTCCTCGACGGCGCCCAGATCGAGGGCGACACGGTCAAGGTCGACGGCAAGGTTGTCGAGGGCGCGCGCGTGGTCACCGAGCAGTTCCTGCCCCAGGGTCCTGCGGCTCCTCAGGTCGCCATCAAGCAGTCCGGAACCAACGGCGGCGGCTTCTTCGGCGTGAACTCCGCCCATCCGTATGAGAACCCCAGTGCCTTCACCAACATCATCGAGATGACCAGCCTGCTGCTGATCCCGGCTGCCTGCTGCTTCACCTTCGGTATCGGCGTCAAGAACACCAAGCAGGGCAAGGCCATCTTTGCCGCCATGTTCATCCTGCTGGTGATCTTCACCGGCATCATCGCCGTCAACGAGCATGCGGGCACCCCGCAGCTGGCCGATGGCGGAGCGGTCAATATCGAGATGACCGACGGCCAAGCCGGCGGCAACATGGAGGGCAAGGAGAGCCGCTTCGGTATCGTCACCTCCTCCACGTGGTCGGCTTACACCACCGCCGCTTCCAACGGCTCGGTTAACTCCATGCACGACTCCTACACCCCGCTGGGCGGTTTTGTCCAGATGCTCCAGATGGCTCTGGGCGAGGTTGTCTTCGGCGGCGTGGGCTGCGGCCTGTACGGCATGATCGGCTTCGCCATCCTCACAGTGTTCATCGCCGGCCTTATGGTCGGCCGCACGCCCGAGTTCCTGGGCAAGAAGATCGAGCCGGGCGAGATGCGCTGGGCAGTTGTCCTGTGCCTGGCAACTCCGTTTGCCATTCTGGTGTGCTCGGCCATCGCCTGCATGGTGCCCGGTCTTGCCGACCAGCTCAACAATGGTGGCGCGCACGGCTTCTCCGAGGTGCTGTATGCCTTCACCTCATGCGGCGGCAACAACGGCTCGGCGTTTGCAGGTATGAACTGCAACATTCCCTGGATCAACGTCATGCTCGGCCTCGAGATGCTGTTCGCCCGCTTCATGCCCATCATCGGTACGCTGGCTATCGCCGGCTCGCTGGCCAAGAAGGGTAAGGTCGCCGAGAGCGCCGGTACCCTGTCTACCACCAACGGCATGTTCGTATTCCTGCTCGTGTTCATCGTTCTGCTGATCGGTGCCCTGAGCTTCTTCCCGGCCCTGGCGCTTGGCCCCGTTGCCGAGTTCTTCCAGATGATTGCGTAAAGGAGGGCGCAGATTTATGACTATGCAAAAAGACATGATGGGCCGCGCGGTCCGCGACTCGTTTGCCAAGCTGGACCCTCGCGTCCAGATTCAAAACCCGGTCATGTTCCTGGTGTGGCTTTCAGCCGTCATGACCTCCGTCCTGGTCGTCGCTTCCATCTTCGGTGTGCGGGACGCGGGTGTGCCCACCTACTATGTGGTCGCCATCGCGGTCATCCTGTGGCTCACCGACCTGTTCTCGAACTTCGCCGAGGCGCTTGCCGAGGGCCGCGGTAAGGCTCAGGCTGATTCTCTGCGTGCGGCCAAGAAGGATGTCGAGGCCCATCGCATCGAGTCCGTTGAGGACAAGGAGCACTTCACCGTCGTTCCCGGCACCGAGCTCACGCGCGGCGACCTGGTGATTGTACGCGCCGGCGAGCAGATTCCCGGCGACGGCGACGTCATCGAGGGCGCTGCCTCCGTTGACGAGTCCGCCATCACCGGCGAGTCCGCCCCCGTGGTCCGCGAGGCCGGCGGCGACCGCTCTGCCGTTACCGGCGGTACCACGGTGCTGTCCGACTGGATCATCGTCAAGATCTCCAGTGAGCCCGGCCAGAGCTTCCTGGACAAGATGATCGCGATGGTCGAGGGTGCCGCGCGCAAGAAGACCCCTAACGAGATCGCTCTGGAGATCTTCCTGGTGGCCCTTTCCATCGTCTTTATTCTGGTCACGCTGGCCCTGTATTGTTACTCCTGCTTCTCGGTCGGTCTTAACGACATGGTCAACCCCACGGCCGTGACCACGCTCGTGGCGCTGCTCGTGTGCCTGGCTCCCACTACCATCGGCGCCCTTCTGTCCGCCATCGGCATCGCCGGCATGAGCCGTCTGAACGAGGCCAACGTGCTGGCCATGTCCGGCCGCGCCATCGAGGCCGCCGGCGACGTCGACATCCTCATGCTCGACAAGACCGGCACCATCACCCTGGGTAACCGCCAAGCCGCCGAGTTCATCCCGGTCGACGGCGTCGATCCCGCGGAGCTGGCCGATGCCGCCCAGCTTTCCTCGCTGGCCGACGAGACCCCCGAGGGCCGTTCCATCGTCGTGCTCGCCAAGGAGCAGTTCGGTCTGCGCGGCCGCACGCTCGAGGATAAGGGCATGGAGTTCATCCCGTTCACCGCGGCAACGCGTATGTCCGGCGTGAACTACGAGGGCAATGAGATCCGCAAGGGCGCTGCCGATTCCGTGCGCACCTATCTGGAGGCAGCCGGCGGCGTGTTCTCCCAGGAGTGCGAAGAGGCCGTCGAACGCATCGCCAAGGCCGGCGGCACCCCGCTGGTCGTGACCAAGAACTGCCGCGTGCTGGGCGTTGTGTACCTCAAGGACATCATCAAGTCCGGCGTTAAGGAGAAGTTCGCCGACCTGCGCAAGATGGGCATCAAGACCATCATGGTGACGGGCGACAATCCGCTCACCGCCGCGGCAATCGCCGCCGAGGCCGGCGTTGACGACTTCCTGGCCGAGGCCACCCCTGAAGGCAAACTCGAGAAGATCCGCGAGTTCCAGCGTGAGGGTCACCTGGTCGCCATGACCGGCGACGGCACCAACGACGCGCCCGCTCTGGCCCAGGCCGACGTCGCCGTGGCCATGAACACGGGCACCCAGGCTGCCAAGGAGGCCGGCAACATGGTCGACCTCGACTCCAGCCCCACCAAGCTCATCGAGGTCGTGCGTATTGGCAAGCAGCTGCTCATGACCCGCGGCTCGCTCACGACCTTCTCGGTGGCCAACGACGTGGCGAAGTACTTCGCTATCATCCCGGCCCTGTTCTCGCCGATCTATTCGGGACTGGGCGCCCTCAACATCCTGAGCCTCACCAACCCGTTGACGGCCGTGCTGTCCGCCATCATCTACAACGCGCTGGTCATCGTCGCGCTAATTCCGGCGGCTCTCAAGGGCGTCAAGTACCGCGAGGTTCCATCCGGCCAGCTGTTGACCCATAACCTGCTGGTGTGGGGTCTGGGCGGCATCGTGGCGCCGTTCGTATTCATCAAGATTATCGACATGCTGCTGGCCTTGTTCGGCATTGGCATGATGTAGACGGAGGTTTGTATGTTCAAAGGTATCGCATCGCGCGCACTTGGCGTGTTCGCGCTGTTTACCATCGTCTGCGGCCTGGGATACACGCTCGTGGTGACCGGCGTCGTGCAGCTTGCGTTTCCGTACCAGGCGAACGGATCGCTTATTACGGTCGACGGCAAGGTTGTGGGTTCCGAGCTCATCGGCCAGAACTTCGATGACGAAGCCCACATGTGGGGTCGTATCCAGAACGTGTCAATTGTCGAAGGCGAAGACGGCGAGCTCATGGCGTATGGTGCCCCGTCCAACCTGTCCCCGGCGAGTGAGAAGTATCGGCAGCTTGTGGATGCGCGCGTGAAGAAGATTCGCGCCGCCAACTCCGATGCCGATATGGACGCTGTGCCCGTCGACCTGGTGACGTGTTCGGGGTCCGGCCTCGACCCGGAGATCTCTCCGGATGCCGCCGAGTACCAGGTCCCGCGCCTTGCCAAGGCCACGGGCAAGAGCGAAGACGAGGTGCGCGAGATCATCGCCCAGTGCACCAAGGGCCGTTTCCTCGGCGTGTTCGGCGAGCCCACGGTTAACGTGCTCAAGGTGAACCTTATGCTGGACGGCGCGCTGTAAGTGAGGGAGTGGCGGATGAGGGCATGACTGACTATCTGAGCCCTCAATTCCACCCCGCCCATCGGTTGCGGTGAAATACGGACTGTTTTGGCTGTCAAAAGTCTCATCTACTCCGTATTCCACCGCAACTTTTTTGTGAGGGTCGGGATTGAAGGTGGGGAGTGCGAGCGAGTGCGAATGCGGCGGATACTGATACGATAAGTACGTTAGTAACTGCCGCCGAGCGGCTCAAACGAAAGGAAGCCTGCATGGAGTCTTCTGCCTATCCAATGCTCTTTAGCCCGATCAAGGTCGGTACGACCGAGGTCAAGAACCGCGTCTTTATGCCGCCAGTGTCAACCAACCTGGCCGATCATGGCTATGTGACCGACGACTTGGTCGATCATTACCGCGCCCGCGCCAAGGGCGGCGTGGGCCTCATCATCACCGAGGTCGTGACGGTCGAGCCCACCTATACCTATCTGCCGGGTGACATGTGCTGCTACGACGACACGTTTATCCCCGGCTGGGAAAAGCTCGCCGCGGCCGTCCACGAGTACGGCTGCAAGATCATGCCGCAGCTCTTCCACCCCGCCTACATGGCCTTTAACATTCCAGGCACGCCGCGCCTGATCGCCCCGTCCTTTGTGGGCCCGTCCTATGCCCGCGAGGCACCGCGTCCCATCACGGTTGACGAGATCCACGAGCTCACGCATCAGTTCGGCGACGCTGCCGTGCGTATGCAGAAGGCCGGCGTCGATGGCGTCGAGGTCCATGCGGCGCACGCCCACGGTATGCTCGGCGGCTTTTTGACTCCGCTCTACAACAAGCGTACCGACGAGTACGGCGGCTCGCTCGACGCCCGCATGCGCTTCCTGCTCGAGGTCATCGCCGAGATTCGCGAGCGCTGCGGCAAGGACTTCATTATCGACGTCCGTATCTCGGGCGACGAGTACACCGATGGCGGCCTGACCCTCAACGACATGATCTACGTCTCGCGTCGCCTGGAGAAGGCCGGCGTCGACATGATTCATGTGTCGGGCGGCACCACCATCAAGCGTGGCTCCGCAATTCCCGCCGCCGGTACGCAGCAGGCCTCGCATGCCGCCTGCTCGCGCGAGATTAAGAAGCACGTCAACATTCCCGTTGCCACGGTCGGCCGCATCAACGAGGCCTGGATCGCCGAGGAGCTGATCGAGGACGGCGCCGCCGACATCTGCATGATGGGCCGCGCCAATCTGTGCGATGCCGAGTTCTGCAATAAGGCGGCTGCCGGCAACGCCGACGAGATCCGTCCCTGCATCGGCTGCCTGCGCTGCCTGAACGGCATCATGTTTGGCAAGCGCATCTCCTGCACCGTCAACCCGGACGTCGAGCGCGACGAGGCCGGCTACGAGCCTGCCGCCGAGGCCAAGAACGTGCTCGTCGTGGGCGCCGGTCCCGCTGGCATGGAGGCGGCCTACATTGCCGCCAAGCGCGGCCATAACGTGGTGCTCGTGGATAAGCAGGACGAACCGGGCGGCGAGATGCGCATCGCGGCCGTTCCGCCGGCAAAGCAGGAGCTCACTCGTGTGATCAAGTACCAGTACCGTCGCCTGGCCGAGGCCGGCGTCACGTGCGTATTTGGCACTGAGCTTACTGCCGAGGACATTCAGCGTGACTACGCCGGCTACGAGGTCGTCCTAGCTTATGGCGCCGAGCCCATCGCTCCGGCCTTCATGCAGGGCTTTAAGCAGGTTATGACGGCTGACGACCTGTTGGGCGGCAAGGCTTTTCCGGGCAAGAAGATCGTCATCGTGGGCGGCGGCACCGTCGGCTGCGAGACGGCCGATTACCTGGCCCCGTTGGTCAACGACCTGTCGCCGGCCAATCGCGATGTCACCGTCATCGAGATGACCAAGACGCTCGCCGCCAACGAGGGCGGTGCCGGCCGCGCGGTGCTCATCACGCGCATGCTCTCCAAGGGTGTCCACGTGCTGACTGAGGCCAAGGTGACCGAGATTACCGAGGATGCTATCAGCTACGAGAAGGACGGCGAGGTCCACACCATCACCGGTGCCGATACGCTGGTGCTTGCCATGGGCTATCGTCCCAATACCAAGCTGGCAGACGACCTGGCTGCAGCCGGTGTTGCCACCCACGTGCTGGGCGATGCCAACAAGTGCGGTAACATTCGCGACGCCATCGGCGATGGCTACAAGGTTGCCTGTGAGCTCTAGTTAACCCTTTGTTGCGTGGGGGCCAGGTTACTTTGCGCTAAGTTGATGCATGTAAACCTGACCCCATTGCACCATTTGATAAAACGCAAGCGCTCGCTGCCTGCGTTTTATCAAAGAAAGATTATTGTCGAGCCTTAAATGCCTTTTGTTTGTGTGCCTTCCGCAATCATATTGCGGTTGTAGACCAGGTGCAGATACATCGCATCGTGAGCGGCGGTGGGGTTGCGCGTCTCAATGGCGTCGGCCACACCGTGGTGCGTGCGGATGGTCTCCTCGACGAACTTTTTTGCCCGTTACGTCGATAAAGAGGGGAACGGATGCCTTGAGCACACCCATCAGACGGGTAACGGCGAGGTTGCCGCCATCCCAGGGCGGCTTCATGGGGTAGCGCCCGTACGCATCGAATTTTTCCTCTCATAGATGTGCGGCACAAAGAGCCCCGAGTTCATACGAGCTCGGGGCTCTTTTCGTTTGGATTTCAGACGTATTGACAGACGAAAACAGTCTGCGTCCGGTATTGAGCCATACGAAAGCGAAATTATGCGTCTTAATTCCGTACGCAAATCAAGACGAAAACAGTTTGCGTCTTATATAAATCAGTACGCAAACGGTTTTCGTCTTATAATACGGTTATGAATGGTACGAAACGAGGGGGTTGTGCATATGGTTGTTAGAGAGAGCCCTACAGTCGAATACAAGGAAAGCGTTACGCCGACGTTTCTTAAAACGGTGAGCGCCTATGCAAACTATGGGACGGGCAAGATTGAGTTTGGCGTTGATGACGAGGGCGTGGTTGTCGGCCTTGCAGATCCGGTCGCAGAGTGTCTCCGCATCGAGAACATGATTAATGACAGCTTGGACCCCGCTCCCCGTTACACGCTCGAGCCCGATGAGAAACACGGGACCGTAATCCTTACGGTTTATGAGGGACAGGACAAACCCTATCGAAGCAAGGGAAAGGCCTACAGGCGAAACGATTCGGCAACGGTGGAGGTCGACCGGTTTGAGTATGGCAGGCTGACGCTCGAAGGCAGCAACGTAACGTTCGACGCGCTCACGTCGGCTCGCCAGGACTTGAGCTTTCATACGCTCGAGCATAAGTGTGTTGAACACCTCGGCATTTCCGAGCTAACGTCGGATATCTTGCGTACGCTCCGCTTGCTCGGCAAGGATGGCTATACCAATGCCGCGGCGATTTTAGCGGATAAGAATGATTTTCCAGGCATCGACTGCGTCCGTTTTGGCGATACCGAGGATGTGATCTTGGATCGCGAGGCGGCGACAAATGTATCCGCAATTGAGCAGGCGGACAGGGCGGTGGCTATGTTTGCACGCTACTACCGTTATGAGCGTATCGAAGGGATGGAGCGCGTCCAAACCGATCGAATTCCTCTTGAGGCATTCCGCGAAGCTGTTGCAAACGCTTTAGTGCATCGGACGTGGGACGTTCGAGCGAACGTTCAAATTGCCCTGTACGATGATCGCGTCGTTGTGACCTCCCCCGGATCGCTGCCCGCCGGTTTGACGACGGAACAATACCTGTATGGGCAGATATCCGTGCTCAGAAACCCCATCGTTGCAGAGGCCTTCTTAAAGCTGGATTACATCGAGAAATTTGGTACGGGAATTGCGCGCATTAGACGTGCCTATCGCGATTCGATCAATCAACCAATTTTTGATGTTCGCGGCGGCATGGTGGCCGTCACATTGCCCGTTACCGATGCCTTTGAAGGGTCCGAGGAAGAGGTCCAGGTTCTCAAGGCCTTGTCGGGCGGGCGAATTATGTCGCGAAGCGAGATTGAAAAACAGACGGGGCTGAGCCGCATGCGGACGTTGGCGGCACTCGAATCTCTGCTTGAACGGAATGCAATCGTAAGGCAGGGAACCGGGCGGGCCACGAAATACGAGCGCTCATAGTCCAAAAGAGCCATGGTACAAGACGGACCCCAAGCCAGCGTTGGCTTGGGGTCCGTTATATCCCGGATGGTAATGGGCCGATTATTGTCAAGTTATAGCAAAGTACAGCGACGTACAGCAAAGTATAGTGAGATATAGCAAGCCGTATAGCGCGCCTTGATTTTCAACCCTTGATTATCAACCGTCCGTATTTCACAGCAACTTATAACAGGCTCGGGGTGCCAATTTGGGGTGCAGTAGTGCTGCGCCACGAAAAGGGCCTATCTACTACGTTTAAGCCGCAGGGGTCAACCATAGTCGGTTTTTTCGAAAATCGACAAGCTGTCTACCTGCGGTTTTGTTTTCACGGTTTTCGGTATGGCCGAGGCTATCCGTGTTAACGTAATAGATGGGCCACTTTTGTGGCAAGGGGGGCCGATCTGCGGGCCAGGGTAGCTAAAAGAGCCCCGTCCCAAAAAGACTGATTGGGAGCTGGGGCGTGTCGATGCGATAGTATTACGTGGTGAAATTCGACAAACCGTGAGCTTCATCCGAGGGCTTTATGGAACAACACCAGCATAATCAGAGCCTGCAAGATCAGGCATACAACGCATTGCGCTCCAAGATCATCTATGCCGAGCTCAAGCCCGGCACGCGCCTTTCGGCGATTGGTCTGGAAAAGGAGACGGGAATCGGGCGCACGCCCATTCGCGAGTCTTTTGTGCGCTTGCGTGAGCAGGAGCTGGTGGAAACGCGTCCCAAAAGCGGCACCTATGTCTCAAAAATCAGCATGGAGCGCGCCGAGAACGCCTGTTTCTTGCGCGAGAAACTCGAGAGAAGCGTGCTCATTAAATGCTGCTCTGCCGTCACGCCCGAGCAAAAGCAGCGGCTCGAGCGGATTCTTGCCGAGTCCGAGTCGCTCGACCATAGCGAAACGCGTCGCTTTTTCGATCTGGACAACCTGTTCCATGAGACGTGTTTTGAGATTGCCGGCCGCCACATGTTGTGGGATTGGATGAAGAGCGTCAACACACATTTTGAGCGATACAACTGGTTGCGTATGGTGTCGCAGGATCTGGATTGGGAGCCGATTCGTCGGCAGCATCGCCGAATTCTCGAGGCCATTAAGAAGGGCGATACCGACGCGGCGAGCTACCTGGCAGAGACGCACCTGCATCTGATGCCCGAGGAACAGGGCCCGGTTATCGCCTTGCATCCCGACTACTTTGAGCTGTCGAAAGACTCGTCAATCTAGCCCATCGCCGCATCTGCTCGAGACACAAAAACGATGCTGCTCACCTACAGCGTTTTGCAACCGAGATTTTTAAAAAATGCCTAAAATGGCTCAGATTGCTGACAATTGGGAAACGGGGTGCGCTATGGCGCAGATGAGGATTAAGGACATTGCCGCCGAGGCGGGCGTGAGCCCGGCCACGGTCTCGCGCTATCTCAATAACCGCCCCGGGCAGATGACCGAGGAGACCCGCGCCCGCATCGCGGCGGTTATCGAGCGCACCGGCTATCGCCCACGTGCCGCCGCACGCAATCTGCGCAGCTCGCGCGCCAACCTCATCGGCGTAATCTTGGCCGACATCGCCAACCCGTTCTCCAGCGCCATGCTCGAAGGGCTTTCCGCCAGCGCCGCCGCGCGCGGCTGCTCGCTCATGACGGCCATTAGCGGCAACGACCCCGCCAAGGAAGCGGAGTCGCTCACCAGACTTATCGATGCCGGCGTGGACGGCCTGGTCGTCAACACCTGCGGAGGCAATGACGAGGCGATCGCCGCGGCAGCGGGACGCCTACCCGTTGTGCTGCTCGACCGCGATGTTGCCGATGGCGGCATCGATCTGGTGACATCTAACAACCGTGAGCTGGTCGCCGGCCTGGTAGACGCCTTGGCTGCTGCGGGCAGCGAGCGTCTGTGCCTGCTTACCGAGGCAAGCGATGACAGCCCCGTGCGTCGTGAGCGCGCTGAGGCGTTTGCCGACGAGCTCTCGCGCCGCGGCCTGGCCGGCGAGGTCGTCACCTTGGCGGACGGTGGTGCCGAGGGTGTCAGTCGCCTGGACGAGACCATCCGCGGCTATGCGGGTAAAAAGCTCGGCCTCATTGCCGTCAACGGCCTGGTCTTCCTGCGCCTGACCGAGGCACTGGCGCAGCTGGGTCCCTCGCTGCCGGCGGGCCTTAAGATCGCAACGTTTGACGATTACCCCTGGAACCACGTGCTCTTTGGCGGTGTGACCACGGCCGCGCAAGACACCCACACCATCGCCGAGCGCGTAATCGAGCGTCTGTCCGAGCGCATCGACGTCGTTACCACTACGGTGGGCGACGCCGCAAAGCTCGCCCCCAAGCGCATCGAGATCCCCGGTCACATCGAACACCGCGCTTCGACCTCGCGCTAGTCTGTGTGATATTATATAGACAATGTCATACAGGAGGTATCCATGGCTGCGTCTGTGCTGAGTGTTCGAGTGGACTCGTCAATTAAAGATTCATTTGCCGAGCTGTGCGAAGAACTCGGCATGACTTCGTCCGTTGCGGTCAATATGTTCATGAGGCAGATGTTGCGCGAGCGCTCGCTGCCGTTTGTGCCTTCACTCGGTAAAAGCTCTGCGAGCGAAAGCGCCGCAGCGGGCATTTTGGATACCGCTCAGATTGAGTCCGCCGTCCGCGAGGCAGCCAGCCCGATTCCCGCCATCAAAACCGTGATCCTATTTGGATCGTATGCCCGTGGCGAGGCGCGTGCAGATAGTGATATCGACTTGCGCCTCGAAGTCGATCGCGAGCAGGGCTTTGGTCTTTTTGCGTTGTCGGCGTTTGGCGAGGCAGTGCGCAAGGAAACCGGAAGGCAGGTGGACCTTGTCTCGAGCGATTATCTTGATGACGATCTTGCCGCGGTAATCGAGCGCGAAGGAGTGATCCTTTATGATCGCGCGTAAGTCAGACGGCCTCCGCGCCCAAGAGGTCTTGGAGGCCATCGCTGAAACGAACGAGCGCATCAAGGCTTTTGATATCACCGAGGACCAGTTTCTGCATGCGAATGACGTGCGGACGAGGGCGTTGGCGGACTCCCTTTTGATGTGCGCGCTTAGGGTGACGGAAGAAGCGGGCAAGTTGTCGGAACGCTCGCAGCGGCTTCATCCCGAAATTGAGTGGCGTGGAATTATCGGCATGAGAAATTACCTCGCGCATGATTACGGCAATGTCGACCGATCGGTTGTTTGGGATGCGGTGACGATGGAGTTTCCGGCGCTGGAACGAGCGTGTAGGCGAATTGTTTCCGAATCCGAGCGATAATCACTTGTCATACCAGCCTGTTCACACACGTTTTTTGAGCGCTTGATACGCTTTAACCCTGCGGAAACATTTTTCTGCGATAGTATCTGCGATATAGACCAGTCGAAACCCGCCCGAAAGAAAGGGGAGCGACATGAACCAGCAGAACATCGATTACGTACTCCGCTCCGTAGAGCAGCGTGATATCCGCTTTGTGCGTCTGTGGTTTGTCGACATTCTCGGCCGCCTCAAAAACTTTGCTATTAGCCCCGAGGACCTCGAGGTCGCATTTGAGGAGGGCATTGGCTTTGACGGCTCGGCCATCGAGGGCTTTGCCACGCCCGAGGAAGCCGATATGCTGGCGTTCCCCGATGCCTCGACCTTCCAGATTCTGCCGTGGCGCCCGAGCCACAACGGCGTCGCCCGCGTGTTCTGCGACGTGTGCACTCCCGATCGCAAGCCGTTTGCCGGCGACCCGCGCGATGCCCTGCGCCGCATGTTCCGCAAGGCCGAGAAGGCTGGCTATCTGCTCAACGTGGGCGCTGAGCTGGAGTATTACTACTTCCCCGACGAGCACACGCCCGAGCCGCTCGACAACGTGGGCTACTTCGATCTTTCGGTGAGCGATGCCGCTCGCGACCTGCGTCGTAACACGGTCCTCACGCTCGAGAAGATGTCCGTGCCCGTGGAGTACACCTTCCACGCCGCCGGTCGCTCACAGCACGGCATGAGCCTGCGCCACGCCGAGGCCCTGAGCATGTCCGACGCCATTACCACGGCCAAGCTCATCATTAAGCAGCAGGCTTACGAGAGCGGCTGCCACGCCTCCTTTATGCCCAAGCCGCTGGCGGGCGAGGACGGCAGCGCCATGTTTTTGCATCAGTCGCTGTTCGACCATGACGGCAACAACGTCTTTTGGGGCGAGGGCGACGAGAAGTACCATCTCTCCGACGTCGCCAAGCACTATATGGCCGGTATCTTGGCGCACGCGCGCGAGATTAGCGCCATCACCAACCCCACGGTCAATTCGTACAAGCGCATCACCACGGGCGGCGACTCCGTGCCGCAGTACGCCACGTGGGGCCTGCGCAACCGCGCAAGCATGATCCGCATCCCGGTCTACAAGCCCGGCAAGCAGCTTTCCACACGCATTGAGCTTCGCAGCCCCGATCCCATGGCTAACCCGTATCTGGTCAACGCCGTCACGCTGGCGGCTGGTCTCGACGGCATCGAGCGCAAGCTGGAGCTCCCGCCCGAGGCAACGGCCGAGACGCTCAAGCTCACCGGCCGTCAGATGCTCGAGGCCGGTTACGCGCCGCTGCCGCGCTCGCTCAAAGAGGCGCTCGACGTGTTTGAGGACTCGCAGTTTATGAAGGATGCCCTCGGCGAGCACATCCATAGCTTCTTCCTCAAAAAGAAGCGCGACGAGTGGCATAAGTTTGAGTCCACGATCACCGAATGGGAGATCAAGCACTACCTGGCGAACTCCTAATCGCGCTGGCTTGTCCCAGTACGATTGAGCTCATTTCTTTGGAGGCCGATATGTCCGAAAAGAGTGCCCTGTTCATGGCGCGCACGACGCGCTTCCACGAGTTTGCCCGCAGCTTGACGACCACCCTGGGTGTCGAGGTGAGTCTGGCCACCCCCGATTCGCCAACTGCGGCGCACGACTTTGACCTGCTGATCCTCGATTCCGATGGCATCCGCAGCGACCGCATCGATCAGATTGCCAAGTGGCTCGACGATCGCGGCGGTGTTCCCATGCTGGTGATCGTCGACGACGAGGCGCTCGGCACCCTGCGCCTGCCGAATCATGCGCATGCCGACTTTGTATGTCCCACGGCGACGCCCAACGAGCTCAAGGCTCGTGCACAGCGTCTGATGGGCGAGGAGGAGCCCGTCGCCTCCGATGATGTGCTCAACATCGATAACCTTGAGATCAACCTGGCCACCTACCAGGTGACACTCGATAGCGAGCCCATTGACCTGACGCTGATGGAGTACTCGCTGCTGAGTTTTTTGGCGACGCATCCCAACCGCGCCTACAGCCGCGAGGTACTGCTGCACCGCGTGTGGGGCTTTGAGTACTGCGGCGGTACGCGCACCGTCGACGTGCATATCCGACGCATCCGCTCCAAGGTGGGCCCGCAGATCGCGGCGCACATCACCACCGTCCGCGGCGTGGGCTATCTGTTTAAGGACTAGCAAGTAAATAGAGGGCAATGTGAGGGTACCGGAGATTTCTCCAGTACCCTTTTCTCGTTTAGGGCGAAAAGAAGACCTTTCACCGATTAAAAGTGTGTCAGTAAAAACAATATCAAACGTATAACACTATCTAGAGAATATCATTTAGTTACCGTATCTCCCTACTACACGGATGGAGGAAGAAATGCGTTATTCGAGAAAGGTGATTGTCGGATTCATAGTGTTGCTTGCCGCCCTGATGTCTCCAAGGTTGGTTTTTGGAGACGACGACTTGGTCCGTGTCACACCGCAAATAGCTGTGGAGCAAGCGCAGGCTTTCTTTGATGATGTATCGGATGAGCCGGTGACCGCTTGTGACCCAGTAAAAATGGTGAATTCCGATGGGGAATCAATCGGGTATATCGTTCGTGCGAAGCGGGATGACGTTAACTATGGCTACGTCGTATTTGATTCAGAGCGATCTTGGTGGATCAGCGAATACTGCTTGGCTCCGAACGCTCTTTTACCTATCGAGAGTGCAAGCGAAGAAATTGCACTCCTCGCATCCTCGGATAACGTCGTTGCGTTAAAGATTGACGAGCTAACTGTTGGCGTTGCCGACTTAGATAAAAACATTGTTTTAGACGCAAGTGGAAAAAAAGTACCAAATAAATTGTCCTCGGGAGGCAATCGCAGCGGATCGCCGGAACATTTCGATGACGTTTTTGTATCTGCCAAGGATTTGTATAAACAGGGATATGTTGTTGATGCGAGCAAAACGGTTTCGGGAATAATAACGCCAACGCAAACAGAAGTTATCAAAGAAACGGGGACTTATGCTTGCGCTGTTTCGGCAATGTTTGCAGTTAGCAGTCACTATGTGACTTTGAACCGCCTTAAATTGTCCGATTTATACTCGGAGCTTTGGAGGCTGTCGGGGACATGGGAAGAAGAAGAAAAGAAATATGATCAAGCGACTGGTCTGTACTTTACTCAAGGCAAGACTTCTCCTGATAAACCCGCTCCGGCCTTAAAGGAGTTTTGTGCAAGACGAGGCAAGGAGCTTGAGACGTCATTCGTTTGGTATCCGTCATGGGATTCCTTTAGGGTGAATACCGACTCGGGGAATCTGAGTATTTTCTCTGGAAGGCTCCGGTCAAATGGCAGCGGGCACGCAATGGCAGTTGTGGGCTACGTGGCAATGCATAACACATACTCGAATGCCAAGAAGTACCTGCTTGTTGTTTGGAATGGATGGACAAACCAGCTACAGTTTCTTCCATATGACGTATCAATTTACACGTCTCACGATGGCACATATTGCAAGGGTTGATTGTACTCGTGAACGGCGACAAGTTCATTCGAAGGGCAATGCTCCTATTGGTGCTTTCCTTTGCTTTGCTCACCGCAGCGAGCTTCTTTCTGTTAAGGGCGACTAATGGGGGAGAAAACGACACGGTTGTTGCAGTCGAGGTGCGCGCTCTATCGGATGTTCATAACGGGCAATTTGAGGCGCTTATGCCAAGTGGTTGCCGTAAGAGAATCGATATGCGCCGTAAGTCAAGTTCCGGATATGTCTCAGGGTTGAAAGCAGGTGATAAATGGATTCTAGTTTTTGTGGAAGATAAGGAACTTGACGGGACTGTTCTGTATCCCCATTCAGCTGAGAAAGTCAAATCAAGTAGACAAGGGGAATGAAGAATGATTGATAGAAAGCAGTTCTTAGGTCTGATGGCGGGGGCTCCTATTTTGATGCGAGCCGGGATGGCAGAAGCCGTGGAGTTGCCGGACGCTCAGAAGCGATTGACGCTCGTGGTCGACACGGTGGTCAGAGATGAAAATGGCAATGAAAAAACGCGAACAAGAAGCAGAGAGACTATTTTCACGCCAGAGAGCAAAACTGTGTCTGCCGACGCTATGGCCGGTGATGTCATAACAATCCAGAGGGAATCAGATGAAACGTTGCCGCTGCTTGCCAAGATTGAGCTCACAGTCGCTTATTATAACGATAAAACAGAAATTGAGATTCGTTCCGGAAAGTACTCGATAGTCCAAATCGATCCGCTTGTGATGTATGCAAACGCTTGGTATGCGCTCATGCAGAAAGATAAATATGTGATGAACTACTTCGCAGAAGGCGAAGCATCATATGGAACGGGGTGGGGGCCAACGCCATACGACGCGGAGAAGGATAAGTGGACGTGCGGATCAGGCATGGGCGCGACGATTACGGACTTCATTAACGATTCAACATATAGCTTTGCTATCGACTGTTATATCGAATAGACATGACGGCATAAAACGAATTGGCCTATAAGCATGTCATTACTTAAGCAAAGCTGAAATCTTGGCATCTAGTGCTCGGGACTGCCCAGCTTGGGGTACAACTCAACGTGAACAATGATGGCCCGCCACATGTTTGGCGGGCCTTTGGTTATTTGACGAAAGGATCGCAGCTATGAGCGAGTACGATTCCCAGCGTCCCCAGGATGCGGGCAACGCCGGCGAGACCCAGCAGCAGCCGCGCGTGCAGGTGGAGTCGACGCCTGCCGATGGCAGTAACATTCCTTACGTGCAGGCCTACGACACGCAGACCGGAAAGCCGCTGGGCAGCCAGCAGGTTGTAAACAAGCACACCGTGGTCAAGACTAAGACCAAAAAGCTGCCGATCTTTATTACGGCGCTCGCCGGCTGTGCATGCGGCGCCCTGCTGGTCATTGCGCTCATTATGAGTGGCACGCTCAACATTGGCAGCGGAAAGAATGCCGTGACGGCGGGTGCTTCGGGTTCATCGACGCAAAAGATTACGATCGACTCCGAGGACACCACGCTGGCCGAGGCCGTCTCTGCCAAGGCGCTGCCCTCCGTGGTTTCCATTACCGCCACTTCGAGCGGCGGCCAGAATGGCTCGCTTTCGCAGTCTGCCGACGAGTCGGACGGCTCGGGCAGCGTCGGTTCGGGCGTTGTGCTCGATACCGAGGGCCACATCCTCACCAACAACCACGTGGTCGATGGCTATGACCAGTACGTGGTGACCATGGACGACGGCACCACCTACGAGGCCGAGTTCGTGGGCAACGATGCTTCGAGCGACCTAGCCGTCATCAAGCTCAAGGATGCTGACGCCTCTAAGCTCACGCCGATCGAGATCGGCGACTCTTCCAAGCTCAACGTGGGCGAGTGGGTCATGGCGATCGGCTCGCCGTTCGGCAACGAGCAGTCTGTCTCCACGGGTATCGTGTCGGCGCTGTATCGCTCCACGGCCATGAGCTCTACCAACGGTAACACCATCTATGCCAACATGATCCAGACCGATGCCGCCATCAACCCGGGCAACTCCGGCGGCGCGCTCGTTAACGACAACGGTGAGCTGGTGGGTATCAACTCGCTCATCGAGAGCTATTCGGGCTCCAGCTCGGGCGTGGGCTTTGCTATTCCCGTTAACTACGCCAAGAACATTGCCGACCAGATCATCGACGGCAAGACGCCGGTGCATCCGTACCTGGGCGCCACGCTTTCGAGCGTCAACGCGCTCAACGCCCGCACCAACAAGCTGAGCACCGATAGTGGCGCGTATGTGGCGAGCGTCGTCGAGGACGGCCCCGCCGCCAAGGCCGGTATCCAGGAGGGCGACGTCATCACCAAGCTGGGCGATGACGAGATTACGAGCGCCGATGGCCTGATCATCGCGCTGCGCAGCCACGAGGTGGGTGAGAAGGTCGAGATCACGCTCATGCGCGGCAAGGAAGAGAAAAAGGTTACCGTCGAGCTGGGTTCCGATGAGAAGCTGCAGAATCAGCAGCAGGACGACAGCGCGACCGACACCGGCAACGGCGGTATTACCGACGAGCAGCTGCGCCAGTATCTGGAGGAACTGCTGGGCAAGCAAGGGCAGGGCCAGAGTCAAGGCTACGGCCAGGGTTACTAACGAGCCACTCCACACATACCGATGCCAGAGGGGGCTGTCCCATCAACGTGGGACAGCCCTTTTTTCTTATTGATCCGTTGGGGACGGAGGAAAACGGATCATTTGGAACTGACAGGGGCATGGTTTGATCGCGCGATCCACCCCAGTCTGGCGGCTGCCGATTCGGTGCGGTTCGAGACCGCTATTCGGCCTCATTGCGACCGGTGGTACTCTAGTATCCGTTTGAAATCGAGCGAAGGAGTGCCGCTATGGAGCAATCGAGCCTGTTTGGTGACGGCGTGGACATCGATACCGAAACGCCCGCGAGCACGGATACCGCCGTACCGGCCGATGCCCGTGCCCAGGCGGCAGCGCGTGCGGCCGAGCTGCGCCACGAGCTCGATTACCACGCCTATCGCTACTACATGCTCGATGCGCCCGAGATCACGGACGCCGCCTTTGACAAGATGCTCGTTGAGCTGCAGGAAATTGAGGCCACCTACCCCGACCTGGTGACGCCCGACAGCTATACCCAGCGCGTGGGCGGGTACGTGAGCGAGCAGTTTACGCCGGTCACGCATATGGCGCGCATGTATTCCATGGACGATGCCATGGATCTGGACGAACTCGACGCGTGGCTCCAGCGCACCGAGGATGCGCTCGGTGCCGGCAGCGTCACCTATACCTGCGAGCTTAAGATCGACGGCCTGGGCGTGGCGCTTACCTACCAAAACGGCACCTTCGTACGCGCAGCCACACGCGGCGATGGCACCACGGGCGAGGACGTGTCGCTCAACGTCCGTACCATCAAGGATGTGCCCATGCACCTGTCCGAGCCGGCGCTCGCCCACATGGGCGCCGACCGCGAGCGCACCATCGAGGTCCGTGGCGAGGTCTATATGCCCAAGGGCAGCTTTGTGCGCCTGAACGACGAGGCCGATGCCGAGGGGCGCGACCCCTTCGCCAACCCGCGCAACGCTGCCGCCGGCAGCCTGCGCCAAAAGGACCCCAAGGTCACGGCGCGCCGCGATCTCGCTACCTTTATCTATGCCATCGCCGATACCGATCCGCTGCACGTCCACAGCCAGCGCGAGTTCCTCGATTGGCTGCGTAGCGCCGGCTTTAGCGTCAACCCTAACGTGGCTCGCTGTGCCACACCCGCCGAGGTCCACGAGTTCTGTGCCCAGGCGCTCGAACACCGCGGTGACCTGGACTACGACATCGACGGCGTGGTCGTAAAGGTCGACAGCTTCCAGCAGCAGCTCGACCTGGGCTTTACCGCCCGCGCACCGCGCTGGGCCATCGCCTTTAAGTTCCCGCCCGAGGAAAAGCAGACCGTCCTGCGCGAGATTCGCATCCAGGTGGGCCGCACCGGTGTGCTCACACCGGTCGCCGAGTTCGACCCGGTGACGGTTGCCGGCTCCACCATCGCGCGCGCCACGCTGCACAACATCGACGAGATCCGTCGCAAAAACGTGCGCGAGGGCGACACTATCATCGTGCACAAGGCGGGCGACGTGATTCCCGAGGTCGTAGGTCCGGTGCTCGATAAACGCCCGGCCGATTCGGTCGACTGGCACATGCCCGAGGTCTGCCCCGTGTGCGGTAGCCCCGTGGTCCACGAGGATGGCGAGGTTGCCTACCGCTGCGTGTCCATCGACTGTCCCGCACAGCTCAAGGAGCGCCTGCTTCACTGGGTAAGCCGCGGCTGCATGGACGTCGACGGCCTGGGCGACGAGATCGTCGACAAGATGATCGCTGCCGGCCTGATCCACGATGTCGCGGACTTCTACCAGCTCACGGTCGACGACATCGCAGGCCTGGACACAGGGCGCGTGTACGCTAGCTCCAACAGCAAAAAGGGCGTCAAGAAGGGCGACCCCATCCCGGTGGGCCTCAAGACGGCCGAGAAAATCATCGCCGAGCTCAACAAGTCCAAGAGCCAGCCGCTCGGTCGCGTGCTGTTTGCCCTGGGCATCCGCCACGTGGGCAAGAGCGTGGGCGAGGTCATCGCCGAGCGATTCCTGTCGATTGATAAGCTCATCTTGGCGAGTGAAGAGGACATCGCCGAGTGCGAGGGCATCGGTCCCAAGATTGCGGCGAGCGTCAAGCAGTTCCTGGCCGTGCCCGAAAACCTTGCCGTGCTGGAGCGTTTGCGCCAGGCGGGTCTGTCGCTCGAGGTCGACTTGGGCGCCGCGCATGCACAAGCCGCAGCCGACGCGGGCGTGGCGGGCGAGCTCGCCGATGCACAACCGCTCGCGGGTCTGACCTTCGTGCTCACCGGCACGCTCGTCAACCGCACCCGCGACGAGGCAGGCGCGGCGCTCAAGGTGCTCGGCGCCAAGGTCTCGGGCAGCGTGTCCAAGAAGACGAGCTATCTGGTTGCCGGCCCCAAAGCGGGCTCCAAGCTCACCAAAGCCGAGCAGCTGGGCGTACCCGTGCTGGACGAGGACGCCCTCGAGCAGATCCTGGCGACTGGTCAGGTGCCGGAGGCTTAAGGCGTCGATAACCAAATTGAAGAACCGCCCGGAAGCACGATGCCTTCCGGGCGGTTCTTACTTTGCTGGGGCAACCGGCACCGTGATCTGCGTCACGTAGGTTGCCGGGTCGTCGCTGATGATGTCATCGATCAGGGCAATCTCGCGTTGCCCCGCTACGCCACCAACTTGTCAAAAGCCCCGCGGCGGTTGAGTACGGTAAATGCAATCACGCAAATGACCGCCGACAGAATGGACCCGCACGGCGAAGCGATGCCCATGGGAAACAACGTATCGGAATAGGCGTTCGACAGCAGCCACGCGCCCGGCACGCGAATGAGCGCCACCGCCAGCACGTTGTGCGCAAAGCCGATGTAGCTCTTGCCGTATGCAGCGAAAAAGCCGCTAAAGCAAATGTGGATGCCGGCAAAAATCGCGTCGAAAATGTAGCTGCGCATATAGCCGGTGCCGGCGGCGACTACTGCAGCGTCCTTGGCAAAAAAGCCGATAAACGCCGGCGCCACCAGCCACATCAGCACCGTGATCAGGCAGCCGTACACTACCGAGATCGTCATGGCGTCCTTGAGCACCTGACGCGCGCGGTCGCCCTTGCCCGCGCCGGCGTTTTGCGCCGTGAGTGCGCTGACGGTGGCGCCCATGGAACTCGGCACAATGAATAAAAAGCTGATCATCTTCTCGACCAGGCCCACGGCGGCGGCGTCGACGAGCCCTCGGTGGTTGGCGATGACGGTGATAAACATAAACGCCACCTGGATGCAGCCGTCCTGTACGGCCACGGGCACGCCGATCTTAAGAATGCTGCCGAGCACCTCGGGCTGGGGACGCAGGTCGCTGCGCTTAACGTGAATGTTCGTGCGGCGGCTCTTGAGCCACACGAGCGCAAGGGCAACGCTTGCCGTCTGGGCGGTTACCGTGCCGAGTGCCGCGCCTACGGGACCGAGTCCCATGTGGCCGATAAACAGAAAATCGAGTGCGATGTTGATGATGCATGCCACGCCGATCACGTACATGGGCGAGCGCGAATCGCCCAGGCCGCGAAAGATGGCCGAGAGGATGTTGTATGCGGCGATAAACGGAATGCCGACAAAGCAGATGCGCAGGTAGGCGGCAGTGCCTTCGACCGCTTCGACTGGCGTGCCAATGAGTGCCACGATCTGCGGGCACAGTGCGAGCAGGACAGCGGCCAGCACCACCGAGACGCCCATAAAGAGCGTGATGGTGTTGCCGATGGCAGCCTCGGCGCGGTCAAAGCGGCGCGAACCCACGGCGTGGCCGACGATGACCGTCGTTCCCATGGCCAGGCCCACAAGCGCCACGGTAATGATATAGAGCGTCTGCGCGCCATTGCCCACGGCGGTGATGCCGGCAGCGCCGCTAAACTGCCCCATCATGTACAGATCGGCCATGCCGTAGAGCATCTGCAAAAAGTACGAGAGCATATAGGGCAGGGCAAAGACCGCGATGGTCTTGAGGACATTGCCGCGTGTGAGGTCGTGTTCCATGGGCGGGGCTTTCTGGCTGGGTTTGTTTACGTACCAGTGTAGTGAAAACCCTACAACGATTGTAGAGTCAAGGTTTGTGCTGGCATCGGGGTGAAAAAGTCACGCTCCGAGCACAATGCTTTGACCTCTTCGTGCCCCTCACCTCGCCTCAAACCATCACAACATTCGACGTTTTTTGCCAAAAACGGGAAAAGCATCGAATGTTGTGATGGTTTTTCTACCACTCGACCGGGTGGAATCGCTTTCTTGCGCACGAAGGTGTGCGGACCCGTGGGCAGGGGAATAAGGTTGGTTATCCGACTCCATTGGAGGGCTCATGGACCTGCCGATCGTCCTGTCCCATAAGACTGCCTGGCTGTACCACAACGTGGCGCGCCCGTCCGAGCCGCTCTCGCGAGCAAGCAGTCTATACGATGAGGACTCGCTTGCTAACGAGGCGGAGCCGACCGCGAGCCTGCCCAAATTGGGACTCGATGCCAAGGGGCTGAGGGCTTCGACGGCAGTTGGGATCGCTACTGACTATCTGGTTTCGCTTGGTATTCCACGAGAAGAGCTCAATCATATCGATACGCTCGTCAACTTCGATTTTGAGCGCTCGACGCCGGCTGGATTTAGGTGCCATGTGTTTGGGGCGCCGGTACCTCCAGGGCATCTTATCGAGGTGGCAGAGGGCCTTCTGGTGGTTGATGAGGTCATGTGCTTTGTCCAGGCGGGTTCGTGGATGAGCGAGCCCGAGCAGTTGGAATATGGCTACGAAATCTGTGCCCGATACCATCTGAATCATCTGTCGACAGGCGATTATATCGAGATGGGGCAGAGGTATACCGTTGCCGACTTGATTGCCTATTGCAATGAGAACCGATCTCGTCAGGGGGCCATACGCGCGGCCGCCGTGCTCAAGCGCGTGCACGATGGCGCGCGATCGCCCATGGAGACGGCTACCACAATCATGGTCGTAGCAAAACGTTCCCAGGGCGGGCTAGGATACGTCAAGGTTGAGCTCAACCATCGGGTCGATGTTCCCAACGAGTTCAAGTATCTCGCAAAGGCCGGGTTTTTCGAGATCGACGTATATGCGCCTGCGAGCGGTACGGGGATTGAATACAACGGTTCGGACCATCTTGATAAACAGCGCAGCGCGTCGGATGCGGAGCGCATGACCGTGCTGAGCGCGCTGGGCTTTAGGATGATCGTTCTCACCGGGACTCAGTTTGCCCATCAGCTGCAATTGCACCGGGCGATGAACGCCATCGCACTCGCGATAGGCCTTAAGTGCGACCGAAGCGAAGCGTTCCAAAAGCGGCAGAACGACCTGCGAGAATTCGTGATTCGGCACTGGGACAGCGGTCTTTAGGGGCGCTTTGGTCCTTCTGCGGGGCGCTGCGGGTAGGCGTACCATCACAACATTCGACGTTTTTTGCCAAAATCGGGAAAAGCATCGAATGTTGTGATGGTTTGCGTGCTGAGGATGGGCTTGGGAAGCCGGTCTTGCTCGAAGCGACCTGTCCTGTCGTACGGGTGTCGGCAGGATTCTCCCGTGGGGTATTATGTTTTCCGAAGAATAAAACGCCGCGTGAGGGGAGGGCTGCGTGGACGGGCACGTGCAACATGACGGCTTTGGCCGCGATATCAACTACCTGCGCATTGCCGTTACCGACAAGTGCAATTTCCGTTGCATTTACTGCATGCCGGCCGATGGCGTGGCACCCCGCGCACACGATGAGCTTCTCAGCGCCGAGGAGATTGCCCGCTTTGTGCGCTTGGTGGCGGGGGAGGGCATTCGCCGCGTGCGCCTGACGGGCGGCGAGCCGCTGGTCAGCCGCCGTATCATCCCGCTTATTCGCGACATCCGCGCGATCCCGCAGATCGAGGACATCTCGCTTACCACCAACGGCGCCTTGCTGCCCAAGCTGGCGCCGCAGCTCAAAGACGCGGGGCTTAACCGCGTCAACATCTCGCTCGACACGCTCGACCCTACGCTTTTTGGAAAGATCACGCGCCTGGGTCGACTCGAGCAGACCGTGGCTGGCATCGACGCGGCGCTGGCTTGGGGCTTTGAGCCCGTTAAGGTCAACTGCGTTGTGGTGCGCCGACTCAACCAGGATGTGGCGGCTCTCGCGCGTCTGACTATCGACCGTCCCATTCACCTGCGCTTTATCGAATACATGCCTATTGGCGACGAGCACACGAGCTCGCATTGCGCTGTGGACCCGCATGCGCCCGCGCTCAATCCGGCGCTGTGGGATGCGAGCGATACCGTGCCGAGCGACGAGCTGCGGGCGCGCATCAATGCCGGGGCCGCCGCGGTGGGTCTGGGCGAGCTCGAGCCGCTCGACATCAACGACGCTCCTGCCGGTGCGGGCCCTGCGCGCTATTGGCACTTTCCGGGCGCGGTGGGAACGGTCGGCTTTATTAGCGCCATGTCTAACCATTTTTGTGCGAATTGCAACCGTCTGCGCCTGACGGCCGATGGCAACGTGCGTCCGTGCCTGTTCAGCGATGCCGAGTATTCGGTGCGCGACGCCCTGCGCCGTGGTGATGATATGCAGGTACTTTCGATTTGGCGCGATGCCGTCGCCCACAAACCGCAGGAACACGCGATAATTGAGGGCACGCAACGATTTATGTCCCAAATCGGAGGATGATCATATGGCCAAGAGCAGGTACGCCGATGCCACCAAGGCCGCTCGCAGGGCCGCGATGTCTGCCCGCAAAGTCACGGCTGCGGCTGGCGATGCTGTCACTGCCGCACAGCCGACTTCCAGCGCTGCAGCCGAGCCCACCCGTGATGCCCGTCGCGACGAGCTGACGCACGTGGACGCCAAGGGCGAGGTACGCATGGTCGACGTGTCCGACAAGGCCGAGACCCATCGTATCGCCATCGCCGAGGGCACCATCCTCATGCATCCCGAGACGCAAGCCATGGTGCTGCAGGACCGCGCCAAAAAGGGCGACGTGCTTGCCTGCGCGCGCGTGGCGGGCATCATGGCCATCAAGCGCACGAGCGACATCATCCCCATGTGCCATCCGTTGCTCATTACCAAGAGTAAGTGCGACATTGCGCCCATCGCGCCGGCGGGGACGCCCGTCGAGGACGTGCCCGAGGGCTGGGCGCCGTCGCGCGCGGACGGGCAGGTCGGCTTTCATGTGCTGGTCACAGCCGGCGTGACGGGCAAGACCGGTATTGAGATGGAGGCCCTGACCGGCGCGAGCGCCGCGTGCCTGACCATCTATGACATGTGCAAGGCCGTCGATCGCGGCATGGAGATTGTCGACGTGCGCCTGTTGCACAAGGAAGGTGGCCGCTCGGGCGTGTGGGATCGTTCAGAGCGTCAGGCCGCTGCTGCTGAGGCCGTGGCCGCTGACGGTGCCGCGATCGCGAGCGCACCCGTCGCCGTCGCGCCTGCGGCCCTGACCCCGGCCGTCCCCGCGATCGCGTTTATCGGCTACCAAAACTCGGGCAAGACCACGCTCGTCGAGAAGGTCATTGCCGAGCTCACCCGCCGCGGCCTGCGCGTGGGTTCGCTCAAGCATCACGGGCACCACGGCTTTGATATCGACGTGCCCGCTAAGGACACCTGGCGCCATCACCAGGCCGGATCCAAGCACGTGGGCCTCATCTGCGCCACGCGCTGGGCGGAGTACGCCGACACGCGCGAGGAGGACGAGATGCCCGCGCGCGAGCTGCTGTCACGCTACAACGATGTCGACGTGGTGATCATCGAGGGCTACAAGACCGAGGGCTTCGACAACATCGTCGTCGCGCGCTCCGGTGTCGACCGTCTGCGCGGCAAGAGCTCGCTCGACCTGGTCGACGGTCACACGCTAGCCCTTGCCTGCAACGAAGCCCTGGCACGTCAGGCCTTCGACGCCGGCTTTGCGACCCGAGCCATCAACATCAACGACGCCCGAGCCATCTGCGATCTTATCCAAGACCACCTTTAAGGCTTGACGCTGCGCCGGCCCCAAGCACTCCATCTCGCCCCTCAAGCCGTCGCTCGCGTACCAAAGTACGCGTCGCTCCTCTTTCGGGGCGACCTGGGGCACTTGGAACCGGCTCGCTGCGCTGCCATAACATGCCAAAAAGGGACAGGTTTATTTTGGCAGGTTTTATCTGGGCAAACGTCATTTCCACCACAAAGGGGCCAGGCACCTTTGTGGTGGTTTTTGCTTTGGTAGATGTGTGGGACATGCCTTACAATCTACCAAGTAGTTCATGACGGGCGAAAAACGGAGAAAAGGGGCTTGATGTGTCCTTAACGTTTCATGCGGATAGATTGATTTGACAGACGGTGGCGAATGCCCACCGCCCGTATTCGTATGAAACAAGGAGTCTCCATGCTCGCATCTCTTTTCTCAAAGCCTCAATCGTCGCTGTCCGTGCAGGCCAAGCGCCTGGTGGCAATGCGCTTCCTCATCTACACCGGTTTTCAGACCAGCTACTTTATCGGCGTCATCGGAACGCTCACCTATGCAGACGATGCCTCAGTCGTGGCGACATCGCTGGCCGTCCTGTTTATGAATGTATTTGTGATCCTGGGGTCCTTTGCGGGCGGCGCGGCGTTCGACGCCTGGGGTCCGCGCCGCCATTTCTTGCTGAGCATCATCGGCGCTCTTGCAACTGGCGCGGCAATCATCGCCTTTGGTAGCGCGACCGGCGTCGTCCTGCTCGGCGCGGTGTTTCTGGGCTTTACGATGGGATTCGCCCAGCCCATCGCCACGTCCTATCCGGCCTACCTCACCGACGATCCTGTCGAGCTCAAAGACATCAACTCCGCCATCGCCATGTTTTCAAACGTGAGTATCATCGTTGGCCCCACGCTGGGCGGCTTTGTCGCGGCGGCTGCGTCGTCGCGCGCGGTGTTCGTGCTTATGATGCTCTTTACCGTGCTGGCGTTCGTCGTCGGTTGGGGCTTTAGGCCGCAGACCAGCCATATCGTCGGGCATGCGGATACCGATTCGACAGAGGAAGGGGAGCGTGCGGGACGAAGCTCCAACCCTAGCACGCCCGCCCGCGCCACCTTCGCAGCCAGCATCAAGACGGTCTTCACCAACAGCGTCCTCGCGCTACTTTTCTGCATCATTTTTCTTTCGAACTTTGGCTACGGTGCCTTCGATCCGCTCGAGTCGTTTTTCTATCGCGATGTTCTGCACGTTGGCGTTGAGTGGATGGGCTGGCTCTCGTCTGCCTGCGGTGTCGGCGCGGTGCTGGGTGCCGTGCTCGCGCTCCGCTTGCCGCCGCACCTGGTCAACCTTAAAACGCTGCTCGTGGCGCTTATGTCCGTGGGCCTGGGAAGTCTGCTCTATGTGGGGACACCGTACGTGGGCGTGGCCCTTGTCGGCCAGATCGCCCTGGGTATAGCTTGGGGTGTCGTCAACCCGCTCCACAACACCATTGTGCAGACGACGGCTCCGCTCGAGCAGCTTGGTCGCGTCAATTCGGTCATGGGCTTTGGCAATATGTTCGCTGGTGTGGCCCCTCTGGCGATTGCCCCGTGGCTGGCGGCAACATTTGGCGTACAACGGACACTCGTGGGGGCAGGCATGGTCGTGACGGCGGTTCCCGCGGCACTGCTGCTGTTTGGACGCAATCACTTGGAACGTGCCGTAAAGCAGTAAGAAACCATCACAACATTCGGTAAAAATCGCGATTCTGCCGAAAAACGTCGAATGTTGTGATGGTTTGGCCCGTAGACGCCGCGATCACCACAAAGGGGCCAGGCGCCTTTGTGGTGGTTTTTGCTTTGACAGGCCGCGCCTGCGCCTTGGTATACCATGTACACCATTTCTGACCTCATCCAGCACCGCCGCACAACTCAGAAAGGCTCCCATGGACACCACCTTCAGCCACATCAAAGCCGTGTTCTGCGATATCGACGGTACGCTGCTCACGAGCCAGCACACGGTGTCCCCGCGCACCGTGGCGGCGATCCGCGCCCTGCGCGAGCGCGGCGTGCTCTTTGGCCTGTGCACCGGGCGCGACGCCCACGCGACCGAGGCCATGTACGAGCTCTGGGGCATCGAAGGCCTGGTGGACGTGCTGGTGGGCTGCGGTGGCGCCGAGGTCATCGACCGCGCGCACGACATCAACGAGCTGAGCTATCCGCTGCCGGGCGAGACCATCGCGCGCATCTGCAAGCACATGGCGGACCTTCCGGCAACACCCGTCTGCCCCCGAGACGGCGTGTTCTACGTGCCCGAGAGCAACGCGTGCGTCGAGCACCTGTCGCGCGTCGACGGCGTGCCCTACCAGGTGGTCGATTTTGCCGAGTTCTTGCGCGAGCCGCAGCCCAAGGTGATGTTTACCATGGCGCCCGAGGTGATGCCGCGGGTGATTGAACGGGCGTCGACGTTTGCAGATAACACTGTTAAGGCGGCGGCCCTGCAGACCACGCAGCGGC
Organism: Collinsella sp. OM04-5; assembly: GCF_003439125.1. Taxonomy (GTDB): domain Bacteria; phylum Actinomycetota; class Coriobacteriia; order Coriobacteriales; family Coriobacteriaceae; genus Collinsella. The sequence continues at coordinate 110,725 of NZ_QSUU01000004.1, read as the reverse complement.
TCTACGAGTTCATGGATCCGCGCGTGTCCAAGACGCGCGGCCTTGGGCGCGTGGCGGAGCTCAACGATATGGAGCTCCAGGACATCTGCGTGTTTGGCGATGCGGACAACGACACCTGCATGGTGGCCGACGCCGGCGTGGGCGTGGCTATGGCAAACGGCAGCGACGCCACCCGTACCGCCGCGGACTTTGTAACCGCGAGCAACGACGAGGACGGCATCGCGATCTTTATCGAGGAACATCTGCTGTAGCGCCGGGGGGCAGCCACAAAGAGGGCAGAGCGCCTTTGTGGTGGTTTTCCAAGCGTCCCAACAGTCGATTGTTGGGACGCTTTTTTGTAGCGAGGAGATTTGCGGCCGGTAACATGCGATGCCATTCAAGTGTCGATGTATGAACATATCGGCACACGCTAGTTGTGCAGTAATTGACCAATTAGCTCATAACTAATATTTCCAGGTAGATATACTGCCATTCACGGCGCAATTTTGACCGTTCACAGATTGAGCGGGTTAAAACAAAGTGTTGTACAAACAATGATAAAGTGTCATTTATCTAGATTTGCTAACGAGTTTACCAGCGTCTTTCCGAAATTTAACCCTCGAAAAACAATGCATAGTTTGAATAATTGTCAAGAAGTTAAGGCAACGTAAAGCAAAACTGACATTGTTAGGCTTGCGCTGTTTAAACAAAGAGTAATAATATGCATATCGAGCGCGAGCAATTATAGGTTGCGCGCCCAAGTTTGATGGTGAAAGAGCAAGATCGCGGTCTCTTGGGGAGGAGACATCGATGAAAGCGAATTCGGATAAATCTAAGCAGAGTAATAAAGCGACGCGCCGTGTGCTGGCAGGCGTTTTGTGCGGAGCCTCCGTTTTGAGCCTGGTACTGTCGCTCGTCATGCCTCCGATCTCGCAGGCCATTGCCAACGATGCCCAGACGGTTTCTACCGAGGAAACTGTGATGGGGGGGGGGTTCCTCAAGTGAGTCTACTGATGTAGGCAACACCAACAACGGGGATACCGAAAACCAGAATAGTGACGATGCTGCGGGCGACGACGAAATCCAGCAGGAGGAGCAGCCCAAGGACGAGTCGCAGGCAGAAGAAAATGAAGCGATCGACGATGGCGCTGGTTCGTCAGCCGAGGAGGCTGTGGCGAGCGAAGAGACAGCCACGGACATCAAGAATGCCGGTGACTTGCAGGGAAAGCTTCTAGGCGTTGAGGAAAATCAAACCGCCAGCTTTACGCTTGCGGCTGATATTGACTTTCCTGGTGAAATCACACTTAACAAAGGCGGCAGCAATATCACCCTTGACCTAAGTGGTCATAAGATTAAGCACTCGAGCGCCGACAAGCCGTTATTCAATGTTGCCGGTGGTGCGTCACTTACAATTAGGGATTCTGCACAGGTGGGTGAGACGGTCAGCGAGGGCCAGCAGCTAGCTGATCAGGGGCAGAGCCTGAATGCCGATAATTATGACAAGAATGCCGCCAATTATGGCAAGAATGCCGAACTGACTTACGATAACGATAACATTCCATCTAATCTTACCTACTACGTGACCGAATCGTCCCCGAGCGGAACAGGCACAACCGAGACACTTGTCAAACATGACGTTGAGATTAAAGGCGCCATCGTGGCGTGCGGCGGCAACGCAAATCTAAAGCTCATCAATCTATATAACAACAACGGCAAGGGCGGCACGTTTAACCTTGTGAGCGGCGTGATCACGCAAAAACAAGGCGGCAGCGTTAGCAGCTTGGTCTATGCCGAGAACGGCTCTACCGTCAACATGCGCGGCGGCTATGTGTGTGGAGCTTCTGGCTCGGGTGCGGGCGGCGGAATTGAAATACACGGTAATTCGACCCTCGAGGTTTCCGGTGGCGTAATTGCCGGCAACAGTGCTCCTAGTGGCGGTGGTGTGTATGCTAAAGACTCCACGGTCAACATAACTAATGGCGTAATCTCCGGCAACAGCACGCTTGCTACTGGTGTTGGTTTCGGCGGCGGCATCATGGCCGAAGGCGGCAGCGTTACTGTTTCTGGTGGCTACATTACTAACAATAAATATGCCAATTACTGTGGTAACGATGGTAATGGCGATCATGGCGGTGCTGGACTTGCCGCTAAAAACGGTACTCATGTCACCATTTCGGGCGGCCAGATCACGGGCAACTATTCTGAGGAAGCCGGCGGCGGCGTCTATGTGACCGACATCGAACACCAAGGGGCGAGCTCGCGCAAGACAATGGCATGGCTCAACATTACGGGGGGAACTATTGCCTCTAACGTGAGTTTTCGCTCTGAGGGTGCCGGCATTCGCGTGGGCCAGATGGTTGACGCGATGATAAAAGGAACGTCAAATTCAAATCCAGTCTATATCACTAATAACCACTGCATGTCTCGCTTTGACTGGGGTGGAGGCGGCATCTTCGTCCAGGGCGATTCTAAGGTCGCGTCTAATGCTGGTAGGCTATTTGTCTATAACTCCTATATAAGCAGCAATGAGGCCGGTGGCTACGGTGGCGGCGTTGCGGTTTGCCCGACGGGTAAGACTTTGGTGACAGGCACCGACGGCACGGCGATTTTCGGTAATACTTCTGCCGGAAATGAGCAAAACGCGAACGACTACGAATCCGTGAGTAATACAGGCAATAACGGCACCCCCCATCTTTCCGGCGGTGGTCACGGTAAGGACCAGGACTCCGACGCCTACAATGCCGAAGTGTTTCGCGAAAACGGCCACGCGGACTTCTTCCTTGCGGCGGAGGGTCATACGACTCCGATCGCGGCGGTGATTGGCAAAATGCTTGGCGGCGGCGATGCTAAGTATCGGGGAAGCTTAGAGCTTCAGAAAGCCATTACTGTCCCCGCTAACGGTGGCGTGCAGGTATATAACAGCATCGGCCTGAGTTCGAATGTTAAGGCTCAAGACCCCGAGGCGATCAATGCGCGAAAGGCTGCGCTAGAGGCGGGCGCGACGTTTATCACGGGCAATTATTCCTGGAACCATGGCGGCGGCATCATGTCGAACGGCGACCTGTACATGGGCGCGCCTGAGGACACGTATGTCTATCCGAGCCTCAAGCTCAAGGCGACCAAGAAGCTGGAAGGCCGCAAGCTCAATGATGGGGAGTTCTCCTTTACGGTGTATCGCAAGGATTCAGACGACCCTTTGGCTGGCACGACAGCTGGCACGACATTCAATCGCGACGTTTGCACCGAGGTTGGAACAGCAGCAAATGATGCAGAAGGCAGCATTACGTTTGACCTTGGTGAACAATTCGCATCGAGTGGCGCGGGTAACGAAATCACATACTACTTGGTCGAAGATCCCGGTGGTGATTCTGGCATCACGTACGACTCCAGCGTGTATAAGATTGTGGTGACGGCCGAAGATACCAAGACCTTGCTCATGTCTGTTCCGAGTAAAGAAAACTCAAGCCAACTGAAGGATCTTTACATCCATAACTACACGATTAAAAACGTCGGTGTAACCAAGTACGAATTCCGCGAGTCGTCTGGGAAGTGGGAGAACGTAAAAGCGAGGAGCAAGGTGCAGAAGAGTGGAGACTATTATCCAATTATCTGTGAGGGTGACTCCACGACTTTCACTAACAAGTTCACTCCGTACGACTCGAAGGGCTCCTGGACGCCTATGGCGACTAAGGTCGTTGAGGGTGGCGAGATGAAGGAGTTCACGCTCCAGCTTGCGACCGACACAGATTTTACGGATATCGTTAGCAGCAAGTCCACCACTGCCGACGGCGACAAGTCCCAGACCCTGAGCTTCGACAAGATTGATTACAAACTCGATCAACTCGACCAGCTCGCGTCTGGCCCCACTGGCCGTGGTGCTTCCAAGACCTTCACGTACTACGTGCGCGAGAAAGACGACGGTTCGCTGTTCTCGCACTATACGTACGACAAGTCGGTCTATCAGATTACGGTTAACGCGACTGACGACTCTAACCACCATATCGACGTCACTGCGACCTACAAGCAGATTCAGGATCGTGATGGCAATGAAGTGACCACTGACACGCCCCACGACCTCACCGGCAAGTCCACTCCCACCTTCACCAACACCTACTCCACCTCTTTGCCCCTTTCTGGTATGTCGGGCGTCACTCTGACGTACCTTGCCGGCGCGGCGGTGCTTTGCGCTGCTGCGGCCTGGATGCACATTCGTCGCAAGGCGAATGCGAAGGGAGGTGAGCGTCGTGAATAAGAAAGTTTGCTCCTTCCCGATCTTGTTTGCGCTGCTTGCCCTCCTGATCGGCATCTGCGCGGTTGTGTTCCCCGCATCCGCGCAGGCCGCGCCGACCTCGACCGGTTCCATCACGGTGAGCGGCGCCGTGGCGAGCAACTACGACGCCTACCAGATCTTTAGCGCCAACGTCGTCGACGGCGACGGCGACGCCAAGACCTTTACCGACCTCGCTTGGGCAAGCGACGCCGCGCGCGACGCTGTCCTGCCTGTGCTGCACAGCGCCGGCATGCCCGATTCCCAGACCACCGCGCAGGAAGCTGCCGAGTGGCTCAACACCGATTCCCACCTTACGAGCGCGCTGAGCGCACAGCTCGCTCGTTCCCTCCAGAGCTCTGGCGCCGTGCCCGTGGCCCTTAACGCGGGCACGGCGGCCGAGCTGCCCTGCGGCTACTGGCTCATCGTCGCCAGAGACGACGCCATCGCCCAGGGCGAGGCCGGCACCGCGCCGATCATGGCGCTGGTGGGCGGCAACGCCGTCACCGTCAAGCCCAAGGCCGCGACGCCCAAGGTCGCCAAGCACGTGCTGGAGGACAACACCGCCGCATGGCAGAAGGCCGCCGACGCCACGGTCGCCGACGACCTGTACTGGCGCCTCTCGGCCACGGTTCCCGCGGGCCTTTCCGCCTATGACACCTACGCGGTGCAGTTCGTCGACACCATGAGCGCGGGGCTCGACCCCTCCAAGGTGGCCGCGAGCATGCGTGTGTACGTGGCGGCGGGCGCGGATGGCACCTTCGACGCCGTCTCGAACGGTAAGGACGGGCGCGCCGGCACCGAGCCCGCGCAGGGCTGGACCGACATCACGGCCCAGTGCGCCACCAAGGTGGCGGCGGACGGGACCTTCACTGTGCGCACCGGCGACCTGATCGCCGCGCTCGGCGGGGCCGACGCCTTCGCCGCGGGCGCCCGCGTGGTCGCCGTGTACAACGCGCCGCTCAACAGCGCGTGCAACCGCGGCATCGCGAAGGGCAACCCCAACGAGGTCTATCTGCGCTACCCGCGCTCTCCCTTTGCCGACCAGTCCGGCGATGCCGGCTTCACCCGCACGCCGAGCGACGATGCGTGCGCCTACACTTGGGATCTCGCGCTCACCAAGCGCGGCAGCGACGGCGACAAGCCGCTTGCCGGGGCGGTCCTGAGCATCGCCGACGACCGCGGCCGCACGCTGGCGGCCGACGGCACGTGGGATGCGGAGGGCAAGGCCACCGTCACCACGGGCGAGGACGGCCGTGTGACCGTCTCGGGCGTGGACTCGGGCAAGCTGGAGGTCCGCGAGCTCAAGGCGCCCAAGGGCTACACCGCCTTTGAGGGCACGCGCTCCGTGACGGTCAAGGCTGAGGGCCTGGACGTCGACCAGGTGGCGGCCGCCAAGCCTAAGGTGACCGTATCGGCCGAAAGCCCTCTGCGAGTTGATGCCGCCGATGCCGGGAAGGGTTTAGTCGAGTTGTCGGTGCTTAACACCCCAAGTAACGAAGTGAGTCGAGGCTTTATGCCCTCGACGGGAGATAGAACGTTGGTGTTGGTAACGGCTTTGGCCGTCATCGGAGTAGTGGCTATTGTCGTCGCGCTCGTCATCAAGCGGGGAGGAGGTCGCCATGATAAATAATTGTCCCCCCCCCCCTGCTCAATGGCGTACTGCCTCCGTAGCGATTAGAGCGCAGGGAAATGAGCCTGCTGACTTTTGGTGATGACGAGAATTAAAGCAACCTCCAAGAAAGAGGTCCCAACATGAAAACAACCAAGAACATCGCACGCCTGGCAGTAACCGCCGGCCTCACCGCAGCCCTGAGCTTCGGCGGCGTTATGGCGACAGTCACGATGGCGTTTGCTGCGGAGGGTGCTGCCCCCAGCTATTCGCTCACGATTAACAAGTCCGTGGACAATGACTCCACTTCGTTCAAGGCGTATCAGATTTTTAAGGCTGACGTTATTGACGGAAAGTCCGGTAAGGTTGCGTCCAACATTGAGTGGCCGAGTGATGACGCAGAGACTGCGGTCCTGAAGGTGCTTGTTGATAATAATGTCCCAGGGATTACCTTAGACTCGACCGCTTCTGACGTTGCCGACTACCTTTCCAAGATCACTGATACCACTGATACCACGAGTCTGCCGCAGAGCAGCATCCTTAACAAGATTGCCTTGGCTGTAGAGAAGAGTGTTACCGCTACGGGCGATTCCTTTGCCGCCGGTCGCGCTTTCACCACTACGAGCGCTGGCTACTACCTGTTCATGACCGATACCGACTCGCTCAGTGCGAATGAGAAGCAGACCGGTACCTCGCCGATCTTTGCAGTCGTGGGCGGCAACGCAGTGGTCGTTACCGAGAAGACGAGCATCCCGACCGTGACGAAGCAGGTCAAGGACGATGGTGCGGACAACGACTGGAAGTACAAGGCGGACTCCCAGATGGGTCAGACCGTTCAGTACAAGCTGACCGGCACGGTTGCAAGCAATGTCGACACGTTCAACACCTACTATTATGAGTTCCACGATGAGCTGTCTGCCGGTTTGACTGTTGATAAGTCCACTGTCAAGGCCGTGATTGGTGAGACTCAGATCACGCCTACTTCTGTGACCATGTCTGATCCCGATTCAAATGGCAGAACGGTCTTGAGCGTAAAGTTTGACGATCTTAAGGCTGCCGCCACGGCGGCCGGCGTCACTGTCGGCGAGCATACAAGGGTCGTTGTCACGTACAGCGCCAAGCTCGACCCGAATAAGTCCCAGCATGTCGTTGTCGGTGGCACGGGCAACTCCAACACCGTCAAGCTCATCTACTCCAACAACCCTGGCCACGATTCCCGGGGTGAGTCTGTGCCCGACACCGTGCGCGACTACACCTATGCGCTCAAGCTCGTCAAGAAGGACGCGACGGATGAGAATAAGATACTTAAGGGCGTAAAGTTCACCATCCGTGCCACTGATCCCGACGATATTGCATCCAAGGACATGTATGTCCAGGAGAATGGCTCCCTCGGTACTGAGGCTTCTGAGTTCACGACCACCGACTCCGGCGAGATTAACGTCAAGGGCCTCGATGCCGGCACCTACACCGTCAAGGAGACCCATACGCTCGCCGGCTATAACACCATCCCCGAGTTCACCTTCACCATCAAAGCCATTGGATTCAACCAAGCAGAGGGAGAGGGAGAAAACAAGATTACGGTCAAGACGAGCACCAGGGGTTCCAATTTGGTCGAGGTTGACACGACTAACACGGACAACGGTACTGCTGCCTTGATCGTCAAAAACAAGCAGGGTTCCGGCCTCCCGCTCACCGGCCTTAACGGCGTGACGTTCACTTGGATCGCTGGTGGCGCGGTGCTGTGCATCGGCGTGGCTCATCTCATCCGCAGCCGTAAGCAGGCTGAGGAGTCCGAGCAGGAGTAACGCTCGCTCACCCATCCCTTTGGCAGGTGGGATGTGATGGCCATGAGACTTGCGGACACTTTTCTCGTCCATCCACGTTCTTGCTTTGTCATTTTCTTTTCGGGGCAGACTCCGCACTGGATTCTGCCCCGTTTTTTGGGATAACGCAGCCAGCCTCCACCGTCCGATGCGGGTACGTTCGTCATCGCGTTTCTTGACTCGTATGAGGTTCGGTTTAAGGTCCGTAGGCGCACGCGCGGTGCGGACGGTGGACGGCATTTGCGCCGCAAGCGCAAATAAGAATGCCCGGGGGTCGGATCCCGGGCATTTAACAAAACCAGAAAACTAGGCCGCCCGCGCTCCCAAACATTTACGCGGGATGCGTCGTTTTCTATTGACATTGTATCCCGAATCGCCCAGCCGATCTGGGACATTTTGAAAACTCAAATGCTGGCTTATCCTCGACTGGACGGTGCAGTCTAGCTGCGTTGTTCGGCGCGGAAGCTCGCTAATCGGCTATTATTTGTTTAGACAACTTGAGTTGTAGAGGAGTGACCGGCGATGGTGCAGGGCGCCAAACATATGAAGGGCAATAACGCCGCGGACAACGGCGGCTCAAGCCCTCAGCCCAAACCTCAACCAAAGCCCAAGCGCCGTCGCAAGCGGCTGCCGCGCTGGGCCGATCGGCTCATCACCATCGTCATCATTCTTATTGGCGTGGGCCTTATGACCTGGCCGTGGATCTTGGACCGGCTCGAGGCCTCGGGCGTGTTCAACCAGATCAGCACCGTGTCCAGCACCGTGGACGCGCTGTCTGCCGAGGAGCGCGAGCGCATCCTGCTCCAGGCGCGCTCCTATAACGAGCAACTTGCCGGCGAGGCCACCGAGCTTCCCGCCGACCAGATCGAGCCCTACGCCCAGCAGCTCATCTTTGACCGCGACCCCATGATGAGCTGGGTCGAGATCCCCTCCATCGACGTGAGCATGCCCATCTACCACGGCACGAGCGAGGAGGTCCTCATGGCGGGCGTCGGCCACCTGGAGGGCACGAGCCTGCCGGTGGGCGGCACCTCGACGCATTGCGTGCTCACCGCGCACTCGGGCATGCGCAACCTGAGCATGTTTGACGACATCCATTCGCTGGAGCCCGGCGACCTGGTGCTGCTGCACACCATGAACAAAACGCTCGCCTACAAGATGGTGGACTCCGAGGTGGTGCTGCCCGAGGAGATGGAGTCGCTGACCATCGAGCCCGGCGCCGACAAGGTGACGCTCGTCACCTGCACGCCCTACGGCGTGAACGACCATCGCCTGCTGGTGCATTGCGTGCGCACCAAGTACAACAAGAAGGACGTCGACAAGCAAAAGTCGCTGGCCGGCCGCCACTGGGGCAAGCGTGAGTTTGCCGTGCTCATTGTGGTCGTGGCCATTGTGCTGTTGCTGCTGGACATCGTGATCCACGCGGTCCGCAAGCGCCGCAAGGCCAAAGCCTCGGCATAAGACATCGTTCAGAACCACCACAATGAGGACAGGCACCTTTGTGGTGGTCGGGGCTTCCAAACCATCACAACATTCGATGAAAATCGCGATTTTGGCGAAAAGCGTCGAATGTTGTGATGCTTTTCATTGCGGGCGGGACGGTTTTGCATTGTGACGATGCAGATTTTGCTGCATAACCGCCGGGACGCATCCGCCGCCCTCGTTACGTTTTCGCTGCATTTGGGTAAAGCACCTGCTCCAAGTGGCGTTGCCTTGTATACTAGAGCGGTTTATCTGTTATGCGGAAGGGAGCGCCTATGGCACTCAGCGAGAAAGACGTGCGCGGCATCGCCGAGTACGCAAAGATCGCACTGACCGATGACGAGCTTACCCAGATGACGTCCTACATGAACGACGCCGTCCAAATGCTCGAGCCCGTCTTGCAATATGACTTGCCCGACGTGGAGCCCACGTTCCATCCCATCGGAAGCCTGTCCAACGTGATGGGCGATGACCTGCGCGAGCCCGAGCGCGACCTGCCGCTCGACGTTGCGCTCGAAAACGCCGGCAGCGCGCGCGACCGCTACTTCCGCGTGCCGTCCATTTTGGGAGAGGGGGAGAGCGAGTAATGGCGCAGAGCTTCGATTCCCTTACCGCCGCCCAGATCGCCGCGGGCGTTGCCGCCGGCGACTTTACCGCTACCGAGGTGGCCCAGGCCTCCCTTGCTGCCATCGAGGCGCGCGAGGGCGGGGTCCAGGCATTCCTGCAGGTGGCGCCCGAGCTCGCGCTCGAGGCCGCCGCGCGCGTGGATGCCGACCGCGCCGCAGGCAAGCCGCTGCCCCCGCTCGCGGGCGTGCCGCTGGCCATCAAGGACAACATGAACCTCGTGGGAACGCGCACCACCTGCGCTTCCCGCATGCTCGAGAGCTACCAGAGCGTCTACACCGCCACCTGCGTCCAGCGCATGCTCGACGCCGGCTGCCTGCCCATGGGCAAGGCCAACATGGACGAGTTTGCCTTTGGCAGCTCTACCGAGAGCTCGGCGTTTCACCGCACCAACAACCCCTGGGATACCGAGCGCGTGCCCGGCGGTTCCTCGGGTGGCTCCGCTGCAGCCGTCGCCGCGGGCGAGGTCGCGCTCTCGCTGGGCTCGGACACCGGCGGCTCCATTCGCCAGCCGGCGAGCCTCTGCGGCGTGGTGGGCTTTAAGCCCACGTATGGCGCCGTGAGCCGCTACGGCGTGGTTGCCTTTGGCTCGTCGCTCGACCAGGTGGGCCCCTTTGGCCGCACGGTCGAGGATGTCGCACTGGCCATGAACGCGCTTACCGGCGCGGGCCACGATCCGTACGACTGCACCAACCAGGATTGCGCCGTCGACTTTACCGAGCACCTCAACGACAACATCGAGGGCAAGCGCGTGGGCATCATCCCCGCGTTTATGGAGGCCGAGGGCCTGACGCCCGAGGTTAAAGCCGCTGTTCAGCGCGCCGCCCAGGAGCTGCAGAACCAGGGTGCCGAGCTCGTGGAGGTCGACCTGCCGCACCTGGACGCCGCCATCGCCGCCTACTACGTCATCGGCCCGGCCGAGGCATTCTCCAACCTGGCCCGTTTCGACGGCATTCGCTACGGCTACCAGGAGGAGGGCTGCGCCAACCTGTCCGACCAGAGCTCGCTTTCGCGCGCCCACGGCTTTGGTGCCGAGGCCAAGCGCCGTCAGATGCTCGGCGCCTACTTGCTGAGCTCGGGCGTGTACGACAAGTACTACTACGCCGCACAGAAGGCTCGCACACTCATCACGCAGGACTACGACGCCGCGTATGCCAAGGTGGACACCATCCTCATGCCCGCCTCGCCGCGCACGGCCTTTAAGTTTGGCGAGATCAGCGACCCCACGCAGATGTACCTCTCCGACCTGTACACCATTTCGCTCAACATTTGCGGCAACGGCGGTATCTCGGTGCCGCTGGGCCTGGGCGAGGATACTCAGCTGCCCGTTTCTGCCCAGCTGGTGGGGCCTGCCTTTAAGGACCGTCAACTGCTCACGTTTGCCCGCGCCCTGGAGCGCGGCTTTGCCGATGCCGCCACGGGTGCGCCCGCGCTTTCCGTCGCGCCCGCTTTTGCCGGGAAGGGAGGCGAGCTGTAATGAAGGAGCTTTCCGAGGTCCTGCAGGATTGGGAGGCCGTGATCGGCCTGGAGATCCATACCGAGCTCACCGCACTCGATACCAAGATGTTCTGTAACTGCAAGCTCAGCCACGATGACGAGCCCAACGCCAACGTGTGCCCGGTGTGCCTGGGCCTGCCCGGTGCCCTGCCGGTGCCCAACAAACGCGCCATCGAGAGCATCGTCAAGGCCGGTCTTGCCACCAACTGCGAGATCCAGCGCCACTCGATGTTCTACCGCAAGCACTACTTCTATCCCGATATGGCCAAGAACTTCCAGACCACGCAGGGTCCGGTCGCCTTTGCCATGTACGGTCACCTGGACCTGGACGTGACCGGTCGCGGTGCCGCCGAGCGCCCCGATTGCGCGTTTGGCGAGGCCGAGGCTCAGAGTCTGGCGAGCGCCTCGGCCAACGCCGAGGGCCTGTCCACGTCCATGACGTCGACCATGCGCGAGGGCAACCAGCGCGCCGGCCACCTGGCCAGCTATGACGCGTCCAACCTGCAGATGCCCGAGCGTCGCGAGGACGGTTCCTACATGGTGCCCATCCGCATCCTGCGCATCCACATGGAGGAGGACGCCGCCAAGATGGTTCACGTGGGCGGTGCCGAGGGTCGTATTACCGCTGCGGCCGAGTCGCTCGTCGACTACAACCGCTGCGGCACGCCGCTCATCGAGCTCGTCACCGAGCCCGACCTGCGCACGCCCGAGGAGGCGCGCCTGTTTATGGAAAAGCTCCGTCGCATCTTTGTGACGCTGGGCATTTCCGACTGCTCCATGGAGAAGGGCTCCATGCGCTGCGACGGCAATGTGTCGCTGCGCCGCCGCGGCGAGACCAAGCTGGGCACCAAGACCGAGCTCAAGAACCTCAACTCGTTTAAGAGCTTGCACGATGGCCTTGCCTACGAGATCTGCCGTCAGGCCGAGGTGCTCGAGGAGGGCGGCATCATCTATCAGGAGACCCGCCACTGGGAGCCCAGCCGCAAGCGCACCGTGGTCATGCGTGTGAAGGAGACGGCCGACGACTATCGCCTGTTCCCCGATCCCGACTTGGCGCCGTTCGATCTGGACGACGAGTTTATCGACCGTTGCCGTGGCGAGATCCCCGAGCTGCCCGATGCCAAGCGCGCCCGCTTTGAGGCCGATTTTGGCATTAAGACGGCCGACGCCGAGCAGATTGCCGGCGACCCCGAGTTTGCCGACTTCTTTGAGGCTGCCGCTGCCGGTATGGCTGGCAAAGAGGCCCAGACGGTCGCAAACCTGCTGGTCAACGAGATGATCGCCTACCTTAAGGGCGCGGGCGTGTCGCTCGCCGAGTCCGGCATCGCGCCGGCTCAGGTGGCGGCACTCGCCAAGCTGCTGGCGACCGATGCCATCAGCTCCAACCAGGCTCACGAGGTTTTTGAGGCCATGGCCCAGACCGGTGACGACCCCAACAAGATCGTCGACGAGCGCGGTATGCGTCAGGTGAGCGATGCCGGCGCGCTGCAGCCGATTGTGGACGAGGTGCTGGCTAACTGTGCCGAGCAAGCGCAGCAGTATCGTGACGGCAACCAGAAGGTCATCGGCTTTTTGGTGGGCCAGTGCATGAAGGCGAGCCGCGGCAAGGGCAACCCGAAGCTCTTCAACGAGTTGCTGAGAACGTCGCTCTCGTAGCTGCGAGGCCGGGGAAGCCCCGAGTCGCCGGGGTATTTCCTCCAAATTTCAAACAGTCCTATGCAAGACGAAGGCCACATTTAGTGGCCTTCTTTGCATGCGGAACTCATTTGGAGCAAACACCCCGGCGACTCGGGGCTTCCCCGGCCAGACGACTCGGCCTTTCGGGTCAGGTGGGCTGAATGGAATTTGGTGAATGGGTGCGCCGTCGGCGCACCCATTTTTGTAGATGTGACAAAGGGACTTTCCCTTTGTCACACTGGCCCTCTGCCGTCTCTTTATTGATGCTGGGAACGCCAGGCGGTGGGGGTGGTGCCGGTGTGTTGCTTGAAGGCTTGGGCGAAGGCGGCCTGCTGAGGGTAGCCTAGACGCTCTGCGACCTGCGCTATCGTGAGCGAGCTATCGGCCAAAAGGTCCTGTGCTCGCTCCATACGGCGTCTGCGAATGTAGGCACCCAGGGACTCGCCGGTTTGGGCCTTAAAGGTGGCGCATAGCTTGGAGCGGCTTGTGTAGAGCCTCTCGGCTACCTCGTTGATACCCACACGTCTGCCTTTGTCGAGCGCGCGCTCAATCATTGCCGTTGCTTCTTCGGCAATGGTTATGCTGGCGCGTGTGTCTGCCGCCCGCCGCGCCTGCTTGTGGGCCGCGCGCGAACAGGCGAGCTCCGCGACCATGGTCTCCACGATGCCTTGCATATAGACGTGTCCGCCTACGGTGCGGGCGCGGTCCTCGTTAATCCGGCGCAGCGTGTGGCAGATGGCAGACGTCGCCTCCTCGTGCCACGACTCGGCAAACGCCTCAAAGACTCCCGCGAACTCAGTGGGATACCGATGCTCCAGCTCGTCAAAATACCCGGGCAAAAAGAGCACCGAGCGCGAGTGATAAAGCTGCCCTGCAAACAGCGGACTTAGTTCCTCGCCGCAGCTATCTTGGATAAAGCTGCACACCGCGCTGTTCGGCCACGGTCCATGCAAGGGTTTAAGGTTCGCAGGCGTTATGCCAGCCTCGGGCATGCATATAAGTGTGGGCGCGCTGACCTCGCTCACGCAGGCGTACGGTTCGGGTGTGTATTCGGCCAGGTACATATCGTGCATCGGGGTAATGAAATGCTCCATAACGATGCAGGCGGGGGAGAGAGGCATGATCCATGCGCGTCCGTGCGCCCGATCGTTTGCCACCTCGCCGGTAAAGACGGCGCCCTTGCCGGTAAGCTCCAGGCCAAACTGCTCAAACTGCGGTGCGTAGAGCTCGGTTATGTCGGTCGCTGCCCGCCGTATTTGCAAAAGCGTCCCTTTCCTTTGCAGAAACGTCCACGCCTGGCTCGATTGTGAGCCATGGCTAACACATCAATGATAAGTTCATTACGGTTAACTCTCAAGCCGTTAGAAAGGAATCTCATGGCAAAGGGATCAAAAAAGGAAGGCGGCGGTATCGGCGAGCTGCTTGCATATGCCGGCGACCGTAAATTCCTAACATATTTGGGCATGGCCCTCTCGGCGCTCTCGCAGCTGCTGAGCTTTGGCCCGTACGTGTGCATTTGGCTTGTCGCGCGCGATCTGATCGCCGTGGCACCTAACTGGAGCGAAGCCTGCGATATCGCGATGTATGGTTGGTGGGCCGTCGGTTTTGCCCTGGTGAGCATCGTGATTTATTTCGTGGGGCTCATGTGCACACACCTATCCGCGTTTCGTTGCGCGTCCAATATCCGCAAGGCTACGAGCGAGCATCTGCTTAAGCTGCCGCTCGGCTACTTTGACACGCACGCCACCGGTGAGCTGCGCCGTATCGTAGACGGATGCGCCGCCTCAACCGAGACACTGCTCGCGCACATGCTGCCCGATATCGCCGGCGCCACCGCCATGGTCGCAGGTCTGCTCGTGCTGCTTTTCGCCCTCGATTGGCGCTTGGGCGCGGCATGCCTCATCTCGGTGGCCATTTCGCTTGGCGCCATGGCCACCATGATGAGCGGCAAGGGTGCCGAGTTTATGAAGGCCTACATGGGCGCGCTGGTCAAGATGAACAAGACCGGCACCGAATACGTTCGCGGTATCCCCGTGGTCAAGGTGTTCCAGCAGACGGTCTACTCCTTTAAGGCGTTCCACGATGCAATCGCCGAATACGCCGACATGGCGCAAAACTATGCGGGTACATTCTGCCGAGGCCCGCAGGTGCTCAACCTTACCGCGCTCAATGGCCTCGTGGCATTTCTTTTGCCCGTGGCGTTGCTGTTGGCGCCGGGTGAGACGGACTTCGCGCATTTTATGACCAACTTCACGTTTTACGCGATCTTTTCGGCCGTGGTGCCGACGGCCATGACCAAGCTTATGTTTGTGGGCGAGGCGTCTCAGATGAGTGCCGATTCGCTGGCGCGTATCCGAAGCGTTATGGATTCCAAGCAGCTCTCCGTGCCTGCCCAGCCCAAGCATCCTGTTGGTAGCGATGTGCGCTTTGAGGACGTGAGCTTTACCTACGAGGGTGCCGAAGCGCCTGCCGTCGATCATGTGAGCTTTAGCGTTCCCGCAGGTAGCACCCTTGCGTTGGTTGGTCCCTCGGGCGGCGGTAAGTCAACCTGCGCAAGCCTGATCCCGCGTTTTTGGGATGTTTCCGCGGGTCGCGTGCTCGTAGGCGGCGTAGACGTTCGCGACATGGATCCCCACGAGCTTATGGACCAGGTTGCCTTCGTGTTCCAGACCAACCAGCTGTTCCGACAAACACTTGCCGACAACGTGCGCGCCTCCAAGCCTGGAGCCACTGACGACGAAGTGCGCGCGGCCCTCTCCGCGGCCCAGTGCGACGATATCGTGGCCAAGCTCCCGCAGGGCATCGACACCATGCTCGGCGCCGGCGGGGCGTACCTTTCGGGTGGCGAGGTCCAGCGCGTGGCACTTGCCCGCGCGATCCTTAAAGACGCGCCTATCGTGGTGCTCGATGAGGCCACGGCGTTTGCGGATCCCGAGAACGAGGCGCTCATCCAGCGCGCCTTTAGCAAGCTGGCGGCGGGTCGCACGGTCATTATGATCGCGCACCGGCTTTCGACCGTGGTGGGGGCCGACAAGATCGTGGTGCTCAATCAAGGTAGCGTGCAGGAGGCCGGCACCCATGCCGAGTTGCTGTCCCAAGAGGGTCTGTATGCCAAGATGTGGGCCGAATACGAACAGGCCGCGAGCTGGAAAATCACTGCAGCGACCGCGGATGCCGCCGTTACGAAGGGAGGCGAGGCCTAAATGTTCGCCTCATTCCAAAAGAAGTATTTCCTATCCGATAAAGGCGTCGCCGGCGTAAAACGCGGCATTTTCTGGACCGCGCTCACCAATCTCATTACCATGGCCGGCATGGGCTTATTGTTCCTGGTCATGGCCGGTTTTGTCGAACATCTCGCCACCGGTGCCGACCTGCCGGATGCCCTGCCGATTGTGGGCGGCCTCCTGGTCTTTTTCGTGTTGCTCTTTGCCTCTAACTGGCAGCAGTATTACTACACCTACTGCATCTTTTACGAGGAGTGCGGCAAGCAGCGTATGGAGATTGCCGAGCGCTTGCGCAAGCTGCCGCTGTCGTTTTTTGGCCGTCGTGATCTGGCCGATTTAACCGAGACCATCATGGGCGACGTCCAGGCCATGGAGCACGCCTACAGCCACGTGCTGGGAGAGCTTTGGGGTGCCATCATCGCAAGCGCCATTGTGTTCGTGGCGTCGCTGTTCTTTTGCTGGCAGCTGGCGATCGCGGCGTTTTGGAGCGTGCCCGTGGCCTTTGCCGTGCTGTATCTGACACGCGGCCCCATGACCCCGGTGTTCGACCATGTGCGTGCCGAGAAGGTCAAGGTTACCGAGGCGATCCAGGAGACGCTCGACTGCGTGCGCGAGATCCGCGCCACCAACCAGGAGGCTCATTATCTTGAGGGGCTCAACGCCGTGATCGATGCCGAGGAGCGCGAGACCACCAAGGGCGAGCTCGCCAATGGGCTTTTGGTCAACTCCGCCTTTGCCATCCTGCGCCTGGGGATTGCCACCACGTTGGTCACGGGCGCTGCGATGGTCGCCTCCGGCCAGGTCGACTTTTTGATGATGTTTGCCTTCCTGCTTATGGTGAGCCGCATCTATGCGCCCTTTGATCAGGCGCTGATGCTGATGTCCGAGCTGTTTGCCGCCGAGTCGTCGGCCAAGCGCATGCGTTCCATCATGGAAGAGCCCGTGGCGCGGGGCAGCGAGCAGTTTGAGCCCGTAGGCCACGATGTGGTGTTCGATCACGTGGCATTTGGCTATGGTGCGGGCGAGGACGGCCGCGCCGGCGAGAAAGTTCTTACCGATGTGAGCTTTACCGCCAAGGAAGGCGAGGTCACGGCACTGGTCGGTCCTTCGGGCTCCGGTAAGTCCACGGTGAGCCGCCTGGCCGCGCGCTTTTGGGACGCCACCGAAGGCACGGTCACCGTGGGCGGCGTGGATGTTGCGAGCGTGGATCCCGAGGCGCTGCTGCGCGACTACGCCATTGTGTTCCAAGACGTGCTGCTCTTTGACGACACGGTGATGGGAAACATCCGTCTTGGTCGTCGCGATGCCACCGATGAGAAAGTGCTTGCTGCCGCGCGTGCCGCCAACTGCGACGAGTTTGTGAGCCGCATGCCGCAGGGCTATGACACCATGATCGGCGAGAACGGCTCCAAGCTGTCCGGCGGTGAGCGCCAGCGCATCTCTATCGCCCGTGCGCTGCTCAAAGACGCGCCTATCGTGCTGTTGGACGAGGCGACGGCGAGCTTGGATGTGGAGAACGAGACCGTGGTTCAGCAGGCGCTCTCCCGTCTGCTTGCAGGTAAGACGGTTATCGTTATTGCCCACCGTATGCGCACGGTGGAAAATGCCGATAAGATCGTTGTACTCAAGGATGGTGTGGTTGCCGAGCAGGGCACTCCGGCGCAGCTCAAGGCGGCAGGTGGAGAATTCGCCCGCATGGTGGCGCTGCAAAAGGAAGCAGCTACCTGGCAGTTGTAAGAAGGGGCAAAGGGACAGTCCCTTTCTCACATTGACAATCGGTTACTCCGCATCGTTAATTTTCAAAAGGTTAGCCATGGCTGACCTAGATAGTTAGATAAAATTGAGATATTTCAAAAGCGTGCTCGAGCAAACTTGTTTACTCGGGTGCTGAAGCACCATGCCGCGTCCAATGCGGCAAAAAGGAGAAGCAACATGAAGAAGTCGACGTTCAATACCCTGCTTGTCGGTGGCGGTTTTCTGCTTGGCACGGCCGGCATCAAGCTGCTTACCAGCGCTCCGGTAAAGAGCGCCTGCGTGCAGGGTATCGCGTGCGGCATGCGCATCAAGAACGTTTACCAGGACATGGTCGAGCAGGCCAAGGCTAATGTCGACGACATGGTTGCCGAGGCTGCTTACATCACCCAGAGCGAGGCCGCTGCTGACGAGGCAGCCGAGTAACGCTCCCAGGCACAAACTATGAGATTCTCGATTATTAGCGAGATCCCCGGCAGGACCCGTCTTCAATTGGCGGGTCCTGTGCCAGAGAGCGATCTCGATGCACTTCTTAAGCTTGGCGGCGACATCGACGGCGTGCACAAGGTGCGCGTCTACGGCCGCATCGGCCAGATGGCACTCGAATACGACGAGTCGCGCCGCGATGCCGTGCTGGCCGCCGTCGGTGCGCTCGACGCTCAGGTCATCGCCGACGCAAAGACGGGTTACGTGATGCAGCTTGAGCCACGCAAGCACAAGCTCGTCATGGATCTTGCCACACTTATCGGCGCCCACTACGCGCGCCGCTGGTTCTTGCCGACGCCTCTGCGTGCTGTGTTTGTCGTGGCCGGTTACATGGCATTTTTGCGCGCCGCCCTCCGTGAGCTCGCGCAGCCGCGCCTGACCGTTCCCGTGCTCGATGCTTCGGCCATTGGTATCTCGTTTGTCAAACGCGACGTCGATACCGCCGGCCAGACGATGTTCCTGCTCAACGTGGGCGAATTGCTCGAGGACTACACGCGCGCCATGAGCGAAAACGAGCTCATCAACTCGCTGCTCGACGTGCCCGATAAGGCACAAAAAGTGGTCGGTGACACCGAGGTAAGCGTTGCCGCCACCGAGCTCGAGCCCGGCGACTTGGTAGCCGTGCGCACTGGCATGTCCATTTGCATCGACGGTGTTGTCGAGCAGGGGAGCGCTATGGTCAACCAAGCGACCCTGACCGGCGAGCCGCTGGCCGTCGAGCGTAGCGCAGGCGACGACGTGTTCGCCGGCACCGTCGTGGAAGACGGCAGCATCTTGGTGCGCGTGCGCGCCAATACGGCGCAAACCAAACTGCGCTCAATCGTCTCGCTCGTGCAGACGGCCGACTCGCTCAAGTCCGAGGGCCAGTCGCATATGGAGGACCTTGCCAACAAGATCGTCCCGTGGAACTTCTTGCTCGCGGGCCTGGTTGCGCTTACTACCCGCAGCCTCATCAAGACCTCGGCGGCACTGATGGTCGACTACTCGTGCGCACTCAAGCTCACGGGTTCCGTTGCCGTCATGACCGCTATGAGCGATGCTGCCAAGATGGGCGTCATGGTCAAGGGCGCGAAGTACTTTGAGTCGTTTGCCAAGGCCGACACCATTGTGTTTGACAAGACCGGCACGCTTACCGAGGCGCAGCCGCGTCTTGCCTGCGTGCTCACCACCGATGGCTGGAGCGAGGACGAGGTTCTGCGCCTTTCCGCTTGCTTGGAGGAGCATTTTCCGCATCCGGTGGCGCGTGCCGTGGTCAATGCGGCACGCGAGCGCGGGCTCGAGCACCGCGAGCGCCATGCTGCCGTCGAGTACATCGTGGCGCACGGCATCGCTTCGTCCATTGAAGGGCGTCGCGCGATTATCGGCTCGGCACACTTTGTGTTTGAGGACGAGAGCGCGCAGCTCGATTCCGACATTAAGGAGCGCATTGAGTCTCAGATGCAGGGCCTGTCACCGCTGTATCTGGCGGTCGATGGCAAGGTCGTCGGCGTGCTCGGTATCGAGGATCCGCTCAAGCCCGGCGTCCGTGAGGCCATCGCCGACCTACATGCGCTGGGCGTCAAGCATGTCGTTATGCTCACGGGCGATTCGGAGCGCACGGCCGAGCGCATTGCGCGCGAGGCGGGTGTCGACGAGTTTAAGGCCGAGCTGCTGCCCGAGGACAAGTACGCCTATGTGGAGCGCATTAAGGGTGAGGGGCGCCACGTTGCCATGGTGGGCGACGGCGTCAACGATTCGCCGGCACTCGGTTTGGCCGACGTGGGGCTGGCAATGGGTGGCGGAAGCGACATCGCCAAGGAGGTCGCCGATATTATCCTGACCGACACGGATCTGGCCGCGATCGTGCGTTTGCGCCGCATGAGCCAGGGCCTCATTGATCGTCTGACGAGCTCCTACTCTAAGGTGATGCTCACCAACTCGGCGCTGTTGGCATTGGGTATTACCGGCGCGATTACCCCGCAGACGTCGTCACTGCTGCACAACGGCTCGACGATTGCCTACAGCCTGAGCAACGCGAAGGCTTACCTGCGTTAGCGTTTTCGATTGAGTAAATGGCCTGCACCCTGACGACACCGCAGCCGCCAGGGTGCAGGCCTTCTTTTGTTTGACGAGATGTTAGCTCGGATATATGCTCGTGCTAGCAGAGCTAGCAATGCTGAAGGTGAGGTTGAGATGGCTACCGTTGGCAGCATGGCGCAGGTGAATGTTCGCGTAGATCGCTCGGTTAAAGAGCGCGCCGAGGAAGCGCTGCGGCTTTCGGGCGGGTCACTGCCCGAGCTCATCAAAAAGGTGGTGGCCAAGGTCGCGCAGGGTGGCGGGCAGTGCGAGGAAGTGCTTGCGGCCGTCGACGACCGGCGGCAGACCGTCGCGCCCGATACTCCGTTCGCCGCATCATGGGCGGCGGCAGATCAGCTTTACGCGGACCTGGGCATCGCTACGTCGCCCGTATCCGACGATCGCGGTTGGGAAACAATCTATTCCGAAGCCATGGACGAGCACTATCGCCAAAAGGGGATGATCCTGTGAGCGGGGCTCCCCTCAAAATAATGGTGGATGCCAACGTATGGGTTGATTCGTTTTGCGCCGACCATGCCGAGTCGCTTGCCGCACGCGCGTTTATTGGGCAGGCGACGGAGGCGGGGGCATTGCTGTTCTTTCCGGTGCATATCGCCAAGGACGTACTGTATGTTGTACAGCACGAACTGAAGCATAGCGTTCTTGCCAGCGGGGGAGCGCTCGATGAGGCATCTGCCCGCGCGATTGGCGATGCGGCGTTGGCGTTTGTTCGGAACATGACCGAAAACGCCACGGCCGTGGGTGCAGATGCGTCGGACCTTTGGCTGGCCGACAAATACTTAGCGCTCCATCGCGATTACGAGGACAACTTGGTACTCGCCGCATGCAAACGCGCCCAGGTTGATTACTTGGTGACCAACGATCGAAAACTGCTCGAACATGCCGATCTTGCAGCAAAGACACCTCGTCAAATGATGCCGATTCTTGCTTTGGCCAAACGCGGCGGCACGGCTATCGGTTGACGCGAGCTGTTCGCGGGCCCCTTGGACGACGATGCGCCAAGGGGCCCGCGTCTGCTATTTACAAAAGCTCGGCCTTGATGGTGGGACTTTCTGCGAGCTGCTCGGCTGCCTTTTCGTTGGAGCTGTCGAGTGCTGCCAGACTGCGGTAGACCCACTCGTTGACCTGGGTGTTCTTGACGCCTGCGGTCTGCATAAGGGCGCCTACCTCGCGGATTGCTGCGAACAGATCGGCCTTGGGACCCGCGAGCTCGACCTCGATACCGTGGTAGGCGGCCACGCCGCGGTTCTCACTCACGTGGTCGATAAAGCCCTCGACGGTCTCAAGCTGCTGGGCGAGAGCTGCATCATCGTCAACGTCCAGCGCGACGAGTGCGTTCGATACCGTGAGGGCGGGATGTCCGCAGGGGACAAAGCCCTCGATGACATCCATAGCTTCGGTAATGGTTGAGCCCAGGCCTGCGAGGGCATCGACGAGTTGCTGCTTGGTATCCATAACGGTCCTTTCGACGGGTCAATTTTGCTTGGCGAAAATATACGTGACGCGATCGGTAACAAAAGTGCGAAGTGCGGCGCACATTGGGGTCTTCACAGCTCGTGCATAGAACAGCTGTCCGCTTTCAGAACGTGGTAAGATAACACTCCACAAGCGGGGCTCGCCCCGTATGTTCCTTGAAAAGTCGACGGTTATCGGGTGTTTGCAGGCCCGATACCATCCAGACTTTCCCGACATTCGGGGGCGACTGGTTTCGACACGATAGCTCTGAGAGAGGAAGCAAGCCGAGGTCTCCTCGCCTCGTTAAACAGGGGTACCGTCAAATTGAATTGACAACAACTCTTCTTTTGAGCCTATGGCTCTCGCTGCTTAATTTATAGCGGCGCGTCAACCCGGTGATTTCCCCGACACCGGCGCGACGTCATCTTAGGGGAATGCTCCTGCGCACGTAATCGGTATGGCGCGGGCTAAGACCGAACCGGTTAGGACGTCGCGAGCGTGTCGCTGCGCGCAAGGCGTCCGAGACTAAACCAGCGACTGAGCTTGGAGATGCCAATCAGGGGGCTTTCGTGGACCGGAGTTCGATTCTCCGCGCCTCCACCATAAGTAACAGGCAGGTAGATATTCGTATCTACCTGTCTTTTTATTTCTAGTCCGTACCGCGGAGAATCGAACTCTGTGCAGGGCGCGGGCGTTAAGCAAACGCGAAGCGTTTGTAGCCCGCGGGCGAGGGCGGCGGCAGCCGGCCGAAGCCGGTGCAGCAAATACGCGGATTCTTCGCGCAAAGCTTCAGCCCAATATAGATGCGATGTTTATCGAATTTCAGCTGGCCTCGCCCAGCATCAACGGATCCCCCGTACCGCGGAGAATCGAACTCTATGCAGGGCGCGGGCGTAAAGAAAACGCCTCAGTGACGCAGAGTGGGACGCGTTTTCCCAATGACTGCCCAGGCGGAAACCGCATCCCGGAATCTAAGCTCGGAATGGGATACATTTTCCGGATGACGCCTCAAGTGGAAGCTGCGACCCGGAATCGAGCCGTAGAGTGGGACATGCTTTCCCCATGGCAACCCAGGCGGAAAGCGCATCCCGGAATCGCCCCTCAGAACGGGACGTGCTTTCCGCCAGCCGCCCCCTCAACTCCAAAACCCATGCGCCCTCCATCCCAAAACTGGGTAGAAGAAAGCCAAAACGCAATCGCAGGAGGTCAATATGACTGCAGAAGATAAGGCAAAGAACGCCGGCAAGGTCGCGCTCGTCTTGGAGGGTGGCAGTTTTCGTGGGCAGTTTACCGCCGGCGTGCTCGACGTTCTCATGGAGGCCGGTGTCGAAATTCCGGCGGTGTACGGCGTTTCGGCCGGTGCGCTCAACGGCGTCAACTACAAGTCGCACCAGATCGGTCGCGTCAATCGCATCAACCTGACCTTCTGCAATGACAACCGCTACATGGGTGCCGCATCCTTCGCATCCACGGGCTCCATCGTGGGTTACGACTTTATCTTCAACGATATCCAGGACCGCCTGGATCCCTTTGATAACGAGACGTTCGACGCCAGCCCTATCGAGATGTACGCCGTCGCGACGGACATGCTGTTTGGAACCGCTGCCTACCTGCCGGTCAAAAGCGCCGTGCTCGACCTCGATGCCGTGCGTGCCTCGACGTCGCTGCCGCTGGTGACGCCGCCGGTCGAGATCGACGGGCACAAATACGTCGACGGCGGCGTAGCCGATTCGGTCCCCATCGAGCACGTGCTGGAGGAGGCGGGCTTCGATCGCGCGGTTGTCATTGTCACGCAGGACCGCTCGTACGAGAAAAAGCCCTACGAGTTTATGCCTGCCGCGCGCGCCCGCTATGTCGACTACCCCTATCTGCTCGAGGCTATCGAGACGCGCCACGACCGCTATAACCTCCAGCGCATGCACCTGTGGAAGTATGAGCGCGAGGGCCGCGCGCTGGTCATTGCTCCGCAAAAGCCGGTCGAGGTCGGCCATGTCGAGCACGATCCGGCAAAGCTTTTGGACCTGTATATCCAGGGCCGTCAGGAGGCAAAGCGCTTGCTGGGAGATATCGAGGCGTTTGTCGAGCGTTAACGCTGCGACATCACGGCTCGTGGATGACATGTGCAGAAACTCTGGTCGGAGCCAAAATACCTGTTGACTCGTACGGCGAGCGGGGTAATATGGACGGGTTACTTGCAGAGCCCCGTGAATCTCTGTAACAACACGTACTGTACATGGAGGAGTCTAAGTGATTTCGAAATCGACTCACTACGCCAAGCAGGGCGAGGTCCAGCGCAACTGGGTTCTCGTCGACGCCGATGGTGCTGTCCTGGGCCGTCTTGCCACCCAGATCGCAATGATCCTGCGCGGTAAGAACAAGCCCCAGTTCACGCCCAACAGCGACTGCGGCGACTTCGTTGTCGTCATCAACGCCGATAAGGTCCAGCTTACCGGTAACAAGGCCGACACGAAGACCTATTATCGCCACAGCGGCTACAACGGCGGCCTCAAGGCTGAGAGCTTCCGCCAGGCTATGGAGAAGCACCCGGAGAAGGTCATCGAGCGCGCCGTTCGCGGTATGCTGCCCAAGACCACCCTCGGCCGTGCCCAGATGACCAAGCTTAAGGTCTACGCTGGTGCCGAGCATCCGCATGCTGCCCAGAACCCCACGAAGATTGAGCTGGAGGCTTAAAGATGGCTGAGAACACCGTTGTCTACCAGGGTACCGGCCGTCGTAAGAACGCCGTCGCCCGCGTCCGTCTCGTCCCCGGCACCGGCAAGGTGACCATCAACAAGCGTGACGCCGAGCAGTATTTCGGCCGTCATCAGCTCGTTGAGAACGCCCTTGCTCCCTTCAAGGTGACCGACACCGCCGGTCAGTTCGACGTTATCGCTCTGTGCGATGGCGGCGGCATCTCCGGTCAGTCCGGCGCTCTGCGCCTGGGCATCGCTCGCGCTCTTCTGAACGCTGGCGACTACCGTGCTGACCTCAAGAAGGCCGGTTTCCTTACGCGCGATGCTCGCGTGGTCGAGCGCAAGAAGTACGGCCTCAAGAAGGCCCGCCGCGCTCCCCAGTTCTCCAAGCGCTAAGGTTTTATCTCCTTTCGAGATACAATGTACAAGCGGGGCCTGCCGATTCCTCGGCGGGTCCCGCTTTTCTTTTTCGACTAGGGTGGGCGGTTGCATATCGCCTGCTAGGGAAGGAGCGATCCTATGCCCCAGAACATCTTCGGTACCGACGGCGTCCGTGGCGTCGCCAACGCCGATCTTTCGTGCGACCTCGCGTTTCGCCTGGGCCGCGCGGCGACCAAGTTCCTTGGTCCGGACATCTGCATCGGCCGTGACACGCGCCTTTCGGGCACCATGCTCGAGAGTGCTCTGACCGCCGGCATCATGGCCGAGGGCGGCCGTCCGCACTGCTGCGGCGTTATCCCCACGCCTGCCGTGGCGCTGCTCACTGTTCAGAACGAGCTCGATGGCGGCATCGTCATCTCCGCTTCGCACAATCCGCCGGAGTTCAACGGCATCAAGTTCTTTAGCCGCAAGGGCATGAAGCTTCCCGATGCTGTCGAGGAAGAGATCAGCGCCTGGGTCATGTCCGAGGAGGCCATGGCTGCCGATACGCTGCCGACCGGCGCCGGTGTGGGTCACATCATCAAGATGAAGGACGCCCGCAAGGCCTATGTCGATCATGCCATCAGCACGCTCGACGGCCTTAAGCTCGACGGCCTGGTTGTTGCCGTCGACTGCGGTCACGGTGCTTCGTGCCAGACCACGCCTGCCGCGCTCCAGCGCCTGGGCGCCACGGTGCATGCCATCAACACCGATTACTGCGGCACCGACATTAACGTCGAGTGCGGCTCCACGCACCTTGAGCCCCTGCGCGAGCTCGTGCTGCGCACCCACGCCGATATCGGCCTGGCCCACGACGGCGACGCCGATCGTGTGCTGTTCGTGGACAGCGAGGGCAACGAGATTGATGGCGACTACATTCTTGCCATCTGTGGCTCCGACCTTGCTGCTCGCGGCAAGCTCGCCAACTCTGAGATCGTCTCGACCGTTATGTGCAACCTCGGTTTCTCCATCGCCATGAAGGAGCAAGGCTTCGAGATGGTCCAGACCGCCGTGGGCGACCGCTATGTTCTTGAGCGCATGCTCGAGGACGGTGCCGTCATCGGCGGCGAGCAGTCCGGCCACATCATCTTCCTGGAGCATAACACCACCGGCGACGGCTTGGTGACGGCCCTGCAGTTGCTGGCCGTGCTCAAGCGCACCGGCCGCACCCTCACCGACCTTGCCGGCATCATGAAGAAGTACCCGCAGGTGCTCGTCAACGTGCATTCGGACAACAAGGCCGGCCTGGACGATTGCCAGCCCATTTGGGACGCCGTCGCTGCCGCCGAGAAGGAGCTCAACGGTCGCGGCCGCATCTTGGTGCGCCCGAGCGGTACCGAGCCGCTGGTTCGCGTTATGGCCGAGGCCGAGACGCACGAGCTGACCCAGCGCGTTGTTGACGATATCGTCGAGGTTGTCAAGCGCGAACTTCCCTAATGGCCAAAAACGGGTGCCAAGTGGTAAACTGACAAGGTTATTTTGATTGATTGGTATGTCCGAGGGGGAGCATGTTCACTAAAGTCCTAAGGTCTTTTGGTATGCGTGGTCGAGTCCTTACGCTGGATGCTCCCATCTCGGGCGACGTCATTCCGCTCTCCGAGGTAAACGATCAGACGTTTGCCACCGGCCTTTTGGGCCAGGGCGTGGCGATTCAGCCTACCGGCACGCGCGTGATTGCGCCGGCAGACGCCAAGGTCGAGGCCATTTTTCCCACGGGACACGCCGTTGCGCTCAACACGGTCGATGGCTTAGACGTGCTCATCCACGTTGGTTTGGACACTGTTCAGCTCGAGGGCAAGCACTTTACCGTACATGCGCAAGTGGGTGACATCGTCCATAAGGGCGATGTGCTCATCGAGTTCGATCGCGAGGCAATTGCTGCCGAGGGCTACGATGTGACGGTTCCCATCTTGGTGTGCAACTCTGTTGAGTTCTCGAGCATCAAGGGTTCCGTTGGCGAGCATGTCGAGGAGATGGACCAACTCATCGTCGCTCGCGAGCGCTAGTGAGCGCGCTCGGCCTTTAGCCTACAATTCAAACACGTTTACGGAGGGCGCCCTTGAAAGAGGGCGCCCTCCGTGGCAAGATGGGATTTGTCCGAAGCTAAACAGCTTTGGGTCACCGTGGACGGGCAGGGGCCTCGACGCGGCTAGACACGAGACACATACATTACGCGACCTCGCCCTGGTGGCCGCACACGTTGGTTGCGGCCGACGCGGGCCGCGGGCAAGTGCTTGTAAGGGAGCCTTGCCTCTCTTGTACGAGAAAGGACGCGTAATGAAGATCATTAAAGCTAAAGACTACGAGGATATGAGCCGCAAGGCCGCCAATATCATCTCGGCCCAGGTTATCCTCAAGCCCGATTGCGTGCTGGGTCTTGCCACCGGCTCCACCCCGATTGGTGCCTACAAGCAGCTCGCCGCTTGGTACGAGAAGGGTGACGTCGACTTTGCCGAGGTCAGCACCTACAACCTCGACGAGTATCGTGGCCTTTCGCACGACGATCCCCAGAGCTACCATTACTTTATGCGTGAGAACTTCTTCGATCACATTAACATCGACCTGAACAACACACATGTGCCCGATGGCTCCAATCCCGACGCTGCCGCTGCCTGCTCCGAGTACGACAAGATCGTCGCTGCCGCCGGTTACCCTGATCTGCAGCTGCTCGGCATCGGTAACAACGGTCACATTGGCTTCAACGAGCCCGATGACCACTTCTCCAAGGGTACGCACTGTGTCGACCTCACCGAGAGCACCATTCAGGCCAACAGCCGCCTGTTCGACAGCATCGACGACGTGCCCCGTCAGGCCTACACCATGGGCACTCAGACCATCATGTATGCCCGCATGATCCTGGTTGTCGCCAACGGCGAGGCCAAGGCACAGGCCGTGCATGACATGTGCTATGGTCCGGTTACCCCCGAGTGCCCTGCCTCGATCCTGCAGCTGCACACCAACTGCGTTGTCGTTGCCGATGAGGCCGCCCTTTCGCTCTGCGAGTAGCGATAGCCTATCATCTCGACATAGCTTTGCCGAAGGCCTCCGCTTTGCGGGGGCCTTTTTGCTGAGCGCGCGCCGTGTGCTTGACGAAAATCTGGCCGCGAACTGGACGGGTGCGTCTGGTGCAGCATGATTCATTCCATAACAGATACTATGCATAAATGCTATGAAAAGGTCGCAGACGGTAGCTGACGTTAGGTGAGTTGCGCAACACAATTGAACAGCGCTCATTTGAGGTACACTGCCAAAGGATGGGACAAGCTGGCAAGCGCATTGACCTGCGCAAAGACTGATTGGTTGGGGGATAAGTTTCAATCGGACCACGCTGAACAAAAACTTGCCATTTGCGTACCAACAAACATCCTAAACCGTAGCATCGCTCTATTCATCTAGCGATACATATGGTCTAGCGTTACGGTGTCCATGTGGTCGAGTTGAGGAGCGGGCATGGTTAACGATTTGGGCAATACGGACGACCTCGAGCTTATGCCGCTGGGCAGTAGTTATACGGTGCGGCGCGATCGCTTGATGAACGAACTTATCGCCAAGGGCCGAAAGGCCGGCGTCGTAGTCCTCTACGCGCCTGATGGCTTTGGGAAAACCTCGGTGCTGCTGCAGTATGCCCAAGAGGTTAAAAACGATCCGACGCGAGGTCCCGTGCGGATCATTGAGGCAGACCGCGCCATTGGGCGCGAGGTGTTTATGCAGCTCGAGGTCGTTACCGAAGAGCTTAAGGACAAGCCGCACTCCCTGATCGCAATCGATAACGTGCCTAACCTCAGCCAGAGCGAGACCGAGGAGCTGATCGACCGAATCCGAAGCCTGCGTGCTATGGGGGTTGGGGTCTTTATGAGCTGCCGTCCCTCGAATCGCCAGCTGATTCATGGACTGGGCGATTCGATTAAAGTCAACGCGCAGATGCTCAAGGTGCATGCCTATGAGTATTCGGCGTGGGCATCGGCGTTTTCGATCAGCACATCGCTCGACTTCTATCAGCTTACGCAGGGCGTGCCCGAGCTCGTCTCGGCTATGCAGTCGGGACTATACGGGCAGGGAGACGTTGCCCAGATGCTCGAAAACGAGATCGTCAATATCTACGGTGCGGCACTTGTTGATCTGGCGTCGCTCGAGAACAACGCCCTGTTTAGCGTGGCATGCTTGATGGTCTTAATGGGTGAGGGCAATATTTCGGAGCTCGAGGCTTGCGGTGTTAGGCTTTCGGCGATTGACCAGTCCTATCTTGTCCGCGATTATCCCATTTTTGGCGTTGATCCGGCAGACCGGAGCTTTACCTGCTTGGGTACCGAGGACAACGCGCGCCTGCGATTGCGCAAGCTGGTCGCCGAAATTCGCCCCGAACTCGTTGTACGGGCGGCGCGTATATTGATTAAAGCGGGGCGCTGCGATACCGCGATGGACCTCGCCGACGCGTTTTTGGACCGCAGTGCGGTGTTGGAGCTTGCCGGGCAGTATGGGGTCGATCTGGCCCTGACGGGGCATGGAGGGGATGTCTGCCGCGCGGCGCTGGGAAAGACTGAGGCAGATGGCCGGGTATCGGAGCCGACGCCTGACGAGGCGCTCGGCATCTATCTGGCGGCGGTGAGCGTCTCCAATACAAAGCTCGCGCGGTATATGGCCTCAATTATCGAGCATGCGGGCGAGCAAGCGATTTGCGAGCTCGATCCCGTGTCGTGGAAGGTGGCGCACGCGTTTACGGCCGCCTGTTATGGAGATAGCGGTCTGGGGCTTCCGGCAAGCCATACAGCGCTGGAAAGTGAGGCGTCTTGTGCCGCACTCGACATGCTGTCCGCACATATCGAGATAAAACATGGGCTGACCGAGCGGGCGAAGGGCGGTGAGATCCTCGCGGGGCTCAAAACGGATAAGGCCTACGATTGCGAGCTCGATATCGCGGGGACGTTTGTGCGAGCGGACCGCATGTTGACGGAGCTATTTGATGGGTCGTATGCAGGGACTGACGAGCGTGATGACGAGATGGCCCTGACACTCGAGGCGCTCGAAGCGCGTGGCATCCGAGCACTCGCCATCTGGGTGCGCATGGTATTATCGGCGCGGCGCCTGCTTGCCGGCATGCCGGTGACCGACGAGCAGGCATTCAATGAGCTCGACCGTTTTGCCGTGCGCGTGCGTGACAATCAAGTCCAGTTGTTTGGCTTGATACTGGAAGGCTGGCAGTCGCTGGCTGAGGGGCGTCCGGTCAATGCCAAATTCCGTGCGGTGCAGGTGCTCAGGCTTGCCGAGGAATCGATTGGATACATACGCGACAACGCACTGCTGCTAGAGCGCGCGGCATACTTACGCAATACATCGATGGTATCGGTGCGCGAAGAGGCAGAGCTGCTCGATTTGAGTCGGACGCAGGTCGGTGGTGCCGAGGCTTGGATGGTGGCGCTGCATTTGGCCTCCGCGGGCCGCGATAGCGACCTTGCAGCCTGGATGTCCATGAACCGCCCGGGGATTTTAAATCCGTCGTATCGGCTGTTTGCGCGTCTTGCGATGCATTGTCTGGGTGAGCCGGCTGCTAGAATTCGAAAGAAGCTCCCGGTGCGCGAGCTGTCGCGATATTCGCTGCGTGACGACTTTGAGGGCGAAGGCGAGCGTCTGTTCCAGGCCGGCGATGCCGAGGGTGTCGATGTGATTGGCCATATCGAGATCCGCATGTTTGGGGCGTTTCGCGCCGAGCGCGACGGGTTTCCCATCACGGATAAGATGTGGCGCCGCAAGAAAGCGGCGACGCTTGCCGAGCGGCTTGCGCTGGGTATGGATGCACTGGTCGACCGCGAGACGCTGGCCATGGAGCTGTGGCCCCATGCCGAGTTCAATAGCGCCCGCAACAACCTGTACTCGACGATATCGCGCTTGCGTTCGGCCTTGGGGCCGACACCGGACGGCAAGTCGTGTGTGCTGATCCAAAACGAGTGCATTGGGCTTAATGGCGATTACGTCAAGACCGACGTGCGGTTGTTTGATCAGATAAGCCGCGAAGTTTTGGGAAATCGCACGGGTGCGCGCGGACCCCATCTGATCGAGCTGTGCCTTAAGATCGAGCAGCTCTACGCCGGCCCGCTGTATGTTCCCAATGGCTGTAATCCCACCTACTTTTTGCGTATGCGGCGCATTATGGAATCGAAGTATATCGACTGCATGATTCGGGGCGCGAATGCCGCCCTAGAAGAAAACGATCTGCAGTCGGCGGTATGGCTGGTGGAGTCGGGGCTGCGGCAAGAGACGGCGCGCGAGGATATGGTGCGTTGCGCTATGCGCGTCTACGGTGCGGCGGGGCGACGACGCGATATCGTCGAGCTGTACAGTGGGCATATGCATCACCTGAGGGAGCAGGTCAATGGCGTGCCCGAGCCCGAGACGCGGCGTCTGTACGAGCGCTTGGTGGAGGGCAGGCTTAACCGCGTGCTCGTCGAGCGATAAAAAAATGAGCGTCCGAATTGCTCGGACGCTCGCAAGCTTGATGTATATTGGCTCGCCGGATCGTTGGCTCTTAGACGAGCTTAATCTTCTCGATGTCCTTGCGCGAGGACTCGCGATACAGCGAGAACTTGCGGCCGATAACCTGGACGACCTCGGCATGGCAGCGGTCGGCGAGCTCTTCGGCGGCCTCGCGGGCGGAAAGGCTGGAACCATCGAGTACGGAGCACTTAACGAGCTCGTGCTTCTCCAGGTAGGCGACCGTCTGCTCGACGGTGCCCTCGTTGATGTCGGACTTGCCGATGATGATGGCGGGGTTGAGGTGATGGGCCATGCTGCGAAGCTGCTTGACCTGGGCTCCTGTCAGTGCCATGGGTTCTCGCTTTCTATGTTATGGGGCGCCCCGCGATGGGGCCTTAATCTACGTGAGCTGTCCCACGATAGCGCAGGAACGGCGCGGTGTGGGGCGTGTTTGCCCAGTTCAAAAAGAATGCGGATGCCGAGCGGGAGAACAGCGCGAGTTGCAGGCGGACGTGTACGGCAGCCGAAAGCGGTCTATGGGCGGCACGAAGAGACCGGCTCCCATGCAATAAACGCCCAACGAACCTTGCGGACATGATCGAGCATATAGCGCCCCTGCGGCACGCCCTTGGAGCCCGGCTCACCGGCATGGGGGTTCTCAATCATGTGTTGAGCGATGTAGTCGCGCAGGCGGTCGATCTTATCCTCGTTACCGTGCTCGAGCATACGGGAGAAGTCCTCCACGCCCGCCTCAAGGCTATCGAAGGTATCGCGACGAGGCGATTCAAAGTACGTAACCTGCGGCAGGGCACCCATCTGAATGAGGATATTAAAGGCATACACAAAGCCATTACTGCAGGTAACCGAGGCACCGATGGCGTTCATCAGGTGCAGGTCATAGCGCGGGCTGGAGTTGGCGACCATCGTGACGGCACAACGCCGACGAGCCGTTCGATCAAGCTTGGCAAGCGCGCCTTTAAGGTTGGTCGTGGTGACAGAGCGACTGGCAAAGGCAACATCTACCGCTTTCGCGACCGGTCCAACCAAATCCCAATCATCATCCCAAGCAAGCTCAAGCGGTGTAATGCGATCCTCGAGCCCATAGTACTCAATGCCAGCATCAAGCGTGCCCAACATAGCAGGGGAAAAGTCAGCAGCAATCACAGGATGTCCAGCCTGAGCAAGCGGAATAGCAATCGACCCAGCCCCACACCCCATATCCAGCACGGACTCACCAGGCTTTAACGCCAACAGCTTCATAAAGTCCCGGGCATACGGAGCAGTCTCAAGCGGCCGAAAATGCCGAGCCCGCTTATCCCACTCAAAAGAATCATCAGCCCGCCGCCGACCAGCCTGCAGGCGCATCCATTCCTCATTCCAATCCGCAGAAAGCAGCTCAGATTGAATTACACCATCAGCCACGGGCCATCCCCCTCACAACAAAAAAGCGACTCCTCCCAAAAGAAGAGCCGCAACCAGCATATATCAGAAAGAACCGATCCAACGCCAAACCGCAATATCGACCATGCGGTGCAGGAGCGAAGCGACTGCAACCGGGATAGAACTCAACCGAGGTCCCGTTGTGCGGGAGCCCCGGGGAGGGCAAATATATAAGGTCGATCGCGAGTTCCGCACGAGCCGGAGAGCACTTAATGTGCTCTCCGTGCGAGTCAGGACTGTCCGAGCAGGCGACCTTATATATTTGCCCTCCCCGGGGCTCCTCGCCAGCACCCCTCAGCTAGTTCTTGAGCGAGTTCAGCGGTGCCGGGAAGCGTCCACCGCGATGGGCAAGCACGGTGCCGGCGTTGGGGTTCACCGGCATGATGGGTGCACGGCCGAACAGGCCGCCGTACTCGACGCAGTCGCCCACGCCCTTGCCGATGGCAGGGATCACGCGGACGGCCGTGGTCTTGTTGTTGATGACGCCGATGGCCATCTCGTCGGCGATGATGCCGGCGATGGTCTCGACCGGGGTGTCGCCGGGGATGGCGATCATGTCCAAGCCAACGGAGCACACGCAGGTCATGGCCTCGAGCTTCTCGAGCGAAAGCGCGCCGGCCTCGACGGCGGCGATCATGCCGGCGTCCTCGGACACGGGGATAAAGGCGCCCGAGAGTCCGCCCACGCTGGAGCTGGCCATGACGCCGCCCTTCTTGACGGCATCGTTGAGCATGGCGAGCGCGCAGGTCGTGCCGGGGCCACCGCAGGTGCCCACGCCGATAATCTCGAGGATGCGCGCAACGGAGTCGCCGATGGCAGGCGTAGGTGCCAGCGACAGGTCGACAATGCCCTTCTCGACACCCAGACGATGGGCGGCCTCGCGGCTCATGAGCTCGCCGGCACGGGTGATTTTAAAGGCAGTCTGCTTAATCTTCTCGGCGACTTCCATCATCGATGCGGAATCGGGCAGTTTCTCCAGGGCTGCGGCCATCACGCCGGGGCCCGAGACGCCTACGTTGATGACGGCGTCGGCCTCGCCGCCGCCGTGGACGGCGCCCGCCATAAACGGGGAGTCCTCGACCATGTTGGCAAAGCAGACAAACTTGGAGGCGCCGACGGAATCCTCATCGGCCGTAAGCTTGGCGGCATCGATGATGGTCTGCGCTGCCATGAGCACGGCGTCCATGTTGATGCCGGCGCGCAGGCTGGCGACGTTGACGCTGGAGCAGACGCGGCTGGTGGTAGCGAGCGCCTGGGGGATGGACTGGATGACGCGGCGGTCGGCGTCGCCGATGCCCTTTTGGACGAGCGCGGAGAAGCCGCCCAGGTAGTCGATGCCGAGCGTCTCTGCCGCGCGGTCGAGGGCGTGCGCGATGGGGGTGAGGTCCTCATCCTTGCAGCATGCGGCAATCTGCGCCACCGGGGTGACGGAAACGCGCTTGTTGACGATGGGGATACCGTACTCGCGCTCGAGGTTCTCGGCGGTCTCGACCAGGTGCTCGGCCGTGTGCGTCACGTGGTCGTAGATCTTCGTGCACATGCGGTCGAGGTTCTCGTCACCGCAACCCATGAGCGAAACACCCATGGTGATGGTCCTGATGTCGAGGTTCTGCTCCTCAACCATGCCGCGGGTTTCCGCGATTTCTGCGGGCGTGATCGCCATCCTTGCGCTCCTATCTGCCAAAACGAGCATAGTCCCCTCTATTCTAACGTGCCGCACGTGCCAAGTGGCGCATGCGGCACGTTTTGGTGCGGGGTTGTTTCCGTTGTGTTACCGTCCAAAGACCTCTTCGGCGATACGGGCGCTTTCGGCGGCATCCTTGGCGTAGTAGTCTGCGCCGATCTGCTTGGCGTATTCGGGGGTGAGCACGGCGCCGCCCACGATAATCTTGACGCCCGGGACCTCGGCATGAAGCAGCTTGATGGTCTCCTCCATGGCGACGACCGTGGTGGTCATAAGCGCCGAGAGGCCGACGAGCTTAATGTCGCGCTCCTTGACGGTTTTGAGCACCTCCTGCGGATCGACGTCGCGGCCAAGGTCAAAGACGGTATAGCCGTAGTTATCGAGCAGCATCTTGACGATGTTCTTACCGATGTCGTGGATGTCGCCCTTGACGGTGGCCACGCAGATCTTACCCTTGTCGGCAATCTCGCCGGCGGGCATCAGGCGTTTGATGGTATCGAAGCCCACGCGCGCGGCCTCGGCCGAGGCCATGAGCTGCGGCAAGAAGAACTTGCCCTGGTCAAAGAGGACTCCGACCTCATCGAGGGCGGGGATAAAGTGGTCGTTGATGAGGTCCATGGCGTCGTGGTCGGCCAGCAGGCGTTCGGTCTCGGCCGCGATTTCGCCCTTGCGTCCCGAGACGACCATGTGGCGGATGGGGTCGTCATCGGCGCTTGCGGTGGTGCTTGCGGTAGGCGCGGCATCGATCGATGCTGACTGGGCGGCCGCCGGGTTGGCGGCAATCTTATACGGATCGGTCCAGCCGGCGTAGCGCTCGATGTATCCGGTCGAGCCCTCGTCCTCGACGCTCAGCACGCGATAGCTGTAGACGGTATCCATAAAGCGCTTGGAACCTGGGTTCATGATGGGGGCGTCCAGGCCCGCGCCAAAAGCGGCAGCCAAAAAGACCGAGCCCAGCAGCGGGCGGGCTGGCAGGCCAAAGCTGATGTTCGATACGCCGAGTGCGCATTTGACGCCCAGGCGCTCCTTGCACATAGACATGGCGCGCAGGATCTGCTCAGCCTGGCGCTGGTTGGTCGAGGCGGTCATGACCAGGCAGTCGATGAGGATGCGGTCCGGGCCGATGCCGTAGCGGGCGGCCTCGGTCACGATGCGCTCGGCGATGGCGAAGCGAGCCTCGGCGGTATCGGGGATGCCGCCCTCGTCGAGCGTGAGGCCGACGACGTTGGTGCCATAGTGGGCGACCAGCGGGAAGATTTCGTCCATGATCTGCTGCTTGCCGTTAACCGAGTTGATGATGGGCTTGCCGGCGTAGCGGCGCACGGCGGCCTCGACGGCGGCGGGGTCGGTGGAGTCGATCTGCAGTGGCAGCAGCGTGGAGCCTTGGAGCTGCTCGGTCGCTTGCTGGATGACCTTGACCTCGTCGATCTCGGGCAGGCCGACGTTGACGTCCAGGATGTCGGCGCCCTGCTCCTGCTGGCTGATGCCCTGGCTCACGACGTAGTCCAGGTCGCCGTCGCGCAGGGCCTGCTGCAGGCGCTTTTTGCCGGTGGGGTTGATGCGCTCGCCGATGACGGCGATCTTGTGGCCGTCGCAGGGGAGGTCCACGACCGTCTGGGCGCTCGTGACCGACATGCTGGGCTTGCGGTGACGCGTGCAGGGCGTGTGGTTGTCGATGAGGGTGCGAAGTGCCGCCATGTGCGCCGGCGTGGTGCCGCAGCATCCGCCGACGACGCTCACGCCGTCCTCGATCATGCCGGCGACGGCCTCGGCGTATTCGGGTGCCTGGATATCAAAGACGGTATTGCCGTCATCGTCCACGCGGGGCAGTCCCGCATTGGCCTGCACCATAACGGGCTTGTCGGTGACGGTGAGCATGCGCGCGGCGAGTCCTCGGAGCTCGGCCGGGCCCTGGCTGCAGTTGATGCCCAGGACGTCGGCGCCGATGGCGTCAAGGGTGATGGCGGCGACCTCGGGGCTCGTGCCCAAGAAGGTGCGGCCGTCTTCCTCAAAGGTCATGGTGGCAAAGACGGGCAGGTCAGAATTCTCGCGGCAGGCGAGGACTGCCGCCTTGATCTCGGCAAGATCGGTCATAGTCTCGATAATAAAGAGGTCCACACCCGCAGCGACGCCGGCGCGCACCTCCTCGGCAAAAAGGTCGTAGGCCTCGTCAAAGCTGAGGGTGCCCAGGGGGCGCAGCAGGGCGCCGATGGGGCCGATGTCGCCGGCGACGTAGCGGGCGCCGGCCACGCGGGCGCAGGTGACGGCCGCGGCAAAGACGTCTGCAACGGTGGCGGCGCCGTCGAGCTTGTGGGCGTTGGCACCAAAGGTGTTGGCGGTGATCACGTCACAGCCGGCGTCGACGTACTGACGCTGAATATCGGTGATGACCTGGGGCTCCTCAAAGTTGAGCAGCTCGGGCAGGGCTCCGGCTTTCATGCCGGCCGCCTGCAGCATGGTGCCCATGCCGCCGTCGAACAGCAGGTGTCCCGTGCCCTCGATGGCGGCGCGCAGACGATCGTTCTTAATGCGAAGGTCGTCGATTGTGCGCGTCTTGTATGCAGCGCCTTTGCGGCGTGCGGCATCAACGGGAGCCGCCAGCGCAGCACCGTCAGAATCATGAGTGATAAGCGGGGTAAACATCGGTGGGCTCCTAGTGGCTGGAATAGCAGGTGGTGTGGGCGGCGCGGAAGCGGCAGTGCTTACGCATGCGGCAGATAGTGCAGGTGGGGCGACTCTGGGCGTCGTGGACCTCGCCATCAAACAGGCCGATCACCGCGGTCACGCTCTTGGTGGGCATGAGCAGGCTGGTCGGTGTGACGGTAAGCCCAATGAGCCGCGTGGCGTTGAGTGCAGCCACGATCGAGCGCTGGGCCGTAAGCGGGCAGTCGCCGTAGCCGGGACTGAAGCGCCAGTTACCGGCGAGTCCGTGTGCGGCGGCCGCAGCCTTGACCTGCTGGTCCATCTGCTCGACGGCGGCTTCTACATAGGCAGAGCATGCAGCGTCGAGCACGGCTCCCTCTAGGGGCTGCTGGGCTCCCGTGGTACGCAGGCGACGCTCGGCGTCCATGCCGAGGGTGCATGCCATGAGCGCGGCAAAGCGGGCATCTTTGAGATGTCGATAGATGTCGCGACCCCGCAGCTCAACGTTGGTGCCAACCAAGCGAATGCAAGGCTCGCCCTGTTCATCGACGCCCGTGGCATCGATGGCAAATACGCGGCGCACGCCACGGGGCTCAATGTCTAGCTCCAGACGCTCAACGACAAGCTCAATTCGTCGTGACAGCTCGGGCTCAATCTGCTGGCCGCCGTAGCCCAGATAACGCAACATCTCGGCACGGTCGATGCGAGGGTGGTGGGCAGCGTCGATACGGTAAAGCGCCGGCGACGCAAGGTCGGCCGGCACTTCGACAACGGTTGTATCGATGTGCGGTTTTTCCATTACCCCAGGCGCTCCATAATGGTTGCGGCGATTGCAGGACGATTCATAGTGTACAGGTGCAGACCGGCGGCGCCGTGCTCCTTAAGGTCGCAAAGCTGACGGGCGGCATAATCTACACCGGCTGCCTGTAGGCTCTCGGGGTCGTTCTCGTACTTGGCGAGGATCTTGATGACGGGGGAAGGTAGCGATGCACCGCACATAAAGACCATGCGGCTGATCTGTGACTTGCCCATAAACGGCATGATGCCCGCGGTAATGGGCACGGTGATACCGGCCTTGTCGGCAAGCTCACGAAAACGGTAGAAGCACTCGTTGTCAAAGAAGAGCTGCGTCACAAAGAAGCTCGCGCCGACATCTTGCTTTTGCTTGAGGTATTCGACCGAAGCGTTGAGATCCTCACAGGCAATGTGGCCCTCGGGGTAGGCCGCGGCGCCCACACAAAAGCCGGCGTCGACGAGCTCGGGGATGAGGTCGCGGGCGTAGGCGTAGTCCGAGGCGGGCTTGTCGTCCTCGGTCGCGCCGGCAGGGAGATCGCCACGCAGGGCCAGGATGTTTTCCATGCCGGCCGAGCGATACTCGTCGATCTTGGCGGCGATATCGGCGTGCGACCGGCCCACGCAGGTAAGGTGTGCCACCGAGGGTGTATCGAATTCGCTCGTAATCATATGCGCGATGGGGGCGGTGGTGGCACCGTTGCCCGAGCCGCCGGCCGAGCAGGTGACCGAGACAAAGCTCGGCGAAAGCTTGCACAGATTGCCTGCCACTTCGCGAGCCGTGTCGAGGGTCAGCTCGCCCTTGGGCGGGAACATCTCAAACGAAATGGGCGCGGTGCCCTGGGATGCTGCCTGCTTAAAAACCTCGTCGACGCGCATATCGTGCTCCTTTAGATACGTAATAGTGTGATGTGTTGTAAGGATTCTACAGCACCACTGTGTCACGGTGGAGTTTCACTCGCTATTTGAGGATACTAATCAAAGATGCCTTGCTATCGGCTTTATCTATAACAGAGCGGCTAATCTAGGCACGGACTATAAAGACTGGTATTTGATGCGAAATACCAGTCAATTTAGCCCCGTCCTAAATTGACTACCCTTAAACCATGCGGGGAGGTCTGCAATTTATACAGTTCATTGGCTGTTAAGGGTGGCAATACTGCCGCGATGCGGTAACCTCATTGATTGGTTTCGCGACAGCAACACAACGGTAATGTCGCGGAAACACGGCGAGCCTAAGCTATGACTCGTTCGTTAGTAATCAACACCGCTTCTCACGCGGTGCCGATACGAAGGGAGTTCCGTATGGCCGATCTTACTGACCGCTTCGGGACCATGGTGTTCTCTGAGGAAGTCATGAAGGACTACCTCCCCAAGGACATTTGGAAGCGCCTTGCCGCAACCCTCGAGGAGGGTGAGCCGCTCGACCTGGATGTGGCCAACGCCGTCGCTCACGCCATGAAGGTTTGGGCCATCTCCAAGGGTGCTACGCACTACGCGCACTGGTTCCAGCCGCTTTCGGGCATTACTTCCGAGAAGCACGATAGCTTCCTCGAGCCCAACCACGACGGCACCGCCATTACCAAGTTTACGGGCAAAAACCTCATTCAGGGCGAGCCGGACGCCTCCAGCTTCCCCAACGGCGGCCTGCGTGCCACCTTCGAGGCCCGTGGCTACACCGCTTGGGATCCCACCAGCCCCGCATTCATTAAGGACGATGTCCTGTGCATCCCCACAGCTTTCTGCTCCTACACGGGCGAGGCCCTGGACAAGAAGACCCCGCTGCTGCGCTCCATGACCGCGCTCTCGCGTGAGTCCAAGCGCGTTTTAGCGCTGTTTGGCAAGACCCCCAAGAAGGTCGTTCCTTCCGTGGGCGATGAGCAGGAGTACTTCCTGATCAAGAAGGACGCTTACCGCAAGCGCAGGGACCTGGTCATCACCGGTCGCACCCTCTTTGGCGCTGCTCCCTGCAAGGGCCAGGAGCTCGAGGAGCACTACTTTGGCGCTATCCGCCCCACCGTCTCGTCCTATATGAAGGACCTGGACGATGAACTGTGGGCGCTTGGCATTCCTGCCAAGACCAAGCACAACGAGGTCGCTCCCTGCCAGCATGAGCTCGCCCCTGTCTACGGCGAGGTCAACGAGGCCATCGACCAGAATCTGGTCATGATGGAGAAGATGAAGCTCATCGCCTCCCGCCACGACTTGGTCTGCCTGCTGCACGAGAAGCCCTTCGAGGGTATCAACGGTTCGGGCAAGCACAACAACTGGTCGCTTGGCACCGAGTCCGAGAATCTGCTCGATCCGGGCGACACCCCGCTCGACAACCTGCAGTTCATCGTCTTCCTCACCGCGGTGATCGAGGCCGTCGATAACTATCAGGAGCTCCTGCGTGCCTCCGTTGCCTCTGCCGGCAACGACCATCGTCTGGGCGCCAACGAGGCTCCTCCGGCGATTATGTCCATCTTCCTGGGCGACCAGCTTACCGAGGTCGTCGAGAAGATCATCGATGGCAAGGCTTCCGTCCATGCCACGCGCGGCGTGCTCGACCTGGGCGCCGATACCCTGCCCAAACTGATGCAGGACAACACCGACCGCAACCGTACCTCCCCGTTTGCCTTCACCGGCAACAAGTTCGAGTTCCGTGCCTGCGGCTCCGAGCAGAACGTCTCCGACTCCAACCTGGTGCTCGATGCCGCCGTGGCCAAGTCGCTCAAGTCTTTCGCCGACGCGCTTGAGGGTACGCCCGAGGATGAGTTCCAGGACGCTGCGCTCGAGTACTGCAAGAAGGTCCTGACCGACCACCAGCGCATTCTCTTTTCCGGCGATGGCTACTCCGACGAGTGGCCCGTTGAGGCCGAGAAGCGCGGCCTTGCCAACAACAAGACCACGGCCGACGCCCTGCCCGCCTTTGTTTCCGATAAGGCCATCGCGCTCTTTGAGGAGACGGGCGTCCTGACCAAGGCCGAGGCCCAGTGCCGCTACGACTGCAAGCTCGAGAAGTACAACAAGCTCATGAACATCGAGGCCACCACGATGGTTCGCGAGGCGCGTCGTACCTATCGCCCGGTCATTACCGCCTATGCCACCAAGGTCGCTAAGGGCCTTGAGACTATTCGTGCCGCTGGTGCGGAGGCCGCCATGCAGTGCGAGCAGAACACGCTCAACAAGCTCTGCAACGGTATCACCACCATCAACGACTCCATCAAGGCGCTCGACGCCGTGCATCAGAAGGCCGAAGCCCTCGATGGTCAGGAGCAGGCCAACGTGTATGCACACGAGGTCGTTCCCGCTATGGATACGCTGCGCGCCGCCGTGGATGCCATGGAGGAGATCGTGGCCGCCGACTACTGGCCGGTCCCGACCTACGATGACATTCTGTTCTATGTGTAACAGACACGTTTGATTTTGCGTGCGAAGGGGTCTCGCCTGTGCGAGGTCCCTTCTTTTTTGTCGCCACTGGCGAAGACGGCAGAGGTTCTTGGCTGATTTGGCGCACATTTGGCGCACATTTGGCGCACATTTGGCGCGCATGCGCCGAAACGAAAACAGCCAAGACAAAAAACGAACCCGCACGACTTAACATCGCACAGGTTCGCACATTTTCGGGTTGGTGCCCCCAGCGGGATTCGAACCCGCGATATCCACCTTGAAAGGGTGGCGTCCTTGGCCGCTAGACGATGGGGACAGCGGGAAAGAGTATAGCAGACTTTTCTATCCGTTCACAAATCGTTGGCAGATTGAAAAACCACCACACAGGAGTGGGTTTCTATTCCGATTTTCAAATATCTCAATCTGTAACATCTGGGCGGGCAAATCGGCTCTATCTGTTACAGATCGAGACAGACGGCGGCAGTCGGGGCGAACATCTCAATCTGTAACAGTAAGATGACTTTTAACGGTCTAAATGTTACAGATCGAGACAAACTACC
This sequence comes from Collinsella sp. OM04-5, assembly GCF_003439125.1. Taxonomy (GTDB): domain Bacteria; phylum Actinomycetota; class Coriobacteriia; order Coriobacteriales; family Coriobacteriaceae; genus Collinsella. Next base: position 68,699 of record NZ_QSUU01000004.1, on the reverse strand, counting down.
GTGGCGGGTCGAAACCACCACAAAGGTGCCTGTCCACTTTGTGATGGTTAGGGGAGGAGCTTCATCGCGGCGTCGTGGGCGACGTGCTCGTAGGTGTCGTCGAGGGGCTTGAGCGGCAGCAGGGCGGCGGCCTGTGCGTCGCCACGGCGCTCAAGGGCGTGGGCGATGAGCCAGTCGGCGAGCTCGGGGTTCTTGGGTAGCGCTGGTCCGTGCAGGTACGTGCCGATGACTCCCTTGTAGATCAGACCCTCAAAGCCATCGTCGCCGTTGTTGCCGGTGCCCACGACGACGGACGTTCCGAGCGGCGTGGCCTCTGCATCGAGCAGGGTGCGGCCGCCGTGGTTCTCGAATCCCACAAAGGGCTCGGGTGCCAGGTTGGCCTTGACGGCGACGTTGCCGATCAGGCGATCGGAGCCGCGCACGGTTTCGGCGGCAACGACGCCCAGGCCATCGATGCGATTCTCGCCCATATAGTACGAACGGCCGAGCAGCTGATAGCTGCCGCAGATAGCGAGCAGCGAGCCGCCGTCCTCAACATAGGCTGCGACCTTGTCTTTTTGAGCGAGCAGCTCGTGTGCCACGGCCAGCTGGTCGCGGTCGGAGCCACCGCCCATCATGACGATGTCGGCGTCGGTGAGATCGAGCGTCTCGCCCATACGGACTTCGTCCACGCGCACGGGAATGCCGCGCCAGGCGCAGCGGCGCTCGAGGGCAATGACGTTGCCGCCGTCGCCGTAGAGGTTGAGGGCATCGGGGTACAGATAGACGATGCGCAGGGGGCGCGAGAGCTCGACCGGCACAATGTCGGTGGGGACAGCGCTGCCATCGGCGCGCGTTACGGCGTGGGAGGCAACCGAGCTCGCATCGGTGCCCTTAAGCTCGTCGAGCTCCTTGACCAGCGGCGGGAAGGCCGTGTAGTTGGCGACGGCGTAGAACGTATCGCCAGCCTCCTCGTCTGCCACGGCGCCGATCGCCTGCTCGATATTCGAGATGATGGCGGCGTCGATGCCGGCGTACTTCAGGCGTACCTGCATATCGTGCGCGCGCGTACCCCCGACAAAGGCGATAAGCCCTGGGGTATCGGCGATGCGCTCGAAGTCGACGTCGTAGATCCACGAGACATCGTGGCCGTCGGCGTCGTTGTCGTTCAGGAAGAAGGCGCAGAGCCTGCCGCCTGCCGTTTTAATGGACTGGATCTGGCGATCGAAGCCCACGGGATTTTTGGCCAGGTTGGCCTCGACGGTACGGCCGGCGATCTCCCAGCGGCCCATGCGTCCGCCGGCGGGGACGTAGGCATCGAGCGTTGGCTGCAGATGTGCCGCGTCCACGCCCAACTCGCGCGCCGCAAAGAAGGCGGCGGCAACGTTGTAGACCATGTACAGGCCGTTGTAGCGCGTGGCGATGTGCGTTGCGGGCGCTTGTGCCTCGGGTCCAAAGTTCAGGTCAAAGCCGTAGCCGTCGCAGCCGAGTTCCACGCCCGTCACGCGACGGACAAGCCCAGGGCGGGCCCAGCCGCACGAAGGACAATGATAGGCGCCGAGCTGGCCGTACTGCACATAGTCGTATTCCAACGGCGCGTTGCACTGCGAGCAAAAACGCGAGTCGCTAATGCGATCGGACTCGGTGCCCGTGGCACCGTCGATGCCAAAGGCGATGCTCGTGTTGGGGACGCGTGCGGCGATCGAGGCGCACAGCGGATCGTCGGCGTTATAGATGAGCGTCGTTGCCGGCGAAAGCTCCAGCGCGTGGGCGATGACGTCCTGGGTGTGGTCGATCTCGCCGTAGCGGTCCAGCTGGTCGCGGAACAGGTTGAGCAGCACAAAGTAGGTCGGCTTGAGCTTGGGCAGGACGCGCACCGTGTAGAGCTCGTCGCACTCAAAGACGCCTACGCGCTTGCCGCTTCCGGCACGCTTAAGATCGCTGCGGCTCTCGAGCAGGGCGCCCACCACGCCCGGCTCCATGTTGTTTCCGGCACGGTTGCATACCACGGTGACGCCGCTGGCGGCAACGGCGTCGGCGATGAGGTTGGAGGTGGTGGTCTTGCCGTTGGTGCCGGTGATTACCACGCTGCGGTCGACAAGGTCCGCGAGGTCGCTCAGCAACTCGGGGTCGATCTTCATGGCGATGCGGCCGGGGAGTACGCCGCCCTGGCGCTTAAGGACGGAGCGCAGCCCCCAGCGGGCGATATCGCTCGAGGTGCAGGCGAGAGATGAGCGGAAGTTCATGAAGCCGTTCCTAACGTGAATGACATGGTCGTGACGTTTGCGCCGTTAAAAGCCGTAACGGCGCGCAAATTCCTGGGCAAGCTGCGATACGTCTTCGCAAGCGCTGGCCCAGGGGGCAAAGTCGGGAGTATCCGAGATGATGCCGTCGGCTTCCCAAACTGCCTGATGCGAAAGGTCCCAGGGGTCGTGCGGCTCGGGCCGGCAGGGAAGGTACGGTGTCTGATACATGGGGTTCAGCAAAAAGAACGCGCCGCCCTCGCAGCGGTTGGCAAACTCGCGCAGCGCGCGTGTGGCCGGGCGCATCTTGTTCGTTTTGAACAGCAAGATCGTGCGGGCGAGCAGGTACCAGGGGGAGTCCTCGAGGACATCGGCCCCCATCTGTTCCTCGAGCTGGTGGGCCAGGGCAAAAAAGCCGTCCTCGTCTTCCAGACGAGCGAGGGCGAGTAGCACGGTGCCTGCAGCTCGGGTGGGATAGCCCTCCGCCTTAAGAACACGGCGAGAATAGTTGGCGGCGGCACGGTAACGAGCGCTCGCCATGCACAGCTGCGAGATGGCCTCGAGCGTGTGGAGCCACCCGATAAGCGCCGGCTCGCTTACGGTGAGATCGGCCGCCGTCACGCCGTCCGTCAAAACCTTGTTGGCCCAGTAGTGTGGGGCCTCCATGTCGAACCCGGGCACGCTTTGCTGCAGGTAATCGGCCGTGGTCGCCTCGAGTTTCATCAGGTCGCCCAGGCAGGCGTCGACGGGCGTGTCCGCCAAAATGATGGCGAGCAGCTGGGCATCGACGACATACGCATCGATGCGGACAATCTTGAGCAGCTCATCGCGCATATCGTCGAACAGGCGGTTGCGTGTCTTCTCAAACTCCTCGTCGCTGCCCATGTCCTCGATGCGATGGAGTTCGTCGAGCAGGTGGCGGTGGACGCCGGCATAGGACAGCAGCGCCTGGGCATGCTCGGTCTGCGCATACTTGTGAGGGCTGACGCTCACGTCGTTATGGACAAGATCGCGTGCTGCATCGGTGAGTTCGGGGTGCGACGCAACGTAGGCGCGCTCCAGGTAGGCGGGGATGTAGACGCTCGGATCCATTAGAGGTCTCCTCCCTTAAACGGCAAGCCCTGCTCGGCCGCTCGCAGGATGCGCTCGTCGATCTGGGAACGCACGATATCGTTGGTGGCGACCCAGGCGGCAAAGCTGGCGTTGTCGGGGGCACCCAGGCCCTCCTGCAGAACCGGCGTCGCTTCGGACAGCGCAAGGACAAGCTCGTCGGTGGAGCCCGCATCCACGTTGACGCGGGCATAGACGCCATCGGGAAACTCGGTTTGGAAGTAGAGCGCCTCGGCTGCGTGCGGGCACGAGCGTGCAAGGATGCGCAAGTAGTGCTCGGCACCCTCGTAGTCCAGCTCGCGCCAGGCAGCGCTCATCAGCGCGATGAGCGTCCACGGGTCCAAGTCACGCTCTGCATCCTTGGGACGACGGCGTAGCGGCGTGTTGGCGAGATAGGGGACGGAGTGGGCAGAGCGAAAGCGCTTGAGCTCCTCGGCGGGGTATTCGAGCTTTGCCATGGCAAGCATCGCAGTATGGCGGACGCCGGCGGGGTCGTTGGGCGCAAAGTCCAGGCTGCGATTCGCGGCTTCGAGCGACATGCGATAGCGGCCGCTAATGAGGGCGCGCGACGCAAGGGCGGCAAGCCAGCGCAGGTAGGGGCGGCGCATAAGGTCGCCAGCGGCCTCGCGCTCGTAGGGGTCCTGCGCCGAGGCGATCTTGAGTGCCAGGTCGTGCTCGACTTCATCGCGCTTGGATACCAAATACTGTACGTACTCCTCGTTGGAGTTGGCGGTGAGGGCGGTCAGCATGCGCTGGGCATCCCAGTTGGTGGGGTCGAGCGCGGCTGCCTCGCGAAGCATGTTTTCGGCTGTGGTCTCTTCTTGCTCTGCCTGGGCATCGTCAGGGATAAAGGGAATGCGGTAGTCGACAGCCTCGACCACCTTGGCAATAAGGTGCCCGGCGCGGTCGCGGTCGTGCACGATGAGCGGCGCGGGGTCGCGGGTGAATTGTTCCATCAAACGCTCTACGGCGGCACCGTCGGTGAGCGGGATATTGTCGCGGCGCAAGGCCTCAAGAACGAGGCGATGGCAATCCTCTTGAATGGGATCGAATGCCATGGGGCCTCCTTTGCTGCGGTTAGGGTTCAAATGTCTCTATATAAGGTTCTAGTTTACCCGCATGTGGCACACCGGGGGTGCCGCACTTGGACATGCACCTTTGCACCACGAAGACGGATGTCGCACAAATGTCGGCACCTTGGACGACTGAGTGGTATCACGGTGCCGCAAACGGTCGATTTTTGGCGGCGAACGGGGCGCATTTTGGAGGGGCACAGTCCTGCCCGGGATATGTGGTCAACCTTGATAAAACGTTTGCCCAGCTTGGGAGTATGAATGCCCCACAAGGGTCTTCAGGGATAGAAAAAACGTTTCATCATTGTCGGCTTTAGGTGAATAACTGACCAACCAGAACGGTAGAATAGTGTTTGTCTGAGCGTTGAGACGTTTAGACATCGCGCATTGTCATCGCCGGCAACGCGCAAAACGGTCCTAACGGAGCCAATCGGGTGCTCCGTTATATACGCAAGTCTAAGAGGGGCTTGTTTAGGAGGCACAGTATGGGACGTTTTACCAATCCTCGCGATCTGTACTTTGGTGAGGGCGCTCGCCACGAGGTGAAGAACCTCAAGGGCAAGAAGGCCATCATCGTTTCTGGCGGCAGCTCTATGCGCCGCGGCGGGTTCTTGCAGGACGTTGAGGCCGACCTTAAGGAAGGCGGCTTCGAGGTCAAGCTGTTCGAGGGCGTCGAGTCCGATCCGTCCATCGAGACGGTCATGAAGGGCGCCGAGGCCATGCGCGAGTTCGAGCCCGACTGGATTATCGCCATCGGCGGCGGCTCGCCCATCGATGCCGCTAAGGCCATGTGGGTCTTCTACGAGTATCCCGAGGAGTCCTTCGATAACATCATCCAGCCGTTCAGCTTCCCCGAGCTGCGTCAGAAGGCTCATTTCTGCGCCATCTCCTCTACCTCCGGTACCGCTACCGAGGTCACTGCCTTCTCCGTCATCACCGACTACGCCAAGGGCATCAAGTACCCGCTGGCCGACTTCAACATCACCCCGGATGTCGCCATCGTCGACCCCGAGCTCACCTACACCATGCCTGCTAAGCTTTGCGCTCACACCGGCATGGACGCTCTGACCCACTGCATGGAGGCCTACGTTTCCACCTGCGCTTCTATGTTCACCGATGCCAACGCCCTGCACGGCATCCGCGAGATCGTCGAGTGGCTGCCCAAGTCCTATGCTGGCGACCATGAGGCTCGTCAGCACATGCACGAGGCTCAGTGCATCGCCGGTATCGCCTTCTCCTCGGGTCTGCTCGGCATCGTTCACTCCATGGCTCACAAGACCGGTGCAGCCTTTGAGAACGGCCACATCATCCACGGTGCTGCTAACGCCATGTACCTGGGCAAGGTCATCCAGTGGAACTCCAAGGATCCCCGTGCTGCCGAGCGTTACGCTTACGTGGCCAAGGAGATCCTGCACCTTCCCGGCGAGACCAACGAGGAGCTCATCGCTGCGCTCGTCCAGAAGATCCGCGACCTCAACGACCAGCTCAACATTCCGCAGTCCATCAAGGATTACGCGAATGGCGGCGTGAAGGTCGACGCCGAGAACCCGCAGATGGTTTCCGAGGAGGAGTTCCTCGCCAAGCTGCCCGAGATCGCCGCGAACGCCGAGACCGACGCCTGCACGCCGGAGAACCCGCGTGAGACCAAGGCTGCCGACTTCGAGAAGATCCTCAAGGCCTGCTACTACGACACCGACATCGATTTCTAATCGACTCTTGTTATCGTAACGAGGGGCTCCGCACGTATCTGTACGGAGCCCCTTTCTTTTTTCTTTTAGAGAATGGGATAGTTATGGCTGCAATTTTCAATAGCCCCAGCAAGTACATCCAGGGTCCGGACGAGCTCGCCAAGCTCGGCTCCTATGTCGAGCCGCTCGGCGCTAAGGCCCTCGTCATCGTGACGCCTTCGGGCAAGAAGCGCGTCGGTGCCAAGATCGAGGGCGGTTTTGCCGAGGCTAAGGCCGAGCTGCTGTTTGAGGACTTTAACGGCGAGTGCTCCAAGAGCGAGGTCGATCGCCTGGTTGCACTCGCTCACGACAACGGTTGCGACATCATCGTTGGCGTCGGTGGCGGCAAGATCCTCGACACCGCCAAGGCCGTCGCCTACTACCTGGAGTCCCCGGTCATCATTTGCCCCACCATCGCTTCGACCGATGCCCCGTGCTCGGCGCTCTCCGTGCTCTATACCGATGACGGCCAGTTCGATAAGTACCTGTTCCTTAAGGCGAACCCCAATATCGTTCTTATGGATACGACGGTTATCGCGGCGAGCCCGGTACGCCTGACGGTGGCAGGTATGGGCGATGCGCTCGCAACCTACTTTGAGGCCCAGGCGACGCACGATGCCGACGGTGGCACCTGCGCCGGTGGCAAAGGCGGCATGGCCGGCCTGGCGCTCGCCAAGCTCTGCTACGAGACGCTTATGGCCGATGGCGTCAAGGCCAAGGTCGCGCTGGAGAAGGGTGCGCTCACGCCTGCCGTCGAGCATATCATCGAGGCCAATACGCTGCTTTCGGGCATTGGCTTTGAGAGCTCGGGCCTTGCTGCTGCTCATGCCATCCACAATGGTCTGACGATGCTGCCCGAGTGCCACGGCATGTACCACGGCGAGAAGGTCGCCTTCGGCACCATCGTCCAGCTGGTACTCGAGGATGCCCCGACCGAGAAGCTCGAGGAAGTCTTGGGCTTCTGCATTGAACTGGGCCTGCCGGTCACGATGAAGGAACTTGGCGTTGCCGAGCTTACACGCGAGCAGGCCATGATTGTTGCCGAGGCCGCGTGCGCGCCCGATGACACCATGTGCAACATGCCGTTTGAGGTGACGCCCGAGATGGTCGCAAACGCCATCCTGGGTGCCGACGCTCTGGGCCACTACTATCTCATGGATGAGTAAATCAAGCTATGGAAGGGGCAAAGCAAGCAGATGGCTTTGCCCCTTTTTGCTATGGTGCAAACTAACCTGACCCCATCGCACCAAGTTGGTGCAAGGGGGTCAGGTTACTTTGCACCAATCGTTGTTTGATGAAGGGCGGATTCTCGTATGGCGCTTCCTATGGTTTACGGTGGTCCTGGCCGGTATGTTCAGGGGCCGGGCGAACTTTCGCGTCAGGGCAGGTATTTGTCATGGTTGGGCTGCGCTGCCTATGTCTTGTTTGACCAGGGCACCGAGGATCGGCTGTGCAGGCAGATTGTCGATGGATTTCTGGACGACGATCTGAGTGAGCCATTCTTTAAGATTTATGACGGTCCGTGTACGGAAGATGCCGTTGTCGAAATGGCCAAGGAAGCCCGGGCCGAGTATTGCGACATGGTGGCGGGCATTGGCGGCGGCAAGATGCTCGATATCGCAAAGGCCGTTGCGTTTTATGCTGAGCTGCCGTTGTGCGTATGTCCCACGGCGGCTTCGATGGACGGTCCGTGCAGCGCGATTTCGGTGTTGTATCACGAGGACGGGTCGTTCGACCGCTATCTGATGCTCGAGAAGAATCCAGACCTGGTCGTGGTCGATACCAACGTGGTCGCGGCGGCCCCACTGCGCATGACGGTCGCCGGTATGGGCGACGCGCTGGCAACGTACTTTGAGGCACGTTCGTGCGCCGCGGCGAGAGGTGCGAACGAGCACGGTGGCGCACCGGGGCACTTGGCACTGGTCGCGGCACGTGCCTGCTACGACACGCTTATGGAATGCGGCATCGCTGCCAAGCGCGATCTCAAAAAGGGACGTACATCGCCAGCGGTTGAACGCCTGATCGAGTGCAACATCCTGCTCTCGGGCGTCGGCTTTGAGAGCGGTGGCTTGGCGTTGGCGCATGCCATCGCCAACGGTCTGACGATTCTGCCCGAGTGCAAGGCCATGCATGGTGAGGCTGTGGCATTTGGCCTGGCGGTGCAGCTGCGTCTGGAGCGTGCGCCCGAGCTTAATCAGGTGCTCGAGTTTTGCCAGCGCGTTGGTCTGCCGACGACGCTCGAGGAGCTGGGCCTCGGCGAGATTTCCGATGCCGACCTGATGAGCGTTGCGGATGCGGCCTTTAGAAACGAACGCAATATGGCCAACGAGCAGGCCAAGGCGACCAAACAAAAGCTCGTGCAGCTCATGCGGGAGGCATAGCTTGGCGCTTGATCGACCTTGTGCAATCGAGGCTGCGATAGGCCATGGGTTATTTGCCTCAAAGGTGCTCCGCGTGTAATTTGCCCGAGGCGTGGGCTCATAGCGTATCATTATCTCTTGCTTGTTTGCACTGCTCAGGGAGGGGCCGCGCATGGCGCAGGAACACGATCTATTTGATGACATTATCGAGATCAGCAAGGGTTTCGACTTTCTTAAAAATCCGCTTGGCGGTGTGACCGATGCACTCGATCCGTCGGCACCGCAGTGGAATCCTGCCGACTACAAGGAGCGTCCGCGCGGCAACACCATTCCGTGCCTGACCTGCAAAAACGAAAAGAGCGGCTGCACCGCGTGCGTGGACGTGTGCCCGGTCAACGCTATCGAGGTCGAGGAAGACGCCATCGAGATCCTCGACTCCTGTCGCAAGTGCGGCCTGTGCGCCGCCGCCTGTCCGACCGAGGCGATCATCTCGCCACGCCTGGCGCCCAAAAACCTGTATGACGACATTGTCTCGGCAGCTACGAGCCACGAGACCGCCTACGTCACCTGCACGCGCGCCCTTAAGCGCATGCCGCGCGAAAACGAGGTCGTCGTTGCCTGCGTGGGCGATATTACGGCCGAGACCTGGTTCTCGGTGCTGGCGGACTATCCCAACGTGAGTGTGTACCTGCCGTTGGGCGTGTGCGATAAATGCCGCAACACCGGCGGCGAGGACATTCTGGGCGAGGCGATTGCGAAGGCCGAGGAATGGGCCGGTACGGGCATGGGTCTTGAGGTCGACCCCAAGAGCCTCAAGTGCCATAAGCGCCGCGAGTACGAGCGCAAGGAATACATGGAAAAGATCGCCCGCACCACGGGCCTGACCGTGACTAAGCTCAACCCGGCGACGGCGGCGCTAGCTTCGGTGACACAGAAGCTCAAAGCCCATCGTCATCAGATTACCCAGCTGGAGCGCACACTCAACACCATGTGCGGTACCACGACGACCAAGCGTCGCCGTTCGCTTACGCACGGGCGACAGCTGGTGCTCTCGACGCTGCAAAACCACCCCGAGCTTGCCCAGAACATGCAGGTGAGCACGCCGGAGTGCGATTTTGACAAGTGCACGTCGTGCGGCGAGTGCGTCAATGTATGCCCCACGTTCGCCTGCGATTTGATGGGAAGCGGCCGCTTTGCGTTGGAGTCCACGTATTGCTTGGGCTGCAGTGCCTGCGTCAAGGTGTGCCCCGAGCATGCGCTCAAGCTGGTTGAGCATGACGCGTCCAATCTGGTCGTCGTCGATCCCGAAGCCGAGGAAAAGGCTGCCCAGAAGGCGAAGGCTCACGAGGAGGCCGAGAAGGTCAAGGCCGAGGCAAAGGCCAAGCTCGATAAGATGCTCGATCAGGTGGAAAAGCTCGCAGACTAGTCAGCGACCCCTATCTCTGCTTCATTTGCGCCGCCGTGGCGTCCGGGTTCGCCTGGATGCTGCGGCGGCGCTATACTTATGCAGTTTGAAGTACCTGTATCAAAAGGAGCTGTCGTGTCCCTTTCCATCGGTATCGTGGGCCTGCCCAACGTGGGCAAGTCGACGCTGTTCACCGCGCTTACCAAAAAGACCGGCCTTGCCGCCAACTACCCGTTCGCCACGATCGACCCCAACGTGGGTATCGTCGATGTGCCCGATAGCCGCCTGCAAAAGCTCGCCGACATCGTCAACCCGGGTCGCATTGTGCCGGCTACGGTCGAGTTCGTCGACATCGCAGGTCTGGTGAAGGGCGCTAACGAGGGCGAGGGTCTGGGCAACCAGTTCTTGGCAAACATCCGCGAGACCGACGCCATCTGCGAGGTCGTGCGCTACTTTAAGGACCCCAACGTCATGCGTGAGGTGGGCCGCACCGGCGAGTTCGTCGATCCCGCCGGCGATGCCGACACCATCATGACCGAGCTTATCCTGGCCGACATGGGCACGCTCGAGAAGCAGCTGCCCAAGCTCGAGAAGGAGGCCAAGCGCGACAAGGAGCTCATGCCCAAGTTTGAGGTCGCCAAGCGTCTGCTTGCCTGGCTCAACGAGGGCAAGCGCGCCGCATCCATGGAGATGACTGACGAGGAGCGCGCCGCCGCCAAGGGCCTGTTCCTGCTCACCATGAAGCCCATCCTGTATGTGGCCAACGTGGACGAGGATATGCTCAACGAGGACCTGGCGCCCATCGATGGCGTCAAGCCGCTGCCGATCTGCGCCAAGATTGAGGCCGAGCTTTCCGAGCTCGATCCCGAGGACGCTGCCGACTACCTGGAGAGCCTGGGCCTGGAGCAGCCCGGCCTGGACGTGCTCGCGCAGGCCGCCTACAAGCTGCTTGGCCTGCAGTCGTTCTTTACGGCTGGTGAGATGGAGGTCAAGGCCTGGACGGTTCGTCAGGGCGCAACCGCTCCGCAGGCCGCCGGCGTCATCCACACCGACTTTGAGCGCGGCTTTATTAAGGCCGAGGTCATTGGCTACGACGATTACATCGAGCTCGGTGGCGAGCAGGGCGCCAAGGCCGCCGGCAAGCTGCGTATCGAGGGCAAAGAGTATGTCATGGCCGATGGCGACGTCGTGCACTTCCGCTTTAACGTGTAAGGACGACGCATATGTTTAAATATGGCAAAAAAGCTGGCTACATGGGTATTGCGTTGCTCGTACTTGCGGTGATTCCGCTGGTGGTTGCAGCGTGTGTTATCCCCAACATTGGTCCCGAGGTGGCAACGAAGTTTAACGCGGCCGGTGAGGTGACGCGCTGGGGCAAGAGCTACGAGCTGCTGGCGCTGCCGGTGCTCAACCTGCTGCTGAGCGTGGCGACGTACTTTACGGCAGGACGTCAGGCTAAAAACAATGATGACTCCGCCGCCATGGCGCGCATCGTGTGCGAGCGCTACCTGCGAAACGGCTGCATCACGGGTGTGTTCCTCAACGTGATTAACGTTTACTTTATGTACTCGGCTATTACCGGAACAGGCTTTGGCTTTGGTTTCTAGCTTGTCCTTTTAGGCAACGAGCCTGCACGCATATTCAATGGCTGCTGCGAGGCCGCCGCTCGATCGTGGTTTAAAGACCATATCGGCGGCGGCCTCGTTTTCGTATCCGGAACCGCGGAGGGCGAGTGCGATACCGGCTTCTAAAAGGAGTGGCAGGCCGCGTTGGCTGGTTGCGATTACGGCAGCCTGATTGAGCGAGCGGCTGTGCGCTTGGCATTGGATGACAAGTTCGCCTTGCGCCGGGCAAGGGACCAGAACGGCGGCGACGCGACTTGATAGCAATGCAAATGCTGTGCGCTCATCGGGCGAAAGACATTCTGCTTCAACGACGACGAGCTTGGGCGGTGCGCTGTTTGTGCGAAGCGTGGCTCGGTACGTGCGGACCGAAGAACCCGACATAGAAAACTCCTGTGTATTCGGCAAAACGTAAACTATAGTTTACGTTTATGTTCGGCTCCATTTCAAACTCGTCTGCATGGACGAACGTGCTAAACAGATTCTTGGCAGGCGGGTCGAAGAGACACGCAGGGACCTTGGTATCTCCAAGGTTGATTTTTGTGTGGCGACAGGAATCAGCCGACCCTACCTCGACCGAATCGAAGATGGGACGGCAAATTTCACGCTCAAGGTTCTATTTAAGATCGCGCCCGCACTCGGCATGACGGTGTCAGAGCTTCTCGAGGGGATCGAATAGGGGATACCCGTCGACAACTGAATTACGCCATCGGGATGCGGTCGTGGTTGACTTGGCTGTAGAACAGGCGCTGGATCTCGGCGGCATCGCGTGACTGGCCGAGTGCCCACATGGTTTTGGCTACGAGCGTCTCGGTGGTCATGTCGTCGCCGCGCAAAATACCCGAATGATCGGCGTAAGCGCGGCCGACCTCATAAACACCCAGGTCAAGGCCCTCTTCGGGGACCTGCGTGGTCATAACGACAGTGCGGCCCGAATCGACCCAGCGGAAAATTGTCTCTTGGAACGACTCGCCCGACTCACCAAACTCGGGGATGCCGCCAATGCCAAAGGTCTCCAGGATTACAGCATCGTAGCTATCGGCAAGGGCGTCCAGGATACCCGGGTTCACGCCGGGCGTGAGCTTAAGGACAAACACACGCGGGTCGATACTGTCGTAGAAACGAACCGGGCACTCATTCTGGTGAGTGCCGTGAATCCCGTTGCGCACGATGCGGTCGTTGCGGATGTAGGCAATGGGCGGATAGTTGACACTAATGAACGCGTTAAAGCTCATGGTGCGCTGCTTGCGGGCGCGCGTGCCGGCAATTGCCACGCCGCCAAACACGATCGAGACATCGTGCGAATGCTCGTCGAGCGCATAGAGCAGGCTCTGGTACAGATTGAGCTTGGCATCGGTAAAGGGGTTGCCCATGGGCTTTTGCGAGCCGGTGAGCACGATGGGCTTGGGGCTGTCCTGAATCAGGTAGGAAAGCGCCGCCGCGGTGTAGCTCATGGTGTCGGTGCCGTGCAGAATCACGAAGCCGTCGTGGTCGGCGTAACCCTCGACGATGACGTCGCGGATACGCATCCAGTCGCTCGGACGCATATTGGTGCTGTCGATGTTCATGGGCTGCACGACGTCGAGCTCGCAGAGGCCCGAGATCTCGGGGACGCTCTGGGCGAGCTCCTCACCGGTCAGGGCGGGGGAGAGGCCGTTGCCGTCCTCGGTCGATGCGATGGTGCCGCCCGTGGCGATGAGAAGGATGCGCTTCATGCTGGTATTCCTATCGTATTTGCCGCCCCAGAGGCGGAGTCGTTCGGCAGTATTGTGGCACAGGGCGTCCAATGTTCAAACGTAATACATCATCTGTAATGTTTAGTAACACTCCAATTGCCGTCAAATAAGGCCCAGGTCGTGCGTTTGCCGTGCGCTGATGGCTGCGAGGGACGAGAAACCCCATATAACGTGTACACTATGAAAGTTATTTTCGTTCATTCACGCGGGTGGGCACCGGCTCCCCGCCAACAAGAGGGGGAAACCATGGATCAAAAGGCTTCCGCAAAGGTCCTCGTACTCGACTTTGGTGCGCAGTACGGTCAGCTCATTGCCCGTCGCGTTCGCGACCTCAACGTGTATTCCGAGATCGTTCCCTGCGACATCTCGGCCGACGAGATTCGCGAGATGAACGCCTCTGCGCTCATCCTTTCCGGCGGCCCGGCTTCTGTGTATGCTGAGGACGCTCCGTCCATCGATCCTGCCATCTTTGACCTGGGCCTTCCCGTCCTGGGCTTTTGCTACGGCCATCAGATCACGGCCGTGACGCTCGGCGGCAAGGTCGGCCACTCCGAGGTGGGCGAGTACGGCCGCGCCACCATCACGCGCACGGCTGGTGCCAAGCTCTTTAACTCCACGCCTATGGAGCAGACCGTGTGGATGAGCCACCGTGATGCCGTCTCCGAGGTGCCCGAGGGCTTTACCGTTACTGCCAGCACCGACGTGTGCCCGGTTGCCGCCATGGAGTGCGTCGAGCGCAAGATTTTCACCACGCAGTTCCACCCCGAGGTCAAGCACTCCGAGTACGGTCAGCAGCTGCTGAGCAACTTCCTGTTTGAGATCTGCGGCCTGGAGCCCAACTGGAGCATGGACAACCTGGTCGAGACCATGACGGCCGAGTTCCGCGAGAAGGTCGGCGACGACCGCGTGATTCTGGCCTTGTCCGGTGGCGTCGACTCCTCCGTCGTGGCTGCGCTGGGCGCCCGCGCCGTGGGCAAGCAGATGACCTGTGTGTTCATCAACCACGGTCTGCTGCGCAAGGGTGAGCCCGAGCAGGTGGAGGAGGTCTTCACCAAGCAGTTTGACGTCGACTTTATCCACGTCCACGCCGAGGACCGCTATGCCGAGCTTCTGGCCGGCGTGACCGAGCCTGAGGAGAAGCGCCGCATCATCGGCACGCAGTTCTGGAAAGAGTTCTTCGCGGTCGCCCAGCAGCTCGAGTGCGATGGCAAGCCGGTCAAGTATCTGGCTCAGGGCACCATCTACCCCGACATCATCGAGTCCGGCGCTCGCAAGACGGGCGGCAAGACGGCCACCATCAAGAGCCACCACAACCTGATCCCGTTCCCCGAGGGCGTGCACTTCGACCTCATCGAGCCGCTCGACCACTTCTTTAAGGACGAGGTCCGCGCGCTTGGTCTGGCGCTCGGCCTGCCGGGTCACATCGTGTTCCGTCAGCCCTTCCCGGGCCCGGGTCTGGCCATCCGCATCATCGGCGCGGTCGACAAGGAGAAGCTCGAGATTCTCAAAAACGCCGACGCTATCGTGCGCGAGGAGCTCGACGCCTACAACCAGCGTCTGTTTGAGCAGACTGGCGAGCGCAACTCCGAGCACAGCTGCTGGCAGTATTTCGCGGTCCTGCCCGACATTAAGTCCGTTGGCGTAATGGGCGACGAGCGCACCTATCAGCGTCCGATCATCCTGCGTGCCGTCGAGTCCAGCGATGCCATGACCGCCGACTGGGCCAAGCTGCCCTACGACGTGCTGGCCCGCATTTCCGGCCGTATCGTGGCTGAGGTCCCCGGTGCCAACCGCGTGTGCTACGACATCACGTCCAAGCCGCCGGCGACCATCGAGTGGGAGTAGTTAAAATATGTGCAATTTACGTGCATGAAAACCTAGATAGCACCCATGGCGCACTGCATCATGGGTGCTATCTTTGTATATGGGAGCGGGTCACGGCATATTCCAGTCGCCACGTGACGGATATCCGCCACACCATGACGGATTCCAGGAACATACCGCCTGCCGCGCGTGCAATCGCCGTATTGCGCACACACGAGGCAAGGAGGTCCGCATGGAGACAGTTAACGTCACCGTACGCATGGAGAGGCAGACGAGGGACGACGCTGCGAAGCTCTTCTCGAAGCTCGGCATCAGCACCACCCAGGCGATCAACATGTTCCTCAAGCAGGCCGTGAGGGAGCAGAGGACACCCTTCGAGGTCTGGATTCGCGGCAATTTTGAGACTGGATGCAAGTGGGACAAACTGAGGCAAACTGGAACGAACTGGAGATAGTTTCTAACTATTGAGTGGGATTAGAGTAAGTAACATGCGAAGAATCGATTCAGCACCTACACGCGACATCCTTGTTAAGCTGCTGCACAACGACGCCCTCGGGAGGAATGGAGATCTCGCCGAGTTTGCCGGGATACTCAAATCCATCGAAGGCGGGTTTTCCCTGTTCGTCGACGCTGATTGGGGAAGCGGGAAGACATTCTTCGTTAGACAGGTGGCCTGCATCCTTGAAGAGGTTAATCCTTTTCTTGAGTCTCACGGAGACCTCGACGGATTGCTTGACAACAATCGCGAGCTTGCACCCTATATGGAGCTGAACAGCTTCTTGCCCGTATACTACAACGCCTGGGAAAATGACCATTGGGATGATCCGCTGCCTTCGATTGCAGCATCTATAGCCCTCCAAGGCGATGCATGCGCCTCTTTTCGCAGTGACACCGAAGCTGGCGAAAAGATTGCCGGAACACTCGACGCCATATTGGGGGTCTTTGGACATGGCGGAGCCAGCTCTTTAAGAGACGCTTTTTCGGGCAGAGATTTAATCCAGGCTTATCGTGACAGAGAAACGCTAAGGTCCTCTGTTTCAAACCTGGTAGATGTAGCTCTCCCTGAAAAAGCCAACACATTGCTTCTCATTGTCGATGAGCTCGATCGTTGCCGTCCTTCTTTTGCAATGAAGGTGCTCGAGCAGTTGAAGAATCTGTTTACAGATGATCGAGTAGTCATCGTGTATTCGGTCAACGCCAATCAACTATCACATGTTGTTGAAGGCATGTATGGGCAAGGTTTTGACGGCCGACGTTATTTGTCGCGTTTCTACGATCTAACCATCCCTCTAAGAAAGGTCGATAGCTTTAAGCAGCT
This sequence comes from Collinsella sp. OM04-5, assembly GCF_003439125.1. GTDB lineage: Bacteria > Actinomycetota > Coriobacteriia > Coriobacteriales > Coriobacteriaceae > Collinsella. Next base: position 52,302 of record NZ_QSUU01000004.1, on the reverse strand, counting down.
AGAAGCGAACGGCTTCATAAAAACCTCCAACCGCTTTGACGTAATTGCGTATGAGCTTGCAGAGGCATACGGAATGACGATGAGGGACGCCAACAGGTATCTGACTGAGCTTTTCAGAGTTCGCCCTTTAGTATTGGAAAGCCGCGATGGATTTGTAGACGACCGGGTTCGAGCGTTTGCCGATGCCGGCCTGGTCCCGACTATGCTCGCCTTGAAAGTATTTGACGCCGACGCGTTTGCCTCTGTGGTTCAGAAATTTGAAATTGAGCCTCTTTATCATGCATTCTCTAAGAGCGAAGCGGCGATGGAGTTTATGGATGCAACATGGGGGTCGTACATAAAGTTCGAGGAGGGAAAGACCCCTTCCGACGAAGACAAGGTAGGTGCAAGGCACGAGCTCCTCGAGACCTTGGTCTACATGATTTGGTGCAAAGACAGAAACAATTCTAAATACCAGCATTCCTATCAAGTTCTTATTGGAAGAAGCTGGGGATTTGACTCGCTCCCGCGTTTAGCAAAGATTATCTAGGAGTAACAGATGAAAGGCGAAGAACGATACCTTCTTAACTTGCTCGAAGGCACGAAAACTCGATTTGTTATCCCCGTCTATCAGCGCAACTACGACTGGAAGATCGAAAACTGCAAGCAATTGTTCGACGACCTCGAGGATGTCATTTCAGAAGGCGTGGAGAGTCATTTCTTTGGAAGCATCGTCTCCAAAGCAGATGGCCCCGACACACGCATCGTCATCGATGGCCAGCAAAGGATCACCACGTCTTACCTCCTTCTCCTTGCGCTTGTGAGCAAGCTCAGGGAAGGCGCCATCGCCTCCGAAGACGACAATCTGGCCGACATGATCAACGAGGAATACCTCATCGACAAATGGCATAAGTCCGAGCGAAAGCTGAAGCTGAAGCTCATCAAGGACGACCAGGCTGCCTTTGAGGCGCTTTACTCCGCTGACGCAGAGAAGTTCATCCAGGACTCCAACGTAACCCAGAATTACATCTATTTCTGCGGCCGTATCGACAAGACAAGGCTGACGGCCGATCAGCTGCGCGATGCCATCGAGCGCCTGATGATCATCGACATCAAGCTTGACAAGGAGGATGACGCCCAGCGAATCTTCGAGAGCCTCAACTCGACAGGCCTCGACCTGAACGAGGGCGACAAGATCCGCAACTTTATCCTCATGGGTCTGGATGCCCAAATGCAGGAAGAGTATTACGAGCAGTACTGGAACGAGATCGAGAAGAATACCGGCTACGACGTAAGCTCCTTTGCTCGTGATTGGCTTGCTGCCGTCCGCAGGAAGACCCCCGCAATCAAGAAGGTCTATTCCGTGTTCAAGGACTATGTAAAAGCGGAGGCATTCGATACGAAAGTCCTGCTTGAGGAACTTCTTAAGTACTCAAAGCATTACAAGGCGATTAACGACGCCGATTCTGGAAACCATCGGCTTGATGCGGTTTTGAGGCGACTTATTCTGCTGGACATGAGCGTCATGAACCCGTTCACGCTTAATCTATTCGAATACAGGCGCTGTGGAGGAATCAGCGACCAGCAGGTGATCGAGGCGCTCAAATCCGTCGAGACCTACCTTTTCAGGCGCTGGGTCTGCAAGGTTCCCACAAATGCGCTCAACAAGGTCTTCGAGACTCTGCACAGCGAGGTTTTGAGAGGCGTCAAAGACGGCGGTTCATATCCTGACGTGTTGAACAAAGTTCTCCTCTCCAAGGAGGGCAGCGGCCACTTCCCCGACGACGCCGAGTTCATTCAAGCGTTCGAAGAGAGGGACTTCTACAGGATCGCGAGCTACAAGTACTACCTCTTCGATCGTCTTGAAAACGGAGACAGCCTCGAAAGGGTCAACGTCGTCGACAACCTTCGCGATGAGTCTTTCAGCATTGAGCACATCATGCCCCAGACGCTTTCGACAAGCTGGCAGCAGGATTTGGGCGTTGAGTTCGCCGCAATTCACGCAAGGTGGCTGAACAGCATGGCGAATCTGACGCTTACCGCATACAACTCCAAATACAGCAACAGGCGCTTTGCCGAGAAGCGGGACATGGAGAACGGCTTCAAGCAGTCTGGCTTCAGGATCAACGGCTTCGTCTGCCAGCAGGAGGCCTGGGGCGAGGAGCAGCTGAAGGCTCGCAACGAGCTCATGAAGAGGAAGTTCCTTGAGCTTTGGCCATCCATCGAGTCCGACTTCGAGTGGGGCAACGACGCCTACGAGGAGCATGCCCTCGACGATGATTTCTCGTTCACCGGCAGGCAGATCGCCGCATACAGCTTCATGGGATCTCGCTTCACGGCGAAGACCTGGGTTGACATGATCTGCGGCGTGCTTTCCATGGTTTACGAGCTTGATCCAGTCGTCTTCCATAAGTTCGTCCCTGAGGGCTCGGACTTCCCGGGAAGGTATTTCTCATGGAAAGAAAGCGACTATTGCTTCAAAGTCGGTGAGGGAATCTACTTCAATCCCGGAAGCTCGACTTATGTGAAAATCGAAACGCTGAAGATCGTTTTTGAGGCAGCGGGCATTGACTGCTCAGAGCTTCTGATCGAGCTGTACAAGTCGAAGGTCGGGGATCCATCGTAGCTGCTGGGGCCTGTAGAGGCTTCTCTACCCTGCCTCCTCTGACATGCAATGTCCATGTGATCATTAGCTGCTATCGCAGTTTGCCGTGACCCACCTTGACCCGCTAAAACACCCTGCCCCGCCCCGAAATCCGTGACCCAGATTTGGCCCCATGGATTCACGGCGATTTTGAGACTGGGTGTAAATGGGACAAACTGGTGCGAACTGCGGCAAACTGGAACAAACCGGAGAGAGTTTTTAACTATTGAGTTGGAATAGAACAGACGTTCGATATAATAATATAGTATCAGATAGCGGGCACGGTTTCAATCGAATCCGTGCCCGCTGCTGTATGCGTGCCCTTGCACGCCCAATATGCGCCGTAAAATCCGTCTTCTTCAACGTCAAAGTGAATGCGCTTCGTTTTTTGCCTCTCAAAATCTTATTTTCACGATTTGCATTTTCATCCCGTTGTCACCGACCCTTGCGAGAAACCGGAAAAAGCCGCTGACAGAAGGGTCTCTCAAATCGTTGTAACCCAGCATATAGCCGCGACTTGTGACCTGCAGACGGCTGTTCCACGTGCCGATTTCCTTGGCGGCATCCGAAACCGCAAAATATGCCCCCACATCCTTGATTTTTGCAGTCTTAAGCCATGTTTTTGCGATCATCTTTACTGCCGTCCGATTGGCAGCATCAAAGACCAGCACACCGCCGGGGAAAGCGTCCGCCATCCCCCGCACCAGTTCCCGGACCTGCTGGGTCAGAAAGTAATAGAACACTCCGGAGGCAAAGAACACCGCCCCGCCGGAGGCATCGATTTTGCCAAACCATGCGGTGTCTTTCAGGTCGCAGGGGATATTTTGTTCTCGATCCCCGGCGGGCAGCAGCTGCTGCCGCAAGGCAATCACATCCGGGAAGTCCAGATTGTAGATCTTGCATCTACCGTTGTCGCAGGTTCTGCCGGTGTTGTCCAGCCCGCAGCCCAGATTGACCACCGCCGCATTGGGGTGGTCTTTCAGATAATCCCGCACCTCGAAAGCAAGATCACCCTGCCGCATGGCCACCTCCAGCGCACCAAAGCGCTGCATCAGGCTGCGGGAGTTTTTCTCTGCCTCTGAAAAGTCGTAGTCGATCTGGCCGAGCAGACGAACCGCTGTTTCATCCTTGTAAAGGTTCGGGTACAACTCCGTACACAGCTTCCGGGAATACAGCGGGAGGATCAGCGTCTCCTGCACGGTGTTTTTCTCAATTTTACATTTCATAGGTTTCTTCCTCAGTGAATAAAAACTGTCATAATTGCCGCCAGCACAGCCGCTATGACCGGCATGCCTAACTCATGTGCAGGATGGATGCAAAAATGCCCGTGCTTGATGCCCTTACTTCCGCGCCGTGATGCAGAGCCACTTTTTCTTTTTGCGTATCTGCACCTCGTGAAAACCCGCCTGCTCCAGATACGCCTTTAATTCAATGTCCTTGTAGATGGTCATGCCGCCGATGATCTGCGTCCACCTCTCGTCCTTGTCCGTATCGCCATTGCTCTCGTTGCAGATGAGAATTGTCCCGCCTGGCTTCAGCGTCCGCCAGACCTCACGGAGGCATCGGGGCAAATCAGGCCAAAAATAGACGGTCTCAAAGGCCGTGGCGGCATCGAAGTAGCTATCCTCAAACACCATATCCGCCACACTGCCTTGCAGAACGGCGCAACGCCCCTCCTGAATTGCAACTCGGTTGAGCTTTCTAGTCTTCTCCACGCTGACGGGCGAATAGTCGACGCCCTTGACGACGCCATGCGGGCATTTTTTCAGCAGCCGTTTTATATTCGCCCCGCCGCCGCAGCCGCAATCCAGCACCTTGGCATTTGGCGCAAGTCGTAGAAATCGAAGTCCCCACCGCGCCACAGGGCTGTGGCCCAGGTTCATCATGGCAACCATAAGTTTTCCGCCGAGGCCCACGGGCTTGCGGGTGTTTTCAAAGAACGACATCTGGCCCCTCCGATTTCGTGCATTCCGCATAGGTCAACGGGAACGAGGCCTTCAGCACCGCGCTTTTCCGCACCGCCCAGCCGTTTTGACGCAGGAAACGCAGGTATTCCTCGCTTGTCCACCCGCTGTGGAGGGGGAATCCCGCCATACTCATGAAAAAGGCTTTTGCCTTGCCGGAAACCGAGTTCCCCGCGTGGGTGAAGGTTGGCGCGATGAGCACGCCGACGTCCTTCAGCACCCGCCTGATTTCTTGCAGGGCCTTTTCCGGATGCGGCACTATGTGAAGTGCGTTGGACACGATCACCACTTCGAAGGACTTCTGTGCATAGGGCAGGCGGAACATATCTTGTACGGAAAAGTGCAGCTTTGCGGATTGATTGTCCCGCTTTGCTTCAAGGATCATCTTTGCAGAGGCGTCCGTAGCCTCGATGCGCGCCGCCGCATCCACGACGCTCTTTGCGATGAGCCCCGTGCCGGTGGCAACCTCCAGCACGGTCTTTGCTTTCACCACCGGCCGGATCAGCCCATACATCTTCTCATACGCCGCCCGGTCGTTTCGCATGAAACGGTCGTACCGACCAGCATTCCTGTCCCAGAAGTCCTTGCGTTCGTGCATGGCCATCGCCCCCAAACAGTTAGAGCCATCTAACTATAACACACGAATCATGCAGTAAGATGAGGCTAACCTTCTTTTCTTGGCTAAGACGCATCTCTTCGGTTTTCGCTTATAACGGCGCGAATCAGATACTAGGCTGGAGCTGAAGAAAGAGCTCGGCGGACAGGTAGGTCGATACCGGTTCCCGGAACGGTGATCCAGCCAATTACACCAGGGCCCTAGTCATTGAGTGGGAATAGAAAATTCCTTAGTTATGGGGGTATAAATTTGATTTCCTTTAGGATACCCCCCCCATAACTATATGAATTGACCTGCTGACTCCAATGAAGATTGGAGGGCAACTGCCAGGGGTGACGGCCCAGCGAGTGTTATTTTGCGAGCTATGCGCGTTGAAAGCGACCTTTCGTGGCATAAACTACTTGCCGGAAGCCGCGGCTTTCAGAGTACGGCTTACGTGTACGTTTAACCTCCGTGGGCGACGGGGTGCCGCAAGGCGTAGAATATCGCCCACCTGTAGGGGCCTGCAGCGATGCGGGCCCCACTTCGTATGAAGAGGCGCAACCGGTGAAGGTCGTATCCATCTCCCAGGACTTCTTTGACCTCGTCGAGGGCGACCGCGAGCTCATGCTTAAGCACAATCTCCCCTGCATCGTGGTGGTGAGGCTGCGTTTCCGCGGGAAGCGCAGGGACTTCGCCGTACCGCTGCATTCCAACATCGCCCCCAACGTGCCCAAAGACCAGTACTTTGCGTTGCCACCCCGCCCCACGACGCGCCCGTGCTGTCGCCACGGCATCCACTACATCAAGATGTTCCCCATAACCAAGTCCTACCAGCGCCGCTTCAGGACCGAGGGCTCGGCCTACTACGAGACGCTCCAGCGCATCATCGACGGCAACACCAAGCGCATTGTCTCCGAGTGCCAGGCGTACCTCGACCGCTACGAGCGCGAGGGAAGGCCCCGCTTCGCCGTCGACATCGACCGTATCGTGGGGCTGCTGGAGGGCGAGAAGTAGGGCACCTCGGCTCAGTCTCGAGCCATGCGGAGTCGCTCCGCATTTTTGAACGCCGCGTGTGCGTCCCAAATGCTTGAGAAACAAGCTGTGAAGTGCAGTGGCTCGCCCGTGCCCGTGCATAGCCGTCACCATCAGCGTCTACGCGGCGTCGGCTTCAAGTGGAACTGGCCCCACTGCTGTATATGGTCTGCCTTGCTGCACATGGCGATCAATGCCCACGATGCTTCTGCTTGCGCTTCAGCTTCCGCTGCTCGAAGCGCGCCTCCGCCTCATCCGCGCGACACTGGCTTCTTGCGCGGGCCGATTCCCGCTTCATCGCTTCCCGCTGTGCTGCGAGCGCCTGTTGTGCCTTGGTGCTCACCGCGGGCCGCTTAAGGGCTTTCGCTGCCTCGCGAGCGCGTCGCTTGGGATTCTTCGCGGGCTTGCTTGTTTCCGTGGCCTCGTCACCGAAGAACGAGAGCTTCGCCCATTTGCTTGTAACGAATTGCAGGATTTCCTCATTGGACGGTTCTGCACCGAAGACGATGCGGGCGGCGCCGTATCTGCCGTCCTCGACATGCTCCGCCAGCCCGACCCAGAATTGGCCGTCGTGATATACGGTCAGGGTGGATGACACGCTGATCTGCATGGTTGGTTCCTCCTTTATGTAGATGACCATGCAGAGAAGGGACAACCAAGGAGGCAGGTTACTGATGCGGACTCCCGCACGCCCACGACTACCCGACGGGGACTGTGTTTTCATCTCTGGTGCCCGCATTGTAGCACGCGCGGATTTACGATGTTGATCGCCGGCGCCTAGGCGGAGATGAAGGCGGTTCGATCTAGGTCAAGCCGGTCGCTCGTTCATGAAGCGGCCGATTCCCTGAAAATAAAAGGCGCCCAGGAGGACACCTACAGGCTATCTTCGAAATACTTGGTTTGGGGCAGACGGAGGAAAAAAATAGGGCAGAATCGCTCTCACGATCCCGCCCCGCAAATCCGAGGGTTTCTAACTGGCTCCATTATTCCGGGCTTCTCAGTTCTGTCATTGACCCAGGTATCACCCGTCTCCTATAGCGAGTGAATATAAAAATAGGGCAGAGTCGCTTGCGCAAGTCCGCCCCTAAAACCGTGAAGGTTTTGCTATCTGCAGGCTATTCTACCAACCCGAGCGATTCTGTCAACCTGCGAAGGAACTCGAGCGCGGAGCGAGCTGCGGCGTCGGGCCCCTTGTCGGGCAGCGCCTCGGTTTCTCCGTCGGCCCTGGCGAACATCTCGGCGAGCTCGGATGCGGCGCGCGAGCGCGAGGAGCCCTCGGGTACCAAGCCGGAGTGCGCCACGAGCACGGTCGCGACCTCCTGCATGGCCGTATTCCCCATCCACTTCCTCCTGGTCGCCTTGGGGATTCCCACGGCGGCGACCCTTCGGGAGACGCCACTGGACGCCGAGCCCCGGGCGGCGCCCCTCTCGGCGAAGCAGTTGATCAGGCACGAGCCGTGCGCGGCGCAGTTGCGGACGGACTTCACGCGCTTGAGGTCGTAGTGGGAGGCCTCGAAGCGCCTGTCGCCCCATCGCCTGGCGCAGAAGCGCACGAAGTCGATGAGGGTGCCGAACGAGGTGAGCTCAAGGAAGGCCCAGGCAGGCATGTCGCCGGAGTACTTCGCGTAGAGGCTCGAGCTGTAGGGGCTGCGGCCGCTCATCTTGAGCTCGCGCAGGCGGTACTCCCTGTTTGCAGTGGTAAGCGATGCCATGTAGTCGGCCACGATGGCGTAGCCGTCCTCTCCACGGTCCTCCATCTCGCGAAGCAGTGTCACCTTCTGGAAGTGCTCGATGTCGAGCGTCATGCCGAGCAGGGCGTGGCGTAGCTCCTGGTCGAGCGCCGCGAGCAGGCGTAGCTGGCCGAAGTCGAGGTCTACGTAGCGGCCGTCGCGCGGGCCTCCCTCGTATTTCGAGAAGAGTTTGCGATAGGATGCGAGCTTGAAGAAGTTGCACTTGTCGCGCAGGTAGTCCTCGGCCTCTTCCTCGGAACACAGCTCGAAGGCTACGCCCTTCTGCTTGAGGTGCTCTATCTGCTGCTCGATCGTGAGGATCGGCTTCCTATCGTGGGGTTCGGCCATGCTCGTTCTCCTGTCATAAAAAGTATTGCCTATTTTACCAGCATGTTCTCGACATTCGGTGAAGGCCTCATCGTCGACTCATGGGCAAGCCGCCTGATACGACTCCCTTTCCCTGCCAGCAGCGCAGTCGCCTGACCTGCGGCTTTGGAATCGCGTTGGAAGCCGCCCTCGACCAATCATTTGCAGTTGTTGCGAGTGGCTTGTGCGTGATGCTGCGGTTGAGTTCCAGAAACGGGCGATTCCGCCCAATCGGGCATCCGAATCACGGCCGGAAGCTCCTTTGGGACAAAAACAAAAACTCAAAGCCCTGAGTTTGAAAAAAGTTTTTGAAGTTGTCCCAGCTTTTGTCCCCGAAGCCGACGAGACGCGACATCGCGTCATTCGGCGGCACGCGTTCCGTGTCGATGCCGAAAACTGGGTGCAACTGGAATGACGGGACGACAGAACCAAAGCCACCAGCGAAATAGTGGGAATAACAGCCCTCGAACCCTTTGGTTCGAGGGCTTTCTTTTTGCATCTCTACCTGGGAAAACGACCCAATTATTCCCGTGTGTCCCTACTGGGCGGTACAACGGAGTACTCGGCGGTACGGGAATAATTAGGCCCTGCGGGAATAATTCACAATTCGGGTCCCCCGAAGGCCGATTTCGAGCGGATGAAACTGACTTGAAACTGCGAGGCGGATTCAAGCCCTCTTCAATTGCATTCTCCCAGGTCAACAAATGGGAATAAAGAAATGCGAAAATCGGTTTCCTCAGTTTCAGTGACCCCGAATGCCGCCGAATAACGCCGTGTATTCTGAGCGTATTGCTTGCATTGTTGCATTATTTTCCACAATGCAAGCATGGAATAAATCGAAGTCATACGAGCCACCAACGACATCGCCTCTTCCCAAAGGGGGCTCTTCACATCTGTGCAGGCGAAGGTGCTCGGCGTCGAGCGGTACGCGCTCTCGAGGCTGGAAGGGCTCGGCAACATAGAGAGGCTCGCGAAGGGCGTCTACCGCATGGGCGGCTCGCCGAGCACGCGGGAGGAGGACGTCCTCGCGGCCTGACTGTCGATCGACCCGGGGAGGCGCCCCGTCGCCATGGGGGCGACGGCTGCATGGCTCTACGGCATCGGCGAGGTCAGCCCCTCGCCCTACGAGTTCTGCACGCCCGAGAGAAAGCAGACTAAGCGCCCGAACCTGATTCATCAGGAAGCGCCGCCTCGACCCGAAGGACGTGGCGATCGTCTCGGACATCCCGGCGACGAGGCCCTGGCTCACGGTGGTGGACCTGATAGACTCCGGGGAGGAACTGAGCCTGGTCGCGAACGTGCTCGCGGACGCGCTCGAAAGGGGCCTCGTCGAAGACGAGGGCGCGCTGAGGGAGAAAATCGACGCCGGGGGGCAAAAGCCGGGATGCCGGCGGGGGCCAGCCTGTACGATTCGTTAGCTAGGAGGCGGGAAGAATGACGTACGAGAACGGCGGTCAGCTCGACAGGGCCCTGAAGAGGGCCGTTCGCGACAGGGGCGGTGACCCCGGGGACGGCTGTCGTCGGGCTTTGCGCGACCGGTTCCTGCGCAGGGTGTTCAGCAACCCCGACGGCCGGTTTATCCTCAAGGGCGGAAGCGGGCTGCTCGCGCGCATCCCCGACGGCCGCGTCACGCGCGACATCGACTTCGCGACGGCATCTGTGTTTGATAGCGTTCAATTTACGGGTTGGGGCTGCGGTGGAAATCCTGGACCAAAAGAGGACCAGGATTTCCACCGCAGCCCCAACCCGAAAATCAGGCTTGACTAAACACAGACGGTCTGCTGCGCGAGTACTTCCCGAAGGGGACCGGCTTCTCTGCGGTCTCGGACGAGGAGGTCGAGCGGGTGTACGATGCCATCAACCGCAGGCCCCACAAGCGCCTGGGGTTCAGGACGCCCTACGAGGTCCACTACTCAGGGGTGTTGCAGTTGCTCTGAGAATTCAAGCTCGAAAAGGCGCAAGCAAAGGTATCTTGACTACGCTCTAAAGCGTGGCGTGAAGTCCGGCATCGTTGACGCGCTGAGGCTTCAGGGAATTGCCGCGAGCGAGGTTGATGCAGTTTCTGTTGTGGTTGACGAGCATTCGACTTCGATCGACGGAAAGTACAACCTGGCAGAATCGGTTGATGAGGAGCTGCGCTGCGGCATGTTCAACCCAACGTGGCAGACCTCCTACCCTCCTGTATTTAGCGACTGGCTGCCCAAGATTCCAGTCTCCTATGTCGACTCCTCCAAGGTGGCTATGGTGAGGGCGGCTGACGTGACGGCGAACTGGGCATTTATGGCCGAGCGCGACAAAGAGACATATCCGCGAGCCTACGAGATGCTATCAAAGGCGACGGTCCTCGGGCTTCTGTAGCGTTGGACATGTAACTATCTGTCTTTTCAAAAGCCGTGAAGATCTTGGTGGATGATAAATTGCGATTTGTCGACCTGAGCGACGAAAGAGGCGAACTCTTGCTGAAGCTCAAGGGGAGGCAAGGGAACCGTCATTCTCTTTAGAGCTTCTTTGGTAATTGCCTCCCTTGTTGCTCCAGCCGCTCTTGAGCCGTTTAGCAGGAGTCTCTGATACGAATCACTGATCAGCACCGTGTTCAATAGCACCGGCAGCATCCGTTTTTGGTCGACTCTGACAATTGAGACATGCTGATTAACACGTCCACCAGCCAATTCATCCGGCAAAAGACATGAACGAGCAACCGAAGCGCCAGTAATATTCAGAAGCACGTCACCCTTCATCAGCGTGACGCCTTCTAGTTTTGCGGCTTGTTCATCATCAATACAAGCAAGGTCCTTCCACACGAAACGACCGTTGTGAACATTCATACTTCTGACCAGCGGAACACCTTCGGCCTTGTATGCCGTTTTGCCGCCTCGTGGTGTTGCTCCGGAACCCAACTTGGTACAGAGGTCTTCAAGCCTAACGAAAGGCCATTTTTTACCATCGACCGGATCGCCAAATACCTCTACAAACCGTGATTTGACTTAACAGATATACCTTCTATGAGAGTCCCTTACGTTGTCCTGATCGACCATTGCGTACATCAACGTTGTATCAATCTTTTGATGGCCAAGCAGCTTCTGCACCTGCTCGATGGGCATTCCTTTTCCAATTGCTTTGGTGGCCAGCGTTCTCCTGAACTTATGTGGGTGGACGTGTTTGACGCCTGCTTTTGTTCCCAAGGAGCGAAGGCGGAGCTCGACTCCGCTTACTTGCAGCCTAGAACTCGGCTTTGTGAGACTACAGAATAGCGCGGCGACGTTATCGCTGCGTTCTTGCAGGTAGTTGTTTAGGTGCAGCTTTGTAGTCGCATCAAAATAGACGACTCTCTCTTTGTTGCCCTTTCCGAGTACAATGCACTCTCGCCGATTTAGATCAACGTCTTCTCGATTGAGCGAGACGAGTTCGCCTATTCTCATCCCTGTTGAACTAAGAAGGTTGATGATTGCCAGATCCCTCTTGCAAGAACAGGCGTCTGTGAGGGCTATAAGTTCTTCATCAGAATATACGGACTTGACCGTTCTCTTTGAGCGAATCTTTTTAATGCGTCGTGCAGGGCTTTTGAGTATATGGTTCTCGTCTTCAAGCCAAGAGAAGAATGACGACAGGATGCGCCTGACGTTGTCGACGGTGATGCTCCCTGCGTTATTACCCATGGGATATTCGCTCAGGTATGTTCGTAAGTCATCTGAACTAATCCGGACAATTGGTTTTTTGATTGCTTCGAGCGCCCTTGTAAGTGTGGCCTTGTAGTACCTGATGGTCTTAGGCGAGCATCCCTCGATGGTTTTGGCTGCGAGGAATCGCTCCATGTACTTTGAGGCCTCGTCTTCGACATTGCTGAGCGCGTTCACTTCAAGTTCGATGCCCCTGAGTTCGCTCATAAGGACGCTCTCGAGATACGAAAGCACTTCGCCGCTAACGAGTGCCTGCATTTTTGTGAGAACCGCGTTTGCTATTTCGATCGTCGTGTGCATCAGTTCCTCCCATCCCGATATGGATGGGAGGAACGTATCACGCGAGGAATCGGTCTAGAAGGGCGTCGCGCTCTGCGGAAAGGGCGTCGACCTCTTGCTCGAGTGCAAATTGCGATTTGTCCGCCTCGGCAGCGAAGTCGGCGAACTCCTGTTGGAGGGACAACGGGGGAATTGCAATGGGAATAGCGGCCAAGTCTGCTGCGCTGATGTTTGCCTGATGGACACTTCCCTTCGCTATATTACGAAGGACTCGCTTTCCTTCCTTTGAATTCAGGTAACCAGATACATATTCGGCAGAGCTGTGGTCAGCGAACCTTACGCACACGATGTACCCAGCAATAACCATGGTCTCTGACTGATGAAAAACGCAAGTTTTCCCAACCTTGTCAATGCTGTTGGTTCGATTAAAAAGCATATCGCCATAGCGGACGGTAGCATTTTCGAGAGCTTGGCCCTTTAGGGTGATTCGCTTTGTATCGGTTAGGTCAAGGATGCCGTCGTCGGTGATATTGTTCATTCGGATGTAGACATAATCGCCATCGGCGCCGGCTTTTGCTGAAGTGCCGTAGTGCATTTCTATGCTGTAGTTGCCGATTGTTTCGATTGGCCATGATGCGTGTGTCTTGGTTCTAAACATCTCGACAAACCGTGATTTGACGCTTTCCTTGAGAGCGGCGATTTGCTGTCTTTTGCTATTGATTTCATCTGTTAAGCGATTGAAACCGTCGATGAGGGCTCTCTGCTCGGAGAGCGTCGGGACTGGGATGGGGTATTTGAGCAGCTCATTCTTGTCTCCGCGAGGCCTGCCGGTTCCCGTGAAGGTGGACATATCGTAGTCGAAGAAGTCCTTCTGCCACAGGAGCAGATGGAGGAACTCGGGCAATAGGCTGTCGGTATTTATGCTTCGGAATACCAAAACGTCCTTGGAGCACGCCCCATCGCGGTCTGCGAGCCAAATCTTCTGCAGATAGGGGCGAATATTGGAGACGAGCGTGTCTCCCTTCTTGTATGCGGTGCCAGCACTTGCCGGAAGCTCTCCGCTATAGGCGGTTATGCCGCCACGATCCTTGACCATGTTCTCCGTTGTTACGTAAGTGTCGGTGGTGATGGAACTCTGGGCCACGCTGTTGGTAACGTAGGATGTGATGTCTCTAAGCGTCTTGACTACGGTGCCCTGGGCGAACGAGCGGGGCTTGTAGAAAGAGCGGGGAATCGTAAGAGTCTCGTCGAACTTCTCGGCATCAAAGTCGATGAAATCGGTGGTCTTGGCATAGTAGTAGTACTGGGCAAGGTCGCCGGGCTCAACCTGCTCGCCGGAGAACCATGCTCTGATGATGCCGCTTAGCGAGTTCGTGTCGTCCGATTCGTCGTCCGAATAGAGCACGCCCTCACCATCGATGGGCTGTATCCCCTCGTTGCCTTTGCGATTGCTCCATTTGTAGCCAAGGAAAGAGGCGATTTCCTTGGTCGTGTTAGGTGAGTTGATGATGAGCGTCTGTTCGCCGCAGACGAGACCCCAAACGCGCAGGCGTTTGCGCTCTTCCTTGTGCGCATAGCGATAGAACAGCTCGTTCTCTGCTTTGAGCTGTGAGTTCTTGTCGGCCGCCTTCCAAGTCTTGCTCTTTCGAAGGGTCTTGAGCTCCTTCGATGATTCGAAAAGATGGCAATAAACGTTGAAGTGGCGAGTGTTTGCCCATTCGTTCCAGCCAGCCTCTCCTGCGAGAAAAGCCCGGTAAGTATCTCCGTCTACATTAATTGTGTCGAGATAAGCGTTGAAAGCGCTTTCGTCTTTCCAACCAGTGAGCTTCCTGCGCTCAAAAACAGCGTCAACGAAATCAAGTGCGTTCGCATTGCGGGGCGGGATCTCGTCAAAGCGACGTAGGAACATAATTGCGACGTTTGTTCCTGTGGCCGCGAATGTGCCTGATCCAAACCTGGCGATGGAGACGATCTCGAAGGAGCTCAAAAGCACATCGCGTGCGGCCATGAAACTCGAGCTCGTGCTCTTGTCGAGGATCGAGGTGGGGAGGACAATGGCGGCGTAGCCTCCGGGCCGAACAAGCTGTGCCGCACGCTCGACAAAGAGGGTCTCGATTTCCGAGCCGCTATCGCTGATGGTTTCCAGCACTTTGAGTTCGTTGTTGTGAAGCTTGAGATGCGGTTTGAAGGCCGCGACAGAGTACGGGGGATTGGCGACAAGAATGTCGAAGCGTCCCCTGTCGGTTCGGCTGTCGATTCCCTTGTCGGGATAATTTTCAAGTCCGTCGCCGAAGACCACGTTGCTCTGCCCTGCGCCATGCATGTAGAACGAGACCTTGGAAACGCGAGCGAGTCGATAGTCCTTCTCGATGCCGACGAGATTGTCTCTGACCCAGTCGGCGTCTCCGAGGTCATCCTCTATGGTCGGATCATATTGGCATGCGGCGTCGGAGATTTCTTCGAATCCTTCTGTGAGAAAGTGCCCCGCGCCACAGGCGTAATCGATAACGCGTGGATAGTGCACGGCACCAGCCTCGTCCTGCACGATGCTGTCGAGTGGGAGTGACTTCCAAATAAAACGGGTGATGGGCACAGGTGTGAAGAATTGGCCCTCGTTTTGCTTAAAGCCCTGATTAAGGAGCTGTTCGAAGAGGTCGCCCAAGAATTGAATGTCTTGAGTTCCTACGATGCGATACGGCTGTAGAAGTTGCACCGTCTCTACGAGTACCTTGCCGTTCTGAAGAAAGAGTTCCTCGTTGTGGACGTCTTTGAACGCAAAGTCATTGTTGGTATAGAACTTGAGCTTGCGCAGCGTGCCGTTCAGCTCCTCGATGAGCTTCTTGCGGTGCTGGCCCGTATAGTTGCTTATGAGGTTTTCGGCGTAGTCGTTGGGAACGTACAGGACCTCTTCCCGCATGAGCTTTCTCATGCCGTCTGAGTGGAGTCTCTGGAGCCTGTCCTGGAGCGTTTCGTAGGTGTCGCGTCCTTGGCGGTATTGGAACTCAATCTCCTGGGTTGGCATTTTCGAGAGCTCGTCTTGGAGCTTCGCGATAAAGAGCGCGATAAGGCGATTGAAGGCGTTCTCTTTATCGGAGACGTTGTTGTGGCGGAGGATTTCCTCGAAGCGGTTGACGATGCTGTCTTCGGCCCTGAAGTCGACAAGGTCCTTCTTGAGAAGGGGAGGAACCATCGGGTGGTATGCCGTCGACCTATCGCCAAAGAGGATGTTTCCCTCGACTTGTTGGTTGTACGTTTCCGTCCAAACTTGATGGAGCTGTTCCACTGTATGGGCGTCGCGGTAGAGCGCAATGGTGTCATCGCGTTTGGCGAGCGCGATGAAGTTCTCGTCATCGCTGCAGTTAATTGAAACCTGGTCTGGCACGATTTCGTTGTTGATGAAATCGCATGCAAAGAGTACCAACCAGCGAGTCGCGCGCTCTTGTTGCCAATAGGAGAGGAGTTGCCCTCCGTCTGACTGCATGTTCTTGAATTCGTTTTTGAACTCGGTTCCAGGGGTCTTGCATTCGACGATTGCGAGTGTGTCGCCCCTCTCGTCATTAATGCAGATATCAGCGCGGCCGCTCTTTTGTTCGTGCCCAAGGGCCCATTCGCGCTCCAGCTCAAGTGATTCGGGGCGATATCCTTTGTCGAGGAGCATGGTTACGCAGACGAGTACGACGAAGTTCTCGTTATCGGAAAAGTTACAAGTTGTGTCTTTGTTGACTTTGAACCCCAGGTCTTTCGGGTAGCCGATGCGTTTCTTGGAAAAATCGACCGTGATTTGCGCGCTGGTCTCTTCCCAGGATTTCTGATAAACGGTGCCGTCGCCCGAGGGCTCGTAGCACAGAGCCCTAAGTGCGTCGCGAAGATTGTCCAGAGTAATCATCTAATGTCTCCGTAGCTGCGAGGTGAAAACACAATTCGCTAATTTTATCGCAGAGGGCGCCGTAAGAACGTAGTGTGATTGGCGGTGCTGCTGCTTGCCAGGGCATTTGATTGGATGATGACGCGCACGGGGCGGGATTCGCCAGTCCGCTAAGCCACGCTGGCAACAGTAGCGTACCAGGCGGTTGCTTGCAGAGATCCTCACGCGCGCCGTGCTTGAACCACTGGAGGTACGTGTTTCTCGTCGTGCGTCCATCGGTGACCGATCCGCCTTTTACTAAACAAGTTTATCGAGCGCGCGAAGCGATTGAGCCAATGGCGAAGCTCCAACTTATTCGTCAACTCATGGGCAAGCCACCCGAGACTACTCATTTCTCCTACTAGCAATGAAGGTCTGCGACCTGCAGTTTTGCAAACTGCTTGAAAGCCACCCGATGAGATACCCCCGATTTCCACTTGGAATCGGGGGTATTTTTATTTACAGGCTTTAGCCTGTGCGGGGCGCGCAGCGCGCCGCATCAGAAACCACCCGCTATGCGGGTGGGGCCAAACGGCTTTACAAAGCCGCCCCCTCGCCGGACACTTGCGATTGTTCAGGCCGCAAGGAATCCGAGTCGAGAGGGCGGTGGTGGCGTATGGCCCAGAAGGCCTACGGCCTGTCGCACACGAAGTGGACGTGCAAGTACCACGTCGTGTTCACGCCGAAGTATAGGCGCAAAGTCATCTACAACCAAATAAGGTCCGACCTTGGGGAGATCTTCAGGAAGCTCTGCCAGTACAAGGGGATAGAGGTCATCGAGGGGCACCTGATGCCCGACCACGTCCACATGCTGCTGGCGATACCGCCGAAGTACAGCGTGTCGAGCGTGATGGGCTACCTGAAGGGGAAGAGCTCGCTGATGGTATTCGACAGGCACGCGAACATGAAGTACAAGTTCGGCAACAGGAAGTTCTGGGCCGAGGGCCACTGCGTGTCCACCGTCGGCCTGAACGAGGCCACGATCGCGAAGTACATCCGGGAGCAGGAGAAGGCCGACATCGCGCTCGACCGGCTGAGCGCCAAGGAGTACGAGGACCCCTTCGATAGGGGGCCGGGGCGTAAATAGCGCCGGTTTGACCGGCCCGTCACGGGTCAATCTGCAGTGCGGCCCGAACCCCGTGAGGGCCGGCGCCTTTAGACGCGTGCCGGAAATCCAAGGGTTACACCCTAAGAGCAAACCACCCCTTCTAGGGGTGGTTTTGATTTAAGCGTCCACGCATGAAACACGGCGCGATGAACTGCGCTGCTCGTCGCCCGTCCGCGCCGCCGAGAGCAGGGCGCCCAAATCGGCCTGGATCGCCTCTGCCTTGCTTCCAAGCTGCAACGGAGCCGAGTCGCCCGAGATGTTTACGCTCAAAAGGTGCGCATCCGGCAGCTTCGCGGTCATGCTCCAGAACGGGAGCGTGATGATGCCGGGGGTCATCTCGCCCACGCCGAGCTCCAGCAACAGCACGCGGCCACTGCTGCGCTCGCGCACAAAGCGTTCGTATCGTTCGAGGCTCTCGCGCCATGCTCCGCCTTGCAGAAACGTGTCGTCGCGCACCCACGGCACAAGCTGCCAGCCGCAATGCGGGCATCGGGGGATATCCTCGCTGAGGACCTCGAACCCCGCCATGCCCGCGAGCATGCGTTCGACGTAGGGGCTCGCGTCGAAGAGCTCGTCACAGCATGGCTGCTTGCACTGAAGGTGCGCGAAGCTTCCCTGATAGTTACAGGTTCTCTCGTCGGGAAACGTCTTCTCGGCCTGGGTGTCCACATTGGTGCTCAGGATGAAGTAGTCCTTATGGCCGATGAGGGACCGTAGGTCGAGATAGGGCTGCGAGGCCAGCTCGCGCAGCATGAAGTCGATGTATCGCGCATAGTATGCCCACTGCTGCTCGAGGCTGGGGTAGAGGTGGTAGAAGCCGTCGAAAAGGCTCTTGACTACTTTCGATTGATGCTCAGTGCCCATTGTATTCGCTACGATTAAACTCGGCACAGGGGATACTGGTTTTCCGTGCGAAAACGCTCATGCCGCTAAATTGAGCGACCGCCTGTACTGCAGCGGGATCATCCGCCCGAGCGATCCCTTAATCCGTCGCCCGTTGCGCCAATCGGCAGAAGCCACGCGTGGACGCTAATCGCTCGAGCGAATCGTCGTCGGTTTCCGTTTAACGATTTCTTTTTCCGCTATTATCTGACCCTCGGACTTCCTCGTGATAGAAGTAGTCCACGATCACCGGATGCCCCTGGGGGACTCTGCCATAAGGCATTTCGTTGTCCACAAAGGGGCAATCGTACTTCTTGGCCATTTCCTCGGCTTTTACTTCAAGCGCTTCAAAATAGCTACGGTTGCGCTTGTTATAGATCTCATCGTAAAGCGGTACGAGATTGGGATGTTTCTCGGCGATATAATCCAGGATCGTTTTTTTGAAACCACCCCGAAGATTGAGATTTTCGAGCCAAAACAAATCGCACCGATCCTTTACTCGCTCAAAAATCATCTCAAAATCCGTGATGCCGGGAAATACCGGGGACACGAAGCAGACCGTACGGATACCTTCGTCATACACCTGCTTCATAGCAGCGATACGACGCTCGATGCTCGACGCGGAGTCCATATCGTTCTTGAAGTTCTCATCCAGCGTGTTGATCGACCATGAAACGGTCACTCGTCCAAGCCTCTTCAGCAGATCGATATCCCGTACCACAAGATCGGACTTTGTGCAGATCAGAATATCTGCATCGCTGCCAATCAGCTGCTCCAGGAGTTTCCTGGTATTCCCGAATCGCTCCTCCTGTGGATTGTAGCCATCCGTCACAGAACCGATAACCACCCGCTGTCCAGAGTATTTCTTCGGATTCTTGATTTCCGGCCAATGCTTCACATCAAGAAAGGTGCCCCATTCCTCCTTGTGTCCGGTAAAGCGCTTCATAAAGGAGGCATAGCAATACTTGCAGGCATGCGTGCAGCCTACATAGGGATTGACCGAGTAGCCGCCTACCGGCAGGCTGGACTTGGTCATGATGTTCTTTGCTTCCACCTCATTGATGAGGATTCCATCGATCACTTCCGCCATGTTCTCTGCACCTCCAGCACTCTTTCGAATTCTTCCGGCAATTCCTGAATCATGTTTTCGTCCCCTATGACAGAGACGAGGTCTTCCTTCATAAACATTGGAATGCCAAGCGCGTGCGCCTGGTCCGTCAAAGACCATGCCCACTCCGGTTCCGTATGAACCTTCCTGCTCTGCGCCCCGGTCATGGTACCGACGACGATCCAGTTGATTCCGGAAAGGTCGACCGTACCGGGATCGTCGAATAGCGGCTCAAAAGTAACGAAGAAGTGATTTGCTTTGACGTTTTTCCGAAGGGCGTCGATACGCCACAGCTCCGCTTTCCTCGTCACCGTAACGCCGAACCATGCGTTTTCCAGGTCGGTATCTAAATCCAGCAAATCGGGTCTCTTGGTCAGGAACAGGAACTGATGCTGTGGATTCTCATGGATCTTTGCAAATACCTCGTCTCGCCATTCCAGCTTCCACCCGGAGAGATCGCTCATGCCGGTAAGGAGAAAGTTCTGCGGGCGTTTCTTTTCCATCATCTTGAGCTTGCTCGGGAAGAACGCAGGATCAGCGAAGTCGTCAATCATATGCCAACGTTTCACATTGTTACGGGCATAGCAATATGGACACCCCACCGTGCAGCCGATGACGATATTCATATTCTGAATCTGATTTTTGATGCAGATGCTCATAACGCCTGCCTACCTGCCTCTCCCGTAAACACGCAATCAGCCTTCCCCACCTTGCGGGCAAAAGCCTCGATATCTTGCTTGCAAGCAGCAGGCTCGCAATCGCTCAAATCGTATGACGTGCCGCCGTTTCGATAGACGGCCCGATGGGAAAACGATCGGCTGACAAGCCCGATGCCGAGCTTCTCGCACAGGGTCATCCGTGCTCCCTTTCAGCTATAAAAAACAGGTGTCTATAAACAGTATCCTTGTTGATTTTCGCAGGGGCAATGAACAAACGCGTGCACCTGTCGATAAACGAACAGCTACTGGACATTGTCAAACGACTCAGATTGGAGAGGCGATGGGAGAAACCAAGATCGACCGCCGGCGGCGCTACACCCTCTCGGTCATACAGGAGGCGTTCTTCGCGCTGCTGGCCGAGGTCGGCTTCGCGAAGATGACGGTGGCGGACATCTGCCGCCGCGCCGAGATCAACCGGGGAACGTTCTATCTGCATTACGAGGATAAGTACGCGCTGCTCGATGCGCTTATCGACGAGGCATTGGCAGCGGCTCCCCCGCTTGAGGGGGTTGAATCGGCAACGCTTTGCCAGCGTCCGCCGGCAGACGACGATTATCGCCTGCTTTATTCGGACAGCGACTCATACGCTCGCGTAGCCCAGCGCGTCATAGAACGCGGAGCGGAGCAGATGGTTCCCTGGGTCATGGAGAAAACAGGGCTTTCACGCGAAGACGCCTTCCTGCTCTTCGTCCACAACGTCCAGGGCAATCTGGCCGTCAACCGCCTGCTCGGCTGGAGACGAGGCCCCGAGTTCACCCATGCCCAGGAGCTGCTCAACGCCTATTCCGAAGGGGGCTTACTGGCGGTATCCGCTCTTCGCGATTCCGATAACCCATCGTGACCTGCGATTCAGGAATACCAGCCTCCGAGCCCTCTCGTTCGGAGGCTGCGGCTAAAACCTCATTGCGCGTCTACCGCTCCGCGTTACTCGCCACCTGCCCGCGCCACCGAGAGCAGGGCGCCCAAATCGGCCTGGATCGCCCCTGCCTTGCTTCCAAGCTGCAACGGAGCCGAGTCGCCCGAGATGTTTACGCTCAAAAGGTGCGCATCCGGCAGCTTCGCGGTCATGCTCCAGAACGGGAGCGTGATGATGCCGGGGGTCATCTCGCCCACGCCGAGCTCCAGCAACAGCACGCGGCGATCGCTGCGCTCGCGCACGAAGCGCTCGTATCGTCCGAGGCTCTCGCGCCATGCCGCACCCTGCAGAAACGTGTCGTCGCGCACCCACGGCACAAGCTGCCAGCCGCAGTGCGGGCATCGGGGGACATCCTCGCTGCGGATCTCGAACCCCGCCATGCCCGCGAGCATGCGCTCGACGTAGGGGCTCGCATCGAAGAGCTCGTCGCAGCATGGCTGCTTGCATTGAAGGTGCGCGAAGCTTCCCTGATAGTTGCAGATCCTCTCGGTGGGAAACGTCTTCTCGACTTGGGTGTCTACATTGGTGCTCAGGATGAAGTAGTCCTTATGGCCGATGAGGGACCGTAGGTCGAGATAGGGCTGCGAGGTCGGCTCGCGCAGCATGAAATCGATATATCGCGCGTAGTAGGCCCATTGCTGCTCGAGGCTGGGGTAGAGGTGGTAGAAGCCGTCGAAAAGGCTCTTGAAGCCAAAGGCTTGCTGCCAGTCCGCCATTCCTGCGCGCGCCATGCCCGCGCGGTTGTAATGGTTGAACCCGGCGGCGCTCGACATGCCCGAGCCGATGCCGACGATGATGGCGTCGGCATCGTCGATAAGGCTTCGAAGCCTACGCGCTTCTCTTTCTAGGGGTGGCATCGGGCGATCTCCTCGAAAGCCGGGGCCATATCGCCGTCAACGAGAATCGTCTCGCACGAAGCGTCGGGCGCCATGGCCTGGCCGTAGTTGAACACGATGTAGGTGGCGTGCTCGCAGGCGTTCGCGATCTGGGCGAGCATGCGCTTTATGACGCCGTTGTGCAGTCCCACGCCAAGTTCGAGGATGGCGACCCTGCCGTTGCGATGGGCTTGCACAAGACGCGCGAGCTCGTCGAGCTGGGTCATGGCGAGGGCGTCTGGATGGGCGAGACGCCGCTCGTCGATCGACGTGCGTATGCTCCCCTCCGTCTCGAGCACGCGGTTCTCGTTGAACCCTGCGCGTACGAAGTGCCCGTCGATATTGCACGTGATCACGAAGGCGTCGGCGTGCTCTGTAAGACGCCGCAGCCCGTTCATGAGCGGGCTGGGCTCATACTCGACATACTCCTTTTGATGGAACCGCTCGACCCATCGGCTTCGCACGCTGGCATCCGGGGAGGCGAGCCCCTGCAGCATGCAGCCGATGCCGTCGGCCTGAGCGAGGTCGCCGTACGCCTCTCGGAAATGAGCATCGGCGCAGAAGAGGTTGAGCCCCTCTGCCATGTCCAGCCCGTTGCTGGCGCCGATGATGACAAGATCCGCCTCGGAAAGCGCCGTGCCTATGCGAACTGCTTTCACCGTTTCCATGTGCTACCTCCCCAGCGTCTTGCGCACGTCGGCGAGCACGTCGGCGATGTCGGCGCGAACGGCGAGCCCCCGATCCTCGATCGCGCGGGGGAGAAACTGCGTCCTGTTGTTCACGGCGATGTAGCTAGCCTGCGACAACTGCGCCGTGAGGGCCCAGAACGGCTCCTGGATAAACGCGGGCGTCATGCGGCCCACGCCCAGCTCGAGGAAAAGGATCCTCTGCCGCGCGTGCGCGTCGAGCCAGTCGGACACCTTGTGGTACTGCTCCTCGTAGAGCTCGCCCTGCAGGAAGTTGCCGTAGCCGCGAACCCAGGGGAACGCCTCTGCCCCGCAGTGCGGGCAGCGCGGCACGATCTCTGTCGGAACCTCAAGGCCGTCTCCCATGGCCTCTACCATGTGGGAGACCGGCTCGACCGCGTTCCACACCTCGTCGGTGCAACAGTGGGAGCACTGAAAGAAGCGGTGGTCGCCTTGGATCTCTGCCACTTTCTCCCAGGGATAGAGCTTCACAAACTGCGTGTCCTGGTTGGTGGTGAGCACGAAGAAATCCTTCTCGGCGAGAATGGCGTCGAGGTCCCTGTAGGGCTTGCGCAGCGGGGCGTTGAGCGTGGTGTCGAGGAAGGTGGCGAGGTATCCCCAGCGCGCCTCGGCGGTGGGCCAACGGTAGAACGACCCCTCGAAAGCGCCCTTGAAACCGTAACGCTCGGCGAATTTGCCGAAATGCTTGCGATAGGTTGCGTTGTCTTCGTAGTAGAAGTCGCCGCCGCCTGCCGCGGAGAGACCGGAGGCCCCGCCCACAAGCACGCAATCGGCTTCATCGATCATGCGGGCGACGTCCTCAATTTGCTGCTCGTAGGGCTTAGGCTCGCGGTCACTCAGCTCATAGGGCGTGCCGCCGCTGCGATAGGCGGCCTGAAGGGAAAACGATTGGTTGGTGAGCTCGATAACGAACTGCTCGTACAGAGTCACTGGATACCTTCTTTCAGCTATTATGAACAGGTGTTGATAAAAAGTATCCATGTTGATTTGTGCGAGAGCAATGAACAGCTTCGATGCGCCGTTGATAAACGAACGATTGCCGGGCATTGTCGAGCGTTGCAATTGGAGGGGTAATGGAAGCGGGGAAGATCGATCGTCGCCGACGCTATACACTCTCGGTCATACGGGAGGCGTTCTTCGCGCTGCTGGCCGAGGTCGGCTTCGCGAAGATGACGGTAGCGGATATCTGCCGCCGCGCCGATATCAACCGTGGCACGTTCTATCTGCACTACGAGGACAAGTTCGCCCTGCTCGACGCGCTTATCGACGAGGCCTTGGCGGCGGTGCCGCCGCTCGAGGGAACGGAGGCGGGTGCCCTCTGCCAGCGTCCGCCGGCAAACGATGACTATTATCTGCTCTACTCGGATGACGACGCGTACGCCCGGGTGGCACAGCGCGTCGTCGAGCGCGGCGCCGAGCAGATGGTTCCCTCGATCATGGAGGAGACTGGGCTTTCGCGCGAGGACGCCTATCTGCTCTTCGTCCACAACGTCCAGGGAAATCTCGCGGTCAACCGCCTGCTCGGTTGGAGGCGAGGGCCCGAGTTTGCCCACGCTCAGGAGCTGCTCAGCGCCTATTCCGAAGGGGGCATGCGGGCGGTATCGGCTCGTCACGATCCCCGTAGTTGATTTTAACCGCAGGCCATTTCGGGCAGGCGACGTTGCTATGGCCCCTCTTTGGTTTTCGATGTTGTATAAGGCAATTGCAATCGCCTTGAGCTTCTTTAGGGAACTTGAGCAAGAGATATGGCCTGCTGGCGATTGATTAACCCCATTTGTTTTGGTTACAAGAAAAAATGCTGCGCGCCTGCAGCATGAAGGAGAGGGAATCCTATGAATATCGTTGTATTGAGCGGCAGCCCGCGTAAGGGCGCCAATACCGATACCATGGTCGAGGCGTTTGCCGAGACCGCGCGTGAGGGCGGCAATACGGTCGAGGTCGTCCGCGTTGCCAGCAAGAAGATCGCCGGCTGCTTGGGATGCCAGTACTGCTTCGCTCATGAGGGCGTCTGCGTGCAGAAGGATGACATGGTCAACGTGATCGAGTCGCTGAAAGACGCAGATATGGTCGTCTTTGCCTCGCCTATCTACTGGTTCGATATCACTGCGCAGGAGAAGGCTGTCATCGACCGCCTGTACGCCTTCGGTGCTACGGGCTTCCCGTTCACCAAGACGGCCCTTTTGCTCGATAGCCACAGCGAGGGCGTCTATGATGCGGCGATCGCCATGTACAAGTCCACGTGCGCATACTGCAAGTGGGAGGACCAGGGCATTGTCACCATCAGCGGTATGACCGAGCGCGACAGCATGGCCTCCTCGCCCAAGCTGGAAGAGGTGCGAGAGCTCGCTCGCAAGCTCGCCTAAGGGCAAGAAGAGCGCATGGCAATCGGTGTTGGTGGAAATGCTTGCTGTCCTTACCGAGAGATAGGGGCGCATTCCCTCAAGCGCCGTATAGAACAATTTTTAAACGCAGAAAAATAACTGAAAACAAATTAATCCGCGTTAAAATATTGTCAAACAGAAGTTAATGAGGGAAGGTTGCGTATGCGTCGCAAGGCAGACGAGCTACTTAGGGAATGGCGAGACAGAGCTGATAGAAAACCTTTGCTGGTCAAAGGCGTGCGCCAGTGTGGCAAGACCTATTTGCTCAGAACGTACGCCCAGGATCTTTTCGAATCGGTTGTCTACGTTAATCTTGAGAACGACCGGTCGGCGCGAGCGGATTTTTCGGGCGGTCTTGACCCTCATTCGATTGTGCGCGCGATCGAGGCTCGTACGGGACAGCGTATCGTGCCTGGCAAAACCTTACTGTTCATTGACGAGATCCAGGCATGCGAGGAAGCGCTCACTTCCCTTAAATACTTTTGCGAAGATGCTCCCGAGTATTACGTTGCGGCTGCCGGGTCGCTTCTTGGGGTTGCCATTAACCATCAGTCGTATTCGTTCCCCGTCGGAAAGACCGACTTGATCGAGATGACTCCACTCGATTTCGAGGAGTTTCTCTGGGCAATGGGGCACGATCAGCTGGTCGATGAGATACGCTCGTCATTCGAGTTAATGGGTCCTCTTGCGCCAAGCCTTCATGAAAAGGCGCTTAGGCTCTATCGACAGTATCTTGTTGTTGGCG
Organism: Collinsella sp. OM04-5; assembly: GCF_003439125.1. Lineage (GTDB taxonomy): Bacteria > Actinomycetota > Coriobacteriia > Coriobacteriales > Coriobacteriaceae > Collinsella. The sequence continues at coordinate 26,688 of NZ_QSUU01000004.1, read as the reverse complement.
GAATGCCCGAGGCGGTCCAAACGTATATCGATGATCAGTCAATCATTGATGTGGCCGAAAAGCATCGGATTATTCTCGACGGATATTCCGCCGACACCAATAAATATGCTGATGAACGCTTGAGCGCAAAGACGCGTGCGTGCTTCGATTCCATTCCACAGCAGCTTGCCAAAGAGAATCGCAAATTTCAATACAAGGTAGTGCGAGCGGGGGGCAATGCGTCTCTCTTTGGAGATGCTCTCGACTGGCTTGTATTGTCGGGTACGGTGGCGCGCTGCAGCCTAGTCGGGCAGATCGAAAGCCCTTTAGAGGCCTTCGTTAACCCTTCTGCTTTTAAAATCTATCAGGCGGATACAGGGCTGCTCGTCTCCAAGGCCGGTGCTCAACGCGCCGATATTCTTGCCGGCATCGGCGGCACATTCATGGGTGCACTTACCGAAAACTACGTCGCCCAACAGCTTTCAGCCATGGGCTATCCGCTGCATTATTGGGCGCGAGATAATCGTGCGGAAATCGACTTTGTAGTAGAGAAGCAGGGATGCTTGTCTGCGATTGAAGTCAAGGCGGGAGAGAACACAAGATCTCGAAGCCTGTCCTCACTTAAAAAGACCCATCCGGGCGTACGCCTTATCAGGCTATCGACTAAGCCCTTTGGAATGAATGATGGGCTTATGTCTGTTCCACTTTATGCGGCATTTTGTCTATAGGGATGATGCTGGTGTAATGCATGGGGCCCAGGGCGCAGCGTTTACTGCGCTCCGGGCCCCGCTGCTTAGTTAAACCATGACGGTTTGGTCGCCGTCGTCCTAGTCAAACAAACTCGGCATGTCGTTTTCCTTCATGAGGGCACCGGCAGAGGGCAGGCTCTGCGCGGTGAACTTCTCGGCCGAGACGCCGGCGCCAAGAATCTCCTCGGTCGTGCCGACAGTGGTGACCGAGCGGCCCTTCTTGGCCGTGAAAGCCTGGACGCCCTGCGTGTTGGTGGTCGTCTTGGTCTTGAGCAGCGACGTGTTGAAGTTCATCAGGCGGTAGTCGCTCGAGACCAGCGCGAGGTCGCGGTCTTCCTTGAGCACCTGCGCATACAGCAGCTTGCTGCCGCCGTAGATGGCGTTCTTAAGGCGCTTGCGGTTGGTCTTGGTAGCGTATCCAGAAAGCGCGACACGCACCACGCGGCCGTTCTCAAAGACGAACAGCACGTCGGCCTTGTAGTCCTCGGGGTCGATGACCCAGATGACGCTCTCGTCGGGTTCCATCTCAAGATCGGTCGGAAGGTACGAGCCCAGCTGGGCCGACTTGGTGTCCTCAAACGCCGCGACCTTGCACTTGTACACCTGGCTCTTGTTGGTAAAGACCAGCAGCTCGTGGGTGTTGGAGGACGGGAACTCGATAAAGGGTTTGTCGCCGTCCTTGTACTTGAGCGTGGTCGCCTTCTTGAGCACGCGGTCCGTCATCTTCTTTAGGTAGCCATCGCGCGAGAGCATGATGGTGACCGGGTACTCCTCGACCTCGGGCTCCAAGCTTACCTCGATAACCTCATGGGGCTCGATCCTGCCCGTGCGGCGCGGCATCACGTACTTCTTGTTGACCGCTGCTAGCTCGTCGCTGATGACCTTCTTGATGTTCTCCTCGCTGGAGAGGATCTCCTCAAGCTCGGCAATCCCGCCCTCGAGCTTGGCGATGTCCTTGGTGCGGTTGAGAATGTACTCTTCGTTGATGTTGCGGAGCTTGAGCTCGGCAACAAACTCGGCCTGGGTCTCGTCGATGTCGAAACCCTTCATAAGGTTGGGCACGACCTCGGCCTCGAGCTTAGTGCCGCGGATGATGGCGATGGCCTTGTCGATGTCGAGCAGAATTGCCTCGAGGCCGTGCAGCAGGTGCAGACGCTCGGACTTTTTGCCCAGGTCAAAGTTAATGCGGCGACGCGTGGACTCAATACGCCACTTGACCCACTCGTGCAGGATCTGGCGCACGCCCATAACGCGGGGATAGCCGTCGACCAGCACGTTAAAGTTGCACGAGAACGAATCCTGCAGCGTGGTCGAGCGATAGAGCTTCGCCATGAGCTTGTCGGGGTCGACACCGCGCTTAAGGTCGATGGCGATGCGCAGACCCGAGAGGTCGGTCTCGTCGCGGATGTCGGCAATCTCCTTGACCTTGCCCTCTTTGGAGAGCTTGACGATGCGCTCGATGATGACATCGGTTTTGGTGGTGTAGGGGATCTCGTAGACCTCGATGATGCGCTCTTCGGGAATCCAGCGCCAGCGGGAGCGGATCTGGAAGCCGCCAAGGCCGGTCTCGATTATCTTTTCCATCTCCTCGCGGCGGTAGATAATTTCGCCGCCGGTCGAGAAGTCGGGCATGGGCATGTATTCGAGCAGGTCGCAGTCGGGATCCTGCAGGTAATGCATTGTGGCGGTACAGACCTCGTTGAGGTTGAAACCGCAGATATCGGATGCCATGGCGACGCCGATGCCCTTGTTGGCCGAGACGAGGATGTTGGGGAACGTGGTGGGCAGCAGGCGTGGCTCCTTCATGGCGCCGTCGTAGCTGTCGACGAAGTCGACCGGGTCCTTGTCGATGTCCTTGAAGATCTCGGCGCTAATGGGGGAGAGCTTGGCCTCGGTATAGCGCGAGGCGGCGTAGCTCAGGTCGCCCGAATAGTACTTGCCAAAGTTGCCCTTCGACTCAACGAAGGGGGCGAGCAACGCCTCGTTGCCGGTGGCCAGGCGCACCATCGTCTCGTAGATCGCGGCGTCGCCGTGCGGGTTGAGCTTCATGGTCTGGCCCACGATGTTGGCGCTCTTCTGGCGCTCGCCCTTGAGCAGACCCATCTTGTACATGGTGTAGAGCAGCTTGCGGTGCGAGGGCTTAAAGCCGTCAATCTCGGGGAACGCACGCGAGACGTTGACGCTCATAGCGTAGGGCATGTAGTTGACCTCGAGCGTCTGCGTGATCGGCTGATCGGTGACCTCGGAGTGCAGGCCGATGACGTTCTCGGCGTTGACCTGCTTTTTCTTGGGCTGGTTCTTCGTCTTCTTCTTTGCCACGATTTCCTCTTGAACTTCTTATGGGCCGTCGTTATCGATTTGCTGCTACTGCAGGTCCAGCTGGTCCAGGTATTCCTTGCCGTGCTCGGAGATGTGACGCTTGCGGCCCGTCTCGTCGTTGCCCAGCAACAGGTTGAACATGGTCTCCATCTTGGTGACGTCCTCGGGTTCTACCTTGATCAGGCGGCGCGTCTCGGGGTTCATGGTGGTGAGCCACATCATGTCCGGATCGTTCTCACCAAGACCCTTGGAGCGGTTGATCGAGCACTTCTGGTCGCCAATCTCCTTGAGGATGCCGTTCTTCTCGAGCTCGGTGTAGGCAAAGTAGGTCTTCTCTTTGCAGTTGATCTCGTAGAGCGGCGACTCGGCGATATACACGTAGCCCTCGTCGATAAGCGTGGGCACCAGGCGATAGAGCATGGTGAGCACAAGCGTGCGGATGTGATAACCGTCGACGTCGGCGTCCGTACAGATAATGACCTTGTTCCAGTTGAGATTATCCAGGTCAAAAGCACCGAGGTTCTTGATGCGCTTGTCCTTGATCTCTACGCCGCAGCCCAGCACGCGCATGAGGTCCATGATGATGTCGGACTTAAAGATGCGCGGGTAGTCCTCTTTCAGACAGTTGAGGATCTTGCCTCGGACGGGCATAACACCCTGGAACTCGGCATCGCGCGAGGTGCGGATGGCGCCTGCTGCCGAGTCGCCCTCTACGATGTAGATCTCGCGACGGCTCTTGTCCTTGGAGCGGCAGTCGATGAACTTCTGCACGCGGTTGGCCATGTCGGTCTTCTGCTGCAGATTGGTCTTGATGCTCTGGCGCGTCTTCTCGGCGTTCTCGCGCGAGCGCTTGTTGATGAGCACCTGCTCCATGATCTTGTTGGCGGCGTCTTTGTTCTCGATCAGATAGGTCGAGAGGCGCTCCTTAAAGAATGCCGTCATCGCCTGCTGGATAAAGCGGTTATTGATGGCCTTCTTAGTCTGGTTTTCGTAGGACGTCTGGGTGGAGAAGCAGTTGGTCACCAGCACCAGACAGTCCTGGACGTCCTGCCACTTAATGCCGCTCTCGTTTTTGTTGTACTTGCCCTGTTGCTTGATGTAGGCATCGATGGCGCTGGTCAGAGCACTACGGGCGGCCTTTTCGGGCGAACCGCCGTTCTCGAGCCATGACGAGTTGTGGTAGTACTCCTGCATCATGAAGGTGCGCGAGAAGCACATGCACGCGGTGATCTTGACGTTGTAATCGGGCAGGTCCTCGCGGTCGCGACCGCGACGGTCAGCCTCGATAAAGAAGGGCTCGGTAAGGTAGTCGGTACCGACCTTCTCGAGCACGTAGTCCTCGATGCCCTTGGGATAGCAAAAATCCTCTTCGGAAAACTCGCCATCGTCGCCCTCAATGCGCAGGCGGAAGGTCACGTTGGCGTTGACCACGGCCTGGCGGCGCATGGTCTCGCGATACCAGTCGTGGGGAATGCTGATCGAGGTAAAGACCTCAAGATCGGGGCGCCACTTGATGGTGGTGCCGGTGCGGTCCTCGTCGCTGGGCTCGATCTCAAGCGCTTTCTTTTTGGCGCCAACGACCTTGCCTTTCTTAAAGTGCAGGGAGTACTTGTTGCCGTCGCGCCAAACCGTGACGTCCATGTACTCGGATGCGTACTGGGTCGCGCACGAGCCCAGGCCGTTGGTACCGAGCGAGAAGTCGTAGTCGCCGCCCTGGTTGTTGTTGTATTTGCCACCTGCGTAGAGCTCGCAAAAGACGAGCTCCCAGTTAAAGCGCTTCTCGGAGGGGTTCCAGTCGAGCGGGCAGCCGCGGCCGTTGTCCTCTACCTGAATGGAACCATCGCGAAAGGCGGTAAGGGTGATGAGCTTGCCGTAGCCCTGGCGCGCCTCGTCAACGGCGTTGGACAGGATCTCGAAGGCGGCATGCGCGCAGCCGTCGAGTCCGTCCGAGCCAAAGATAACGGCGGGGCGCAGGCGTACGCGCTCCTCGTCCTTGAGCTGACGAATACTGTCGTTACCATAGTTTGCGGTGTTTTTTGCCATGCTCGCTCTCTCGATGCTCCTTTGCTGCGTTGTAGTCATATAGATAGTCAAGGTAGCATAGCCCAGGCCTCGGACGATTCCAACTAACACGAATTCCATCGAACGCGCGTTCGGAGTCGGTGACCTTTAGCTTCTGCGGTCATTCCCTGCGCGGCGTGGTGCTCGTGTTAAAACCGTGGCTTATCGGCTGGTAGAATTGCCGCATCAAGACTGCATGTTGTTTGAGGGGGCGCAATGACTGAGAAAGAGAAGATGGAGCGCGGGGAGTGGCATGATGCCAACTTTGACGAGGAGCTCCTGGCGCAACGCGCAAAGGCGGAGGCGCTCTGCTATGACTTTAATATGGCAAAACCCGGAAGCGACGCGCAGCTTGACGCTTTGAAATCCTTGCTCGATACCGATCTTCCGCAAGGGCTGACGGTCCTTTCGCCTGCCTACTTTGACTACGGGAGCAAGACGAGCTTTGGTGAGGGCTGCTTTGTAAACCATGGCTGCTACTTTATGGACGGCGGCTCTATCACCTTTGGTGGCAACGTGTTTATCGGGCCGTTTTGCGGCTTCTACACCGCTTCGCACCCCCTAAAGGCAAAGGACCGCAACTTGGGTCTCGAGAAGGCTCTGCCTATTGTTGTAGGCGATAACTGCTGGTTTGGCGCGAACGTATCCGTGTTGCAGGGGGTTACCATCGGCAGCGGTTGCGTAATTGCCGCGGGCAGCGTCGTGACGGAAGACCTTCCGGACAACGTGGTGGCGGCAGGCGTTCCCGCGGTCGTCAAGAAGATCATCGAACAATAACGGAGCTATTAAACGATGGGGCACGCATGGTTCCGGCAAATCCGGTTATTGGCGTGCGCGTTGGCCATGCTGATAAGTTCCACTTACTCGGGTCCTTCCGACTCGGTTTTGTCCGAGTAAGATTGAATAGCGAATCGAAATTGTTATGTCCACATGGCGATGGCGGACATGGTTTCCATAATGACAGATATAGTTGACATCTTGTGAAGGATGCAATATATTTCTGTCATGTTGCAACGGATATCTGTCCATTACTACGAAAGGAACTCCATGCCGGGCAAAAAGAACCTACGCATGAAGGCGGCACGCGCGGCGGCTGGCCTTTCGCAAGCTGACTTAGCCCAAGCCGTGGGCGTTACGCGCCAAACCATCGGCCTTATCGAGGCGGGCGGCTACAACCCCACGCTCAATTTGTGCGTGGCAATCTGTAAGGCGCTGCGCGTTACGTTGAACGACTTGTTTTGGGAAGACGAAACCGACGCCGACCCTAATGCTCTTTAGGAGTTCACTATGAAATATGAAGATCTGAAAATCGTGCAAAAGTGGCGTGAATATGCCGGCCAAAAGGATGAACGCCTGGAGGCTGAGAACGCGAAGATCTACAAGATTGGCTTCGTGCTGCTTTCGTTTGGCATGTTGATGATCTTTTTCTACCAGTTTATAGCTCGACAGGTTACGTGGGTTCACAGCGACGCTAGTGAAATGCCGCATGGCTTTGCAACGCCGTTCGAGGCAGCCATGTATTTGTGGCTCGTTCTCGTGATGTTGATTTGCGCAGGACTGCAAACGCGGAAGGGCTATGTCGATACCAATCGTTTTGGGCAAACCGAGCATCTTCCTGTTGGATATTTCCTGCTTGTCAGCGGTCTTAGCGGCGCCGCGTTCGCGCTTGTTATTGCCGCAATGCGCTGTATCGCTGAGGCGCAGATCGTACCGCTCGAAAGCGTCTTTTGGTTGGCGAACCTGGTCACGGGCGTGTTCTGCGGTGCGACGATTTTCGCGGCCACGTTTGCTGTCCTGTGCGCAACGTTTTTCACGGCGAAAAGACGCCGTGCCAAGCTCGAGGCAGAACTCGACTCCTCAGACGACATTTAATGCGCAATGGGCTGGCTCTGGGTATTCAGAACCAGCCCATTTTGATGTTCGATGAGCCGAGTCGGCGCCTCTCACAAAAGTAACTAGGAGCTAGCGAGGCCTATCCGAATTGTCCTCATTGGCGGTGTCTTTTTCGAGCGCCGTGCGGCGGGCGCTGTAGGCGACAAGGCCGGCACCAACTGCGGCGAGCGCTGCTGCGGCTGCGGTTAGGGGGACGTTGCTGTCGCCCGTGCCCGCAAGCGCGCCCGCTTTTCCGGAGCGCTTGTTATTGCCGTGGTCTTTGCCACTGCCGGAGCTGCTTCCGCCGGAGCCGCCGCCCTCGTCAGTACCGCCGCCACTCGAGCTACCATCGCCGTCTGCTGTCATCGGGGCGTCGTGAAGTCCTGTCGTATCCGCGCTGTCGCATACGCCGACCTGAACTTCTGAGCGTTCGCATGCCGCGTCGGGCACATGAAGCTCGTGCAGAACGGCACTCAGCGCCGAGTTTGCGCCCGGTCGGATCTCCTCGAGCGTTACGGGATCGAGCGCCACCAGATTACGCGCCTTCGCATACAGCGTGACGCGTTTGCCCACTTCGTCGCTCCAACTCTCGGGGATGGCGAAGCTCATGCGGAACTGTGCCGTGCAACCCGGTGCCAGCACGGCGTTGCCGTTGTCGGCTACCAGCGGGTGCGTTGCAAAACGTGCGCCCAGCGTCTCGAGCGCGTACTTTACGTGTGCCATGTCGTTGGCCGAAGCGTCTTCGGCAAGCTCTGGATCGTAGATCGAAGCCATGCGTGCGTTCGCTCCGAATCCGATGGATGCGCTGGAGAACGGCTGGCTGGAGCCCTCTCGGTACAGATCGATTGTGCCGGCAGTCAGCAAAGTGTTGCCGTCGTTTCGCACCGTGACCATGAAGGATTCGCCTGCTGCTCCGGGCACCACCGCGCCCGAGGTAGCGACCGCGCCCGTCGGAGTGGCACACGCCACCAGAGGCACTTCGATGCCGTGCAGCTCTGCCTCGCTCTTCTCCGCGCTCACAATGTGCGTGGCGAGCGCGGAGAGCATGCCTCCCGACGTCAAAAATGTCGTTATCTGATCGACGGGATGGTCCAGCTCGCACATCACGAACGGCTCCGTGAACAGATCGCCTGCCAAGGTGCTGGCGAAGATGCGGAAGTGCTTGCCCATTACTGCTACCGGGTTGCCTTCTTCGTCGTAGGTTTGCCCCACCTTGCCATCGGTGTTCTCTACATAGAGCGCGCACCTGCCGTTGTTGCTTACGCTAAACGATGCCGGGCCACAGCCTGCGGCACCCACGGGCTGCGTTGCAAATGCCGATGCGCCTCGCGTCCAAGTAATATGCTGCAGCTGCTCGTTGACGGTGGTCAAAAAGCCCGAATGTTGTGGCCACGGCACCGCATGGGGCACCGTGGCGTCTGGTGGCATAACGCCCCAGCCCGCAATGGACTGGCCGATCACGGCGTACGATGCGCAGCCGCAACCGTCTGCGGTCTCGTACGCAACGGGCACCACCATTTTGCCGTTGATATTCTCGGGCTCGCTCAGCTCGATACTCGACGGTGCCTGCGGAAAGCGAAGAACTTGGCGGAACGTCAGGCTGTCGCCCAAATCATCCGACCACAGGGTAAAGCATTCCAGCGCAACCTCGGCCTCGCTGCCGAGCGCCTTCTCTGCGGTGGTTCCGCGGCGGTGGAGGTAGGCACCCGACAGGCGCCCGTCGACCAGCGTCTTGCCTGCCGTGATGCGCGGGCACTGCAGGCAATGGTAGCCATCCTCTTGCAGGCGGCCGCGCGAGATGCTGCGCCATGACGTATGCGACACCACGCGGATCTCGTCATTACTTATGCGCAGGCGCACAACGGACAGTATGCCGGCTGTGCTTGCCGTATCGAAAAGGGTGTTGTCGCCGGCGGGGCGCTCGCCCGAGACCAGCAGCACGTAGGCGTCCTGGTTTCCTCTTCCGTCCGTATATTCCACCACGTCGAAGTCGTAATCGAATATGCCGTCGCGCTCCACGTCGCCCTCGCCAAACCCAAGGGGAAAGTCCACGGGCGTGGGAGCGGACCACGTGCCGTTTGCCTTTGTGTGCACCACCAGGCGCGAGCGGCCATTGTCGCCGTAGCGCACCGAGGCGATACGGAACAGGTATTCTACGCCGGCAATCATCGTTAGCTTCATGTGGGCTTCGCTGAGCACGCCGGAAAACAGCACGTTGTCGCTCGAGGGTTTGACGCCGCCACGCTCGTCCTCCGACACGCCGGCAGAATTGGCGTTCGGGTCCGCAACGGCGTTCGTTGACTGACCGATGTAGGTGTACTCATACATCGGTGCGGCATTTTCGTCGTTCTCTACCAGTGCATGGACGAAATGCTCGATCTGTCCCGTGTCGTCGCTTTCTGAATCCGCCTCGAGCTCAATGCGCGTGACCGCTTGATCCCAATCGCGCACGACAGGCGCGGCGTTTACGGCAGTGGCCTTAACCTCGGCGCGTGCGAGCAGCTCGGCGTTGGTGACGATGGTGGCCGATGCGATAAACTGCGGCACACCACCTGCCTCGGTGTTGCCGGGCGTGCCGAAGCAGGCATCCAGCGTGTAAGGCGTATCTCCACCCAATGCCAGCTCAGAGCGTTGGAGCACATACTGGTCGCCATTGTTCACCGACATATTCCACGAATCGATGAGTGTGGGCCACGACCCCGACCAAGCCTTGGTGGTCCACTTGAACATTACGAACTGGAGTATCACATCGACATCGACGTCTGCACCTACGCGCAGCCGCGGAAGCTGGTGTCCATCTGCCTTCTCGTACCCAATGAACAGTGTGAGGGATGCGGCGCCACGCACAGCGGACGAAGCGACGCCTGCAATGCCGGCTCCAAAGGTGACGGCAAGTCCGATCTGGATGGTGAACGAGCCCGACGTGTTGGAATAGTCGAGCGAAATGTTCTTGAAAAACGCCGCGCCGCTGCCGTGCGTGTGGGCGCCCACGGCGAGCGCCAGTTTTGCCAGCACCCAGGGGTTGACGTTTAGGAAAAACGGCACCGGTCCTAGGGTAAACTGCTCGGTCCAATTGAGGTCGGTTCTTACCTGGAAGAGGGCCTTAATATTGCCGTATGCGGGGTCGTTGTTGTCACCCCAGGTTTTGCCCACCCAATCGTAGGCGAGCGAGCCGTACAGCTGTGTGGCGATATCCATCGTGAACAGCGGCGTGCAATGGTGGCGAAGGAGCTTGGTGTTTCTTGGATCGGTGCCCGAACCGGCACTCATACTTTTGTACTGATTCCACTTCCCCTCCATTTCGTCGAGGTAGCGGTTTGCCTGCTTGGCGCCCGACTCGCGCGGTGACTTCTTCCAGTACTCCGGATCCGGATTGCCCGAATCGTTCATATAGCTGGCTGGTTTGTATCCTCCGCCAAACAGCACGTATCCAGCAAACGAGAAATCGAAGAGGATCGGAAATGTGGGTATCCAGCACGTGAACTTATTGCCGCCGATGCCGGGAAACGCCGCGGGGAAATCAAACGGAGTGACCTCTTGGTCCATGGTAGTGGGGACGATAGTGGTCGAGCCCGATTCCGCCTTTGCGGCCGGCGCGGTGACAACGGCCATGGGGGATGAGAGCGTGTAGGTTTTGCCCTGATAGTCGAGGACAAAGCGCAGCTTGCACCCTTCCTCCAGAAGGCCCGATGCCGCGTCGAGAAACTTGTCTTCGAGTGTGAACGTCGCCAGATTATCCGCGCCTGATGCGCTGGCCTTGATCTGGCCGATCTGCGTGACGGTTTCGGGCGAGCTACCCGTGGCGGGCATTACCTTGTTGATGTGCAGCGTTGCCTGTCCACCCTGTGGCAGATGTGCCTGTACAATAAAGGCATGCGTGTCGGGTTGGTCGTTTGCCGCGTCGTCCTTCGGCAATGCCATGAACGTGGCATCAGCGTACTGGATGTCCCATTCGTCGAATGTGAGCTGGCGGAAGTACGGCTCGCCGTCGGACAGCGGACGTGTGGGTGCGGTTATGGCGGTGCCGCCCTGGATACGCGCAAGGGGAATCTCGACATCGCGGTAGCCCGCCATGCTAATGGAGATGCCGCCGTTAAAGTCGTACGCGTCGAGAAGCGTTGCCTCGTCCACGTAGTCTTCCGAAAGAGGGGCGACCTCAAAGATGGCCGTGCCTTCGTCATCGGTCGTGGCGGTGAGCTGCTTGCCTACGGCATAGCGCGATGTGAGCGTGACCTGGGCACCTGCGATGGGCGTATTCTTGTTGGCGACGTCGACCACGACTACACCAAACATGGTGCGCGAGAGAACGAGCACCTTGAAGGGATCTTCTTCGTCGGCATAGGCCGCGGTGGGCGCGAACGGCAGCAGGAAGGCATTTTCGCTTCCCGGCACGCGAGGCAACATGATGCTCGCCAGCGAGGACGCTCCAGCAACAAGTAACGAACGGCGATCAAGCATCTTGGGCTCCCATCCCGCAAATATCGGTGGAAATAATCCAATTTTGCGAGAAGACGCTTCGTGGCGGTAGTGCCGTTCGATGGCCAAAATGTCCAAATTGATCGAGCGAAGCGCCGGGTTCCGGAACGCGTTCGATGCGCTTGGCAGCCCGGTCGCTAACGCAACATATGCGCGACCAGCTCGGCGCGTGTGCCGATGCCAAGCTTTGCGTATACGCCGGATAGGCGGTTTTTGACGGTGCCCGGCGATACTCCCATATGGCGTGCGATTTCGGCGTTGGTCCACCCACGACAGGCGAGCATGGCCATGGTGAATTCCGTGGTCGTTAGATCGTCGGCCACGTCCTCGCCCGAATCGGGGTTGTGGATGCGCCGCCAGCCGTAGCTGAAGCGGTACGTGATCTCGATGATGCGCGCGAAATCGTCAGGGTATTGCGTTTTTAGGCACGCCTCGATGAGCCCCTGTAAAAGGCCGTGGTGCTCGCCGATGAGCTCGATGAGGCCGTCGGGGCGCGCAATGTCCCAAGCGGCGCCAAAATGCGCTTTTGCGGCGTCGACGTCTTTGAGACTCATGTATGCCATGGAAGCTGCCAGGTGCAGGAACAGTTCCGAGATGGGATAGCTTCCCTGTTTCATAATTAGGGCGTTTTCCGCCATGCCCAGACTGCGGCCATATTCGCCGCGCAGGTACAGGGCATGCGCCATCACGTAGCTGGCGAACAAGCGCAGGCCTTCGGGCAGATGCGCCGCAAGCGGATAAAACTCTTCGGCAGAATACGGGGAAGGCAAGTGCAGCAGGACGCTCGCGGCCGAGGCGAACAGGATATGCGTGGCGTGGACGGCGGGCGATTCCTCGTCAGTTGGCGTATCGAGGATGCCCGCAAGGCACCGGCGGGCGTCGGCGATACGGTTGAGCGACAGACTGGCGTATCCGCAGATAAAGCATGCGGAATAGCGCAGTGCGGGATCGGTGGCGTCAAGATAGGGGCGCGCCGTCTTGGCAGCAAGGGTGGCCTGTCCGCGAAAGTACAGCGCTTCTGCCGTGGCAATGGCGCGCGAATCGGGGTCGGAAATGCCTGCAACCGCAGCGTCCATCTGCCCCGGCACAAAGGCAGTGCACATCAACGGCATGGGAACGCATGGGTAGCCATCGCAGTCCATCTTCCATCTCCCAACAGCTGGCAACAATAGCAGCAATTGTACTCCTGTTGCTCGGGACTTGAATTTGTGGGTATCGCCTACGATTGTGCCGAACGTATAAAGGAAGAGTCTATTGGCGATGCTCCCAAGGTGGCTACCGAAGCCTAGCTGACCTCGACATTAGGAAAAAATACCACCCCTGTAAAAAGCTCTGTCGCAGCGATGGGAAACGCATCTCGTTCTGCATATAATGAGGTCATGTGACGGTGCGTTTGCATACGTGTAACGCATTCCCATCGAACCGAAAAGGAGCTCTGCATGGATCCCAACAAGCGTCCCGACGACATGGTGCGTATCACCACTCCCGAACTTGCCCAGGCGTTCATCGAAGAGCAGGTCGCTGCAATCCGCGAGCAGATCGGCGACAAGAAGGTCCTGCTGGCCCTTTCGGGCGGCGTTGACAGCTCGGTTGTCGCGGCCTTGCTCATCAAGGCCATCGGCAAGCAACTCATCTGCGTGCACGTGAACCACGGCCTGATGCGCAAGGGCGAGAGCGAGCAGGTCGTCGACGTCTTCAAGAACCAGATGGACGCCAACCTGGTCTATGTTGACGCGACTGATCGCTTCCTGGATAAGCTCGTGGACGTCGAGGAGCCCGAGGCCAAGCGTAAGATTATCGGCGCCGAGTTCATTCGCGTGTTCGAGGAGGAGGCCCGCAAGGTTGGCGACGAGGTTAGCTTCCTCGCCCAGGGCACCATCTATCCCGACATCCTGGAGTCCCAGGATGGCGTGAAGGCTCACCACAACGTGGGCGGCCTGCCCGATGACCTGCAGTTTGAGCTCTGCGAGCCCGTCAAGCTGCTGTACAAGGACGAGGTGCGCGTCGTGGGCCGCGAGCTCGGCCTGCCCGAGAACATGGTTGAGCGTCAGCCGTTCCCCGGTCCTGGCCTGGGCGTCCGCTGCCTTGGCGCCATCACCCGCGACCGTCTTGAGGCGCTGCGCGAAGCCGACGCCATCGTGCGCGAGGAGATCGACAAGGCAGGTCTGACCATCTGGCAGTATTTTGCCGTCGTGCCCGACTTCCGCGCCACCGGCGTGCGCGAGGGTAAGCGCGCCTACGACTGGCCCTGCATCATCCGCTGCATCAACACCGTTGACGTCATGACCGCCGAGGTGCCCGAGCTCGACTGGGCGCTGCTCAAGCGTATTACCGCTCGCGTCACCGCCGAGGTTCCCGGCATCTGCCGAGTGTGCTACGACCTCACGCCGAAGCCCGTCGGCACGGTCGAGTGGGAGTAAGCTAACTCAGCTGGTAGGCGACGAGAACTAGCAGATGTGACAAAGGGACAGTCCCTTTGTCACATCCTCGATATTATGTGCGGGATGGTACGCCACGCGGCGTGCCATCCCGTTCGTTATTTTAATGAGCCGAGTGCGCGAGTGGGAAGAGTCACGAGCATGGTCGTTCCGCGCTCCGAGCTCTTTTCGACCTCGATGGAGCCGCCGTGAAGTGCGGCGATCTCCCAGACCAGCGCAAGCCCCAGCCCCACGCCGCCGTATGCCCTGCTGCGCGATTTGTCGACGCGATAGAAGGGCTGAAAGATGCTCGTCTGGTATTGCTCGGGAATGCCCGGCCCCTGGTCGCGCACGCGTAGCAGCACGCGGTCGCCTTCGGCGCAGGCGTTGATTTGCACGGTCGAGTTGGGCGCGCTATAGCGTATGGCGTTTTCGGTCAAGTTGAACAGCAACCGATAGATCAGCGTGTCGCTGCCGATCGTTTGCGCGTCGCCCTCACTTGTAAGCGTGATGTCTTTTTGCTCGGCAAGGGGTGCCAGGTCCGTGAGCACTTCTTCGATCATCGGCGCTAGGTCAATCACATCGTTGCAAGGGACACTGCGCAGCTCGCTCATCTCGAGCAGGGTCTTTGTCATGTGCGTCATTCGCTCGGTCTGCTCCTGCAGCAGCCCGAGCAGGCTCGCTGTATCGGCGTCGACGTCGGGGTGCTCGGCGCAAAACAGCTCGACCTGGGCCTGCATGAGCGCAAGTGGCGTGCGCAGCTCGTGCGCCGCATTGCCCGTAAACTGTCTTTGTGCGGAAAATCCCTCGTCAAGGCGGGCAATCATGTCGTTAAACGACGCGCTGCAGCGCCTGAGTTCAGAGGGCACGTCCTCGCTGATTTTTGTGTCGGCGAGGTTGTCGGGCCGCACGCTCTCGACTTGCGTCGCAAAGAAGCGCAACGGCCGCAGCGCATGTCCGCTTACAAAGTAGGCCAGCACGCCGCCGAGCAGCGTCACCGCCGCAGTTATATACCAGCTCGTCGCGCCAAACGATTCTTGGGCGTCGTTCACGACGATGGTCAGCGCGTCGTCGAGCTCTTTGTTTGTCGGGTCAAATGAGCTGGGCGAGGCCGCCTCCACCTTGCTGTGCGCCGACGCTTCTGCACCAATCGAGTCCATGTAGCGCATGCCGGAGTAGCCAACCAGGCAATTCATAAGTACGCAGGTCGAACATATCAGCAGTGCCGTCATCAACGTGATGCGCCACTGCAGCGACAACCGCTTCATTTGCCATCCTCCATAACGTAGCCTTCGCCGATTCGGTTGCGGATGGGGTCGTGCCCCAACGCGCCGCGCAGCTTTTTGCGCAGCGACGAGATGTGCACGCGGGTCGCGTTGCTAAAGCTGTTGACGCTGCTGTCCCATACGTGGTCGATGAGCTCCTCCTGGCTCACCGGCCGCCCCTGGTTAAGCATCAGGTATTCCAAGATGCCGGTCTCCTTGCGCGTGAGGGACAGGATCTCGTCGCCCACTGTGGCGAGGCGCGCCTTGGTGTCAAAGCTCAGCGATCCACAGGTTAGAACAACGTCGCTTTGTGTAAAGCGTCTGAGGGTAAGGCTGCGAATCCTTGCCGCAAGCTCGTCAAGATGAAACGGCTTGGTGAGGTAGTCGTTGGCGCCCGCATCGAGCCCCGCTACCTTGTCGGAGACCTCGCCACGTGCCGAGAGCACAAGCACCTTGGTCTCACAATCAGCTGTCCTGAGTTGCCTGAGCACGGTCATGCCGTCGACATGGGGGAGATTGAGGTCGAGCACGACAAGATCAAAGGTCTCGACATCGAGCAGATCGAGGGCCTGCTGCCCGTCGTAGCAGCAGTCGACGCTATAGGCCAAGTTGCGCAGGCTGCGTGCGATCGCATCGCACAGCGCCCGCTCGTCCTCGATGACCAAGATGCGCATAACGTTCTCCTTGCATAATCATTCACGCTTAACACGGATTTTATAGTCGGTATGGTCCAATGGGTCGCGAAACGAAAGGAGTGGTCAGATTGTTCAAAGCGATTAAGCCTGTGGCGCAGGTGGCTTTGCTGATCGTTGGGGTAGCCATGGTTGGCTTTGGAATTATGCGCGGCGAGGCAGATGCCGTGCTGGCCAAGGCAATCAGGCTGTGCTTGGAGTGTATCGGAATTGGATAAAAGAAAAAACACTGCATCGCATCTTTTAGCGCGATTTCGTGGATTGATTCAGGCGGCGGCGACGCTTGCGACCAATATTCACCTGCCTAACTTTGCCAAGGGCGGCATCTACCAGGGAGCGGGCAAAGCCGTCTGCGTGCCGGGCCTCAACTGCTACTCGTGTCCAGCGGCCTCGGGTGCGTGCCCCATCGGGTCGTTTCAGTCGGTGGTGGGCTCGTCTAAGTTTAGCTTCTCGTATTACGTCACCGGAACGCTCATTCTGATCGGCGTGCTGCTGGGACGTTTTGTATGCGGCTTTTTGTGCCCGTTTGGATGGCTACAAGAGCTTTTGCATAAGATTCCCAGCAAAAAGCTCTCCACGAAAAAGCTCAAGCCGCTCACGTACATCAAGTATGCCGTGCTGCTGTTTGCCGTGGTGCTGCTGCCCGTCTTGGTGGTTAACGATGTGGGTATGGGCGACCCGTTCTTTTGCAAGTACATCTGCCCGCAAGGTGTGCTCGAGGGCGCGATTCCGCTGTCCATCATGAACGTGGGAATCCGCTCCGCGCTGGGAAAGCTCTTTTCCTGGAAGCTCGCGATCCTCATTGTGGTTGCGGTGCTGAGCGTGCTGTTCTATCGCCCCTTCTGCAAATGGATTTGCCCCCTCGGCGCATTTTATGCGCTCATGAACAAGGTGTCTTTGCTGGGGATCCAGGTTGACCAGTGCAAATGCGTCTCGTGCGGCAAGTGCGCCAAGGTGTGTCAAATGGACGTGGACGTTACGCGTACGCCCGACCATGCCGAGTGCATTCGTTGCGGCAAATGCGTGGGCGCGTGCCCCGTCGATGCTATTAGCTTTCGCTATGGGCTGGGTGTGACGGGCGACAAACCCGCGCAGTCCACGCAAGCCTGCGAAAACAAATAGGTACCTATATAAGTTTCGATATAAACGGAGGAACCATGAAACTGTCAAAAATTGCAGCTCTGTTGATGCTGCCCGTGCTGGCGCTGACTCTCGCGGCGTGCTCTGCCCCCAAGGGCGACGCGAAGGGTGCTACGAGCGGCGATGCGCAGATTGCCGAGCTCATAGCGCAAAAGCCGTCGAGTGCCGAGGAGGCGGCCGAGCTGTACCAGCAGCTGCTGCAAAAGGAAAACGAGATCTTTGCGAGCGATAACGCCCTATGGGAAAAGGTGTTCCTTGCGGCCAACAAAGACACTCCCATGATTGAGGACGGCAAGAACTACGGTGACTTCTTGCTCGATACCATCGAGGGCGCCAAGGATCAGTTTGCGGCTGACGAGCTTAAGACGCTTAAGGCCGGCGCGCAGCAGGTCAAGGAGATCGAGGACAAGCTCATGGCGCTGGAGAAGGAGTTCCCCGGATGCGGCAGCACGCCCGGCGAGGGGGAGAGCGTCGATGCCTCGACCGCAGGCATGACTAACGGCGAGAGCGGGGAGACGAAGTTCCCCAGCTTTAAGGGCAAGGACTTGGACGGCAACGATGTAAACAGCGACGAGCTGTTCTCCAAGAACAAGGTCACCGTCATGAACTTCTGGTTTACCACCTGCAAGCCGTGCGTGGGAGAGCTGGGCGATCTGGAGAAGCTCAACAAGGAGCTTGCCGAGAAGGGCGGCCAGGTCGTGGGCGTTAATTCCTTTACGCTCGATGGCAACAAAGACGAGGTGGCCGATGCCAAGGACGTGCTTTCCAAGAAGGGCGTGACGTATAAGAACATCTGGTTTAAGTCGGACAGCGAGGCCGGAAAGTTCACCTCCAACCTGTACTCGTTCCCGACCACCTACGTGATCGACCAGAACGGTAACATTGTGGGAGAGCCGATCATGGGCGGCATCAACTCCGCTGAGCAGCGCGAGGCGCTCAACAAACTGATCGATCAGGCACTCGCGAAGAGCGAACAGTAAGTCCGTGGGACAGACAACTGAAGGGGAGTCGCTGGAAACAGCGACTCTTTTTTCTGCTTCGGGGTAGCATCATGGGTATACGTCGAAAGGGCACGCAGCTTTTCGTGCATTGCCCGAGCGGTGCGCGAAGCAACCAAGCTGTGAGTTTTCTTAAGCGTTCTGGGTATGGCAGTGTCAAGAATATCGGCGGCATAAGCGGCTACACGGGAAAGGTGGTGCGTTAGCTATGAAGGTGGTTATCGTTGGAGGCGTCGCGGGCGGCGCATCGGCGGCGGCACGTTTGCGCAGACTCGACGAGCAGGCCCAAATTGTCATCTTTGAGCGCACGGGTTTTGTATCGTATGCCAATTGTGGGCTTCCGTACTACATTGGCGGCGTGATAGAAGAAGAGAGCGCATTGACGCTGCAGTCTCCCAAGGGCTTTTGGGATCGCTTTCGCATTGCGGTCAAGACGAGTCACGAGGTGTTTGCCATCCATCCCGATTCGCATACGGTCGAGGTTCGCAATATGCTGACGGGCGAGGAATTTGTCGAGACGTATGACAAGCTCATCCTGTCGCCGGGTGCAAAGCCGATCCGCCCTGCGTTGCCGGGCATCGACTCGGATAAAATCTTTAGCCTACGCACCGTTGAGGACACGCTGCGTATTCACAGCTATGTTCGAGAGCGGCGACCGAGCAGTGCCGTCGTGATCGGCGGCGGCTTCATTGGCGTCGAGACGGCGGAGAATCTGTGCGAGCTGGGGCTCCAGGTGACCCTTCTGCAGCGTCCCGTCCAGCTTATGAACAACCTGGATTACGACATGGCGACCCTTTTGCATACCGAGGTGCGTGAGCACGGTATCGATCTGCGCCTCAAGGCCGATGTGACAGGTTTTGAGGAAGTTGATGGCCGCGTTGTCACCCATGTTGCGGGCGATGACCCTATCGGAGCCGATATGGTGCTGCTTGCCATTGGCGTGGCACCTGAGAGCCATCTGGCGCAAGAGGCGGGGCTCGAACTGGGCATCAAGGGGGCTATTGTGGTCAACGACCGCATGGAGACCTCTGCTGCCGACGTGTATGCCGTGGGCGATGCCGTGCAGGTCACGCATCAGGTGACCGGCGAGGACGCGGTCATTTCGCTCGCCGGCCCCGCCAACAAGCAGGGGCGTGTCGTCGCCGATGTCATAGCCGGCATGGACAGCTGCTACCTCGGATCGTTGGGCTCATCGGTTATCAAGGTATTCGACTTGACGGCGGCAAGCACGGGACTATCCGAAAAGGCGGCACACGCGGCGGGAATTGACTGCGACAGCGTGGTCCTGTCGCCCGGTTCGCATGCGGGTTATTATCCGGGTGCAACGCCCATGACCATGAAGGTTGTCTTCGAGAAGCAGGGATTGCGCCTGCTGGGTGCGCAAATCGTGGGCATCGATGGTGTGGACAAGCGTATCGACGTTCTGGCGACTGCCATCCAGGCAGGCATGCGCGGCGATAGGCTTAAGGATTTGGACCTAGCATACGCGCCGCCGTATTCATCGGCGAAGGATCCCGTCAATATGGCGGGCTTTATGATCGAGAACCTCAATCGCGGCATACTGGCGCAGTGGCATTGGGAGGATGAGCCCAACTTGCCACGCGATGGCAGCGTGCAGCTGCTCGATGTTCGTACGGAAGGGGAGTATGAGCGCGGGCATATCGATGGTTTCGTAAACATTCCCGTCGATGATCTGCGCAATCGCCTGAGCGAGCTCGACCGGGCCAAGCCGGTCTACGTGATTTGCCAGAGCGGCATTCGCAGCTACATTGCTTGCCGCATTTTGGCGCAGCATGGCTTTGAGTGCTTTAACTTCTCGGGCGGCTATCGCTTCTTTGCAGCCGTGACTGAGGCTCGCCGCGGCAGCGCTAACGTTATGCCGTGCGGGCTCGAAAAGTAGCGCGCATTGGAATGTGACAAAGTGACAGCCTCTTTGTCGCATCGGGGATGTTATATGCGGGATGGTGCGCCATGCGGCGTGCTGTCCCGTTCGTTTTTTGGCGCGGTTCGTTACATTCCTCACTGGTATCGGCCAAAAATGAGGATAGAGTAGGACAAACGCGCCGAACGTGAACGGCGGGGGAGCGGGCGAGCGCGCCCGCGCGAGAGAGGTTGCCGTCCATGCTGGATCTCAGAGTTATTTGCAAAAGGTACGTTACGCAGTCGTTTACGCAGGTAGCGCTCGACAGCGTAAGCCTGTCTTTTCGCGATAACGAGTTTGTAGCCATCCTGGGTCCCTCGGGTTCGGGTAAAACTACGATGCTCAACGTCATTGGTGGACTCGACCATTTCGATTCCGGCGACCTGCTGATCGATGGCATCTCGACCAAGGATTTCAGCGACCGCGATTGGGATGCCTACAGAAACAATCGCATTGGCTTTGTGTTTCAGAGCTACAACCTCATTCCGCACCAGAGCATTTTGGAAAACGTGGAGCTGGCGCTTACGCTCACGGGCGTGGGACATGCCGAGCGCCGCCAGCGTGCGCGTAAGGCGCTCGAGACGGTTGGTCTGGGCGAGCACGTTGACAAACGCCCGAACCAGCTTTCGGGCGGGCAGATGCAGCGCGTGGCCATTGCCCGCGCCTTGATCAACGACCCCGAGATTGTGCTGGCTGACGAGCCGACCGGCGCCTTGGATTCAACGACGTCCGTGCAGGTTATGGATTTGCTCAAGGACGTTGCGCGCGATCGTCTGGTCATCATGGTCACGCACAATCCCGAGCTGGCGTACCAGTACGCCACGCGCATCGTCAGCCTGGCGGACGGCAAGGTCACCGACGATTCCGACCCCTTTGATGTGGCCACGGTCGCACATCGCGAGGCAAAACCCACGCGCAAAACCTCGATGAGCTTTATGACGGCGCTGGGGCTTTCTGCCCGAAACCTCATGACCAAGAAGGGCCGTACGGCCATGACTGCCTTTGCAGGTTCGATTGGCATTATTGGCATCGCGGCGATTCTGGCGCTCTCCAACGGCGTAAACGGCTACATCAAAAAGGTCGAGGAGGACACGCTCTCAAGCTACCCGCTTACGATTTCCAAACAAGATTACGACCTGTCGTCTATGATGGGCGGACAGGGGGGCACGGATGAGGAGGCGTCCAAGGGCGAGGACTCGTCCGATGGCGCTACCGGCGGCAAGGCTCAGGGGACCGATAAGATCCCTGTGGTCACGGCCGTAAAGGACATGTTCGCAAGTGTTAAATCTAACGATATGACGAGCTTTAAGGCATGGCTTGACGACGGCGGCAACGGTATCGACAAAGAGGTCAACGCTATTCAGTATGGTTACGGCGTGACGCCGGTTGTCTATCGTTCGAGTAAGGGCGACGAGAAGCCCGTTCGCCTTGTTCCCAACGCTATGACCGAGGCCATGAGCGGAGGCGCGAGCTCGGCGGCAACGGTGAGCATGGATTCCATGGGAACGTCGGTCTTTAACGAGATGATTGACGACCAGAGCCTGCTCGACAGCCAGTACGATGTCGTTGCCGGCCATTGGCCTACGTCCGCCAACGAGGCCGTGATGGTGCTTTCGAGCCGCGGAACGGTGGGCGACTACACGCTCTACAGCATCGGCGCGCTGGATATCGATGAGCTCAACGACCTGGTTAACAGTGCCATGACGGCCGACGGCAAGGTCAAGACGCCCAAGACCGGCAGCGACTTTACCTACGACGATGCACTGTCCACGACGTTTAAGGTGTTGTCGCCGGCCGATGCCTATCACAAAAACGAAGAGACCGGCATGTGGACTGACATGTCTGGCGACGCCGACTTTATGAAAGCCAAGGTTGCCGACGGTATTGACGTGCGCATTGTGGGCGTGGTGCGACCCAACGAGGCGGCAAACGCGAGCGCATTGTCCCCGGGCATTGCCTATACGCATGCGCTGACTCGCCAGCTTATGGAGCGTGCTGCCGATTCGCAAATCGTGCAGGAGCAGCTTGCCCACCCCGAGACGGATGTCTTTACGGGCAAGTCTTTCGATGAACTGCAAGGCGAGGCCAAACAGGGCGTGGATTTGGGCAGCATGTTCGGTGTGGACGAAGCGGCGCTCAAGAGTGCGTTCTCGTTCGATACGTCGGCGCTCTCGGGTGCGGCCGGCGGTATAGACCTTTCTGGTATCGACTTGTCCGGGCTGGACCTTGACCTTTCGGGCGTTGGGAAGGACATCGACTTCAGCGACATCATGGCCAAAGCGCCGGCCCCAGATTTCTCGGGCATCTTTGACGGTCTGGAACTCACGCCCGAGCAGATGCAGCAGGTAGGAACGCTTGCCAACCAGCTGTTTGAGGGCTTTCTGCAGTCTGATCAGTTTAAGGCGCTGTCGCCCGAAGATCTTAAGGACGCGTCAAAGCTTGCTGCCGCATTCTCGGCGTATCTTGAGAATGATGCCGCAGCCCAGCAATGCCTGGCTCAGCTCAAGGCGTTGGGCGGCGATGCCTTGGCCGAGCGTCTGCAGCAGGTGATGGGCGACTATGTGCAAAAGCAGCTGGCTCCGTATTTGCAGCAGTCTATGGATCAGGTGATGAAGGCGGTCAGCGAGCAGATTGCGACGACGGTATCAACCCAGCTCAAGGCGGGTGCGGCAGGGTTCATGGACCAAATGGCGACGCAGATGTCTTCGAGTTTTGCCAACCTGGCGAGCGCCATGCGCGTGGATGCGGGCGCCTTTGCTCGTGCCATCCACTTCAACATGGACGCCGAGGATCTGAGCTCGCTCATGATGAGCTATGCCAAGGCGTCGAAGCTCACCTACGACAACAATCTGACCACGTTGGGCTATGCGGACGAGGCGGACCCCATTTCGGTCAAGATTTTCCCGCGCGACTTTGAGGCCAAGGAGCGCGTGCTCGATTACATCGATGCGTACAACAAGCAGGTCAAAGCTGCTGGCCACGATGAGCAGGCAATCTCGTATACCGACTACATGGGCATCATCATGGGCTCGGTGACCGACATCGTGAATACTATCAGCTTGGTGCTCATCGCATTCGTGAGTATCAGTTTGGTGGTGAGCTCCATCATGATCGGCATCATCACCTACATCAGCGTGCTGGAGCGCAAAAAGGAGATTGGCATCCTGCGCGCGATCGGCGCGTCAAAGCGCAACGTGGCCAACGTATTTAATGCCGAGACCTTTATCGAAGGCCTCATTGCCGGCGTCTTTGCCATTGTCGTCGTGGTGGCCGTGAGCTTTCCGGTTAATGCCTGGGCGCTTGCGGCCAAGCAGGTGCCCAACCTGATGAGCCTGCCCGTTCAAGACGCGCTGATGCTCATTGTAATTTCGGTGCTGCTGACGGTCGTTGCCGGCCTGCTGCCGGCTCGCAGCGCATCCAAGAAAGACCCTGTGGAAGCCCTACGCTCCGAATAATGTGACAAAGGGACAGTCCCTTTGTCACATTGGGTGGCTAGCTCGTTTTGCCCATCAATGTGATACGGATGCTTGGATGGGTGTACTCGTCAAATTCATCCTCGGGATCCGTGTCAAACGAATAGTACGTTTTGATGGGGTTGTCACTCGTCCTGATGGAGATTCTCTCGTAGAGCGAACCGTTCAAAAAAGCCTGCCTAAACTCTTCGGGGAGCTTTTGCGGTGCTAGGAGCTCGGGACTCACGGTCTTGACGTCTACGGTTTGGACGACAGAGGAAAGTTCGTCCAAGTCGAGCTCGATGCGGGCGAGGTTGTCCTCAAGGCTCGCGTCGGGGTCGATCTCTGCCGCGTAGCTCACTTCCGTGAGCGTTCCCTTGTTGTCAAAATCCAGGTACGTATAGGTCTTCTGGGCATCGGAGTCGCCGTCGTGCAGATAGCTGCGGACGTGATAGCCGTAATCTTGATATCGCTCGTAGGGGTCATCGGCGGACACGTACTCGCATGAGGGCTCTAATGCCTTGCGTGCGATGGCGATCTGCTCGGCCGCGGCCGCGGCGTTCTCCTGCATCTCGATGTTTCCCTGCGCCAGCTGCGGGATATAGGCGCCGCACACGATCGCGAGGGGCAGCGCCACAAGCGCGACGACCCACTTCTTTGCACGGGGGACAGGCACGCCACAGGCCTCTGCCATGGCCCTTGCGTTGGCGAAGCTTTCGGCAAGCACGTCTGCCGCGGTGGCGACGGCGCCTACGGCAGCGGCGACTTCTGCCGCGCCGCCCAGGTTGCGTGCGGTCTCGTTGTCGCTGTTCTTGAGCAGGCGTGCGGCGGCCTGCGTGCCAACAACGCCTGCGATTTGTGCCGAGCGGTCTTTCTCGCTCTGCTCGATGGCGAGCCGGTTCTGCATTTCCTTCCACTGCTTGCCGCGCATGCCAAAACGCGGCGCGAGGGCACAGTAGCAGAATATGACGAGCTCGATGGCGGTGAGCACCAAGGCGGTCATCATGCCCGTCTCTTGGAAGCCTTCGTGATGGAAGACGATGTCGTCGATCATTTCGAAAGGAATAATCAATAAGGGCAGCACGAATGCCATGGCAAGCGCCGCGCCGGCAACCTTGGGACAGATGCAGTATCGCTGGATGCGCTTACGTTCTTGTTCGGAAAGTGTTGCCATGGCTGATCCTTGGTGTCGTAACGGTCGTTGCGGCGCATGGGGCGCGGGGCGCATCAGTTTGAGCTAGCGCTGGATAAGAACATAGAGCAAGATGCTCATCGCGATGAGCAAGAAGCCTGCGATGTTAAACATCAGTGTGGCAAAGTTGCCCACGATGGGGCGTTCGACATAGCTTTTGTCTGGGTTGCTGGGGTTGTAGTACACGGTCATTTGGCTACCGAGGGGCCAAAGCTGCTCCGCGAGGGTGCCTAGGCGGGCGATGGGGCCTGTCTGCACGTGCAGCCAGCCCTTGGCGTCTTCGTAGGCGGTGGCTTGCGTGCGGATGGGGAGTCCCGACAAGCTTTTGGTCTTTATGCCACGGAATTGTTTTTTCGCGCGGTATTGCGTGCCGTCGACGGTGTATTCCAAAACGGGATTCATTCTGCCTTCACCCATAAAGCGATGGTCGATGACCGTCCCCATGGTCACGGCGGTACAGGCCTTGGCTTTTTTGCGGGCGGCGGCCTTCATGAGCGCGCTCACTCCGATAAGCAGGATGCCGATGCCCCCAACCAAGATGAGCGCGAGCAGGGATATCTGCGACGTGGTCACGGCGTTCTCCTTTGGCGCGATACCGTCATATGTGACCCAGTATAGAGAATCCCGCCATCGATGAGCTATTGCGGGGGGGGGGTCAATTCTGAATGTGACAAATGGACTGTTCCTTTGTCACATCGGGGACTGCGGAATCGAGGTCTAATACTTTTCCCGAGAAGTGAACGAGTGAAAACGGACTCCCGAAGCATCGACACTTTTGGCGTGCAATTTCCTGCGATTTTGCCAGTCAAATCCTGCGGTTTTGACGCCTAAAAATGTCAATGCTTCGGGGGTCCAAATACAGCCGTTCACTTCTCGGGAAAAGCATTAGACCTCGAAATATGGGCGGCGTTCGCGAACGGCAACTAGCTTGCGTCCGGTAGCCGGCACTTGGGGCAAAGGGACTGCCCTTTTGCCCCTTCACCATTGCATCGTATCTGGTGTGGAAAAAATATCGCCTGCGTTCTCGCGCCTGCGAAGAGTTCCTGAACCGCTTGAATGGGATGTGACAAAGGGACTGTCCCTTTGTCACATTGATTTGAGAGTGGATGTTGATGAATTTATCGCTGGCCCCTATGGAGGGGATTACCGGGCATGTGTTCCGTCGCGTGCATGCGGAGTGCTTTGGCGCGCTCGATTGTTATTACACGCCGTTTTTGCCGCCGCCGCGGGTGGGCAACCGCTTTGGTGGCAAGGCGTTTAAAGAGGTCGATCCTGCCAATAACCAGGGGCTTAACGTAGTACCTCAGCTGATGTCCAAGAATGCGGACGAGTTTGTGTGGGCGGCGCAGGTGCTCGCCGAGATGGGGTACCGCGAGGTCAATCTCAACCTTGGCTGCCCCTCGGGTACGGTTGTTGCCAAAGGCAAGGGTTCGGGCTTTCTGCGCAACCTGGATGAGCTCGAGGTGTTCTTGAGCGACGTGTGCGAACGCTCACCCTTGCCGGTGTCGGTCAAGACCAGGCTGGGGTTGGAAAGCGATGACGAGTACGAACGCGTGCTCGACCTCTATTGCCGCATGCCGCTGGCAGAGCTGATCGTGCATCCGCGCGTGCAAAAGGACCGTTATACGGGCTCGCCGCGTAAAGAGTTTTACGGCGAGACGTTGGAGCGGGCGCCGTTTCCCGTGGCCTATAACGGCGACATCTTTGATCTTGAGGACATGGATGCGCTGGTGGGGGCCTATCCCGGAACACGCCACGTAATGTTGGGGCGCGGCTTGCTCGCGAATCCCGCGCTGGCTCGCATGGTTAAGGGCGGCTCTGCCGCCACGGCTGCCGAGTTGCAGCGCTTCCACGACACGCTGTTTGCGGCCTATGCGGACGAGATTGGGGGCAACGCGGTCTTTCGCATGAAGGAATGGTGGTTCTACGCCAAATGTGCCTTCGCCGATCCCGCTACCGTGCACAAGCTCGTGCGCAAGACCAAAAAGGTCGACGAATACCGCGCCGCCGTCGAGCGCGTCTTTCGCGAGCAGCCGCTCGCGCCTGTTGCCCGCTTTTGTGGCTACTAGTCGTTGGGGACGTTCTTTAACGACTAGTCATTCAAGAACGTCCATTACAGTCGAAATTGTCAGCCCGGGACCGTCTCGGGCTACGA
>NZ_QSUU01000037.1 GCF_003439125.1 Collinsella sp. OM04-5 | reverse complement strand
CTTTCTTTTCCGGATCCTTACTAACAAATTTTAGCAGTGTTTTTTTGCTTTCAATAGTTTGGAGAATTTCCCGATATAGGCCATTGGTTTTTTGATTTAATAAATTTGTAGTAAGATCTTCATCCCGAATAAATTTATAGCTTTTTATTTTGCTTTCCAGCTGCTCTCGGTTAAAAATAAGATCTGCTACAGTTTTCTCTTGGGGAGATGTAGCTTTATCAATAGATTGATTTACAAATGCCAGGGTAACTTTTGCTTCCTTCAGTTCTTGCCGGATAGAATTAATATATTTCTTGATATATTCTTTATTCTCCGGATCGTTGATGGCTGCTTGCAGCTCTTTGATGTAGTTTGTCTTTCTGTCTTGAATGTCTTTTTCTAAAAAACTGATAACTTTTTGCTGCTCTTTGGAAGGCATCCGTCCTGCTTTGATTTTCAATCTGTCAAGATTAAATTCTTTTCTGTTAATTTCCTGTTTTATATCTTCAAAATAATTATTGA
>NZ_QSUU01000036.1 GCF_003439125.1 Collinsella sp. OM04-5 | reverse complement strand
TGCAGGTACAGCTGGCAAGCGCGCTGAACGGGATTACCTCAATCTCGAACGGAAAAGCGGGCAGCAATAATACCACGATCACGCTGGGAGACGGGACAGTGAACGTCGGCGGGTCAACGATCAGCAACGTGAAGAGCGCGCTGAACGGTACAGCGCTGGCGAACGCAAGCGAAGACCAGAAGAAGAGCGCGGCGACCATCGGCGACCTGAAAGACGCGGTCAACAACATGAGCGGGGACGTAAACTGGGTGATCCAGGATGCGAACACCCCGAAAGGGACAAAGACCATCAACTCGACCACGCCGCTGACAGTCAAAGGCGATAAATACGTCAAGACGACAGTCAACAACGACGGGCTGAGCCTGGGACTGGACGAAGACCAGCTGAACAACACAATCACCAACAACAATACCGTCCAGAACAACAAGACAGACATCAGCAACCTGAAAGCAGGCTTCAACCTGAAAGCGGGAGCGACAACCAGCCAGGTAAAACTGGGAGAAGCGACCACGCCGACAATAGAATTTGCGA
>NZ_QSUU01000035.1:463-682 GCF_003439125.1 Collinsella sp. OM04-5 | reverse complement strand
GAATATTCTTGTACAGCATCCGTTCCCGGTCTTGATAAATCCGCTGTACAATAGCTTCATTTTCGATATTCTCAATAGGGTTATCTTTATGTATTTCAGAACGAATAACAGGAAGATATGACCTAAATGTTGTTTCATCAATACGAATAATTCGGTCTGTATATGGTTTTCTTTTTTCAATGTTCCCGCTGTAAATAATTTTTTTATTTTGATTTTCCA
>NZ_QSUU01000035.1:0-453 GCF_003439125.1 Collinsella sp. OM04-5 | reverse complement strand
TTTTATTTTGATTTTCCAAAGTGTCGGCAGAAATCTTATAAGGGAGATTTTTTTTTTCGTAGTATTTATTGATTTTATCGGCCAGCTTTTGACGTACATCAATAAATTTCTCCGTGCCGGTATATTTTCCGCGGCCTGACCAGCTCCTATCTTTAATGGATCCGCCATATTCAATTCCACTTTTGCTTCTACCATGCTTTTTAAAGAATGTTTCTTTATCCATAAGTAGTGCCGCTTCATCCATGATCCGTTCAGAAAACATCAAGTGAACATGGGTATTTTTCTGTCCATGGATAGCACTATCTACTTCATGAATTGCATAAGAATAGGCATTTTCAGGAATAATTTCTTTTATATATTCCTGCACAAGCTCTATTTGTTCTTCTCGTTCTAATTCATTAGGAATAGCAAATTCTATTTCTCTATAGGCTCTTTCTCTTTCATTTGCAGCAC
>NZ_QSUU01000034.1 GCF_003439125.1 Collinsella sp. OM04-5 | reverse complement strand
CGTCTCGTCGGCCGCCTCGACCTCGTTCCTCAGCGCCGCAAGCGCCCGGATGCCTCCGTCGTCGGCGGGGTGTATGCCGTCGAGCCACCTGAGGAAGCCGTACGTCCAGTACTTCCGGGGGTTGCCGGCCGGCGTCGTGCCGCCGTAGACATAGCCGCGGCGGGCTAGGAACGCCAGGAGCCGCTGCTTCGCCGCCGCGAGCCTCGCGGTCGCGGCGTCGTGGGCGGCGGCGAGGTCCCTGAGCCCCTCGATCTCGGGGGACGGCACCCATACCGGGGTGACGTCGTGCGACAGTATCGCCTTGGCCATCCTGGCCGCGTCGTTGCGGTCGTTCTTGGACGAGAGGTCGGCAGCCGACCTCGGGACCTTGGAGACGGCCGCGACGACGCAGTCGACGCCGAGCCCGGAGAGCTCCCTTTGCGGGGCGAAGCCGAGGTAGCCGCTCTCGTAGGCGGCGAGCGACGGGCCGGGGAAGCCCGACATCCACTCCGCGACCTCGCCCCAGGGGTTGCCGCGGAACCTCCTCGTCACGGCCTCGCCCGTCTCCGCGTCGAGCGCGCAGACGGTGGTGGACCTGAGGTGTACGTCCATTCCGAAGGCGGTAGAATATCTAGGCACGGGAGCCTCCCAACCTCGTTGCGGCGCGGCTGCGCCTCTGGCACTTCAACAACATTGTCGCAGCCCCGACCCGCGGTCACGAGCGGGGGCTCCTGTCGTTTCCGTGCCCCTGGATTGGGTCATAGTGTCTGT
>NZ_QSUU01000033.1:765-980 GCF_003439125.1 Collinsella sp. OM04-5 | reverse complement strand
GCCGCGGGGCTCGGGGTCGCCCACCTGCCCGGGCTCGCCGCCAGCCGCGCCGCGGGCCTGTTCGCCGGCGAGGCCAAGACCGACGAGCGCGACGCCGCGGTGATCGCGCGGACCGCCCTGGGCGTGCCGGACTCCCTGTCGGGGGTCCCGGGCCGCGGCGAGGCCCTCGAGGCCGCCCGCGCCCTCTCCTCCCAGCGCGACCACGTCGTCGCCTG
>NZ_QSUU01000033.1:0-755 GCF_003439125.1 Collinsella sp. OM04-5 | reverse complement strand
CCCTCTCCTCCCAGCGCGACCACGTCGTCGCCTGCGCGACCAGGGACAAGAACCGCCTGCGCGCGGTGCTGCTCGAGTCCTGCCCGGCCCTCGAGGCCGCGGTCGACCTGTCGGACCGGCGGTGGCTGGAGCTGCTCGCCGGGTTCGGCGGGGCGTGGGGGATCGCCCGCTCCGGGGGGCCGGGGGCCCGCGGGCCGAGGCCGCCGGGGAGGCCGCGGCCGCCTCCACCGCGCCCCCGCCGGCGCTCGTCGAGGCCGAGAACAGGCAGGTCAGGTTCCTGGCCGCCCGGATATCGGAGGCCCTCGACGAGGCCGGGGCCCTCGAGGCCGAGACGGCGGCGCTGCTCGAGGGCGACGAGACCTACGCGTGCCTGCTCACCGTGCCCGGCATCGGCCCGAGGACCGCGGCGCAGCTCGCGGTGTCGGTCGACATCGGGAGGTTCCCGGACCACGACCACCTGGCCTCGTACTGCGGCATAGCCCCGAGGGTGAGGAGCTCCGGAACGTCGGTGAGGTCGGTCAGGGCGTCCAGGCGCGGCGACGCGAGGCTCAAGTCCCTGCTGATCTTCTCGTGCAACAGCCTGGTGAGGTCCTCGGGGCGCTACGGCGAGTACTACCGGGCCTGCAGGGCGCGGGGCATGGGGCACGGGCGGGCGCTCAAGGCCGTCGCGAGGAAGCGGCTCAGGGCGATATACGCCGTGATGCGCGACCGGGTGCCCTACCGGGAGTAGCCCCGACGGTTGACAAAACTATAGG
>NZ_QSUU01000032.1 GCF_003439125.1 Collinsella sp. OM04-5 | reverse complement strand
TACTTGAGGTTGTGCTTGGTGACCGTCTCGTAGTAGCGAGCCAGGCGGTCGGTCACGAGCACCGTCAGAATCCACGGGGAGACGATGACGCGGAACTCGTCGTCAAGGCCGGGGATCGCGAACTCGGCGGTGTCGATGACGTTGACGTCGGTGTCGCCGGTCACGCCGCGGGTCAGGAACGCGCGGACGCGCTCGTCGAGCTTGCGGTTCTCGTCCTCGCCCATGAACAGGAACACGGGGACGCCGGGCTCCACGAGCTCGAGGGTGCCGTGGAAGAAGTCGGCCGAGGTGATGTAGCGGGTGCGCTTCCACTGCATCTCCTCCAGGATGCACATCGAGAAGAGGATGGTCTCGCCCCACAGGGCGCCGGAGCCGATGAACATGGTGTAGGGGGCCAGGGCGTACTTCTTGGCGAGCTCCTCGGCGCGCGGCTCGAAGCTCTTGCGGATATCGAGCATGTCCTTCCAGATGTCCTTGGTCTGCTCGATAAACAGGTCAAACTTGGGGAAGCAGCCGCGGCGGTTGAGCAGGCGCAGGCCGAAGCAGTCGGCGAGGTAGTAGCCCTTCTCACAGCCGCCCGAACCATGGTCAGAAGCCATGGCGACGCAGTTCTCGGCGCCGACAGCCTGGCCGATGGGGCCCTCGGGCTTGGTCATGGCGTAGACGCGCACGCCCATGCCCTTCATCTTCTTGACGGCCTCGAGGACCTCGGGGGTGGTTCCGGACTCGGAGGCGGTGAGCACGACGGACTTCTCGGTCATGCGCTTGTGGCCCATGACGTTCCACTCGGCGGCGTGGATCAGGTAGACCTCGAGGTCGCGGTCGCCGAACTTGTTCATGAGGTACTCGAGCTGCATGAGCTCGTCCCAGGTGCCGCCGACGCCCATCAGGAACACGGCGTCGTAGCCCTCGTCGGCGACCTTGTCGGCGAGCGCGGTCATCTTCTTGCCGGTCTCGTAGAGCGCCTTGCCGTCCTCGAGATAGCCCTCCTGGTCGAAATGCATGATCTCGATCTTCTCGGTTTCCTTCAT
>NZ_QSUU01000031.1 GCF_003439125.1 Collinsella sp. OM04-5 | reverse complement strand
GCCGGGCCCTTACGCCAGCACGCCGAAGAACGCGCCGACGATGCCCACGGCCATGGTGGCCACGATCAGCACCATGGGGTTGATCTTCTTGGACAGCAGCCAGTAGTACAGCCAGAAGGCGATCATGCCGAGCATGCCGGGCATGATGCCGTCCAGGATGTCCTGGAGGGTCTGGGCGTCGTCGCCCGAGCCGATGGCCACCGGGATGCTGGCCCAGAACATGTCCTTGCACATGGCGCCCACGACCATGACGCCCACGATGCCCACGCAGGTCATGATCTTCTGCATGAGGCCGGTCCTCTGGGCCTCGTCCAGGAAGCCCACGCCCAGCTCGTAGCCCTTGACGGCGCCCCAGATGCGCAGCGCGAAGCCGGGGACGTTGTAGATGAGCAGGAAGGCGATGGGGCCGAAGGGGTTGCCGGCCTGGCACAGGCTGATGCCCACGGCGGCGGCGACCACGCGCAGCGTCGACAGGAAGATGGAGTCGCCGATGCCGGACAGCGGGCCCATGAGGGCGGCCTTGACGTCGTTGACGCTCTCGGGCTCGATCTCGCCGCGGGCGACCTTCTCCTCCATGGCCATCGCGATGCCGCCGACGAACGGGGCGAACTGGACGGTGATGTTGAAGAACGCGCAGTGGCGGTGCAGGGCCTCGGCGTAATCGTCGGGGCGGCCGGCGTAGATCTTCTTGAGCATGTTGGCGACCATCAGGCAGAAGGCGATGTTCATCTGCTTGTAGTAGGTCCAGGAGAACTCCATGCCCAGGGCGCCGACGTTGACGGCGCTCTTGACGAGGTCGGAGCGCGTGATCTTGTTCTCGGGACTAGAAGTCATCGTCCTCATCCCCTTCCGCGGAGAGCTGGGGCTGGGCTCCGCCCAGGCCGAGCAGGTCGAACTTGTCGATGCCGATGATGATGGCGATCAGGGCGACGCCCAGGACGGGCACGTTGGCGTAGGAGCACAGCAGGAAGCCCAGGAAGTAGAAGGGCACGAGCTGCTTGGTGAGCACCAGGCGGCCGAGCATGGCGAAGCCCATGGC
>NZ_QSUU01000003.1:30252-201954 GCF_003439125.1 Collinsella sp. OM04-5 | reverse complement strand
TCCAGGCGTGGAACGGATCGTCCTGGTCGCCCTTCTCCGACGCCGACCTGGTGCCGTGCACAACTTTGGGCACGCCGATTATGGGTAAGTCTGCAGCTTCGGTTTCGAGCATGGTTTCTTTGTACAACTCTACTGGACATACTTATCCGACTATTTATGCCTCGAAGGGTGCAGCAACTATTAATGACTTTTGCCAGATAGTATTAGAGGAAGCGAATGCTGAAGGTGTTAAGGCGGAAATCCTGTTTGCCCAAGCAATGCACGAAACTGGCTGGCTTCAGTTTGGTGGTAGCGTAAAAGCGGAACAATGCAACTTCGGTGGAATCGGCGCCGTGAATGCCACCGCGGGTGGTGCGTCATTTGGGGATGTGCGATCTGGTCTCCGCGCACAGGTTCAACATTTAAAGGCTTACGCTTCGAAAGAGCCATTAAATAATCTTTGCATCGACCCCCGTTTTGAAAAAGTAGAGCGCGGCGTTGCGCCATGCGTCGAGGATTTAAATGGTCGCTGGGCAGTACCCGGCGAAGGGTATGGGCAGCGTATCGCCCATATCGCAACGCAGAGTATTTAATCAGATTGCTAACGTTGTTGAGGTCTAGTATATGAAGCTGCTGCTCCTATTTTTAATGATGTTTGCCGGGTTATGGTTCTTCGCAGAGCTTGTGATGAAAATGGGGCTTATCTCCAAGTGTAGGGATAAAACCAATCGGTTTTATTGGGCATTGCTATTCCTATGCACAACGCTTGTTGTGCTGTTTGTTTACCGCAAGTTCATTTTTGGCGATATCGTCTATGCATTCAACGACATTGGGAGCGATACCACCCAGCAGTACATCCCGTTGTATCTAGATTTGATTCATGATTTTCAAAGAGGGAACGTATCTGTATGGAACCAGAATTACGGACTTGGATGCAGTAGACTTGTTTACCAGTCTCTATACTTCGACCCTTTTAATTTGATACTAATTCCATCGTGTGTATATTTGGGCGATTGGTTTTTACCATATGCGCTGATTTCTATCCAGATTGCTAAGGTTTATATTGCCTCGATAGGTTTCTATATCTTCCTTAGTTTTTATGGCTTTAAGGAGCCAGCTAAAATTGTATCGTCTCTTGTGTATTCGATTAATGGATACCTAGTTCTTTGGGGAAATCACTATTTTCTTGGTAATGCATGCCTCTTTGTTCTTTTAATTCTGGTTGGCATCGAACTGTATTTCGATAATCGATCTCGTCTTGGACGATTGCTTCTTTCGGCTGGCGTGGCGCTCGTCACCCTTCTCAGTGTATATATTTCGTTTATGACATTGGTGCCCTGTGCAATTTATGCATTATTGCGAGGGGTCTATCTGAATGAAAGCTGGTCAAAGGGCTTCAAATCGTTTTCCGATTTTATATTGCCAGTTGTAGGGGGATTGCTCGTTTCAGCAGTCGTTTCAGTTCCCGTCGCATATTTGTTGCTGTTCGATTCCAGCCGAATATCTGGCGGACCGTCTCTTCAGTCAAAGGTGCTGACCGCACTCTCTTCCAATGTTGGATTGGGAGACTTGCGTTTATTTTTACTTCGAGTAATGGGTAATAATTATGCTGGAACCTGGTCTTCAGACTTTGGTTCTTCGAATTACTATGAGCTTCCTCAGATTGGATGCTCTGGCGTTATTTATTCATTTATATTTCTATATCTCGTTTGGCTGCTCTCTTCCAAAAGATCTAGAACGCGCAACATCGTTCTCGGCATTGCCCTTGTGTTGCCCTGCCTATATCTGATTAATACTTTTTTCCCTGCATTTTTAAATGTATTTTCTGAGGTCAAGTATCGGTCATCCTTTTTCATTCCGGTTTGCTGCTGCTTGGTGATAGCAGTTGTGTTTGATCAGCTCCAGAGTGCTCACTTTTATTCAAAACCGAGTATTCTCGTTGCTTTTTTAATTAGCTTGGTAATTAGCGTTCTATGTTGTATTGGCAACGAGGGCGACGCAAAGGCGCTTTCGTTATTTTTGATGCTTGTCTGTATTGCGCTTATTGCATGTTTGTTGCTATCGGTAAAGTCCCTTGTTCGATTTGTCTTCATCTTGTCAATATCTGCCGTCTCGCTTTCTATGGCTGATGCTTATGTTTCCGTCACTTGTCGCACGCACTTGAAAAAGGACTCATTTCCTACTTATCAACTCGTCGAGTCTGGAATCTCGGCAAATGCTCTTAATTACGTTATGGATAATGATTCAAGTGTTTACAGGATGGACAAGACATTTTCTGAATGGTCAGTCTTTCAAGATGGCTTAATCCAAAATTATGATGGAGTTACTTCCTATAATTCCACCCGGCCAAAAGAGGAGATTTCTCTACTGGATGCTTTTTGGCAGGGCAATACTGATGGGACCCCTTCACATGTTTATTCCGCATTCTTTTTTGATCAAAACGAAGGGGATGCAGCTGGTTTATTTGGAGTCAAGTACGTTTTATCTGGTGATGAATTAAGCTATGACTGGCTTGATTTGGTTGAAGTAATTGATCATATATACATTTACAAAAATCGTCATTACTCGTTTGGAACGTTTTATTCTAATGTGAGAAAGGAAAATGACTGCATCAATGAAAATCATAATTCCTTATGGGATTGTCTGAATAGCGGCGAGGCCATAGTTGATGACGATAGCTATGCCAAGCTCGACCGAACCTTAAACAACGATCATGATTCCAAGGTGTCGTCAGTCAATGTCACTGAGGTTGATGAAGGACGTTACGATGTATCCGTTTCTTCAGACAACGATGGGCTCGTGATGGTGCCGGTGCTCTCCAGCCCTGGTTGGCGTGCATTTGTTGACGGTTCAGAGGCGGAGTGTATAACAGTAAATTACGGGTTTATTTCTACCGCTGTCTCCAAGGGCGAGCATCACGTTGAATTTGTATACATACCGTATGGTTTAATGTTAGGTATCTTCTTAAGTCTCTTAGGTCTGTTTATTGTTTGTGTGGTTGTCGCTACGCCTTTTCGGCGTGGCTAATGTGTAGGTGATTGTAATGAAGCTAGTGGCTGCTGTCCGCGGCTGCGGAACTGTATATTTCGCTCTTGATGGTGAACTTCCTGCCTCTTATGCTGTCGATGTGGTTTCTAAGTCTGGTAATTTGATCCCGTATTCAAGTCACTTAATTGACTCATTGCTTGTAATCGCAATTCCTTTGCTTGAGGGTGAAGATTTCAATCTATCTGTGTTTTCTAGTAATCAAAAATTGAATCGGTTATTTAGTAAGAACTTCGGATGGGATGAAATTAAGTGGATTTCACGATTCAATTATCGATTTAAGTCATCGTTGTCTTATTTAATTCGCGACTCAGATCGTCAGGTATATTCAAATCAAATTCATGTGAGACCCACTATTCTCTTGAAATCAGCAGATGGCTCTGAGTTAATATGCAAAGGAGTTATTTGTTATCCCCATAGTGAGATTTTAGCTCGACTCGACGTTATTGATTCAGATGGCAGGGCGTTAGCGTATAAACCGGATTTTGGAAGAACCAATACCATTGATATGGGTGGGCTTAAGAGGAAAGAGACCTCTTTTAGCCTTCGTTTGTCGGTCGGTCCGAAGAGCTATTGCCTAGTCGCTAATGTTGAATCAAAGTCCGTCCAGACCGGTTTTCTGTGCTTTGATCCTGCATCTGTTGAGTTTTATTCAGATGTCTGTTCTCCACACTTTTATAAGGCGTCTTCGCCGGGTTTGTATTCTGAATTTTGTGCAAAGCGGCATGACTATTTGGCAATGCTTGATTCGTGTGACTTTGATACGAGTTGTTCGCTGAAATTCAGTATCGTTGTGCCACTGTATAAGACCCCTCTTAAGTTTCTTCATGAGATGATTGATTCCGTTCTCAATCAGATTTATCTAAATTGGGAGCTTATTTTGATTAACTCAACACCTGATTGTGTTGAGCTGTGTTCAGCTTTGGATCAATTGAAAGATGAGCGCATTAAGGTCGTTACTCTAGATTCGAATAAGGGTATTTCGGGGAACACTAACTTTGGCATTGCTGAAGCAAAGGGCGATTATGTCGTGTTTTTCGATCACGACGATACACTCGATCCATTTGCTCTTTATAGATACGCAGAGCGAATTCAGGACTGTCCTGATACTGATGCACTGTATTGCGATGAGGACTTCTTAAATGAGGACGGTGAGTATGTGGCCCCTCATTTCAAGTCTGATTTCAATCTGGATTTGCTTCGCGTTCATAACTACATAACTCATCTGCTTTGCGTTCGTGCTTCGTTCGCTAAAGAACTCATGCTACGGAAAAAGTTCGATGGAGCTCAAGACTATGATTTTCTGTTGCGTTTAGTAGAGAGAACTCAGAATATCTATCATGTCCCCGAGGTTCTCTATCATTGGAGAATTAGCGATACGTCAACTGCGAAGAGCGCGGGAAATAAGAACTATGCCGACGATGCTGGCAGAAGGGCACTGCAAGAGCATTTGGATCGTTGCGGTCTGAACGGTACTGCGGAGTTAACTGATTCTGCCTGTTTCTATCACATTGCCTACGCTCTTAATGAAGAACCCTTGGTCAGTATCGTTATCCCCAATAAAGATAGCGTTGAGGTCTTACGCCGCTGCATTGACTCTATTGAGGAAAAAACTGATTACCGCAACTTCGAGATTCTGGTTGTTGAGAATAACAGTACGGAGGACGCGACATTTGAGTATTACCGCACCGTTCCCGAGCAATATGAGAACGTTCGCATTGCAACATGGGATGGTCCGTTTAATTACTCCGCTATCAATAATTATGGCGTTGGACTGACATCCGGCAAATACCTGCTGTTCTTGAATAATGACACTGAGGTTATTGAGGGCTGCTGGCTTTCTTCAATGCTGTCTTTCTGTCAGCGTGAGGACGTTGGGGCCGTCGGTGCAAAATTGCTATATCCGGATGATACGGTACAACATGCGGGCGTAATGATGATTTGCTGTAAAAATGAAGGTGAAATGGGTGGGCCCGTTCACGTATTCAACAACCTTGACCGGGATGATCCAGGTTACATGCGCCGCGCTGTTATTTCACAAGACTTAAGCGCCGTTACTGCTGCCTGCATGATGACAAAGCGCTCTGTATTTGAAGAGCTTAATGGGTTTAATGAAGACTTCGAAGTCGCGTTTAATGACGTTGATTTCTGCCTGAGGGTACGTTCACTCGATAAGTTAGTTGTTTTCGATGCAGATGCGCTTCTGTATCATTATGAATCCTTTAGTCGCGGCTATGAGACCGGTGAGAAGAAAATTCGATTTATGCGCGAGCAGGGTAAATTGCGCACTGCTTGGGCGGAGTACTATGTCAATGGTGACCCGTACCACGGTCCGATGAGCACTATGTAGATTGAAGTAAAGCTCTGGCGACACAATAAGTCGCCAGAGCTTTACTTATGAAATAGTTTTCCGAATATACTGGTCTGCCTTTTATTGATTTGATTGCAGATGCTTATAACATCCAAAAGGTCCAGTTTATTTGCTATGAAGTGGATACTTTTTGCCCCTGATAAGTGATACTGCGGATCGAATGTCAAAAACGTCTCTTGCGCTGTATTTGAGGAAAAACAGTTATTCGAAATGGGCTTGCAATTGCTAATAGTGCACTTGCACGGCTTATTATCGGGATCGAATCTAATGATAATAAGCCCGCTTCTCATTTGCTCTGGGAGGTCTATTTCGACTTCAGTTGAGTACCTATATTTAAACCGATAGCTATTGCACTGCTGGGCTTGTGGGTTGGATTCAGATTCTTTGTCATAAAAGAGCTCGCCTTGGCCAATGCAAGCGTTTTCGTAGCTTGTTGAATAATTCATCGCCTTAAGCCTGTAGAGTTCTTTTGCTTCATCAGAAATTTCATTCTGCACGTGTGGCTTTTTGTCTTTATTAACATTTATAAAGCTCATGACTTGTTCGAATAGATTTTCTAGTTGGAATCTGTTTATGCATAAATCCTTTATCTGGCTTTGCATCCTTTGGGCTTCTGCATAGCTATTGACTAAATCATTTTAGAGTTGTTGCGCTGAGCTCTTTCGTTTCTCTGGTCGTCCAGAAAAATTGAAAAGGGCATTATGTTCGATGTTATTAGGAGTGATATAGCCAGGTCCCCCGAAGTGGTCATAGCAATAGAAGGGTATTCCCATGGGCATACATTCCTGTGCGGTTCTTCCGATGGAAGCTACAGCATCATATTGAGAAAGTAATTCCGGCGTCACTTTGATACTTTGAGATTGATAGCCAAAGACATCGGCCCTTATTCGTCTTTTTTTAATAAATCAAATGCTTCGAGGCATTCTGGAGCGGGATGATTAGATATGCAGCAGATGCTTTTCAGTTCATTATTTCCCTGGTAGTTATAATCGTAAAAAGATTTCGTGCAGTAGTTTGGAAAGACGTGAACGGGGGGCTGAATATTATGCGCCTGAGCACTGTTTTCTATATGACCTTTAACTTCATGGCTGACGGCGATGATTCCGTCTGACAGATTTGTGAAAAAGGGCAAGCCTTCATGTTCATCTGAGAGCCCGAGTACTGAAAAAATGGATGAGAACGTAATTCTTTGAAGTGAATATATGTATTCACTTACTACTCGGTGTTGTGCAATAAATAAATCATACTGATTCTCGAGTTTGGTCTCGTCTCCTAGGGTCAATACTTCGATGCCTTCTTTTTCAAATTCTTTAAGTAAAGGGTAAGCGGCGCATAAGCAAAAGCAGGTGACAACGTAGCCTCTATTTTGCAGTTGTTTGGCGAACTCAAGAGTGTGAAGCTCTGAGCCAGTACGGGAGTTGATGTTCAGGTTGGTAAGCAGAGCCGTTGGCATGTGTTGATCCTCTTCCGAAAGGATTAATGGCAGTCAAATTAATATAGAATTACTTTAGCCTTCTCCACTTTTGTTTTTTCCTTAGAAGGAGTTTTTGATATGAAAGGCATCATCCTCGCCGGCGGGTCCGGCACGCGCCTGTACCCGCTCACGCTCGTGACCTCCAAGCAGCTGCTGCCGGTCTACGACAAGCCCATGATCTACTACCCGCTCAGCACCCTCATGCTGGCGGGCATCCGGGACATCCTGGTCATCTCCACGCCGACGGACCTCCCCAACTTCGAGCGCCTGCTCGGGGACGGCTCTCGCTACGGCGTGAACCTCTCCTACGCCGAGCAGCCGAGCCCCGACGGCCTGGCGCAGGCCTTCACCATCGGCGAGGACTTCATCGCCGGCGAGCCGTGCGCGCTGGTGCTCGGCGACAACATCTTCTACGGCAACGGCCTGTCGCGCCACCTGACGCGCGCCGTGCAGAACGCCGAGTCGGGCCGCGCCACGGTCTTCGGCTACCACGTGGACGACCCCGAGCGCTTCGGCGTCGTCGAGTTCGACCGCGAGGGCAGGGCCGTCTCCATCGAGGAGAAGCCCGCCGAGCCCAAGAGCTCCTACGCCGTCACCGGCCTGTACTTCTACCCGGGCGACGTCGCCGCCAAGGCGCACAGGGTGGAGCCGTCCGCGCGCGGCGAGCTGGAGATCACCACGCTCAACCAGATGTACCTGGAGGAGGGGACGCTGTCCGTGGTGACCCTCGGACGCGGCTACGCGTGGCTGGACACCGGCACCATGGAGAGCCTGCACGAGGCCGCGGAGTTCGTCCGCGCCGTGGAGCACTCGCAGGACCTGCCCGTGTCCGTCCCCGAGGAGATCGCCTGGGAGAACGGCTGGATCACGACCGCCGAGCTGGAGGAGGCCGCGAAGGCCTACGGCAAGTCGGTCTACGGTCAGCACTTGAAGAAGGTCGCCGCCGGCGAGATCGTCAACAGCCCGCGCGAGTATTAGCGCCTTCTTGCTTTCTTTTAGGGGCCACCGTTATTTGGTGGCCCCTTTCGTTATGATTACGGTGACCATATAGCCAAAATGATTGGGGGTGGATGTGTTAAGCGTCTACTTTGGCGATATGCCAGAAGCGATTTACAACACAGCGACATATTTCAAAAACTCTTACCGGTCTTCTTGGATTACGGATCCCTATGCAGTTTCGATAATTAAAGATGTCGATCGATCGGATGTTGTCTCCGAAAACGTCATCGAAAGCCCTGTGCTTGGATCCATCTCCCCACTCCAGCTTTCTGGTGGCGTGAAAACGCTGCTGCTTATGAGATTTGATCGTAAGCATATTTTTAACGCCTCTACCTGTGGTGACAACTGTGTCAAGTGGATTCTTGACATGGCGAAAGACCGCAAGCTCGTTGTGAATCTCTATCATGTGATGGACTTTGGTCGCGAGGATTTTAAAATTAAAGTCGTGAATAGCGGCCGAATCGTTCACAACATGGCCGAATTGATTCACGAGTCAATTCCGTATCTGTAGGTGCTGCTTATGAACGGTTCGCATCTTGTTAAGATTTCCCGCCGCAGGGGAACCAAGTACACATTTACCATCAAGCGAAACATCACTATTGTGCGTGGCGATAGCGGCACGGGCAAGACGACACTGTTTGATATGGTCGCAGACTACATGCGAACGGGTGAGCAGTCGGGTGTTTCCTTGCAATGCGATTGTCCCTGTGTCGCCCTGACCGATTATGATTGGCGAAACCAGCTTTCGTCCGTTCATGACTCGATTGTATTTGTCGATGAGGGCTTAAAAGAGATTCATTCTGATGAGTTTGCCCATCATGTGCTGTATTCCTCGAATTATTTCGTGCTGATCTCAAGGGCTGATTTCCCTAATCTTCCGTATAGCGTGGATGAGATTTACAAGATTAAGACGAGCGGAAAATACCATTCTTTCGTCCCTGTTTATCAAGATCGTGGGAATCATCGTTATGCTATTTCCCGGTCGGCGCCAAAACAGGACTTTTCTATCCTTCTATGCGAGGACAGTAAGTCTGGTTTCCAGTTCTTTGAACGGCATTTCGCTGACAGTGAGCTTTCCTGTGCTTCTGCCATGACGAACAGCGCGATTTTGGGCTGGTTGGATCAGCATCTCGACGATCGCGTGTTTGTTGTTGCGGACGGAGCGGCATTTGGGTGCTATGCGGACCGTGTCCTTAAGCTGCAAGACATTCACCGCGATGCTGTTACGGTTTGTCTTCCCGAGTCGTTTGAGTGGCTTCTGCTGAGCTCCGGCGTAATTTCAGGGTTAGATGCCAAAGCGGTTTTGCAAGAGCCGGAAGCGTTTGCAGACAGTGAGAAGTTTAAAAGCTGGGAGGACTTCTTCTATAAGTACTTACGCGATAAAACTGGGAATTCGGTCTTCCGGTATGACAAAGACAGCATTCCGGAAGCTTTTTGTGGGGGAAGTAATTCTGCGAAGGTTATGGCTCTTATCGCATGCCGAAATGTCCGATAGTTTTGTTGAATAGTGTCGCGGCGTCACTTCCTGCGGCATACTAAAGAAGCTGTACTTGCTTCAGATTGGATTTTCATGTCTGAGATTTTTGAACCTAAGAACATCATCGTCACGGGCGGCTGCGGCTTCATCGGCAGCAACTTCGTGCACTACGTGGTGAAGAACCACCCCGAGGTACACGTCACCGTCCTGGACAAGCTGACCTACGCCGGCAACCCCGAGAACATCGCCGGGCTGCCCGCGGACCGCGTGGAGCTCGTCGTGGGCGACATCTGCGACGCCGAGCTTTTGGACCGCATCGTCCCAGGCCACGACGCCATCGTGCACTACGCCGCGGAGTCCCACAACGACAACTCCATCGCCGACCCCGAGCCGTTCCTGCGCACCAACGTGGAGGGCACCTTCCGCCTGCTGGAGGCCGTGAGGAAGTACGGCATCCGCTACCACCACGTCTCCACCGACGAGGTCTACGGCGACCTCGCGCTCGACGACCCGGCGAAGTTCACCGAGGAGACGCCGTACCACCCGTCCTCGCCGTACTCGAGCACCAAGGCTTCCTCCGACATGCTCGTGCGCGCCTGGGCCCGCACCTACGGGCTTCGCACCACGATCTCCAACTGCTCCAACAACTACGGCCCCTACCAGCACGTGGAGAAGTTCATCCCGCGTCAGATCACCAACATAATCGACGGCGTGCGCCCCAAGCTCTACGGGAAGGGCGAGAACGTCCGCGACTGGATCCACACGGAGGACCACTCCAGCGCCGTCTGGGACATCCTCACGAAGGGCGAGATGGGGGAGACCTACCTCATCGGCGCCGACGGCGAGAAGAACAACATCACGGTCCTGCGCATGATCCTGGAGGCGATGGGACGCGACCCCGAGGACTTCGACTGGGTCGCCGACCGCCCCGGCCACGACCGCCGCTACGCCATCGACTCCACCAAGCTCCAGCGCGAGCTCGGCTGGAGGCCGGCGCACACCGACTTCGCCGAGGGCCTCAAGCAGACCATCGACTGGTACGTGGAGAACGAGTCCTGGTGGCGCCCGGCCAAGGAGGCCACCGAGGCCCGCTACAGGGCGCAGGGGCAGTAGGCCCGGATTCCCGGACGTTTACCTTTTCGAGCGCCCCTCGCGGTGCCGCAGGGCATGGGGATGATCCTGCGGCACCGCGAGGGGCGCCCGCAACACGATTGGAATTAACCACATGGCTGACATCTCATTCGAGAAGGAACTTGCCGTCGCCGAGACCGGCATAGAGGGCCTCAAGGTCGTCGACCTCGCCGTCCACGGCGACTCGCGCGGCTGGTTCAAGGAGAACTGGCAGCGCGCCAAGATGACCGAACTCGGCATCCCGGACCTCCGCGTCGTCCAGAACAACGTCTCCTACAACGACAGCCGCGGCGTCACCCGCGGCATCCACGCGGAGCCCTGGGACAAGTTCATCTCGGTCGCCCGCGGCTCGGTCTTCGGCGCCTGGGTCGACCTGCGCGAGGGCAGCGCCACCTACGGCAAGGTGTTCACCTGCACCCTGGACCCGAGCAAGGCCATCTACGTCCCGCGCGGCGTGGGCAACTCCTTCCAGGCGCTCGAGGACGGCACCGCCTACACCTACCTGGTGGATGCCCATTGGTCCCTTGAATTGAAGAAGACCTACACCTTCGTGAACCTCGCCGACCCGGAACTCGCCATCGAGTGGCCGATCCCGCTGGACCAGGCCACCGTCTCCGAGGCCGACCTCAACCACCCGTACCTCAGGGACGTCGTCCCCATGGCGCCGAAGCGCACCCTCGTAACCGGCTGCGACGGCCAGCTGGGCCATGCGGTGCGCGCGCTCGCCGAGGAGCGCGGCGTGGCGAAGGACTTCGACTTCTGCGACATCGACACCTTCGACATGTCCGACCCGGAGGCCTATTCGCAGTACGACTGGTCGCTCTACGGCACTGTGATCAACTGCGGCGCATACACGGCTGTCGATAAGGCCGAGACCCCCGAGGGCCGCGCCATAGCCTGGAAGGCCAACGCGACGGGGCCGGCGCTGCTCGCCCGCACCTGCGCCGAGCACGGGATAACCCTGGTCCACGTGTCCTCCGACTACGTCTTCGACGGCGCCGCGGAGGTCCACACCGAGGACGAGCCGTTCTCCCCG
Source organism: Collinsella sp. OM04-5 (assembly GCF_003439125.1). Lineage (GTDB taxonomy): Bacteria > Actinomycetota > Coriobacteriia > Coriobacteriales > Coriobacteriaceae > Collinsella. The sequence goes on along the minus strand of NZ_QSUU01000003.1, from coordinate 190,442 downwards.
CTGTCTGTCTACGGCCAGACCAAGGCCGCCGGCGACATCGCCGTGGCCGGGTGCCCGCGCCACTACATCATGCGCTCCAGCTGGGTCATCGGCGAGGGGCACAACTTCGTCAAGACCATGAAGGGCCTCTCCGACCGCGTCGCCGACCCCGAGGACAAGCTGGACAAGGTCACCGTCGTGGACGACCAGCTGGGACGCCTGACCTTCACGCGCGACATGGCCGAGGCGATCTTCCACGTGCTGGACGCGAAGGCCCCCTACGGCACCTACGACTGCACCGGCTCCGGCACCGTGAAGAGCTGGGCCGATATCGCCCGCGCCGTCTTCGAGGCCGCCAACGGCAACGGGGAGAAGGTCGTGCCGGTATCGACCGCCGACTACTACGCGAGCGCCGAAGGCCCCGTCGCCCCGCGTCCGGTCCACTCCGCGCTCGACCTGTCCAAGCTCGAGTCGGTCGGGTTCCACATGCCCGACTGGGAGGAAGAGCTGGGGGAGTACATCAAGACGCTCTAGCCGCTATTAACTTTTCGAGAGTAAAAGCCGCCGCTTGTTAACGGCGGCTTTTCTTATGCCTGGTGAATAGCCCCGCTGCAACAAGGGCGGAGGTCGCCAGACTCACTGCAAGCCCCGCAAGGGCGCCCGGAGTCTTGTAGGTCATCACGATTCTATTCGCGCCTTTCTGCATGTTCAGGGATGACAAGCCCTTATCGGCGGCGGGCGTTAGTTCTGCGGCGGTTCCGTTTACCGTTACGTTCCAGCCCTCATCGTACGGAACGCTCAGCAGCAGGTTGCCGTCGTCCTTGGCGGTATACTCGCCTTCGATTCTTCCGTCCTCAAAAACCGTCGGAATAAACTCGCTCGTCTTAAGCTCGCTAATAATCTGCTCGAAAACGTCCAGATTGAGGGCGTAAAAGACCGGCTCATTGTCTTGGGGCATGTCTGTATAGCCCTCTGCGACTCCGATTGACACCGTATGCTGGCTCGGGGCGTCCGATGCATCCGCAATCTGGCGGATATTATTGTCGAATCTCCAGGCCTCGTTTGTGATCGTTCGCTGGTCGATGGTAAGGGTGACTGGCCAATAACTGCCGGCGGTCGCATCTTTGTTAATGTAGAGGTATCCGATGGAGCTTGCCGGTACAGTAACGCTCCATTGCTTTATGCTATCGCTATTCTCAGTGCTCGTGGCCTCGATCTTGGTATAGAGATTGACCTCGCGGCCTAGGATTTTGCTGTAGAGTTCGTTTTGCTTTTCGAAGGGGTTCTCGCTCTTCAGCGTGCTGTTTTGGATATCGCTTGAGGCTGCGACGCCAATGCTGAGCGCATAGGGGTTCTCGTACACTGCGCTTGTGGAGTCGGCCTGATTCATCTTGGCTAAAACGTATCCCGCAGGCGCGTTCTCGGGAATGGCATACTTGACTCCCAGTAGGGCATCGACGGCGAGAATGGGTTCGGCATAACGGGTCGAGAATTCGCCGACGCTGCTGTATCCAAGGGAGTTGAGCAGTGCGATGGCCTGCGGGTTGTTGGCAGACGAATACGAAGACAACTGGTTGTACCCAAGCGACAGGCCTTCGTTGAGGGAGGCGCTGTCGACGCGTGCGGTCGTGCGGTCAATGCGATAGAACGACGCCGAAGTCTGGTCTTGAATGGCCGTGATCGTGTCGGTTGCGGTGGCGACATAGGTGCTGTTGGCTTCTTCGGAATAGCCTACGTACAGCTGATTCCAAATGACATGGGCGTTGGCAAACAACTCAATGGCGGTTAGTGCCAGGAGTGGCAAGATGACGGCGGGGCGATAGGCTTGGCGCAATTTAGGTTGATCCTTGAGGATCTGCAGGGTATAGCCCGCAGCCCACAGCGCAAAGAAGCTCAGCAAAAAAGCCGTGCGCGAGTAGAAGCCGTTGGGAACGCGCATGCCGCACCAGATGTACTCGAGCGGGCTCAAAACGGAGCTTGCAACCAGGATTATCGTGACGACGAGTGTTGCGATGCGCGTCTTGATTGAAACCGTGCGGTTAACCAGCAGGCTCACCGCAAGCAGCATCATGATGATGCCGCAATAGAACTGCGGTGTGCTTTCGTTGCTTACCCACATGCAGGGAAGAAAGCCCCTGATGACCGACTTGAGGCTGGTTTTAAGTAGGGGGCCGAGTGCTAGAACGGGACCGCCCTTGGACATGGCAAGGATGGTCGGCAAAAAGGTCCAGGCGGACAGAAGCAGTCCAAGCGCGATGGCCCCGGCGAATCGCAGGGCCCGATCGAGCATGAGCTTCCAGCTAAATCCTTTTTCTGCAACATAATCGACAAATTCGATCAATACGAAGATGCAGAGGAACAGGATGCTGATGTAGGCCGTATACCAGCAGAACATGACATTGAGCGCGGTTGCGATGACGAGGCGGATCATGCGCCGCTTGCGGATGAGCTCGTGGCATCCGTAGGCGCAGATGGGCAGCAGGATGAGGCAATCGATCCAGAGAGGGTTGCGCAGGTTGCTGATGGTCCAGCTGCAAAACGTGAACGAGAGGGAAAGCAGGAATGCGGCGGGCTTGGACAGGTCAAAGCGCTTTTGCACATACCAAGCGCTGCTGATGTGGATGCAGCCCAGTTTGAGCGCGGTTATGGCAAATATGAAGAGCGTCAGCTTGTCTGCGGGAAACAGCGCGCAGAGCAGGTTGAAGGGGCTGGCGAGGTAGTAGCTATAGAGCCCCCATGTGTTCATGCCGAGTCCTTGCGAGAAGGAATAGCGAAGGTTTGCCTCTCCTAAAAGGACGCGGCGAAACCACGCGAAGAAGTCGATGTATTGGTATTTGAGATCGTTGGTGAGAAACGAGTTGTCGCCAAAGGGGTAGACATGCCCTGCCGCTGCAAGTGCGACAAAGAGTGCGACGGAAAACGTGAAGCAGGCGGCGTAGAACGCCACATTCTTGAGCGTGCTGTTATTGGGCCGTGTCATCAGATTCCTCGTTGGACTCTCGGATGATATAGATGGGGCGGCGCTTGGCCTCCAAGTAGGCTTTTGCCAGGTACTCGCCAATGATTCCCAGGCACAGGAGCTGCATGCCGCCAAACAGCGTTATGAGGCAGGCGAGCGACGGCCATCCGCCGACGGGGTCGCCCCAAACAAGCGTCTTTACTAGGATGACGACGAATCCCAGAATAGCGATGAGGCAGAAGACGATACCCGTGAGGGCAGCGAGGGAGAGCGGCGCCGTGGAAAACGCGACGATGCCGTCGATGGAATAGAGGAGCAGCGACCAAAAGTTCCATTTGGTCTCGCCGGCCACGCGGTTGACGTTTACGTAGGGGAGCCATTTGGTCTTGAAGCCGACCCAGCCGTAAATGCCCTTGGAGAATCGGTTGTATTCGCCCATGGAGATGATGGCGTTGACCATAGGTCGCTTCATAAGCCTAAAATCGCGTGCTCCGTCAACGATGTCGGCCTTGGAAATGCGGTTGATGATCTTGTAGAACATACGGGCACAGAACGACCTGATGGGAGGCTCGCCTTTGCGGGTGGTCCTGCGTGTGGCGACGTTGTCGTAGTCTTCGGTTTGCAGAATCTCGTACATTTGCGGCAAGAGCGAGGGCGGGTCCTGCATGTCAGCGTCCATGGTGGCAACATAGTCGCCCTTTGCGTGCTGGAGTCCGGCGAGTAGTGCCGCCTCCTTGCCAAAGTTGCGCGAGAAAGAGTGCCAGCGGATGGCGTATGGGTGCGCCGCCTCGGCCTCCGCCTTCATGACAGTGAGCGTTTTGTCCGCCGAGCCATCGTCGATGAGGACGGCTTCAAAGGAGATGCCGGGGTTTTGCTGGGTCATGATGCGAACGACGCCATCGAGCTCTTTGAGAAAGATTGGAAGTGATTCCTGCTCGTTGTAGCACGGCACGACGATGGAGATGAGCGGCATGGTGGTTTACCTCTCGCTTGGCTTGGAAGTAGGGTGGCAGGGCTGGTCGTCGTAGGCGTACTTGCTGTACACGTTGACCTCCCACTGCTTTTTTTCGACCTTTGCCACGGAATCCAGGATGAATCCGGTCGCAAGGCTCAGACCGCACAGGAACATAAACGACGCGGCGAGTATGGCGGTGGGGAAGCGCGGGACCAGACCGGTCTGGAAATACTCGACAACGATGGGCATGCCCAGGGCAAGGCCGATTACCGCAAACAGAAGCGCGACGAGGCTGAAGAACTTCAGCGGGCGGTAGTCCTTGAACAGCGTGCCGATCATCGCGACGACTTTAATGCCGTCGCTCACGGTATTGAGCTTGGACTCGGAGCCTTCCGGACGGTCGCGGTACTCGATGGGCACATCTTTGATGCGCCAACGGTGGTCGACGGCGTGGATCGAGAGCTCGGTTTCGATTTGGAAGCCCTCGGAAAGCACAGGGAAGGTTTTAACGAACGGGCGGCTCATGGCGCGGTAGCCGGTCATGACGTCATCGAAGCTGTAACCATAGATCCACTTGATCATGGCGCGGACCAGATTGTTGCCAAAGCCGTGGAATGCGCGCTTGTTCTCCTCGGCGTAGGTGCCGTTGGAAAGGCGGTCGCCTACGGTCATATCGGCCGTGCCGTTAAGGATGGGCTCGCAGAGGGCTTTGGCCGCCTCGGCGGGGTAGGTGTCGTCTCCGTCGACCATCAGGTAGCAATCGGCGTCGATGTCGCGAAACATCTGGCGGCACACGTTGCCCTTTCCCTGACGGGGTTCAAAGCGGACCGTGGCGCCGTGCTCGGTGGCGATGCGTGAGGTATCGTCCGACGAGTTGTTGTCATAGACATAGACCGTCGCTTGCGGAAGCTCGCGGTGAAAGTCGTCGATGACCTTACCAATCGTGAGCGCTTCGTTGTAGCAAGGGATGATGACGGCGATGGATTTAGAATTCACTCAATGCTCCTTATACAATCAATCCTTGAAAGTATAGCCGTTTGGGCTTGTCATCCTAAGATGTGGGTTAGTTCTCCAGTTTTGTTGCGCGAATCGTTTGCATGGCCGTCGGGTCTATACTGTTCGTTTGTCAACGATTACGAGTAAAGGAGTTGCATCCGTGTCGGATCAGACAAAGCAACAAGAAGCTCGCAGTCTGCCTGCGACGTTTGCTAAGAACGAATTTGAGAAGGACGCGTTTATCCTTCGTCAGCTGGTTACCAAGGATTTTAAGATCAAGTATCGTCGTAGCGTTCTGGGCGTCGCATGGTCGGTGCTCAACCCGCTTCTGATGATGATCGTCATGGCCATCGTGTTCTCGACGATTTTTGCCCAGGGCCGCAATGGCTCGATTACGCCCGAGATGTACCCGCTGTACTTGATCGTGGGTAACGTTACCTTTGCCGTCATGTCCGAGTCTACGAACCAGGCCCTGACGTCGATCGTGGGTGCTGCCCCGCTGCTCAAGAAGGTTAAGGTGCACCGTTGGGTCTTCCCAGTACAGAAGGTGCTCTTCTCGCTGGTTAACTTTGCCTTCTCGCTGGTCGCCGTTGCCATCGTCATGCTGTGGTTCCATGTTATGCCTTCTTGGCACCTGATTCTGCTGCCGGTCTGCCTGCTGCTGCTTATGTGCTTCTGCATGGGCTTGGGCATGATGCTCTCGGCCCTCACGGTCTTTTTCCGCGACGTTATGCATCTGTGGAGTGTTGTCATCACGGCTTGGACCTATATCACGCCTATTTTCTGGACGACCGACTTTGTTGCTCAGATGCCGCATATCGTTCGGATCTTGGTGTATGCGAACCCCATGTACAACTACCTGCAGTTTATGCGTGATATCTTCCTGTTCCAGACTACGCCCTCGCTTTTGACGTTTGGTATGTGCGTCGCTTGGGCGGTCCTTGCGCTTGTTATTGGCTACACCGTGTTCCATAAGTCCGAGCGCAAGTTCATCCTCTACATCTAAGGAGTGCTGTGATGACTGAATCTGTTGTTGATTACAGCGAGCAGCCTCTGGCTGTCGAGGTCGACGACGTCACCATGATCTTTAACATGGCGTCCGAGTCGCTGACCAACCTCAAGGAGTACTTCATCAAGCTTGCCAAGCACGAGCTGTTCTTTGAGGAGTTTAGGGCGCTTAAGCACATCTCGTTCGATATTCATCGTGGCGAGGTCGTGGGTCTGGTCGGCACCAATGGCTCCGGCAAGTCTACGATGCTCAAGATTATCGCTGGCGTGCTTGAGCCTAGCGAGGGCAGTGTTAAGGTGCACGGTAACATCGCGCCGCTGATTGAGCTTGGTGCCGGCTTTGACCCCGAGCTGACTGCCCGCGAGAACATCTATCTGAACGGTGCCCTGCTCGGCTATACCAAGGAGTTCATCGACGCCAACTTTGACGGCATTATCGAGTTCGCTGAGCTGCAGAACTTTGTCGATATGCCGCTTAAGAACTTCTCCTCGGGCATGGTGGCGCGTATCGCCTTTGCAATCGCGACGATTACCGAGCCCGATATTCTAATCGTTGACGAGACGCTGTCCGTCGGTGATGTGTTCTTCCAGCAGAAGTGCGAGGCCCGCATCCAGCACTTTATCCAGAGCGGTGACGTGACGGTTCTGTTCGTTTCGCACTCTATGGAGCAGGTTGAGCGCATCTGCCAGCGTGCCGTTTGGATTGAGAAGGGTGACCTTCGCATGGACGGTCCGGTCGATGAGGTCTGCAAGGCGTACCGCGAGCAGTTCAACTAGGTTATAATTACTTGCGCCTGACAGGCTTGTGCTTGTTTGGGCGTGCGGTTATTTGCTCCATTAGCTCAGTTGGATAGAGCAGGGGACTTCTAATCCCAAGGTCGACGGTTCGAATCCGCCATGGAGCACCATCGTTTATTAAGCCCGGACCGCTAGGTGGTCTGGGCTTTTTTCATCTTGTGTGCTGCGGTTTTGAAGGGTTCGCAATGGGAAGCAAAAGGCTCGACTGGATTGATATTGCAAAGGGGATCGCAATTATTCTGGTCATTGTGGGGCACACCGTTCCAAATCCCTCTCCCTTGCGACACGCGATCTTCTCGTTTCACATGCCGTTGTTCTTTATTCTTGCCGGGTATACGTTTAGGCCGAAGCCGTGGCGTGAGCTGCTGAGTGGTTCGGTGTCACGCCTGCTGGTGCCGTATGTGGTTCTTGCACTGGCGTGGCAGGTGCCGACGTTCTTGATGAGCGGTGTTCCTTTGACGAACGGTACGCTGGTTGCGGGGTTTAAGATGCTTGTGTTTGCTTCGGGCGTTGATGTCCCTGGGCTTGGTGTCGCTGCCGTTGGCATGGCATGGTTTTTGGCGGCGCTGTTTACGTCGCGCCTGCTGTTTAATGCGCTTGTGCGGCTGTTTGATCGCGGCGGGATTGGGGTTGTTTGGCAGGGCGTTGTCTGTGCCTCGATTGCCTTTTGCGGTTTGAGCGTGTCTCGCTATTTTGGTGCTTACCTGCCGCTCGATTTGGATTTGAGCTGCTATATCGTCTTGCTGATGTGGATTGGTTATATGGCGCGCCAAAGGGGGCTGGAGCCGAGCGTGAGCAAGCCTCTGCTGTTTATTGGAGCCGGTGTTGCTTGGCTCGTCCTTGCCGCGCTGAGTGGGCTTGAGCTTTCGAGCCGCCGCGTGGATGGATTTGTTGTTGCGACGGTTGCTGCTGTTGCGGGTAGCTACTGCGTCTGTTGGGTTTCGATGGCGTTGGAGAAGTTGAAAGACGTGCCGGTTTTGGGGTCCTTTGAGCGAGGACTCGTGTTTTGCGGACAAGCCAGTCTGGCAATCTTTGCAATCCACGCGGTCGATTGGTTTATCCCTTGGCAGACGATGCCTCTACTTATGACGCTGCCAACATCGTGGCTCTTTGCATCAATCGTACGTTGCGCCTGCGATATCGGCCTGGCATACGTGATCAGGAAGGCGTAATTAAAAGTGGGGAGGACCAAGTTGGTCCTCCCCACTTTTAATTACGCCTTCAGACACTCGGGCAAGACGCTTGCAACTGCATCCATCGCCTGCGGCTTTAGGTACTGCTCGTTGAGCCGTGCCTTTCTGTAGACGTAGCGAGTGTCTGCCGAGTACTTGATCAATACGTCGGTGAAGAACCGCTCCCAGCTCAGGTAGTCGCGGCTTTCGATATAGCTTGAGGGATCCTCGAGGATTTTTAAGATATCGTTACTGGGAATGAGGCCAGATTGCAGGAGTGTCCACTCGAATGATTCGGGGAGGAACAAGCGTACGTTCTTGTAAACGCGCTGTCCGAGCACTTTTTCGATGTAGGGACCAAACGCTGCGCCGTCTCCTATGGCAAGAACGTTTTGCTCGGGGCATTCGTGAATCGTACGTTTTAGATTCGCAACGCCGGTGGCCGTATAGCAGGGGATTCCGAGCCGTTTGCAAAGAGCGTTGTAAAACTGATAACCAGACTTGCTGTCCTCCACAACCACGGCATCGGGTATTTCGAATCCAACATTTAGGTCCTGATATAGCATGCTTGCCGTGTGGCTGTATATCGGTTTTGTTACCGAGTAGAAGCGTTTATCGCTCTTTCGGCCATTGATTGTTTTACTCGTGGTGTTTACCAGCTTTAGGATTTCGTTGACACTGTAGGGGAGTTCGCTGGCGTCTCGACGAGATATCAGGACAAAATAGTTGGATGAGCCGTTTACGGCTTTGGCGAAGTCCTTTGAGTAGATAAACTCGTTGCCCTCATCTAGAAAGACGATTGAATCTTCGATGATCGACAGCTCGCGCTCCCAGCGTCTGCCGGAAAGCGTTTCGCAAGGCACGTCGGAGCTAAGTGCAACGCCGCTTTCCGGTCCTCGGTCGTTGTAGTCGCGAATCATCGAGATGAGCGTCGTTTTGCCCGTGCCGCTGTTGCCACGGATGAAGGAAATATTGCGTTTAAAGGTGAGCGTGTATTTGACTTTTGCGCGCTCCACGACAACAGTGTGTGTTCCCTTCATTACTCATCAACATCCAAAAAGTCATTCGTGGCGCCGACAAACTCCTGCATGTTTCTAACGATGCGGCCATCGTTATTAATGCGAATCTCAAAATGCTTCCAGGGGAATTTCATGATGTGGTAAAGGGTTACCAGCACATCCTGTTCTTTGCCAATTTTGAGCAGCCAGCGGGCGCAGTTATCTCCGCAAGTGGATGCATTGAACACCATGTTTGGGAGATTGCGCACCAGAAGTAGCGTTTTAACGCCGCCGGAAAGCTCGAGGGGCGTAATCGAACCGAGCTGTTTGCTGATGATGTTGTGGGGGCCGATGAGCTCTGAACCGTCAACGCCTTTAATCATCTGCGCTGCCATAGGGTCCTCGAACCAGGAATCCAGGTATGAGTTCCTAAAATAGGTTTCGGTATCGTAGATGGAACGGGGGTAATCTCCCAGATGGATGCTTAACATGAGCGTCTCCAGACGTTTTGTGACTGCAACGATTATATGCCAGTAATAAAGTGCCGCCAGTAGTGAGGTTGCTGCTGGCGGCACTGGCATTATTGGCGTGCGAATCGCGTTGATGGATTTGCTCGCGAGGCTACTTTTCGAGACGCTCTTTCAGCAGCTCTAACGCGTGAGCGTAGCCTTGGAGGCCTTCGCCGGTGATGGTGGCGAAGCAGGCCAGGCGGGCGTAGCTCACCTGACGGAAGTCCTCGCGGGTCTCGACGGCGCTGATGTGGACCTCGACGGCAGGGATGGCGACGGCCTTGAGGGCGTCGAGGATCGCGACGCTCGTGTGCGTGTATGCCGCCGGGTTGATGACGATGCCGTCGACCTTCCCGTAAGCCTCCTGAATCTTGTCGACGATGCTGCCCTCGTGGTTGGACTGGAAGACCTCGACCTCGTCGAAGCCCTGTGCGGCGCCCGCTTCCTGGCAGATCTGCACTAAACGGTCGTAGTTGTCGCTGCCATAGATGCCCGGCTCGCGAATGCCGAGCATGTTGAGGTTGGGGCCGTTGATGACGAGTGCTTTCATGGTTGCTTCCTTTGCGATTGGAAAACCACCACAAAGTTGCCTGTCCCCTTTGTGGTGGTTTTGATTAGAGAGCGGGTGGGAGGGTGTCGAGGAGGGTTTGGGCGGTGTTGGCGGCGCAGTCGCGCGAGTCGATGATGTAGTCGGCCCAGGCGCGGTAGCGCGGCATGCGCTGCTCGGCCAGCTTGTCGATACCATCGCGGGCGGTGATGGGGCGTCCCTTGTGGGCGAGTTCGTCGAGCTTGCGGTTGAGCATCACGATCTGGCTGTTCTGGTGCAGTAGCGGGTAGTTCTCGTCGCGCGTGACCACGCCGCCGCCCGTGGAAAGCACCAGGCCGCTGCACTTGGAGATGCCGGCCAGCACCGCCGTCTCCTGCTCGCGGAAGGCCGCCTCGCCGCTCTCGACGATAAAGTCGGCGCAGGGCCTGCCCAGGCGCTCCTCGAGGGCGCGGTCCAGGTCGATGTGCTCTCGCCCCGTGAGCAGGGCAATCTGCTCGCCCACACGGGTCTTGCCCGAGCCCGGCATGCCTATCAGCGCGATGTTCTGCTCGCGGCGTGACAGGCGCTCCGTTACGTCCAGAATGCGCTCGCGCGGAGTGACCTGGCCGGTGTAGCGCTCAACGGCTTGCGCCGCCTGGGCCACGAGCATGAGCAGACCGCCGATGTAGGGGATGCCGCGGCGCTCGGCCTCGAGCATGAGTCCCGTGCGAGCGGGGTTGTAGACAATGTCGATGACGCCCTCGAGCGCATCGAGCCCCTCGAGCGTACAAGGCGCGTCGGGGCAATGGGGGAACATGCCGGCGGGCGTGCAGTTGACGAGCAGGGCGGCATCGGACTGCTGCGCGATGTTGTCGTAGTTGACTTCGCTCGTACGGCCGACCGGCACGACGATGGCGCCCAGGTCGCCGAGCACCATGCTGGCAGTGGTGCCGGCGCCACCGGTGGCACCGAGCACGAGGGCCTTCTTGCCGGCAACCTGGGCGCCCAGCTCTTCAACCAAGCACTGGAAACCGAAGTAGTCGGTGTTGTCGCCGCGCAGGCGGCCGTCGGGCAGGCGCGTGATGGTGTTGACGTTTCCCATGCGCTCGGCGAGTGGGCTCAGCTCGTCCAGGTAGTCCATGACGGCGCGCTTGTAGGGGATGGTCACGTTGGTGCCCTCCCATTCGTCGCCTGTCATAAAGGCCTCAAGATCCTCGGGCTCGCGCTCAAATCGTACGTACTCGAGCCCCGCGAGCTCCTTGTAGATGGTCGGGGTGTAGCTGTGGCCCAGCACGCGGCCCAGCACGCCGTAGGGGCGGGTTGCGGCGGTATCGGTCATCTAGAGCACCTCCGTGTAGCTGCCAAAGTAGGTGAAGCTCTCGCACACGTCATCGATGGAGTCGAGCAAGTCGTCGAGGGCCTTGCTACCAAAGGGGCAGTCCAGGTCAAAGTAGAACATAAACTCAAAGTCATGCCCGGGGATGGGACGGCTCTCGAGCTTGATGAGGTTGATATTGAGCGCGTAGAAACGCTCGAGTACGCGATAGAGCGCGCCCGGCTCGTTGGCCGTGGTAATCATAAGCGAGGTGCGGTTGGCACCGGGGTAGACGCGTGGCTCGCGGCTGATGACGACAAAGCGCGTGTAGTTGTTGTCCGAGTCCTGGATGTTGGGCTCCAGCACCTCCAGACCGTAGAGTGCGGCGCAGCTGCGCGATGCGATGGCGGCAACATCGGTGCGCTCGGAGCTGGCGACCATCTCGGCCGACATGGCGGTGTTGGGGTACTTGGTGGCGTGCAGGCCGTGCGCCTCGATAAAGCTAGCGCACTGCGCGATGGCCTGACCGTGGCTGTAGACCTCGCGTATGCCCGCGAGCTTGGTGCCGGGCTTGACGAGCAAGTTGTGGTCGATCTTGAGGCGCAGCGAGCGCACGATGTGGAAGTCGAACTGGGCGAGCAGGTCGTAGACGGCGTTGACTGAGCCGGCGGTGGAGTTCTCGATGGGCAGCACGCCAAACTCGCAGAAGCCGTCGCGCACGGCGCGCATAACGCCCTCGAAGGTCTCGAAAAACGCGATGTCGGGCACGTCGAAGAGTTTGCACGCGGCGATTTGACTGTAAGCGCCCTCAACACCCTGGCAGGCGACGGTGGCCGTTTGAGGGAAGGGCGTGTCGGAGGCTGCAGCCGTGGCATGGGCCTTTTGCGACACCGTGATGCCCTTGAGCTCGTTGATGTAGCGCTGCTGCTCGGCCTTGCTCATGCTCATGAGGAGACGGAACAGGGTGATGGTCTGCGCCTCGTAGCGCTCGGGGGCGCGGCTGGCGAGGTTGTTGAGCTTGGAGCGCTCACGGGCGGGGTCGAAGACGGCCTTGTCCATCTCGATTTTTGACTTGGCGACCTCGGTGGCAATGTCCATGCGCTCGACAAAGCTGTTGAGGAGCGTGGTGTCGATGCCATCGATGGCCTGGCGGATGTCAGCAAGGTCCATGGAGACCCCTTTCACGTGTCGGGGGATGTTGAGGGGTGGGTAGTTAGCGCTGGGCGGCGTCTTCGAGGAGGGCGTCCCAGATGGCAAGGGCGGCGGCTGCCTCGGCTACGGGGACAGCTCGGGGGACGATGCAGGGATCGTGGCGGCCGTGGACCGAGAGCTCGGCATTTTCCATAGCGTCCATGTCCACCGTCTGCTGCTCGCGGCCAATGGAGGGCGTCGGCTTTACGGCCATGCGCCACATGACGGGCGCGCCGGTCGAAATACCGCCCAGGATGCCGCCGGCGTTGTTGGACTCGACCTCGATCTCGCCGGTCTCGGCATCGATGCGATACGGATCATTGTTCTCGCTGCCGCGCATGGCGGCCACGGCAAAGCCCATGCCAAACTCCACGCCCTTTACGGCGGGAATGCCAAACGCGATCTGCGCGATGCGGTTCTCGATGCCGTCGAACATGGGGTCGCCGATGCCTGCGGGAAGCCCGTAAATGCCGCACTCCACGATGCCGCCGATGCTGTCGAGTTCGTCGCGCGCGGCTAGGATCTCCTCACGCATGCGGCCGGCTGTGGCGGCGTCAATGCAAGGAAGATCGTTCGTTAGGATCGCCTTGCGGTCGGCCTCGCGATAGACCATATCGTCCATCGGCAGGTCGGAGATGCCGCCGATCTGCGCGACGTGCGCCATCACGTTAATGCCGCGGGCCTCGAGTGCCTGCAGCGCAATGCCGCCGGCGATACACAGGGGTGCCGTCAGGCGGCCGGAGAAATGCCCGCCACCAGCGACATCGTGCATGTTGTGATACTTCACGCGCGCCGGAAAATCCGCGTGTCCGGGGCGGGGCTTGCGGCGCAGCTCGGAATAGTCCTTTGAACGCGTGTTGGTGTTCTCGATAATCGCGGCGATGGGTGCTCCCGTGGTATGTCCATCGACCACACCGGCGATGATGTGGGCGGCGTCGGCCTCGCGGCGTTTGGTCGCGGTCTCGTCGCGACCGGGGGCACGACGGTCAAGGAAGGCCTGCAGCCGCTCCTGGTCAACAGCGATGCCCGCCGGGATGCCATCGAGGGAGCAGCCGATGGCGGGGGAGTGCGACTGGCCGAAGATGCTTAAGTGCAAGACGTTGCCAAAGGTCGAGGACATGCTATTCCTCCTCGAGTGTGACCTTGCCGCCCAGCAGGCGGTAGTGGTCGAAGAAATCGGGATAGGACTTGTTGACGGCATCGGCACCGTGGATCACGACCTCGCCGGTGGCGCGGCTCGCGGCGATAGCGGCCATCATGGCGATGCGATGGTCGTTGTGCGAATCGACCTCGCCGCCGGTAAAGGCGTCGACGCCCTTGATGATGAGGTCGTCGCCGGCAATGCGCACCTGCGCGCCCAGCGCGGTGAGCTCGCGGGTGGTGGTGACCAAGCGGTCGGATTCCTTGATGCGCAGACGGGCACAATCGCGGATAAAGGTGCGGCCCTGTGCCAGCGAGGCCACGGCCGAGATGACGGGCACCAGGTCCGGAATGTCGTGGGCACTCATCTCAAAGCCGGCGAGCTTGTCGGACTGCACGGTGGCGGCGTTGGTGGAGCGCACGATGCGGGCGCCAAAGCGCGAAAGCGCGGCAAGCACGTTACGGTCGCCCTGTGCGGAGCTTAGCGACACGCCCTCGACGGTGATTGGGTCGGTACCGATGGCGCCGGCGCACAGCCAAAAGGCGGCGTTGGACCAGTCGCCCTCGACGGCCACGCTGCCGGGCGTGCGGTACGAGCCACTGCTCACGCGGAAGTTCGTGACCTCGGGCTGGCCGTCCTTGGCCGGAATGCGCTCGACGTTGACCTCGACGCCAAAGGCCTTCATGGCCTGTATCGTCAGGTTGATGTAGGGGCGGCTCTCGATGAGGCCGGTTACCTGCACGCAGGAGGGCTGGGCCAGCAGCGGGGCTGCCAGCAGCAGGCCCGAGATGTACTGCGAGCTCACGTTGCCCGGAAGCACAAAGGTGCCCGGGCGCATGCGGCCGCTCGTCTTGAGCGGAAAACCGCCCAGACCCTGTAGGTCGCAGCCGGCGGCGATGATCTCGTCCGAGAGCGGGGAGAGCGGGCGGGCGCCCAGGCGGCCCTGGCCTACGAAGGTGGCATCCGCACCCAGCGCGCAGGCGACAGGCAGCATAAAGCGCAGCGTGGAGCCACTTTCACCGCAGTCAAGCGTGCCGCCGGCAAGGGCCTTGAGCAGGCCAAACTCAACACTCTTCATGGTGGGGTGGACCTGGAAGCCGTCCTCGACGGTCTCGATGCGAGCACCCAGTGCCGTAAGGCAGCGCACCGTGGCCTCGATGTCGGCGCAGGTGGTGTTGCAGGTGACGTGCGTCTCGCCGTTGGCAAGCGCAGCGCAGATGATGAGGCGATGCGCCATCGATTTGGACGCGATGGCGGGAACGGTGCCCTTAAGCGGGGACGGGGTGATGCGGGCTAGCATGCGGATGCGTCTCCCTTCTGGCCGAGGCCCTCGGCAATGAGTTCGTGGAAAGTGGAAAGTGGCGTGCGGTCGATGCTGCAGCGGCCAATGCCGTGCGGAATCACCAGGTCGATGGTGTCGCCCGCGCGCTTCTTGTCGTGGAGCGCCTCGGCAAAGACGGCATCGGCATCTAGGTCGCAGCGGGTCTTGAGGCCATGGCGGGCGCAGAGTTCCTCAATACGACCGGGCAGTGCGGCATCGCAAACGCCGTGCAGGGCCGCGGCGCGCGTGATGATGCCCATGCCGATCGACACACAGTTGCCGTGTCCGAGCTCAAAGTGCTCGCAGGCCTCGACGGCGTGTCCGGCGCTGTGTCCAAAGTTGAGGAGCTTGCGCTGGTTGGTTTCGCGCTCGTCGGCGACGACCACGGCGCGCTTGATGTCGATATTGCGGGCGATGATAAGCGCTACGCGGGCCACATCGCGGTTGAGCAGCTCCAGCGTGAGCGGGGTCTTCTCCAGCTCGGCGAAAAGCTCCGGGTCGGCGATCACGGCGTGCTTGACGACCTCGCCGCAGCCGTCGGCGAACTGCTCGGGCGTGAGGGTGGCCAGGCACCCCACGTCGGCAATAACCACGCTCGGCTGCCAAAAGGCGCCGGCCAGGTTCTTGCCGGCAGCCAGGTCTATGGCGGTCTTGCCGCCCACCGACGAATCCACCATGGCGAGCAGGCTCGTGGGGATCTGCACAAACTTGCAGCCGCGCATGTAGGTGGCGGCCACAAAGCCCGCCACGTCGCCCACGACGCCGCCGCCGAGTGCCACGATCACGTCGGAGCGCGAAAGCTCGTGCTCGGCCACAAACTCCAAAATGGCAACGTAGGTCTCGGCGCGCTTATGGGCCTCGCCGGCCTCGAAGGTGCAGATGCTCACCTCGTAGCCTGACGCCTCCAGGCTCTGCTTAACGGGCATCTGGTAGAGCGGGCCCACGTTGGTGTCCGTCACGATGACGGCCTTGGTGCCGCCGGCGGTGGCGCGCACGAGCGGCCCCGCCTGCTCCAGCAAAAACGTGCCAACATGCACCTGGTAGGGGCGTGCAGTGTCGATATCGATGGTAATCGCCATAAGCTTCGGTCCTTTCGACCTGGCGTGATGGGTTGTCTAGTGGGAGGCCTCGTCGTCGAGTGCGCGCTTAATGCGGTCGCCCTCGGCAAGGAGATTCTCTAGATAGCGCTGGTCGCGGTCCTTGAGCGCGCGGCTGTAGGCGCCAAGCGATTCGATCAGATGGTCGATCTCGAAGGCGAGCGCGTCGGCGTCGTCGATCATGAGCTCGGACCACATTTGCGGGTTGAGGTGCGCCACGCGGGTGAGATCGCGGTAGCTACCGGCCGAAAAGCCGTGGTGGACCTGGGCAGTGGGGCTTTTGACGTAGGCGTTGGATACCACGTGCGCAAGCTGGCTCGTGAAGGCGATGACACGGTCGTGCTCGGCGGCGCTGGTCACGCTGAACTTGCCAAAGCCCAAGGGGCGCACCATCTCGCGCACCTGGCCCAAAAGCTCCAGCTTGAGCGCATCGTCCACCGCGGGCGGTACGAGCACCAGCGGGGCGCCCTGGAACAGGTCGGCGCGGGAGTGTGCATAGCCCGAGTACTGCGTGCCCGCCATGGGGTGCGCGCCCACAAAGTAAAAGCCGTGCTCGCGGGCAAGCTCAAAGGCGCGCTCGCACACGATACCCTTGACGCCCACCGTGTCAATTACCACGGGGCCCATGATGGCCTCGGTATCGGTGGCGTCGGCGAGTGCCTGGGCGTGTGCCTCGAGCCACTCGATGCAGGCTTCGGGGTAGCAAGCCAGGACGATGATGTCGCATTCGCCGAGCGTCTCGTCGTTGAGCTCGCCGGCGACAGTGCCCATGCTGGCGGCCGTCATGACATCGTCATCGGGATCCCAGGCCAGCACGCGGACGCCCGCCTGCGCATAGCCGCGGGCAAAGCTGCCGCCGATGAGGCCAAGGCCGACGATGCCGGCGCACTTGGGGCCGCCCTGGTTAACGCGCGCGTTTCTCACTGTACCCATGGGCTACTCCATGGTCTCTTGGCAGACGACCTCGCGGATGGCTCGGATGCGGCGCATGGTGTCGTCGAACTGATCGGGGGTGAGGGCCTGGGCGCCGTCGGACCAGGCGCGGCTCGGCTCGTCGTGGACCTCGATCTCCAGGCCGTTGGCGCCGCAGGCGGTCGCGGCAAGCGCCATGGGCTCAACGTAGCGGGTGTAGCCGGTGGCGTGGCTGGGGTCGGCGACGACGGGCAGGTGCGACAGGTGGTGCAGCACCGGCACGGCGTTGAGGTCGAATGTGTTGCGAGTGCGGGTCTCGAAGGTGCGGATGCCGCGCTCGCACAGGATGACGTTGTCGTTGCCCTCGCTCATGATGTACTCGGCGGCCATGAGCAGCTCATCGATCGTGCCGGACATGCCGCGCTTGAGCAGGACCGGGGTCTTGGTCTTGCCGACCTCTTTGAGCAGAGGGAAGTTCTGGGCGTTGCGGGCGCCAATCTGCATGACGTCGATCTTCTTGTCCAGGAAGACCTGCACGTCGCGCGGGTCCATGATCTCGGTGACGATCGGCATGCCGAGCTCGGCGGATGCCTCGCACAGCAGGTCCAGGCCAGCGGGGCCCATGCCCTGGTAGGCGTACGGGGACGTGCGGGGCTTGTAGGCGCCGCCGCGCAGCATCGTGGCGCCGGCGGCCTTCACGCGGCGGGCGATGCGGATGAGGTTCTCGCCCTCGACGGAGCACGGGCCGGCGATGACCTGGAACTGGTCGCCGCCTACATGTACGCCGTAGCCGCAGTCGATGACGGAGTCCTCGGGGTGGAACTTGCGGTTGGCGCGCTTGAACGGCTCGGAGACGCGCTGCACACGCTCGACGACGTCCATGGACTCGAGCAGGAACGGGTCGATCTTGGTCGTGTCGCCCACCAGGCCGATGATGGTCTCGTTCTCGCCGCGCGAGACGTCGGTCTTGAGTCCCTTTTTCTCGATCCAGCTGACGATGTGGCTGACGGCCTCGTCGCTGGCGCTCTGCTTTAAAATTGCAATCATGGTGTGCCTCTCACCTCGATGGATAGTCCTTGCAAAAACGGCCCGCATCGCGAGCCGTGTATATATGGTGCATGAGAGTTTATACTATCTGATTCGCTTTTGCCTTCTAAAGTGAGCCGTTGTGCCGCGTCTTCCTCGGAATTGCAAAGCTTTTTCTTTTATTTTGATAGCCCGTGGTGCACTTGGGTATAATGCCAAACGTTGGCCCTATTAGCTCAGGGGATTAGAGCGTCTGCCTCCGGAGCAGAAGGCCGTTGGTTCGAATCCAACATGGGGCACCATCGAACGTAAGGCCGTCCGAACCTCGCATGGTCCGGGCGGTTTTTCTTATACCGACGCGACGTGATGGGATGTGGTATGGCAGCAACGGATATCGAGCGCGGACTCTCGACCGCCGAGGTCGAGGAGCGCATCGCCGCCGGTAAGATCAACCGCAACATGGAGCTCAAGACCAAGTCGGTCAAAGAGCTCATCATCGAGAACCTCTGCACGCTGTTCAATTTGATCAACGTGATCTTGGCGTTCCTGGTCATTTTGACCGGTTCGTTTAAGAATCTGACGTTCCTGTTCGTGGTGTTCCTCAATACTGCTATTGGCGTCATTCAATCCATGCGTTCCAAGAAGATGGTCGATAAGCTCACACTGCTGACCTCCAAGAAGGCCATCGCGGTGCGCGACGGCGCCGAGGTGGAGCTCGACCTGGACCAGATCGTGCTCGATGACATCATCCGCTTGGGGCGCGGCGACCAGATCCCCGCTGACGCCGTGGTGGTTTCGGGCGAGGCGCTCGTGAATGAGAGCCTGCTGACGGGCGAGAGCGATCTTATTAAGAAACAGCCCGGTTCCGAGCTCATGAGCGGCAGCTTTATCGACTCGGGCCTGCTGCGCGCCCGCGTGATCCATGTCGGCGCCGACAACTACGTAGCCAAAATTAATAACGAGGCCAAGTACGTCAAAAAGGTCAATTCCGAGATCATGAACGCGCTTAACGCCATCGTGCGGTTTGCGAGCATCATCATGATCCCGCTCGGTTTGGCGTTGTTTTCCTCGAGTGTGAGCGAGCTGTGGGATGCCGCGGGAACCCCGGGCGATAGCGCGCTTTCGTGGTGCTTCTCCGAGCTGCTGGCCGGCCGCGTGCCCTCGTCGGCGCTGCTGTCCACGGTGGGCGCCCTGCTGGGCATGATCCCGCAAGGCCTGGTGCTGCTGACCTCGTCGGTGCTCGCCATCGCCACGGTGCGCCTGGCCCGCCGCAAGGTGCTGGCGCAGCAGCTCTACTGCATCGAGACGCTCGCGCGCGTCGACGTGCTGTGCCTGGACAAGACGGGCACCATCACGTCGGGTCGCATGGAGGTCGAGGGCACGTATCCGCTGCCGGTCGAGGGTATGGGTGCGGGGGAGAGCGACGCCGCCGTCCCCGTCGATACCACGGTGCTCGATTTTGCGCTGGCTAACGTGGCGCGTGCGACTTCGGCCGATGCCAACGAGACCTGCCAGGCGCTGCTCAACTATTACGCCGATCGCCCGGTCGAGGTGTCTGAGCCGCTGTCGGTCATTCCGTTCTCGTCCTCCAAAAAGTGGAGTGGCGCTTCGTTTGCGCAGGGCTCCTATGTGATGGGCGCTGCGCAGTTTGTGCTTTCGGAGCGTGCGTTTTCGCAGGTCGAGAACCGTGTCGCCGAGCTTGCCGATACCTGCCGCGTGCTCGTGGTGGCGCGCGTGGACGGCTTTACGCCCGATGGCGATATGGTGGGCGAGGCCGAGCCCGTGGGCTTTGTGACCATCCGCGACGAGATTCGTACCTCGGCGGCCGAGACCATCGGCTACTTTAACGAGCAGGGCGTGACCCTCAACGTGATCAGTGGTGACGACCCGCGTACGGTGTCGTCGATCGCGCGCGTGGTGGGCGTGCCGGGGGCGGACGCTTATGTGGACGCCACGACGCTCGATACGCCGGCAAAGCTCGATGCCGCAGTGGACCGCTACCATGTCTTTGGTCGTGTGACCCCGCAGCAGAAGCGCGAGCTCGTGCAGGCGCTCAAGCGCCGCCAGCACACCGTGGCCATGACGGGCGACGGCGTCAACGACGTGCTGGCGCTCAAGGAGGCCGACTGCTCCGTCGCCATGGCGGCTGGCTCCGATGCCGCGCGTAACGTGGCCGAGATCGTACTCGTCGACAACGACTTTGCCTCGATGCCCGCCGTGGTGGCCGAGGGCCGTCGCTCCATCAACAACCTGCAGCGGTCGGCCTCGCTGTTCCTGACCAAGACGCTGTTCTCGATGGGCCTGGCGGCGCTGTGCATCGCGCTGCCGCCGTACCCCTTCGAGCCCATCCAGATGACGCTCATTAACTTCTTCTGTATTGGCGCGCCGGGCTTTGTGTTGGGCCTGGAGCCCAACAATGCTCGCGTGAAGGGGTCGTTTTTGACGAACGTGCTCAAGCGGGCACTGCCGGCGTCGATTGCGGTCATTTTGGCTGCGGCGCTCGATATCTTTGTGGCGCGCGTGTTTGGCTTTAGCCAGCTCACGCTGTCTACGATGTGTCTGCTTACGTCGTGCGCGGCGAGCGTCAGCCTGATCTGGCGCATCTCGCAGCCTCTCACGCCCTTACGTGTGGTGCTCTTTGTGTTTGTAGTCGCCGGCATCCTGGTGGGCGTTATCGGATTTCCGGAGCTGCTGTCTATTGCCAACCTGTCGATGGGCCAGATGGTAATCTTGGCTGTCATCGTGGTCTTTACCTGCTCGGTGTTCTTTAAGCTCGCCACGATGATGGATTCGCTCAAGCCGCGTCGTCGTCATGCCGCAACTGGTTTTGGCCGCGGTGTGCGCGTCCACCTGGGTCGCGGTGGCGGCAAGGTGAGCTCGACGGGTTCGACGGCCGAGCGTTTTGCCAAGCGCGTCGCCGCCGACATGGCGCAGCGCCGCGAAGATCGCACCGCTCGCGAGGCCGAGGCCCGCGCACTCGAGGGCGTGGCCCAGGCCCAGCCCAAGAAAAAGAAGGGTAGCGGAGCCAAGCGCTCTCGCGTAACCAAGTCCGCCCAAGGCATCAAAGTCTCGATGCCCAAGAAAAAGAAGTAGTCCGCGGCCTTCAGGGATGATTCTTCTGGGACGGGGATTAAAAGATCATCCCCCAAAAGACTGTCCTGCGATGTTGAATTGGTGCCTTGCTCCAGTGGAGCCGTGGCGATGTTATGCTCTAACCTCGATTGTTTGAATTTCTTCGAAAAGAGGATGCCGTGATCTGCCCGCATTGCCTTAAGACTATCGAGGACGGCGCCTCGTTCTGCCCCTACTGCAACGCCTATGTGGGTCCGGGCGATGGTCCGGAGCACACCGAGTTCGTGTTCTGTGAGGGCTGCGGTGCCCGTCTTTCTCCGCATGATCGTACGTGCCCCAAATGCGGACGCCCCGCTCCGGGTATCCTCTCCGAGGACGCGGCCGCATCCGACCTGGCAGCGGGCCGCACGGCGGGCTTTCCGCGCCTAACGCAAGAGCAGATCGATACCGAGGTGCCGCATGCGCCGGCCTCTGCCGCTGCGGTGCTTTCGGACGCCGCCGACCCCAATGAGACCTGCGTGCTGCCGGCTTTCGATAAGGATTTCGCTATCCCCAAGGTCGATATTCCCACGCCCGTTTCCCTGCATGACGATGCTCAAAAACCCAAGCGCAAAGTGCACCCCGACGAGGATGCCTATCACAAGCACAAGCGTCATATTCCCAAGCCGCTTATCGTCATCGCGGTCCTTGCCGTCGTGTGCGGCGGTGCCTATTGGTTCGTGACGACCGATCCCATGGGTGTCATGCCTGGCTTCTACGACCAGTTTGGCCAGGCCGCGCAGACGACCTTCCCCACGCGCCAAAAGGGCGAGGCCACTGAGGACGATACCAAGCAGGACGATTCTGCCGAGGTGGTCCAGGAAGAAACCGTGCTCACCGATGATCAACTCTATACCAGGCTCGACGGTCTGTATCAGACCATCGTGTCCTACGCTGACGAGGACCAGATCGGCGAGGTCATCGATTCCTTTAACAACGGTTATCTCCGAACGCCGCTGTCCACCCGTCAGGAGCTGTCGCAGAGTGCCTACGCCCTGCGCGACCAGATCAAAAAGACGCAAGATGAGCTCAACAACCTGAAAGTACAGGACGATACGGTCTATGCGGACGACATCGTCCACTTAAAGCAGCTTGCCGAGTGGATGTATGAGCGCGTCGACGTGATCTGCCAGAGCTGGGATATCTCGCTGGCCATTCCCGATGGCGAGTCGATGAGTTCCCACCAAAGCGAGATCCTGGCGCCCATCGCGCAGGGCGGCAACAGCGCGCTGAACCAGTACGATGCCAATGTGGGTTCCTGGAAGCCGCAGCAGCGTTCCTAAAATTAGTTCGCCATAGTCGGCATAACCTACGTGCGCAATTGATGTAAACCCGTGCTTATTGCTACAATTCGTACAAATATGCTTTAAACGCACGAGGAAGGAACCACATGTTTGGTTTTAAGAAAGAGCTCTACACGCCCGAGTATCAGCTTGTCGGCGACGAGTGCGCCGTAATCGAGACGTCGAAGGGTACCATCAAGGTCAAGTTTGACGGCGAGGGCGCTCCCATTCATGTCGCGAACTTCTGCGAGCTTTCCACGATGGGCTTCTATGATGGCCTTAAGTTCCATCGCTATGTGCCCGGTTTTGTTATCCAGGGCGGCGACCCCAATACCCGCGACATGTCCGGCGCCGACGTCGCTGCCGGTCTTGAAGGCCCCGACGGTATGCCCGGTACCGGTGGCCCCGGCTACTGCATCAAGGGCGAGTTTGCCACCAATCCGCGCAACAGCCATGTCGATGGCGCCCTTGCCATGGCACGCTCCATGGACCCCGATTCCGCGGGTTCGCAGTTCTACTTCTGCCTGGGTGCCCAGCATAACCTCGATTCCGGTTACACCGTCTTTGGTACCACGGTCGAGGGTCTCGATGTGATTTCGCAGCTGCGTGCCGGCGACGAGATCGTCCATGTCGAGATCGTTCACGAGTAAAGGGGACTTCCTTGAATAGCCAGCTGATCCAACAGGGCCGCGCCGCTTACCGCGCGGGTGATTTTTCCGCTGCAGCCCAGATGCTTGGGGCGGCAAAGACTCCCGATGAGATTATGGGCGAGGCCGATCACCTTCGTGGCAACGCCTTGATGCACCTGGGCATGTATGCCGAGGCCGCCGAGGCCTATGCCGCCGCCCTCAACGACGGCACCTACGGCAAGCGCGGCGCGCTGCTCACCAACCGCGGCAAGGCGCTTGCCGCCGTGGGCGACTACACGACGGCCGCTCAGGCGTTCTCTGCTGCTACGCAGGATGCTTCCTATGCCACGCCGTTCAAGGCCTATCTGGGCCTGGGCAATGCGCTGTTCCAGTCGGGCGACTATGCCAACGCGGGAACCGCCTTCCGTCAGGCTGCCATCGACGGCGCCAATCCGGCTCCTGCCGCCGCGCTCGGCGAGCTCGGTCGTTGCTTCATTAAGCTCGGCCGTCCGGCGGATGCCGTGGAGACTTACCGCACGGCTATCGACTTTGCCGGCCCCCGCGACGACACGCGTGCGCTCAACGCCGGCATGGGTCAGGCGCTTTCTGCCGCCGGCCGCCCCTCCGACGCACTCGATGCCTTTAACGCCGCTACTGCCGATGGCATCTACCAGCTCACCTCCGAGCAGGCCGATGAGCTTGCCCGCGTGCACGATTCGCTTGCCGCGCTGTCTGCCCAGACGGCTATGGCCACGGCTCCGGCGCCCGCGATGGACGCTCCTGCCGTCGATCCTCTCGATCCTACGGGCGCGACCGGTCAGTTTATGCCCGATCCCTCGGACACCGGCTTCTTTACGCTGTCCGAGTCCGAGATGGTCCAGCAGGACCGTCAGGATCGTAAGCAGGCCAAGGTCCGTCGTCGCCATCGCCATACGGGTCTTAAAGTCTTCATCGTTCTGCTTCTGCTTATTTTGATCGCCGCGGGCGGTCTGGGCTTTGCCTACACGCGCGGCTTTGGCTTCCCGTCTCAGGAGTCTGTCGTTACCGATCTGTTCCAGGCTGCCGGCGACGGTGACGCCGCAAAGGCCGAGTCTTGCCTGGCCTCGAGCCTGTCCGAGGACGCTAAGTCGATGATCATCTCCTCGATTCCGCAGGGTGCCACCGTGTCCGTCGAGGGCATGGATCAGTCCATGACCGAGACGACCGCCAAGGTGAAGGCATCGCTGTCCAAGGGCGGCGAGCAGGAGTACACCGTCAAATTCGTGCGCTCCGACAACCATATCGGCTGGGCCGTTTCTTCGCTTGATATGGATTTCTCGGCTGCTGACAACCAGTAGTGACCTTATGGGATTTAGCTTTGCCCGGCGCTTCACCGCAAGTGAGGCGCCGGGCTTGCGCTAGTATGATGAGCTAGTAGTTTTCCAGCAATCATCCAACACATCAGGAGTTGCGTTGTTTTCTTTGATGGATATGTTCTTCGGTAGCTATGCGGGCGATCTTGCCATCGACCTCGGCACCGCCAATACGCTTGTCTCCGTGCGCGGCAAGGGCATCGTCATTCGCGAGCCCTCTGTTGTCGCCATCGACAAGAACGACGAGCGCATCTTGGCGGTCGGTATCGAGGCAAAGCGCATGCTCGGCCGTACGCCCGGCAACATCGTGGCCGTTCGTCCCCTGAAGGACGGCGTCATCGCCGACTTTGATGTTACCGAGGCCATGCTTCGCTACTTTATCGACAAGGCGTCCGAGAAGCGCTATCCGTGGACTCCGCGTCCGCGTGTTGTCGTCTGCGTTCCCTCCGGTGTCACGTCGGTCGAGAAGCGCGCTGTCTTTGAGGCCACGATCCAGGCCGGTGCCCGCCAGGCCTATCTGATCGAAGAGCCCATGGCGGCTGCCATCGGCGCCGACCTGCCCGTCGAGGAACCCACCGGCTCCATGGTCATCGACATCGGTGGCGGTACCACCGAGGTTGCCGTTATCGCTATGGGCGGCATCGTCGTCTCGCAGTCCATCCGTATTGCCGGCGACGAGTTCGATCAGGCCATCCTCACGCACGTTCGTGATGCCTACAACCTGGCCATCGGCGAGCGTACGGCAGAGGACATCAAGATCAAGGTCGGCTCCGCCGTGCCGCTCAAGGATGAGCTCGACGTCGAGGTCAACGGCCGCGACGTGATCACCGGTCTGCCCAAGACCGTGCGCATCGAGAGCGAGGAGATTCGTCGCGCACTCAACAAGCCGCTCGACGAGATGGCCAAGGCCGTCAAGGACGCACTCGACGCTACGCCTCCCGATCTTGCCTCGGACCTTATGTACTATGGCATTTTGCTGACCGGTGGCGGCGCGCTGCTGCGCGGTCTCGATGTGCGCCTGCGCGATGAGACCGGCGTTTCGGTCAACGTCAGCCCCACGGCGCTCGATAACGTTGTTAACGGCTGTGCCCGCGTGCTCGAGGCCAATGCGTTTGATGGCGGCTTCGTCCAGACCAATGCTTAATTTCCAAAAGGTGGATTCCATTTGGCACGATCTTCGGGTTTCTCCACAAATCTGAATACCAAGCGACAATCAACGGGTATGCGCCCGTTGATTGTTTTCAGCCTGATTTCGGTGTTGCTGCTCACGTTTTACATCCGCGAGGGCGAGGCAGGACCGATTCATGCCGTGCGCTCGGGCGTGACGACGATTACCTCGCCGGTGCGCTTTGTGGGCTCGGCTGTGGCGGCTCCCTTCAATGCGATCGGTAACGTGTTCTCTAACCTTACGGCGTCGCAGGACACGCTTGACGAGCTTAAGAAGCAAAACGAGGAACTGACCTCTAAGGTTGCCGAGCTCTCCGAGGCTCAAAAGACCGCCGAGCGACTGGAGGGGCTGGTCGGCCTGCAGTCGACCTACAACCTCAAATCAACCGCAGCTCGTATCGTCGGCGCTTCGGGCGATGCCTGGACCTCGACCGTCACCATCGATAAGGGTTCTGCCGACGGTCTTACCATCAACATGCCTGTGACGAGTTCTGCCGGTGTCATAGGCCAGATTATCGAGGTCTCGGCCAAGACGTCCACCGTGCGCCTGATTGGCGATGAGAACTCGGGCGTGTCCGCTATGGTGCAGGACACGCGCGCCCAGGGCATGCTGCAGGGTCAGGCTGACGGCACGCTGCGTCTTGAGTACGTGAGCGTCGATTCCGACGTTAAGGTTGGCGACATCATCGTGACCTCGGGCATTGGCGGTGTGTTCCCCAAGGGTCTACCGCTCGGCACCGTCTCGTCTGTTGAGAAATCGGCTAACGACGTGTACTACACCATTGTGGTGCGCGCCCAGACGACGGCCGAGAACAACGAGGAAGTGCTGGTCATTACCTCGCTGACCGACGAACAGTCGGCCTCGGATGAGGACGTGAACACGGCCAACAGCACGCCGCAGGGAACGTCGCGCGATGCTGCGACCAAGACGAAGGACGAGAGCCCGGATGACAGTTCCGACACGTCCGAGACGACCGATTCCGGCTCGAGCGAATAGGGGGCATGTCCATGGATCTACACGAGCAGGGGATGAGCTCCCGCACGTTTGTAATCGCCGCCATTGTGTGCGTGCTGCTGCAGGCAGGCCTGGCACCGCAGATCTCCATTGCGGGCGGTCGCGTCAACTTTATGATTATCCTGGTGTGCCTAAGCGTGTTCTCGGGCGACCCGACCCGTGCCGTCGTGTGCGGTTTTTGCAGCGGCTTGTTCTATGACCTTTCCGCTGCCGTGCCGGTGGGCGTTATGTCGCTCCTGCTGACCGTGGGTTCTTTTGCCCTGGTGCATAGCGCTGCCGGTCAGACGGGCGGTGCCCCGAGTGCGCGCGGCATCACGGTGGGCGCCTTCGCGTTCGTCATTAATGTGATCTACAGCATCATCTTGCTGTTTATGGGTTTGGAGACGAGCTTTGTCGTGGCGATCTTCGGCCATGCGCTGCCGTCTTCGATCCTGACGGGTCTGGTTGCCATTCCGTTTTTGATGTCCGGCGTCGTGCCGCAGTCCGGTTATGGATTCTCCGCACGTGGCGGACGCCAGACGGGCATGCGCTTTAAGCCCAAGACCCGTAAGCTCAAATAGGGGAGGCTCGTAGATGTCTTCCCAGATGACGGTTATTATCGCCGGTATCGTGCTGGTTGTGGCCATCGTGGTCGCACTGGTCATTATGCGTCGCGGCGATTCTCGTTTTACCTACGATACGCAGCATGGGACGGCCCCGCGCGCCACCGAGGGCGAGGGCAATACCGCGGCGACCGCCTTTAAGGGCCGCTTCTCCATCCTCACCACGGGTGTGGGCGCGATGTTCGCGGCGCTTGCCGTCAAGCTGTGGGGCATGCAGATGGTCTCGTCGGACTATTACGAAAAGCAGGCTAATAGCAATCAGACGCGCACCGTTACCAC
The DNA here is from genome assembly GCF_003439125.1 of Collinsella sp. OM04-5. Lineage (GTDB taxonomy): Bacteria > Actinomycetota > Coriobacteriia > Coriobacteriales > Coriobacteriaceae > Collinsella. Next base: position 163,101 of record NZ_QSUU01000003.1, on the reverse strand, counting down.
ACCCGCTGTGCGCGGCCGCATCCTCGACCGCAATGGCGTGGCGCTTGTCCAGAACCGTCCCTCACTTGCTGTCGTGGCCTACCGCGACCTTGCCGAGGATGAGGTTCTGGTTCGCCATCTTGCCAACGTGCTCGGTATGCCCTACGTGGTGGTGCTGCGCAATATTCAGGACAATTCCGAGGGCGCTCAGAGCCTGCATACCATCGCGACGGACGTCCGTCGCTCCACGGTTGCCTATATTCAGGAGCACGCCGGCGAGTTCCCGGGCGTCAAGATTGCCGAGCGTACCGAGCGCCAGTATCCATATGGCGAGACGGCATGCCATATCTTGGGCTATACCGGCACCATTACCTCCGAGCAGCTCGAGGCCCAGAATAAGAAAACCTCTGGTGATGATGATGCTTCTGCTGGCCGGATTACGTACCAGTCGGGCGATATCGTGGGCCAGGCGGGTGTTGAGAGCTACTACGAAAACCTGCTGCAGGGTATTCGTGGCGAGCAGACCGTCAAGGTCGATGCCTCGGGCAATGTGACCGGTCAGGCCGGCGCCGTGCCCGCCAAGGCCGGCTCCGACATTAAGCTCACGCTCGATCTTAAGATCCAACAGGCCTGTGAGACGGCGCTGGCGAGCGCCATCGAGCTTGCCAAGACCACTGGCTACAGCAATGCCGGCAACGGCGCTGTGGTGTGTCTCGATCCCAACAATGGCGAGATCCTGGGCATGGCGAGCGAGCCCAAGTTCGATCCGTCCGTCTTTATCGGCGGCGTCTCAAATGACGTGTGGACCGAGCTCAATGATGACAAGGGTTCGCACCCGCTGCTCAACCGCGCCATTAGCGGACAGTACATGTCGGCCTCGACCATCAAGCCGCTCTCGGCACTGGCCGGTCTTGAGTTTGGAACCTACACTTCAACGCAGACAACCAACTGCACGGGCTATTGGACGGGCCTGGGCAAGGCTTGGGGCAAGCGCTGCTGGCTGACGTCTGGCCACGGCACCATGACGCTGCAGTCGGGTATCGCCAACTCGTGCGACCCCGTCTTCTACGACATGGGCAAGGCCTTCTTTTATGACGAGCAACATTCCGAGGGCCTGCAGGAGGTCTTTCGTCGCTGGGGGCTAGGCAAGACCTGCGGTATCGATCTGCCGAGTGAGGGCGCGGGCCGTATTCCCGATGCCGAGTGGAAAGAGTCGTACTTTACCGACGCCTCTGCCGAGGACCGCAAGTGGAATGCCGGCGATATGACCAACATTGCCATCGGCCAGGGCGACATCCTGGTGACGCCCCTGCAGATGGCGTGCGCCTATATGGGTCTTGCCAACGGCGGCAAACAGTACGTGCCTCACGTGTTTTTGTCTGCCGTGTCGCGCGATGGCGACGGCGATGCCTATAAGTACAACGGCAAGGGCAAGAAGAAGCGCCTGGAGGCCAAGATCAACAGCGATTCGGATTTGGCTCTTGTTCGCAACGGCATGCACGACGTGATTTACACGGCATCGACGTCCCTGGCGGCTCACTTTGGCACCCTGACGCCGCAGGTATACGGCAAGTCGGGCACGGGCGAGAAAAGCGGCGAGGACGAATACGCGTGGTTTTGCGCCTATGCACCGGCCGATGATCCCAAGTATGTCATCGCTACTGTCCTGGAGCAGGGCGGCGGTGGCTCAGATACCGCGATGCATGTCGTGCGCGACGTGCTCGGCGTGATTTATGACGAGCCCGATACCTCTTCGGCCTCGGGCGATTCTTCGGTTCGATAGGAGGTTGCGATGGATTTTTCTCCGGCGGATCTGTTCCGTTCAACCAAGACCGGCTCTCGCAGCAGCCTGGACCGCGTCAACAAGCAACTTTCGGCCTCGCGCGGCACGTTTCGCCAAAAGGTGCATATCGGTGTGCTCGTGGCTACAGTGGCGCTCGTCGCCTACGGTGCCATCATTATCTGGTCGGCTTCGCAGTTTAAGGCCGATGCCTCGTTCTCACGTCATCTTCTGGGAATTGGCATCGGGGCGGTGCTGGCGGTGCTGGTCTGGCGTACCGACCTGCGCGGTATTTCCAATTTCTCGACGGCGTTGCTCGTCATCGACCTGATCGTTATCTTCTCGCCCAAGATTCCGGGTCTGTCCTATACAGGCGGTCTGGGCATGACGGGCTGGATCAAGATTCCCGGTATCGGCCTGACCTTCCAACCCGTTGAGCTCGCCAAGCTCATCACCATCTTCTTTATCGCCACGCTTGGCTCGCAATACAACGGCCGCATCGATACCGTTCGCGACTACGTCAAGCTCTGCGGTATACTGTCCATCCCGTTTTTGGCCGTCGTCGCCATGGGCGACTTGGGCTCGGGCCTGGTCGTGCTGGTCTCGGGTGCCATTGTCATCTGCATGAGCGGTGCACGCCGCGAATGGGTACTGTCGACCTTGGCCCTGCTGGTTGGTTTGATTGCGCTCATCTTGGCACTCGATTCGGTCTTTGATTCGTTGCTCGGCCACGATGTGCTCATCAAGCAGTATCAGATGAACCGTCTGACGGTCTTCATCGACCCCGACAATGCCAATTCGGATGATGCCTACAACCTTCAGCAGTCGCTCATTGCCGTCGGCTCGGGTGGCTTCTTTGGTAAGGGCCTGGGCCACGCGACGCAGTCGGCCGGCGGCTTTCTACCCGAGTTCCACACCGACTTCGTCTTCGCCTTCCTGTCCGAGACGTTCGGCTTCTGCGGTTCCTTTTTGCTCCTGTGCCTCTACGTGCTGCTGATCTTCTCGACGATCCGCGTTGCCTTTAAGTGCGAGTCGCTGTTCTTGCGCCTATCGTGCGTGGGTATCGTCGGCATGTGGGCGTTCCAGACCTTCGAGAACATTGGCATGTGCATTGGCATGATGCCGATTACCGGTATTCCGCTGCCGTTTATTAGTTTTGGTTCGTCGTCGATGATGATTCAGTTGCTGACGGTGGGTATCGTACAATCCGTATGGCGGCATCGTTCGGGCGCCGCGTAACCGCTGGAGGGGTTTGCCATGAAGATTCCCGTAGATAAGTTGACCAGCGCTTTTAAGATGGGCGCGTCTGTTAAGAAGGATTCCGATACACCGGTGCGTGTCTCGGTTTACCTTGATTCGACTGCGTCTCGCTTTTTGGTCGAGACGGTGCGCGATGCCTTTGTGCCGCAGACGACTTCGGGCATTGTGCGTGTTGATCGCCTGGGGGAGGACCGTATCGTTCCCAAGGCCGATACCGACGTGGTGTTGGTCCTCTCGTGCGGATCCGACCGCCTGGAGGGCGCTGTGCAGGAGCTCGTGATTGCCGGCGCGCCCGTGTGCGTGCTTGCCGAGTCCGCTGTTGAGGTGCCGTTCGTTGAGGAATCTACGCCCATGCACGGCGTGGTGGCGGCGACCGATAAGACCTATCTGCTCGAGACGCTTGCCCGCTGGATTCTCGATCGTACGGACAAGGAGACGGCTTTTGCCGCCAACTTTGCCTTTATGCGCATCGCGGCGGCAAATCGCATCATTACCTCGTGCGCGCTTACTAACATGGCGACGGGCGCCCTGGTGTTTTTGCCGGGTGCCGACTATCCCGTGATGGCGCTGGCGCAGGTGGGTATGCTCTTTGAGCTCGCGGCCATCTTTGGGCGCGGCATAAAGCCCGAGCGCGGCTACGAGGTCGCAGGCGTGCTCGCCGGCGGTCTGGTGATTCGCGCCGTCACCCGCGCATTGGTGAAGCAGACGCCGCACATCGGCTTTGTCGTTAAGGCGCTTACCGCCGCCGCGGGTACCTATGGCATGGGCCGCGCGCTCGTGTCGCTCTACGAGCGCGATGTGGACTACAGCCGTGCCAACGAGGTCGCTGCCGCCACGTTCTCGCGCGTTCGCGACCTGGTGACCACGGTCGCCGGTGCCACCCGTCCTATGGCGTCCTACCAAGATGCATCCGATCTCGCTGCTTAGGGGTTTCTTTTGCGCGTTCCGTACCAAGATTGTTTTCATCTGATTGAGCCGTTGCTCGCCAAGGTCGAAAAGCCGAGTCGCTATATCGACCACGAGTGGGGCACGCTCTCAAAGGCCGATGCCGACTATCGCTGCTGCATGATCTATCCGGACGTGTATGAGGTCGGTCTGCCCAACCAGGGCATCGCCATTCTCTACAACATCCTTAATCAGGCCGAGGGCATTTCCTGCGAGCGAGGCTACGTGCCGTGGCCCGATATGGGCGATGCCATGCGCGAGGCGGGGATTCCGCTGCTGTCGCTCGAGGGTGCAGCGCCCGTGGCCTCGTTCGACATCGTCGGCATGCACGTGCCGCACGAGATGGCCGTGACGAACTTCCTCGAAGCGCTCGATCTCGCTGGCATTCCGCTGTTGGCTGCTGACCGTACCGAGGACGATCCCATCATCGTCGCCGGTGGTCCCTCGGTGTATAACCCCGAGCCGTACGCGGCATTCTTCGATGCCATCCTCATTGGCGAGGGCGAGGAGTCGCTGCTCGAGATCTGCCAGCTGCATCGCCGCTTGCGCGACGAGGGCGTCTCGCGCGCTCAGATTGTCGAGCAGCTCGCGACGGTCGCCGGCACCTATGTGCCATCCCTGTATGAGGTACGTCATGACGAGCCCTGCTCGCCGCATGGCTACACCGTGCCGCGCGAGGGTAAGGACGTCCCGCCGGTAGTCTACAAGCGCGTCGTCGAGGACTTTGGTGCCACCAATCCGCTTTCTCAGTCGTGCGTGCCGTATGCGCAGCTCGTCCACGATCGCCTGTCTATCGAGATCTTGCGTGGCTGCGCCCGCGGCTGTCGTTTTTGCCAGGCAGGCATGACGTATCGTCCGGTACGCGAGCGCTCGGCCGACCAGATCGTGTCATCGGTAATCCAGGGCTTGGAAAAGACTGGCTATGACGAGGTGTCGCTCACCTCGCTTTCGACGACCGACCACTCCTGCATCCGCGATGTGCTCGGTCGCCTTAACCGCCGTCTGGAAGACACGGGCATTCGCGTGTCCATTCCCTCGCAGCGCCTGGATTCGTTTGGCGTGGATATGGCCGAGTCGGTCGCCGGCGAAAAGAAGGGCGGCCTGACGTTCGCGCCCGAGGCGGGCAGCCAGCGTATGCGCGACATCATCAACAAGAACGTGACCGAGGAGGACTTGGATCGCGCGGCCAAGGCAGCCTTCGAGGCCGGCTGGAACCGCATGAAGCTCTACTTCATGATGGGCCTTCCCGGCGAGCGCGACGAGGACATCGTGGCTATCGCCAGCCTGGCCGATCACGTGTTGGAGCTCGGCCGCTCCGTGGTGCCCAAGGCGCGCCGCGGGTCTATCTCGGTGTCTATCTCGGTTTCGGTCTTTATCCCCAAGGCTGCTACGCCGTTCCAGTGGTGCCCGCAGCTCGACTACGACGACGTCAAGCGTCGCCAGAAGCTGCTTATCACGAGCGTTCGCAACCGTGCCGTCCGCGTGCATTACCACGATGCCGAGACCTCGCTCATCGAGGCCGCGCTCTCCCGTGCCGGTCGCGATATGACGCCGGTCATCATCGATGCCTGGCGTGCGGGCTCGCGCTTCGACGCCTGGGTGGAGCACTTCTCGCTCGACAACTGGAAGGAGGCCGCTGCCAAAAACGGCATCGACCTCAACGAGCTGGTGCACCTGCCCTATGAGCTGGACTGGCGTCTGCCCTGGGAGCACGTGAGCCCCGGCTGCTCGCGCGGTTTCCTCGAGCGCGAGTATCGCCGTTCGCTCGAGGGCGTCACGACGCCCGATTGCACCCGCACGTCGTGCACCGGCTGCGGAATCTGTCCCACGCTCCACGCCAAGAATGTATTGATGGGTGATCGCGCATGAGTGAGCGCTTGACCGACAATCCCACGCTCTTTAGGCTGCGCGTTCGCTACGGCAAGCGTGATCGCCTTAAGTACCTGGGCCACCTGGAACTAATTCATACCATTGAGCGCATCGTGCGCCGTGCGGGCCTGCCCTATGCCGTGACGCAGGGTTTCTCGCCGCATATGCGCGTGGGCTTTTCGTCGGCGCTGCCCGTGGGCACGTCGTCGACCTGCGAGTGGTATGACCTGTTTATGACCGAGTTCGTCGCGCTCGACGAGGCCTTTGAACGCCTGGCCGCTGCATCGCCTGCCGATCTGGCGCCCATCGAGGCTGCCTACATCGACGTGCGCACGCCGGCGCTGACGGCTCAGCTTACGCGTCTGTCATACCGCATCGACTTGCATCTGGACCCAGAGGCTCCCGTGAGCGCCGACGAGGTGCGAGCTGCGATCGACACGCTGCGCGCGGGTCATGGCATTGACTATGCACGCGGCAAAAAGAGCAAGCGACTTGATCTGGACCATACGCTCGTTGGCTATGAGCTCACGGCGGGGGAGTGTGAGGACCATCTGGTGCTCATGCTCGACACCCATGCCGACAACGAGGGCTCCATGCGTCCGGAGATTTTGCTTTCTGCTGCTGATGTTTTGTTGCAGGGCTTGACCCCGGGCGTCGATGCACCTATTGTTTCCACCGGTATGCAAGACCTCGTGACCATCTGCTCCTACGATGTCGAGCGTCAGAATCAAGCATGCGAGGACGACGAGGGCCGACTCGTCAGCCCCATACCTGTGCGAACTTGTGGATTTGCTCCACATACTCGTTGACGGGGGTATTATCGCCTGCTACTATATTCGGCTGTTGCACTAACTGATGCATGAAGGGCAAGTAAACATGTACGCAATCGTTAACACGGGCGGCAAGCAGTACAAGGTCGCCACCGACGATGTCATCACCGTCGAGAAGATCGAGGGCAATGAGGGCGACAAGGTCACCCTGCCGGTCATCTTCCTCAACGATGGTAAGAAGATCGTCACCGATCCCGACAAGCTGGCCAAGGCCAAGGTTACCGCTCAGATCGTTGAGCAGTTCAAGGGCGAGAAGCAGCTGGTCTTCAAGTTCCACAAGCGTAAGCGCTATCGTCGTCTGAAGGGTCACCGTCAGCAGCTCACCAAGCTGAAGATCGTGAAGGTCCAGGCTACGTCCCGCGCCAAGAAGGCTGTCAAGGCAGAGGCCGAGGCTGTTGCCGAGGCTCCCGTCGCCGAGTAGATTACACTCGTAACGAAAGAGTAGGTATACACAATGGCACACAAAAAAGGACTCGGTTCCTCCCGTAATGGCCGTGACTCCCGCGGTCAGCGCCTTGGCACGAAGCGCTATGCCGGCCAGACGGTAACCACGGGCACGATTCTCGTCCGTCAGCACGGCACGCACATCCACCCGGGTGAGAACGTTGGCCGTGGCAAGGACGACACGCTGTTCGCGCTGGTCGACGGTACCGTTGAGTTCCACAAGGGTATCAAGCACAGGGTCAGCGTACGCCCGCTCGCGAACGCGTAATTCACCCTTCATAGAGCACATATGTGGGAGGCACTTGAGTTTTAGGATTCAAGGGTCTCCCTCTTTTTGTAGGAGGCGATTCTGTTGTCACAGTTCACCGATATCAGCCGCATTAACGTGTGCGGCGGCGACGGCGGTGCCGGATGCATGTCGTTTAGGCGCGAGGCCTTTGTCCCCAAGGGTGGCCCCGATGGCGGCGACGGCGGTCGTGGCGGCAATGTCGTCATCCAGGCCGATGCTCAGCTGTCTTCACTGATCGATTACCGCTTTAAGCATCATTTTCGTGCCGAGCGCGGAACGCACGGTCAGGGCGCCCGCCGCAACGGAAAGAGCGGCGAGGACCTTATCTTGAAGGTTCCCATGGGCACCGTGGTGCGCGAGCTCGACCCCGAGACGCAGACCCCGATGTTCGAGATTGCCGACTTGGTTCACGACGGTGAGCGCGTCGTCGTAGCACCCGGCGGCGCCGGCGGTCTGGGGAATACGCACTTTGTGACGTCGGTGCGCCGCGCGCCCGCGTTCGCCCAGCTTGGTGAGCCGGCCGAGGAGCACTGGATTGAGCTCGAGATGAAGCTCATGGCCGATGCCGCGCTCGTTGGCTTCCCCTCGGTGGGTAAGTCCTCGCTTATCGCGCGCATGAGTGCCGCTCGACCCAAGATCGCCGACTATCCGTTTACCACGCTCGTGCCCAACCTGGGTATGGTGCGTGCCGGCGAGTACTCCTATGTCGTTGCCGACGTCCCCGGCCTCATTGAGGGTGCGAGCGAAGGCAAGGGTCTGGGCCATCAGTTCCTGCGCCACATCGAGCGCACGGCACTCATCATGCATGTCGTCGATATGACGGGCGGTTTTGAGGATCGCGATCCGGTCGAGGACTATCGCATCATCAACCGCGAGCTCGAGCAGTATGGCGCCGAGCTTTCGGAGCGCCCGCAGATCGTCGTCGCCAACAAGTGCGACGCGCCGGGCACGGCTGACAAGATTGCCGACCTCAAACGCGCTGCGCTCGACGATGGGCATATGTTCTTTGCTGTGTCCGCCGTGACGGGCGCTGGCCTCAACACGCTGATGCTTGCCGTGGGCGAGCAGGTGGCTAAGCTGCGTGCCGAGTTGGCTGTCTCCGATGAGCCGGTTGATCTGCGCGACGATGAGTGGGAGCGCCGTCGCCTGCAGCGTGAGAAGCGTTTCCGCATTGTTCAAGAAGAGCCCCATGCCTTCCGCGTGGTCGGTCGCGCCATCGAGCGCATGGTCATCCAGACTGACTGGGAAAACGAGGAAGCTGTCATCTACCTGCAGCATAAGTTTGCGCGCATGGGTGTTGACGACGCGCTCGAGAAGGCCGGCTGCCGTGCGGGCGACGAGGTCCGCATTTGCCAGCGCGCCTTTGACTTTGAGGGCGCCGAGGACTTCTCGGAGTACGAGGAGGGGCTTGAGGACGAAGGCGAGGGCGTTTCCGTTGAGGTCTTTGACGTAGCCGATGGTGCGGACGAGGGCGTCGAGGTTGTCGATGCGGCGGACGTCGCGGACGATGTCGAGACCCCGGAGGGCGAGTAAGCTATGTCGCTGCGCGGTGGAATTGGTCTGCCTGAGCTGCCTATCAAGGATGGGCAGGAGTTTCGGCTTGGCATTATGGGTGGCACCTTCGACCCGATTCATTACGGGCACTTGGTTACCGCCGAGCAGGCGCGCGAGTCGCTCGACTTGGACGCCGTGCTCTTTATGCCGGCCGGCTCTCCCGCCTTTAAGCTCGACAAACCGGTGACGCCTGCCGAGGATCGTTATGCCATGACGGTCCTCGCCACCGCTGCGAATCCGGCTTTTTTGGCGAGCCGATTCGAGATCGACCGTCCGGGCGTGACCTATACGGCCGATACGCTTCATGCCCTTCGCGACTTTTACCCGCCTCAGGTAAAGCTCTACTTTATTACGGGCGCCGACGCGATTATCGATATTGTGACCTGGCATGATGCCGACCGAATCGCCGAGCTTGCCACGTTTATTGCGGCGACGCGACCGGGCTTTGATATCGATACTGCTCGCGCGCGAATCAAAGAGTCGGGCCTGCCGTTTGACGTGCGTTATATCCAGATTCCGGCGCTGGCGATTAGCTCGACCAACATTCGCAAGCGAGTTGCCCGTGGCATGAGCGTGCGCTATCTTACGAGCGAGTCCGTGCTCGGCTATATTCGCAAACGCGGGCTGTATACCGATCTGGGTCAAGAAGATTTTGAGTGATGGGGGTCTACGTTGTCGGTAGAGGATCAGTTTGAAGGCGATGAGCGCGCGCTGCTCAAGCGCATTCAAGAGCTGCTCGATGTTCGAATGAAGGATAAGCGCAAGCGCTATGTGCATTCGCTGGGTGTTGCCGAGACCGCACTTCATCTGGCCGAGGTCTACGGCGTTGACCGCTTTGATGCCGCTGCTGCCGGTCTGATCCACGACTGGGACAAAGTGCTCTCCGACGACGAGCTGGTTACGCGCGCTCTGCATTACGGCATTAAGATTGCCGGCTCTCCTTCCGCCGCGACGCCGCTTTTGCATGGTCCTGTTGCCGCCTATGAGCTTCCGCAGCTTTTCCCCGAGTTGTCGCCTGCTGTTTTCCAGGCTGTCGACCGTCACACCGTTGGCGCCTGCGACATGACGCCGCTCGATATGGTGGTCTTTGTGGCCGATGCCATCGAGCCCAACCGCCATGGTGATTATGCCATCGCGCTGCGCAAGATGGTGGGGGAGTCGACGCTTGACGAGTTGTTCTTCTCCTGTTTTGCGCAGGGTCTGGTCTACGTGATCCAGTCCGGGCGCTATCTTTATCCCACGGCTATTACGATTTACAACCATTACGCCCAGCTGCGCTAGCTCGGGTGTGTCTAGAAAGAGGTATTCCATGGCCGATGAGACCATGACCGACGAGCAGATTCTTGAAGGTGTGGAGCACAAGAGCTTCGTTGCCACGTCCGACCGCACCGCTGCCTCGCTGTCCGCGAGCGGTGTCGCCGCCGAGGATGTCGCCCGCGCCGCCGCGCAGGCCGCCTACGACAAGAAGGGCGAGGACGTGCAGGTGCTCGATCTGACCGAGCTCTCCGACGTGTGCGATTACTTTGTGATCGCCACCGGTACCAACAACCGTCAGGTCGATTCTATCGTCGACGAGATCGAGGAGAAGGTTGCCGAGGCCTGCGGTGAGCACCCGTTCTCCATCGAGGGCCGCGAGCAGAAGACCTGGATGCTCATGGATTACGGCTCGGTTGTCGTCCACGTCTTCACCCCTGAGGCCCGCGACTACTACCGCCTCGAGAAGCTCTGGGGCGACGCTCCCCAGCTCCCCCTCAATCTCCTTTAGGACCTTATTTGGGCAGGGCTTCTCTAGAGCCACCCTCTACCGTTCGCCGGGCAGTTGCACTACCTGCAGCTGCCCGGCTTTCTTTTTGCCCAAAACGCAAATCATTGGGGGGAGAAGCGGGATTGGCGGCCGAAGGATAGGGCGGTGTCGCCGAATTTGTCCCGGACGGCGTCGATAGCGACGGAGAGGTCGCGGCGGTCGCTGGATTGCGCTCCGCGGTCATCGATCTTGCAGAACAGGTCGGTTTGGATACCGCCTTGGTGGTTGAAATCGCTCATGCCGATACCCGCCAGACGCACGTGCATGCCTTCTTGCCAGATATTGTCGAGCAGCTCGAGCGCTACGGCCACAAAGATATTCTCGTCGTCGGTGGGGTGGGGCAAGCGGCGCTGTGCCGTGCGTCCGCTGCCATAGGAATACTTGAGCTTGAGCGTTACGGTTCCGCCTGTCAGCCCCTGACGGCGCAGGCGCCGCCCAACCGACTCGCCGAGCAGCGCGATCGCCGCCTCGATATCCCCACGCTCAGTCAAATCCTTCGCAAAGGTGCGCTCATTGCTCACTGATTTAACTTCACGTTCCTCTTCCAGGCTGGTGACCTCGGATACTTCGAGCCCCAAAGCACGTTGACGCATGCGCTCGCCATTCACGCCAAAGATTGCAGCCAGGGTGGACTCTGGCGCGCGTGAAAGCTCGCCGAGCGTATAGACGCGCATGCGACGCAGTCGCTCCTCGGCTGAACGCCCGATTCCGCTCATGGCAGATACCGGCAGCGCGGCCAAAAAGCGCTGCTCGGTTCCGGGGCGCACGATGGTCAGCCCAAACGGCTTGTCCCGTTCGCTTGCGATCTTTGCGACCGTCTTGTTGCAGCCCACGCCAATGGAGCAGGTCACTCCCAGCGCTGCCACGCGGTCGCTTATACGCCGCGCAACCAGTAGCGGGTCTTCGGGCGCAAAGCGGCCCGGCGTGATATCGATAAAGGCCTCGTCGATGGATACGCGCTCAACGCGCGGGGTCTCGTCGGCGAGAATCGCCATGACCTGCGCGCTGACCTCGTGGTAGCGATCGAAATGCCCATGCGTCCAAATGGCCTGTGGGCACAGACGCCGCGCCTCGGCCGAGGCCATGGCAGAATGCACACCAAAGCGACGTGCCTCGTACGAGCACGTGGACACGACGCCGCGTGATTCGGCGTCTCCGCCCACGATGAGCGGTTTGCCGCGCCATTCGGGATGATCGAGCATCTCCACGCTCGCAAAAAATGCATCGAGGTCCATCAGGCCCACCGCCGGACCCGTCCAGGGCGGCGGCGTGACGCCCGCAGCATCCTCATAACCGTATGTATGTTCGCGTCTTTCCATGTCATGAGTATACCGCGCAGCTCATGTGGGGTGCGTGTATGTGCTTGCAAATCGCGAATTCTTGTCTAAGATATGGATTTGCCCTCGACTACACCGAAGAAGTTGGTCTCACGGACTTCACCTGCCCGCGTCGATGGCGTATTATGTTCAACTGTTTGTTTGTAGTTGCAGCCTAAAGCTGCTTGGTTGGAGGAGTTTCCTTTGGCAGTCAAGATTCGCCTTGCTCGTCACGGCGCTAAGAAGCGTCCGTACTACCGTGTCGTCGTCGCCGATTCCCGCGCCCCGCGTGACGGTCGTATCATCGAGGAGGTTGGCCGCTACAACCCGATGACCGCCCCCAAGACCATCAACCTCGACCTCGAGAAGATTGCTGACTGGCAGTCCAAGGGCGCTCAGCTCACCGACGCCGTCGCCGCTCTGGTCAAGGCCGCTAACGAGGGCGAGAAGACCGAGACCGTCGTCAAGAAGTCCAAGAAGCAGCTCGCCAAAGAGGCCGAGGCCGCTAAGGCTGCCGCTGAGGCCGCTGAGGGCGCCGAGGAGTAAATCGTGCCTGAGGTTGACGCTGCACAGCTCGAGGGTGAGGCAATGCTCTCAGATCGCATCGCCGATCTCGTCGAATATCTCGTTGTTCAGATCGTCGACGACCCGGATTCCGTGAGCCTCGAGGTCATCGATGGTGACGACGCCTCTACGATTGAGGTTTCGGTTGCCGAGGATGACGTCGCTAAGGTCATCGGCCGTCGTGGCCGTACCATCAAGGCCATTCGCACGCTCGCCCGTGCACTGGCCGCTCGCCTCGACACAGCTGTCGAGGTAGAGGTTCTGGGCTAGGACCTTGAGGTCCCAGTACAAAAACATCGCCCGTGTGGTCAAGCCGCACGGAAGGAAGGGGGAGGTCCTCGCGCAGCCGCTGCGGGGGCTTCCTTCTGTATTGGAGCCGGGTATGCGTGTCGCCTTGACGCCGCCGGCGCTCAAGCGCGACCGTTTTTGCACGGTCGTGTCCGTCACCGATACGGGCGATGGCGATCTGGTCTCGTTTGAGGGCATAGATGACTTGACGGCCGCTGAGGGCATCACCGGATGCTATGTGCTGGCCAATCGTGACGACTTCGAGCTCGATTCGCTCGACGCCGCCTATACCGACCTTATGGGTCGCGAGGTGGTCGATGAGCGCTTTGGCTCGCTCGGTACGATTGTCGAGATCATGTCGACGCCCGCCAACGATGTTTGGGTTGTCGAGGGCGATCGGTACGGCGAGGTGCTGATTCCCGTGATCGAGCAGGTTGTGCTCGATTTTCCCGACACAGGAACAATTTTCGTCCACGTTATGGACGGCTTGATCGATATGGACAAGTAGGGAGGACAGCATGCTGATAGAGACCCTTTCGGTCTTTCCCGAGATGTTTGAGCCCGTCATGTCCACGTCGATTTTGGGCCGCGCCCGCAAGGCCGGCCTTTTTGATTTTAAGGCGTATAACCTGCGTGACTGGACGCACGATCGCCATCGCACTGTCGATGACGAGCCGTATGGCGGCGGGCAGGGCATGCTCATGAAGGTCGAGCCCATTGCCGAGGCAATCGAGGCCATCAGCTCCGAGGGTCCCAAGCCCACCGTGGTGTTCTTCACCCCCTGCGGGGAGCCCTTTACGCAGCATGTGGCCGAGCGCCTGCTCAAAAGCGAGCGCCTGCTGTTTGTGTGCAGCCGTTACGAGGGCGTCGACGAGCGCGCATATGCGTATGCCGATGAGCGTCTGTCGATCGGCGACTACGTGCTCACAGGCGGCGAGCTGCCCGCTATGGTCGTGGCCGATGCCGTCGTACGGCTCATTCCCGGAGCCTTGGGCGACGAGATGAGCAACGTGGACGAGTCTTTCTCGACCGCCGAGGACGGTGGCCTGCTCGAGTACGCGCAGTACACCCGCCCCGCCGAGTTCAATGGCGAGGGCGTGCCTCCAGTGCTCGTAAGCGGCGACCATGCCAAGGTCGATGCCTGGCGTCGCAAAAACGCCATCGAGCGTACCTGTCGTTGGCGTCCCGATCTTATCGAGACGGCACGACTTACGGTAGAGGAGCGCGCGTACGCGCAGGAGATCCTGGACGCTTCGTATTCACAGAGCGAGGAGTGAGAATGGTTCCATCGCAGCATTCCGTGCTAAAGGGTGCGTTTGAGTGGATCGTGGTCGTCGCGATCGCACTGGTCGCCACCTTTTTGATTCGCTCGTTTGTGGTCGAACCCTTTGTGGTGCCTACCGGTTCCATGGAGTCCACGATCGAGATTGGCGACCAGATCCTGGCGCAGAAGGTGACGCTCGAGCTTGGGCAGCCCGTCAAGCAAGGCGATATCGTGGTGTTCCACAACCCCGATGCCACGTCCGAGCATGACGTGCTGGTAAAGCGCGTCATCGCTACGGCCGGTCAGACGGTCGACCTGCAGGACGGCAAGGTTGTCGTCGACGGCCAGGCGCTCGACGAAGACTATACGACCGGCATGAGCTGGCCGCTTTCGGTCCAAGCCCCCGGCGCTCAGGTGAGCTATCCCTACACCGTCCCTGACGACTGTGTGTGGGTGATGGGCGACAACCGCGAGAACTCTGCCGACTCCCGCTACTTTGGCCCGGTCGACCGCTCCGACTTGATAGCCGTTGCACTTGTGCGCTATTGGCCGCTCAACCGTATCGGCGCTATCGACTAAAAACCGCTATAGTACAGTACCTAACCGTGTAATCGTTTCGACGAGGGGATATTAGAGGCATGAACGCTTCATCGCTTTCCTTCCAAGACATCATCCTGCGCCTCCAGCAGTACTGGGGCGAGCAGGGCTGCGTCATTATGCAGCCCTATGACTCCGAGGTCGGTGCCGGTACCTTCCATACCGCGACCACGCTGCGCTCGCTCGGTCCCGCCGAGTGGCGCACCTGCTATGCGCAGCCCTGCCGCCGTCCCGCCGACGGCCGCTACGGCGAGAACCCCAACCGCATGCAGCACTACTATCAGTTCCAGGTGCTCATCAAGCCCTCGCCGGTCAACGCCCAGGAGCTCTACCTGGGTTCGCTGGCCGCCATTGGCCTGGACCCCAACGACCATGACGTCCGCTTTGTCGAGGACGACTGGGAGAGCCCGACGCTCGGTGCCTGGGGCCTTGGCTGGGAGGTCTGGCTCAACGGCATGGAGGTCACGCAGTTTACGTACTTCCAGCAGGTGGGCGGCATCGAGGTCGACCCCGTGCCCGTCGAGATCACCTATGGCCTGGAGCGTATCGCCATGTACGCCCAGGGCGTCAACTCGGTCTACGACCTGGTGTGGAGCTACCTGCCCGACGGCACGCCCATGACCTACGGCGACGTGTTCCTGGAGAACGAGCGCGAGTTCAGCGCTTACAACTTTGAGGTCGCCAACGTCGAGATGATGCGTCAGAAGTTTGACGACTACGAGGCCGAGTGCCACTCCTGCCTTGAGCGCAAGCTGCCGCTGCCCGCATACGACTGCGTCATGAAGTGCAGCCATGCCTTCAATCTGCTCGATGCCCGCGGCGCGCTGTCCGCGGTCGAGCGTGCCAACTACATCCTGCGCGTCCGCGCCGTCGCCAAGGCGTGCTGCGAGGCCTATATGGCCGAGGTCGCCGGAGTCAACGAGAATGCCGACCAGGAAGGCGAGGTGGCGTAAGCCATGGCAGACGCTAAGGATTTCCTGTTTGAAATCGGTACGGAGGAAATGCCCTCCGCACCGCTGAATAATGCCGTCAAGCAGCTCGGCACAATGATTGCCAAGGGCCTCGACGAGGCCGGTCTGGCCCATGGCGAGGTCCGCGTGATCTCGAGCCCGCGTCGTCTGGCTGCGCTCGTGGCCAACGTCGCCACTGCGACCGATGAGGTCCATGAGGTCAAGCGTGGCCCCGCGGCCAACATCGCCTTCGATGCTGACGGTAACGCCACCAAGGCCGCCCAGGGCTTCGCCCACAAGTGCGGTGTGGCTGCCGAGGACCTGGTCCGTCGCGAGGACACCGACGGCCGTGAGTACGTCTTTGCCGAGAAGAACATTCCTTCCGCTCCGGCCACCCCGATCCTGACGGCCCTGTGCGAGAAGACCGTCGCCGGCCTGCAGTGGCCCAACTACCGTTCTCAGCGCTGGGGCCACGAGCACGCCACGTTCGTGCGTCCGGTCCGCTGGATCTGCTGCCTTTTGGGCGAGGACGTCGTGCCCGTGTCGTTTGCCGACGTGACGAGCGGCAACACCACGCGCGGCCATCGCGTCCTGGGCCCCGGTGACCATGTGGTCGCCAGCCCCGCTGTTTACGAGCAGGTGCTCGAGGACGCCGGCGTGCTTTCTGCCGAGCGCCGTCGCGAGGCCATCCTTGCCGGTATTGCCGAGGTCGAGGCTGCGCGCCCCGGCTGCCACGTCGATACGCCCAAGAAGGTCTTTGAGGAGGTCATCAACCTCTGCGAGTGGCCGACGGTGCTCGTCGGTACCTTCGATGAGGAGTTCCTCAAGGTCCCGCACGAGATCATCTGCGAGTCTATGCTCACCAACCAGCGCTACTTCCCGATTTATGACGGCGAGGGCAAGCTGACGCGTGAGTTCGTAATCGTCTCCAACAGCAAGCCCGAGAATGCCGAGCGCGTGATTGACGGCAACGAGCGCGTCGTGCGCGCCCGTCTGGACGACGCCAAGTTCTTCTACGAGGAGGATCTGAAGATTTCCCTCGACGAGTTCCGTGAGCGCCTGGCCAAGGTCGCCTTCCAGGAGAAGCTCGGCAGCGTGCTTGCCAAGTCCGAGCGTATTGAGCAGCTCGCGCTCGCTATTGCCCGCGAGGCTCACCTGGGTGCCCATCTGGCCGCTGATGCCGGCCGCGCCGCACATCTGTGCAAGGCCGACCTGGTGTCCAACGCCGTCGTCGAGTTCACGAGCCAGCAGGGCGTGATGGGCGGTTATTATGCCTCCGCGATGGGGGAGAACGACGAGGTCGCCCACGCCATTCGCGATCACTATCGTCCCCGCTTTGCCGGCGACGAGCTGCCCGAGGGCACCGCTGGCTGCATCGTGGCCTGCGCCGACAAACTCGATACCATTGCCGGTATTTTTTCCATCGGCGAGCCCCCGACCGGCTCTTCCGACCCGTACGCGCTGCGTCGCGCCGCCATCGGCATCATCAACATCCTGCGCGATCGTCTGCCGATCGACCCCACGTCGCTCATCGACTTTGCACTCGAGCTCTACAGCGAGCAGGGCATTGAGTTCGACGCCGCCGCGGTCGCCCAGCAGGTTCGCGACTTCTTCCACGGCCGTCTGGTGAGCATGGCCCGCGACGAGAAGACCCCGGCCGATACCGTCGCCGCCGTATCCGCGGTGCACATCATTGCCCCGTCGGTCTTCTTCGCCCGCTGCGCCGCCCTCGACGAGGCCCGCAAGAACGACGCCGAGACCTTCGACAACCTGGCGACTGCCTACGCCCGAGCCGCGCATATCTCCAAGCCCGAGCTGGGTGTGGAGTACGACCGCAGCCTGATGGGCGAGGTCGAGCTTGCGCTTGCCGACGCCTCCGAGTCCGCTCAGACCGCTGTCGAAGCCGCCCTTGCTGCCGAGGATTACCCTGCCGCGTTTGCCGCTCTGGCCGCCCTGCGTGCCCCCATCGACCGTTTCTTTGACGAGGTTATGGTCATGGACAAGGACGAACAGCTTCGCGATAATCGCCTTAAGCTGCTCAACCGCTTCGAGGCCGTTTTCTCCGGCATTGCCAACATTGGTGAGCTTGCCCGCAAAAAGTAAGCTAGCCTGCGCATAAGCGTAAAAGGAGCCCCGCATGGATTGCCCGGTCACCGCTCGTCCCACCGTTATCGTTATCTCCGACTCGCTCGGTGATACCGCTTGTGAGGTGGTGCTTGCGGCGTCCGGGCAATTTGATGAAGGGGCTTTTCGTGTTTTACGTCTGCCTAAGGTGACCTCGGTGGAGCAGGTCAAGTCGTTTGTGGGCCCGCGAGTCGATGCCGACCATCGCGATGTCGCCGTGTTCCATACCATCGTCGACCCGGGGCTTCGTGCTCGCGTGCTCGACTACTTGGGCATGCTGCATATTCGCTCGGTCGACCTGATCGGGCCGTCGCTCGCGGTGCTGTCGTCCCTCATCGGTATGCCGCCCAAGGGCGTTGCGGGCGTGATTCACAAGACCGACGATCGCTATTTCCACCGTATCGAGGCCATGGAGTACTTTGTCGAGCACGATGACGGACGTGGCTGCGACGATCTGTCGGGTGCCGATATTGTGCTGCTGGGCGTGTCGCGCACATCCAAGACGCCGCTGTCGATGTATTTGGCCTATCAGGGCTATAAGGTCGCCAATGTTCCGCTGGCGCACGGTATGGAGCCGCCCAAGTCGATTTACGAGGTCGATCCGATGCGTCTTTTCGGTCTGATTTCGACCGTCGATGTGATTTCCGAGATTCGCGATAGCCGCCTGGGCGACGACTATGCCCGTGCCGTTGCGGGCTCCTATGCCGAGCCCGAGAGTGTACGCAGTGAGCTCGAGGAGGCTCGCGCCCTCATGAAACGTCTGGGTTGCTTTGTGGTTCGCACCGACGGCAAGGCGATCGAGGAGAGTGCCTCCGAGATCATCGCTCACCTCGAAGAGATTCAAGAGGCAAGAGCCCGCCGTGCCGCCCGCCGCGCTCAACAGCAGTAGTCCTTTCTGGGATGATTTTTCTGGGACGGTGATTAAAATGCCCCGTCTCAAATTGACTGGTTTTGGTAAAGCGATTTAGCAAGAAACCTACATTTGACCTGCTAATTTATTGTAGTGGTATCTTCATAAGGCAACCACCTTTACCTACCGTTTACCGCAGGTTTTAGCACGTTTACCAAACCGCGCATCCTCTGCTCAAGCCCGTTCAAATCCCGCCGTATAGTTCCCTCACGGCCCGCATCCGGCGGGTCGATTCGTTACCACGGTCGTGCGCGAGAGCGCATGGAAGGGGAATTATCGTGAGCGATTGCAAGAGGGTTTACCGTTTTGGAACCGATGCCCAGGGCACTTGTGTCACCGAGGGCGACAAGTCCATGAACTTCGTGCTTGGCGGCAAAGGCGCGAACCTTGCCGAGATGAGCCGTATCGGCCTGCCGGTTCCCGGTGGCTTTACCATTACCTGCCAGACCTGCGTTGAGTACTCTGGTGCCGGCAACGTGTGGCCGGAGGGCGCGCTCGATGAGATCGTTGCCGCCGAGGTCGACCTCGAGGCCCGCTGCGGCAAGAAGCTTGGCGACGCCCGTGACCCACTGCTCGTCTCGGTACGCTCGGGTGCTCCGTTCTCCATGCCCGGCATGATGGACACAGTCCTCAACCTGGGCCTCAACGACGATTCCGTCCAGGGCCTTATCGCCCAGACGCAGAACCCGCACTTTGCCTGGGACAGCTATCGTCGCTTTATCCAGATGTTCTCCAACGTCGTCATGGGTGTTGACGCCGACCTGTTCGAGAACGCCCTGACCCAGGCACGCCTGGTCGCCGGCGTTCGCGTCGACTCCGAGCTTTCGGCCGAGGATCTGCAGGAGCTCGTCGAGACGTTCAAGGGCATTTTCTCCGACAACGTCGAGGCCGCCCTGTACCCCGACCTCGAGGTCGCAGACGGCAAACCCGTCTTCCCACACGATCCGGAGCTCCAGCTGCGCCTCGCTATCCAGGCCGTCTTTGGCAGTTGGATGAACGAGCGCGCCTGCATCTACCGCAGACAGCACGGCATTTCCGATGACCTTGGCACCGCCGTCAACGTCCAGGCTATGGCCTTTGGCAATAAGGGCGAGACCTCGGCGACCGGTGTTGCCTTTACGCGCAATCCGGCCGACGGCACCAAGGAGTTCTACGGTGACTTTCTGGTCAACGCTCAGGGCGAGGACGTCGTCGCCGGTATCCGTAACACCGAGCCCATCGCCGACCTCAAGACCACCCCGGGCCTCGAGTCCGCGGGTGAGGAGCTTGAGCGTGTCTTCCTGACGCTCGAGGATCACTACCGCGACATGTGCGATATCGAGTTCACCATCGAACAGGGTAAGCTCTGGATGCTCCAGACCCGCGTGGGCAAGCGTACCGCAACCGCCGCCCTGCGCATCGCTATCGAGATGGTCGGAGAAGGCCTCATCACCCGTGAGGAGGCCGTGAGCCGCATCGACCCCGCGCAGCTCGACCAGCTCCTGCACCCGCAGTTCGACTCCTCCAAGAAGTACGAGGCGCTCGCATGTGGCCTTAACGCCAGTCCCGGTGCCGCTGTGGGCGAGGTCGTGTTCTCGAGTGACGACGCCGTCGCACGTTCCTCCGAGGGTCACAAGGTCATTCTGGTCCGCTGGGAGACCAACCCCGACGACCTGAAGGGTATGGTCGCCGCCGAGGGTATCTTGACGAGCCACGGTGGTAAGACGAGCCATGCCGCCGTTATCGCCCGTGGCATGGGTACCCCCTGCGTCTGCGGTGTCGAGCGTTTCCATATCGACTCGGCCGAGAAGGTCGTGCGTATCGAGGGCAGCGATCGCGTGCTGCACGAGGGCGACATCATCTCCATCGACGGAACCCAAGGCATTGTCGTTGATGGCGCTGTCGATTTGGTTTCCGCTGAGCTCACCGGCGACCTGGACACCATCCTGTCTTGGGCCGACGAGATCCGCCTGGACGAGACTGACGGCCACGCCAACCACGTGCGCGTCAACGCCGACAACCCCGAGGATGCCGAGCTCGCGCTCGAGTTTGGCGCCGAGGCCATCGGCCTGTGCCGCACCGAGCACATGTTCCTGGGCGATCGCAAGAACATCATCCAGAGCTTTATCCTTTCTGACGATGAGGCCGTGAAGCAGCAGGCCCTGGCCGATCTGCTCAAGGTTCAGACCGAGGACTTCTTGGCGATGTTCAAGACCATGTCCGGTCGCGATGTGGTCGTTCGCCTGCTCGATCCGCCGCTGCACGAGTTCCTGGATAATCCGCGTGAGCTTGAGGTTGCCATCACCAAGAAGGAAGCCGCTGGCGCCAGCGAGGAAGAGCTTGCCGCCCTGCGTGCCCGCCTGCGCCGTATCGACGGCATAGTCGAGTCGAACCCCATGCTCGGCCTGCGCGGTGTGCGCCTGTCCGTCGTCTTTAGCGATCTGCCGCTCATGCAGGTTCGCGCCGTGGCCACGGCTGCTGCTCGACTTATCAAGGAGGGCGTCGACCCGCGCCCCGAGATCATGGTTCCGCTCGTTTCCATTACGGCCGAGCACGTTCAGACTCGTGAAGTCATCGAGCGCGTGATCGCCGAGGTTTCCGCCGAGGAGGGCGTCGAGCTCAATATTCCCGTGGGCACGATGCTCGAGCTGCCGCGTGCCTGCATGGTTGCCGACGAGATCGCGCAGCACGCCGACTTCTTCTGCTTTGGCACCAACGACCTCACGCAGACGACCTTCGGCTTCTCTCGAGACGATGCGGAGGCCAAGTTCATCCCGCTGTACATGCACAAGAAGATTCTGAAGGATAACCCCTTCGAGACCATCGATACGGCGGTGCTGGAGCTCGTGCGCATGGCTGTCGAGAAGGGTCGGGCCACCAACCCCGACATGCACTTTGGCGTGTGCGGCGAGCACGGCGGCGACCCCAAGTCCATCAAGGGCCTGTTTAACGTGGCCGATGTGGACTATGTGTCCTGCTCGCCCTATCGCGTACCCCTCGCGCGCCTGGCTGCCGCTCAGGCCAAGCTCGAGGCGAAGCGTTCCGCTTAACCGAGTCGCGTTCCATTTGCGCCTTTTTCGCCCCCCTTCGCGCCGTCGCGACCCCTGTGGACGCGGCGGCGTTTTACGTTGATTCAATACATTGTCAACTGACGGGAGGACTGCGATGAAAAACCTCACCAGGTATTTGCAACGAGCGCGTCGGGGAGCACAGATGACCCTGTGCTGGGTGGTCGTTGCGGTCACGGCGCTTTGCGGGATGCCGACAGCCGGTTTCGCCCTTCAGGATGATTCGCGCGACGAGCTCTATGGCGATGTGGTCAACCCGCTCACCATTACAGTCAACGATCGCGACTGCACGTTTGTAGATATCGATGACGGCAAGCTCGAGGGCCGTACCTCGATGTACGACAACGTCTCGTTCTACACGGCCGCCGTCAAAAAGGTGCTGCCCAACTGGGCATCGCTAGCCTATAACATCCTTGGCTATGGTGGAGGCGACGACTCCGGGGACTTTTTGTACTGGGACCACGCCGGCAAGGGCTTTGAGAAGGATTTCGGTAAGGGTCACTACATCTATCTCTATGATGCGCTTTCGGGCGGCAACGGTGAGCATTCCGATGGTGCCGACAAATCGAAGCAGAGTGGTCTGACATCTGCAAAAAGCCTCAATGCGGTCTACGAGCGCTTGACCGACGATATCGCCGGCTGTATCGGTCACAAGCTGGAGGGCTCCGATTTCCGTAAATACGTGCCGCTCGACGGACTGTCGAAAGACACGACTGAGCAGGACGTCATCTATGCCACCATCGCGTGCGTGGACAAGCTCGGCGGCACCTACCAGTACGATTTCAATGGCTTTGGCATCGCGTTCTATAACTTTAGAGTTCAGCAGCTCAACAGCGTGAACAAGCTTAACTGTGCGCCCGAGGACGCGCCGGGCTATTCCTTTGTCGATTCTAAGACTGAGCAGGATCTCGTTACCTCGGCTCTTAACGTCGGCTATGAGGACGCCTCGCAGAGCATCACGCTCGCCCGCGGTACCGAGGAGACGGTCGGCACGAGCACTTCTGAATCCGCATCGTATTCCAAAGGCGGCTCGTGGGGCGCATCGGTGAGCCTCAAGGAGTCACTGGGCGTGCCCGCAACAGCGAGCGAGGAGATCGAGACTTCGTTTTCGGCCGAAACCACGATGTCCCAGTTGTGGGAGGCGAGCAAGACCGAGGAACAGTCGATTACCACAACGGACAACCAGTCTGTCACCGTCAATATGACGATCCCGGCGCACACGCAGGTCAATAGCAAGCAAACGAGTTCTACCACGACGCTGTCCGAGGACTATGACCAGCCGGTGGGCGTGACGTTCGACGTGATCATCTTTAATATGAACGGCGAGTGCTACGATGACAACGCCGCCGTGCAGGAGTTCCATACCGCCGGTTATGACCAGCGCTCGTTCTACACCACCTTTGGCGATCAGTCGACCGACGCCGTGCAGAACCTGTTCCTGCGCTCAATCGCCCATCGTGGCGACGACGGGTACGATACCACCGCCGGAAACGTGACGAGTTGGTCGTATCGCACCAACAACCACATGGTGCGCGCCATCGATTGGAATTCGGTCCTGGCCGATCGCGAGGTGCCCTCGCGCAACGGCGGCGCCCCGCGCACGTGCAACGTGCTCAATGACATGGCCGCGACCTATCCCATGTCCATTACGGGTTCCAATCTGTCGTTTGAGTCGGTGACGGTCGATACGCAGTTGGGCACGCCGCAGCCCATTAAGCCCATCTCCAAGATTCTCGTGTCGCTGCAGACCGATAAGACCCGAAGGCTTACGGTTGGAGACGAAGACCCCATCTCTTCCTATCGCGTGCGTGCAAGGGACGAGGACGATGTTGATTACTACGGCTTTGTGAAGTCGTCGGGCGACTGGCGCGTGGTCGATAAAAAGGGCAAGGAATGCAAGTCCGACGTCATCGAGATCCAGACCGACCCTGTCACCCACGAGCAGGTCGTGGTGGGTAAAAAGGCCGGCACCGCCTACGTAAAGTACTTTATCCCCGAGGACGCCTACGTGGATGTGAACGGGCACGTCTCGACCAATGACGAGATCGACGCCGCGGCCTACAAATATAAGGTAAGTGACGTGGCGCCCGAGTCGTTTAACGGCAGCATCAAGCTCGAGGGCTCGGCGCAGACCGTCGTCGGCGTCGAGGAGAACCTTAACGGCATCGAAGGCCTGACGGCTACGGTCTATGACACGACGGGCAAGGAAGTCGATAGAGTCTGCAGCTGGGAGGCTCAGGAGCTCGAGAGCAAGGGCATTTCGGTCGCGACAGACGGCACGATGACCATCTCGCAACCGGACACCTTCCATGTTCGCGCCTTTATTGACGGCGTGTATTCCGATTGGGCCGAGGTCATCGCCGCACCCGCACCGGTCGACCCGATGACGACCGTGGTCGAGACGCCGGTGAGCGTTACGTCCGCCTCCACGGGGGATTCTTCGGCAACGACGGATAGTACGGCTCCTGCCCAGGGAGAGCAGGCCGCTTCTGATACAAACGCGGTTGAGTCTGCTCCCGCGAGCGACAATGCCGCTGCAGCGACTGACGACACCGCGCCCACTGCCGCGAAGGATGCCTCGCCGATTCCTACGGGCCTCGTTACCGTTTTGACCGATATCTGCCGCTACGGCATCGATCACGGCCTCATCAGCACATCAAACAAGGAAGAGATGACCAAGAAGGACTTCGACATCTTAGGCATCCTGTACCTGATGGCGGACAGCCAGGATCTGGTGCCCCAAGACGCCGAGGACGCGATGAATGAATGGGTCCATGACAACTATAATGACGAGGAGCTTGCCACCTGGAAGCAGCATGCGCTTTCAGTGCTGCTCGAATACGGCTACATCGCGCCCGGAACGACCGTGACGACCCCGACGACTGATGCTGCGGACGGCGCATAAGTGCAGAAAGGGTGCGTGTTTTTGTCTTTTTGCGCACGGGCAAAATAGTTCTTGCAGCCAAGGTCGTGGCGTGTATACTCGAATACGTTTGTTCAACTACGTGCCGGCCAAGGTGGTACGGCACCTCTAGAAGAGTAAGGAATTGCACATGGATTACATCCGCGCAATCGAGCGTCAGCAGATCCGCGAGGACATCCCGCAGGTCCGCGTCGCCGACAACGTCAAGGTTCACTACCGCATTAAGGAAGGCGACCGCGAGCGCATCCAGGTCTTCCAGGGTGACGTCATCCGCATGGCCGGCGCCGGTGCCCGTGAGACCTTCACCGTCCGCAAGATTTCCTTCGGTGTCGGTGTTGAGCGTACCTTCCCGCTTCACAGCCCCAAGATCGCCAAGCTCGAGGTCGTCCGTCATGGTCGCGTCCGTCGCGCCAAGCTGTACTACCTCCGCGACAAGGTGGGCAAGGCTGCTCGCATCCCTGAGAAGCGCTAAGAAGATCGCAGCGTCTGTCCACTCGTTTGGACAAAAGGGTCACCTTCGGGTGGCCCTTCTTTTTATTTGATTTGCATACAAGGAGGCCCCGATATGGCCAACATGACGAGCTCGGTTTCGGCATCGCAGGTTGCCGGCGAGCTGGCGAGCGCCACGTTTGAGGAGATCCCCGCCCTCGTGGAGCATTATCGCGAGGATCCGCGCCAGCAAGTGATCAAGGCTTGCGAGCGCGCCCTTAAGCGCCATGCCAAGGAACTTGCCGAGCGCGAGCGCGTCAACGGTATGTACGAGCTGATGCACGAGCTCGGTGGGGATGGCGTGGTCGTGGGTGTCGACGAGGTGGGTCGCGGCTCGGTGGCCGGTCCTTTGACGGTGTGCGCCGTGTGCCTTCCCATGGAGCCGCGCGTCTGGGGCATCAACGATTCCAAAAAGCTCACGCCGGCGCGCCGCGAGCTGCTCTCGGTGAAGATTGCCGAGGTCGCGACGGCGATTGGTTTTTGCCATATCGCGCCTGCCGATATCGACGATATGGGCATGGCCCGCGCCATCCGCGCTGCCGTCGCGGGCGCCGTGGCCGATACGGGGCTCGAGCCCGATTGCGTGCTTATGGACGGTAACCCCTTGGGCGCCGTTCCCAACGAGCGCGACGTGGTGAAGGGCGATGCCAAAATCGCCTGTATCGCTGCGGCGTCCATCATGGCCAAGGTCACGCGTGACGAGATGATGGTCGAGTACGACGCCGAGTACCCCGAGTATCATTTGGCCGAGTCGAAGGGCTACGCAAGTCCCGAGCACATCGAGGCGATTCGCAAACATGGACTTTGTCCGCTGCATCGTGTGAGCTTTTGCGGAAACTTTCTGCAGACTGAGCGCCTTTTCTAGGCCAATTGTGGAGACAGGGACCTCTGGCGTTTTATAAACCTGCTGGTAGCGGGCCGTGTGCAACGTGATAGTTGCGTACGGCCCGTTTTTTGTCGGTATTTGGTCAGCTTTTGGTTTGTTTCCGGTACTTACCCGCATGAAAGGCGCCCTCATCATCGGGGCAATGCAGTGTGCGGGAAAGGAGACCCCATGTGTGCCGCAAGCAAAAAGAGCAAGACGCAGCAACTCAAGGAGCGCTGGGAAGATGGCGAGCTCGACTGCGGGGCGATTACGCCCGAGTTTATCAAGGGGCTCAGTCCCCGCGAGCTCGGCATGCTGGGCGAGCTGATCACCATCGATTACTTTAACGAGCGTGGATACACCTTGTTGGAGCAGGGCTATCGTTGCATTGAGGGCGAAGCCGATCTGGTGCTGCTCGATGAGCTCGATGATGTCGTGGTGATGGCCGAGGTCAAGACGAGACGCGTCGCCCTGGATTGCACCACGCGGGTCTTTCCCGAGGAGGCCGTGGACGCCCAAAAGCAGCGTCGGTATCGCCGTATCGCAAGTTGCTATCTCATGGAGCACTATCCGCTCAGGTCGATTCGCTTCGATGCCGTGGGCGTCACCATCCGCGGCGGGCATATCGCCGAGATTGAGCACCAGTACAATGCGTTCGATTGGCAGGTGTCGTGATGGCGTTTGAGACGTTTGCCGTACACGCGGCCTGTATCCGCGGCGTCGAGGCAATTCCCGTCACCGTCGAGGTTTCGCTTGCCGGTGGCGTTCCGGGCATCCAGATGCTCGGCATTCCGAGTATGGAGGTGATGGAGTCGCGCGGGCGTATCCGGTGCGCTATGCGCTCGGCAGGCTTCGAGATCCCGCGCTCTGGCATTACCGTCAACCTGGCACCCGGCGATATCCGTAAAACTGGCAGCGGTTTTGACCTGCCGATTGCCGTCGCGGTTCTGGCGGCCGATGGGCAGATTCCCCGTGACAACCTCGATCGCTGCCTTATCGCAGGTGAGCTTGGTCTGGATGGCACCGTGCTGCCCGTCAAAGGCGAGGTGGCGTTTCAGCTGTTGGCGCGCGATATGGGGCTTTCCTTTATCGCCGGCAGGTCCGATCAGCATGTCCCGCTTGCGGGCGTTGACTGCGGGTTTATCGACCATCTATCTCAGCTTGCCCACGGCATGGGGGATGCTGCACGGCATTATTTGGATTCTGAAGTGCTCGAGGCGACCTTTGATCCCGAGCTCGATTATGCCGACGTGCTGGGTCAGGAGGTCGCCAAACGTGGCATGGCGCTTGCGGCCGCCGGAGAGCTCGGCCTGCTCATGATCGGCTCGCCCGGTTCGGGCAAGACCATGCTTGCGCGGCGCATGACGGGCATTTTGCCCGAGCTATCTCTCGAGGACCAGCAAGAGGCGCTTTGCATCCATTCGGTCTTGGGCGAGAACATCGATGGACTGCTTGCGGGGCATCGGCCCTTCCGCAGCCCGCATCACAGCATTTCGACCGCGGGACTCATCGGCGGCGGGCGTCCGGTGCATCCGGGCGAAATTAGCCTTGCTCATGGCGGCGTACTCTTTTTGGACGAGCTTGCCGAGTTTCCCACCGGCGTGCTGCAGACGCTGCGCCAGCCCATCGAGCGTGGGTACGTGAGGATCGTGCGTGTTGACGGGGCCTTTACGTTCCCGTCGCGCTTTCAGCTGCTAGCCGCGAGTAATCCCTGCCCCTGCGGGTTTTTGGGCGATCGCGAAGTGCCGTGTCGCTGTTCCGCTTCGATGGTCGAGCGCTATCGGGGCAAGTTGCGCGGTCCTTTGGCTGATCGTATCGACATGATGATCGATGTGACCCGCCCCGATCCTCAGGTGATCATTGAGGGCGCTGAGGGTATGTCATCGGCCGATCTGCGCGATTACGTCGTGCGTGGGCGCGCCTTTCGCGCCTGGCGTGAATCCCGTATGGACGATGCGGACTCCGAGGCCGAGGAAGATGAGTCGCGGTCCATTGACGGTGTCGTTTCGACCTTTGGGCTTGATGAGGCCGCCGAGAAATGCGTGCTTGGCTTGTCGAAGCGCACACATCTCACGGGTCGCGGCATCGTGCGCCTGGTACGCATCGCGCGCACGATCGCCGATGTTGCCGAAAGCGAACGGGTGTCGCAAGATCACGTGCTCGAGGCGGCGATGTACCAGGGAAGGAGGGACCAATGATGGCCGAGGGGACCTTCGAGCTGCATCCAGGTGATGCGTTGTATCCCGAGACCGTTTTGGAGCTTTCTGATGTACCCCAGACGCTCTATGTGCGCGGCAACGCCGAGGTGCTTTCGACGCCTGCGCTATCCATCATCGGTGCACGTAAGGCATCGCCGTATGGTCTCGCTGTGGCGGAGCTTGCGGCCAAGGTAGCGGTTGAGGCGGGAGTGACGGTGGTCTCGGGCGGCGCGGTCGGTTGTGACCAGGCCTCGGGTTGGGCTGCGGTCAACGCCGGGGGCAAACACGTCGTGGTGCTGGGGACGGGCGCCGACGTGGTCTACCCGCGTTCGAGCGCGGGGCTTATTACGCGCACACTCGATACGGGCGGCGCGGTCGTTTCGATTTCGCCGTGGGGTATGGGACCGCGTAAGTTCGCCTTTCCGCGGCGCAATCGCGTTATCGCCGCTTTGTCGCAAGCACTCTTTGTTTCCGAGGCTGGCATGCCCTCGGGTACGTTCTCCACGGCGGAGGCTGCTATGGACTTGGGTCGAGAGCTCCTTGCAGTGCCGGGCTCCATCCTTTCGCCCGAGTCGCGCGGGACCAACTACCTCATCGCTAACGGCGCCTGCTGCATCATCGACGAGGAATCAATCGAGATGGCCATTTCGCGCATCTACGGCACGCTGCGCTACTCGCGTCCCGATTCACCCGGTATTGCCGATCTCGACCCCACGCAGCAGGCCGTGATGCACGCGCTTATCGCCTCGCCGCTCAAGGTCGATGACATTGCCGCGCTCGTCTCGCTTGATGCTGTCGGCGTGCTCAAGCTCTTGGGCTCGCTCGAGCTTGAGGGCCTTATCGAACGCATGATGGATGGAAGGTATGCGCCCTCAAAGTTTGCGCTTCACGCCCAGACGCCCTTCGGTCACAATGGAAAGCGTGTCAATTAGAAAGGTGTTTGCAGATGCAGTTCGATCAGGTGACGGTTATCGGTGGCGGTCTGGCGGGTTCGGAATGCGCGATCCAGCTGGCAGATCGCGGGTTTGCCGTAAAGCTGTGCGAGATGCGCCCCCAGGTGAGCTCTCCGGCCCACCATACCGATCACTTGGCCGAGCTCGTCTGCTCAAATTCGTTTAAGTCAACCCGTCCGGATTCTGCTGCTGGCCTGCTGAAGGCCGAGCTCGAGCGTATGGGTTCGGTGCTGCTCGATTGCGCCCATCGTGCGGCCGTTCCCGCTGGCGGTGCCCTGGCGGTCGACCGCGTCAAGTTTTCCGAGCTTGTCGAGGCCGAGGTTGCCGCCCGACCCAGTATTGAGGTCGTGCACGGCGAGGTCACGCAGATTCCCGAGGGCCACGTGGTCATTGCCGCGGGTCCGCTGTGCTCGCCGGCATTGAGCGAAGAGGTCATGAAGCTCGTCGGTGGCGACGCCATGGCGTTCTTTGACGCTGCCGCGCCAATCGTCGATGCCTCCACGCTCGATATGGACGTGCTGTTCTCGCAGTCGCGCTACGAGGAGCAGGGGAGCGGCGACTATCTCAACGCTCCGCTCAACAAGGAGGAGTACGAGGCCTTTATCGAGGCACTCACCACCGCCGACCGCGTGGTGCTCAAGGACTTTGAGGGCGGCGACCTCTTCCAGGCCTGTCAGCCCGCCGAGGAGGTCGCCCGTACCGGCAAGGACGCTATCCGCTTTGGCGCCATGAAACCTGTCGGCCTCACCGACCCGCGAACCGGTCGTCGTCCCTGGGCGGCGATTCAGCTGCGTGCCGAGAACAAGGAAAAGACCGCCTATAACCTGGTGGGCTTCCAGACTAATCTGACCTTTGGCGAGCAAAAGCGCGTCTTTCATATGGTTCCCGGCTTGGAGAATGCCGAGTTCTTCCGTTATGGCGTCATGCACCGCAATACCTTTGTCGATGCGCCACACGTTCTTGACGGCACCTTTGCCGTGCCTGGCACGGGTGTGCGCCTCGCCGGTCAGATCACCGGCACCGAGGGGTACATGGAAGCGGTGGCGACCGGTCTGCTTGCTGCGCTTAACACCTATGCCGAGGCTATCGGTGCGGCTTCTGTGGAGCTTCCTCGCGTGGGCGCCCTGGGTGCGCTCGTGGGCTATGCGACCGATCCGGCAACCGTGGGCTACCAGCCCATGCATGTCAATTTTGGCCTGGTGCCGCCGCTCGAGGACGGCAAGCGCCGCAGTAAGCGCGACCGCTACCAGGCTTATGCGGATCGCGCCCTCGAGGCTCTCGATGCCTACTTGGCCACACGCTCCGACTTGTTTGGAGGCGACCGGTCATAGCCTTTGACCTGTACGATATCGTCGACTCGTTTATCGCCTACATCGCCCGCGTCGAGGGGCTCTCTCCCAATACGGTGACTGCCTATGGATCGCGGTTGGAGCGCTTTGCTGCCTGGTGCGAGCGTACGGGTGTCGATGCGCGTATGGCCGACGTGCGTACCGTCCGCGCGTATTTGGCCGAGCTTTCGCGCGAGCAGGTGGCGCCTCGCACCCTTGCGGCACATTTGTCGGCTATCCGATCGCTCTATCGATGGATGGCTGCCGAGGGGATCGTGGAGGGTGATGCGGTCTCGGCGATTTCCTCGCCCAAGCTGCCGCGCGACCTGCCCGGTGTGCTGACGACCCAGCAGGTCGAGGCACTGCTCCACGCCCCCGACACCGCAACGCCCGCCGGATTACGCGATGCGACGATGCTCGAGCTTCTTTATGCATCCGGTGCGCGCATCTCAGAGCTTGCGGCGCTCAATGTGGAATCCATCTCATGGTCCGAGCGCACGCTGCGGCTATGGGGCAAGGGGAGCAAGGAGCGTATCGTTCCTCTGTATCGTCGCGCACTCGAGGCGACACGCACCTATGTCGAGGAGGGGAGACCGGCGCTGCTCACGCAGGCAAAGCGCTGCGAAGCCGCAGCCGGCCTGCATCCGCTGTTTATTTCTGCTCGCGGCAATCGCATGAGTGCCGCTATGCTCAGACGACGGTTCCATATGCTGGCGACGCTCGCCGGTATCCCTGCCGACATTGCCCCGCATGCGATGCGCCACACCTTTGCGACCGATCTGCTTGAGGGCGGCGCGGACCTTCGTTCGGTTCAAGAGCTGCTGGGACATGCGAGCTTGTCAACGACGCAGATCTACACGCATCTCACGCCCGACCGGCTTAAGCGCGCCGTGACCCAAGCCCACCCCCGGGGCGAGTAAGCTGTGTGGCTCACGTTGTGCTTAGGTGTGTGGTTTTGATTGCGGGTTGGCAGGAAGAGGTAATCCTGCTATCATTCATCAGGTTGCTTCACGGCAACATGTTTTTATCACGCACGCGCGGCTACTTCATACCGTGGTGCCCGGGCTTTGGTAGCACATGTCCGGGTTGGTTTTGGAGGATGACCCCGCGCGGAGGCAAACCACAGGAGGTTTAACATGGCTACCAAGATTAATATCCGCACCCTGCTCGAGGCCGGCTGCCACTTCGGTCACCAGACCCGTCGCTGGAACCCCAAGATGAAGCCGTTCATCTTCGGTGAGCGCAACGGCATCTACATCCTCGACCTCAAGCAGACCATCCTCGACGCCGATCAGGCCTACACCTTCGTCAAGAACGTCGCCAAGGGTGGCAACGTGCTGTTCGTCGGCACCAAGAAGCAGGCTCAGGAGGCCGTCAAGAACGCTGCTGAGCGCGCCAACATGCCCTACATCAACCAGCGTTGGCTCGGCGGCATGCTGACCAACTTCGTCACCATCCGCTCTCGCATCAACCGCATGGAGGAGCTCGAGGCCATGGTCGAGGACGGCCGCATGGCTGTTCTGCCCAAGAAGGAGCAGGCTGTTCTCGGTAAGGAGCTCACCAAGCTCCAGACCAACCTCGGTGGCGCCCGCGACATGAAGGGCCTGCCTCAGGCTCTCTTCGTCATCGACACCAAGCGCGAGGAGAACGCCATCAAGGAGGCCCAGCGCCTGAACATCCCCGTCGTCGCTCTGATCGA
Organism: Collinsella sp. OM04-5; assembly: GCF_003439125.1. Taxonomy (GTDB): domain Bacteria; phylum Actinomycetota; class Coriobacteriia; order Coriobacteriales; family Coriobacteriaceae; genus Collinsella. The sequence continues at coordinate 130,832 of NZ_QSUU01000003.1, read as the reverse complement.
CACCAACTCCGATCCCGACGAGGTCGAGTACGGCATCCCCTGCAACGATGACGCTATCTCCGCTGTCACCCTTATGTGCGAGCTCATGGCTGACGCCTGCCTCGCTGGCTCCGGCAAGGAGCAGGTCTCCGAGGCCGAGATGGCCGCTGAGCCCAAGGCCGAGTAAATCAGTCTTAGTTAATTCTTTTTCATCTCTTTGAAAGGAACCACAATGGCCCAGATTACCGCCGCTATGGTCAAGCAGCTCCGCGAGATGACCGACTCCCCGATGATGGAGTGCAAGAAGGCTCTCGTCGAGGCAGACGGCGACATGGACGCTGCTGTCGACGTTCTGCGTAAGAACGGCCTTGCCAAGGCTGCCAAGAAGGCTGGCCGTGAGACCAACGAGGGCGCTGTCGCCGCGTTCGTCTCCGAGGATGGCAAGACCGGCGCTCTGCTCGAGCTTTCCTGCGAGACCGACTTCGTTGGCTCCAACGCCAAGTTCACCGGCTTTGCTTCCATGGTCGCCGAGGTTGTCGCTACCACCGAGCCTGCTGACGTCGACGCCCTGCTCGAGAAGCCGATGGGCGAGGAGACCGTTTCCTCCGAGCTCACCGAGATGATTCACATCATGGGCGAGAACATGAAGATTTCCCGTTTCGCCGCCCGCAAGGCCGAGAACGGCGCGCTCGCTTCTTACATCCACATGGGTGGTAAGATCGGCGTCCTCGTCGAGTTCGCCTTCGAGAAGGCCGAGACCGCTCAGGCTGAGTCCTTCAAGACCTTCGCTCACGACGTTGCCCTTCAGGTTGCCGCCGTTGCCCCGATCTGCGCCACCCGCGATCAGGTTCCGGCCGAGACCGTCGAGCACGAGAAGCAGATCTACATGGCTCAGGCTGCCGAGTCCGGCAAGCCCGAGGCTATCCAGGAGAAGATGGCTGTCGGCCGTCTGGAGAAGTTCTACAAGCAGTCCGTGCTCACCGAGCAGGAGTTCATCAAGGACAGCTCCCTCACCATCAAGAAGTACGCTGAGCAGGTCTCCAAGGAGCTCGGCGACACCATTACCGTCGTTGCCTTTGACCGTCTGGTCCGTGGCGAGTAAATAAGCTCTTGTAGCTGGTAATGAGCAGGCTGTGGGTTTTACTCACAGCCTGCTTTTTCATGGCTCTTCTTAGAGCCTTTGATAGAATGTTGAGAGTTCAATCTAAAGGAGGATCGCTTTGTCCGACATCCGATATAAACGCGTGCTTCTGAAGCTTTCTGGCGAAGCACTGATGGGCGACGGCCACTATGGCATCGACCCCAAGGTTACCGACCATCTTGCCAAACAGGTCAAGGAGCTGCTCGCCGTTGGCCATGAGGTCGGCGTCGTTGTCGGCGGCGGCAATATTTTCCGCGGCATGGCCGGCGCTGCCGGTGGCATGGAGCGTGCTCAGGCCGACTACATGGGCATGCTGGCAACCGTTATGAACGCGCTTGCCCTGCAGGATGCCTTCGAGCATAACGATGTTCCCTGCCGCGTGATGAGCGCTATCCAGATGAACGAGATCTGCGAGCCCTATATTCGTCGCCGCGCTATCAACCATCTGTCCAAGGGCAACGTCGTCATCTTCGCTGCCGGTTCGGGCAATCCGTACTTTACGACCGACACCGCCGCGGCTCTTCGTGCGTGCGAGATTGGCGCCGAGATTCTGATTAAAGCCACCAAGGTTGACGGCATCTACGACAAGGATCCCGTCAAGTGCGCCGATGCCGTCCGTTTTGACAAGATTACCTATCACGAGGTTCTCGTCCGCGGTCTGCAGGTTATGGATTCCACGGCTACGGCACTGTGTCAGGATAACCGTATGCCGATTTTGGTCCTCAACATCGATGGCGAGGACACCGTCAAGCGCGCGCTTTCGGGTGAGCCCGTCGGCACGCTCGTCTATCAGGAGGATTAAGCATGGCAGAGAACATCACCGCCCATATGGACAAGTCGCTCGAGTCCCTCAAGCACAACTTCTCCAAGGTTCGTACCGGCCGCGCCAACGCCAACATTCTGTCCGACATCACCGTTGATTATTACGGTGTCCCCACGCCGGTCACGCAGGTTGCCGCCGTCAAGACCCCCGAGGCTCACATGCTGCTCATCGAGCCGTGGGACAAGGCGCTCATCAACGCTATCGTCAAGGCCATCGGCGCTTCCGATCTGGGCATTACCCCCAACTCCGATGGCACCGTCGTTCGTCTGCCGTTCCCGGCCCCCACTGAGGAGCGCCGTCGCGAGCTCGTCAAGGAGTGCCGCGAGTACGCCGAGCAGGCCAAGGTGTCTATCCGTAACATCCGTCGCGACTTCAACAATAAGCTCGAGCGCGATGAGGAGCTCACCGAGGACGATGTCCGTCGCGAGCAGGCCAAGGTCCAGAAGCACACCGATGAGTATGTCGCCAAGGTGGAGGAGCTTCTGAAGGAAAAAGAAGCCGAGGTCATGGAGATCTAAGGTGCAATACGACGAGCATAAACTGGTCGAGTACTTTGCCGACGCCCCTGCGGGCGTCGGTTTTTCCGACCTTGACCTCAATAAGATTCCGCACCATATCTCGTGCATCATGGACGGCAACGGTCGTTGGGCTACGTCGCGCGGTCTTGCGCGCACCGAGGGTCATAAGGCGGGTATCGTCTCGCTGCGCGAGATCATTACCGCCTGCGTGCGCCTAGGCGTCGACGTGCTTTCTGCCTATGCGTTTTCTACCGAAAACTGGAACCGTCCGCAGCATGAGGTCAACGTTTTGATGCATCTGTTTGCCAAGACGTTTATCGACGAGCTGCCGCTTCTGAAGCGCGAAAACGTGCGTGTTGTCTTTTTGGGTGACATTTCCGCGCTGCCCAAGAAGACCCGCGACGTTTTTGAACGCGGTCTTGCCGAGTGCGCCGATCATACCGGTATGACGCTGGCGCTTGCCGTCAACTACGGCGCGCGTGCCGAGATTACCCGCGCTGTCCGTCAGATTGCACTCGACGCTGCCGCCGGTAAGATCGATCCTGCCGCAATTGATGACGACATGGTGGCTTCCCACCTCTATACCGCCGGTCTTCCCGATCCTGAGCTTGTGATTCGCACCTCTGGTGAGCTGCGCCTTTCGAACTATCTGCTGTGGCAGGTGGCTTATTCCGAGTTCTACGTCACCGATACCTATTGGCCCGACTTTGATCGTTGGGGCCTTGTCGACGCCATTTTGGCCTATCAGGGCCGTGACCGTAGGTTTGGTGGACTGAGCAAGACCGAGGAGGCTTAATCGTGTCCGATCGTCCCAAGGCATCTGCTCCCAAGACGCCTGCGCGCAAAGCTGCCGCTGCGGGAGCGCCTGCAGCGAAGAACGGTACCGGTTCGTGGCTGGCGGGCTTTATTACCCGTGCCGCCGCCGGTATCGTCTACGCCGTTGTCTTTATCCTGTGCTTGGTTTTGGGTATCGTGCCCACGGCCATCTTTGTTTCTGTCATGAGCGGTCTGTGCTGCTATGAGTTTTTCCGTATGACAAGGCTCGATGGCAAGATGGCTAACGAGCGCATGGGTATCGCTGCCGCCGTACTCTTTCCGCTGTCGGCGTTGGGCGATTCGATGTTGCTGAATGCCCTGCTTTTTGCCCTGATGCTCGCTGTGGGCATTTGGTATGTCTGGTCGCCGCGTACCCGCATCTCTGATGTGGCCGTGACGCTCATGGGTCCCATCTACACTGGCTTTATGCTGTCGGCTATCGTGCTGCTGCGCGATGCCGTGCCCGGTTTTGCCGGCGCCCTGCTTTCAGTGGGCGTTTGCGCGTCCCTTTGGGTCTCCGATTCGTTTGCCTACATCGTGGGCAGCCGTATCGGCAAGCACAAGATGGTTCCCAAGATTTCTCCCAAAAAGAGCTGGGAGGGGTTTGTCGGCGGCATCTTGGGCTCGGTTTTGATTTGGCTCATCCTGTGGGCGACGCACTTCTACAAGCTCAGCCTGCCCTATGCGCTGCTGTGCGGCGTGGTGGTGTCCATTCTGGGCGTTATCGGCGACCTTATCGAGTCGCGTATCAAGCGCGGTGTGGGCGTCAAGGATTCCGGCAACCTTATCCCGGGCCACGGCGGCATGCTCGATCGTAGCGATTCGCTTATCTTCGGCTGCATCACCGCGCAGCTGTTGCTGATGATCGGAGGCGTGCTGTAATGTCCTTCCAGACGACGTATGGCTCCGATGGACGTCTCCGTGTTGCCATCCTGGGCTGTACAGGCTCTATCGGCACCCAGGCGCTCGATGTGTGCCGCCAGCATGCCGATCGCCTGCAGGTGACGGCGCTGTCCGTTAACTCCAGTACCTCTGAGCTCGTTGCCGCTGCCCGTGAGTTCTCGGTTCCGGCGGTTGCCGTAGCCGATGTCGATCATGGCGATGACGCCGTGCTGCAGGAGTTGCCCGAGGGAACGAAGCTCGGCGTTGGCGCGCAGGCGGTTTGCGAGCTCGCGCATCGCGACGATGTCGACTGCGTGCTTGTCGCTATTGTGGGCGCCGCCGGTCTCGAGGCGAGCCATGCGGCCTTGACCTCGAATAAGCGCCTTGCCCTTGCCAACAAGGAGTCCCTCGTCGTCGGTGGCGACTTGCTTATGCCGTTGGCACAACCGGGCCAGCTTATTCCGGTCGACTCTGAGCATTCCGCCATCTACCAGTGCTATCTGGGGGAGAACCCGCGCGAGGCCCACTGCATTTGGCTCACCTGCTCGGGCGGTCCGTTCTTTGGCCGCACGCGCGACGAGCTCGATCGCGTGACGCGTGCCGATGCCCTCGCGCATCCCACGTGGGCCATGGGTGCCAAGATTACCATTGACTCCGCCACCCTCATGAACAAGGGCCTGGAGCGCATTGAGGCCATGCATCTGTTTAACTGCGACCTCGATTTCATTAACGTGGTCGTGCAGCGTCAGTCCAAGATTCACTCTATGGTCGAGTTCGCCGACGGCTCCGTGATGGCGCATCTCGGTGCATCCGACATGCGTATTCCCATCCAGTTCGCGTTCTCGTATCCCGAGCGTTGGGATACTCCGGCGCCTCGTATCGATTTCCGCGAGCTGGGGCAGCTCACGTTTGATGCTGCCGACATGGATACCTTCCGCTGTCTGGCACTGGCCGAGCGTGCCGGCAAGACGGGTGGCACCATGCCGTGCGTGCTCAATGCCGCCAACGAGGTCGCCGTCGATGCCTTCCTGCACGATGGCTGCAGCTTTACCGATATCGATCGCATTGTGGAATCCTGCATGTACGCCCACGATATGCAGGTGGTCGATTCGTTTGAGCAGCTTCGCGACACCGATGCGTGGGCGCGTGAAAAGGCTGCGCAGGTGCTCGCCGCAACCCGTTCCTAACCCATAAGGATTGCTTTTTCGTTTTATGGATACTGTTCTGAGCGTTCTCTCATCGGTCTTTTGGGGCCTGCTGATGCTTTCCGTCCTCGTGTTTTTGCACGAGGGCGGCCACTTTTTGGCGGCGCGCGCCTGCGGCGTCCGTGTGACCGAGTTCTTTTTGGGTCTGCCGTGCCGCTTTGACATCCATTACACGTCGCGTCGCATTGGAACCAAGTTTGGCGTGACCCCGCTGCTGCTGGGTGGCTACGCTGCCATCTGCGGTATGGATCCGACCGATGTTTCGTGCGCCGACCGCGTGCTCGCGGCTATCTATCGTCATGGTCGCGTGACCGTGGCCGACCTTGCTGTCGAGCTCGAGCTTTCCGAGGAGGATGTGCTCGAGGCATGCGCCCTTTTGCTGGGCTGGGGCTCCATCGCGCCCTGGTATGAGGAAGGGGAGAAGCCCTCGCCGAGCTACTATCCCACCAAATATCAGACGTTGCCGCGAGACAAGGCAGGCTATACCACCTTTGATGGTCGCCGTTTCGATCGCGAACATGCGACTGCCGAGGGCGATGTGTGGGAGCTGCCGTGCGGCGAGGCCGAGTTCCTTGCGCAAGAGCGCTCGCACACCTATCTTGGCCAAGGCTTTCTCAAGCGCGCCTTTATGCTGCTCGCGGGCATTATCGTCAATATCCTGACGGGTTTTTTGCTCCTTATGAGCATCTATTCCATTGCGGGTGTCACCGTGCCGATGGATACCAACGTGATCGGTCAGGTTGACGAGGGGTCTATTGCCGCCAAGGCGGGTATCGAGGGCGGTGACGCGATCCTTTCGGTTGACGGTGTCTCATGTTCCACTTGGATGGATGTCTACGATGCCATCGGCAAGGCTGCCGGTAAGGACGATATCGCCATCGAGTACGAGCGTGACGGCAAGCAGCATTCGACCACGGTTGCGCTCAAAGAGGACGAGCGCCTAGGTGTGTATGCCTCTACGCAGGTGGTCCGTTTAGACCCCATCACGTCGGCTCGCCTGTCGTTCTCCTATGTCGTGCAGACAGCGGATGGCGTGATGCGCCTGCTCCAGCCGCAGCATACGATGGAGATTCTCGATCAGTCTTCTTCGATCGTGGGTATTAGCGTTATGTCCTCACAGGCCGCTGCTGCCGGCCCTGCCACGTTCCTTTCCTTTGCCGCCCTCATTTCGTTCTCGCTTGGCTTTATGAACCTGCTGCCCATCCCACCTCTCGATGGCGGCAAGCTGGTCATCGAGATCATTCAAAAGATTGCGGGCCGCGAGCTGCCGCTCAAAGTGCAGACAATCGTCAGCTATGTCGGCATCGCGCTCTTTGCACTGCTGTTTGTCTATATGCTTCGTTCCGACATCCTTCGATTTATTCTGTAGGGGAGTGTTTGGATTGTCTTTATCCCATCCTTTGCCTCGCGAGTTGACGCGCCCCGTGCATGTGGGCGGCGTGCAGATCGGTGGTGGCGCTCCGGTCGTGGTTCAGTCTATGACCTGCACCGATACCGCTGATGCCCAGGCAACGCTTGCGCAAGTGTGCGCGTTGGCGCAGGCTGGCTGCGATATCGTGCGCGTGAGCGTGCCTACCGAGGCCGCGCTTGAGGGTTTCCGCACCATCTGTGCCGAGTCTCCGGTGCCGATTGTCGCTGATATCCACTTTAACCATAAGCTCGCCATTGGTGCCGTTGAGGCCGGTGCCGCCAAGCTCCGCATCAATCCCGGCAACATTGGCGATTGGGCCAAGGTCGATGCCGTGATCGATGCCGCGGGCGCTGCTGGGTGCGCGATTCGCATTGGCGTGAACGCGGGCTCGCTTGAGCAGGATATCGCCGAGCGCGAAGACCTCACGCAGCCCGAGAAGCTCGTGATGTCTAGCGAGCGCTTTGTGCGGCACTTTGAGGACCGCGGCTTTAAGAACATTGTGCTTTCGGCCAAGGCCCATAGCGTGCAGACGACGCTCGATACCTATCGAGCCCTGTCGCGTGAGATTCCCCACGTTCCGCTTCACCTGGGCGTAACTGAGGCAGGTACCAAGCTGCAGGGCACCATCAAGAGCTCAGTGGGTCTTGGTATCCTGCTGTCTGAGGGTATCGGTGACACCATGCGCGTCTCGCTCACGGCCGATCCGGTTGAGGAGCCGCCGGTCGCCTGGGGAATTTTGCAGTCGTTGGGCCTGCGTCGCCGCGGCCCCGAGATTGTCTCGTGCCCCACGTGCGCCCGCTGTCAGGTTAACCTGATTCCTATCGCCGAGGAAGTAACCGAGCGGCTTAAGAACTATACCGCGCCGCTCTCGATTGCCGTCATGGGATGTGCCGTTAATGGCCCCGGTGAGGCTTCTGATGCCGACCTGGGCGTTGCTTGCGGACGTGGTCAGGCCTTGCTCTTTTCGCATGGCCAGATCATTGGTAAAGTAGCTGAGGACCAAATTGTCGATGCGCTTATGGCCGAGGTCGACAAGCTTATTGAGGAGAAATAAATGACTCGAGCAATGTATATGTCTAAGCTGTATGCTCCGACGCTCAAAGAGGATCCGGCCGACGCCGAACTTGCGAGCCATCGCCTGCTGCTCCGTGCCGGCATGATCCGCAAGGAGGCCGCCGGTCTCTATTCCTATCTGCCGCTCGCGTGGCGCTCGATTCGCAAGATCGAGAACATCGTGCGCGACGAGATGGACACTGCCGGCGCCCAGGAGCTCATGATGCCCATCATGGTCGATGCCGAGCTGTGGCGTGAGTCCGGCCGTATCGATGCCTATGGCAAGGAGCTTGTGCGCTTTGATGACCGCCACGGCCGCGAGTTTGTGCTCGGACCCACGCATGAGGAAACCGTCACGGCCCTGGTGCGCAATGAGTTGCGTTCCTACAAGCAGCTGCCAGTGAACCTCTATCACATCCAGGATAAGTTCCGCGACGAGTTCCGTCCCCGTTTTGGCCTGATGCGCGGTCGCGAGTTCATCATGAAGGACGCCTACAGCTTCTCCGCCACGCAGGAGAGCCTGCAGGAGGAGTACGACAAGATGAAGCAGGCCTACGCTAACATTTGCGAGCGCTGCTACATCAAGGCTCTGCCCGTCGTCGCCGATTCCGGCGAGATCGGTGGCGACACCTCCGTCGAGTACATGGCGCTGGCCGAGGCCGGCGAGGCTTCGCTGGTCTACTGTGATGATTGCGGCTTTGCTGCCGATGACGAGGCGGCAAGCACCAAGGTCGTCGTGACCGAGGGCCCCGGCGACGGTACGCTCACCAAGGTCGAGACTCCGGGTATGGGCACCATCGAGGCTGTTGCCAAGTTCTTTGGGTTCCCCGAGAACGGCACGCGCAAGTCCCTGGCGCTCATCGATGCCGAGGGTAAGCCTGTTGTGGCTATCGTTCCGGGCGATCACGAGCTCAACGACTGCAAGGCCGAGCACGTCTTTGGCAAGGGCTATCGCATGATGACCGACGAGGAGCTCCAGACCTACGGTCTGCATAAGGGCTTTATCGGACCGGTTAACCTGCCCGTGGGTATTCGTCTGGTCTGCGATGAGAGCCTGCGTGAGTCCAAGCAGTGGGCCTGCGGTGCCAACGAGGTCGACTATCACTTTACCGGTGCCTGCCCCGAGCGCGATTTTTCCGTCGACGAGTGGGCCGACCTTGTCACTGTCGTTGCCGGCGACCCCTGCCCGCACTGCGGCAAGCCGCTTTCCGCTGCCCGCGGTATCGAGGTCTCTCAGGTCTTCCAGTTGGGCACCAAGTACTCCGAGGCCATGGGTGCCACTTTTATGGACGAGGATGGCAAGGAGAAGCCGCTCATCATGGGTTGCTACGGCGTGGGCGTGTCTCGCTCGCTCGCTGCCGTCGTGGAGCAGCATAACGACGAGCACGGTATCGTCTGGCCGGTCTCCGTTGCCCCGTACGAGGTCGCGGTGATTCCGCTCGACCCCAAGAAGGAGGAGTGCGCTTCTGTCTGCGACCAAATCGTCGAGGGTCTGTGCGCCGAGGGTATCGAGGTCGTCGTCGACGATCGCGATGAGCGTCCTGGCTTTAAGTTTGCCGACAACGACCTTATGGGCTTCCCGTATCAGGTGATTCTGGGTAAGCGCGGCCTTAAGAACGGTACCGTTGAGCTCAAGGACCGTGCTACGGGCGAGCGCGAGGATGTGGCGATTGATGAGGTCGTCGCCAAGGTCGCCGAGCTTGTGAAGGCAGCACGCCGTTAATCGACATTTCTGCTAGTAGATGTAATTGCGGGACTGCCCCGTATCTCTCTTAGGATGAGATGCGGGGCAGTCCTTTTTGTTGCGTGAATTAGCTCGACGGGTAAAAGAAAACCCCACAGCCCATATTGAACTGCGCCCCAATTCTTGGACGGGCTAATAAGCGGCCTACGCCGCACATAGGGACTGATTCCGGAATTCCTCCGGGGTCAGTCCCTTCAGTTTAACCTGCCTCCTTCTCGTGTTCCAATGGATGATGTATTCGTCCAGGTCTCTCTTGAAGTCTTCGAAGCAAGGCCATTTTCTTCCGCGAAAGAACTCGTCCTTCATATGGCCGAACACCTGCTCCGTCGCGCCGTTGTCGATGCAGTTGCCCTTCCGGGACATGCTCTGCACCACGCCGGCCTCCTCCAACCGCTTGCACCACCCGGCCTGCTGGTACTGCCAGCCCATGTCCGAGTGCAGGACCGGCCTGGAGCCCTCGGGCATCTTGGACACGAGCTGGTCGAGCAGCTCGTGCTGCTGGGCCATGTTGGGATGCAGCGACGTGGACCAGGCGACGATCTCCTTGCTGCCGAAATCGTAGACCGGCGCGAAGTAGGCCTTGCCCCAGGGCTGCTTGAACTCGGTGACGTCGGTGCCCATCTTTTCCCACGGCCCGTCGGCGGCGAAGTCCCTGCCGATGACGTTCTCGAAGGTCTTTCCGACCTTGCCCCTGTACGAGTTGTACCTGTGGTAGTCGGTCTCGCGGCGGATCCCGCAGCTGATGCCCATCTCGCGCATCATCTTCAGCGTCGTCTTGTCGGCTATGCGCACGCCCCGCTCGGCGCGCAGGCACATGGCGATCTGCCTGTGGCCGCACCCGTTGGCGGTGCGCGAGAATATCTCGGCGGCGGCCTCCCAGAGCTCGGGCCTGGTGGGAGCCTTCGGGTGCGACAGCGCGTAGTAGTAGCTCGACCTCGCCAGGCCGGCGAGGGGGTATTGCCCTGAAAGCCCGCTCACGACCGCGGCCTTCTCGCCGTTCGAGAGCGTTTCTCCGCCTTCAGGGCGATCGATTTTTTTAGGTAGGCGTTCTCCGCCTCGAGCCTCTTGATCCTGCGCTCGAGCTCTTGCTCGCGCGTCGTCTCCCCGGACGGGGAGCCGGACCCCCTCGGCCTCCCCCTGGGCTTTGGCCTGAGCGCCTCCGGGCCCTCCTCCCTGTAGGCCTTCAGCCATTTCTTGAAAGGGCTTGGCGAGGCTATCCCGAACTTCTCCATGGCCTCGGGCTTCGTCATGCCCTCGTCGACGACCGCCCTGACGGCGGCCAGCTTCGTCTCGAACGAATAGGCGGTGTGTTTCTTTCCCATCATGGCCAGAACCTCGATACCAGCAGACCTGTAGGTGCACAGCCATTCTCTCACGGTTTCCTCCGGCATCCCGAGAAGGGCCGCGATCGCCGCGCGGCCGTGCCCCTCGTCGTGCAGCTCTGCCGCTCGCAGCCTCATCCCGACGTCGTACAAAGCGTTTCCAGCCATAAAAAAGCCTCCCATTTCTTGTGTCCAAGAAATGGGAGGCAGTTCATAATGAGCTGCGGGGTTTTCTTGTGCCTCCGATGCGAAATAAATCGCTCAGATATTACTGATAATCGACGACGTCGATCCAGTTCTTCAGGAACTCATCGTTCACGTTGCGCTTACGAGCGAGCTCGGAAGCGGCGACGATGCTCGTCCACTGACGCACGACCTGCATGGGCATGTCAGCGCGGTCGCAGTAGAGCTCCAGGTAGGCCTCAGCCTGATCCTTGCTGTTGAGGGCGAAGAGCAGGTAGGTGGTGGCAACGTCGGCAGCAGGGGAGCCCTGGGTGGCGTGTGCCCAGTCGCACACATAGAGCTGGCCGTCGTCGCCGACGATGACGTTGGAGGGGTTGAAGTCGCCGTGGCAGACCTTGAACTCCTTGGTCATGCCGTCCAGACGCTCCTGAAGGTTGTAGCGCGTGGTGGCATTGAGCTGATCAAGGCTGTCGATCATGCGGGCGAACTTGTCGCGCTGACGGTTGAGCAGCGGGGAGGTGTAGCCGTGGATCTCGATCTGGAGGTCGACGAACATCTCGAGATACTCACCAAAGCGCTGGGGCTCGGCAGTCATCTTCTCGGCAAGGGTGGTGCCCGGAACCTTCTCGGTCACGAGCGCCCAGCCGTTGGCGTTCTCGAGCTGGGAAACCTCGAGAGCCTTGGGGCTGCGGATGCCGCACTCATTGATGCGGGCAAGATTCAAAGCCTCGTTGAACACGTCGGAGACAGGCTTGGTCTCGTTAAAGACCTTGACGATCTTGTCGCCCAGGTCGTAAACGACCTTGTTGCCACGGCGGACGAGCTCGGTCTTGGAATCGGGTAGCAGCATGGTTGCATCCTTTCAACGATGCGATAGAAGCGACGGCGGGGGTGTGTGAAACACCCGTGCACCCCCGCCGTTAAAAACCGTGCTAAAACTAGCAGACGGCGTAGTCCTGAGGCTCGCGGCCGTAGTAGGCGTCCAGGTAGAGCTCCTTGATCTCGCTCATGAGCGGGTAGCGCGGGTTGGCGCCGGTGCACTGGTCGTTGAATGCCTGCTCTGTCATCTCGTCGAGGGTGTCGAGGAAGTACTGCTCGTCAACACCGTAGTCGGCGATGGTCTTCTTGACGCCGATGAAGTCCTTGAGCTCCTCGAGCTTCGTGATGAAGTTCTCGAAGACCTCCTTGTCGTCCTTGCCCTCGATGCCGCAGTACTTGGCCATCTCGGCGTAGTTGTGCAGCGCGTTGGGGTAAGGATACTGGGAGAAGGTACCCATCTTGACGGGAGCCTCGGCGGCGTTGTAGCGCATAACGCGGGTCAGGATGACGGCGTTGGCGAGGCCGTGGGGCAGGTGATGGAAGGCGCCGAGCTTGTGAGCCATGGAGTGGTTGAGGCCCAGGAAGGCGTTGGCGAAGGCCATACCGGCCATGCAAGAGGCGTTGTGCATCTCCTCGCGGGCATGCAGGTCCTTGGCGCCGTTCGTGAAGCTGGAGGGCAGGTTCTCGAAGACGAGCTTAGCAGCGCGCTCGGAGAGGCCCTTGGTGTAGTCGGAAGCCATGATGGAGACGTAGGACTCGATGGCGTGGGTCATGACGTCGATGCCGGAGGCAGCGGTCAGGCCGCGCGGGGCGGTCATGCAGTTGTCGGCGTCGACGATAGCCATGTTGGGGAGCAGCGCGTAGTCGGCGAGCGGCCACTTGATGCCGGTCTCCTTGTCGGTGATGATGGCGAACGGCGTGCACTCGGAGCCGGTACCCGAAGAGGTCGGGACGGCGACGAAGTAGGCCTTCTTGCCCATCTCGGGGAAAGTGAAGATACGCTTGCGGATGTCCATGAAGTCCATGGCCATGTCCTCAAACTTGCACTCGGGGTGCTCGTACATCATCCACATGATCTTGCCGGCGTCCATAGCGGAGCCACCGCCGACGGCGATGATCACGTCAGGCTCAAAGAGAGCCATCTGCTTGGCGCCGCGACGTGCGCACTGCAGCGACGGATCGGGCTCGACGTCGTAGAAGCAGTCGTGGGCGATGCCCATCTCGTCGAGCTTGGCCTCGATGGCGCGGGTGTTGCCATTCTTGAAGAGGAACTGGTCGGTGACGATGAAGGCGCGCTTCTTGCCCATGACGGTACCGAGCTCGTCGAGGGCGACGGGCGTGGAACCCTTCTTGAAGTAGACCTTCTCGGGAGCGCGGAACCACAGCATGTTCTCACGGCGCTCGGCCACAGTCTTAACGTTGATCAAGTGCTTCACCCCAACGTTCTCGGAGACGGAGTTGCCGCCCCAGGAGCCGCAGCCCAGGGTCAGAGACGGCTTCATGCCAAAGTTGTACAGGTCACCGATGCCGCCGTGCGAGGACGGGGTATTGATGACGATACGACAGGCCTTCATGACGTGCTCGAACAGGCTGATCTTCTCGGCCTGAGCGGGGTGCACGTACAGAGAGGCGGTGTGGCCCGGGCCACCGGCGAGCACCAGGTGCTCGGCCTTGTCGACTGCCTCCTGGAAGTCCTTGGCGTGATACATGGCCAGGACCGGGGAAAGCTTCTCGTGGGAGAACTCTTCCTTGGCGGGGTCGGTGGAGGTGACCTCGGCGATCAGGATCTTGGTCTTGGCGGGAACCTCGATGCCGGCGAGCTCGGCGATCTTGGCGGCAGCCATGCCGGGAATGCGGTGATCGAGGGCGCCGTTCTTGAACATGGCGGCACGCAGGGCCTCCATCTCGGCACCCTGCTTGACGAAGTAGCAGCCGCGCTTCTGGAACTCGGCCTTAACCTGGTCATAGATGGTGTCGATGACGGTCACGGACTGCTCGGAAGCGCAGATCATGCCGTTGTCGAAGGTCTTGGAGTGGATGATGGAGTTGACGGCGAGCAGCACGTCGGCGGTGTCGTCGATGACGACCGGGGTGTTACCGGCGCCAACGCCCAAGGCGGGCTTGCCCGAGGAGTAGGCGGCCTTGACCATGCCCGGGCCACCGGTGGCGAGGATGATGTCGACGTCGCGCATGACCATGTTGGTCAGCTCGATGGAGGGGACATCGACCCAGCCGATGATGCCCTCGGGGGCACCGGCCTTGACGGCGGCGTCAAGCACGAGCTTAGCGGCGGCGATGGTGCACTTGGCGGCAGCCGGGTGCGGGGAGATGATGATGGCGTTGCGGGTCTTCAGGCTGATCAGCGTCTTGAAGATCGCAGTGGAGGTGGGGTTGGTCGTCGGGATGACGGCGCCCACGATGCCGATGGGCTCGGCGATCTTGGTGATGCCGTAGGCCTCGTCGCGCTCCAGGACACCACAGGTCTTGGTGTTCTTGTAAGCGTTGTAGATGTACTCTGCGGCGTAGTGGTTCTTGATGACCTTGTCCTCAAGAACGCCGCGGCCGGTCTCCTCGATGGCCATCTTCGCCAACGGGATACGAGCCTTGTTGGCGGCCATGGCGGCCTCATAGAAGATCTTGTCGACCTGCTCCTGCGTGTACGTAGCAAAAAGCGCCTGGGCCTCTCGCATCTGAGCGAGCTTAGCCTCAAGCGCCTCTACGTTGTCCACAATTGCGGGAGTAGTGTTTTCCGGTGACTTTTTCACCATTTGTGTCTCCTTGCGATCGGAGATTTACCCTACGTCTTGCATGATAGCAATAAATAATTCGGTGAGTGGTAAGATTCCTGTAAAAGGCACACTAAAACGCTTCAATAAACTGAAGCGTTTTAACTATTTAACTAAAAGCCGAACGTCTTCTCCGGGCGAATTCCTAGTTTCCCCATGGCTATGGTGTGGAGTTTGTTCATTGTTTGTTCATTAGGTCTTAGGAAATTAATGCACATCGATCAATTCTGGCTGGTCGTGACACTAATTTTTGGTCGTTTCTATTTCATGGCAATAAACGCGTTCTCTTGTCAGACAAAACACTGGTATTAAACTAAAACCAATGTGCCAGACAGTACATTCAGTAAGAGTGAAATATATGCCTTTGCCTCTGGGTATTTTGTCGCCCTTTACCGGTTCATGTCAGTTGAGTAGAAAGGGCGGTTTGTGAGATTGCCACGCTGCAGGCGAGCTCTCGTTTGGCTCGTCTCTTTTTTGTTCGTGTTTAATACGATTCCTACGAGCGTATTTGCTGACGTAATAGTGAATAATGACCCTCAGCAAAACACGACTTCGGAGAATCTGTCTAATGAATCTGCTGATAGTGATTCTGGGTCAAGGGGGGGGGCGGTCGAGGCTTCGTCTAACGACAATACGGTTTCAAGTGATGATCAAAAACCTGAATCTGATGTCTCGGATAAGCAGTCAAACGATGTGAATGTGAATGAAACATCTGATGAATCGAATTCTGATGCAGCAGAATCTGGTGTTTATCAAGTTAATGATCAATCAACATTTGAGGATGCGCTGAATAAAATCGCCTCCGATAATTTATCGGAGATCAGACTTGTCCTAAAAGGCGGCTCGTCTTTTGTGGTGCCGACCCAAGATTACGTTTCGACTTTCGGCGTTGCTAACAAGAAGATTACCGTGACGAGTGACGGTGATAATCGCGCAACCTTGCACTTCTCCAACCGTGCCATGCTTTCCGGATCTTGTACTTTTGACAACGTCGAAGTGGTTGGTTCAGGAAAATTCTATTGCAATGGTTTCGATACCGTTTTCACTCGTAACTGCGAGCTCAACCTCTCTGAAACACTTTATGGCGGTGGCTATAGGTCGACTGTCGATCACACACATGTGGTGATAGCCGCGTCTGGATATATCAATCCTGGTAGTGGCGCTGGCCTTCATGACGTCATCGGTGGTTCATATCAAGGGTCCGTCGAGCATGACACCTATCTTGAGATCAGCGGTAACCTTCGCATGGCTAGCGGTAATCACGTTAATCCCGGTTGCATGCGCGGCGATGGGTCGAGCGGCGATGGAAACGGCTTTCCTGCTGTTTATGTAGGTGGTAACGCCACGCTTGTTTACGACAATGCCAACTCCGAAGTTTCTCCTGCTATCGAAGGCACTTACGGTTGCGAGATGCGCGGCAACGTGACGCTTGATGTTCGCTCGGGTCGGGTAAATGAAATTTGCGGTCATTTTGGTGACCCTGCGCCTATTAAAGGCAACATTCATATTATTGCGGGCAGCAGTACTTATGAAAACACCGACAAAATGCTTCGTCTTAATAGCAATTGGCCAATAATTGGCGCAGGACAAATGCTCCCAGATGGAGTTTATGAGGTCGATGGCGATGTCGTTATCGATGCTTACGAGAATGTTTGGGGCTGGGATAAAGGTGGATCGATACCCAATGATGTCCCTTTTATTGAAGGTTCGAAGAAAGCGAACGTTGGCGGATCTATTACCGTTAATGTCCACGGCTCCCATGTTGGCTCTATTTATGGAGCAGAGTGGAGTGCTGTAAACGGTGATATCGCCGTGAACGCTTCTGGTGTTGAGCTGAGGGATGAAGCGGGCGATTCTCATGGGTATGTTTTCTGCGAGAACGACCTGACCAATTCGTCGGATGAGGGATCGAGCGTAAAGGCTAGAGGAAAGCTATCTATCAGTCTGAATAGCGGCAGTGTTGGCTACGTTTCGTTGACTTCGAACAAGAATGTATCGATTTCTGACGGTTCCTTCATTAATATTGCTGGACGACCGGAAATAGCTACGGGCGTTACGGGTGTGTACTATGGGCTTCCCAAGGGGTCTTCTTCTCCCACAATCAATATTGCAGGGACTGTGGCTGAGATTCCTTATATTAAGTACGCATCTGCATTGAATGTTACTGATAACTCCGAAATTACGGCCGGTACGATTTCTTCTGTAAATAAGATCGCTATTACTGGTCAATCGAATACAAATGTAACGACCAAATTTGGTTGCAACAATGCTTCTAGCTATGAATTAATTGAAGACAATGGCCTTCGGGTAGATGAGGGCAGCGTTTTGACGACAGCTGGCTCTCAAGCCTACGTATATGGTTATGTCGATATCAATGGTACTTGGGAGCAACAATACAATACTGCGAAAAACTATAACGATATTTTCGTTAAGGGAACCACCTCTATTGGCAGTAAGGGCATTCTCATCGATCACGGTTCAAGTAATTTGAAAGGTGCCGTTATTAATAAGGGCACACTTGCCTTAATGGCACCCGCATTATTCCAAGGAAATTACCGTGGCGATGACGCTGAAATTAGACTGCCAGCTGTCACTAATAACTATGATGGCACGGATGATGGCGGCGACATTCCCCTTATTGTAAAAGGGGAATCGTCAGGGAAGACTACTGTTAATACGGTGGATCCGAACAATTGGCAGAATTTGAAACTGCCGTCACTCGGAGATAACTACGTACTCTCCAAAGCTAGTGGTGATGCACCTAAGCAAAGCACTTTTATTCTTGGCAACGAGGATGCGGTTGGTGAGGGCTATTACCTTAAGCGCTTCAGGGATGCCGACGGTACTGATGATTTTCACATGTGGCAGGTCGCAGCAAAGTTATCGCTGACTTTTGATGATAATGGCGCATACGATCCTGCTTATCCTCAAAAGTTTTTGCAAGATAAGACTGCAGATAAGGACAGTTACACCTTCGCGCTGCCCAAGACCGCCCCGACCCGCAAGGGCTGGGCGTTCGACGGCTGGAACACCGAGAGGGACGGCTCGGGCGATCAGTTCACCGACAAGACCGAGGTCTCCAGGTCCACGACCGTCTACGCCCAGTGGAAGTGGGTGCCCCGCGACGTCACCGTGACCTTCGACGAGAACGGCGGCGAGACCAAGGCCGACCCCGCCTCCCAGACCAAGACCACCGAGCCGGGCAAGACCTCGTTCACCTTCGCGCTGCCCAAGACCGCCCCGACCCGCAAGGGCTGGGCGTTCGACGGCTGGAACACCGAGAGGGACGGCTCGGGCGATCAGTTCACCGACAAGACCGAGGTCTCCAGGTCCACGACCGTCTACGCCCAGTGGAAGTGGGTGCCCCGCGACGTCACCGTGACCTTCGACGAGAACGGCGGCGAGACCAAGGCCGACCCCGCCTCCCAGACCAAGACCACCGAGCCGGGCAAGACCTCGTTCACCTTCGCGCTGCCCAAGACCGCCCCGACCCGCAAGGGCTGGGCGTTCGACGGCTGGAACACCGAGAGGGACGGCTCGGGCGATCAGTTCACCGACAAGACCGAGGTCTCCAGGTCCACGACCGTCTACGCCCAGTGGAAGTGGGTGCCCCGCGACGTCACCGTGACCTTCGACGAGAACGGCGGCGAGACCAAGGCCGACCCCGCCTCCCAGACCAAGACCACCGAGCCGGGCAAGACCTCGTTCACCTTCGCGCTGCCCAAGACCGCCCCGACCCGCAAGGGCTGGGCGTTCGACGGCTGGAACACCGAGAGGGACGGCTCGGGCGATCAGTTCACCGACAAGACCGAGGTCTCCAGGTCCACGACCGTCTACGCCCAGTGGAAGTGGGTGCCCCGCGACGTCACCGTGACCTTCGACGAGAACGGCGGCGAGACCAAGGCCGACCCCGCCTCCCAGACCAAGACCACCGAGCCGGGTGCCCTGGCTTCGACAGGGGAGAGACTGCTGCCGGTTCTTCCGCTGGCAGTTGCCGGATCTGCTTTGACTTCTTTAGGTTTGCTGCTCGAATACAACCGCAAGAAGAGGCGGAACGATAAATAAGTAATGGCCTGCCATGGCTTTGAATGAACTGCCTCCCATTTCTTGGACATGAGAAATGGGAGGCTTTCTTTATGCGCGTTGATTTGAGAGTGAAGCATGATATCGAGGCCAGGAAGTCGGCCATAGGGCTCTTCGAGCTCGGGCACGGGTATAAATCTGCCGCGATCGCCCTTTCGCTTCCCGCGGAAGCCGTGAGAAGATGGCAGGAGATATACCGCGCATTCGGGAGCGAGGTGCTGCTGCGCATGGACGGATAGCAGGGCAGGTACACATACGAGCAGAAGGCCGCCGGCGGTCGCCGAGATCTTCTCGCGCACTGCCAACGGCTGCGGGCACCGGCAGATAGCGATGTGCCTCAGGGCGGAAGAGGGGGCCGTGATAGCCGACAAGACCGTGCTCGAGATGATGCGCGAGATGTGGATTCGCTGCGGTATCAGACGCGAGACGGCCTACCACAGGTACAACTCGTACAGGGGCGTCGTCGGCAGGACGTTCGAGAACGTGATCGCAAGGGATTTCGACGCCGGGGCCCCGTGGCGGAAGCTGGGAACGGACGTCACCGAGTTCAAGGTGGCGGGCGGCAAGGCCTACTGGGCCCCGACGCTGGACTTCTGCACCAAGGAGATTGTGGCGAGCGACATATCGACCACGCCCGACATGGCCCAGCAGGTCAGGATGCTCGACGAGCTGCTGTCCAAGATCCCCGAGGGCGCCGCCCCGACCATGCACTCGGACCGGGGCTGGCAGTACCAGCACGCCTCGTACACATCCAGGCTCGAGGCCGCAGGCATCGTCCAGAGCATGTCCAGGAAGGCGAACTGCATCGACAACGCCGCCACCGAGCAGCTCTTCGGCCACGTCAAGGACGAGTTCTACCGGGGCCGCGAGTGGGAGACGTTCGAGGATTTCAAACGCGACCTGGAGGAATACATAGTCCACTGGAACACGAGCCGGAGGCAGGTAAGATTGAAGGGCCTGACCCCGGAGGAGTTCCGGAATCAGGCCCTCGCGGCCTAGTCGCTATTTAGGGCGTCCAAGATTTGGGACGCATTTCATTTTTCGCTCTGGTTTTGCATTCCTGGATAGATAGAAAAAGAAACCGCCTCCTCAAAAGAAAGCGGTTTCTTATAGTTCTATGTGAACGCGAGGTCTTTGACCCGGAGAGTCCGAGGTACTTGTTGGTAAGACCTTATTTAGGAGCGCGCAACCTTGCCGGACTTGAGGCAGGTGGAGCAAACGTTCATCTTGCGACGGTGACCATCGACGACGACGTAGACGCGCTGGATGTTGGGGCGGAACTTACGGTTGGTGACGCGGTGAGAGTGGCTGATGGAGCGACCGGCAACGGGGTGCTTACCGCAAACTTCGCAAACTTTGGACATAACTGACCCTCCTTGGGCGACAAACGAACATGTCGCGTTAACAAACAAGCCTGAACTATAGCACAGAAGTCGCTCCCTGTGCGCAATCTACACAGAGATATTCCTCTTTTGGCGATAGTGCTCACGCTACGGCCCTGGACGTAGATCCGATTTGCGTGCAGCAGAGGGGATTATGCCAGCTCGTGCGTGCGTTTTCAAGCTCGTCCCACAAATATATATAGGTTTATGGAGCGCCTGCGCCCGTTTACGGATTGCTCTGTATTTATGCTCGCAATTAAGCTCGAGGTTGGCTACACTATCCCTTGACCATTAAAGGGGTACGAGATACCCACATGGAATTACATTGCTGCCAAAGAGCAGCCCTTCCTGTGGGTGTCTGGTCCGCTTTGAGCGGTCGGGCATCTATTTTTTTGACTGTGTCAGCAGTCAAGACATGTGAGGAAGGAGATCGATGGGCACGACTTCCCCCAAGGCGGTCATCATGGACGAGACCGCCGTCAACCGAGCGATGACCCGCATCGCGCACGAGATCCTCGAGCGCAACGAGGGCTGTGAAGACCTCGCTCTGGTCGGTATCGTCACGCGCGGCGACCTTCTGGCAAAGAAGCTCGCCGAGGAGATCAAGGAGATCGAGGGCGTCGACGTTCCGCTCGGCAGCCTCGACATCAGCTTCTACCGCGATGACTATGCGACCAATTTCGCTCCCGCGATCCACGCTACCAACATTCCCTTCAGCGTCGACGGCAAGCGCGTCGTGCTGGTGGACGACATCCTGTACACGGGTCGCACCATCCGCGCCGCTCTGGACGCCGTTATGGACCTGGGCCGTCCGAGCCGAGTCGAGCTGGCAGTTCTCGTTGACCGCGGTCACCGCGAGCTCCCTATCTCGCCGGACTTTGTCGGCAAGAACGTTCCCTCGTCGCACGAGGAGAACGTGCACCTATATATGAAGGAAGTCGACGGCCGTACCGCTGTCGAGATCAACGACGTCGCGCCGGGTTCCCACGTGGGCTCCGCGCCGCTGGGAGGTGAGTAGTACCGTGGCGTTCAATCATAAGCACCTGATCGACATTACCGAGTACTCCGAAGAGGACATCAAGCTCATCCTCGAGACCGCCAAGGCGTTCTCCGAGGTCAACGAGCGTGCCATCAAGAAGGTCCCCACGCTCAAGGGTAAGACCATCGTCAACATGTTCAACGAGCCCTCGACGCGTACCCGCAGCTCCTTCGAGCTCGCCGAGAAGCGTCTTTCGGCCGACAGCCTCAACTTCGGCGGCTCCTCGACCTCCACGGTCAAGGGCGAGAGCCTCGTCGATACCGTCGAGACCCTCAACGCCTATAAGATCGACTGCATTGTCGTGCGCGATAAGCACGCCGGCGCTCCCTACATCGTCACGCAGAACTCGCCCGCGAGCGTCATCTGCGCCGGTGACGGTAAGCATAACCACCCCACGCAGGCCCTGCTCGACCTGTACACCATCTGGGAGCACAAGGGTGACTTCCACGGTCTGAAGGTCGCCGTCGTCGGCGATATCGCGCACTCCCGCGTCTGCGGCTCGCTGATCCCCGCTCTTAAGATCATGGGCTGCGAGACCTACGCTGTCGCCCCCGGCACGCTGCTGCCGCCGGCGCCCGAGGTCTTGGGCTGCGACCACGTGACGAGCGACCTCGATTCCGTCCTGCCCGAGCTGGACGTCGTCTACATGCTTCGCGTGCAGCAGGAGCGCCTCGAGGGTGCACCGTTCCCGACCATTCGCGAGTACCACAAGCTCTTCGGTCTGACCAAGGACCGCGAGAAGCTCATGAAGCCCGATGCGATCATCTGTCACCCGGGCCCCATCAACCGCGGCGTCGAGTTCGACTCCTATATGGCCGACCACCCGCAACGCTCCGTCATCCTGGAGCAGGTCTACGCCGGTATCTGCGTGCGTATGGCTATCCTGTATCTGCTGCTTGGAGGTGCCGATAATGGCCTTGCTTCTTAAGAATGCCCACGTCGTCGACCCGTCCGTCGAGCTTGACGGTGTCGTTGACGTCCTGATTGACGGCGACAAGATCGCCGAGGTCGGCGAGAATCTCGCCGTCGAGGGAGCCGAGGTCCGCGACCTTTCCGGCAAGTACCTCGTCCCCGGCCTGGTTGATATGCACGTTCACCTTCGCGAGCCCGGCTACGAGGTCAAAGAGGACATCGAGAGCGGTACCCGCGCAGCTGCCAAGGGCGGCTTTACCGGCGTGTGCTCCATGCCCAACACCGATCCCGTCACCGATAACGGCACCGTCGTGGAGTTCGTCAAGTCCCGTGCTGCCGAGGTCGGTCACTGCCGCGTCTATCCGTCGGGCGCCATGACCCGCGGTCTTAAGGGCGAGGCTATGTCCGAGATGGGCGATATGGTCGCCCACGGCGCCGTCGCCTTCACCGACGACGGTCGCGGCGTGCAGGGCGCGGGCATGCTCCGTCGCTGCATGGACTACGGCAAGATATTCGGCAAGGTCTTCATGAGCCATTGCCAGGACGAGGACCTGGTCGGTCACGGCCAGATCAACGAGGGCAGGGTCTCGACCCGTCTGGCCCTCGAGGGTTGGCCGGCTGCCGGCGAGGAGCTTCAGATCGCCCGCGACATCGAGATCGCCAAGCTGACCGGCGCCAAACTACACATCCAGCATATCTCCACCGCCCATGGCCTGGAGCTCGTGCGTGCCGGCAAGGCCGCTGGCGTTCAGGTTACCTGCGAGGCCACGCCGCATCACATGTTCCTGACCGAGAACGACCTGGACGAGACCTACAACACCTCGCTCAAGGTCAACCCGCCGCTGCGTACCGAGGCGGACGCCGAGGCCATTCGCCAGGGCGTCATCGACGGTACCGTCGACGCTATCGTCACCGATCACGCTCCCCACACCCCGTGGGAGAAGGCCCGCGAGTTCGAGCTTGCGCCCTTCGGCATGATCGGCCTCGAGACTTCGCTGTCGCTCGTGCTCACCGAGCTGGTCAACACGGGCAAGATGAGCATGGGTCGCATGGTCGAGCTCATGGCCATCAAGCCTCGTGAGATCCTGGGCCTCGACCAGGTTCAGGTCAAGGCGGGCTCCGTTGCCGACCTGACCGTGTTCGATCCCGCTGCTACCTGGACGGTCGGCGAGGACGGTTACGAGTCGCGTGCCGAGAACTCCGGTTTTGCCGGCCGCACGCTCACCGGTCGTGCCACCGATGTGTTTGTCGGCGGCAAGCAGACGCTCGCCGACGGCTGCATCTGCTAGCATAGCCTTATCGCTTTTGTGCGCGGTGCCCTTGCGGTGCCGCGCTTTCTGTTCGCCTGAACCATGCAACCGCATGGGGGATTGGAGCGTCTATGCCCACACCTTCCACTGCACGCATGCACGACTTCGAGGTCGTCTCGAACCAGGAGATCGCCGACGGTATCTTCTCGCTCGTTATCTCGGCCCCCAAGCTTGCAAGTGCGCTCAAGCCCGGCCAGTTTGTGAACATTGCCGTGCCCGGCGATGCGTCCTCGCTGCTTCGCGTGCCCCTGAGCTTCTATCGCGCCGACGCCCAGACCGGCACCGTCGAGCTGTGGTACGCCGTCGTGGGCGATGACACCCGTCGTCTGTCGCAGATGGCCCCCGGTTCCACCTCTAATCTGCTGGGCCCTGGCGGCCGCGGCTGGCTTGTGCCCGAGGGCACCAGGAAGGCGCTGCTCGTTGCGGGCGGCATCGGTGTTCCGCCCGTGCTGTGCCTTGCCGGCATGCTCGTCGAGCAGGGTGTGGCCGTCGACGTGTGCCTGGGTTTTGGCACCGCGTCCAAGGCCGTGGGAGTCGATGAGTTCCGCGCGCTGTGCGATACGGTCAACGTGTGCACCGACGACGGCTCGCTCGGCACGCACGGTTTTTGCACCGATCCTGCCGCTGAGCTGCTTGGCGAGGGCGGCTACGACTACGTCGCCAGCTGCGGCCCCGCTGTCATGATGAAGAAAGTCGCCGCCGCTGCCGCCGAGGCCGGTGCGTACTGCGAGGTGTCCCTCGAGCGCATGATGAGCTGTGGCTTTGGCGCCTGCAACACCTGCAATGTCGAGACGGTCGACGGTATGAAGGGTGCTTGCATGTGCGGCCCCGTGTTCGATGCTTCCAAGGTGGTGGTCTTCTAGTGGGTACCGTTAACATGGCCGTCGATTTCGGCGGCGTCAAGATGCAGAACCCCATCAACACCGCAGCCGGTACCTTTGGCTACGGTTGGCAGTTCCAGAACTTCTTTGATGTTTCCCAGCTGGGCGCCATCACCACCAAGGGTTGCGCTGCCGAGCCCTGGCCCGGCAACCCCGCGCCCCGCATGGCCGAAATTCCCGGCGGTATGATCAACTCCGTGGGCCTTCAGAACCCCGGCGTGGCCGCCTTTGCCCGCGAGTCCGGTCCGTGGCTCGAACAGCTGTCCAAGGACGGCTGCCAGGTCATCTGTCAGGTTGCCGGCCACTCCGTTGACGAGTTTGTCCGCGCGCTCGAGATGTATGTCGAGCTGTGCCCCTGGGCTGCCGGCTACGAGATCAACGTGAGCTGCCCTAATATCGCCGCCGGCGGTGCCGCCATGGGCTCCACGCCCGAGGGCGCCTCTTCCGTTATGGCTGCCTGCCGCAAGGTGACCGATAAGCCGCTGTTCGTAAAGATGGCTCCGGTTAATGTCGCCGAGATTGCCAAGGCTCTCGAGGCTGCCGGCGCCGACGGCCTTTCGGTCATCAATTCCATCCAGGGCATGGCCATTGACGTGCACACCCGCAAGTCCCGTGTTGCCAAGCCCAAGGGCGGCCTTTCGGGCCCGCTGTGCCACCACATCGCCGTTCGCATGGTCTGGGAGGTCGCTCAGGCCGTCGATATCCCCATCAACGGCGTCGGCGGTGTCATGACCGGCGAGGATGCTGCCGAGTTTATCCTGGCCGGCGCCACCTGCGTGTCGGTCGGTATGGCCAACTTTGTCGATCCGTGCGCTTCGATTAAGATCGCGCGCGAGCTCGAGGCTTGGGCAGAGTCCCAGGGCGTGAAGGATATCAACGAGCTGGTAGGTGCTTTCGAATGCTAGAGAATGATGCCCGCGACCGTGTTATCGTCGCCCTCGACTGCGATCGTGAGCGTGCGCTCGAGCTCGCCCATGAGCTTTCGGGCCACGCCGTCTGGCTCAAGGTGGGCATGACGCTCTATTACGCCGAGGGTCCCGAGATCGTCAAGACGTTCAAGGACTTGGGCTTCAAGGTCTTCCTCGACCTTAAGTTCCATGACATTCCGCATCAGGTGCGCGGTGCCGCCCGTTCGGCCTCGCTTGCCGGTGCCGACCTGCTCTCGGTCCACGGCTTGGGTTCGGGCGCTATGCTCGCCGCGTGCCGTGAGGGTGCCGAGGAGGCGCGCGAGGACCGCGCCAAGCTCGTCGCCATTACCGTGCTCACGAGTATGAATCAGGATGCCTTGAGCGAGATCGGCGTCGAGTCTCCCGTGGCCGAGGAAGCCGCCCGTCTGGCAAAGCTTGCCCAGACCAACGGCATCGACGGCATCGTGTGCTCGCCGATGGAGGCTCACGACATGCGTGAGCTGCTGGGTCCTGATGCCCTGATCGTGACTCCGGGTGTGCGTCCGGTGGGTGCCGCCCTTGGTGACCAGTCCCGCGTGGCGACGCCTTCCCAGGCTATCGAGCGTGGCGCAAGCCACATTGTGGTGGGCCGTCCCATCACCGGTGCCGACGATCCGGTTGCCGCCTTTGACGCCATCGTCGCCGAGCTGGTCGAAAACGTCGCGTAAAAGATTCCCCTAAGTCACCACTTTTGGGTCTCATTAGCACAAAATAGCCCCTGTGCCTGCGTAAACTTTCCCATCCTTTGTGTGGAATCGCAGGTCAGGGGCTTAACTTTGGGCGCAGTATATTGCACTTTTTGCGGGTATCGTCTAACCTATGGAGCCGCGATTGGGCATTTTGTACGTTCTACGTGCTAAAATGCTAATTATTGAATCAGATATAACCCAACTATTTGGAGGTACGAATGGCACTCCCTCAGCTTACCGACGAGCAGCGCAAGCAGGCTCTTGAGAAGGCTGCTGCCGCACGTCACGCCCGCGCTGAGCTTCGCGAGCAGATCAAGAAGGGCGAGAAGTCCCTCGAGTCCGTGCTCAACTCCGATGACCCCATCGCTTCCCGCATGAAGGTTTCCACTCTCATCGAGTCTCTCCCTGGTTATGGCAAGGCCAAGGCCGCCAAGATCATGGAGGAGCTCGGTATCTCCGCTACTCGTCGCGTCCAGGGCCTCGGCGTCCGTCAGCGCGAGCAGCTCCTCGAGCAGCTGACCAAATAAGTGAGCGCTCAGGATTCCAAGCTCTTTGTGATTTCTGGACCGTCAGGCGCAGGCAAGGGTACGCTCGTCACTCGTGTGCGCGAGCGCCGCTCGAACCTGGGTTTGACGGTTTCGGCTACCACGCGAGCACCACGCAAAGGTGAGGTCGACGGCGTCAACTACTTTTTTCTGACGCGCGAGGAGTTCGACCGCCGCGTGGCAAACGGTGAGTTTGTTGAGTGGGCCGAGGTCCACGGTAACTGCTACGGCACGTTGGTGAGCGAGGTCACATCCAAGCTCGCCTCGGGCTCGTCTCTGATTTTGGAGATCGATGTCCAGGGCGCCCTGCAGGTGAAGGAGCGTTTCCCCGAGGCCGTGCTGATCTTTATCAAGCCGCCTTCGCTTGAGGTGCTCCGCGAGCGTCTAGTCGGTCGCGGTACCGAGACGCCCGAGACGATTGAGCTGCGTATGGCAAACGCCGCCGATGAGCTTGCCCTTGCCGACCGCTACGACGACGTCGTGGTGAATGACGATCTCGACCGCGCGACCGATGAACTCGTTCGCGTTCTCGATATGCATGAAAGGATCTGAGGTCCGTGTCCGTTGTAAAGCCTTGCATTGACGATCTTCTGGAGAAGACCGATCACAACCGCTTCCTGCTCGCTTCGCTTGCCTCCAAGCGCGCCTGCGACATCAATAGCATGCTGCGTGGCCAGCACAACCGCGTGCTTGCCGTCCAGGATGTCGATGACATCACCATCGGGCTTTCCGGTGCCGATACCATCTCGATGGCTATGGACGAGATTGTCGACGGTGACATCTCTTACGACGAGGCTCGTTACGAGAAGGCGCTCGGCCACAAGGTTGCTGAAGCCTAAATGGCGGCTCGCGTCTGCCTGGTCCACTATCACGAGGTTGGACTGAAGGGCAAGAACCGCGCACATTTTGAGCATATCCTCATGGATAACATCAAGGCGGCCTTGGCCGCCTTTTCCGTGAATGCCGTGTCTCGAATTTCCGGTTATATCCTCGTGACCTTTAATGAGCATCAGGCCGACGAGGCGGCGCGCGTCATTCGCACCGTACCCGGCGTTGCCCGCGTGTCCCTGGCATATCACACGAACCGCGACCCGCAGGAGTACTGCGCCGCCGCCGTGAAGGCGCTGCGCGAGTTTGGTCCCTTTGAGTCGTTTAAGGTGCATGCCAAGCGCTCTAACACCGACTACGAGCTCACCTCGATTGATATCAATCGACAGGTGGGCGAGGTACTGTGTGAGGCCTTCCCCGATAAAAAGGTTCAAATGCACGACCCCGACGCGATGGTGCACGTACTGGTGGTCCAGGGTAGCGTTTACGTGTACGCACGCTCCGAGCGCGGCGTGGGCGGTCTGCCGGTGGGTTCTGCCGGCAAGGTCGTGACGCTGCTGTCGTCGGGTATTGATTCTCCGGTGGCGACCTGGATGCTCGCGCGTCGTGGCGCGGTGTGCGTGCCGGTGCATTTCTCAGGTCGTCCGCAGACGCCCGACACGAGCGAGTATTTGGTGCAGGACATCATCCGTGCGCTTGAGCCGGGTGTCCAGATCGGCCGCCTGTACGTGGTGCCGTTTGGCGACTGCCAGCGTGAGATTTCGGTCACCTGTCCCAGCAACCTGCGCGTGATCATGTATCGCCGCATTATGTATTCGGTTGCCGAGCGCATTGCACACATCGAGGGCGCCAAGGCCATCGTGACGGGCGAATCGCTTGGACAGGTTGCCTCCCAAACGCTTGAGAATATCATGGCCGTTAACGAGGCCGTGAAGATCCCCGTGTTCCGTCCGCTCATCGGTTCGGACAAGCAGGAGATTATCGCGCGCGCCGAGGAGATTGGTACGTTCGATATCTCGACTGAGGCCGCTCCCGACTGCTGCACGCTGTTTATGCCGCGTCGTCCCGAGACGCACGCTAAACTCGATGCCGTGCATGAGGCCTGGGAGTTGTTCGATCACGAGGAGATGATCGAGCGCCTACTCAAGCAGACCGAGTACATCGACTTCGAAAGCAACACGTATAAGGCCCCTAAGACCTTAAAATGCAAACATTCGGAGCTTGCTCCGCGTGAGATTTACCAAGATCACGAGTAAATTTGTGCATAGACCGACGATGCTCTTGCATCGTCGGTCTTTTGCTATCTGGGCATTTTGCGGCTAAGTGTTCATTTGCTGACGTGTGCCTGAATAAATGGACAGATTTGTGCAAGGTTTTGGTCGGCTTTTGGTTTGACCGCGAAAACCGGTTTTGAAGCATGGCCGTTGCAGGGCTCTTTTCCTGACACGATGTTGTTGGGAGGTTTTGTTATGGCGCAGCGCGAACAACACGAACGGGTCAAAAAGATGGACCGCTGGGCAGGCAAGCTGCTCGGTCATAAGGCTGTGGTGGTGGCGATGCTGGGCGTCATTGCGATGGCGAGCGGCTTGGCGATGGCGAACCTTGGCGGCGGTGCCGGCGCCGTGTCGTTTGAGCGCACTGACGGTTCGGGCTCGTTGGTGGAGCCGGGATCCGGTGATGCCTCGAGCGGAAAGACATCCGAAGGTTCTTCGACTAAGGCTTCTGCCGCGGCAGAGGTCTATGTCGATGTCGATGGCGCCGTTGTGTCGCCCGGTGTATATCGTCTCAAGGACGGCGCGCGGGTGGCTCAGGCGATTGATGCCGCCGGCGGGCTGGCGCCCGAGGCAGACGTTACGGGGCTCAATCGGGCATCTAAGGTCACTGATGGACAAAAAATCCACGTTCCAACGGTAGGGGAGCAGCAGGCGTCTATTGCGGAAGCCGGTGTTGATGGTGGGGCTTCCGCATCATCGGGCGTGAGCGGCGCAACAGGCCTGGTAAACATCAATACGGCAAGCGCGGCAGAGCTGCAGACGCTCTCGGGCATCGGTCCCTCCATGGCCCAGTCGATTATCGATGAGCGGACAAAGAACGGTGCTTTTGCCTCGGTTGACGACCTGATGCGTGTGTCGGGAATCGGCGAGAAGAAGCTTGCCAAAATCAAAGATTGCATCTGCGTATGAGTGCGACCGAGCGCGAGCGTGTTATGCCTCCGCGGCCCCTGCTTCCGTGGACGATGACCCTGTGTGCCGGCATGTGCATGAGCTGCGTCTTGGTGCTCAACATGGCCGCTGATGCGCTGTTGAGGGAGCGGGCGCCAGCGGTCGGGCCGCTATGGACCATTCCCGTTGCGGCGGCGGTATTTGTTATGCTGGCTCAATCATGTGCGCGGCTTGCCCCTTTGAAGCGGTGGCTGTATGCCGCGTCCGTCGGTCTCGTGGCGGGAGCGGTCGTCTCGGCCTGGTGGGCTGTGGGTGCGCTAAGCGCCTCGAAGGCGCTCGACGGTCGAGCGGCAAGCAGCCTCGAGTTTGTCGTGCAGGGCGATCCATCAATAAACGACGACGTGTATTCCTATACCTGCGAGGCACGCGCGGACGGTAAGAACTTGGCAACGGTTCGCCTATCGTGCGACCGCGAGCTCAAGGTCGGGGCGCACGTGCGTGTTATCGGTCGCGTTTCGCGTTTTGAGAACGATGCGTATGGACGATCGCGCGTGCTCCGAGGCGAGGTATGCAAGGTAAAAGCCGTTCGGATTGTGTCGGTCGATGAGGGCTCTCCGGGGCCGCTGCTTCGGCTACGAAATGGGCTGCTTGCGTCCATCGCGCCTGCGACCGACCCGGCGCGTGCACTCATAGCCGGTGTCGTCTGCGGTCGTTCGGCCGAGCTGCGCGCCCAGTCGGCGGGCGACTGGTTTTCGGTGACGGGTACGGCGCATCTTATCGCCGTCTCCGGCAGCCATTTGTCTATCGTGGGGTTTGTAATTGAGGGCGTATTGCAAAAGACTCGGTGTTCACGTGGTCTTCGGCGGGTGATATTGGCGATAACGCTTGTGGGCTACGCTGCCTTTACGGGCGCGTCTCCCTCGGCCGTGCGCGCGTGCTGCATGGTGTTCGCGACGCTTGTCGTAAACGGCGCAGGGCGTCGCCGGCACGGCGCATCGGCGCTCTTCGTAACCATGTCCATCTTTGTGCTACTGCGGCCGACGGTGCTGTTCGAGATGGGCTTTCAGCTTTCATGTGCCAGCGTCTTAGCCATTCTGTGCTTTTGCCCCTATGCGACCTACGCTTTGGGTGAGTTGGGTGTGCCGTCGGGCGTTGCCAGCATGCTTTCCGTCACGCTGTGCTCGCAGTTGGCGACGCTCCCCATTACCATTCCTGCCTTCGGTACGTTCTCGCTCATTGCTCCGCTGGCAAATGCGGTCATCGGTCCGGTGGTGAGCGTACTGCTCGCTGTGTCGATCGTACTGGTTCCCTATTCGCTCGTGGCACCATTGCGGATTTGGGCGCTCATTGTGCCCATGGTTGCCGCCCGTTGCGCGTTGTTCTTCGAGCAGCTGTTTGCCGCCGTGCCGGGTGCATCCGTGAGTGTGCCGCCCGATAGCATGTGGATTTACCTAGTGCCGTGTTTGCTGGCGGTTCTGCTGGTCTGGTGGCCGCGTCCCCGTGCACGTCCTATGGCGGTGGGGCTTACGTGCCTGGTGTTCTTGGCTGCGATTCCGTACGCCTACTGGGATCGGTTCGCTCCGCCTTCGGTGACGGTGCTCGATGTGGGCCAGGCCGATGCGATTCTTATCCGCCAGGGCGGCACAGTAGCGCTCGTCGACTGCGGGCTCGACGAGCGCGTGGTGGCGGCGTTGGTTCGCAATAACGTGCACCATATCGATGCCGTCTTTGTGACGCATTGGGATGAGGATCACTGGGGTGGTCTGCCTGCCGTGCTCGAACAGTTTTCGGTCGGAACGATTGCCGTGGCGGCAGATGCGCTGGAGGATGCTCCTGCCGAGGTATTGAACCGACCTGGCGTGGAGTATCGGCAGGTGCGCCATGGGGATACGGTCGACATCGGCTCATTTTGCGCCCGCGTGATGTGGCCATTCGAGTCCGTGGATGGCGAGGGCAATGAGGACTCGCTTGTCCTGCTGCTCTCTTATGTTCAGGAAGACAAGGGCCTGCGCATGCTCCTCACCGGTGATGCCGAGCTCGACCAGGAACGGGAATTCGTGCAGGAGGTGGGGGATATCGATGTCCTTAAACTCGGGCATCACGGCTCCAAGGTTTCGGTCGATGCCGCGCTGCTGGAGATTCTGAGACCCGAGCTTTCCCTCGCGAGCGCGGGCGAGGGGAATCGATACGGTCATCCGTCCGATGCCTGCATCGATGCCGTGAAGGAAGCGGGTGGCATGTTCGCGTGCACCATCGAACACGGCGACATTACCGTCACGCCGACTGAGAATGGCTTTGCGATGCGATGCCAGCGACCGTGACGACGTCGTTGGCGTGTGGTGGGCCCCTGGGCTAGAATGGCACGGAACGAATACGAAGGCCTGCGGGAGGGGAGCGCAATGTCCGAAACCGGTCTGCTGCCGGCATATCTGATCGTCGGTACCGACGGAGTCAAGCGCGATCACGCCGTCTCGCGTATGAAAGCGCGTCTGGAAAAGTCGGGTATGGTCGAGTTTAACCTCGACGAGCGCGACATGACTAAGGACCCCGATATCGAGTCCATTATCGGATCGCTTAACACCTTTCCGATGGGCAGCGAGTTTCGCCTGGTAATCCTTGATGGCTGCTCAAAGCTCGCTAAGGCTGTCTCGGAGCCGCTCGTCGAGTACCTCGCAAGTCCCAGCCCCACAACGGTCTGCCTCATCATCGCCGACTCGCTTGCCAAGAACACGCGCCTGTATAAGGCGATCGCCAAGATCGACAAGAAGGCCGTGATCGATTGCTCCGGCACCAAGCGCTGGGAGCTACCGCGCCGCGTTCAGCAGATGGCGACGCAGCATGGCAAGTCGATCTCGACGGCGGCCGCCGAGGAACTCGTCTCGCGTTCGGGTGAAAACACTCGCATGCTCGATAACGATTTGGCTAAGCTTGCCCAGATGGTCGAGGCGCCCCAGATTGAGCTTGCCGACGTTGAGCGCTGGATTGTACGTACGGCCGAGGTTCAGCCCTGGGACTTTCTCAATGCGGTCTCGGCCCGTGACATGCGCCGCTCGCTCGAGCTCTTCAATCTACTGCCCGCCAAGAGCTACGTGTGGACTTACACATTGCTGTGCGGCCGTATTCGCGAGCTTATCGTTGCCAAGGCGCTCGATGCGCGCGGACAGGGTCGTGAGCTGGCCGCAACGCTTAAGCTCCAGTCCTGGCAGGTCAAGAATCACCTGACCTGGGCTCGCCGCTTTTCGATGACAGAGCTCGTCGCAGCGCTCGAGGGAGCGGTCGATGTGGAGCTCGCGCTCAAGGGTTCGGCCGATTCTGAGACCGCGCTTTTGCTCTGGATTACGAACATCTTGAGAAAATCGTGATGATACCTGCCTATTTGGCAAATTCGTTCTATCCCTTTGAGGGGGAGCGTGCTATAGTAGGCGCTTGCATGACCTCACCGTGTCTCAGAGGTGTCATACATTTTTTGCAAGGAACTCGAAAGGAACTCCAGAAGTGGCAAACATCAAGTCTCAGAAGAAGCGTATCCGCACCAATGAGGCAGCTCGCATGCGTAACAAGGCTGTCAAGTCCGAGCTCAAGACGCTGACCAAGCACGTCCAGTCCGCCGTCGCCGAGGGCGACGCCGAGAAGGCCCAGGCCGCCCTCAAGACCGTCACCAAGCGTCTCGACATGGCTGCCGCCAAGCATGTTATCCACAAGAACCAGGCTTCCAACCGCAAGTCCGGTCTTGCCAAGCTCGTGAACAGCATCAACGCCTAAGTTGTAAATTTCACACCACACAGTTTACGCGCATAAATGGAGCCTGTTTTATGGAACAGGCTCCATTTTTTGTATCGCTCGGGTAAGATAGTCCGCATGAATACTTCAAATGACATTTCCCACATCCGCAACTTCTCGATTGTTGCGCACATCGACCATGGCAAGTCAACGATCAGTGACCGCATCCTCGAGCTCACCCATACCGTCGACGAGCGCGACATGGAGTCGCAGCTGCTCGACACCATGGATATCGAGCGCGAGCGCGGCATTACGATCAAGTCCAATGCCGTTCGCGTGTCCTATGACGCCGACGATGGCGAGACGTATCAGTTCAACCTGATCGATACGCCGGGCCACGTGGACTTTACCTATGAGGTCTCGCGCTCGCTGGCAGCCTGCGAGGGCGCGGTGCTCGTTGTCGACGCCACGCAGGGCGTCGAGGCGCAGACCGTCTCCAACGCGACGCTCGCCATGAACGCCAATCTGGACATTGTGCCGGCCATCAACAAGATCGACCTGCCCTCGGCACACCCCGACGAGGTTAAGACCGAGATCGAGGATGACCTGGCGATCCCTGCCGATGATGCCGTGTGTGTCTCGGGCAAGACCGGCGAGGGCATCCACGATCTGCTGGAGTCCATTGTCTTTTTGATCTCTCCGCCCAAGGGCGATGCGAACGCGCCGCTCAAGGCACTCATTCTGGATTCGTACTTCGACGAGTATCGTGGCGTCGTCGCCACGGTGCGCGTCTTTGACGGCTCCATCAAAAAAGGCGATACCTTGCGCATGATGCAGGCAAAGGGCGACTTTTTGGTCGATGGCGTGGGTGTCAAGCGTCCTGCCGAGACCCCGGTTGACGCGCTGACGGTTGGCGAGGTCGGCTACGTGGTCACGGGCCTGAAGGACCCCGAGGCCGTGCGCGTGGGCGATACCCTCACGTGGGCGTCGAATCCCTGCCCCGAGCCGCTTCCCGGCTACCGCGAGGCTAAACCCATGGTCTATACGGGTCTGTTCCCGATCGATAACAAGGACTACGAGAACCTGCGTGACGCGCTCGATAAGTTGCACGTCAACGACCCGTCGTTGGTGTGGGAGCCCGAGACCTCGGTGGCGCTCGGCTTTGGCTTCCGCGTGGGCTTCCTGGGCCTGCTGCACATGGAGGTCGTCAAGGAACGCCTGGAGCGCGAGTTCAACTTGGACCTCATTGCCACGAGCCCCTCGGTGGACTATCACGTCTACAAGACTGACGGCGAGATGATTGATGTCCGTAGCCCGCAGGATCTTCCCGAGGCCACGCGCATCGAGCGTATCGAGGAACCCTACCTCAAGGCTAAGATCATCTGCCCGCCCGAGTATACGGGTGCCGTCATGCAGCTCGCTATCGAGCACCGTGGCATTACAACCGACATGATCCATCTCACGAGCAAATCGGTCGAGATGCGCTTTGACATGCCGCTCGCCGAGCTCATCTTGGACTTCTTTGATCAGCTCAAGAGCCGTACCAAGGGCTACGCCTCCCTGGACTACGAGTTCAACGAGTACCGTCCCTCCGAGCTCGTTAAGCTCGATATTTTGCTTTCGGGCGACGAGGTGGACGCGCTGTCGTTTATCGTCCACAAGGACAAGGCCTACGGTCTTGCCCGCGGCCTATGCGACAAGCTCAAGGAGATTATTCCGCGTCAGCTGTTCGAGGTGCCCATCCAGGGTGCTATCGGCAACAAGATCATTGCCCGCTCCACCGTCAAGGCGCGCCGCAAGGACGTGCTTGCCAAGTGCTACGGCGGCGATATTTCTCGTAAGCGCAAACTGCTCGAGAAGCAGAAAGAGGGCAAGAAGCGCATGAAGGCCATCGGCTCGGTAGAGGTCCCGCAGGAGGCCTTTATGGCGATCCTCAAGGTGGACGAGTAGGTCTATGGCGCTTTCCGAATATAGTCTGCGGCTGCTGGGCGCCTATGCCGAGCAGCCGTTCCTTATGGCTCCCATGGCGGGCGTGACCGACCCTGCCTACCGCATCATGTGCCGCCGTCGCGGTGCCAACCTTGCCTACAGCGAGATGGTGAGCGTGGCGGGCCTTGCCTATGCCAGCAACAAGACCTGGCGCCTGGTGCTACCGGCCGACGAGGAGCAGCAGATTTGCGTGCAACTCTTTGGCTCCAAGCCCGATCAGTTTGCGAGCGCCGTCGCTGCCGTCGAGGAGCGCGTTGGCGATCGCCTGTCGCTCATCGATATCAATATGGCATGCCCCGCCCGCAAGGTCGTTACCAAGGGCGAGGGCTCGGCGCTCATGCGCACGCCCGACCTGGCGGAGAAGATCGTCGAGGCCACGGTGGGCGCGGCGCACGTGCCCGTGACCGTCAAGATTCGCAAAGGTTTTTATGCCGAGGACCGCAATGCCGCGACATTTGCCCAGATGCTTGAGGGCGCAGGGGCTGCCGCAGTCGCCGTGCATGGTCGTTGCGCCACGCAGCTCTATACGGGCCAGGCCGATTGGTCGGTCGTCGATGAGGTTGCCGACGCCGTTGAGATTCCCGTGATTGGTTCGGGCGATGTGTTCTCGGCCGAGGATGCCGCGGAGCATCTGCGCAACTCGGGTGCCAGCGCGGTGTTTATCGCGCGCGGTATCTACGGTAATCCCTGGGTCTTTGGTGATGCTCGCGCTCTTGCGCTCGATGGCATACCGGTGCCGCCGCGCAGCTCGGTCGAGCGCCTGGACGCCCTGCGTGAGCACCTAACGCTGACGCATGAGCTCCTGCCGCTCATGTCGCGTGCCCGCACGTATGCAAGCTGGTACTTAAAAGGCATGCCCCATGCCGCCGCTTGGCGTGCCCATGTGGTGCGCTGTTCCACTTACGAGGAGTTTATGGCACTGGTCGATGAGATCGAGCGCGATGTGGTGGCCTGCGAGGCCGCCCTTGCCGCCGGCGAATCGGTGCCCCCTCATCCTCTGGAGGCTTAAGGGTGGCCGTTACCGCACTGTACGTGCACGTGCCGTTTTGCGCCCAAAAGTGCCGGTACTGCGACTTTGACTCGCGCAGTTTTGCTCCGTGCGACCTGAGCGCTGCGCTCGATGCCTATTTTGAGCAGTTGTTCGCGCGTCTCGATGCTTTTGGCAAGGCTGATGCCCTTGACCAGATCCGCACCGTCTATGTTGGCGGCGGTACGCCGTCGCTGGCGGGGGAGCGCCTGGTGGAGCTGGCGCGGCGTATTCGTGCGTGGTGTGCCCCCGTTGAGTTTACCTGCGAGGCCAATCCCGAGTCGCTGACCGCCGAGCTTGCCACTGCACTTGTCAAGGTTGGTGTCACACGCGTCTCTCTGGGCGTGCAAACGCTCGATAACGCCGAACTTACTGCCATCGGCCGTATTCACGATGCCGATCGGGCGCTCGCCGCCATCGCGACGGTCAAGAACGCTGGGCTTGATGTGTCGTGCGACCTTATGTGCGGACTTCCCGGGCAGACCGCAGCGAGTTGGAAGCGCACGCTCGATGGCGTGCTGGTGGCGGCCCCGCATCATGTGTCGGTCTACCCGCTCACGCTTGAGGAGGGGACGCCCCTTTATCGCATGGCGCGCCGCGACGAGTCGCTCGAGCCCGACGAGGATTTTCAGGCTTCGTGCATGGACTTGGCACGCGAGCTCCTGGGTGCCGCCGGCTATCACCCGTATGAGGTGGCGAGCTACGCGCTCGACGGCCATGAGTGCGCCCATAACATTGCCTACTGGACCGGACGGGGCTATCTGGGCCTGGGTCGTTCTGCCGCGGGCATGCTCGACGCCGAGGATTTCGACCGTCTCGCAGGTTTGTTCCCCGGCGTGTCTTCTCGAGGCGATGCGTACCGCGTGCGTCTGGTGCAACGTGACGATGACGCGATGGCGTTCGAGACCGAATATCTGTCGCAGCGCGAGGCTGCGGCTGAAGACCTGATGCTCGCTTGTCGCATGACGCGCGGTGTCGCGTCCGACCTGTTGGTTCGTGCAGCTTTCGTCATCCCAACGGGCGAGTTGGCAGCTGCCTGCGATCACGCGCTCGAATTGGGACTTGCCACGTGGGTGCCCGAGGCGCTCGGGGCCCATGAGGGATCCTTCACTTCGGCAGATGTCGTCGCAGGCCGCGCCCGCGCCCGTTTAGCGCCGACACACCTAGGTTGGCTCGATGGAAATGTTCTGTTCGAGCTGTTTTGGGGTCTAGCATAGACCGCTCGGGTAGAATTACCGCAATATATACGCTGCTTTGAGCAGGAGGTTGCCGCGCATGGCGACGATGAACGAAAAAGATTACTACGAGATTCTGGGTGTCTCCAAGGACGCCACCTCGCGTGATATTCAAAAGGCCTTCCAGCAAAAGGCCCGCAAGCTCCATCCGGACGTCAACAAAGAGCCGGATGCCGAGGAAAAGTTTAAAGAGGTTTCCGAGGCCTACGCCGTGCTTTCGGACGAGCAGAAGCGTTCGCGCTACGACGCCATGCGTTCGGGCAACCCCTTCGCCGGCGCTCCTACGGCTTCGCCCTATGGCGGCGGCTACGCCGGCAGCGCGGGCTATGGCAATCCCTTTGAGGGCGGTTTTCCCTTTGGTGGAGCCTGGGGCCAGCCGCGTCGCGGGCAGGCTGCCTACAATCCCGAGAACGGCGCCAACGTGGTCGTCGATATCAAACTCGACGCCAAGGAGGCAAAGGGCGGTGCCCGCAAGACCGTCCGCTACACGCGCTTCGATACCTGTAACAACTGCGGCGGTTCGGGCTCTGTCTCCTCCGAGCATGCCCATACCTGCCCAAGCTGTGGCGGCCGCGGCCATATCGACGTCGACCTGTCCTTCCTGTTTGGTGCGGGCACGTTCCAGTCGGTCTGCCCCGAGTGCGGCGGTTCCGGTAAGGTCGTGGCCGACCCCTGCCCTGATTGCGGCGGCAGCGGTCGTACTCGCGTAACCTCCGAGCAGACGATTGAGTTTCCTGCCGGCACGCACGATGGCGACGAGGTCCGCATTGGCGGCATGGGTCATGCTGGCACCAACGGTGCCGCGGGCGGCGATCTGGTCGGCCGCGCCCATGTTGAGGCCGAGCGCTTGGAAGGCAAAGCTCGTACCGGTTTTTACCTGATGGGCATCGTGGCGCCGTTTTTGGTACTCTCGGCCATCTCGGGCGTGTTCTCGGCCTTTGCCGTGATGTGCTTTATTCCGTTTGCCATGGGCCTGTTCATGGTGCTTTCGGACGGCGTGCTTCATCGCAGCCTGCTGTGGTGGAAGCGCGGCGCGATGCAGTTTGCCAACGGTTTTGCCAACGGCTTCATGTTCGCGCTCGTGTCGGTTTGGTTCGCGAGCTGCTCGCAACGGGCCATGCTTTCGCCGTACCAAATGCAATAACATCAAACCCTCTGTTTGCGGTCGGCCCTGCTTGGGTATAGGACGCACTGTGACAATAATGAAAGTCGGAAGGATTCGGTCGTGTCGGAAAATAGGGATTACTACGAGGTGCTTGGCGTCGACAGGGATGCCGACGCGCGGACGATTAAGCGTGCGTTTCTAAAGAAGGCCCGTACCGTACATCCGGATGTTTCGGACGACCCCGAGGCCGAGGCCAAGTTCAAGGAGCTCAACGAGGCCTATTCCGTTCTTTCCGATGAGCAGAAGCGTGCTAACTACGACCGTTACGGCACTGCCGACGGCCCTGGTGGTTCGGGCTACGTCGATATCAACGATATCTTTGGTGGCATGGGCATGGACGACTTGTTCTCGTCGTTCTTTGGCGGCGGTGCCGGCGGTGGCGCCCGCAGCCGTCGTGAGCGTCGTCGCGGACGAGACATGGCCATCTCGCTTTCGGTGACGCTCGAGGAGGCGGCGCTCGGCTGCAAAAAGACAATCAGCTATGACCGCCTTGCTCCTTGCGAGGACTGCAATGGCACCGGTAGGGCAGAGGGCGCACAGGAAAAGCAGTGCGGCCGCTGCCACGGTACGGGCTACGTCACGACGGTTCAGCGTTCGTTTTTGGGCCAGGTTCAGTCTTCCTCGCCTTGCCCTGACTGCCATGGCGAGGGCACGGTTATCGACCATCCCTGCGAGACCTGCGACGGTCAGGGCCGCACGCCTTCGCATGAAAAGATTGACATCGATATTCCCGCCGGCGTTTCGACCGGTCGCCAGCTGCGTGTGAGCGGCTTTGGCGAGGCCGGCCTTCGCGGCGAGCCTTCGGGCGACCTGATTGTCAACGTGCGCGTTGCCGACCACGAGCGCTTTAAGCGCAACGGTGACGACCTGTACCTGGTGAGCGATATCTCGATTGCGCAGGCTGCGCTCGGCTGCGAGATCGAGGTCGGGGGCATTATGCCCGACGAGGTCGTTAAGGTGACGGTTCCCGCCGGCGCCCAGTACGGTGATACCGTGAGCGTCAATAATTACGGCATGCCTCGCATTGGCGGTGGCGGTTCGCGTGGCCGCCTGATCGTGCAACTGCGCGTGGTCGTTCCCACCAATCTTTCCAATAAGCAGCGCGAGCTGCTCCGTGCTTTTGCCGATGATATGGGCGATGACGTCGCTTCCGGTAAGAAGTCGGTGACCGACCGCATCAAGAGCGCCCTCGACGATATCCTCGATTAAGGAGCCCGCGTGCTCGCACCCCATATTTCCGTCGTCAACCTCGGCTGCCGTGTCAACCGGGTTGAGTCCGACCGTATCACTGCCGATCTTATGCGCCTGGGCTTCGCTATTGTGGAGCCCCAGGATGCCGATCTGATCGTCATTAACACTTGCGCCGTTACGGGCGAGGCCGAGGCCAAGACCCGTAAGGCCGTCCGTCATGCGCTGGCCCATCCAAACGAGCCCTATGTGGTCGTGACCGGATGCGTGGTCAATTTGCATCCCGAGGAGCTGTCGGAGCTTTCGGATCGCGTGATTGCCGAGCCGTCCAAGATAGATGTCGCCGAACGTGTATGCGAGGTGCTGGGTGTTGAGTCCGATAGCGTTCCCGCCTGCAGCGATGGCGAGGTGGTCGATGCGCTCGGTCGCTCTCGCCTGGGCGTGAAGATTCAGGATGGCTGCAACCATCGCTGCACCTATTGCATTGTGTGGAAGGCGCGCGGCCCCGAGCGCTCCGTGCCCGTCGAGTCCGTGCTCGAGCAAGTTCGCGAGGCCCAGGAGGCCGGCGTGCCCGAGGTGGTGCTGACCGGTGTGAACCTGGGTGCCTACGATGGCAAGAGCGCGACCGACGAGCACGTCGAAATCGATGAGCTGCTCGAGGCCATCATGGAGCGCACGACTATTGCGCATGTGCGCATTTCCTCGGTCGAGCCCATGGATATCTCCGAGCGCCTGCTTAAGGTTATGGCGCGCTTTCCGCAGCGTATCGCCCCGTTTTTGCACCTGCCCGTGCAGTCCGGCTGCACGGCGACCCTGCATCGCATGGGCCGTCCCTATAGTGCGGAGGCCTTTGAGGACACGGTGCGTATGATTCGCGCCAATCTGCCGCAGGCGTCCCTTTCGTGCGACGTCATCGTCGGTTTTCCCGGTGAGACGGACGAGGAGTTCGAGGAGTCGCTGGCGCTGTGCCGCCGTGTGGGTTTCTCGCGTATGCACGTGTTCCGCTACAGCAAGCGTCCCGGTACCCTTGCTGCCGACATGCCCGACCAGGTTCCGCCCGAGGTTATGGCCGAGCGCAGCCGCCGTATGCGGGCCGCTGCACAGGAGCTCGCTATTGCCGACGCTCGCCGTCGCGTGGGCACGGTCGAGCGTGCCGTGCTCGAGTATGGCGACAACCTGACGCTCGGCTCGTTCCATCATGCCCGTCTTGACGATACCTGTGGACTTACAGCCCCGTGCCTGCTCGATGTTGCTATCATCGGAGTCGATGATTCCGGCTTGGTCCATGCACGCAGGGAGGTTCATGGAAGCCTCGAAGATTAGACTTACCGTTCCCGAGGGGATTGATCCCTCGCGCGTTTTGGGCGCCGGCGACGGCGTCCTTCGTGCGCTCGAGAGCTTGGTTCGCGCTCATGTGGTCGCCCGTGGCGATAGCATCTCCGTGAGCGGCGACCCGGACGAGGTCGAACTCGTGGCGCGCTTTTTCGAGCACGCTTTTTGCGAGGCGGCCGCCGGGCGCACGCTGTCTGCCGACGATGTCTCTCGCTGCCTGGCCGTCTTGCGCGACGGTGAGCACGAGGCTACGTCGCTTCGCGATGACGTGCTGCTTTCGTATCGCGGCCGCGTCATTCGCCCCAAGACGCTCGGCCAAAAGCGCTATGTGGATGCCATCCGCACGCATACCATCACGTTTGGCCTGGGTCCTGCCGGCACCGGTAAGACCTATCTGGCCATGGCGCTCGCCGTTGCCGCGCTCAAGCGTCACGAGGTGGGCCGTCTGATCTTGACGCGTCCGGTTGTCGAGGCGGGGGAGAATCTGGGCTTTTTGCCCGGCACCCTCGAGGAAAAGATCGATCCCTACATGCGTCCGCTTTACGACGCCCTTTTTGACATGATGGATCGCGAGCGCACCGATGAGCTTATGGAGCGCGGCGTGATCGAGATCGCCCCGCTTGCCTACATGCGCGGCCGCACGCTGAGTGATGCCTTCGTGGTGCTCGACGAGGCACAAAATACCACGCCCGAGCAGATGAAGATGTTCCTGACGCGCCTGGGCTTCAACTCCAAGTTCGTGATTACCGGCGACCTGAGCCAGCGTGACCTGGTGGGTCGTCGTGGTGGCTTGGCGGATGTCGAGAAGATTTTGGGCCGTGTCGATGATGTCGCATTTTCGCACCTCGAGCGTGCCGACGTGGTGCGCCATGCCTTGGTGGGACGTATCGTCGAGGCATACGATACTTATGATGATGTGCGCGAGAAGCGCGTACGTGACCGAAAGGAGTCCCGTTGAGTGTATTGATCAGCAACGATGCCGAGCTCGATACGCTGCTCGACGCGCAGGAGGTGGAGCACATCTGCGAGGTTGTGCTTGCCGCCGAGGGCGTTGAGCGTGAAGTCGAGATTTCCCTTTCGTATGTCGACGAGGACGAGATGCACGAGCTCAACCACGAGTGGCGCGGTATCGACCGCACCACCGATGTGCTCTCGTTTGAATGCGACTCGGCCTTTGACGAGGATATTCCCGCCGACGAGACGCTCGAGCTCGGCGATATCATCTTGGCCCCGCAGGTTATTGCCCGTCAGGCCCCCGGTTTTGGCAATAGCCCCGCTGACGAGTGTCGTCTGATGCTCGTACACGGCATGCTGCACCTGCTGGGCTATGACCATATCGAGGACGACGAGGCCGAGGTCATGGAGGCCCGCGAGGACGCCATCCTGCGCGATCTGGCGCTCGAGCGCGGCGAGGACCCCAAGCTAGTCAACGTCGGCCCCATCACCAACCACGCCCACGACTAGGAGCCGTCTATGATTCCCGGATCGAACAAGGACCATCCGTCCTTCTTAAAGTCGTTTTCTTACGCTATGGAGGGCTTCGTCACCGCCGTCAAGACCGAGCGCAACATTAAGGTCATGCTCGTGGCGGGCGTGTGCACCGTCATTGCAGGCTGCATCGTGGGGCTCGACATTGCCGAGTGGGCCACGATTATCATCTGTTGCGGCCTGGTGATCCACGGCGAGCTTTGCAATACCGCCATGGAGGCCATCGTCGACCTGGCGACCCAGGAGCTCCATCCGCTGGCCAAGCGTGCGAAGGACATCGCTGCCGCCTCCGTATACGTTCTTTCCATCACCGCCGCGATTGTGGGCTTGCTGGTATTTGCCCACGCGCTCGGCTTTATTTAGAAAGGGATTCCCATGTCCGACAATATGCAGTCTACCGATGAGATTTTGGACGACGAGTCCCCGGATGCTAAGGCGACCGAGGCCTATGAGGAAGTCGAGGAGTTCGACCCGTTTGAGGGCATGAGCGACGAGGAGCTCGACGCCCTGTGCGATGAGGACGACAGCCTCGCGGGCTTTGGCGACGTTGAGCCCGGTTTCCGCAGTGGCTTCGTGGCCTTGGTCGGCCGCCCCAACGCCGGTAAGTCAACGCTGCTCAACGCCTGCTATGGCAAAAAGGTCGCCATCACCTCGCCGGTGGCCCAGACGACCCGCCGCCGCATGCGCGCCGTCGTCAACCGACCCGGCTACCAGCTGGTCTTTGTCGATACCCCGGGTATCCACAAGCCCAAGGACGGTCTAGGGTCCGAGCTGAACAAGAGCGCGCTGTTCGAGCTGAACGATGTCGATGTTGTCGCGTTTTTGATTGATGCCACCAAACCGATCGGCAGGGGAGACGCCTGGGTTGCCGAGCGTGTCAAGAATGCCCGTTCCAAGAAGGTCCTGGTGCTCACCAAGGCCGATGAAGCCGACCCCGCACAGGTCATGGAGCAGCTTAAGGCCGCCCACGAGCTTATGGAATATGACGACGAGATCGTGACGTCGTCGGTCAAGAACTTTAACGTCGATGCCTTCATCGAGACCGTTGCGCACTTTTTGCCCGAGGGTCCGCGTTGGTTCCCCGAGGACATGGGTACCGACGCTTCCGACGAGACGCTCGTTGCCGAGTTTGTGCGCGAAAAGGTCTTGCGCCGCACCCGTGATGAGATTCCGCACTCCGTTGGCGTTATTTGCGATGCGCTCGAGCAGACCAAGAAGGTGCTGCGTGTGCACGCCACCATTTATGTCGAGCGTGAGGGCCAAAAGGGCATCATCATCGGCAAGGGCGGCGAGATGATCAAGCATATCGGTATCGACGCCCGTCGCGATCTTGAGCGCATCTTTGGCACGCAGGTCTTTTTGGAG
This sequence comes from Collinsella sp. OM04-5, assembly GCF_003439125.1. GTDB lineage: Bacteria > Actinomycetota > Coriobacteriia > Coriobacteriales > Coriobacteriaceae > Collinsella. Next base: position 86,863 of record NZ_QSUU01000003.1, on the reverse strand, counting down.
TTGGACGTGAAGGTCAAGGCCGGTTGGCGCGACGACGAGGCTCAGATTCGCCGTTTTGGCTACAACGCCGAGGACTAAGGACGCGCAGCGCGCATGGCAGGCTCCCGGACATATCGCACGAAGGTGCTCGTGCTCGACAAGACCAAGCTCAAAGAGACCGACCTGATCTTGACGATGCTTGACGAGCGGGGGCGGCAGGTTCGTGCCGTGGCAAAGGGCGCCCGCAAACCCGGCGGACGCCTGGCTGCGCGCTGCGATCTGTTCTGTACGGTAGATATGCTGCTCGCACATGGACGGTCACTCGACGTGGTTTCCCAGGCCGAGCTTATGGAGGCGCCGCTCGGCGTTGCGCCCGATTACGAGACGACCTGCGCCGCAAGCGCGATCGCCGAGGTCGCGCGCGTGTGCTCGTTCGAGGACGCCGAGGACCCGTTTACCTTTGCTATAACGCAGCGAGCGCTTGCCCTGGTGGGCAGCGGGCTCGACACGGCGCATATGGATCTACTTGTGGCGGCATATGTCTTTAAGCTGCTGTCGCACGTTGGCTATCGACCCGATTTTTCGGCCTGCGTGCTGTGCGGAGACCCCATGCTGTCGTATTTTTCGCCCCAGGCGGGCGGCCTCATGTGCGGGTCGTGCGCGTCGAGCGTTCCAGGTGCCGAACTGGTGTCGACCGGTGAGGCCGCATGGCTGCGCGCCCTCATGTCCATGACCTTCGATGCGCTTTTGGCCGAGCGAATCGACCCGCATACCGCAGCCTTTTTGCTGGGGCTTTCGCATGTTTGGGCTGCGACGCACACCGATCAGCGCCTCCGTGCGATGGAATTCATGTTGGGTCGGTGATGATGCGCAGGCGCGGGCTGCTTGTGGTAACATACCGACCTGTTGGTACCTCGACCTTGGTTGCTCGCTCCACCGGCGGCTTCCCAGTCCGAGGCGAATCGAGTCGCCCGATGGCGACGCAAAAAGAAAGGTGAAACAATGACTGTTTCCAAAGAGCGCAAGGCGGAGCTGACTGCCCAGTTCGGTAACACCCCGGTCGACACCGGCAACCCCAAGGTTCAGGTCGCCATCCTGTCCGAGCGCATCAAGGAGCTGACCGAGCATATGAAGTCCCATCAGAAGGACTTCCACACCCGTCGTGGTCTGCTCATGCTCGTCGGTCGTCGTCGTCGTCTTCTCTCCTACATCAAGAAGAACGACATCGTCGAGTACCGTGAGCTCATCAAGGCTCTGGGCATCCGCGACAACATCCAGTAGGATTTGTACATGCTAAGAGCGTCCTGCGCAGCGGGGCGCTCTTTTTGTGTAAGGGCGCGAACAATCACGCTCTGAAGCGTGGCGGGGGCAGGGGGTCCGCGTCACATGAGAAGCCCGCAGGCAAGGGGCCTGTGGGGTAAAGGAGAACAATGACACTCGTATCCAAGACCTTTGAGCTGTACGGCAAGACCTACACCTTTGAGTCGGGCGAGCTTGCCAAGCAGGCCACCGGCGCCTGCCTGGTCAAGCAGGGCGACACCACGATGCTCGATACCGTGGTCGTCTCCAAGGAGCGCAAGAACTATGACTTCTTCCCGCTGACCGTCGACTTCAACGAGAAGATGTACGCTGCCGGCCGCATCCCGGGTGGCTACCTCAAGCGTGAGGGCCGTCCCAGCGAGAAGGCCACGCTCACCGCGCGCATGATCGACCGTCCGATTCGCCCGAGCTTCCCGGACGGCTTCCGCAACGAGGTGCACATCGTCGCTACCTCGCTTGTCGCCGACCAGGTCAACCCCTTTGACGTCATCAACGTCATGGGTGCTTCCCTGGCCATGACGCTCGGCGGCGTGCCCTTCGAGGGTCCGCTTGCCTGTGTACGCATCGGCCGCAACGTGGAGACCGGCGAGTTTATCGTCAACCCCACTTATGAGGAGCGCGAGAACTCCGACCTGGACCTGGAGCTGGGCGGCTCTGCCGACTTCATCTCGATGGTCGAGGCCGGCGCCGAGGAGATCTCCGAGGACGACATGCTCGCCGCTATGAAGTTTGGCCAGGAGGCCCTCGCTGCTTTCTGCCAGGCTCAGGATGAGTTCGTCGCCGAGTGGGAGCAGGTCAACGGCCCCATCGTCAAGAAGGAGTACCCGCTCGACCAGCCCGTCGAGGAGGTCCAGGAGCGCATCTTCGCCCACTACGACGAGATGGCAGCCGCCTTGCGCGACGCCGACAAGCTCTCCCGTATCGGCAAGGTCGAGGCTCTGAAGGAGTCCATCCGCGCCGAGTTCACCGAGGAGGAGCAGGCTGCTTGGGAGCGCGAGATCCCCGTGGCGCTCAAGAAGCTCGAGAAGAAGGCCATGCGCACTATGGTCGTCGAGACCGGCGAGCGCGTCGACGGCCGTGCCGCCGACGAGATCCGTCCCATCATGGTGAAGGACAACTACCTGCCGCTCGTTCACGGCTCCGGTCTGTTCCAGCGCGGCCAGACCCAGGTGCTCTCCGTCCTGTCGCTCGGCATGCTCAACGAGGGCCAGCGTCTGGATACCATCGAGCCCACCGAGGGTAAGCGCTACATGCACCACTACAACTTCCCGCCGTTCTGCACCGGCGAGACCGGCCGCATGGGCAGCCCCAAGCGTCGCGAGATCGGTCACGGCAATCTGGCAGAGCGCGCTCTGCTTCCGGTGCTTCCCGACGAGAACGAGTTCCCCTACGCCATCCGCGTCGTCTCCGAGGTCATGGAGTCCAACGGCTCCTCTTCGATGGCTTCGACCTGCGGCTCCACGCTCGCCCTTATGGACGGCGGCGTGCCCATTAAGCGCCCGGTCTCCGGTATCGCCATGGGCCTGATCCAGGAGGAGGGTAAGACCGTGGTCCTGTCCGACATCCAGGGTCTCGAGGACTTCCTGGGCGACATGGACTTTAAGGTCACCGGCACCACCGAGGGCATCACCGCCCTGCAGATGGACAACAAGGCCACCGGCCTCACCTTCGACATCCTGGCCCGCGCCCTGCAGCAGGCCAAGGAGGGTCGCGCCTTCATCCTGCAGAAGATGCTCGATGTGATCCCCGAGCCGCGCCACACCACACGCAGCACCGCTCCGCGCATCGTCTCCATCCAGGTCCCGACCGACAAGATCCGCGACGTCATCGGTTCCGGCGGTAAGGTCATCCGCGGTATTCAGGACGAGACCGGCGCTTCGGTCGACATCCAGGAGGACGGCACCGTCTTTGTCGGCGGCACCGGCGAGTCCGTGGACCAGGCCGTCGAGCGCATCAAGCTCATCATCAAGGTTCCCGAGCCGGGCGAGGAGTACACCGGTCGCGTGGTCTCCATCCAGCCCTTCGGCGCCTTCGTCAACCTGCTGCCCGGTAAGGACGGCCTGCTGCACATCTCCCGCGTCGCCAAGGGCCGCGTGGAGAAGGTCGAGGACGTCCTCAATGTGGGCGACGAGGTCAAGGTCGTCGTCATCGAAGTCGATGACCGCGGCAAGATTTCGCTCGATCGTCTGGATAAGCCCGAGGCCCCGGCTCGCGCCGAGGGTTCCTCCGAGGGCGACGGCGAGCACTTCCAGCGCCGTGAGCGTCCGCGTCGCGAGCGTTCCGAGCGCAGCGACCGTCCGCGCCGTCCCGGTGACAACGGAGGCCGCAAGCCCCGCCGTCACCACGACGCCGAGTAACAGCCGTACATAAGCAGCTCATGCAAGGGCGACTCCTAAGGGGTCGCCCTTTTGTTTGCGCCCGGGAGGGCCGCATATGAAGTTTCCTGCTCTACAGTCCTGCGCAAGACGGAAAGCACATTAAGTGCTTTCCTTTGCGTGCGGAACTCGCGATAAACTTCATCAGCGCCCGCCCCACGGGAAACCGGCGGGATAGACCAGTTCAGATGGGGCTTTGATGCATGGGTGGTCTGTTGTTGTGCAAATGGGTATCATACTGTGGTTATTGCATCGACTCTGCGATGCATATTTGTACGTTCCCGACGGTCGGTTTGCCAGAAGCGCCCCGTCGGTTGTTTCAGACCCGTTTCGAAGAAAGGAAACAACACTAACCTATGGCAGCTAAAAAATCATCTCCCTTGAAGATCATCCCGCTCGGCGGCCTTGACGGCATCGGCAAGAACATGACGGTCTTCGAGTGCGGCGACGACATGGTGCTCGTCGACGCCGGCCTCATGTTCCCGGATGACTCCCAGCCCGGTATCGACCTGGTGCTTCCCGACTACACCTATGTTTTGGAGAACGAGGAAAAGCTCCGCGGTATCGTCGTCACCCACGGCCACGAGGACCACACCGGTTCGCTTCCGTATCTGCTGCAGGACCTCAACAACAAGGTGCCCATCTTTTCGAGCAAGCTGACGCTTGGCTTTATCGAGGGTAAGCTTTCTGAGTTCCGCATCCGCGCACCCAAGTTCCGCGAGGTCAAGGGCGGCAGCCATGTCAACCTCGGCGGCATCTCGCTCGACTTCTTCTCGATGACGCACTCCATCCCCGGCGCTCTGGGCGTGTTCATCCGCACCAATCAGGGCACCGTTATGCACACCGGCGACTTTAAGCTCGACCAGACGCCCATCGACGGCGTCACGCCCGACTATGCCGCTATCAGCCGCTTTGCCAAGCAGGGCATCGACCTGTTGCTGTCCGACTCCACCAATGCCACGGTTCCCGGCTTTACCAAGTCCGAGGCCGAGGTTGGTCCCAACCTGCTACATGCCATCAAGAACGCCCTGGGTCGCGTGTTCGTCGCTTCGTTCTCGAGCCATATCCATCGTTTGCAGCAGATCTGCGATGCCGCCCGCAAGTGCGGTCGTAAGGTCGTTGTGACCGGTCGTTCCATGCTCACCAACACCCGCGTCGCGCGCGAGCTGGGCTACCTCAACATCGACGATGCCGATATCATCGATGCCTTCGATATCGATAACCTGCCCGACGACAAGATCGTCGTCATGTGCACCGGTTCGCAGGGCGAGCCGCTGTCGGCCCTGTCCCGCATGGCCAATGGCGAGCACAAGACGCTCTCTATCCACGAGGGCGATACCGTCATCCTCTCGGCAACTCCCGTTCCCGGCAACGAGAAAGCCGTCCAGCAGGTCGTCAACAGCCTGGCCAAGCTCGGCTGCGACGTGTGGGATAAGAACCGCGCTCTTGTCCACGTCTCGGGCCACGGTAGCCAGGAGGAGCTCAAGCTCCTGATGGCCATGGCCAAGCCCACGTACTTTATGCCGGTTCACGGTGAGGCCGTGCATCTGCGCGCCCATGCCCAGCTTGCCCGCAAGATGGGCATCAAGGACGATCATATCTTTATCCTCGATAACGGCGACACGCTCGAGATGCGCGGCGGTATCGTCAAGCGCGGTACGCCCGTCGAGTCCGGCGTCGTCTACGTCGACGGCCTTCGTATCGGCGATACCGACCCCATCGTCTTGCGCGATCGTCAGAAGCTCGCCAATGACGGTATGGTTACCGCTGTTGCCATCGTCTCGCTTAAACACAAGAAGATCGAGGCCATCGAGTTCTCGGGCCGCGGCGTCTCGTTTGCCATCGACGACCAGTTCTCTGAGGATGCCTCCGCGTCCATCATGAAGACGATCGAGAAGGGCAAGTTCAGCTTTACGAGCAGCGGTTCCGATGCCATTCGCAAGGCCGTGCGCGACTCACTCTCTAACTTTATCTGGAGCCGTACGCGCACTCGTCCGATGATCATCCCGGTCGTCATGGAGGTTTAGTTTGGCGCGCGGATCTGCACAAAACGCCAAAGGCAATAAAGCCAACAACCAACCGGCATCTGCTAAGGGTGCCGGTTCCCATCTTCGTGCCAATAAAGGTCACGAGGCCGACTTCGACGATTTTGAGCCCCTGGTCGAGCCTTCGGCCAACCGCGATATCGCCGGCGTGGTCATTGCCGTTTTGGCGATTGCGTCCTTCATTGCCGTGATTTCGCCGGCGACCGCACCCGTTACGGCTGCGGTTGCCGGTTTCTACCACCTGGGCTTTGGTCTGGGCGCCTACGTGCTGCCGATTGTCATTTTGCTGTTTGCCGCCACGCTCTTTTTAGGCGAGGATTCGCCGCTCAACGTGCGCTCTGTTGCGGGCGGTGCCGTGGTCTTTATCGCCGTCGTCTCCATTCTTTCGCTGATGGTGCCGGGTACGAGCGACTCGTGCGACCTTATGTTCACGCTGCAAAACCTGTCCGCCTCGGGTGGCTACATCGGTGCGTTTATTGCGAGTGCATTGCAGAATGCCCTGGGTAAGCCTATCGCAATGGTGGTCCTATTGGGTCTGGCCGTCGTTGGCTTTGTCATCATCGGCTTTTCGGTGGGCGGCGTTTTGCGCTCTGCCCGCGACCGTGCGGCCGATTTTGCCGAGCGCCGTCGTGCCGACGTCAACGCGAGTCCGTGGGGTGACGACGAAGCCCTGTCGGTGCCCGGCGTTGCCCGTCCGCACCTGAGCATTCTTCGTCAAAAGGGCTCCGATATGGCCGTGACCACGGTGATGGGCAACGATGATGACCTGGTTTTGGACGATGACGACGAGGACGAGGATCCGTTTGTCGACGTGTCCGATGCCGTGGAGGCCGAGCGCGCCAAGACGACGCTGCTGCCGCGCCGTCATGCCAAGAAGAGCAAGACGGCTCCCAAGCTCAATACGAGTGAACCCGACCCGTCTTGGTCCGAGAGCGAGATTGAGCTTACCGAGGGCGATGACGAGGACGACGAGGCTCCGATCGAGACTGCCAAGACGACCTTGCTGCCGCGTCGCCATGCCAGGCGCGGCCAGGTGACCGGCCAGCTTTCGATGGAGGACGATCCGGACAAGGTCGACGAGTCCGAGCCGCCGTTTGCCGTGAATCCCGTCTCGGCCGCCCCTCAAATTCCTGATTTCCTCAAGCATCCCAAGGTTGCCGATGCGTCTGTTGCGAGCGCTGCCGAGGCGTCTACTTCGAGCGATGGGGGAGCGGACAATGCCCCCGCGGATAACGAGGGCGAAGAAGAGGACGGCCTTAAGCTTCCGCCGCTCGAAATCCTGCATGCAAACCCTCAGTCCGCTTCTGCCGCATCTTCGGACAAGGAGCTGGAACAGACCGCCGAGTCGCTGCAGTCCACGCTGCTTGAGTTTGGCCGTAGCGCTCGCGTTGTCGGCTGGATTGCCGGCCCCACGGTGACGACTTTTAAGCTGCAGCCCGGCGAGGGTGAGCGCGTGAGCAAGATTTCGAGCCTTGAGGACGACATCGCGCTGTCGCTTGCTGCTCAGTCCGTGCGTATCTTTGCCCCGATTCCCGGCACCTCGCTCGTGGGTATCGAGATCCCCAATCGCAAGCGTCAGAACGTCAACTTGGGCGACGTGCTGCCCTATGTTAAGGGCGGTCCGCTTGAGCTTGCCATCGGCCGCGACGCCGAGGGCACGCCGGTCGTCGCCGACCTCGCCAAGATGCCCCACCTGCTGATCGCCGGTACCACGGGTTCCGGTAAGTCGGTCATGATCAACTCCATCATCACGACCCTGCTCATGCGCGCCCTTCCCGAGGACGTTCGCTTGATCATGGTCGACCCCAAGCGCGTCGAGCTCGCAGGCTATAACGGCCTGCCGCATCTTTACGTGCCCGTAGTGACCGAGCCCAAGCAGGCCGCGAGCGCCTTGCAGTGGGCGGTGTCCGAAATGGAGCGCCGCCTGAAGGTCTTCGAGCGCCTCAACGTGCGCAAGATCTCGACCTATAACGAAAAGCAGGCCGCCGGCGAGTTTGAGCATTACGATAACCCGCCGCAAAAGATGCCCTACCTGGTCATCATCATCGACGAGCTTTCGGACCTGATGATGGTCGCCGGCAAGGACGTCGAGGCCTCGATTGTGCGTATCGCCCAGCTGGGCCGTGCCGCCGGTATCCACCTTATCGTGGCGACCCAGCGTCCGAGCTCTAACGTGGTGACGGGCCTCATCAAGGCAAACATTACCAACCGTATCGCCTTCAACGTCGCAACGGGCATCGACTCCCGCGTCATCATTGACCAGATGGGTGCCGAAAAGCTCACCGGCTTGGGTGACATGCTGTTCTCAAAGGTCGACTGGGGCAAGCCCCGCCGCATCCAGGGCTGCTTTGTTTCGGATGACGAGATCAACGAGATTGTCGAGTTCGTTAAGTCGCAAAGCGAGCCCGACTACCATGAGGAGATCCTGTCGGCTGTGGCACCTGCCTCCATGTCCATGGCAGGTGGCGGCGGCATCGTGCGAACCGGCGTTGCCGAGCCTCAGGACGACGATCCGCTTATCTGGGAAGCCGCTCATATTGTGGTGGAATCGCAGCTGGGCTCCACATCTGGCCTGCAACGCCGCCTGAAGGTTGGCTATGCGCGCGCCGGGCGTATTATGGACATGCTGGAAGAAAAGGGTGTCGTCGGACCGCCCGACGGTTCCAAGCCGCGCGAGGTTCTGCTGGATGAAGAAGGCCTTGCCACGCTGGAATCCGTCGACGCCGAGATGGCACGTGAAGATCGTGAGTTTGGAGGATTCTGATGGCTGCACGCTTTGGTGACATGCTGCTCGAGCAGCGTCGCCGAATGGGCCTTTCCATTCAGCAGGTCGCCAACACCATCAAAATCAGGCCGCAGATCATCGAGTTTTTCGAGAATGGCAATTTTGCATCGATGCCTCCGCGCGGCTATGCGCAGGGCATGATTTCGAGCTATGCGCGCTTTTTGGGCCTCAATCCGCGGGAGGTCGTCAACGCTTATTTTGACGATCTGATGGCATATGAGCGCGAGACGTCGCAGCAGGGCGGTCGTTTTCAGGACGCCGCCGGCTACGTCAATTCGCGTTCCTCGGTCGACAACGGCCGCTTCCTGATGGTTCAGGGCGGGCGTTCGACGCGTTATGGCCAGCGCCCTCAGCAGGCTGGCTATGTTACCGAAACGGGCTCGAGCGAGGAGATTCGTTCCCAGCGCGATCGTTTTCGCAGCACGCCGGCGCCCGAGGAGCGCGCACTCCCCGCTGCCCGCGGTGTCGCACGTGACCCTCGTGCCGGCTACGGCGATGGTGGTTATTCCGATCGCGGTTGCCGTGGTGTCTCTACCGGACGCTCTCGCGGTGGCTATGCGGACGCCGATGCCACGCAGGTGACGCCGCGTCTTCGCTCTCAATCACAGCCGTATGACCAGCGCTCTTCGGCTCCGCGTTCGGGCCAGCGTGGCTATCAAGGCCGCGGTGAACTTGCGCCCCGCTCGGGTCAGCGCAGCCTTCAGGGCCAGGGCGGCTATCGCGGCCGTTCCGATAGCAATCGCGGTCGTATGCCTCAGGGAGGCGGCCGCAGCAGTTCCGGTCGTGGACGCGGCGGATCCCGTACTCCTCAAAACAACGGGCTCGATCCGCGTATCGTCTACGCCGGCATCGGCGCCGTGGCATTGCTGCTGATTGTGCTCATCGTGGTGCTTCTGCGCGGCTGCGCATCTTCGACGCCCGAGACCACGCCCGAGACGCCCGCTGCCACCAAGACGACGACTAAGAAGTCTTCTAAGAAGACCGAAACGGTCGACGAGGACGAAGACACCGATGAGGCGACGGATGAGTCGACTGATTCGGACGCTACCAAGACGACGGCCAAGAAGGAAGAGAGCGAGGTCACGAAGGTCAAGGTCTCCGTTGCCAAGGGAAAGACCGCGTGGATTGAGGTCAAGGTCGACGGCAAGTCGGTCTATGGCGCCCAGGCGACTGGCCCCTTTGAGCAGGAGTATACGCCCGAGTCCTCGATCGAGATCACCACGTCCAAGCCTTCCGATGTCACCGTTACCAAGAACGGTGAAAAGGTCCGTTACGATACCAAGACCTCGGGCGTGGCGCGCGTGACGATCACCGTTCCCAAGAAGGAGACGTCTGATTCCGAGAATGGTGAAAGTTCTGATGGTACCGACACCACCGATGGTACCGATACCACCGACGGTACCGATGCCCAGTCCACGGATGGCGCCGATACCGCAACTGACGGTCAGACACCCACCGATTCTACCGACAATTCGTACGATAGCTACTAGGCCGCTCGTACGCGAAAGGAAACATCATGGCTAAAGATTCAAGCTTCGACGTCGTGTCCGAGGTCAATATGCAGGAGGTCGACAATGCCTTCCAGCAGACCACGCGCGAGATTTCCCAGCGCTATGACCTCAAGGACTCCGGCGCCACCATCGAGCTTTCGAAGGGCGACAAACTCTTTACGATCAACGCCCCGGCCGACTTTGTCTCCAAGCAGATCATCGATGTCCTGAGCTCCAAGCTCATCAAGCGTGGCATCGATCTTAAGGCTGTGTCCTGGGATGCGCCTCAGGCTGCCTCGGGCGGCACCGTGCGCGTGCTCGGTCACATCGTCGAGGGTATCGACCAGACGACTGCCAAGAAGATCAATAAGGACATTAAGGATCAGAAGCTCAAGGTCAAGGTGACGATTGAGGCCGACAAACTGCGTGTTTCCTCTGCTTCCAAGGATGCGCTGCAGGCCGTGATCCAGTTCCTGCGCGACCAGGACTACGGTCAGCCGCTGCAGTTCACCAACTACCGCTAATTCATTCGAAAGGACTGCTCTCCAACATGGATACACCGTTGGGCTCCGTGCTCTACATCACCCTCGGGTGCGCTAAGAACGAGGTTGACACCGACCGCATGCGTTCTCTTTTGACCGCCGCGGGCTACGAGGAGGCATTCGACCCGCAGGATGCCGATATCGCCATCGTCAATACATGCTCGTTCCTCGCCTCCGCAACGTCCGAGAGCATCGAGACCACGCTCGAGCTCGCCAACGAGGTTCAGGACGGCGTTCGTTCTTGCCCCATCGTCATGTGCGGCTGTGTGCCGTCGCGCTATGGCGACGATCTGCCCGATGAGCTGCCCGAGGTCGCTGCCTTTGTGAAGGCCGACGAGGAGGATGGCATCGTGGCGGTCATCGATGGCGTGCTGGGCGTCGAGCGCGAGATTGCCGTCTATATTCCGCAGGTCAAGCGCACCGTCGAGGGCGCTGTCGCCTACGTCAAGATCTCCGATGGCTGCAACCGCTTCTGTAGCTTCTGCATGATCCCGTATATTCGCGGTCGCTATCATTCGCGCAATGCCGAGAGCATTATCTCCGAGGTGCGCGACCTGGTTGCCGGCGGTGTGCGCGAGATCGTGCTGATCGGCCAGGACACGGGTATTTGGGGCACCGACTTTGCTGACGAGGATGTCGCCGAGGGCTCGCCGCGCAATCTGGCGCAGCTGCTGCGTGCCGTCGCCGAGGCCGTGCGTCCGCACAACGTCTGGGTCCGTGTGCTCTACCTGCAGCCCGAGGGCATGACTGACGAGCTCATTGAGACCATTCGTGATACGCCCGAGGTGCTGCCCTATATCGATATCCCCGTGCAGCACTGCGACGCGCGCATCCTCAAGGCTATGCGCCGTTCTGGTTCGCGCCAGGAGCTCGAGGACCTGTTCCGCGATCTGCGTGAGCGCATCCCCGGCATCGTGATCCGTTCCACGGCCATGGTCGGCTTCCCGACCGAGACCGACGACGAGTTCCGCGACCTTATCGACTTTATGGACACCGTCGGCTTCGACTACACGAGCGTCTTTGCCTACTCGCAGGAGGAGGGCAGCCTGGCCGCCAAGATGGAGGGCCAGGTCGACGAAGAGGTCAAGCTCGAGCGCGCCCAGGAGGCCATGGACCTGGCCGAGTCGCTCGGTTTTGCTGCAACTGCCGCACATGTGGGCGAGCGCGCCCAGGTGATTGTCGACGGTATCGAAGAGACCGAAGACGGCGCCGAGCTGATCGGACATGCCTGGTTCCAGGCGCCTGATTCCGATGGCGCGGTGCATCTGGATGCCAGCGAGGCATCTGTGGGCGATATTCTGACGGTCGAGTTTACCGATAGCTTCTGCTATGAGCTTATCGGCCATGTTGTGGAGTAGGAGAGCGTCGTGGCAAACGAGAGCAATAAGGAACTGACGAGTGTTTGGACGCCCGCCAACATCGTGACGTGCGTTCGCATCGTCTTTATCCCGGTGTTCATGATCGTGTCGGCGCTTTCTCACACGAGTGTTGCCGGTACAGATTGGAGCACCTTCGACGGCCCGCTCGCCGCCGCTGCCTTCATTCTGTACGTCATCCTGTCGTGCACCGATAAGGTTGACGGCTACCTGGCGCGCTCGCGCAACGAGATTACCGACTTCGGTAAATTCTTGGACCCCATCGCCGACAAGCTGCTCGTATTCTCGGCCCTGCTGCTATTCTTGGACTTTGGTGCCGTGTCGGTTTGGTCCGTGTTCATCATCTTGTTCCGCGAGCTGCTGGTAAGCGCCCTGCGCATGGTCGCTAGTGCCGCCGGCGTTGTCGTTGCGGCCGATAAGCTCGGCAAGTACAAGACGGCGACCACGATGGTCTCCATCTGCGGTTACCTGTGCGTCTTTGCGATGGCCGGCTTGCACCTTGGCCCGCTGGCGCTGACGCTCGGCATCTACTCGGTGTCGCGTTTCCTGTACGCCGTTGCCGTTGTCCTGACCGTTATCTCGGGCGCCCAGTACTTCTGGAACTGCCGCAAGATCGTCTTTTCGGTCTAGGTCCTAGTGGGTATGACGGACTCTTTTGAGCAGATTTCCGCACATAACGAGGGGCTGGCGCGCGATATTGTCGAGCGCGCGAGCGCTCGGGGCGTGACGGTTTCGACGGCTGAGTCGCTGACAGCAGGTATGATCTCCTCGACGATTGCCGATATCCCGGGCGCCTCGGCGGTGCTGCGTGGCGGTGCGGTGACCTACTGCGATGAGATCAAGCATCGCGTTTTGGGTGTTGATCAGGAGACGCTCGACCGCTATACCGCGGTGTCGCATCAGACCGCGCGCGAGATGGCGGCGGGTTCGCTGGAGCTGTACCAGAGCGATATTGCAGTGAGCGCAACGGGTTATGCCGGCCCCGGCGGTGGCACTGAGGACGATCCGGCTGGCACTTTCTATATTGGCTGGGCGTATCGCGCGGCTGATGGGGAAGTGCCGGTCGTGGACTCTGTGCGCTGCCACTATGAGGGCGACCGTTCGTGTGTTCGTGCCCATGCGGTCGCGGAGGCATTGGGACGCATTGCCCTTGTGCTCAACTCTATGGAATAGACGTGTTTTAAGGGGCCTTAGGGCCCCTTAATTGTGGAGATAGGGACCTCTGACAAATTCAGCGTTTTTGCTGGTCATAGGTTTATTTTCGCCTTCCTTGCTTATATTTGGCCCTATGTGGTCAAGCATTTGGTCAGTATTTGGTCGGCGTTTGGTTGGGTTTTGGAAAGACTGCCTGCATATGATTTATCTGAACGGTTGACCACGAACAGCCGTTCGTTTATTATCGATGCAGGTTGTTAAGAGGAGGGCTTTTCATGGCCAAGAATTCAGGTCCCGTACGTACCGTTCATGCTCGCACGACGGGTAAAGAGCGCGATGAGATGATCGCCACCACCAAGGCCGAGATCGAGAAGAAGTTCGGTCAAGGCTCCATCATGAGGTACGGCGACGGTGGCCCCGAGCTCGAGGTCGAGGCCATCCCTACGGGCGCTCTGGCACTCGATGCCGCTCTGGGTATCGGCGGTGTGCCGCGCGGCCGCATCGTCGAGATTTACGGTCCTGAGTCCTCCGGTAAGACGACGCTTTCGCTTGAGATCCTGGCCGAGGCCCAGGCAATGGGTGGCGTGGTGGCATTTATCGATGCCGAGCACGCGCTCGATCCCACGTATGCCGCGCGCATTGGCGTGGATATCGACGAGGTACTGATTTCCCAGCCTGATACGGGTGAGCAGGCGCTCGAGATTGTTGACATGCTCGTGCGTTCCGGCGCCATCGATGCCATCGTCGTCGACTCCGTCGCCGCGCTGACCCCGCGTGCCGAGATCGAGGGAGAGATCGGCGATACCACGGTCGGTTTGCAAGCTCGCCTGATGAGTCAGGCGCTCCGCAAGCTCGCCGGCTCGCTGTCCAAGTCCAACACGACATGCATCTTCATTAACCAGCTGCGAGAGAAGATCGGCGTCATGTTCGGCAACCCCGAGACCACGACGGGCGGCCGCGCCCTTAAGTTCTTCTCTTCGGTGCGTATCGACATTCGCCGCATCGACAGCATTAAGCTTAAGGATGAGGTTATCGGTAACCGCGTGCGCGCCAAGGTCGTTAAGAACAAGGTGGCAGCTCCGTTCCGTTCTGCTGAGTTCGACATCATGTACGGTACGGGCATCTCTAAGGAGGGCTCGATTCTGGACATGGCTGTCGAGTGCGGCATCTGCAAGAAGATGGGCTCCTGGTTTGCCTATGGCGAGGACAAGCTCGGCAACGGTCGCGAGGCCGCCAAGGCGTTCCTGCGCGAACACCCTGATTGCGCCGACGAGATTGAGCATAAGGTCCGCCTTGCCTGCGGGCTTGAGTTTGACGACGATGCTCCATCCGAGGTCGAGCTGACCGATCAGCCTGCGCCTGAGGAGTTTGACGAGCTTTACGCCATCGATGGTTCCGCCATGCTCGATGATGACGACGAGTAGCGGTTACGCTCATGTCGTATACGGTGACCGAGGCCACGGTCGTCTTTCCCGATAAGAAGGCGGCCTCCTCGTTCTCGAACGGGTATGCGTCCAAAAAGCCTTGCGCACATATCGATTGTGAGCTTGAGGGCGGTTTTGAGCGGTCCATTTGGATTCCCGTGCGGGTCGCGCGCCTGTATGTCAAAAACCGCCCCGATCTTCCCTGTGATTGGGACAACTTTCGTGAGGCGGTGCAGCTCGTCGAGCGTAAATGTGCACTTACCATGGTGACCGAGATGTTATCGCGCCGCGACCATGCGACGGGCGAGGTCCGTGACAAGCTGGCTCGCTACGGCTTTCACCAGACCGCGATCGATTTCGCCGTCGAGCGCGCCACCGAGTATCGCTTTTTAGACGAGAACCGCTTTTGCTCGTACTTTATCGAGGAGCGCAAGCGGCGCGGTTGGGGACAGCGCAAAATCGAGACCGAGCTCAAGCGCCGTCATGTCGTGCTCGATGACATTCCCGGTTATCCCGAGGATTATTTTGCCGTCGAAGACGATTTGGCGCGTGCGTCAGCCCTGCTCGCCAAGCGGCGTGTCCCAGAGACGCGCGGATTCGAAAAACTGGTTCGGTTTTTGATGGGCAAGGGCTTCTCGTATCATATCGCCGCCGATGCCGTTAAGGCACGTCTCGATGCCGAACGTGAGGAATGTGCGGTTTAGGCGTATGCGTTTTGTGGCCCTGCCGTTCACCGCGTTTTAGCCGCCGTGCTGGGGCCATTTATTTGACAGTTGTTGTGGTTCAACGTACGATAAACAATGTCATTTGCTTTGTGATATGTGCTCATCTGTAATGAGTTTGTTTATATGTTTATCTGTATCCGACCCGCATAAGCTGCGCCCATATTACTCAAATGTCGCGAGCCGTTCGTAAGGACGGTTCGCTTTGTTGTGTAACGAATCCATAAAAAGGAGTGAGCATGCCTATCATCGCAGCGCTCGTTGGCATCATTTTGGGTGCCATCGCCGCCATTGCCTACATGCGCACCGCCAAGCAGGGTAGTCTTCACGAGGCCGACGAAAAAATCCAGTCGGCACACGCACAGGCTGAGTCCCTGATCGGTGATGCTAAGCGTCAGGCCGAGACCCTCAAAAAAGAGGCTCTGCTCGAGGCTAAAGAGGAGATCATCAAGAACAAGCAGGCCGCTGAGGCCGAGGACAAGCAGCGTAAGAACGAGATTCGTACGCTCGAGAACCGCGTGATGCAGCGCGAGGAATCCCTCGATCGCCGCAACGACGCTCTCGACAAGCGCGAGCATCAGCTGTCCAGCCAGGCCGGTCAGGTCGAGAAGCGCTCCCGTGAGCTCGAGGAGCTCTGCGCAAAGCAGACCTCCGAGCTCGAGCGTATCGCCGACCTTACCCGCGAGGACGCCCACAAGGAGCTCCTCGATAAGGTTCGCGGCGAGGTCACCCACGAGGCCGCCACGATCATTCGCGAGTCCGAGCAGCAGGTTCGCGCCGAGTGCCACAAGACCGCCCAGGAGATTCTGTCTCTGGCGATTCAGCGCTGCGCTGCCGATCACACTGCCGAGGTCACCGTTACCTCCGTGCACATTCCCTCTGATGACCTCAAGGGCCGTATCATCGGTCGCGAGGGTCGCAACATCCGGACCTTCGAGCAGGTTTCCGGCGTCAACCTCGTGATCGACGACACGCCCGAGACCGTCGTTCTTTCGAGCTTCGACCCGGTCCGTCGTGAGACCGCCCGTGTCGCCCTCGAGAACCTCATCGCCGACGGCCGCATTCACCCTGCCCGTATCGAGGAGATGTATCACAAGGCTGCCGACCTGGTTCAGCAGCGCGTGCGCGAGGCTGGCGAGCAGGCTGCCTTCGATACCGGCATCCACGATCTGCACCCCGAGATCGTCAAGACCCTTGGTGCCCTGCGCTACCGTACCTCGTTTGGTCAGAACGTGCTTCAGCATTCCCTCGAGGTCTCTGATCTGTGCGGCGTGATGGCTTCCGAGCTTGGCCTGGACGTTGTGACCGCCAAGCGCGCCGGCCTGCTTCATGACCTGGGCAAGGCAATCGACCACGACGTCGAGGGCCCGCATGCCGTCATCGGCGCCGCGCTTGCCCGCCGTTATGGCGAGAAGCCCGTTATCGTCCACGCTATTGAGGCTCACCATGCCGATGTCGACCCCAACACGGTGCTCGATGTCCTGGTGCAGGCCGCCGATGCTGTCTCTGCCTCTCGCCCCGGTGCCCGTCGCGAGTCTGCCGAGAACTACATCAAGCGTCTTGAGAAGCTCGAGGAGATCGCCAACTCCCATGACGGCGTCGAACGTACCTATGCCATGCAGGCCGGTCGCGAGGTCCACGTCATGGTCCAGCCGGACAAGATCTCCGATGCCCAGTCCACGGTCCTGGCTCACGATATCGCCCATCAGATCGAGGAAGAGATGGAGTATCCCGGTCAGGTGCGCGTCGTCGTGATTCGCGAGAGCCGCGCTGTCGATATCGCTAAATAACATGAGCGACGCGAACGAGCTCATCTCATTTATCGCGTCGATGTCGGGGGAGGGCAACCTTCGCGTCGAGGAGAACCTTGGCGAGGGGTATGTCCGCCTCCGCGTTTCGGAGGCCGAGCGGCGCCAGGCTAAGCACGACATTCAGCATGTCGAGGACATCGTCATCGAAATGCTCCGTAATGCTCGCGATGCCGGCGCCGACAAGGTCTATCTCGCCACGACCAAGGAAGATGGCGTCCGCACGCTTGTCTTTCTGGATAACGGTTCTGGCGTTCCGCAGGATATGCAAGAGCGAATCTTTGATGCCCGCGTTACCTCCAAGCTCGAGAGCATGAAGATGGACCGTTGGGGCGTTCACGGTCGTGGCATGGCATTGTTTTCGATCAAGCAGAACACCGACGAGGCCCGTGTGGTCACGTCCGGCGTCGATCTTGGTTCAGCCTTCAAGGTGAGCGTTGCGGCCGACCGCCTCAGTGAGCGTGCCGATCAGTCCAGCTGGCCCCAGGCCGTCAAGGATGAGGACGGACGTTATGTCTGCGCTCGCGGTCCACATAATATTATTCGCGCTGCTTGTGAGTTTGCGCTCGAGGAGTTGCGTGGTTGCGATGTCTATCTCGGTTCTCCGTCTGAGATTGCCGCGACCCTTTATGCTCAAGCGTCAAGTCGGCTCGATACGTCTCGTCTCCTGTTCATTGATGACGAGAGCGAGCTTCCGGTTGTCGATCGTTTAGGCCTTGCTTCTGATGCCGAGGACTTTATCCGTATTTGTTCGGGTTTGGGTCTTGAGATGTCCGAGCGCACGGCCCATCGCATTTTGGCAGGGCAGATTAAGCCCGTTCGCGGTGTGACCGCGCGTCTGCTGCGCGAGCGTGATTCGTCCTCGCATGCGCCGGCTCCTGTCGATCTCGCGAAGGATCGTCGCGGGCTACGTATTGCCAAGGATGACATGGCACAGTTTTCGCGCGCTGTGGAACGCGACTTTAATGACCTTGCCACCCGGTACTATCTCAACCTTTGCGGCGACCCAAAGATCCGTGTTTCGCGTGATCGAATCACCGTGACCTTTGATCTTGCCAAAGAGGAATAGTGCCTTTACCGAGTCCACTCGGTACGATACAGTTATTGCAGTTAAAACGTACTTTTAAATGCAGGAGTTTCTTCATGGATTGCCTGAAGGTATCAAGCAAATCATCGCCCGCGTCCGTTGCCGGCGCCATCGCCGGCATGGTCAAGGATGGTGTACCCGTCAACATCCAGTGTGTCGGCGCCGGTGCCGTCAACCAGGCTATTAAGGCCGTTGCTATCGCGCGCGGTTTTTTGATTCCAACCGGTTTTGATATTTCCTGCGCGCCCGTGTTCTCCGACATCCTCATTAACGGGGAGTCGCGCACGGCCATCCGCCTTTCTATCTACGTTCACCAGATCAATCGAGCTGCTATGGATAACGTCGTCATGGATGATGTTAAGCCTGTGGCATAGCTTCTGCTTGCCTTGTTTCGCTCCCCATCGTTAGGACTTATGCACATGGACCAGCGTTCCGTACGCGATATTCTTGCCGGTAAAACCTACTTTATCCGCACCTTTGGCTGCCAGATGAATCAGCACGACTCCGAGCGTGTGAGCGGTCTGCTTGATTCGTATGGCTGCCTCATGGCGTTCGATCCCGCGCATGCCGATATCGTTGTCTTCATGACGTGCTGCGTGCGCGAGGCCGCCGATACTCGCCTGTACGGTCAGTGCAATTCCTGCAAAAGCCTGCCGCCTTCGCCTTCGGGCAAGCGCGTGGTTGCCGTTGGCGGTTGCATCGCGCAGCGCGATGGCGAGGGCCTGCTCACCAACGTCGATAACGTCAATGTCATCTTTGGCACGCATTCCATTGCACATGTGGCCGAGCTCATTGCCGAGGCGTTCCTTGATGGTAAGCGTCATATCCGCACCAATGAGCATGAGGATACGGACGCCATGAGCATGCCGTGGCATCGCGAGACCCAGTATCACGCCTGGGTGCCCATCATGACAGGCTGCAATAATTTCTGCACCTATTGCATCGTGCCGTACGTACGCGGTCGCGAAAAGAGCCGCCCCTTCGAGGAGATTGTCGACGAGGTGACCGGTCTGGTGCGCCAGGGCGTGCGTGAGATTACGCTGCTGGGCCAAAACGTTAACTCATATGGTCGCGATCTGTTTGGCAAGCCGCGTTTTGCCGATTTGCTGCGTGCCGTGGGCGATACGGGCGTGGAGCGCATCTTCTTTACGTCTTCGCATCCTAAGGACCTGCTGCCCGAGACCATCGACGCCATGGCCGAGACACCTGCCGTAATGCCGCAACTGCACCTGGCCGTCCAGTCAGGTTCGACGCGGATCCTCAAAGAGATGAATCGCCGTTATACACGCGAGGACTATCTGGGCCTGGTCGATCGCATTCGCAACCGCATGCCCGATATCGCGCTCTCGACCGACATTATCGTTGGCTTCCCGGGCGAGACTGAAGAAGACTTTGAGCAGACGCTCTCACTTGCCGAGACGGTCCGCTATGCTCAGGCCTATACCTTCATCTATTCCAAGCGCGCCGGTACCCCGGCCGCCGAGATTGACGATCCTACGCCGCATGAGGTTATTCTCGAGCGTTTCAATCGCCTGGTTAAGGTTATCGAGACCACGGCACACGAGTATAACCAGGGTGAGCTTCATACTGTGGTTCCCGCGCTCATTGAGGGAACGAGTAAAAAGAACGATGCGGTCCTGCTGGGCAAGAGTCCCAAGAATCAGACCGTGCATGCGCCTATCCCCGAGGGTTACAGCATCGATCAGCTTGTTGGCAAGATCGTTGATGTTAACGTTGACGTTGCCAAGACCTGGTATTTGTCCGGTTCCGTTGTGGGCGAGCCGCGCTAATGGTTTCTCCCGGGGCAGGCCTTTCCGCCGTTGCGATCGTCGGTCCGACAGCGGTTGGTAAGAGTGATGTTGCCGACCGTTTGGCAGCTCGTCTTTCGTCCGAAGTGCTGTCGTGCGATGCGATGCAAATCTATCGCGGCATGGACATCGGTACCGCAAAGATGGCGCCCGATGAGTGTACGGCGCCGCTGCGTCTCGTCGACATTGTAGAGCCGGGTGTAGCATATTCTGCTGCGCTTTATCAGGCTGACGCTCGCGCGCATGTTGAACGTCTCCTTGGTTCGGGTTGCCTGCCGGTTTTTTGCGGAGGTACGGGGCTGTATCTCAAGGCTGCCCTTGATGAGATGGACTTTCCCTCGGGTGAACTTGAGGACGATCGCCGTGCGGGCTATCAGGAGCTTGCCGAGCGTATTGGCGAGGAAGAACTGCATGCCCTGCTTGCCGAGCGCGATCCAGAATCGGCTGCTGTTATTCATCCCCATAACGTGCGCCGTGTGATTCGTGCGCTCGAGATGCATGATGATGGTATCTCCTATGCACAACAAAAAAGTCAGTTTAGTGTTCCGCGCGAGCATTATCATGCCCTATGGTTTGGTCTGACGCGTAATCGCGAGGTGCTCTACGAGCGCATTAATCTGCGCGTCGATCTGATGTTTGAGCAGGGTCTTGTCGATGAGGTCCGCGGTCTTATGGCCCAGGGTCTGGGAGATGCCCTGACGTCGATGCAGGCAATTGGCTATAAAGAGATCATTGATGCTTTCAATGGCGTGATGAGCATGGATGAGGCCCGCGAACTCATTAAGATGCGTTCGCGTCGTTATGCCAAGCGTCAGCTTTCGTGGTTTAAGCGCGATGACCGTATCGTGTGGTTTGATATGGATGAATGTACGATCGATGAGGTCGTTGAGGATATCCTGCATCGTATTGAGGCTGCCTAATGGCCCGTTTCCCCCTTGTTCCCACGGCACCCGAGCCCGAGCGTGCCATTTTAGTTGGTGTTGAGTGGCGCGACAATGCATGGCCGCTCGATCGCTCGCTTGATGAGCTGGAGCGTCTTGCTCACACAGCTGGTGCCCGGTGCGTGGCACGCTTGTCGCAGCGTTTGGTAAAGCCGTATCCTAAATCGTTTATCGGTTCCGGTAAGGTTGAAGAGCTGTGCGGCCTGGTGCATCGCATGGATGCCGATGTCGTTATTTTTGACGACGACCTGACCCCCTCGCAGCAATCCTATTTGGAGAAAGCCGTGGGCGAGCCGGTAAAGATTATCGATCGTACAGCACTGATCCTGGATATCTTTGGCCTGCATGCTCAGACGCGTGAGGGACGCCTGCAGGTACAGCTGGCACAGCTTCAATATTTGTTGCCTCGCCTGCGTGGCATGTGGAGCCATCTCGCCAAGGAGCAGACGCGCGGCGGCATCGGCTCACGTTTTGGTCAGGGCGAAAGTCAGCTCGAGGTCGACCGTCGCCTCATTCGTAATAAGATCACTGCGCTTCGTCGTGAGCTCAAGCAGGTTGAACAGCGTCGCGATGTCCAATCCAAGAGTCGCATTGAGTCACCGGCGTTTCGCGTCGCGTTAGCCGGTTATACCAATGCCGGTAAATCGACGTTACTCAATCGTCTGACCGGCTCTACGGTACTTTCGCAGGACAAGCTGTTTGCTACGCTCGACCCGACGACGCGTTCGTATCGTCTGCCCGGCGGTCGCGGCATGACGATTACCGATACCGTCGGCTTTATTCAAAAGCTGCCCCATGGTCTGGTCGATGCCTTTAAATCGACGCTGTCCGAGGTTTTGGGTGCCGATCTAATTCTCAAAGTCGTAGATGCGTCTGACGAGGACTATGAGCGGCAGCTGGAGGCTGTCGACCGCGTGCTTGATGAGATCGGCGCCGGAGAGCGTTTAACGCTGACCGTATTCAATAAAATCGATCTTCTCGATAGCGTCGATCGATTGAGTTTCCGTCGTCGCTATCCGGAGGCCGTTCTGTTCTCGGCCCAAACGGGCGAGGGCCTCGACGATCTCGTCGACCGGATTGCTCGCGAGGCAGCTGCCACCGATGTGTTGCTCTCCGCTGATATCCCGTATCGTGAGGGCGCTCTCATCACGCTGGTGCATGAGCAGGGAACCCTTCTGCATGAGGAATATCTCGAGGACGGCGTTCGCATTGTGGCGAAGTTGCCGGCTCGTATTGCACCGCGGCTCGAGCGTTATCGCACCGAGTAGACGAGCTCCAAAATGCCCAGAATGATGGGCTGATGCAGCAGATAAAAGGGGAGAGCGTGACGTCCAAGGCTGGCGAGCGCCGGCAGGGGGTTGGCGTAGGCCCAGCTAGGGACGGTCTTATCGATTCCCTGCGCTATGTGTGCGGCGAAGTATCCTGCAAGATACATAAAGATAAACGGGATGATGGGGTAGTAATCACCTGAGATAAACCCAGGGCTCGGAAATCCCAGCCACGCTAGGTAGGGGACAGGGTAGATCGTTTTGGGGATGCTCCAGGTGATTGCGAACAACATAAGGCATAGGGGCATGCCCCATCTCGCCGCTATCTTCTTAAGGACGGGATCGGTCAACGCTACGATGCCGGTGCATGCGGCCATGCAGTAGATGATGCCAAAATTAACCGAATCGTCGACTGAGACAAGTGTTGTTGCCAACCAGACAACGAGTGCTGCTAAGGCGTATTTGGCGGCACGTTTGATATTGTTGCGCGAAAGGGTGCACATCCAACCGGCGATAAACAAAAATACCCAGCTGATGCTGGCGCGCCAGATGTCTTGAAAGACTGACTGGGTAAACCAGGGTATATCCCAGCCGTACAGGTAGGCGAGATCATAGCAAGCGTGAAAACCTGCCATAGAAATCATCGTAAACCCGCGGACGGTATCAAATATGGTTATGCGTTTTTGCATTACGAGAACCGGCGCATCAAGCCGACGACTTTGCCCAGGATAACGGGATTCGTTGCATAAATAGGTTCCATGGTGTCGTTCTCGGGCTGCAAGCGCACACGCCCCTGCTCCTTGTAGAACGTCTTGACGGTCGCCGAACCATCAATCATGGCCACGACAATTTCGCCGTTCATGGCACTCTTTTGTTCACGGACGATGATGTAATCGCCATTGAAGATGCCGACATTGATCATTGAGCTCCCATGCACCTCAAGGATAAAGGAACCCTGATCAGTGGCGATTTCGGTCGGGATAGTAAACGTGTCTTCGATATTCTGCTCGGCCAGAATGGGAATCCCAGCCGCGACGCGACCAACGAGCGGTAGCGAGACCGTTCCGCGAGGTGCGGTGGGCTCGTCAGATTTAGAAATTGAGACAGAGGAACCATCCTCGTTAAAGAGTTCCAGGGCGCGCGGTTTGGTGGCATCGCGCTTGAGTAGCCCGCGCGCCTCCAGGGCAGAGAGATGGGCGTGCACGGTGCTGGGGGAGGAAAGGCCCACGGCAGAAGCCATCTCGCGCACGCTGGGCGGATAACCCTTCTCCTGCTGATATTCCTTGATGAAGTCGTAAATTTGCTGCTGACGCTTGGTAATTTTGCGAGCCATCAGGGCATCCTCTCTACCCATGTCAAACAAATGTTCGAATTTTGCTTGACAGGAACAACTGTTCGAAGATAATAATAACCGAACATTCGTTCTCGCGCTAGACATTTTTGTCCGCGCGGCTTGATAAAACTGTTCTCAGCAAAACACGCGAGAGGAGAACATGATGAACGTAACGAATATGGTCCAGGGAAACCTCGCCCTTAAGCTCGAGACGCCTGCAGAACCCACTTTTACGGTTGTTCAGGGTGGCCGCTCCGGCTTTCAGCCTTTGACCGTAAAGCCTGCGCGCAATCAGCAGGCTGTAGTCGCGCCGGCCCGCGTTGCCCCGAAGGTTCCGACGATTGTCGCCGTCGCCGTTGCGCTTACGCTCTTCTTTGTCCTCGCTATGTCGGTCTTTAGCGCTCGTCACGCCGCGTATGCCGAGTCCGTTTCCAACATTACCTACGAGACCATTCGCGTTCAGCCTGGCGATTCTCTTTGGTCGCTTGCCGAGGAATATCCAATCGAAGGCCTTTCCACGCAAGAGACTTCCGACATGATCCGTAGCGTCAATCATCTGGAGCATGGTTCGCTCGCCGCCGGTGCGCATCTTAAGGTTCCTGATCGTTCGTAATCATTATCGCGCTGCGCATGGTACCCTTGTTATCGTTTAAGAGGAGGTACCATGCGCTGTCCCAAATGCGGCAAGGCACATACCCGCGTCGTTGATTCCCGTATGCAGGAGTCAAATAACACCATTAAGCGTCGCCGCGAATGTTGCTCGTGTAACTACCGCTTTACAACGTTCGAGCGATGCGAGGACCCTATCGAGGTCATTAAGTCAGACGGAACCAAGCAGCGGTTCGATCGCAATAAGCTGCTCGTCGGCTTGATGCGAGCCACCATCAAGCGCGATATCGACACTAAGAAGCTCAATGAGATTATCGATGACATCGAGGTCGAGCTGCGCTCTCGCACGCTGACGGCCGTCACGTCCCATGAGTTGGGTGACATGGTGCTCAAGCGCTTGGCCAAGATCGACAAGGTTGCGTACATCCGCTTTGCCTCGGTCTACCGCGATTTCAAAGACGTCGATGAGTTTCTGCAAGAGCTCGACAAGCTAAGGTGATTCCATGTCCAACATTACCGTCAACATAAAGCGTCTCGATCCCACCGTCGAGCTTCCCAAATACGCCCATCCCACTGATGCCGGCTTGGATTTGCGCTCCAACGAGGACTGCGTCCTGAAGCCCTTCGAACGCCGTCTGGTCTCTACGGGGCTGGCCATCGCCCTGCCCGATGGCTACGCCGGCTTCGTCCAGCCCCGCAGCGGCTTGGCCATCAAGCAGGGCCTGTCTATAGTCAATACGCCGGGCCTCATCGACGCCCACTACCGAGGAGAACTCAAGGTTATCCTCATCAATCTGAATCCCTCCATTAACATTCAAATCAATAAAGGCGACCGCATAGCCCAACTCGTCATCCAAGAAGTCCCCACGGTCAACCTTATAGAAGTAGAAGAACTAGACGAAACCGACCGAGGCAAAGGAGGCTTCGGCTCCAGCGGCATCGCCTAGGGCGCTCGTATCCCTCCCGCCCGGGGCTTACCTATATCATTCCATGCTCAAACATTCTCGCGTCGCTTCGCTCGCTGCGAAACTGCGCGTGGAACGATATGTGTGAGAGGCAGGCGGGCGGTTACTCGCTTGAAACAATATTTACTTTTCTAGTAAGTCGATGCGATAAAGGGACGCCTCCTTTGTCGCATCGACTTACTGTATTTATATTTTCTGGTTCCCCTTTGCAGATTCTACTGGAGGGGAATCTGGTATAGCTGCTAGTACGTAAACGCAGCTTACCTGCGGGAGGCCCCTATATATCGTCCCACGCGCAGTTTCGCAGCGAAGCGAGAATGTTTGAGCATGGGATGATATATAGGGGCCTCCCGCAGGTAAGCGGACATTAAGACGCTACCTGATATGCGCAGGTTTTTCGCCCCAGTAGAAGCGGCAGAAGGCTCGTTTGCGCTTTTGGGGTTTGCCTACGAGCTCCATGGCGGCGATGGCTATGTCTTCGGCTGCGTGGGGGCGGCGTAGTACTTCGCCGTTGATGAGTAGGGCTTTGAGTGATTCGGGATGATCGTGCAAGTGACGTAGGGTAACGATGAGCTCTCGTGCGGTGGTGACATGCATGCTGGCGCCCATGCCGGTGAGCATGGTGGTGTTGGCCTTTTCCTGGCCATAGGACTTGCCCAGCAGGATCATCGGCAGGTGTGCGCACAGGCATTCGGTGACGGTGAGTCCGCCCGATTTGAGAATTGCCAGGTCGCAGCCGTGCATAAGCGCTGCCATATCATCGACATAGTCCAGAACCGTGACGTTTTCGAGCTTCATGGCGTCGAAGAGCGTTTTGAGGCGGGTGGCATATTCGGTGTCTTTGCCCGGCAAAAAGACAAAGTGCATGTCTTCGAAGCTGCGTAGGAAGGGGAGGGTGCGGTCCATCTCCGCGCGAAAGCGAACGTACGGTTGAGGCAAGCTGGCACCGGCCATTACCAGCACGACGGTCTTGTCGGTGGGGAGGTTGAACTTAGCTAGCTCTTCCTCGCGATCGTAATCCGTGTCGAATCCGGCGCGAATAGGAATGCCGGTAATGCGAATCTTTGTCTCGAGCACCTTGCGCGGACGCAGCGTTTCGGCCATAAATTCGTTGGCAACACAGAATAAATCGGTGTCCTTGTGGGGCCACCATCCCTCGACTTCGTAGTCGGTCGGTACGCAGATGACCGGATAATCGATACCCGTAATTACGCGGGCGCCCACGGCAACATTGGCTGCTGTGATGTGCGTTGCGACCACGGCTATGGGCCTGCGGCTACGAATATAATCGTTGAAGGCGGGGAACATAATTCTCGACCATGCCGTGCCACCACCCCAGAGCAGATGTCCCGTAAGCGTATATCGCCAGGTCAGGTCGTAAATGGGGCGCGTGGCTCCCGTAAAAGAAGCCGCGGTCTTATTGCCGTCGAATTTAATACGTCCAAAATCAAGGATATCGAGCACTTCAATCTCAACATCCTCGGGGATACCATTGGTGCCGCGGATGAGGTCGAATGCCTGCGCAATCGCATTTGCGGCGGCCTTGTGGCCCGAGCCAACCGAGGCGTGCACGATGGTCACGAGAGGTTTTTGCTGATCCAGGAGCGTGGTTTGCTCCGATTGGGGAGTGCTAAGCGTGAGCAGGGGAGCGTCGTCGCTCGTCTGCGTCTGATCCATCGATAACTCCCCTTCGACGTTGTAACACGGATTTATCATTGTAGTGCATGAGTGTCACGTTCACGTAAATTTGGGTATGAGCGCAAAGAACGACAACGTTTCGACGAGAGGACTCTTCATGATTACCGATCAGACAATCGATGTTGCGATTATCGGCGGCGGTCCCGCGGGTTATGCTGCCGCCATTTATGCGGCGCGCGCCAATCTTACGACAACCGTTCTTGAGCAGGGCATGTCCGGCGGACAGATTGCCACGAGCAACGAGATTGAGAATTATCCTGGCATTCCGCTGCTGAGCGGTGCCGAACTTGGTGAGCGGTTTCAACAGCATGCTGAAGGCCTGGGGGCTCAGGTTGAATGGAGTATGGTAACAGGCGTCGACTACGATGCCGATGCGGCTCAATTTACCATCCATCATGATATGGGTGACACAACGGCCAAGAGCGTCATTGCGTGCATGGGCGCCACACCGCGTCCTGCGGGTTTTGTTGGCGAGGACACGTATCGCGGTCGTGGCGTTTCGTATTGCGCAACATGTGACGGTATGTTCTTCCGCGGCAAGCAGGTCTTTGTTATCGGAGGCGGCAATTCAGCATGCGAGGAGGCGCTGTTCCTTTCCGACATTGCCAGCAGCGTGACCATCGTGCTGCGTCGCGATCAGTTCCGTGCACCCGAGGGCGTTGTGAATAAGGTGCTTGCAAAGGACAACATTTCAGTTAGGTACCAAACTAGTATTGTTAAGCTTTCTGGTGAAGCGATGCCCACAACCATTACGTTCAAGGACAATGCGACTGGTGAAATGCACACTGAGTCCTTTGAACCTGGCTCATTTGGCATCTTTGTCTTTACGGGGACGCAGCCGCATACCGAGCTGGTTGAGCATCTCGTCGATCTGGCTCCCGACGGCGGCATTGTCACCGACGATTCGATGGCTACCCGTACGCCCGGCTTATTCGCAGCCGGCGATATCCGTTCCAAGCGTTTACGCCAGGTTGTGACCGCCGTTTCGGACGGAGCCATAGCGGCAACCAGCTCATACGCTTTCCTACGCGGATAAGTACGATAATATATCTTATGTAAGGTTGCTATCTTTACACAAAGTGGTTGGACGGTGCATCAATGTGCTGTCCAACCACTTTTACTTGGCGACTATGTGGTATGCAAAACTAGATAACCTAGAATACAATATAGAAAACGAACGGAGGCCTCTTATGAACCACGCTAAACATGTTATCCCGATGTCCGATACGTCGGTCAGCATTAAGCCTGAGGATATTCAGCCGACGGTTCTGCCGGATGCATTTATTCAGTCCGATATGGTGGGTAAACTCAACGCGTTGAGCCTGCCACGCTATGACCAGCTGCCCAACGTAACGCTCTATCGCGATCAGGTCATTGAGTATGTTGCACTGTGGATGGAGCCGCTTTCCATTTGCGTAGAGCAGCCCGTTATAACGCCGTCGATGATCAATAACTATGTGAAGGTCGGGCTCGTTCCTGCTCCCGTTAAAAAGCAGTATGGCCGTGAGCAGATTGCGCGTCTCATCGCCATTTGTATCTTTAAGCAGGTGCTGCCCATCGCAGCGGTTCAGGCGCTCTTTAATATTCAGCGCTTGAGCTACGACGCTCCGACGGCTTTCGATTATGTTGTCGATCAGCTCGAGGCATCGATTCGTGCGGCGTTTTCTGTTGAGCAGACTCCCGTGCCCGATACCGCACATCAGGTTACGCGCGAATCGCTGCTCGTGCGCAGTGCGGTATCGTCCTTCGTTTCGAAGGCGTATCTGATGAGCTATCTCAAGTTCAATGGGTTTAATAGCTAACCGAGGTATAAGACGGGCGGGATAAAGAGCCAATGGCTCCTTATCCCGCCCGTACGTTTGTCTAGTTGGATATTATCGGCCCGACGCCACGCCCATACCGTAGCCGATAATGAGGCCGTGCATCTCGGCATAGTATGAATCTAGCCCGTTACAGGGCATGATAATCGTCTTGGAGCCGGGCCAATGCTCCGCAATGCGGCTGGCAAGCGCCTGAGCGCCCGCCTCATTCTCGACATGGTCGATAACGACCTCGCCGCCGGTAAAGCCTTCGGCCTCCATGGTGTCGACAATCTTGGTGAGCATCTTCTTTTCGCCGCGGGTGTGCCCAACGAGTTCAATTTTGCCCGCTTCGCTCGCCGTGCCCAAAATGCGGATATTGAGCTTGTTGGCAATGACGCCGGCTGCCTTAGGGATACGTCCGGCTTTGGCCAGGTTTTCGTAATTGCACAAGCTGAAGAGGATTTTGCTGTTCTGCTCAAGGCTATCGAAGTATGCGCAAGCGTCCTCGAATGAGACATCCGGATTGCTTGCAAGATAGCGGTCGAACAGCAAGAAAATGAGGTCCATTTTGCCGCCAGCTGCGCGCGAATTGACAAGATGAATATTGCGGTCCGGTTCCTCGGCAAGAACCATATCGCGAGCCGTGGCTGCTGCGTTGTAGCTGCCCGACACGCCCTCAGAGATTGGCATGCAGATGGTCTTGTCTGCCAATTTGAAGAGCTCGGCCCACTCCCCTACGCTGGGACAAGCGCTCGAAGAAGCGTTCGTCTCCGCCTGAACAGCGCAGTTGAGCTCATGAACATCGAGCGAAAGGTCATCGATGAATTCACGCTCCCCCACTCGAATTTTGAGGGGTGCGAATGCAAAGGTGGTACGGGGTGCAGTCGGTTGCCAATCGCGAAGATTGCAGCTCGAATCGGAGATAAGTGCCCAGCTCATTGAGGGTCCTTTCTAATTGTTCCTCAACAATTATAGCCGTCTTTCTCATAAATTGAACGGCTATCTAGTTTTGAATACTAGATAGCCGTTCTGTTCATAAGGCAAACGGTAGGCGCAAAAAGAATGGGCCTCGTGACTCAAGATCGCGAGGCCCACGTTCGTTCGCTGTAGTAATAAATTAGTAGCGTACGAAGATGTAGTTGTTGTTCATACCGGCTGCAACGGAGCTGATGATAACGCCGGTTTTGTAGTCGGAAGCATGGATCATCTGACCATTACCGATATAGATGCCGGTATGGTAGGAGTTAACCACAACATCGCCGGGTTGCGGATCGGACACACGGGTCCAACCCATGAAGGTGCCGGTGGTGCCCAGGCGGCAGTAGCGGCCCGTGAGGCAATAGCTTACAAAACCGGAGCAGTCAAAGCTGTTCGGTCCAATGCCGCCCCAGGAATAAGCGTATCCGAGCTTGCTGTAGGCGCGCGAAACAACGGTACCGCCGTCAACGGACTGGCTCGGTGCGGAAGGCGTCGGAGTCGGAGCGGGCGTCACGGGCTGCGGCGTGGGAGCAGGAGCCGGAGCGGGCGCGGGCGTGTTGCCGCCGTTGTTGGTCGTTCCGCCACCATTGTTGGTGTTCTCGGTCGTAACGGCGGTATCGTTGCTCACCGTGGCCTTTTCGGCAGTACTGGCATTTATGCCAGCCTGCAGCGCGGCGTTGGCCTCGGCCTCGGCGGCAAGCTCGGCTTGCAGCTGAGAATCCAGGGAGTTCACGACGCTCTGGGCCTCAGCCTGCTGGGCATTGAGCTCGTCGACCTTCTTCTGCGTCGCGGCTACGTTCTTCTCCTGCTCGGTCTGCTTATCGGTGAGCTGCTGCTTAAGGTCCTTGACATCCTGAATGGTCTGGGCCTGCTTGTCGGACACCTTGCCGTAGTAGAAGAGACGGTTGAGCATGTCGCCCAGATCGTCGACGCCCGTCAAAACCTGAAGCAGGCTCAGACCGCCGGTCTTGTACTCACCGGCAACGTAGTTAGAGAGCTTGGCCTGGCCTTCGGCGATCTCTTGCTGCTTTTGCGTGATCTCGCCTGCAGTCTGATCAAGCTCCTGCGTCTGTGCGGAGAGTTCTTCATGAATTTGCTGGGTTTGCGTGCCGATCTGCTCGAGCTTGGTACGAGCAGCGGCAAGGTCGGATGCGGTATCGGCGTAGGCCGGAGCCACGAGGCCCAGGCCCAAAACACAAGCGAGGGTTGCCGTAGCAGCGCAGCGTGCCATGTTTCTGTGCGTGTTTGCTGTGCGCATGGAGCTTCCTTTCCGGTATCTAAGGGTAGCGGCTAGTCCACCGTTACCAGGCTAAAGAGCTCAATGTCCTCGTTAGAAGGCGTGAGCTTCTTGCGCGGGTTGAGAAACGCAAGCTCAAGGATACAACCGTAACCCACAAGCTTCGCGCCCATATCTCGCACCAGTTTACCTGTTGCCTCGACGGTTCCGCCCGTCGCGACCAAGTCGTCCAGAATCAACACGGTATCTTTAGAGCTGATAGCATCGGCGTGAATCTCGATAGAATCCGTTCCATACTCGAGCTCGTAGCTCTCGCTGACCGTCTTGCGCGGCAGTTTACCCGGCTTACGTGCGGGAACAAAGCCGGCACCCAGGGCGACGGCCACGGGAACGCCGACCATAAAGCCGCGGGCCTCGGGTCCTACGACCTTGGTAATGCCCATGTCGGCAAAATGCTCGGCCAGGGCATCCACCATGGCCTTCAGGGCCTCGGGATTGCCAAAGAGCGGCGTGATGTCCTTAAAGACGACTCCGGGCTCGGGATAGTCGGGGATATCGACGATATGAGATTCGAAGTCGTACATGGCGTGACCTTTCATGGATTGCCGGGTGGACGGCGGTTATTTACCCGTGTTAGCAGACGAGCTATGCGAGGGGACGACGACCTTGGACGGCTGCACGAGCGACTCCTCGTGCGCGGCAACCGCGGGGACGCTTGCCCCATCGCTTTTGGCCTTGGTGGATTCGGAACGCGCGATCTCCTCATCGAGAGCATCGATATCGGCATCCTCGACCACGGCGTTGAGCGACTCAAAGACACGGTTCTTAAGGAGCGCGGTGTGCACACCCTCGGTCAGGTCGTGAAGCTTCTTAAACGCACGCTCGAGCTTGGCGTCGCGCTCGTCATCGGAGGTATCCATGCCGAGCATGCTCACGAGCACCTGCTCAAACATCGAGGACTCGCGGTTGGCGGAAGACACGTACTGACGCAGGTTGCGGGGCTCGATATGGAAGCGTGACAGCTCGGAGCAGTAGCGGATGATTGGAAAATCGCGACCATCGACGAGCTCACGATTCTGCGGACTCTTGATGATGCGAATGAGGTCGTTCTCGGCGAGCGAGCGGATAAACGAAATCTCGACGCCCAGCATATCGGGAATGGTCTCGATGGGATGCAGCTTTTGCTTAGTCTCCTTGGGCTCCGTCTTGAGCGGAACATCGGACAGCAAGCCCACCTCGTAGGCGAGCGTTGACAGGTCCGTGGCGTTTTCCAAGCGCTGCTTAATCACGTTGAGCGGCATGTAGCGGGTCTTCTGCAAGTGCAGAATGACCTCCAGGCGATCAACGTCCTCCTTAGAGTACTGACGGTATCCCTTAGGCGTACGATGAGGGGTAATGAGCCCCTCATCTTCTAGAAATCTAATTTTTGAGTTCGAAAGATCGGGGTATGCGCCTCGAAGAAGGTTGACGACTTGGCCGATACTCAGATAGTTGCGTTCGGCCATGCCCTACTCACCGGTTTCGATGCGCTCCGGCGTGCTCTCGTGGTAGATGAGCGTAAACGTACCGATCTGGACGGAAGAACCATCGTGCAGCGGGGCCGCGTTGACAATGGCGCCGTCGACCCAGGTGCCATTGAGCGAGCCCAGGTCCTCAATGCGAGCGCCGAGGCCCTCGCGAATAATGCGCGCGTGGCTACGCGAAACGGTCATGTCATTGAGGAAGATGCCGTTCGCAGGATCGCGGCCGATGGTGGTCACGTTGTCCTCGAGCTCAAAGGCGGCACCAGTCTGCGGACCCTTGACGATGGACAGAACGGGTGCGGTGATGCGCACGTTGGCCATGAGGTCGGGAACGGTGACGTCGCTTGAAGGCACGCGGAATACGCAGGTAGCGTCAGCAGCCTTATCATTCTGAGGCATATTGTTAACCATGTTGTCCATGACAACCCCTAACTTATCGCGGACGTGCCGCAAATAATGAACCGTACGTAATCATACCCCAACGAATCAGTCTTCGATTTCAGGGTTCAGAAAGTCGATGTCCTCGTCCTCGGGATGCGCGAGAGCCTGTTTAATGGCCACTCCGCCCTTAATGGAATAGATGACAGCCGTGAGCATGGAGAAGATCACGCCGCCGTACACAAAGAAGATGCCGAGGGGCACCGAGCTTCCGTTGAGGCCCGGGAAGGCCGTAAGGGTTGAAGGTAAAAGATGCAGGCCGTCAATAACGGGGAACCCGAGCAGCATGAGCGAGAAGCCGGTCATGAGCAGTGCAGTGGCAATCTTTCCGGGAAAGACGACATCGATGGGGCGACGGTGATAATGACGCACGATAAGCGTGCCGATGCCCAGATAGATGTCGCGGCCAATAATGAGCACGCAGACCCAGATTGGCAACTCTCCGCGAACCACCAGCCCAAGTACGCCGGTGAACAGCAGCGCACGGTCGCAGATGGGATCCATGACCTTGCCGAGCCACGAGACCGTCTTGGTCATGCGGGCGATCTGACCGTCCATCCAGTCGGTAGAGGCGGCAACGGCGTAGATAACGATGGCGATGACGCGGTTGTTATCCGTCACAAACAGGTACAGAAATACCAGGGTGAGGATCAGGCGCGTAAAGGTGATGAAATTGGAGATCGTAAAGATCTTATTCGACGGGTAATCGGAAGTGCCGATAAGCTCCTTTTTGATCTTCTTTTTGATGCCCACAGGACTCCCCCGCTGGTTAACGACAAAACTTTCGATACTATACCCGTTCCGGCGATGTCTATCCAGCGTATGCATAGAGAGTCCAGACATATGGAGGATGCTACTGGGTTGTGCGGGATTCTGCATTTGTGTACATCAGCCTCCAAATATGACATTTTTCGGCATCTTTGATGGCTGATGTACACGTTTTGATTCGGTGATTACATCGATCGGGAAAGTTGTTGCCTTAAGCAAATTAATCATGATGTGCGGGTCGAGAAGGGTTGGCGCCAAAAGAGCCCAACGGCCGTTACGGCTTCGTTAGAAACGCGCCCCACCATGGATGGTGAACCCGAAAGGTAAGGCGCGCGGGCACGGTGACTCGGCCCGCGCTCCCGGAAGAGAAAGGATAAACCCATGGGTTACATGCTCGAGACGCGTGGGCTCACCAAGCGCTTCGGCCGCGGCGACCAGGCGCAGGACGCCGTGGCCGATGTGAGCCTTCATATCCGCGAGGGCGAGGTGTACGGGCTGCTCGGTCCCAACGGCGCCGGCAAGTCGACAACGCTCAAGATGATCTGCGGGATGCTGCGGCCGACGGCCGGGGAGATCCTCTTTGCCGGGCACGCCTGGCGCCGCGAGGACCTCTACGCAATCGGCAGCCTCATCGAGGAGGCGCCGCTCTACCCCAACCTCACCGCGCGAGAGAACCTGCGCGTGCGCACCACGCTGCTGGGCCTTCCCGAGAGCCGCATAGATGAGGTGCTCGCCGCCGTGGACCTCGCGGACACCGGGAAGAAGCGCGCCGGGCGCTTCTCGATGGGCATGCGGCAGCGCCTGGGGCTCGCACTGGCGCTGATCGCCCGGCCACGCCTGCTCGTGCTCGACGAGCCCACCAACGGCCTCGACCCCATCGGCATCGAGGAGCTGCGCGACCAGATCCGCGGCTTCGCGGCGGCGGGTACGACGGTGATCGTCTCGAGCCACATCCTCTCCGAGGTGCAGCAGATGGCGGACACCATCGGCATCATCTGCGGGGGGCGCCTCGCCTACGAGGATGCGCTTCGTCCCGGACAGGACTTCGAGGAACTCTTCATGAGCTTCTGCCGGGAAGGGCGACGAGCGCGCGGGGAGGTGGCGGCATGACGGGTGAGAAAGGCGGCCTGCTCGCGGGCCTGCGCGCCGAGGCCCTGAAGTCGCGCCACGCGGCACCGGTTCGCCTGACCGTGCTCATGGCGCTGCCGATGCCGCTGCTCGGCGCGATGCCCTACCGGGGCGTGCAGATCTTTAGCGCGTGGAACTACTGGTACGCGCTCTTCCTGCCCGTGTCTCTCTCGCTCGTGGTGGCGTGCGTCGCGCGGGCGGACGCTCGCACGCGGATGCGGGGGCTTCTGGGCCTGGGCTTCCCGCTCGGGCGAGCCTGGTGGGCTAAGGCGCTCTGGTGCCTCGCTCTTTGCACGCTCTCGAACCTCGTGGTCTTCGGCATCTACCTCGCGGGATCGGCGTTCTCCTCGCAGGGTCTCACGGCCGCGGGCACGCTCACGATGCTCCTCTGCGCGCTCGCCAACACGGTGACCGCGGCGTGGATGATCCCCGCAGGGCTCTTCCTCACGGCGCGGCTCGGCATGCTCGCGGGCATCTTCTGCCCGCTCGCCGCGCAACTCGTAGGTGGGTTCGCCTGGTCGTTGGTGCCGCTGCCGCAGCTCTTTCCGCCGTCGGCGAACATGGTCATCCCCACGAGCTTCATCCCCGTGCTGCCGAGCGGCGAGCCGCTCGCGGCGGACATGGCGCTCGGCGGGGCGCTCATGGCGGACGGCATGCTCACGCTGGCGGGCCTTGCGGTCTGCGCGCTCGCGTTCGCCGCGCTCACGGCGGCGGGCGCGGCCTGGTTCGCGCGCTCCGAGGAGAGGTGATGGCCATGACACGACTCTCCGACCCGACGCCGCGCATGACTCTCCCGCGGGCCCTGCTCTCCGAGGCCCTGCGCCTGGCGCGCTCCCCGCTCGCGGCGGTGCACCTCGCCTGCGGCCTGGCGGCCGGTCTTGCCTGCGGCGAGTACTTCTCCGTAACCCGATGGGACCCGGCGCTGGGCGCGGACGCCTACGCCCAGTTCCTCGGCGCCCTCATGCCGCTCATGTCCGCCATCGTCTGCGGGCTCGCCGTGGACGAGGAGCGCGCTGCCGGGCGCCTCACCAACCTCACGGCGGTCCCCTCGCGAGGGCGCGCCGTCGCGGCGAAGCTGCTCGCCCTTGCGGCGCTCGGCGCGGGCGCGCTGGCCGTGGCGCTCAGCGTGTTCGGGGGCGCGCTCGCCGTCGCCGGACGCCTGCCGCTCGGGCCCGCTCCGCTTGCGGCCGCCTGGGCGGGCATCGTGCTGGGCAGCTTGC
Source organism: Collinsella sp. OM04-5 (assembly GCF_003439125.1). Taxonomy (GTDB): domain Bacteria; phylum Actinomycetota; class Coriobacteriia; order Coriobacteriales; family Coriobacteriaceae; genus Collinsella. Next base: position 51,039 of record NZ_QSUU01000003.1, on the reverse strand, counting down.
CCCTCTACGCGCTGGGGCTCGGCGTGGCCCTGCGCCTCGGCCGCAACGCCGCCATCGGCGGCGGCGCGGCGGGGACGCTCCTCGCGTTCTTCTCGGTGGGCGGACTTGCACACGGCCTCATGACCGGCGAGCTCACCGGTGCCCTGGCGACGCCCCTGGGCTGGGTGCCGCTCGCCTGGCCCGCGCGCCTGGGGTCGCTCGGGGTGGAGGCCTTCATCGACGCCGCACGCGCGGCGGGCCCTCTCCTCACGACTGCGCTCGCTGGCCTCGCGCTCACCCTGGCAGCCGCCGCCGTCCTTCTCGCCTGGTTCTGCCGCTTCGAGGACGGGAGGGCAGATGCGTAGGAAGGCGCTCGCCGCCATGCTCGTCCTCCTCTCCGCAGCGCTCGTCCTGGGCGGGAATGCCCTGCTCGACGCTGCGGACGACAGGGGCAATGTCCGAGAGCTCCAGCTCATCTTCTTCGGGCGGGAGTCGGACGGCGAGGGCTGGCTCGAGATCGAGGCGCGCGGCGGCTCGGGCGTGCGCTACCACGCGTGCGACGCGGCCGAGGCGCCCGCGGCTGCGCGCAGGGCTCTGGACCGCTGAGTGCGGCGCTAGTACAATTCCGACGAGAGTTTCAGGAGGTCGAACATGGCGAGGATACTGGCAGTGGATGATGAACGGGCGATCCTCGACGCGCTCGCGCGCGTCCTCGGCCGCGACGGCCATGAGGTCGTCAGGGCGGCCGACCCGACGACAGTCCCGGGGATGGACCTCTCGCGCTTCGACCTCGTGCTCTGCGACGTCATGATGCCGGGGCTCGACGGCTTCGAGCTCGTGCGGCAGATCCGCCCGGACTTCGACGGCCCCATCGTCTTCCTGACCGCGCGCGTGGCCGAGGAGGACGCCGTGGCCGCCTACGGCCTGGGCGCCGACGACTACGTCCGCAAGCCCTTCGGGGCCGCGGAACTGCGCGCCAAGGTCGCGGCCCATCTACGCCGTGAGCGCCGGCCGCGCTCGCACGCCCTCTCCTTCGGGGAGGTGCGGATCGACCTCGGGGCGCGCGGCCTCTCCGTGGGCGGCGAGGCCGTGCCGCTCACGCCCACCGAGTACGCCATCTGCGAGTACCTCGCGCGCCACCCCGGGCAGGTCATGAGCCGCGCGCAGATACGCGAGGCTGTGCTCGGCTGGGAGAGCGACGCCGACGACGCGGCCATATCCATGCAGGTCAGCCGCGCCCGGAGGAAACTCTCCGAGGCCGGCGCCGATCCGATCGCGACCGTCTGGGGGATGGGGTACAAGTGGCAGCTCTGAGGATCGGGGCGCGAGGTCGCGGGGGCATGCCGCTCTCCTTCGTCATCGCGCGCTACTTCGCCTACGCGTTCGCGGCGGTCGCCACGGCGTGGCTCGCCTCGTTCATGGCGCTCTCCGCGGCGATCAATGTGGGCTTCGTCTACGAGGCAAGCTGGGGGCCGGCCAATGCACGCGAGGTCGCGGAGGGCCTGGCACGCGACGGCGTCTGCGGGCAGCAGGACGTGCCGACGGCGTACCGCTACCTCATCCTGAACAAGGACGGATACGTGCTGATGACAGACCTCGAGGGCACGCGGCTCGAGGACGCGACGGAAATGGCCCGTACGGCACTCGCCGCTGATCCGGGCACAGTGGAGATCGAGGGCGGGGGCTCGGGCCTCACCTACGCCGCGTTCCCGCTCAAGGACGGCGGGGCATGCGCACTTGTCAGCGAGTACCTGCCGCAGTGGGTCTCGCGCGATCTCGCCGGCCTGCTTCCCAACCCGCAGAGCCTCATGCTCGTCGGCGCCGCTGTGGGAAGCGCGCTCGCGCTCGCGCTCGTGGCGCGTCGTGCGAGCCGCGTGATCTCGCGCAAGATGGCGCCGCTCGCGGAGGCGGCGGGGCGCGTTGGCGCGGGGGAGCTCGACTTCGCGGTCGGCAGCACCAACGTGCGTGAGGTGAACGACGTCCTCGCCGCGATGGACGCCATGCGGGCCTCCCTCGCCGAGTCGCTCGAGGCCCGCTGGGCCGCGGAGCGGGGGCAGCGCGAGCAGATGGCGTCGCTCGCCCACGATCTCAAGACGCCGCTTACCGTGCTGCGCGCCAACGCCGACTTCGTGGCGGAGGAGCTGGAAGACGAGAATGACAGCGACCTCTCGGCCGCCGCGCGCGACATAGCCGGCGGTGTCGAAAGGCTCGACGGCTACGTGCGCCTGCTCATCGAGGCCTCGCGCGGGTCCGGCGGGGCGGAGAGGGCCCCCATGCGGCCGGCCGAGCTCTGCGAACAGGTCCTCGCCGAGGCCGCCCAGATCGCCCGGGCGCGAGGCGTGACGCTCGACGCGGCCACGGGCCCCGCTGTCGCGGACGCGCCCGAGGCCCCGCTCGACCGAACCGCCCTGGCGCGAGCCGCCGCGAACCTCGTGGCCAACGCCGCCGAGCACGCACGCTCGCGCGTGGCGGTCTCCTGCGACGTCGCGGGCGGACACCTCGTCATCGAGGTGGCCGACGACGGACCGGGCTTCTCTCCCGCCGCCCTCGAACGCGGCTGCGAGCGCCTCTTCACAGACGACTCGTCCCGCTCCTCGCGCGACGGAGGCCGCCACTACGGGCTCGGCCTCCACGTCGCCTCCGAGGCCGCGAGCGCCCACGGGGGCTCCGTCTTGCTCGCCAACAGCCCCTCGGGCGGCGCGGTGGTCACCATCGCGGTCCCCCTGTGCGGGATCTGACGACTTCCTCGTTGTCTACCTCGACTGCGATATGTCGCTCGCCGAGGCCGCGACGAGATGGTGTTGCGTCTGCTCCGCTTGGTGCTTCTAGCTCAAATTTGATCTGATGTAAGGCCCGTGCAATCCTGCATGGGCCGTTCTTTTGGCAATTGCTCGACCGATTCGTGGCTTGAATCACAAATTATCGAGTTAAGGAGACATGGGATCACACAGCGGCTCTCAGAGCGTCTGCCGCACTCCCCCGCCATTACCCTGCGGCGTCCTCGTATAGAGCCCATCCCGCTTGGCGTTTCGTTGCAACAGCCCACTTGTCCACCGATCAAGTGAACTACTGGAATAAATACAGCGACATGCTTGTCCGTTATAGTCGCTATATCTGTGTTAATCGCCGCGATAAATACAGCCTGTACTCGGCTGCATACCAGCTACGCGTATGTAGATTCATATCGCGTTAATAAATCGGCTCAAGCGCGTGCAAAACGCGCAAGTAGCCGCAAAAGGCGATTATCGCGTAGGTAGATTTTTGGCACCCTGTTGCTTAATCAAAATTAAGCAATTGCTTAAAACAAAAAAGGTCAGGCACTAGGTGCCTGACCTGCAAACTTCTGGTCGGGACGACTGGATTCGAACCAGCGACCCCTTGACCCCCAGTCAAGTGCGCTACCAAGCTGCGCCACGTCCCGAAGCTTTTGTTTGTTGCTCTGCTCTCGCTCGCAACAGGGAGTATATTAACCCGAAACTTTAGACTTGTGCAAGAACTTTTTTATAAATTTTGAAGCAAGTCCAAAATTGTATCTGCGAGCTGGGGTTTTGTTAGAACGGGAAGTTCTTTCGTACCTGTTGTGCTCACAATCCAGGCCTTGTTAGTGTCGGTTCCAAAGCCTGAATCGGCGCGCGAGACATCGTTGGCGATAATTACATCGCAACCCTTGCGGGCAAGTTTGCGCTGCGCGTACTCCACGACGTTATCGGTCTCGGCCGCAAATCCGATCACGCATCGCTCTCCCTTTTGGCACGAAAGCTCGGCCAAAATATCAACCGTCTCGACTAGTTCGATGCGATCCAGGCGCTCGTTGGCCTTTTTGAGCTTGTGGTTGGCAGGGGCCGCGGGGGTGTAGTCGGCGACGGCCGCAGCGCAAATGGCAGCGTCGGCCGTCTGGAAGGCGTTTAACGCCGCCTGCAGCATCTCTGCGGCGGTCTGCACGCGCACGCACTTTACGCCGCGAGGAATATCGAGCGATGTCGGTCCCAGCACGAGCGTGACGGCGGCACCGCGACGTGCGGCCTCCCCCGCCAGGGCGATACCCATCTTGCCCGAAGAACGGTTGCCAATGAAGCGCACCGGGTCGATCGGCTCGTGCGTGGGGCCGGCGGTGATGACGATGCGCTTGCCCGTCAGGTCTTGCGGCACGGGGTTGAGCACCTCACAGACAGCCTCGACGACGTCCTCGGGCTCGCTCATGCGTCCCGTGTCCACGTCGCCGCAGGCAAGGTAACCGCTACCCGGACCCACAACATTGACACCGCGCTCGCGCAGCGTGGCCATGTTGGCCTGCGTGGCCGGTGCCTTCCACATGCCATTGTTCATGGCCGGTGCGATCACGATGGGGCGCGGCGTGGCAAGCAGCGTGGTGGAGATGAGGTCGTCGGCGATGCCGTTGGCCATCTTAGCGATGATGTTGGCCGTCGCGGGCGCCACGACCACCACGTCGGGCTCCTGCGCCAGCGAGATATGGTGGATGGGGTCGGAGGGGTCGTCGAATAGGCCCACGGCAACGGGCTCATTGGTGAGTGCGCGGAAGGTGAGCGGCCCCACAAACTCAGTGGCATGCTCGCTCATGACGACCTTGACGTGCGCGCCGCGCTTTTGGAGCAGGCGCACGATATTGCACGACTTATAGGCGGCGATCCCGCCGGTAATGCCCAGCAGGATCGTTTTTCCCTCAAGTTGCATTGAATTGTTGGGTGCCGCCATCGTTTAAGCTTCCTTGCTCGGGAGCACCAGCAGGCGGTGGCAGTACGGGCAGTGCGTAATCTCACTACCGTCGTGGTTGAGGTCGCTCATGGATGACGCCTGCAGCGCGGTGTGGCAGACCGTGGGGATGTTGCCCTGGATGGTCTCGACGGCCAAGCCGCGGAACTGCTTGAGCAGACGCTCGTAGTCGGTGAGCACGTCGGCCGGCAGCGTGGCGGCCAGCGCGGTGCGCTCCTTAGTGGCGGCTTCGATCTGAGCCTGCAGGTCGGCAGCCTTGGCGCGGGCGGCCTTGGTATCGGCCTTCACGCCCTCTTCGAACTTGGCGATGATTGCCTGCGCGCGGGTCTCGCGGTCGAGCGCCTCTTTGTGGGCGACAACGACGTCCTTGCGGGTGTGCTCAATCTTGTCCAGACGCTTGGCCAGGGTGGCGAGCTCGTTCTCCAGGTCCTGAACCTCGCGATAGTCAGAGCCGTCGACATGGCGCTTCTTGGCGGCCTCGATGGCGTTATTGGTCTGAATCTCGGTGGTGTTGAGATCGTCGAGCTCAATATCCAGGTCCTTGCGTTGGGCGTAGAGCCTGGTCATTTCGGCCTTGAGCTTAACGTAGGTCTTGCGCTTGGAAGCGAGCTCCTTGAGCTCCGGCATATTGGCAAGTTCGCTCTTGTTGCGGGCGAGCTCCAAATCGATCTGTTGCAGCTTGAGTAGCGTAGCGCCGGCGCTCATAAGTTCTCTCCTTTTGTCACAGTCCACCATTGGCAAGGGTTCAGTATTTTAATCGCATGACGGGGGTCGGCCCCGGCGTCAACTGCAGAGTTCATCAATATATCAACGAACGGCTCCTCGGAGCGGTCGTGGCCGAGCAAGATCACCGGCAGCCCGCGCAAGGCAAGGTCTTGCGCCACGTGGTAGCCCGCCTCGCCCGTCACGACAACATCTGCGCCCGCGGCGATGGCGAGCTCTCCGAAGTCGCCCAGGGAGCCGCCCAAAATGGCGACGGTGCGGCACGGGCGATCAGCTTTGCCCCACACACGCGGGTCGCTGCCAAAGGCCGTGGCAGCACGGGTGGCAAGATCGCGCAGCGTGCACGGGTCGTTGAGCGTTGCAAGTGCGCCCAGGCCGGTGGCCTCGGGGTCGTCCACGTGCTCCAGTGAGCTCACGGGTGCGGCACCCAGCAGCTTGCTCAGGCAGACACGGGCTTCGTGCGAGCGGTCCAGGTTGGTGTGGAGCGAGATAATGCTCACCCCGCAGCGGGCAGCCTCGTAGAGGGCCGCACTGCACTGGGGTCGTGTGGCATCCGCCGGACAAAAGGCCTCGGGTGCCTTGATGTATATGGGATGATGCGTCAGCAGCACGTTGGCGCTTGCTTCTTGGGCGCGGCGAACATTAGCCTCAGTCGCATCGAGTGCGCAGGCAACGCCGGTGATCTCCGCGGCCGGATCGCCAACGGAGAGTCCTACGTGGTCCCAGGGCTCGGTGTCCGTCTTGGGATAGCGTGCCAGTAGCGCGCGCTCGAGCTCGGCGACGATCATGCGGCACCTGCGATCGAGAGCAGCGTCTGGGCAAACTCGTCCAGATCGTCCGGATTCACGCGGTCGTCAAAGGAAATGCGCAGTGCACCTAGTGCCTGCTCGCGACCAATGCCCATGGCGCTGAGCACATGGCTCGGGTCCATGCTGCCGCTCGAGCACGCCGAGCCGGCCGAAACCTCAAAGCCGGCGGCATCGAGCTTGACGATGAGCTCCTCGGAGTCCATGCCATCAACGTAGATCGACACCATGCCCGGCAGGCGATCGGCCTGTGCGTAGTCGCCCATGGTGGCATGAATACGCGGATGAGCCGTAAGCGTGGCGTAGAGCTTGTCGGAAAGGGCTTGCAGCTTCGCGCGCTCCTGAGCCACATGGGGCGTCAGAGATGAGGCGGCAGCGGCAAAGGCGAGCTGCGTTCGCAGGTCTTGCGTGCCGGCACGACGACCGGCCTCCTGTCCGCCGCCAAAGATGCGCGGGCGCAGCGGCGTGCGGCTCTTAAGGTAGAGTGCGCCAGATGCCACGGGACCGCCAATCTTGTGGGCTGCGACGGACATGGCGTCGACGCCCAGCTCGGTGACATCGAGCGGAATATGCAGATACCCCTGGATGGCATCGGTGTGGAACAGGGCGCCAACGGTATGCGTGGCCGCGGCAAGCTCGCGGATGGGCTGCACCACGCCGGTCTCGTTGTTGGCAACCATGATGCTCACGAGCGCCACGTCGTCGCCTAGCAGCTCGACAAGCGTGGCAGGCTTAATGTAGCCCATGCGGCAGGGCTTCACCAGGTCGACGGTAAAGCCGGCGGCACGCAGCAACGGCAGGTTGTCCAGAATCGAATCGTGCTCGATGGCCGAAACGATTACACGATTGCGCTTGCGATCGCGCTGACGAGCGCCCTCGGCAAGACCGAGCAGCGCCAGCTGGTTGGCTTCGGTGCCGCCGTTGGTCAGTACAATCTCGGACGGGCGGACGCGCGCGCCAAAGCTGCGGGCGATCTCGCGACGTGCAACCTCCAGACGCGTGGCAGCCTTGCGGCCGAGCGAATGCAGCGAGTTGGGGTTGACGCCGGCAAGCTCGCTGTCGTCGTATTCGCGCTGCGCAAGGAGCGCCTCGGCGCGCATGGGCGTCGAGGCGGCATAGTCAAGATTCACGGGTATGCGGTTTTGACCTGCGGTCATAAGGGTTTATGCCTCCTGTGCGGCCTCGTTGCCCAGCTTCTGCAGCAGCGCAACCTCGGCAGCGGGATCTTCGGACTTAAATACGGCAGAACCGGCCACGAGCACGTTGGCGCCGGCCTTGACGACCTCGACAATGTTCTTGGAAGAAATGCCACCGTCGACCTCGATGAGGGGCGAAACGCCGTGACGCTCGCACATGGCCCTGAGCTCGTGGAGCTTAGCGATGGTGCCCGGGATAAAGCTCTGACCGCCAAAGCCCGGGTTCACGCTCATGAGCAGCACCATATCGACGACGTCGATGATGCTCTCCAGCACGCACACGGGGGTGGCGGGGTTGAGCACCACGCCGGCCTTAACGCCGCGCTGCTGCAGATGGGTGAGCGTGCGGTGCAGGTGCGTGGAGGCCTCGTAGTGTACGGTGATCATATCGGCGCCGGCGTCTGCGTACCAATCGACCGTCTCGTCGGGGTTCGACACCATGAGGTGCGCGTCGACCGGTACATTGGTGGAGCGCTTGACGGCCTTGAGGATGTCAACGCCAAAGGTGAGGTTGCCGGTAAAGTGGCCGTCCATGACGTCGAAGTGCACGTAGTCGGCACCGGCGATCTTGTCGAGTTCGCCCTTGAGGTTGGCCATGTCGGCCGAGAGGACGGACGGAGCGATTTTAATGGAACCCATGGTAGTAGCCTTTCTGCGCTAGTCGGTGAGTCCGTAGAACTCTTGAGAAGGGACGCGGTCGGTGAGAATCTCGAGCGCCCTATCCAAAGTAACACCGTTGTAGAGCGTTTTCTCCACGGCAAAGGTGAGCGGAATGTCTACGCCCAGTGAACGGGCGAGTTCGCTCACGCTGCGGGCTGCGACGGCGCCCTCGACCACCATATGCGTACGCGTCTGGTACTCGTCGAGCGACACGCCGTGGGCAAACTCGTAGCCAAAGGTGCGGTTGCGCGAATGCTCCGAGGTACAGGTGGCAATGAGGTCGCCCATGCCGGCAAGTCCCATGCAGGTCATGGCCTGGCCGCCGCGGGCGTGCACCAGACGGCTGATCTCGGCCAGGCCGCGCGTCATGATGAGGGCGAGCGTGTTGTCGCCCGCACCAGAACCGGCGGAAATGCCGCACACGATGGCGATGACGTTTTTCATAGCGCCGCAAACCTCGACACCGGTCATATCCTGCGACAGGTAGATGCGGAAGGCCGTGGACAGCAGCAGCTCCTTAAAGGTCTCCCCCACCTGCTGGTCCTCGCTGGCGATGACGGCGGCAGAGAGCCCGCCGCGGCAAATCTCCTCGGCATGGTTGGGGCCCGAGAGGGCCGCCACACGCCGCTCGTTGCCGATCTCGCTGGCAATGACCTCGCTCATGAGCAGGCCAGACTCGGGCTCAATGCCCTTGGTAAGGCAGAGCACCGGGGTGTTGGCGGCGATGAAAGGCGCTGCCTGATGACATACGCTGCGCAGGTGTGTGGAGGGCACGGCAAAGATGATGGCGTCGGCGGCATCGAGCGCTTGCGCCAGGTCCGTCGTGGCGACGACGTTGCCGGGCAGCTCGTAGTCCACCAGATACCGGGGGTTGCAGTGCTCGCCATTGATGCCGGCGGCCGTCTGCTCGCTGTGGGCCCACATGGTCACGCGCTCGGCTCGCGCGGCGGCAAGGCCGGCGACGGCGGTTCCCCAGGAGCCGGAGCCAATCAGCGCAACATTCATGATTCTCTCCTACTTATCGTCGGGCTCGGTGACGCGCTTGGTAAACGAGAGCTTGGACTCCTTACCGGCCATGAGCTTTTGGATATTCGCGCGATGGGCCCACACAACGGTGATGCCGATTATCGCCATGCAAAACTTAAGTCCCAGGCTGCTGTACGGAAAGACCGCGCAAGCAGCGATGGGAAGACCGATGGCAGCGGCAAGCGAGCCCACCGACACATACTTGGTGATGGCGACGGCCACGATAAACATGCCGAGCAGCGACAGGCCAATAGGCCAGTACCAGGCGAGGATGACGCCCAGGCCAACCGCGATACCCTTGCCGCCGTGGAAGTTAAGGTAGGGCGAGAAGATATGGCCCCACACCGCTGCCAGGCAAATGACGCCGAGCATCCAATCGCCGGGGGCTCCGGGCGCCATGATGCTTACGGGGAAGCCATAGCCCAAGTCGGCAATGAGCGGACGCGCGATAAGGACGCAGATGGCGCCCTTAAGGCAGTCGAGCAACAACGTGAGCGCGGCCACCTTAGGGCCGGCCACGCGCAGCGCATTGGTTGTGCCGATGTTGCCGGAACCCGCCTTGCGAATGTCGGTGTGGTTGAACACGCGGCCCAGGATCAGGCCAAACGGAATCGCTCCGATAAAGAACGAGACCACGGCGCAGATGGCGGTCAGCAGAATCGGATTATGCATCCTTTTGTTCCTTCTTCCTAAAGAAGAGTCGAATGGGCGTGCCGGCAAAATCGAAGGTCGAGCGCATGCGGTTCTCCACGTAGCGCTGGTAGGTGTCGTTGACCAGATCGCTGTGGTTGACGAAGAACGTGAACGTCGGCGGATTGACGCCCGTCTGAGTCACGTAGTGCATGCGCAGGCGGCGCTTGCCGTCCACCACGGTGTGGCCGAACTCACGTAGGTCGGTGAGGAACGTGTTGAGGCGCGAGGTGCTGATCTTTTGCGAACGCGTCTTCTCGGCTGCGTCGACCATCGCCCAGATCTTCTCGACGCTGCGGCCAGTGAGGGCAGAGATGCGCAGGTACTGGGCCCAGGGAGCCATGACGCCCAGACGGCGGTCGATGGTCTCCATGCAGGCCTCGCGCTTGCGGTCGTCGTCGAGCAGGTCCCACTTGTTGAGCAGCACAACGATGGCACAGCCGCGCTCGATGGCAAGACCCATGACCTTCTGGTCCTGTTCGGTAACGCCCACGGAGGCGTCGACGACGAGCAGCGCCACGTCGGCGCGGTCGATGGCGCGCAGGCCGCGGACCATCGAGTAGTACTCGATATTCTCGTACACGGTGCTCTTCTTGCGGATGCCCGCGGTGTCGACCATGCGGTAGTGCTTGCCGTTGCGCTCCACGACGGTGTCGATGGCGTCGCGCGTCGTGCCGGCAATGTTGGACACGATAGAGCGGTCGGCGCCTAGGATGCGGTTGAACAGCGAGGACTTGCCGGCGTTGGGGCGGCCGATGATGGCCACGTTCAGCGCATCGGGGAACTCGTCGGCGACCTCGTCCTCTTCCTCCGGAAGCAGGGCCACGATATCGTCGAGCAGGTCGCCCGTGCCATGACCATGCAGGGCCGAGAGCGGCGTGGGCTCACCGATGCCGAGCGAATAGAACTCCCAGATGCTGTCGTTCTCGCGATCGGGGTTGTCGAGCTTGTTTACCAGCAGAAAGACCGGCTTGTCGCAGCGCTTGAGCATGCGAGCGACCGACTCGTCCTCCTCGGTGACGCCGGTGCGGCCGTCGACCACAAACAGGATGACGGCGGCTTCCTCGGCGGCGGCGAGTGCCTGGTCGCGGATGGACGTGGCAAAGACATCGTCGCTCTTGAGTGGCTCGATACCGCCCGTGTCGACGATGGTGAACTCACGACCGTTCCAATCGGCCGTGTGATACGAGCGGTCGCGCGTGACGCCGCGGGACTCGTGGACGATGGCGTCCGAGGTCTGGGCCAGGCGGTTAACGAGCGTGGACTTGCCCACGTTGGGGCGTCCGACGACGGCGACGATAGGTTTCATCTGCTCTCCTTTAATGGGTAGGGTCAGTGGAATTAGTAGAGTCGGCAGGCACAATGCCAAGGATGTGCTCCAGGGTATCGAGCAGCTCATGCGGCATGGTCGATACCACATGAACCTCGGCGCCGCGACTGGTAAGGCTTGCGAGTAAATCGTCACGATGATACTCGTCAAGCGTCATGCCGTCAGCGTTGAACATGAGCTTAGGCACAAAGAGCATAACCCCCGACAGGTCTTGGGGCAGCTGCTCCAGAATGTCGCACGCGACGATGAGGCCGGTCACGTCCACGTTGCCGCCAAAGTAGCGGTTCTTGATGGCCGTGACGGTGCCGTCGAGACCATGCGGCGACTCCACAAAGCGTGCCACGGTGTCGCGCGCGCTGGCGCCCGAAAGACACAGCAGGTGCTGGCTGCGTGCGGCGATGGCCTCGCGGACGCGGGCCAGTCGCTCGGTATCGGCGGCAAGCACGTCGTCGGTCTCGTCTAGATACGAGCGGATCATGCCGATGCCGTCGTAGTACTGCGGGTAACCGTCGTAAAAGTCCGCCTCGGGAGGATCGATGCCGGCGTCCAGATAGAACTCGTCGCTCATCTGGAAGGTGTGGCGGCCAAAGCGCTCGAAGGCACGGTCCTGGTAGGGACGGATCATGGCAATGGTCTCGCGCGCTAGCTCGGGCTTGTCGCTGTAGGACCAGCTAAAACGGTTCTGATGCTTGGTAAAGCCGAGCGGCACGATGCCCAGGCTTGTGATTTGCTCGTGCTCCTCGCAAAAGCGCAGGGTCTTTTCCAGCTCCTCGCCGTCGTTCATGCCGGGGCACAACACGATCTGCGCGTGAATCTCGATGCCGGCGGCCATGATGGTCTCGAGTACGTCCATGCCTCGCTGGGCGTTACGGCCCATCATACGACGGCGGACGTCGGGGCTCACAGCGTGGACCGACACGTTCATGGGGCTCATGTTGCGCTGGATGACGTTTTGCACGTCCTCGTCGGTGAGGTTCGTAAGCGTGACAAAGTTGCCTTGCAAAAAGCTTAGGCGATAGTCGTCGTCGCGAATATAGAGCGTGGAGCGGCCGCCCTTGGGGAGCATGGTCATAAAGCAGAACACGCAGGCGTTGACGCAGGTACGCATGCCGTCGAAGATGGGGCCATCGAACTCCAAACCCCAATCCTCGCCGGGAAAGCGGTCGAGCTCGACGGGGGTGACGGTGCCGTCGCGCGGGTCGAAAACCTCGAGGTCGACGGTATCATCGTCGGCCTCCCAGAGCCACACGATCATATCGGTAAGCTGCTCGCCGTTGACCGTAAGTACGCGCATGCCCGGCTCGATACCCACATCCCACGCGGGCGATTCGGGACGCACGTTCTTTACGAGCGCGCCCTCACCCGGCTCGGGGTCGCGGCTGCGCCCGTAATCGGCCACCTCGGCGGCGTATGCGGGTACGGTCTGGTCCATGATTAGCGGCAAAGCTCCTTGATGCGCGTTACGGCGCGCTCGATGTGTTCTTGCGGGGTTGAGGCTCCGGCGGTGATGCCGATGTGGTGAGCGTCGGTAAACCACGCGGCCAGAAGCTCGGAAGCTTCCTCGATGTGATGCGTGTGCTCGCAGGCGTCTGCGCAAATCTGAGCCAGGCGGCGCGTGTTGCCCGAGTTCTTGCCACCCACGACGACCATGCAATCACAGCGTTTGGCAAGTGATGCGGCTGCCTGCTGGCGCTCGCTCGTGGCGGCGCAGATGGTGTTGATCACGCGCAGCTCCTGCACGCGCGGGGTGATGGCAGCCACGACCTCGGCGAGGTTCTGCGCGGTCTGGGTGGTCTGCACAACCAGGCCCACCTTGCCCTTGAGCGACAAGGCGTTGGCGTCGGCGGCACAGCTCACGACCTGCGCGTCATCGCCGGCGTGACCCAGAATGCCCTCGACCTCGGGATGGCCCGGCTCGCCCACGACGAGTACGCGGTAGCCCTCGCGCACCAGCCGCTCGGCGGCCACGTGGACCTTCTTGACGTAAGGGCAGGTGGCGTCGACGACGTTAAGGCTACGCTTGCGGGCAGCATCGATGACCTGCGGCACCACGCCGTGGGCGCGGATGATTACGGTGCCCGACGCTGCGTCGTCCAGGGTTTCTGCTAGACCGACGCCTGCCTCGGCGAGCTCGCGTACCACGATGGGGTTATGAATGAGCGGGCCTAGGGTATGGACCGTAGCGGTCTCCCCCGCCTGCGGGGCGGCCGCCAGGGCCATATCGAGCGCGCGCTGTACGCCGTAGCAGGTGCCGGCGTGAGCTGCAATCTCGATGGTGGGCGCGCCGTCCTGGTCGGACGCAGTCGCGGCGGTGTTCGTCACGTTCTCGCTCATGGCTAGAACCTGCCCGGATGCTCGGCGCACAGTTCGTCGCGCATGGCGTATACGCGGCTCATGGCCTCGGACTCAAACCAAGCCAAGCGCTCCTTGCGCTTGAGCTCGGCCGGTGCATCGGAAAGCGAGACGGCCTTGCCGGCACGAATCCAACACTTCTTGGGACGCATGAGCCTTTTGCCCGCGGGCGTGATGTCGGACCAGCCGCAGATGGCGAGCGGGTTGACGGGCGCCTTGCCCATCTGAGCGATGAGCGCAAAGCCGCCGTGGACCTCGGGCTTGATCTCGCGCGAGCGGATGCGCGTGCCCTCGGGGAAGATCAGGACGTCCTCGCCGCGCAGCAGCGCATGCTGGGCGGCGCGCAGGCACTTCATATCGGCAGTGCCGCGCTCCACGGGGATGCCGCCAACGCGGCTAAAAGCCCAGCGCACAATCTTGCTCTTGGCGAACTCGGACTTAAAGATGGGGCGAATGCGGCGGCCGCCAAAGAATAGCGCCGTCTCCACGGCCAAGAGCTCAGCCATCGAGGTGTGGTTGCAGATGACCACGCTGCCGCGGCCTTCCTGGCGCTCAAACAGCAGGTCAGCGTCCTCGACCTTCCAACGCCACATGAGTTTGGAGAAGGCCCAAAGGATGGCCATGACCACGACGACGGTGCCGCGGATGAGCGCCGGGAACTCGTCATAAGGAGCGTTGTAATAATCCTCGGGCGTCTGTTTAAACAGGCGCATGGGCTACCTCCTTTGGTTGATGAGGTCCTCGATAATGCGGACGACCTCATCGATGGTGTGGGCGGTGGAGTCGACGTGCACGGCGTCCTCGGCGGGCACGAGCGGTGCGACCTCGCGGCTGCTGTCGAGTTTGTCGCGCTGCTTGAGGGCGTCGAGGGTTTCGTCGACCTCGGTCTCGAGCTGCTCCGTGCTGAGCGGCTGGACGTCGTTTTGGTGGCGCTGCAGCACGCGGCGGCGGGCGCGCTCGCGCGGATCGGCAGTCAGGAAGACCTTGACCTGCGCGTTGGGGAACACGACGGTTCCGATGTCGCGACCCTCGGCCACGATATCGCGGTCCTCGGCGGCGCGGCGCTGGTGAATGAGCATGGCGGCGCGCACGCCCGGGTAGGCCGAGACCTTGGATACGTTGGCGTCGACCTGCGGGGTACGAATGGCGGCCGAAGCGTCCTGGCCGTCAATAGTCAGGCGCGTATCCTCGCCGGGGCCGTTGGTAAAGCGAATCTCGATCTGCTCGGCGAGGGCGTCGATGGCCGCCTCGTCGTCCAGATCGATGCCGCGGTCGAGCGCGGCGAAGGTGACGGCGCGATACATGGCGCCCGTGTCGAGCTTGTTAAAGCCCAGCTGGCGGGCGATCTCCTTGGCGATGGTGGACTTGCCGGAACCGGCGGGGCCGTCGATAGCGACGATCATGCAGTGCTTCCTTTCGATGGTTGACGTGCTGGTATGGTTCGCGGGCGCTGGGGCGCGGCGGGTTGCCTAGCCTGTGTAGCGCTCGCGGTAGGTGTTGCGCTTGGGTGCGGAGCCGTGGCTGCCGTGGTGACGCGTGCGGGTGGCGGTAGTGTCCCGAGACGCGTGGCCGTCGCGCTTGGCGCCGGCCTGCTTGGGCGGGATGCCGCCGGACTTGAGGATCTGCACCTCGCGGTCGGTGAGCTCGCGCCACGACCCCTTGGCCACGTCCTTGAGTTCCAGGCCAGCAAAGTTGCAGCGATGCAGGCGAATCACCGGGTGGTGGATCTTGCCCAGCATGCGCTTGACCTGGTTCTTGCGCCCCTCGCGGATAATGACCTCCACGGCGGTGGTACCGGGCTTTACGCCTTGCGGAGCCACAGCCTCTGCCTCGCGCGCGGTGATGACGCGACAGATCGCCGGCTGGCACAGACCGTCGTCGAGCTCAATTCCACTGCGGAGCGGGTCTAGATCGCGGTCGGTCAGCTGCCCGTCCACGAGTGCCTGGTAGGTCTTGTAGACGTGTTTGCTCGGGTGCAGCAGATCCTGTGACAGGTCGCCATCGGTGGTAAAGAGCAAGAGGCCCGTGGTGTCGCGGTCCAGACGACCCACCGGAAAGAGTCCCGGAAAGCGGTCGCGGGGGACCAGGTCGGCCACGCAAGGGCGCTCCTGCGGGTCACTCATGGTGGTGAGGTAGCCAGTTGGCTTGTAGAGCATCAGGTATACGGCGCCCTGGTTGAGCTTGACGGGCATGCCGTCGACCTCGATATGGTCGCGGTCGACGTCGACCTTGGTGCCCAGCTCGGTCGCGACTTCGCCGTTGACGGTCACGCGGCCGGCGGTCATCAGGTCCTCCGAGCCGCGGCGGCTCGCCACGCCCGCGCGCGCCAAAAAGCGCTGCAGGCGCATGGTGTGCGGATAGACGGGCTGGGCGTCGGTGGCGGGCACTGCGCTGCCCATGGCACGCGTCTCCCCTACTTCGTTAGTCCTCGTCATGTAAATCCTCCGAGGTCTCGCCGACGACCAGGGATTCCAAGTCCTCGACTGCCTCAACATCTTCAACATCGGTATCGAGCAGTTCGCGCTCTTCGTCCAGGTCCTCGGCCTGCTCCTCGAGCGTGGACTGAATGCTGCGGCCGCTCAGGCGCTCGCGGATAAACTGGCGCGATTGCTCGTCGGGGGCAAACTGCTCCAGATCGGGCAGGTCGCGGGTGGAGCGTAGACCAAACTTTTCCAAGAAGGCGTTGGTCGTGCCATAGATGATCGCCTGACCGCGCTGGGGGTCGCGGCCGAGCTCGCGCACCAGACCCTTGTCCACGAGCGACGCGATGACGCCGTCGGAATTGACGCCGCGTATGCCTTTGACCACCTCGCGCGTCACGGGCTGGTGGTATGCGATGACGGCCAGGGTTTCAAGCGCCGCCTGCGACAGCTTTTGCGTGTCCCAGCTCAACACATAGGCCTCGACCACATCGTGGTAGGCGGGATGCGTAAACAGGCGCCAGCCGCCGGCGACCTCGCGCAGCTGAAAGCCGCGGTTGGCCTCCTCGTACTCAACCTTGAGCTCGGCGAGCAGCGATGCGCATTCGCCAGGGGCGATATCTAGCGCACCTGCCAGCGCAGGCGCGCTCACCGGGTCGATCGACACCAGCAGCAGCGCCTCGAGGGCGCCTTTGAGGCTGTTTACCTCCAGCGTGGAAAGGGTTGACATGGTTGCGGCTCCTATTCGGTGAGCTCGGGGCCCTCGCCGGGCACGTATGCCTCGGCGCCCTCGACGCGGTTGATTTGAATGGTTCCAAAGATCTCGTCCTGGCTCAGCGTGAGCGAGCCGCGCTTGGCGAGCTCGAGCATGGCCAGGAAGGTGACGACGAGCTGCTCGGTGGTGGCGTCGCCGTCCAACAGCTCGCGGAAGGTGCAAGTTTGGTGCGCCATGGTAAAGCGGTCGACCGAGGCTACGGTCAGATCGAGCGGCACGCGATGCGGCGCCACGTGCTCGGCCTCCAGCAGGAAGGTCTGGCGCTTGCCGTCCAGGTCGGCACAGATGACGGCGAGGCCGCGCAGGGTGATGCCGGCCAGGTAGTCGGGCATGAGCCCCAGGAACTCGGGGTCGGGGCCGGCCACACGCGGGTGCATGCGGCTTTCGGCCTGCATGCGGGCACCGAGGGCCGCAGCCGCGCCTTTAAACTGCTTGTAGGCGATCAGGCGCTGGATCAGGACCTCGCGTAGGGCGTCCCCGTCGAGCGCGCTAAGTTCTTCGAGGTCATCGTCGATCTCGTCATCGTCATCGGCTTTGCGCGGGGCCTTTTGCGGCACCAACGAGGCGGCCTTGATGTCCAAAAGGGTTGCTGCGACCAGCAAAAAATCGCTCGCCACGTCCAGGTCCAGCGCCTCGATGCGCTCGGCCTCGGCAAGGTACTGCTCGGCCACCTCGCTGATCGAGATAGCGCCGATATCGACTTTTTGGCGGGTAACCAGCTGCAGCAGCAGGTCGAACGGTCCGCTGTAGACCTGCGTCGACACGCGATACGACATCTTCGACCTCCTTTGACGGCGCCTTCGCGGCGCGGTTTGGGTGCATGTTGCGACCGATTTGCACGGTCGATTTGTAAGTTTACCCTAGATACCGGCGATTGCGAAGGTGAGCAGCTGCTCTGCCAGCGGATACACGGTAACGTCGAAATACCGGCCGATCACGTCGATGCCGGTCCACATGGGCAGCAGGTACAACACCAAGATGAGGATGGGCATGGCGTATTGCTGCAGGCGGTAGTAGCTGGCGAGCGCCTTGCCTTTGAGGAACGGCACGATGATCGACGAGCCGTCGAGCGGCGGGATCGGGATGAGATTGAAGAACGCGAGTGACAGGTTGACCACGATGAACGTGGCGCCGAAGTTCATGATCTGTGACGCCACGGCAAAGGACATGCTGGTGTAGAGGTTGCCGTACGCTGCGTGCATGAGGGCGGCCGCGAGGCACGCGAGTGCGATGTTCGACGCGGGGCCGGCTGCGCTCACCAGGACCTCGTCGCGCTTGGGGTGTTTGAGGTTGTTGAGGTAGACGGGTACGGGTTTGGCGAAGGCGAACACCGGGCCGCCGGCGGCAAGCATGAGCAGCGGCAGGATGATGGTGCCAAACGGGTCGATATGGTTGAGCGGGTTGAGTGAGACGCGTCCGCGCGAACGGGCCGTCTTATCGCCGAGTGCCCAGGCCGCGGCGGCGTGCGCGCTCTCGTGGATCACGATGCCCACGATGACGGCGACGGCGCTGGCGAGTAGGTTCATGAGGTAGCTGCTGGACATGGCGCCCCACTAGCGGACGCGGCGCGAGGCGCGCGTGAGCAGATAGTCGATCGCAAACAGGATCACGGCGACGATGGCGTAATCCAGGCGGAACACGCCGCCAAAAGGCGACGTGATGACGCCGTAGCCGGCGATGACGCTCGGCAGCGCGCGCGAAAGCTCGACGACAAAGCCGACGATCTGCAGCTTGGCGGTGAGGCCGCTAAAGCACAGCAGCACGGTCATCGCGCTCATAAAGATGCCGCAGATGCGACAGGCGATGGCGATGATGCTCATCGCCACGGCGGCGGCTTTACGAGAGTTCACGCGCGGTCTCCTCTTCGATCTGGGTGGAAAGCTCCAGCCATTCGTCCTCGAGCTTGGGCAGCTCTTGCTTAAGGCCGTTATATTCCCCCAGCGCGGCGTTGAACTTGTCTTGATCGGCATAAAGCTCTTCGCTTGCCATCAATTCCATAAGCTCGTCATAGCGGGCGCGCTTTTTGTCGAGCTCCGTCTCGATCTTCTTGAGCTGGTTACGCACGCCCTTGAGCTTTTTGTTGAGCGCAGCGCGGGCTTGGGCCTCGGCGCGCTTTTGCTCCTTGGTCTTTTTGCCCTCGGCAGGCTTGGGGGCGGCGACGGGGGTGTCGGCCTGGGCGGCGCTGGCCTTGGTGGACTTGGTCGTGGCCGGCGCGCTCTCCGTGGACGCCTCGGCGGCGGCGCGGGCCGCGAGGTCCTCACGCTTGTAGAGGTAGTAGTCGTAGTCGCCGTCGTAGACCGTGACCTTGCCGTCGCGAATGTCGATGATGCGGTTGGCCACGGCGCGCACCAGGTGCTCGTCGTGGCTGATCAGCACGATGGTGCCGGGGAAATTTTGCAGGGCGTTCTCGAGCATATCCACCGAGTCGATGTCTAGGTGGTTGGTGGGCTCGTCCAGGCACAGGAGCGCCTCGGGGGCCACGAGCATCTTGGCCAGGGCCAGACGCGCTTTTTCGCCGCCGGAGAGGACGCGAACCTGCTTCTCGATGGAATCGTTGTCGCTAAACAGGAAGGCGCCCAGTAGGCTGCGCTGCTGTGGCACGGTCCACTTGGGCGTGACGGTGTCGATCTCTTGCAGGACGGTGTTGGACTCGGTCATGCCCTCGAGTGCGTGCTGGGCGTAGTAGGCCACGCCCACGTTGGTGCCCAGGTCCCGGGTGCCGGTGGTGGGCGGCTCCAGGCCGGCGAGGATCTTCATGAGTGTGGACTTGCCAGCGCCGTTGGGGCCGACGAGCGCCACGTGCTCGCCGCGGTAGAGCTTGAGGTCGATGTCGCTGTAGATGTGCTTGTTGCCGTAGGACTTGGAGACGCCCTCCAGGCCCACGACCATATCGCCGGAGCGCGGTGGGTCAGGGAACTTAAAGTCGATGTGCTTGTGGCCCTCGGGTAGGATGACAAGCTCCTTTTTGATCTGCTCGATCTTGCGGATGCGCTCCTGGGCCTGGGCTGCCTTGGTGGGCTTGTAGCGGAACTTGTCGACGAAGACCTGCATGTGGGCGATGTCGCGCTCCTGGGCGGCGCGCTTGGCGCGCATCTGCTCAAGGTTGTCCTCGCGCTGCTTGAGGTAGCTGCTGTAGTTGCCGGTGTAAGTGGTCACGCGACGGTTTTCGAGCGCGGCGACGTGGTCGACGCAGGCGTCCATAAAGGCGCGGTCGTGGCTGACGATGAGGACGGCGCCGTCGTAGTTGGCGATAAAGCCGCGCAGCCACTGGACACTTTCGAGATCCAGGTGGTTGGTGGGCTCGTCCAGCAGCAGTAGATCGGGGTGGCGCAGGAAGAGCTTGGCGAGCGCGATGCGCATCTGCCAGCCGCCCGAGAACTCGGAGCACGGGCGCTCAAAGTCGGTGACCTTAAAGCCCAGGCCGGACAGGATCTTGCGGGCGTTGCTCTCGAGTTCGTAGCCGCCCAGGTGCTCAAAGCGGTCCTGGACCTGGCCGTACTCGTTAAGGAGCGCGTCGACGTCCTTGCCCTGCTCGGAGAGCTCGGTGATTTGGGCCTGCAGTTCGTTGGCGCGCTCGCCCATGCGGCGGATTTCCTTGGCGGCGGCCATGACCTCGGCAAGGATGGTGGTGTCCTTGTGCTCTAGGTTGGTTTCCTGCTCTAGGTAGCCCACCTGGCAGTCTTTGGCATACTGGACCTGGCCGGCGTCGGGGCTGTCGATGCCCATGATGATTTTGAGCATGGTGGTTTTGCCGGCGCCGTTGGGCCCAACGAGCGCAAAGCGCTCGCCGGGGTTGATCTGGAAGGACGCGCCGCTAAAGAGGACGCGCGCGCCGAAGCTTTTTTCGATCTTGTCGACCAGGAGGATCATGGTGCCGCCTTTGACCTTGTGTGCCTATATGAAAAAAGGCCCCAACTTGCGTTGGAGCCTCATTCAATGCTCTGGTGGAGACGAGGGGGATCGAACCCCTGACCTCTTGACTGCCAGTCAAGCGCTCTCCCAGCTGAGCTACGCCCCCGTGCGAAAAAGTACTATACGGGAACTCCCCCGCCGATGCAAGGACAATTTCGGAAAAACTTTCCGGGGGCGCGGGCGCCGG
>NZ_QSUU01000003.1:0-30149 GCF_003439125.1 Collinsella sp. OM04-5 | reverse complement strand
CCCCCGGGATCCCCGCCACGAAACCGGCCCATCTACTACGTTTGGGCGACATCTCCCGACCATGGCGTCTCGGGCAGAAATAAAACCGCAGGTAGACGGCCTGCGGTTTTCGCGAAATACGGGGTATGGTCGAGGGGTCGGGGTTAAACGTAGTAGATGGGCCGGTTTCGTGGCGGCGGCATCGCAGGCAGCCGACCGAGGGCGTCCGGAAGTGAGCAAGCAGGCTATTTGCAAGTGAAAACTAATGCCATGAAAAAGAAAACAGCCCAGACATATTGCCTGACCTGTTGAAAAACCTGGTGGGCCCTCCGGGATTCGAACCCAGAACCCAGGGATTATGAGTCCCCTGCGCTAACCGTTGCGCCAAGAGCCCTTATAAAGTGGCGCTTGCAGTTGGGGTGGCAGAACAGCCTCCAACGCTTTGAACCACGATGTGAAATACTACCATGCGCGCGGCACCCGTTCAACGCACGATCTTGTCGACCAGGAGGATCATGCTGCCGCCTTTGACCTTGTGTGCCTATATGAAAAAAGGCCCAAACTTGCGTTGGAGCCTCATTCAATGCTCGGGTGGAGACGAGGGGGATCGAACCCCTGACCTCTTGACTGCCAGTCAAGCGCTCTCCCAGCTGAGCTACGCCCCCGTGCGAAGAAGTACTATACGGGAACTCGGACCACGATGCAAGGACAATTTTGGAAAATTTCGCAGTCGCGGCGCGTTCCGCCATCCGCCCAACGGCCGTCTTGCCGGCGCCAGGCCCATTACCGGGGCCGACCGCGCCCCCGCCGACCCGGCGATTCCAAAACCATGCCGGTTTACGGGGCCAGGCCGGGAACCCCCGAGCATGCCGTAATCGGTAAAATCAAAATCGCAGGTAGGCGACTTGCGCATTCCGTGAAATGCAGGGTATGGACGGCCGGTCCGGGTCCAGCCCCGTAATCCGGCACAGTTTTGAAATGACATTAATTCACTAACAGGCAAACTAGGTAGTTCTAGCGCCTTGTCGCCGGCTAAATTCCGATTTCCAACCAGTTGCACAAAACATTTGCTCGCAGTCTCGTCTCGGCGCACTTCATTGCCTCAGTTTTGACTTTATAGCGAATCCCTAAACGGTCGCAGACACTTCTGACTATGGTGTCTAGCTGCTTTGAATCGTTGAGCATATCGTGAGTCACCAGGAATACATCGAATCCCATGCTCTGCAACGCAGTCATGCGTTCCGCATCGTGGTCAAGTATTGCACCTGAACCATGAATGACTTCACCTTGGATTTCGATAATTGCCCCTTTCATAAGAATCGGATTTACGATCACGATATCGCCGTAGCAGACCTTTTGACCTGCGATGCTTTGCGCCGATATGGAAAGAGGAGTTAAGTCGTTGGCATAAACGTTCGTGAAGCCAGCGCCGCCAAGACGCCGCGGACGGTTTAGAAGCAAGATTCCTGCAACCTCGAGCGGAGACGCAGCAATGCCGATAACCTGCTGAGCGGCATCATAAAACTGCTTTCCCCACATTTGACTTTTGACCTTGTCGGCGAAACGATGCAGGTCGCTCAGCTCGATGAGCGGCTTTCTCATCCAGAGAGAAGTACCTTTGAGTTTCGTAACCTCTCTTCCATCTTCACGCTTGCTCGTTTGGCTATCATTATCTGGGTCCTTAACGGTTGCGCGGGCATAAACTCGTTTCCAAGGAACCTCGTCTTCGCCTTCTCCAAGTTCGAACAGATCCTGCGTGCTGGAATTGCGATTCTCCTCTACCGCCATTTTTAACTGCATTTCGGCAGCGGGAGCCGGCTCGAAAACAGAAAACCAACCGCAAAGTTCGTACATAGCCAGTACGAGATCTATTTGGGATACAAAGCGTGTCATAGTAAATAACGTGTTAAGCGGATTGGTGACACAAAAGCCTAAATTAGTGTCGATTGTTGTGCCGGCATCCGATGCCCCTTCCCAGCGAATAGTAGAGCGCAATCCCGAGTGGTGATTACAACAACCTGGCGAAGTAACAGCGATAATTGGGGTCTTGAGGACTTCGGTTACAAAAGGGGCTTGGGATAGAGCTCGCCAGCCGTCTTCGGAGTTGGGCAGGCGCGGGTAGAGATTGCGCACCTGCGGTGGGCAGCGCCAATAGCGGAATGCAGTGTTTGCGCAGACGATATCGTCCATTTGCGCCTCCCCTGGTATCGGCCGTAGGCCGTGCGGATTGCGGGCAAGGTCGATTATCTACTGGCGCATCATGCGGGTAAGTACGGGTAGCTGACCAAACACTGACCAAAAGCTTGACGCAATCTATTGAAAATCCGCCATAGACATGAACGTGCTGGTACGAGCTGTGAGCCAGTGGTCTCTGTCTCCACAATTGCGCATAGATTGCGCAGAGAATTCAATGAATGAACGCAGATGCACTTTTCAAAACGTGCGATGACGACAACTAAAGTGAACTGCATAACATACAACGCTTTAGGTAAATTCGGTTCGATTTGGCATCATATGAAAAAAGGCCAGAGGCTTAACACCTCTGACCTGCGCTTTTGATGGTGGGCGATACAAGATTCGAACTTGTGACCCCATCCGTGTGAAGGATATGCTCTACCCCTGAGCCAATCGCCCGTCGCCTTTCGGCAAAAGAGATACTAACATAGCCGCGCGTGGTTTACCAAGAACTTTTTGCCCTCGATTTTAAATTCGTGGGTGCTAGCCAAGCCAAAACAATCAAAGCAATCTGAAAAACCGCAGCTAAACCACCCTTTATCGTTTAATCCACGAGGTCTCGGGACGGCAGATAAGTCGCGCGTTGTTGTAGGCCATGTCGAGCGTGAGGCAGGTGCGTGCGGCGTAGAAACCGTCCTCGCGCTGGATGGTCAGCGCCAGCTCGGGCTTGTCGCCGGTTAGGCACAGCGGCAAGAGCAGCTGGATCCGGCCGCCGTAGAACTGCGGCACGGCGAGTGTGTAGTTGGCGGCGGCGCGGCGGGCGGCCTCGACGACGGCACCCTCAAAGGCGCGGCGCAGCAGCAGCGAGTTACCCTCCCCCATCAGGCTGGCAGGAATGCGCGTCAGGTTCTCCTCGTCGCCCAGAATGTGATCGATGTTGGAGCGGATGGGAAGGCGGTGGTCAAAGACCAGCTCGGAAGGGTCCTCGGCAAAGCGTACGCGGCACGGCAGGTACTCAAACGAGACTAGCATGGGGTCGCTTTCCTTAAAGGAGCCCTTCAAAAACCAGTGCTGGTGCGCGTCGGGCTTGGTGTTGGGCTCAAACAGGCCGTAGGTGGTTTCGTAGCGGCGCGTGTGCAGGCCGGTGTTGAATAGGCAGCGGACGTCGTCGAACACCAGCGGCAAGTTGGACGGGGCGGTCTGGTCCACGTCGCGCTCGGTCAGGAACACCGCGCGGCTAAACGAAAACGACAGGTAGTTTTTGAGGATGCGGTTGCCGGGGCCCCAGTCCTCGGGGTCGGCGAGGTCGACCAGGCGGTCGTAGCAGGGCTCGGGGCAAAACGCGAAGTCGTACACATTGCTGCACAGGGTGCTGGGGATCTCCGTGTGGTGTCCAATCCATTTCATAACTGGAGTGCGGATCCTTAGATTCTATACGCGCGACAGGTCGCCGGCTCGCCACAAAGCAATTGCGACCTTGCTTTTTGACGAGCTTGTCGCGGGAGTGGCTTTCGAAAACGAGGTCGCGGATCCAAGCGAAGTGCGGAGTAAAACCAAGGCCCGTCGACCAGACCCCGGTTTTACGCTTTTGCGACATGCGTTTTTTAAATAGAGGATGTGTTGGGGCTGCTATGGCTGCCATGTAATTTAAAAACAAAAGACCGCTCAACAGATAGGGGTGCCCCGGCATTGGCCGGGGCACCCCGTCTCGGAAGCCATATTGCTTACCTTTAGATCACTTGACTATTTACGAAAAGCAAGGAAAACCGCCGCTGCGATGCATATGATGCCTATCACGAGCGGAAGCCACGCCTTATCTTCTTTATCCTTAACAAGAAAAGCCTCAATTGCGGACGCAAGGACCAGGAATCCGCCGATAATCAGCAGATCAAGCGCAACGAAACGGACGGTCGTTATATCGGAAGAAACCCCTCCGGCATTAACGTTCACAAGCGTGAAGATCGCGGCAAAAATGGCGAAGAGAGCCAGAACGTTGCCATAGATACGAGACTCGATGTTGGCGACTTCGTTCTTTTTATCCTCGACCTTTTTGAGCTCTCCGGCATAGACGTCGGAATAGTCGGCAAGCCCATTAAAATTGAGCTCATCGGAAAAGGCTCCATGGTAAGGATGAGCAACCGTGCCTTCGACGCGCTGGAATGCGACTTGCGCGATACCCTTAGATTTATCAAGGGCAATCGTGTTGCCGCTTACGTTTGTAACACGGTAGAACAGCCGTGTTCCATGACCGGGGAAATATAGCGGCGCATCCAAAGAAAGCCCCTGGCGAATGCGCGAATTGCGTAAAAGAACGCTAGCGGTCAAATCGTTGGGCAGCGCGATACATTCAACGCAAGAGACAAAAGTCGAGTCTCCAGGGCCAAGTTCGACCTCGGATTGCTTGCTTTCGTTAACGTAGAACCCGTCAGTGCGCAAGTCATACGTAACCTGTCCGATGTTCGAAGCATCGGCATTGAGCAGCACCTTGCTGTCGATGAGCTCCTGAATCTTAGTATCGCTCAAGTACATATGAATCACTTCCTTAGGACAACGAGTATAGCACTGAGGTATTGCGCTGGCGGCTGTCCCCAAAGGGGACATAGGGGAAGAAGTTTGAACACATATTTAAGGCTCGGACACGTGGTTGCGATTCCTATTCCTCGTCCGGAAGTAGAAACCTGGTATACATCTGAAAGACGGCAAGAAGAAATAGGTCTTCCATGGTCTCGATTCTCTCGCCATCGAAACCGCCGGGGCACCCGTAGTCCTTATCGTTGGCCTCGTCACCAGAGCCGTAGGTCGCCGCGTAGAATGCAACGGTTAACGCGAATCGGCAGGCCTCAATCTCGGAGCTCGATTCGAATTGATATTCATTTTTCAGATAGGAAATGGGGGCGAAGGAAGCGACCCTGGATTCGAAGGCCTCGGAAAGGACCTTACGGATAAGGTAATCGTACCCCGGGGAACAGCTATCAGGGGGCAGAAAGGAAGAGTCCAGGCACTCAGAAAGAAGGTCAACCCGAGGTTCTGGCAGCCTCTCCCCCGCATACCTTTCGAGGCTGCGAAGCACGTATTTCCCATCATCATAAAGAACGGGTTCGTCTTCTGGGAAGCGGTCACGGAGGGCGGCTTCGACTGCGGTGATGCAACGGACGAACAGGTCATCCTCTCCCCTGACCCGCAAGTCAAGATTGCAGTATTTAAGAATTAGATTCTGTACCTCCGGCACGAGACAACAAAAGTTCCGGTACATCTCACGTGAATAATAAAAAAGGTCATTGTGCATGGCGGCGACAGCGCAAAGCGGAATTAATCCTCTGTCTGAGTAATACTTCGAGATAAACTCGATTGCCTGCGCCTTATTCCCTTCGGCGTGTCTGCGTTCGTCTCTTTCGTCCTGGCGACGCTCGAATTCCTCCATGCGCTTGCTCTGGCAACACTGTTTCTTGCCAATGATGGCTGTCACAATTAAAGAGATAAACGCGCATATTAATTCAGCCAATTCGTTCCACTTCACAAGAAACCCCCACAATACTTAATGGTGTTGCAATTCTATATACCAAGCAATTCTACGCATGGGACGTAGGCCTCGACCGCAACAGCCGGATATACGCAAAAGAGGGGTTAGACCATACTGCTTGCACTATAAATGAATTCAGCGGATCTAAATCCGCCTTGCGCTCGACCCTGATTGTTGCATTGCGGTGCTCTGTGTACTGCCGATATTGCGCTTGGGCACCGGAGCCGACATAAGTCCCGGTGCCCTTTTTGCTGTTTGTGATCTGCACCACCTTATTGTTGAATTCTTTTCTCCCGTATATCAACCCGGGTCTCGTTGCCGCGATTCAGCCCATGGACGCGTCCGTATGGCCTCTGCCTTCGATAATTGGGCGCCTATAAGCAAACAAGCAAATAGCAATGCCTTGTGGATGTCCCTTTCTTCCAAATGGCAGCTATCTCAACAACGACATGCGGCAGCTAGAAGCATTGTACCAAGCAGGAAAAGCGTCACGGAAGCTGCGACCCAGTTGTTGTCGCCGGTCTTGGGGAGTAACGCAGTTGTCGCGGTGGCGGTTGCGGTCTTGGGCTTATAGGACGTGGACACCGTGGTCTTGGTTACTGTCGTTGCTGTCTTGGTTGTCGTGGCCGCGGGTTTCATCGTGGGATTTGCCGTGGGTCCTGTGGTGGGCCCTCCGGCAGCGGGGTTAGCATCGGTGGGAGACCTGTCCACGCTGCCACCTGGCACGTCGCGCCCGTCGGTCTCCCCCGCGGGAGGCGTGGCGACATCGGGCACAACCACCACATGCGGTGCCATCGCACCGGAGGCATCCAACACGCCGCCAGCACCAAAAGCCCCACCAACAGGCGTCACAAACCGCGCGGACACAAGCGACCCGCCCGTGCATGCAACGCCGCCGTCGGTACCGGCCGCATCGAGCCGCGAGGCGTCGACGGAAAGCCGGCAGCCAACCGCACCGTCGCCAAGGCCCGCATCTTGCAGATACACGCCGTAGGCGCGCACGCCCGCTCCGGACCCGGCGCCCGCGGCAACGACGCGTCCGCCGCCGCGCACGGCCATGTCGCCTGCGATCACGCCAGCGACCGCCTCGTCCGTTATATCGGCCCCGCCTGCCCGGGCATCGACGGTGCATTCGTCCACCACGAGCGCCTGCGAAACGTGGATCCCGCACTGCGAGCCCGTCGCCGTTAGGGTCCCGGTGCCGCTAAGCGTCAGGTTGCCCCACACCTCCATGCCGCACAGCGTGATGTCCGCATCGGGCGCATGCGACTCCGTCACGGAGTTTTGCCCGGTAAGCGTCAGCACCAGGTCGCCCTCGGCGCCGATGGCCTCGCCCGCGTAGCCGTTAAGCTCCAGGTGGTCGGCATCGGTCCAGGCCCAGCCGGGGCCCGACACGCCCGGCTCGTAGTACGTCTCGCCCGCGATGATGAGGCTCTCCGCGCCCGCGGCATAAGAAGGCCCGCCCAGCAAAACGCATAGGCAGGCCATGGCAACAATCGCAATGTAATGACGGCTGGTGTGGGACTCGGCAGCAAACATACCCGCTCCGATCTTCGCAGGAGCCAATAGAATGTGCACCAGAAAATGCCCTGGTAGCAGCAGCTATTAGTTTAGCGAGATCAGGCCGTAAGCAAAGAAAACGCCCGTGAACAGTGCCAATAATTAGGTGTAAATCGTTTTGTCAGTCGGCGAAAGGAAGCTTCTCATATGTTGAACAAGCGCATGGCATCAGCAAGGCGTTGAGCAACTAGGCGTAATCACATAACGGCATCAGATTCAGTTGATGCGCACTGCGCCCTTTCGCTCAACGTTTCGATTGCCTCCTTGATGTCATTGCGAATCCATTTAGTTCTCAGTCCGCCCATGCGAGATTTGGACCCCATTTTGACAAGTTGCGCGTCAATCTTTTTTAACCATCCAACGGCTTCATTCAGGCTATGCTTGTCTCTATATCTCTTCATGCCGGTATGAAAAAATGAATGCAGAGAATTTTGTGAGTCGGCGGTTCCTACATAGGTTGACATGGCCACAGTTTCAGCTGGTACATTCAGTATTCTATTTTGGTGCTCGGATTTAATGACTTCTTCAAAAAACGCGGAGATTGTTTTACCTGTGTTCTGGTCAACTATAGAAAACTCAAAACTGATGCGATTTAAATCTCGCTCCCTTTCATCTTGTTCAACCTCAGTTATAAGTTTGTCCATTATGAGATTGGCATCTGTACCATAAAAATCATTAAAATTATCCCGTTCTTGCCTCAAAGCAGCAGCGTCGCACTTGGGGTCGTGATTTGCGGCGAGCCGAAGCGAATCGAGAAGCTTCTCGCGATATGATTCATCCCAGAACCCAAGATTAATAAGATCAAGTGAAAACCCAATGATCTTATAGAACCATTCTTGAGAATACTGCCCCTTAGCTAGCATGTTTTTAAGTTTGTTCGCCAGCAATTCAACCTCACTGTCTTCCAAGCAGTGCAAAGCGCTCCAATGGTATTCCATTTCTTGGGCCTCGACGTCTGCAGCTGAATTGGGGTTTTTCTTCAGCACAAATTTTTTTGAATGAACTCTTAACAGTTTCTGGGTTTATATCCTTCCCTTCAGCTAAAGGGGCAAGGGCCCTTGATAAAGTAAGATAGTTGTCATATTCCTGAAGTTCAGACGCATTGAAAATGCTCATTGATTTTTTCGCGTCTTTAGGCTCATCAGGAACTATTCCTGCTGATGCTTGAACTGTATAGCCAACAAAATCTGAGAACGCTTTTACTCTTCCATGAAAATCGATATTTTCATCGAAAAGAACCGACGTATTTAATGCGCAGTTAATAGACGGAATTGATCTTAATAGAGCCCTTATATTGACAAGGGATCCCTTCAGTCCTTCAGCAATAGCATCCATGACTTCGAAGTCGATATGTTTGGGAATGCGCAGCTTGTCCTTTACCATGACTCGGTAAAGCGCCTGTAGGTCTGGCTCATATTCGATTTGGCGTATAACCGCCTTTTCAACAGAACAGTCATCCTCAAAAGACAGGGGCTGATTCCTAACGAGCATCACATGCCAGCCATGGTTTTCGACCATATTGTTAACGAACCCAAGAAATGAACGGTCATCATGGGCGAAGCTACTGCGTTCGCAATCGTCCAATATTACGAGAACTTTCGTCATGTCGATTAAAGACAGCATCAAGTCGGAATTTACTGATATCTGAATTCCTAAATCTGCAATTTTGCTATTTAATGCTGAGGTGCCGGCTTCAATTGCACTTTTCTTAAAAACGTTCATCGCGGTGCCAACGCGATCTTTTGCGTTTTCGTAAATATGGAGTCGTGAAGCCAGAACTCTATTGCAGATCTCATCATAGCCGGAAACGCCAAATAGCGACACGCGACATGTCTTTACGCCTATATCATTTAGAGCGGCTTTAAGATCGTTCTCGCAATAATACGTCTTCCCCGAACCCCATTCGCCATGCAGAACTACAGCTTGAAGGCCAATGGTGTCACATTGCATGTATTTTTAATTGCCTCGGTGATTTCTTTTGCTTGCATTGCGTGTTCTCCAATCGGTCATTCCTGGATTTGCAGCACTAGATCAAGTGTTTGCTGAGTCAATATATTTAGCAGCTAATGCCTTCCCTACATGCTGATCTTGCTGAACTCGCACATTCGGTATTCGTTATTGTAATTGCTGATAACTACGAAAGACGGGGCGTATCGGCGCTAGCCGATACGCCCCGTCCTCAGCTAAGGTGACTTCGCTGCAGGTCAGGCCCTACCTAGCGCAGGCGGTCTCTCCCCTAATCCCGCTTAAACAGACCCATCGTGTACACCTTGTCCGCCACGTCAGCGAGCTCTTCGCTCCAACGGTTGGCGACAATCACGTCGCAGCCAGCCTTGAAGGCCTCCAGGTCGTGGGCCACTTCGGAGTCGAAGAACTCCGGCGCGTCCAGCGTGGGCTCGTAGACCACCACGGGCACGCCCTTGCCCTTAACGCACTTTATGACGCCCTTGATGGAGCTCGCTCGTAAGTTGTCGCTGTTTGACTTTGTCGTCAGACAGCACACGCCTTGGACCGGCCACTGCTCGCCCATGCAACTATTCACAACAAGAGCTTACATGAAGCATGCACCGTTCTATAAAGATGCTTGGATTATCCGACTAGAACCCAAGACCGAATCAACATGATTCGATGAATAGTTTCTCTACAGCTCTTATATCATTTTGATATTGAGCCATTTCATATCGGTAATCGTCGGCAGTGTCGACAACGCGGTCTTCCCTATCGTCTTTATACTCAAGATTCAAATCCCATACAAATTCGGAAACGCAATCTTTAACTACTTCCTCTACCTGGTCTAACGAAATGTCTTCCGTTAGAAATTCACCTAAACCGTCACAAAAACCATAAAGTATCGAATATGGATTTAAATTCTTGAGCATCGCATCGTGAATCTTCTTTTTTACAAACGTTTCCCAATCCTCGATATAACAGTCGAACATCGAAGGTTGATATTCAGATTCCCAATCACGACCATTACCAAAGCTCTCAACGGAATCTATGACATATTCTTTAAGCCAACGATTCGCTTCCGCCTTAAGCGCAAGTGAAAGACGTCCAGAAACTTTATCGGAGACATTCAGTATCTTTTTAGCTCTTTCAAGGTCTTCCAATAAGTCATAGGCTGTTAAATAGCTTGTACCTATCGCTAAATGACTCAAGTTCAAAAAGGAGCATAGCAATTCCGCATAGTATGGGCTGTTATAGAAAGCACCCCGACCTGAGCCAACCAGCAAAAGCGAAACAGATTCCCAGGCTTTAGTGTTTTCTGAATCGAGCATTTCACTCAGAAGAGATCCAATCCATTCAAAATCACTATCGATAAGAAGACCAATAATCTGTCGCAATACAGAACAAACATAATGCTCCGGACATAGACGAAGCCAAGATCCAGGGCAATCAACTTTAAGGGTTAAAACCTCGCCTTTAATGGCCCTGAATTTAAATGCGTCGATAACGGACCTATCTGTATTGACCTTAAAAATGGTTTCTAGCTGATCGGCATATATTGCTGATTCCACTATCGCTGTAGACTCTAGGGTATTTCCAGCAAGAAAGGCGGCACAGTAATCATTAACAGAAGGGTTAATCATTGCAACATGCCGCTCACCATCGATAACAACCGTTTTGATTACGGCCGACTCAAGGCGCTTGATTGCACGATCAAAGCAATCGATAGAACAATCAATCCCATAAGATAGTTTGATTCTAGAATTAAAGGCAGTTTTTAGATGTGACAGGCTTACGAATTTCTTTCCAAACGAAAATAGTTGAAAAGCAAGAACTCTCTCTTCCTCACCAAGACGCTCTTCGAATTCGTTTTTCCAGATATCAATAGGGTTATTAAGACGTGAAACAATCTCTGAACAGTAATTGTTCAAATCACATTGCTCAATAAATTCCGGGCGAGAACAATACTCAATCACACGAGGATTATAGTTGGCGTGTTCACAAATCTTAACGCAGCCCGCTTTATCTTTATCGACTTTTTTAGATAGCGCCTCTATGTACGGCTGCGGTACGTTTTCGAATCGCAAGTTAGAAAGAAGTATTCGAGCTTTGTCCAATAAGGCCATGGAACTGGTGTCTATTAAAACAAGCTGATCATCAAGTTTGCGAATCAAACGATGAAAAGAATCGTCCTTCCTACCAGCTTCGTTGAGAATGGAAATGCGTGAATTGAGAATTATCTTTCGCTTGTCAGATTTCTTAACCATAAAAAGTAAGCTGCTAATCAGGCGCAGCAACTTTGAATCGACATCAAGAAAATTCTGTCCAAGGAAATCATCTAGTACAATAAGTTCCGGTAGGTTGGAATCGGGCGAAGATGCGCTAATTACGCCCTCCAATTCATAGCATGAAGAATAGAGAACGCGATAACCAGCTGCGGACATTTGAAGGGCGAGCATTTGTGTAAGTGTGGTTTTGCCCGTACCCGGATCGCCGGTGATGATTAGACAGGGGTTTGATTCGAGAATATTGACCGCCCTGTTAAATAGAGCGGTTTGGACAAATAAGGATTTGCGTTCATCGATATTAGCAAGATACAAATCACAGCCTACAAAGAATGACCTGTTGTACAGGTTTTGCAGCACATTGGCCCCAGCAATCCATAGCTTAAAATGATTACGCAGAATATCTGAATTAGACTCATCAGAAAGGAGCTGGTCAAGCTTAACGGAATCCAGTAGTTTGAAATCTTGAACACCGAGAGCTTCCGCCTTAGAAAACAATCGCTGTTGGAATTCTCTCGTAACGCCAGAGGCCACAGTAAGTATTAAACATCTGGAGGGAAGATTATCGCGAGAGTCTAGCTGTTTAATCAAAGCTAATAAAGTTGATTCAAGCCTGGAATAACGCACATGCTGAGTACAATGCTTGGCTTGAACGACAACCGATGGACAGGCATGAGAACCACAGAAATAAAAATCGGAGGCATCTATCCCGCCATCCCTGCCCTCGGTATAGCAGGACAGCTTAATATGCATAAGCTTTTCGGCGACATCACGACTGAGCAACTCAAACTCATAGCTATCAAGCGCGGAATAATTAAATTGCATATGCCGAGCTCCAAAAGAACAAACAAGAATACTCCTTGCAGTATAACCATGTTTAATAGTCAAGGACGATAAGTTCGGGTGGGCAGTAATTATTTAGACCCTTAATAAGTAGCAAATTGGCTTTAATAAGAAGGGGCATATCGGCAGCCACTTGTCAGCCCTTCCCTTATTGCGGATATGCAGTTATCAGTAAGAACTTCTAGAGCTGTCCAAAAGTGCGATCTGATTATTTGCGCATTGGATTAGAAGAGTATCGGCTCCCCCACCATGAATTCGCAGACAACACATGGGAACCTCCGGCATCATATTGCTGCCTATTTAAACCAACTCAATCGAGCTTTCTGCAACATCAATGCCAGGTGCGTATTTCTGCACTAATTCATCCAGAATTAATCGGTTCCCCGGCGTCATCTTTGGGGAAGCGACGATCTTCATCGAAGAAAATGCTTCGTCTGAGATAATCAAATCGTAAAAGGAAGGAATTTCGGGATCGCATCTATCAAGTATGACCTCAGTGGCCCTCTTAACTGCTTCAACATCACCCTTGATTACAGA
This sequence comes from Collinsella sp. OM04-5, assembly GCF_003439125.1. Classification (GTDB taxonomy): domain Bacteria; phylum Actinomycetota; class Coriobacteriia; order Coriobacteriales; family Coriobacteriaceae; genus Collinsella. The sequence goes on along the minus strand of NZ_QSUU01000003.1, from coordinate 17,303 downwards.
GGCGATGCCCACAGGAACTGCCGTCAAAACATATCGCCATTCGTTTTGGTATGACCAGGCAGTAGCTTTGTGAATCCCAAGTGTGTTTAAATCGGCTTCTATCCAGCCGTTTTCGAAGTTACGGATCAACTTTGGAAACAGAAGCGACTTATCGTTCGTATACTGGACTTCATGAAGCATCTCAACGCTTCGGGCCATTTCTTTAAAATGATATTTTTTATCCCAAAAGTCTTCGAGCGGCAATTGAAGTCCATCAAACTTGCCACCAGGAGTATTCAAAACTGCGTCACTAGATAGCTTACTTAGGCTTTCGGTAGACACAGAGTACCGCTTAAACGGATGACTCTTCATTTGGATTCTTACTCCACATTCAGCTCCAGCATACTCGCGCCACATGGGGATGCTTTCCTCATCAGAAGAGGTCCAACAACTGACGAGCTTCATTTTTCCAAGATTTTGAGAGTCTGCTGAACGCTGTTCTTGTGGGTCGTCAACCTTATCTAACCGGCTGAACCTGATAGTTCGATTATGCAGAATCAAGGCCAGCGTATCTAGGCTTGCATAATGATAGAGAACGGCGGGTGCTTCCATGTTTGGCTCCTAGCTATAACAATGAGTCCATATCACTGTTCATCAAAATTTATAGACGCGGTCGTCGACGCTCCAATGCCAATTAGGGCGGCGCACCTTAATCCTTGCCTTGCGAGTGCAAACGCGGAGATGGCCAGAGATGACCGTCGCTGGCATATCGCTTTCACACCCACAGCTCGATGATTGACGCACATGTGCACCACGATTTACGCCGTGCATGCACATCGGCGTTAAGTCCAATCCTTACCACAGCCCACTTCCAATGAAATGGAATAAGACACCACGAAATACCATAATTTCCCGAGCCATCAAAATGCAATCGCGAACCATTTCAAGCAAATAGATGTTGCCTCGAGAATCGTTGGTCCCATCCTCACGCAAAGTGCGAATGACTTGAGTCGCGCAGTCGAAATCCGTCCGATTATGACTAAATGCATTGCGCAGAACCGGATTCCAACACTGCTTGATATGGCCAGTAAATGAGCCCGTACCGACAGCGTTGAATCGCTTTGCCTTAGGGGCTACAGAAAGTTTGTCGAACGACTTTGCACCTAGATCTACGCCTTTGGGCATGACATCGAACGCCCCGTTACATTCGATGTTGTCGAGCCCGATAAACAGAACAAGCAGGCTGCCAATAAGCTCATATTCCCGACAATAAAGCTTCTCAATATCACTAGGAGTGCAGCAGAACGTACCGTACTTTTCCAAGTCATAGGCGTCTCCCGCCATAAGAAAAGTAAAACCGTTGAGGAGAACCGGAAATGATCCGGCTACGGAATCCAGAACTTCGTTGATTTCAGCAAGCAGCGACTTGGCAGTCATATCGGTTTTGAGGTAGTAACCTGCTAGGCCGGAAAGCGCCTCTGCCTCTAGACAAGAAACGAGTTTTTCACATTCAACAGCGCGCTCATGCGCGTCGCTTCCCGCAATCATGGGGAGACCGAGCCAAGACATTCTCGCGATTCGGCTCAGCAAGGAATAGTGTCGATTGTCCTCGCCTAACAGTTTGCGCTCGAATTCCGAAAGAACCTTATCCGCATAATCGTCATGCCCATCGCAATACAGTTGAAGAGCGGTCCTCAGGGTAGGCCAGTCTTCGCGGTAATAATGAAGACAATAAACCATATTACTCACGTACTCGCTGAGTTCATCAAATGGAATCAGCTCAGAGGCTCTGATAAAGGGGCTTGTCATGCAGGCACGATGTTCTACAGATATTTTATATGACGGAAGCTCACCAGATAACTCCACCATAACTCGGGCGCAATCTAAATTTCCACCCATGGAGGCAACCGTGCCAGGGTCGAGCTTAAAATCAATCAAAGCGCAGCTCGGGTCAAGGCGAACCGCTCCGTCGATGCGGTTCCGGCACTGCGGACACAAGTATCTAACCGGATAGTCATTAACAAATCCAGCCTGGACGCGCACACGATGCACGCATCCACATACTCCACAAGTGACAAAGAAGTTCTTGACCACGAACACCTCCAATTAACCTCGCTGATTGCGCGAATCTGAATTAACCAGCAGTTTCTAAATCTGATGCAAAGGCTATAAAAGAGAATTACAAAATCCCCTCGTATCTCCCGCGAACATCCTCGAAATCGTGCTGTCATCCTTATTCTATAAACAATGCCCAAAGCGGCGTCTTGATAACCCCTCACCAATCGCCGAATCGGCAAATCTGCGTGAGCGGCAAGATAATTCATCGGGCGAAATCAAAAGCTGGATAAACCTCGACGAGAGCGACCACAAGATTACGGCGAACGCCTCACTCGAAGTCCTTGTTCCTCAATCTCGATACGTAACGATCGAGCTCGTAAAGGGCGTCAATGTAGAGCTGGGCGACATCTCGAACACCCCCAATGTCAAAGCAAAACCCTTGGAAATGGAGTCCGCCGTCCTCGTTCGAATCTTCCGAGTATGTTACCAGGACGACATCATCGTCCCGAAGGTACAACTCGACGTCATACAGTCGTTCTTCTGCGATCTTGGAAGCTGTACAAATAAGGACGGACCGCTTTGTTAGCTAGTAACAAAGCGGTCCGTCCTCAAAAATGCAAGCATTAACTATTGAGACGATAAATGTCCTATCGTTTTAGTTGCTACTCTTGTTTACCCTTCTTAATTGAATCAGCCAACGCGCTTGCAAAGAGATCTTGCATTTGTGGTGCTGCCATCAAATTTCCGACAAGGGAACCCATCAGCTGCTTGGTCATTTCATTCTGCGCGTTGGAGTTCGCCAGCTCGAGGGAATATCTATGCTCCGCTTCGAGTTTCTCCATCTCAAGCTTATGGGTCTCCTTTAAGTTGTCCAAATCAACTTCGTGCTGTTTCATGAGCTTTTCGATTTCATGCTCATTTGCTTCCTTGAGCGTTCGAATTTCCGAAGCGGATTTATTGTGGGCTACCAAATAAGAGCTGAAGCCGGAAATTATCGCGGCAAGTATCGAAACGATATACGGCGCAATAATCGATACATCCATAATACTTTCCTAACACCAATTCCAAAATGCGCTAGCTCAGGTTTACCTTAATCTGTCCAAGTGCCCATTCAGCTCGTGCCGCAGCTTCATCGGCGTTATCGCCGCTGCATACGACATGTCCGATTCGGTCATTACTTGAGTGCGGCGTCTCAATAGAATCTCCGGGCTTAAGGTATAGCTCGATTTCCTCAAGGCCTTCAGTGTGGCAGAGATTATCCGCCACATCAATGGAGGATATCGTTCCAGCATGATCCGCAGTGATAAAGCGAATTGCCGACCCACGATGCGCCTTTACCTCAAAGTCAAACGGCAGTCCAAGAGCTGCGGCCACGGTCCCCTCAACAAAATCGAGACCGGTCGACAGTGGTACGAGTTTGGAAGTAATAAAATCGCCTCCAAGTCGTGCAGCCATCTCGATAACCTTCGGACCCTCGTCGGTGAGCATGATCTCCGTATGCGAAGGTCCAGTCACGATGCCGATGGCATCGATGGTCTTTTTCGCAACTTCGCGAATGGCTTCTTGAGCCTCGATTGGAAGTCTTGAGGGCTCAGAATGGCCAAGCTCGACAAAGAAGGGCGGCTCAGTTGTTAGCTTATCGGTGATGGTTAGAATGGTCGTCTTGCCATCAACCGTCATGCCTTCCACACTCACCTCCCGACCGGTGACTCGCTGCTCGACCATTACAGTTCCCTTACGGGAGAAGCTGCGGAAGAGGTCGAAGAGCTCAGTCGCTGACGTCGCGCGGTCCTCGGGAGTAATGAGCTTTACGCCGCGGCTAGCGGCGGAGTCCGCGGGTTTCGCGATGCAGTCGTAACCGAAGCGCTCCAGGGCGCGTCCGAACTCATCAGCGCTGTTGCACACTTCGAACTCGGGCATGGGCACGCCGTGATCGGCGAGCCTTCTCCGCATGGCATCCTTTTGTGTGGCGCACACTGCGTCAGTTGATGATATGCCGGTGGGAAGCCCGAGCCTCTCGGAGACGACGGCCGCTACCCTTACGGGAGCGTCACTCGTAGATGTAATCACGAAGTCTGCCTGTTCCTCGCGAGCGAGTGCTTCCACAGCTTCGACGTCGAGCGTGCTCGTAAGCGATGAGACGTCGGCGACTTTAAAGCCCACCGCATCGGGGTCATAATCGGCACATACGACGCGGAATCCAAGCCTCTGTGCCGCCATGATGGCGGGTACCTGCAGCCTACTTCCGCCGAGCATCACTACTGTCCTGCGTTGATCTACGTTTGTCATAGCGAGAGTATCTCCTTAGCTATCTTATTTGCGCCGTAGCCGTCTACGAGAGCGTGTGCGCGAGTCGCGAGGGCTACGGCCCTGTCATGAGACGCGACGAGATCCTCGAGCCGATTAACGCTTTCAATTGCGGTGGCGTGCGGCTCGTTGCCCATGAGTCCGCAGTATTCCACAGCCCCTAGTTTCGCGAGAGACTCAGCGCTCTGCACCTGTTCCTCAACCATCGCAAAAGTTACAGAGGGAAGACCTGCAGCGAAAAGCTCGTACACCGTCGTGCCATTTGCAGAGACGGCGGCATCACATTGACCCATCAGCCCAGCCATATCAGTGACGGCGCGAAGCATCTTAACCCTAGAGCTTCTCGATTCAATGAGCTCAACCTTTGCAGCGACATCGTCAGAGACCATTCTGCCTACTACCGCTGTGAAGGTGATGTTGGAAAGACGCTTATCGGAAAGAGCCACACCTAAGAAAGTAGGGAGAAAGCCCTGAGGATCCGTGTTTCCCGTAGTCACGAGAACGTGTTCAATCTCGGCGCTGCATTCACGATATGCACTGGCGAAGCATGGTCTAAGCGGTGCGTATTTGGGACCGAAAAGGAGTTTCGTCCCACGATCACCATATGTTTCCTCATAGAATGCCTCATCGATACAAGTCGAGTAATTAATGATAAGGGAAAGTTTGCCGAGATCTCCGTCTTTGCTGCCGAGATAGCATACCTTGGCGTGCTGAGCGAGGCAGTCGACGAATTCCCTAGACACCGAGTAGGTGTCAACAAGGACGATTGGAAGTTCGGCGTCGTCGCAGAGACGACAAAGCTCATCGGCCCCATCTCCGATATCTCTCCAGTTGGACCCGAGAACGGACGTTGCGAAGCCCCGGGACTCTATGAGCTGGACGGAGTTGCCATCCGAAAGGACGAATGAGACATCAGCGCCAAGGCCCGCGAGTGCGTCGGCCACGGAAAGGCAACGCATGACGTGGCCTCCCGCAATCACCGCGTTGGCGTCAGTGCGTATTAAGACTTTCCTTCGTGAAGTGTTCACCATTTTCATCTTACCAATTTCGTTTCTCATACATTATGAAACCCTCTTCTCGTCGACGAACTTCCCGCGTTCGTTGAATCCGTTCGAAAGAAGAGCCTTCGAGCTTTTGGGGTTCGATTTAAGTACGCTGGCTTTAATGCGAACCACGCCCTCGATAGAGAACGCTACGCGGCAGAGAAGGTTAACGATCTCCTTGGCGTAGCCCTTGCCACGCTGTAACTCATTCACAATGTAATACAAGCACTCACAGGAATCGCCTTCGAAGTACTTAAGGACGGCGCTGCCGATAAAGAACTCGCCAACGCAAACCGCGAAGGAAACCTGTCTGTGATCCACCAAGTCGTTCTCGAAATACCTGCGGTGCGCCCCAGGATTCGGCACTGCAGACCCAGTAAAATCGCCCGTATACCAGAGGTCCGAAACCCAATCATAGGTCCTCGCGACGTCATAGGAGACAAATCGCCAGAGCGAAACTCTGCCGAAGGGGAGCTGGATGTAGCATTCCATATGCATCCCGCCGCTTTTTCTAAGCACGAGGATTAAAAGAGAGGGTGCCCGGTGCGACCCCTAGTCTAGGAGACCCCCGCTCGGTTTATGGGTAGCATCAAACAGCGTGGGCATCACGCCTCTCTCCTCCTCAACCTTCCAGTCTGCCATCAAATCGCGGAAATCGGCAAAAGCAGGAGCATAGCCGAAATCGCACGCCGCGCGGGAGATGTCGAACGAGTAAGGCTGGATGCCGTTCGGCCTGGTTTCGTCGACGCAGACCTCGGAGGTGCCAGCGGCTCCCGAAAAGACGTCGGCTATCGCCTCAGCCTGCTCGCGGAGGGAAACCGCGCGCCCCGAGCCGATGTTGTATAGGCCAGAGGCTGACTCGCTTTCTCCCGCTTTTATAAATGCTTGCGCGACATCCTTGACGTAGACGATATCTCTGACCGCCGCGTCAGCATCGCCGAATACGGTTATGTCCTCGCCTACCTTCGCCTTGTCAACGAAAAGGCCAATGCCCGACTTCTTGACAGCGCCGTTGACCCTGAGCGAGCCGTGAGGACCACAGCCGTAAACTGGGGGGAGCCTGAAGACACAGTTTCTCATGCCGTACTGCTCGTTGTAGTAGAAAAGCAGGTCCGCGGAGGCATTCTTCGAGATAACGTAGGCGGCGTGGTCGCCGTCCAGCCTAAAGTTCCGCGGCCAGTCCTCGCGCACGGGCTCCGAAGCGCTCCAGCTGTTCTGGACGTCTGCGTAGGAAGTGGTGGAAACGATCCGGCGCACGCCGTTCTTGCGCGCCCACTCGAGGAGCAAGGCGGTCCCCAGGACGTTCGTCCTGATATATTCAGCGGCGTCGTCCTCAGTGGAAAGGTCGAAGGCCGAGTTTGCTGGCAGCCTTCCCGCCAGATGGGCGACGAAATCGAAGTCGGTGGGGAGGGCACCGATGCCAGATGGGTCATCGAGGTCGAGGGGTATGTACTCGACGCCAAGCTTTCGGTAGTGGTCCGTGAATCGCCGGTTCCTGCCCGTGCCGACTACTTCGTAACCAGCGTCGAGTAGTGCATCCACGACATAGGCACCAATGAAGCTCGAGGCACCTATGACAAGACATTTCTTGGTCAAACCGTTCTCCTTTCCCTCAGCTCGCCCGCTACAAGCTCTCCAGATCGGCCTGGATGATGGGCTCTCCGAACTTAATGTCGCGCTGCGCTGCGTGGCCGAGAAGCGCGTCCAGGTGCTTGGGTGCCACTCCATAGGCAGGTCTGATGCTCCGCACGTTCTCGTTGGTGAAAGCCTCGCCGCGCGCGATGTCCTTCACCGCGTAGAGGGAGCGACGGCCGGGAAGGCCCTTCTCCTCCTTCTCAGTGCGCTCGTAGGTGACATGGCCGATGGATGCCTTCGCGCGTCGAACGTCGCGGATCATCGCCTTGAACTCGGCGGGCTCCATTGAGAACTCCGAGTCCACAGTTTTCTGCTCGCGGGAGATGCAGTAGTGCTTCTCTATGACGCTCGCTCCCAGCGTGGCCGCAGCCACGTCGACACCCCAGCCCATGGAGTGATCAGAAAGGCCAACGGCGCACCCGAACCGGTCGCGCATGTCGGTCATGGTGGCAATGTTCATGTCCTCGTAGACGGCGGGGTACTCGCTCGTGCACTTCAGCAGCACGATGCGGTCGTTGCCTACAGAGCGGCAGGCGTTAACGGCGACGGCGATTTCGTCCGCGGTACCCATCCCGCAGGAAATGACCATAGGCTTGCCCTTTGAGGCGGTGTAACGGATAAGTGGCACGTCGACTAGCTCAGGCGAAGCAATCTTGTACATCTCGCAGCCGATGGACTCGAGGAAGTCAACGGAGGTCGGATCGAAGACGGAGGACAGGAAGTCCATGCCTAAGCGTTCGCACTCCTCTTTAATCTCGGCCTGCCATTCCCAGGGGGTGTGCGCCTCCTCATAGAGGTCGTAGAGCGTCCTACCCTCCCACAGCCCGCCAGGCGTCGTCTGGAAGTCGGGCGAGTCGCAGTCAATGGTAATAGTGTCGGCGGTGTAGGTTTGAAGCTTCAGACAATCCGCGCCTGCCTCAGCGGCGGAGCGGACGATTTCCATTGCCTTGTCGACGCTCCCGCCGTGGTTGCCGCTCATCTCAGCAATGAAGTAGACGTCGCCGCGCTTTATGGTCTCGAATAGTCTCATTGTCTAGTCCTCCTGGGTCATGGCTCGATATTTCTGCTCGGCCAGCTCCCAATCCTCGGGAGTGTCGATGTCCTGTACGAGCCTGCTGGGTATGCGCAGAAATCTCGTATTATTGGTGATGAAGCTGCCGGTCTCGTAGTAAGACGCGACCTTCGCGAAGTAAAACCTCCCGCAGTCGTGAACCATCTCGGGGAGGTCCTGGCTGCGGGTCTGTGCGTACTCGGGGAAGGCGTACTCGAGCGAGCCGTCCTCACCCACCCTGAAGCCGCGCAGAGGCGGGAAATCGAATGAGGTAACAGGGATTACGGATGAGGCCCCCGCTTCAATCATCTCGGAGGCCTCCATGAGCTCGGAGACCTGGACGAAGGGTGCCGTCGGGTACAAGCAACACATTCTATCAAACTCGATGCCGCGTTTGGCGTACTCGGAGAGTATTTCGCGCAACACATCCGCCGTCGTGGCGTAGTCGTTGCTCGTAGCCTCGCTGCGCATGAAGGGAACCTCGGCCCCGTATTTCCTAGCCACGTCGGCAATCTCGTCGTCGTCGGTCGAGACCATCACGACGTCGAAGATGCCGCTCGTAACCGCAGTCTCGACCGAGTACGCCAGCATGGGCTTGCCACAGAAATCGCGGACATTCTTGCGCGGTATTCGCTTCGAGCCACCGCGGGCAGTAATGATGCAAACACTAGAGGGCATTATTTCGCACCCCTATTGGCACGGCACCACTCAACGACCTTGGTAACCGCGTCAACAACGAGTTGCGCATCCTCATTGGAGAGTCCGCAGTGCAGCGGAAGCGTTACACAGTGATCATAGTAATCCTCGGCATTAGGACAGTCGCCGCGGCCGTGTCCCAGGTCCTTGTAGTATGGTAATAGGTAAACAGGCAGGTAGTGAACATTGACACCCAAGTTCTCAGCACGCAAAGCATCGAAGATCCAACGACGGTTTACGCCAAGTGCTTCCGTGTCAAACTTTAGGCAATAGAGGTGGCGCACGGTATCTTCAGGAGAGGCATCCATTTGGAACTGCACCTCCGGGATCTTGGAGAACTGCTCGTTATAGAAGGCAACGAGCTCCTTACGGCGAGAGCCGAACTGGTCTAGTCGCTTCATCTGGCTTACGCCAAGAGATGCCTCAATGTCACTAATGCGGTAGTTGTAGCCCAAGACTAGCTGCTCATAGTACCAACCGCCCTGGTCCGTCTCGCGCATCATATCGTGGTTGCGCGTAATGCCGTGTTTGGCGTAAAGCTCGATCATCTTACCCAGCTCGGGATCATTCGTTGCTACGGCGCCGCCTTCACCAGTAGTGATGGTCTTCACCGGATGGAAGCTAAAAGTAGTGATATCAGCGATAGCACCCACTGCGCGGCCATTGTGGAACGTGCCCATTGCATGGGCTGCGTCCTCAATGAAGGTCAGACCGTTCTCATCGCAAATCTTGCGAATCTCATCAGAAGCAACGTGAACACCGCCAAAGTCAACAGCCACAATTGCTTTCGTTTTGGCGGAAAGCTTCTCACGGATTGAAGCTGGATCGATATTCCAGGTCTTCGGATCAATATCCGCAAACACAGGCGTAGCACCACAGTAGCGCACGCAGTTAGCCGATGCGGCAAAAGTGATAGGAGATACTATCACTTCATCACCGGGTTTAATGCCTGCGGCAAGACATGCTACGTGCAGAGCCGCAGTGCCGTTAGCCACGGCAGTTACAAATTTAGCCCCTGTGGCAGCCTTAATGGACTCTTCGAAGGCTTCGGTCGCGGGACCGCAGGTCAGATAGTCACCGCGCAGGCAATCTTCCACTGCCTTAATGTCGTCCTCGTTGATATCCTGGTGTCCATAGCCCAAAACCTTGAGACTAGTGGGTTTGCCGCCGTTTATTGCGAGTTCCTTCATGTCAAACCTCCTGTTGAACAGTACTATTAGTTCCTGGGCATAATCTTCAGATTCGGAGTTTTGCCGTAGACAACTGATCCGGCAGGCACATCCTCATCCCTTACGACGGCACCTTCTCCAATCAGGCAGCCGTCACCGATGTGAGAATTGCCCAACACCTTGCTACCGGTACACATTTGCACGTCACGGCCGATGACCGGGTAGACTTCGTTAATATTGCCGACCGTACACCCCTGAGTAAACGAGAAGCCCTCTCCGTAGGTTGCTCGGCCCATGAAGGAGCCGGTCGGATGATCGAAGGTGAAAGTCTCAGGCAGTTCAACTTCGTAATACAAGTCGCAACCCGAAACCGTCTTCATTTGACCGTAGATCTTGTCGCAAACAATACGTGCTGCAGTGGGATTGTCTTTTTCCTCTCGGAAAATAGTGTTAGCCGTCAGGTACAGAAACAGCATCCAATGGCAAGTATGCAGAGGATCGAAGTATGCCTCACGCTCCCCCGCCGCATTAAGTCTCCAGTAGTACTTATTTTCATTAGCAGAGATATTGCGCTCCAGCCTCTCGAGCGTTCGCTCCATATGCTTGGTAATCAGGCGCTCATCATCAATTGACTTAAAAAAGTTGTTACCGATTTGATTGAGCAGCATGTCTTTGACGTCACGCAACGGGAACCTATAAATCATCTTGCCCTCCTTTAGATGTGGCGGATACCATTAAGCTCTTCGCGTACATACTCAGCAGTCATGATTTTCTTTACAGTGCCCTCAACATCCAGTCGGTTGGTATTGTGGGACGTATAGGCCTCGTCGGTCATGGTTCTCACCTCTCCGGTGGCCTGCTTGTTGTCATAGTTCAGACCACGGATATCGGCTGCCACGCGATAATAACCGCCCATATCTTCGGCACGCAGGCGCTCCTCGCGAGTCATGAGCGTCTCAAACAGTTTTTCTCCGTGGCGCGGGCCGATGATAGTTGTACCCGTATCGCCAAACAGCTGCTGAACGGCCTTCGCAAGATCGCCAATGGTGCTTGCGTCTGCCTTCTGAATGAAAAGGTCACCCGGGTTGGCGTGCTCGAATGCGAACTTAACAAGGTCAACTGCCTCATCAAGGTTCATCAGGAATCGTGTCATGCTGGGATCCGTAATGGTGATGGGTTTACCAGCGTGAATCTGCTCAATAAAGAGTGGGATAACAGAACCGCGAGAGCACATAACGTTACCGTAACGAGTACAGCACACCACCGTATCGCCTTTTTCTGCAGCTCTACGAGCATTGGCGAAGATCACGCTTTCCATAAGTGCTTTGGACTTTCCCATAGCGTTAATGGGATACGCGGCTTTATCAGTGGAGAGACAAACGACTCGCTTAACACCTGCATCCGATGCAGCGTGAAGGACGTTATCCGTGCCCATGATGTTGGTGCGGACAGCCTCCATCGGGAAAAACTCGCAAGAAGGAACTTGCTTAAGGGCTGCTGCATGGAAGATATAGTCCACGCCATGCATGGCATCGCGCACGGATTGAATGTTACGTACATCGCCAATGTGGAATTTCACCTTAGCGAAATGGTCAGGATATCGAGCCTGAAGCTCGTGACGCATATCATCCTGCTTCTTCTCGTCGCGGGAGAAAATACGAATTTCCCCCACATCGGAGGTCAGGAAATGCTTGAGGACGGTATTGCCGAAGGATCCCGTTCCTCCCGTAATCATTAAAGTTGACCCGTTGAATGTCGACATTGGATTGATCCCTTTCTATCGTATTCGAATTGATAAGTAACCTAATAAAGAGTTGAGCTTCAGCTTCTCCTTGAAATAAACCCGCGCAAGAGTGATGCTGCCTCGGATAATTCACTGAACTTGAAGAGCTTTGCTCCTCCCAGGTAGACAGAAGCGAAAAGGATGCCCTGCAGAAACAATTCGGGAACGCAGCCCAACCCCAGAAGCTGAACAGCGAGCGATGCCGCAGCGGCAACGAGAGAGAGGAATAAGATTGGCAGAACGTCCTTGACCTGGTTCAAAGACGAATAGCCATGAAGGCGCTTTGCAGGTGTAGCGTCGACGAAGACGATCGAGATAACTCCAACGATGAAATTTGCCCAAGCCGTATGGTAAATATCGTGGGTGAGGGCGGCGGTGATCCATATGATGGCTCCTCCGCCCAAAACTTTAATAATTTGGAGACGCATATAAAGAGAGCTATCTCCCAGAGCCATGTACGCTCGGAGGTTTACAAGCTGAATCATCAAAATGGCATTAGAGATGCACGTCAGCTGAAAGATTGGAACACAAGCGAGCCATTTTTCTGTCAAGAGAATGGCAACTAGTGGCTTGGCAACTACGGCAGCCAGCAAAGATATGGGGGCGACGAGAAACGTACCGAGCGTGAGCCCGCGACGTATGGCGCCACGAAGTGCCTCAGAATCTCCTTTAATTGCTGAAAACATTGGAAATAATACGTTGGCGATGGAATTGCTCATCACCCCAATTGCTGCAGTGGGATACTTACGGCCTTGGCTGTACAGCCCGAGTTCGCTGGTTGAACAGGCACGACCGATTATCAACTCCGAGATGCCGGAGTAGATAACATTCAGAATTCCCGTAATGCAGATCTTCCAGCCATAACTAAATAACGACCACGCCTGAGCGACATCGAACGTAAATGCAGGTTTCCAGCTGATTTGCAGCCACATGACAATACAAATGAAAATGCTTTGAAGCAAAGACTGTAAGACTAGAGACCAAACGCCAAACCCAAAGAAAGCGAGCACCACGCCTCCGAAGCCCGAAATGAGCGCGGCTATTGTCGTGGCGGCGAAAATGCACCTAAAATTCATGTTTCGTTGGAGGTAGGAACGCTGAATAGAGTTTGCCGAGTTGAAAAAGACTATTACACCGAGCACTCGAAGATAAACCACGAGATCTGGCATATTATAGAAGACAGAGATTGTCGGCGACGTAAAGTACACCACGATATATAGAGCGGCTGCCAATCCGAGACTCAGCCACCAAGCGGTGGAATAAGAACGATCGTCGGCATCGCTCTTTTGAATAAGTGCCATCCCTAGACCGCTTTGGGCAATAGAATCGGTGATTTGAGTAACCACCAACAATATTGCCAAAATACCGAAGGCCTCAGGGGATAGCAATCGAGCAAGAATAATTTGAACGAAAAGTTGAATAGCCTTAGAGCCACCTTGTTCAAGGAAACTCCAAAGGAATGTATTTGCTTTTCCAGACTTATTCGAAGAACTACTTGCCATACCGCCCTCCATATGTTGACCCACATTCGTTTTGCAAACGATGAATAAGCGAATCGATGCGGCATTGACCGTTGTCGATTTCTTGTTCCAAGAAGGACGTATAGGCTGGCATATATTTGGTCAAACTAAATTCAACCGTCAACCTCAGCAGCTCGTCAGGATTACTTGCGGTAGGCAACATTTCTTGGTATTCGGAAAAATAGCTGTCAAGAGACTCGTCAATAACAATGTAGGGGGTTCCAAGACAAGCGACGTCTAGCGCAGCAGTAGACTGCTCAATAAAGGCGAAATCAAAATCAATTGCTTCAATTTTCTCTTCCTTATATAGTTCAACATCACTCGTCGAAACGGCGTCGCGCAGTTCATTAATGAAAACAGGGAGCCAGGATGCATTTTGATGAGCAGCTTGAAACCGAAGCGATTCTGAAGATTAAGGAGAGGTTCGATGCGATGAGAAATCTGTTCAGAGGTTTTCGAGCTGGAAAGAATGAGCAAGACACGTTTTGCGTCAGCAAAACTCTCAACATAATGCTTAGGTTCCAGTCTCATCAATTTTGAAAATTTATAAGTACCAGCGTCGACAGCTTTTTCTGAATTGACAAGAACAGCGCTCTTTTTGCTCCAGGCATAGAAATATGTGGCACGCACAGGCGAAAAGAATCGAGCGTCTCCAATTAGGCCATGCTGAAGAACTGCGGATGTTGCATGGTCGTTCATGGCTATGACTGTTGAATAAAAATGATGGTCAGTCATCAAAATAAAAGGATGCTGGTAGCCTATACGCGCAACGTAGTTATCCATTCGTTTAATTAAAAACCTAGCTAAACTATCATTTACGGTGCATTCGCTGCCGATAAAAGAAAGAACACGAGGCAGGGAAAGGACAACAAGGGTCACAGCTTTAAATATCGGCCAAAACACGCCCATTTTGATGTGTCTATTTGGCGAGTAACTATTGAGACAAATGAACGTAGCTTTCTCAGCATCGCAGATCTCCGCAGTATCTCGCAAATTAGAAACCATGTTGTTATTCTTAATTTCATCAACGTAAATTGTCGATTCTGGTGCATGACGCAAGCCAATCGAGTTGATATAGACAAGCAGCATTTTCAAGAGCAAGTCGATACCGCAGCGTCTTGACCAAGCACTTTGACCTTTGGCAATAACATTGCTCCGATCTTCGGTGCAAGCCGAAAGAATCATCTTAAATTTATCGTCCATTACTATCCTCATAGATGCAGGCCAAAACGGAACCCAACGTTACTGAAGAAATTGCTTCAAAAAAGACATGACCACCAACACAGCTAAACGCAAGCATTCCAAGTAAAGCTATAAATTGAAAATGTCCTTCGTTTCTTGTTCGCCAAGACAGACGCAGCTGTTTAAACAAAAAGGCATATACACAGATAAAGGCAAAGGCCCCATAGGAAAAAAATAAATCAGCCCAATCAAATTCGATCGGTCTAACGTTTGCAGTTAATAAATAGCCACTTGATACAGCTAAATCATGGTGAAAACGATAGTACCCATTGCCGATTAAGAAACCCAGAGGATTATTGCTTGCAATAAATAGATTGGTTGCTTCAGCCAGCATCCAGGTTCGTCCACTTGTGAGGTAGTCAATTAATGAACGATTCTCGAAAAGGTAAGTTTGACGAACAGATACCTTTTCAAGCATTTCATTTAGAAAGGTTACGTTATTGAAGGCGAATAGCAGGCCAGCAAAAACGAGAATTCCGATCACGGCATTTCTCAACCTAGTTTCAGGGGGAATTAATAAGTAATACATCACTATGAAAAAGGCGAATAGATATCCCGCCTTTGTGCCAAGCAATAATAATGAAATTAGATTTAACCCCATTGGGATAATCCAAAGAGACTTTTTCTGTATAAATACAGCATCAGCCGAATAAGCAAAAAGCACAATCATAGAAACATTGATGCTGTTAAGAGAAGAAAAGACGCTTTTATAGCCTGAGCCATCCCAATAGCTTGATGCCCCAAGTCCCAAAGCAATCGATCCCAAATATAGAATCGGAACATAAATTGCAGCGATAGATATTGCTTTTTTGACTTGATTAATAGACAACGCATTGCAGCGAATCAAACTTTTTGAAGCAAAGAAAACTGCAAAACAAATTATTAGTTTAATACCGATGCTTATGTCATAAAGTAATGTAGACGCTGTCATGCCTTCTGGGCTAAACGCCTGCATTAGCACAGATTGAATTACAATCGACGTTAAAGCAAGAAACAGTATACAAAATCCTTTAGGGTCAAGACGAAGTTCTATATATAACAACAAGGCAAAGAAAGTCATTCGGACAATTTGGGAAAACGAGCTTATGCCGAATAATCCTGAAAAGAAATCAAGCGCCACATTTCCGCAAATGAAGAAAAGCAGCAAATTGGTAAAGAGGCTATAGGTTTTTGTAGGTACGAAATTGCTCTTGCCAATCCCATGGCCATCAGAATTCGTAAACAATGAGGAAAGTTCGACACTCATACGGCTTCTATCCCCATAGTTGATTGAGCGACGCTGTCGCCATCCGAGCCAACATACTCCCCCAGCTCTTTCTCCCAGTCGGACATGTGGAACCCGACCGACTCGAGCTTGGAAAGGTCGAGTGCGGAGTGGACCGGGCGCGGGGCGATGGGGCCCTCGGCATTCGCGTAGTAGTCCGCGGTCGAAACCGGCACGACCTTGTCCCCGTTGCCGTTGGCGGCCTCGAAGACGGCGCGGGCGATGTCCGCCCAGGACCTCACGGCACCGGAGCCGGTGCAGTTATAGGTGCCGTAGGGGGCGTGCGTCCCCAGTACGTGGAAGATGGCGGCGGTCATGTCGCGCGTGAAGGTCAGGCGGCCCAGCTGGTCGTCCACGACGGTGACCCGCTCGAGCCCGTCCTCGGGGTCGGCGACGCGGTCGGACAGCCCCTTCATGGTCTTCACGAAGTTGTGCCCCTCGCCGATGACCCAGGAGCTGCGCATGATGTAGTGGCGGGGGCCCCCTGCCACGGCGATGTCGCCGGCTGCCTTGGTCTGGCCGTAGACGGACAGCGGGCTGAGGGGCTCGTCCTCGGTGTGCACCTCCGCGGTGCCGTCGAAGACGTAGTCGCTGGACATGTGGACGAGCGTGATCCCGTGCCCGGCGCAGGTGCGGGCGAGCAGGGCCGGCCCGGTCGCGTTGGCCTTCCAGGCGACAACGCGGCCCTCGGGGGTCTCGGCTTTATCCACGGCCGTGTAGGCGCCGCAGTTGATGACGGTGCCGTAGAGCGACCAGTCGTACTTGGAGTAGGCGTCCGGGTCGGACATGTCGAAGGTGTCGATGTCGCAGAAGTCGAAGTCCTTGGCGACGCCGCGCTCCTCGGCGAGCGCGCGCACCGCATGGCCCAGCTGGCCGTTGCAGCCGGTGACGAGGGTGCGCTTCGGTGCCATGGGGACGACGTCCTTCAGCATCGGGTGGTTGAGGTCGGCCTCGGATACGGTGGCCTCCGCAAGCGGGATGGACCACTCGATGGCGAGCTCCGGGTCGGCGAGGTTCACGAAGGTGTAGGTCCTCTTGAGCTCCAGCGACCAGTGGGCGTCCACCAGGTAGGTGTAGGCGGTGCCGTCCTCCAGGGCCTGGAAGGAGTTGCCCACGCCGCGCGGGACGTAGATGGCCTTGGACGGGTCCAGGGTGCAGGTGTAGACCTTCCCGTAGGTCTCGCTTCCCTCGCGCAGGTCCACCCATGCGCCGAAGACCGAGCCGCGGGCCACGGAGATGAACTTGTCCCAGGGCTCGGCGTGGATGCCGCGGGTGACGCCGCGGCTGTCGTTGTAGGAGATGTTGTTCTGGACGACCCTGAGGTCCGGGATGCCCAGGGCGGTCATCTTGGCGCGCTGCCAGTTCTCCTTGAACCAGCCGCGCGAGTCGCCGTGGACGGCGAGGTCGACGACCTTGAGGCCCTCGATGCCGGTCTCGGCGACGGAGAGGTCCTTCTCGAATGCGATGTCTGCCATGTGGGAAAAGCTCCTATCGAAGAGGTTGTATAACCGGGGGCGCCCGCGCGGGGACGCAGGATCATCCCCATGCCCTGCATC
>NZ_QSUU01000029.1 GCF_003439125.1 Collinsella sp. OM04-5 | reverse complement strand
TGGCCGTGGGCATCGTCGGCGCGTTCTTCGGCGTGCTGGCGTAAGGGCCCGGCTGCATAGACTGTCATTGCAACCTGGTAAGGGGATGGAGCGGGCCTATGCCCTCCATCCCCTTACTTGTATAGAGGGAGTTCGTATGTTCGCGAAGGATCGCGAAGCAATGCGCCTGACGCCGGCAGAAGTCAGGCTGATTCTTATTGAGTCCCTGCAATGGTGCGCCAACAACGCGGTGTACTTTTTAGGGCTTATCGGCGCGGCGACGTATGATCTGGCTGGCACGGCCTTTTTGGTTGCTGCCATTACGCTCGTGCGCAATCTTATGACGTCGGCGGGCAATATGGTGTCGGGCTCGGTCATCGACCGCTTTGGACCGCGCCGGACGTCGTTTGTGACGTGCGTGATTACGGCGGTGCTATCGCTTGGCGTGGGGTTGGCGCCGTTGTCTGTCCCCGGGCTTGTGTTTGCCGCGTGCGTCTTGGGGCTTGCGGGCGGCTTTATCAACACCTGCACGCATGCGTTTCCGGGATACCTGGAGTCGACCACCGAGGGCCGTACCCGCGTGAACGGTCTCATGGTGTTCTACAGCAATATCGCCTATACCGCTGGCCCGTTGCTCGGTGGTGCCATCGTGAGCTGTTTTGCCACGCAATCGGTCTATCTGCTCATGGCGGGCATGATGGGTGTGGCGGCCGTGCTCTCCTTGGGCTGTCACGAGTGTGTTGCTCCCGCAAAAGGGGAGAAGCCGAAGGGCGGCATTCTGGGCGGCATGGCCGAGGGCGCGCGACTTACGTTTCGCGACCACGACCTGCGCCTTATCTTTATCTCGGGCTTTCTGGGCTTCTTTGCGTTTGGCGCGTTCGATTCGCTGGAGTCGTTGTTCTATCGCGATGTGCTCAACGTGGATATCGTCTGGCTGGGCTGGCTGTCCTCGGTCGTGGGCCTCACTTCCTCGGTGGGCGCGTTCATCCTGACCAAGCTTTCTGCCCGCCATGTCAACCTGCGATTGCTGCTCGGCGCGCTCATGGCCGTGGGCATTGGGTCCATGGTGTACGTGGGCACCGATATGCTGGGGGTCGCGATTATCGGTCAGGCGATTAACGGCCTGGCCTGGGGATTCCTGGAACCGCTGCAGATGATCTTGATTCAGGAGCGCGCTGACATCAAATACCTGGGGCGCATTACCGGCTTTGTGCGTTTTGGCCTGATGAGCGCCGGCGTGCTGCCGCTGCTGGCGGCTCCGTTTTTGGCGGAGGCTTTGGGTGTCCAGACGGTACTGTTTGGGGCATCGACCATTATTGCGTTGGTAGGAACGCTGTTCTTTGTCACACAAGGGAGGCGCCAGAGGTGTTAGCTATACATTCAATTCTAATTTAATACCACTCACCAGAGAATTTCGACCGTTCACCGAGGATTGGAACAGATTGATAAGTGGTATTAAAAACACGTTAGGTGTATGTCTATAATTGGTATCGAAAATAAACGCGATGTATAGAGTTGCGTGCAGGACAGAAAGGAAAAGCCATGAAGGAAACCGAGAAGATCGAGATCATGCATTTCGACCAGGAGGGCTATCT
>NZ_QSUU01000028.1 GCF_003439125.1 Collinsella sp. OM04-5 | reverse complement strand
CTGACGCTCCTATTTGGCAAGGTGTTTTTTAGAATCCATTTTGCGCTCGGCCTCGAAGGCTTGCCTGTCCCAATCGAGCGGAAGTCCGGCCTCGACCCATGCCTCGTAGGCCCTCCTTATGGGCTTGAGCTCCCTTTGGCCCCTCTCCAGCATCGAGATGTACTTCTCGCTGGTTCCCAATATGGACGCCGCCCTCACCTGGCTGACCTTCGCCGCGCGCCTGGCCGCCACGAGCTCCGAGGCGTCCTCGGGCCTCCTGATCTCGTGCGGGTGCATCAGCGCCCGGTACGCCTCCCTGGCCACGTAGCGCTTGAGGCACCTCATGACCTCCCTGTCGCTCTTCCCCCGCGCCCTGGCCCTCTCGGCGTACTCGGCGGTCTCGGGGTCGCGCATGACCCTCTGCCTCGCGATCTCGTGCAGCGCGCTGTTCGCCTGCCGGTCGCCGCCCCTGTTGAGCCTGTGCCTCACGGTCTTGCCGCTCGAGGCGGGGATGGGGCAGGCGCCGCATATCGCCGCGAACGACGCCTCGGAGCGCAGCCTGCCCGGGTTGTCCCCGGCCGCGACCGCGAGCTTGGCCGCGCTCACGGGCCCGCACCCGTACATAGCCAGCAGCGCGGGGCAGTTCTCCTCCAGGGACGCCTCGATCGCGCGCTCCATGTCGAGCGCCGCGTCGCGCGCCGCCGCCCACAGGTCCGCCAGCGCGCCGAGTGCGGCGCCCAGCGCGCCCTCGGCGCGCACGGAGGGGAGCACCTCCATCAGCCTCGGCCCCGCCACCCCGCGGAACCTCGACCTGAGCCCCTCCGGCGCGGTGGTGAGCAGGGACCTCGCGGTGTTGATCGCCGAGGTCCGCGCCTTCACCGCCCCGGAGCGCGCCGCGAGCATGCAGCGCACCCCGTCGACCCACCCGTCCTGGCTCTTGGGGGTCCCGAGCTTTGAGCCGGACATCGCCGCGCGGGCGGCCCTCTCCGCGTCCGCCTCGTCGCACTTTCCCTGTCCCGGGCGCCTCCTCTGCGTCCTCGCCGGGGAGAGCGCCTCGCGCACGGGCATCCCCAGCGACGCGAGGTGCCTGGTGAGGCCCGCCCCGTAGGACGACGTCCCCTCCATCGCGACGCAGGCCGGCTCCCCGGCCGCCGCGATCGCCCCGGCGAGCGCCTCGTATCCCGCCGCGTCGGCGGGGAACTGGCGGGACAGGACCTTGCGGCCCCTCCAGTCGAGGACGTACAGCCAGTGCGAGTCGGCGTGGGTGTCGACCCCGCAGAAGACCGGCCCGCGGGCGCCGGGTGTCGATTCGGTTCTCATGTCTCGCTCCGTTCTTTCCGTGCTCGCCTGGACCGGGCAGACGGCACACTGACGGGGCGCGATAGAATGCGGTTGTTCGGGTCCGCGGTATCGCTCCATGCTCCTATTAGGTCATGCGGCGGTCTCGGCTCGCCGCGGGCCGCGCGGGACATGTCAGGAAACGAGGGCAGCCCTGTGGGCGCCAGCGGAATGTGGAGTCACCGCGCGGTCCGCATCTGATGGTGTCGACGTCAATGGTATACGGGTGCATCATCGACGTCTTCAATACAGAAGATATCAGTGCGGAATGTT
>NZ_QSUU01000027.1:836-1592 GCF_003439125.1 Collinsella sp. OM04-5 | reverse complement strand
AGACGATATGAGCAGGACATAAAACATTGAGAGCCCCTGCTGCATGAAAGACCGCGGATTAGGCCGACAATGGTGAGTGTCTAATTCAGCCGCGGCGGCCACGCCGCATTCATGGAAGGGGCTCCCATGCTCGATACTACCACCTTCGTCGGCCTCGACGTCCACGCCCGCTCGATAAAGGCCGTCTCCCTCGACGTCATGACCGGGGAGGTGCGCTGCGCGACCTTCGGCTACGACGCCGGCGCCGTCGCGGAGTGGGTCCGCTCCGTGGACCCCGGGGCCAGGTGCGTGTACGAGTCCGGGGTCACGGGCTTCGACCTGCAGAAGAGGCTCTCCGGCCTGGGGGTCGGCTGCGTGGTCGGCGCCGTCTCGAAGATGATCAAGCCCAGCGCGGACAGGCGCAGGAAGAACGACCGCAACGACGCCGAGTTCCTCGCCCGCATGCTGTCGGTCGGCAACGTGGTCGAGGTGTGGGTCCCCGACGACGAGTGCGAGGCCGCCCGCGACCTGACCAGGGCGCTCGAGGACGCGAGGGACGACCTCTCGCGCTCGAAGCAGCGGCTCTCCAAGTTCCTGCTCAGGCACGGGCTCGTCTTCGACGAGAGGACGCCCACCGGCCGCAGGAAGGGCAACTGGACCCGGGCGCACTGGTCCTGGATCGAGTCGATTAGGTTCGCGGAGGGGGCCGACGAGGAGGTGCTCGCCTACTACGTCGACGCGGTCAGGCGGGCGGCGGAGGAGAAGGCGAGGCTCGAG
>NZ_QSUU01000027.1:0-826 GCF_003439125.1 Collinsella sp. OM04-5 | reverse complement strand
GAGGCTCGAGGGGCTCGTCGAGGCCGAGGCCCGCAAGCCCAGGTGGCGGAAGAGGGTCGACTCCCTGCGCTGCCTCAAGGGCGTCGACACCGCTTCCGCCGCCGACCTCGTGTTCGAGGCCGGCGAGTTCTCGAGGTTCAGGAACGCCCGCTCGTTCGCCGCGTGGGTCGGCCTGACGCCCTCCGAGCACTCCAGCGGGGAGAGCGACCGCAGGGGCGCGATCACCAAGGCCGGCAACAAGCACCTGAGGAAGACGCTGGTCGAGGCCGCGTGGCACTACCTGACGTGCTCGGGGCGGCCGAAGGACCTCGCCAAGGGCCAGGCCCCGGACCGGGGCGCCCGGAGGCATGCCGCCAAGGGCGTGCGGAGGCTGGTCGAGAGGCGCGGGGCCCTGCTCGCGCGCGGGGTCCACGGCAACAAGGCGAACGTCGCCACGGCGCGCGAGCTCGCCTGCTGGGTGTGGGCGGTCGGCCTCATGGCCGAGGGGGCGTAGGGGGGCGGTCCCCCGCACATAAGCCAGTCACCCCGGAAGCGGTTCGATCCGAAGCCGTTGAGGCGAACCTCAGGTCCCTTTTCTGCGAGCGCCCAGGGCGCCACACGCGTGCACAGACTGTCGGTTCGACGTAGAAGCCTCAGCCGTAGCAACGGATTGCCCAGCGAGAGATCGCCACGGGCGGATATTAAACTGCAAAGACGAGCGTCGGTAAGACACGCCGAGGTCACCGCGGACGGGTTGATATAGGGAGAGGGCCTGACCCCATATCGTTGGGGCCAGGCCCGATTTTGCCTCTTGACAATGTCCTGCTCATATTAAAAGGAACGTCCC
>NZ_QSUU01000026.1 GCF_003439125.1 Collinsella sp. OM04-5 | reverse complement strand
GCCGGGCAGACTCGCTTCGGTTCGGGCGCTACACCAACTTTCTCGACACTACCTGGTGGACGCAACAACCGAGTTGTTTCGAGGTGTCGCGGTGATAGATTATGCTTAGTGAGTAATCGCCCTCTTTGACACCGGCGATATTGAGCCCGGGCACCGCCCGCTCACATCCAGAATATTGCCGTTCGGCACCGCCGATATTCCCTTCGGCACCGCCCGCTGGTACGTTCCGGCTGTCATGCAACCGGGACCAAGGAGGTACAGCATGGCGAGAAGAATCAGGGCCAGGGAGGCCCTCAAGCTCCGTGCGTCCGGGCTCTCGCAGAACGCGATCGCCCGCGCGGCGCACATGTCCAAGCACAGCGTCAGGGAGGTGCTCGACGCGGCGGAGGACTCGGGCCTGACATGGGACGACGCCGAGGGAATGACGGACTCCGAGGTCTACGGGAGGCTGTTCCCGGATAAGGCCCCGGCAGGGCCCGTCTACCCCGACCCCGACTGGGACCGCGTGCACCGGGAGCTCGCGAGGACGGGCGTGACGCTCAAGCTCCTGCACTCCGAGTACGCCGAGACGGCCGCGGCCGTGGGCGAGCCCGCGATGTCCTACGACCGCTTCTGCAAGCGCTACGGCGAGTTCACCGTCCGGCGCAACGTCGTCAGCCGCGTGGGGCACAAGGCCGGGCGAAACATGGAGGTCGACTGGTCGGGGCCCACGATGGCGCTCGTGGACCCCGTGACCGGCGAGGTGTCCAAGGTCTACCTGTTCGTGGCGTGCCTCCCCTTCAGCCGGTACAGCTACGTCGAGCCGACGCTCGACATGAAGCAGGATACCTGGCTGCGCTGCCACGTGCACGCCTTCGAGTTCCTCGGCGGCTCCACGCCCGTGATCGTGCCCGACAACCTGAAGACCGGCGTCAGGTCGCACCCGCGGGAGGGCGAGGTCGCGCTCAACCCCGCCTACGAGGAGATGGCCGCGCACTACGGCGCCGCCGTCATCCCGGCGCGCGTCCGCAGGCCCCGCGACAAGGCCGGTGCCGAGAACGAGGTGTGGAGCGCCGCCACCTACGTGATCGCCGCCCTGCGGGGCGAGGTCTTCACTGACATGGGGGCCCTGAGGGCGGCTGTCGCCGCGAAGGTGCGCGAGCACAACGCCAGGCCGTTCTCTAAGAGGGACGGCTCGCGGATCGAGTGCTTCGAGGAGGTCGAGCGGCCGCTGCTGAGGCCGCTGCCGAGGGTCCCCTACGAGATCTGCGAGTGGGTCTACGGCCGTAAGGTGCAGGCCAACTGCCATGTCTCCTACCGGCGAAACTTCTACTCGGTGAGCCACCTGCTGGTGGGCAGGACCGTCGACCTGCGCGTCACCGAGTCCAGGCTCGAGGTCTTCCTCGGCGGCGAGCGCGTCGCCACCCACCCGCTCCTGCCCGCATCGACCCGGAACCGCTACTCCACCAACGCCGGCGACATGCCCGAGGGGAAATCGTACGGCGACTGGGACGCCGCGAGGATAAGGCGCTGGGCCGACAGGGTCGGTCCCTTGTTAGCGCTACTGTAAAAACAACCAATTTCGCCATCGCACTTTAGGGTAGTGTCGAGAAAGTTGGTGTAGCGCCCGAACCGAAGCGAGTCTGCCCGGC
>NZ_QSUU01000025.1 GCF_003439125.1 Collinsella sp. OM04-5 | reverse complement strand
ACCGACCGCCTGGCTCGCTACTACGAGACGGTCACCAAGCACAACCTCAAGTATCGTCGCTACTATCACCAGTTCGACTACTAAAGAAAACGGGTGCGGGAACGTGCCGGGCTATTGAGAGGAACACAGAATGAGACAGTACATCATCGCCAGCCATGCGCACTTCGCTACCGGCATCAAGGAGAGCGTCGAGCTGCTCTCGGGCGCTCGCGACAACGTCCACGATCTTTCGATGTTCGTCGATGGCCGCATGGACGTGGCCGAGGAGGCCCAAAAACTGCTGGCAGGCATGTCTGCCGACGATGATGTCGTTGTCTGCACCGACCTCTTTGGCGGCAGCGTCAACAACGAGTTCACCAAGATCGTCCAGACGCGTCCCCGCGCGTACCTCGTTACCAACATGAACCTTCCTCTCCTCATCCAGTTGCTGTTTTCTGACGAGTCGGCGCCGGTTGAGGAGACGATTCGCGCCATCGTCGCTGCGGACGATACGCGCGTGAAGTTTGTCAACGATCTTTTGGTCGATGACGACGAGGAAGAAGAGTTCTAATCCGCAGCACCTACTGACACGCCGTAAGACGGCACAAGACCTTTGGGGGGTCACATTATGATTCAGCTACTTCGCGTTGACCATCGCCTGCTTCATGGCCAGGTCGCAGTTTCCTGGGTTCAGGGCCTTGGCTCCAACTGCATCTTCTGCGTGGGCGATAAGGTCGCTAACGACCCGGTGTGGAAGACGACGCTCAAGATGGGCAAGCCTGCCGGCTGCAAGCTCGTCATCAAAGATATGGAGCATGCAATCGAAGCTATCAACTCGGGCGTGACCGACAAGTACAAGATGATCATCTGTGTCGCCACTATTGCTGAGGCAAAGCAGCTCGTTGAGGGCTGCCCGCAGATCAAGTCGGTCAACCTGGGCAACACCAAGCCCAAGGACGAGAAGCGTCCCGATGCGCGTCAGGTCTCTCGTCAGATCTTCCTGACCGCGGCCGAGGAAGCCGATGTGCGCGAGATGCTGGATCGTGGCGTTGAGGTCGAGATTCGACCCCTGGCCGATGACCCCAAGGTTGACTGCGCCAGCGTGCTCTAGGCGTTCAATTTCGAAGAGTCTGAGCTCTTCGTAGTTTCCTATTAGGAAAGGGGGATATATGCTTACCCAAGCAATCCTCATCGGACTTATCGCCGCATTTGGTAAGTTCGACTTCCAGCTCGGTACGCTCTATGCGTTCCGCCCCATCGTCCTGTGCCCGCTCGTGGGCCTGGTGCTGGGGGACCTGCAGTCCGGCCTCGCGATCGGCGCCAGCCTGGAGCTGCTGTTCATGGGCTCGATCTCCATCGGCGCCTACGTGCCGCCTGATGAGACGATCGGCGGCGTGCTCGCCTGCGCCTTCGCTATCCAGCTGGGCCAGAGCACCGAGGCAGCCATCGCGCTTGCCATGCCCATCGCCACGCTGTGCCTTGCCATCAAGAACATCCTCAACGCCGCCCTGCCGATCCTGGTTGACCGCGCTGATGTCTTCTCCGGCCAGGGCAACCTTAAGGGTGTCTATGCGATGCACTTCCTGATCGGTTTGACCGGTATCATCATGGCGTTCCTGCTGTGCTCGCTGTCGTTCTATCTGGGTGCTGACGCCATCCAGGGCATGCTCGACTTCATCCCGCCCTTTGTCCTTGCTGGCTTTGGCGTTGCCGCCAACATCCTGCCTGCCATGGGCTTCGCCATGCTCGGCCGCCTGGTGCTCACCAAGCAGCTCGTGCC
>NZ_QSUU01000024.1 GCF_003439125.1 Collinsella sp. OM04-5 | reverse complement strand
TGGCCGTGGGCATCGTCGGCGCGTTCTTCGGCGTGCTGGCGTAAGGGCCCGGCCTATTATCTGCCCCCAAGGGAAACGGCGACCCATTGCGGTCGCCGTTTTTTATTACCGAAAGCTAGCTGGAGGTGCTTCGTGATTCGATCTGACAATCCACCCGATAATGGCGTGAGCGGGGCGATGTATCTATTTGGCACGGCGCTCTTGTGGAGTTTTATCGGCATCCTCGTTCGCGCCAATTCGCAGTCAGCTCTTTTGATCGGTGCCGTCACGGCAATATTTATGGCGCTCTTTATCCTGCTCGTCGGCAGACCCGTCCTTTGCGTCAGCCGTCTTATTGTCCTTGTGGCCGTCTGCAACTTCGTGACGGGCACCACGTTTAACTTTGCCAACCAGCTCACGACGGTCGGCAACGCGATCGTTCTGCAGTACACCTCGATGATTTTCGTTATCGTGTATCAATCGCTCGCAACTCGCACGTTGCCCTCGCCTGCGAAGATTGCCTCCGTGGTGGTTGCTTTTACGGGTATGGGACTTTTCTTTTTAGGTGATTTGAGCGCCGAGGGCATGCTCGGAAATCTGCTTGCCGTCATTTCGGGCGCCACCTTTGGGCTGTGTTTCTTTTTAAACTCTCGCCCCGATGCGTCGCCCATGGTGTCCTCGCTCATCTCCTGCGGCATCTCGATACTTCCGATCGTCTATTTTGCCGGCGACCTAGGCTCCGTGAAACCCTTTGAGTGGGGGCTTATGCTGGTGCATGGCCTTTTTTGCAGCGGCCTTGCGAGTGTGCTGTATGCCAAGGGGATTGCGCGCACCAACGCGTTTGCGGCCAACTTGGTTTGCATGAGTGAGGTCGTGCTCGCTCCCTGCTGGTCGGCGCTCCTCTTTGGCGAGGTCTTTCGCTGGAACGAGTTTTTGGGCGCAGCGATGATCGTTTTGGTGATTGTGGCCAACTTGGCATCCGATGCTTTTGGCGACGGCTTTCTGGTGGCGCTTGTCCGCCATCGAAACAAAGAGCGTGCCTAATGGGATGCGCCTGCCGTTTACGGTAAAAAACACCCCGCTGAGCGACTGGTATTAAATAAGGTGAACCTGCATACCTATAATTGGTATCAAATCATTTGTGCCTGGCATGGGTGTTAGCAGCACACCAGGTACGCTTCGAGCCGTGGAATCGAACTCCCGGAATTGATATCAACAACGCGCGCGACGGGAGTGACGACGGTTCGAGATTCCTTATTGGGAGGAATTATGCTTGTCCAAGCAATCCTCGTCGGCTTAGTCGGAGCGTTTGGATGCCTCGACTACCAGCTCGGCACCCTCTACGCGTTCCGCCCCATCGTCCTGTGCCCGCTCGTGGGCCTGGTGCTGGGGGACCTGCAGACTGGCCTTGCCGTTGGCGCCAGCCTGGAGTTGCTGTTCATGGGCTCGATCTCCATCGGCGCCTACGTGCCGCCTAACGAAACCGTCGGCGGCGTGCTCGCCTGCGCGTTTGCCATTCAGCTCGGTCAGGGTACCGAGACGGCCATCGCGCTCGCCATGCCCATCGCCGTCCTTGCGCTGACGATCGGCAACATTACCAATGCCTTGTTCCCTGTGTTTGTCGATATGGCAGACAAGTTCGCCCTCAAGGGAAACCTCAAAGGCATCTACGCCGTTCATTGGGGAATTGGAATCTGGGGCTGCGTCGAGTACTTCCTGCTGTGCGGCGGCGCCTTCTATTTGGGTTCCGACGCCATCCAGGGCCTGCTCGACTTCATCCCGCCCTTCATCATCGACGGTTGCGGCGTTGCCGCCAACATCCTGCCGGCCATGGGCTTCGCCATGCTCGGCCGCCTGGTGCTCACCAAGCAGCTCGTGCC
>NZ_QSUU01000023.1 GCF_003439125.1 Collinsella sp. OM04-5 | reverse complement strand
TCGGAAGGCACGTGCAGACCTTTCGTCATGGCCTCCTACCTTTCTTTCGGGCCCCTGTCAGGGCCGATTCGTTAGCGCCCCTCCGTGTGAGGCGTTATTGCTGACGACATATTTATATCCAAAATCAGTCCATACTTCCACCTCGCCCCCGAACGGTTTTATATGAGGGGTGAACGGCATACACATATACTTCACGCATGGCACACTTTGATTTAATAAAGTTTATTTACGTGCTAAAACGCGTTTTCAATCCAAATAGCAAATGGAACTTAACTTTATTAAACCACCCTCAAATTGCATATTTCTAATATAGCTATGAATAGAATCAGCGATTCATGCCGCGTCCCAACCATTTTCATTTTTATTCAGAAAAAAGTTTGTCCTATTCATTTCTGATAAACAAATTACCGTTTACCAGACGCTTGATACCGTTCACCGGAAGCTCAGTATAAGGCCCAGCGGATACCGGCTCGCTTTACGGCCCCATTTGTAACAACTTGACTTCTCGGTATAGAAAAACGAACCCGCTTCCCCTAGGGAAACGGGTCCGTTTTCGATTATCTTCGGCCAATTTGGATAAGGCCCTCGAAGATCGTCGGAACCCTAGCGATCGAACTCCGTCAGTGCCTCGCCCAAAAGCCTCAGGCCCTCGCGAAGAACGTCTTCGCTCGCGCAGTAGCCCAGGCGTGCGCCGCAGGGAAGCTCAAAGCGGCTACCGGGGACCAGCAGCACTCCCCTCTCGGCCAACAGGCGCTTACAGAATTCCTCGTCATCCTCGGGAATATCCAGCTGGATAAACGAGGTGGATATTCCCTGCGGGGCCGTCCAGGAAACGCGATGCTGCGTATCGATCCAAGCCTGCGCGATATCGCGGTTGCCAAACACGATCTTGCGATTGCGCTCGAGAATCTTGTCCTTGTGCTCGAGCACGTATGTCGCCAGGGCATCGTTGAACACGCCGCCGCAGATCATGGTGTAGTCGCGGTAGGTGCGGATGCGGTTGGACACCTCTTCGTCGGCCACGACCCAGCCCACGCGGGCCGCAGGCGTCGAATAGGTCTTGGACACCGAGTTGGTGACAATGGCCTTCTCGTACATGTCGGCCATCGACATAAAGGCCTTGGTGTTCTCAAGCGGCAGGTACACCTCGTCGCACAGCACATAGGCGCCAGCCGAACGGGCGATCTCGGCAATCTGGCCGAGCATATCGGCATCGAGCACCGTACCGATGGGGTTCGATGCGTTATTGATGCAGATGAGCTTGGTGTTGGGGCGCACCAAGCGCTTGAGCTCATCGATATCGGGCTTCCAGCCGAGCTCCTCGCGGAGCTCCCAATACTCGACCTCGGCACCCAGCGTACGCGGAATCTCGTAGAGCGGCGCATAGGTAGGCCACTCGGCAATCACGTGATCGCCGGGCTCCACAACGGCCATGATGGCGTTGAGGTTGGCGCCCGTGCAGCCATTGGTCTGCAAAATGTGATCGGGATTGACATCGCGACGATACAGCTTGGCGACCTCGGCCTTAAATTCCGGCGATCCCTCGATCCAGCCGTAGTTCATCTTCTCGCGATCCAGGCGCTCGTAGAACGTGGCGCCGTCCTGCTCGTCCAGTGCGCGAAGCTCGCCCATGGTCAGCGACGAGATCGTCGACTGAGCGATATCCCAGGTAGCACTCTTCTCCCAAACGTTGAGCCATTCCTCAACACCGATTGTCTTGATATCCATGGCCACCTTATCTGATCTTCATTTAGCGTCATTAAACATGAATGGGGCGGTGCGAAAGATCCGCACCGCCCCAATGGGAGACATCTAATGGCAGCTAGATGTTTGTAGTAAGACCTGTACGGGTCTTTGAAAACCTTAGAGGTCCTCGCGCCAGAAGGGCATGCTCATGCAGCGCGGGCCGCCGCGGCCGCGAGAGAGCTCGGCGGAGGGCACGACGAGAAGGTCCAGGCCCTCCTTGTACAGCAC
>NZ_QSUU01000022.1 GCF_003439125.1 Collinsella sp. OM04-5 | reverse complement strand
TGGGACCTACTCCAGCCCCAGGATGTGATGAGCCGACATCGAGGTGCCAAACCTCCCCGTCGATATGAACTCTTGGGAGAGATTAGCCTGTTATCCCCAGGGTAGCTTTTATCCGTTGAGCGATGGCCTTTCCACCCAGTACCACCGGATCACTAAGCCCGACTTTCGTCCCTGCTCGACTTGTTGGTCTCGCAGTCAAGCTCCCTTCTGCCTTTGCACTCTTCGGCCGGTTTCTGTCCGGCCTGAGGGAACCTTTGGGCGCCTCCGTTACTCTTTCGGAGGCGACCGCCCCAGTCAAACCGCCTGCCTGAGAGGGTCCGCAGGGTCGTTACTCCTCGCGTTAGAATCTCAGCAACAGAAGGGTGGTATCCCAACATCGGCTCCGCACCGCCCTAGGGCAATGCTTCGGCGCCTCCCACCTATCCTGTGCATCTGTCACCGGGATTCAATCTCAAGCTGCAGTGAAGCTCCATGGGGTCTTTCTGTCCAGTCGCGGGTAACCTGCATCTTCACAGGTATTTCAATTTCACCGGGCCCCTCGTTGAGACAGTGCCCAAATCATTACGCCTTTCATGCGGGTCGGAACTTACCCGACAAGGAATTTCGCTACCTTAGGACCGTTATAGTTACGGCCGCCGTTCACCGGGGCTTCAGTTCGATGCTTCGCTTTCGCTAACTTCTCTCCTTAACCTTCCGGCACCGGGCAGGCGTCAGCACCTATACTTCAGCTTTCGCTTTCGCAGGCACCTGTGTTTTTGGTAAACAGTTGCTTGGGCCTCTTTTCTGCCGCCCCTTTTAGCTCTGAGCGTTTCTGCTCTTCACTGACCGGGGGCCATCCTTCTCCCTAGGTTACGGATGCAATTTGCCGAGTTCCTTAACGAGGGTTTTCCCGCGCACCTTAGGATTCTCTCCCCGCCTACCTGTGTCGGTTTACGGTACGGGCGGATCTTGTCTCGCTAGAAGTTTTTCTTGGCAGTGTGGGATCCATGAGTTCGTCAAAGTTTCCTTTAACTCCCCATCATGTCTCTGCTTTTAGCTGCAGGGGTTTTCCTCTGCTGCAACATACGCACTTGGACGCGCTCTTCCAGCCGCGCGATCATGTGCCCTCCTGCGTCGCTCCTTCGCTCGATCGACTTGATCCGGTACAGGAATTTCAACCTGTTGTCCATCGCCTACGCTTCTCGCCTCGGCTTAGGTCCCGACTTACCCTGAGTCGACGATCGTTGCTCAGGAACCCTCGGGCTTTCGGTGGAAAGGATTCTCACCTTTCTTTTCGATACTCATACCGGCATTCTCACTTCTTATTCGTCCACATGTCCTTCCGGTCATGCTTCTTCCTTATAAGAACGCTCCCCTACCCATGATATTGCTATCATGCCATAGCTTCGGTTCCGTGCTTGAGCCCCGGACATTTTCGGCGCAGCGTCTCTCGACCAGTGAGCTATTACGCACTCTTTAAATGGTGGCTGCTTCTGAGCCAACATCCTGGTTGTTTATGAAATGCCACATCCTTCGCCACTTAGCACGGCATTGGGGACCTTAGCTGATGGTCTGGGCTGTTTCCCTTTTGACTACGGCCCTTATTAGTCGCAGTCTGACTCCCAGGTATGATTGCAGCCATTCGGAGTTTGACTGGGTTTGGTAACCGGGTAGGTCCCTCTCCTGATCAGTGCTCTACCGCCTGCAATCTTTTCCCTGAGGCTAGCCCTAAAGCTATTTCGGGGAGAACCAGCTATCTCCACGTTCGATTGGAATTTCACCCCTACCCACACCTCATCCTAACCCTTTTCAACGGATATAGGTTCGGTCCTCCACACATTTTTACCTGTGTTTCAACCTGGACATGGGTAGATCACTGTGGTTTCGGGTCTACGCTTCCTGACTTGCGCCCTCTTAAGACTCGCTTTCGCTTCGGCTCCGCATTTCCTGCTTAACCTTGCCAGGCTTCGTAACTCGCCGGTTCATTCTTCAATAGGCACGCCGTCGACCTTATTATTAAGCGGTCTCCGACTGCTTGTAAACATACGGTTTCAGG
>NZ_QSUU01000021.1 GCF_003439125.1 Collinsella sp. OM04-5 | reverse complement strand
CGTCGCAAGACTTGAAGAAGGGGGAGGCCTCGCGGCCTCCCCCTTCTTTGCGTTTACGGGCAACATTCCTTATGCAATTAAATCAATTTAATCATCCACCGCTGAATATAGACGTTCACCGTTCTTTGGCCGGTTCTCTGTTCTCAATGGACTAATATTTGCTTTAGCGCACTGCTGCGCTTGTCCTGTTTTTACACGGGTCGTTTTATTGATTGTGACGGAAGGACTCACATGGCAGATGTTCATGAGCTGCTTGATACTTGGATTGCCAATGTCAAGGACGAGGAGCTCCTCGCTGAGCTCAACACGATGAAGGAGCAGGGTGATGAGGACGCCATCACCGACGCTTTCTTCCAGGATCTCGCCTTCGGTACTGCCGGTCTTCGCGGCACTATCGGTGCGGGCACTAACCGTATGAATATCTATACGGTCGGTCGTGCGACCCAGGGATTCGCTGACTACCTCAATGCGACCTTTGAGCATCCGACGGTCGCCATCGCTCGCGATAGCCGCAATAAAGGTGAGCTGTTCGTTAAGACTACGGCTGCCATTCTTGCAGCAAACGGCGTGACTGCCCTCGTGTATCCCAAGATTTCTCCTGTGCCGACGCTCTCCTGGGCCGTCCGTGATCTTAAGTGCTCCGGTGGCATTTGCATGACCGCTAGCCATAACCCAGCGCCGTATAACGGCTATAAGGCCTATGGCCCCGATGGCTGCCAGATCACCAGCGAGGCCGCCGATGCAATTTCTAAGGCTATCGCCGAGACCGATACATTCACCGGCGTGAAGTCCATGGACTTTGATGAGGCTCTTGAGCAGGGTCTGGTTAAATGGATCGACGACTCGTGCCTCGAGCGTTATTACGACGCCGTTCTCGCGCGCGGCGTGACTAACCTTTCTGCCGAGGAGATCGCTGGCGCTCCGCTTAAGCTCGTCTACACTCCGCTCAACGGCACCGGCCTCATTCCCGTTACTACGGTGCTCGAGCGCGCTGGCATCACCGATGTCACGGTTGTTCCCGAGCAGAAGGAGCCTAACGGCGATTTCCCGACCTGCCCGTATCCTAACCCCGAGATCCGTCAGGCCATGCAGAAGGGCATCGATCTCTGCGAGCAGGTTCACCCTGATTTGCTGCTTGCAACCGATCCCGACGCCGACCGTGTTGGCGTTGCCGTTAAAAATGGCGATGACTATCTGCTGCTGACCGGCAATGAGATGGGCGTTCTGCTGCTCGACTATATCTGCAAGACCCGTGCTGCCCGCGGTGAGGACCTCACTAAGAAGGTTGCCGTTACTACTATCGTTTCTTCCGCCATGGTTGACGCTCTGGCCGACGAGTACGGTTTTGAGCTTCGCCGCTGCCTGACGGGCTTCAAGTACATCGGCGACATCATTACTTCTCTTTCCGATGCTGGCGAGGTCGATCGCTTTATCTTCGGTTTCGAGGAGAGCTACGGCTATCTGGCCGGCGACCACGTGCGCGACAAGGACGCCGTGAGCACTTCGCTTCTGATTTGCCAGATGGCGCAGTATTACAAGCTCCAGGGTAAGAACCTTGCCGATGCGATGCACGAGCTGTACGAGAAGTATGGCTACTATCACAACAAGACGATTTCGCTAAGCTATCCGGGCGCTGAGGGTGCGGCAAAGATGGCCGGCATCATGGCTGGTTTGCGCGAGAACCCGCCCGCGGAGCTCGCCGGTTCCAAGATTGAGGCCGTCGTGGATTACAACACCTGCGTGAACGGCCTGCCGAAGGCTAATGTCATTGAGTTCGATCTCGAGGGTGGTAACAAGGGTATCGTCCGTCCTTCTGGCACCGAGCCCAAGATTAAGCTGTACATCTTCGCTAAGGGCGCGGATGCCGCCGAGGCTGATGCAGCACTTGACGCGATCGAGGAGTCCGGTCGCAAGCTCTTGGCCTAAGGCTTTGAAAGCCTATTTCTATAGATAGACGGAGGAGGGGATCTCGGAAACGATGTCCCCTCTTTATTACTTTTAAATACAGCTGAGAATCCCAAACTGTGTAGGAAATGTGTACGCCCAGATTCCCGCCCCCGGCGCCCCTCCGGTCTGGCAATATATCTCCTTGCCGCGCGGCCCGGTCGGACCGGAT
>NZ_QSUU01000020.1 GCF_003439125.1 Collinsella sp. OM04-5 | reverse complement strand
CCTTCCCTCAACGCGACCCTGCGGAGCCGTGAGCGGGGAGGGAAGGCGATCCGGCCTCCCGCCCTGCGCTCCGCAGCAGCCAGCGCCAAGCGCTAGTAGTTCACCACCTGCTCCTCAAAGTACGCCTTCGGGTGGTTACAAACCGGGCACACCTCAGGCGCCTCGGCACCAACGTGCAGGTGCCCGCAGTTCAGGCACTTCCACACCTTTACGCCCTCACGCTCAAACACCTCGCCCGACTCGATGCGCTCGACGAGCTTGTTGTAGCGCTCCTCGTGGGCCTTCTCGACGGCGGCGACACCACGGAACTTTGCGGCAATCTCGGCAAAGCCCTCTTCCTCGGCGGTCTTGGCAAACTCGTCGTACATCGTGGTCCACTCGTAGTTCTCACCCGCGGCGGCATCGCGCAGATTGTCCAGGGTATCGGGGACGGCGCCATCGTGCAGATACTTAAACCACAGTTTGGCGTGCTCGGACTCGTTGCCAGCCGTCTCGGCAAAGATGTTCGAGATCTGAACGTAGCCGTCCTTCTTGGCCTTGGAGGCATAGTAGCGATACTTGGTGTGTGCCTGGGACTCACCGGCAAAAGCGGTCTCGAGGTTCTTCTTGGTTTGGGAGTTCTCAAAATCCATAGGTGTACTTCCCTTCAACGCATGCCGCCCGTAGGCTCCGAGCGGCCTCGTCTTTAGGATGCCCCTCAAGCCGAGAATTTAAACCTTACAATCCCGTTCTTCAGATTTGAGCGGGCTACACACTCAACCAACGATCGTCCTCGGCTCGGCAAAAGCCCTCGCGCTCCAGGTCAGCTAGAATGCCCGCGATCAAGTCGCGCTCGACCGGCCCGCGCCCAGCCGCCGCTTCCATATCGTTAACGCCCACCACGGCATCAGCAAGCGTAATCCCCGCCGGTTGGCCATCGCGCGCTGCCAGCAACATGCGCACGATATGCGCGCGCTTTTGGCGACGTGAGCCCTCAAACTTTGATTGACGGCTATAGCCCGCCGAGCGCCTGGACGGATTGGGCAACGTCTTTTTTAGATATGCGCCGTAATCCAGCAACGCGTAATACCACGCGCGCGGCGTGTCGGCATCATCGAGCGGCACGGCAAAGGGAGCGATCTCGTCGGTCGCCGCACCGGGGACCGCCGGACAGGCCGCCTGAATCAGCGGCACCAGCTCGCGGTCGGGAACAGCCGGTACATCGGGAAAGAAGTGATGCAGAAAGACCGTGCGCACGTTGGTCTCCAGATACACGCCTGGAAGGTCAAACGCAAACGACCGGATACCTTGCGCCGTTGCCGGGCCAATACCAGGCAGAGCGACCAAGTCACGCGTCTCACGCGGAAACTCACCGTCCCAGTCCTCCACAACGCGCTGAGCGGCCTTGTGGAGCGCCAGAGCGCGTCGGTTGTAGCCCATGCCCTGCCAAGCGTCCAAAACATCGGAAGGCGCGGCTTGGGCAAGCGCCTGCACGGTCGGAAAGCGATCGAGCCACGCCGGCATACGCGTCTCCACGCGTGGCACCTGTGTTTGCTGCAACATGACCTCAGAAAGCCAAATGATGTACGGATCGCGCGTGCGGCGCCACGGAAGGTCGCGATAACGCAGGACCCCTTCCGAACGAATCATCGAACGAAAGGGGTCCTGAATCATATCTATGCTCCTTATGCGGCGCTATTCCTCCCGGCATGTATACGCACAGGTGGCGTACTCGGGAAACGCTTCGCGGTCGGCGAACTTGGGATCGACGGCCGGGAACTGGCGGTGAGCGACGATGTCGCCGAGCGAAACGGAATCGAGGTAGTCGCGCATCAACGCTTGAGCTCCGGCCCACAGGGGATGATAGCAGCACGTGCCCATGCGCGCACAGTCGCCATCGGGTGCGGTGCAATCATTCATAACCATAGGGCCCTGAACGGCCTCGACGACCTGACGAATGGTGACGTCGTCCGGACTGACCTTGAGACGCATGCCACCGTGGACGCCACGCAGGCTCTCCACAATACCGGCCTGGACCAAACCGTGCTGAATCGAGCGGGCAAACGAATACGGAACATTGACCTCTTCGGCAGCGGTGCGAACAGAAAGCAAACGCTCCGGATCCTCGGCAAGCATCGCCAGCATACGAAGGGCGTAATCAGTCTTCCTCGATATGTCCATTTTTCCCCTTTCAAGGAATACGAACAGCTCGAACGAGCTCCGGGGCCGAGCTTGTGTCGAGACGCTAAATGACCGCTAGGACATCCAAATGGTAAATCGGATATCCACTGAGTGCCGCGCTTGGAGCGAAATGCATCAGATGCGGCCTACAGTGCAATTTAGTATAACCTAACCCCCTGTCTCGTTGAACAGGTGTTGCGCAACAAAGCTGTTGTTTAGACAGATATGCTTATTAGATTTTACTTGCGTTCCCGAAGGGGCGGGGATTCTGGGCGAAGATGCGCCAGGGCGATCGTTCTATCGAAACAAAGTGCATCAAACGCAAAAAGCCACGTCCGAAGACGTGGCTTAAATTGCGTTGGCGGGAAGTACGGGGCTCGAACCCGCGACCTCCGACGTGACAGGCCGGCGCTCTAACCAAACTGAGCTAACTCCCCAGGCAGGCGTTCGCGTTTGTTTCCGCTCGCGTGCGCTGCGGGGATTAGTATACACAGAAGTCTGTCCGGCGCGCAACAACTTTTTTGAAAAAATTTTTCGGTCCCTCCGGGAGGGTCTCCGGGGCCGGCGGGCGCGGGTTAAGTTTGCTGCTCTACAGTCCTGCGCAAGACGGAAAGCACATTAAGTGCTT